>NZ_JAMQOR010000001.1:0-1643875 GCF_031624555.1 Haloarcula sp. S1AR25-4 | reverse complement strand
TGGAGTGCGCGAGCCTCTGGGAAATCTGGTTCGCCGCCACCATTCATACTTTCATCGAGCCTCGCAGAGAGATATCTCTCTGCGGGGCTTTTTGCATGTATAGAGAGCGGCAGCGCTGTCGGCGGCGATGTGCGTCACTGAGTCGTCGCAGAGCGTCGTGCCCGCGACACAGCGACAGCTCGTCGGACGGACTGCGGCAGAATCAGTAGCGGGCGGCGCTATCGTCGGTCTGATTCGGGGTTGTGCTTGCGGCGGTAGGTACCGACCATTTTCCAGAGGGTGTCGTCGATTGTTTCGCCGTCGGCTTCGTCCTCGAGTTGCCGGTACAGGTTCTCCGAGACTTCGATGCGAGGCATCGGGTGTGTATAGCGACCGGGAGTAAATAAATTCTCGCTGACACGGAACCGAGTAAAAGCTTCACGTCTTGTGGTTTCGCGTGATGGCTGAGTGTCACTCGCCGTAGAGCCAGCGCGCGCCGAAGGCGACGAACCAGGCCATCCAGATACAGAAGACGAGGAGCCACGCGCTGTACTGGACCGTCGCGTCGGGGATGAGGACGTACGCGACGACGAGGAGAGCGGCGACGCTCGCGGCGGCCGCGGCGTCCCAGCGACCGGGCGCGGGAGGCGTCACCATCGACTCGGGTTACTGTGAGATGCCGTAGGTGTCGCCCGACCAGTCGCGGGCGGGGAAGTCATACACTGGCTGGTGGTGGTCGATGTCGTCGATGCGCTGGTGGTCCTCTGTGGCGAGGTCCCAGTCGAACAGGTCGCGGTTCGCCCGGACGTGGTCGGGTGAGGAGGACTTCGGAAGCGGGACGACGTCGTTCTCGACGGCCCACTTCAGGATAACCTGTGCCGGCGAGCGGTCGTAGGACTCGGCGATGGCCCGAATCGTCTCGTCGGCGAACACTTCTGTTCGGCCCAGCGGTGCGGCCGCCTCGACGACGGTGTTAGTCTCACGGCAGTACTGTACGACGTCGTCCTGGGTGTTCCACGGGTGGTACTCGATCTGGTTGACGGCGATAGGGACGTCGCTGACGTGGTGGGCGGCGCTGAGCTGGTAGGCGCTGAAGTTAGAGACGCCGACGTTTCGTATCTTTCCCTGGTCGTGGAGCGTAGCCATCGCGTTCAGCGTCTCCCGGAGGGAAATGGTCGGGTTAGGCCAGTGAATCAGGTACAGGTCGAGGTAGTCCGTTCCGAGGCGCTCTAGCGACGCCTCGCAGGACGCGACGACGGACTCGTAGTCGAGGTGTTTCGGCAGGACCTTCGAAGTGAGGAAGACGTCCTCGCGGTCGTAGTCGGCGAGTGCCTCGCCGATAGCGGCCTCGTTGTGGTATCCCTCGGCGGTGTCGACGTGCGCGTAGCCGGCATCTAAACCCGCTCGTACGGAGTCGCCGACGGTGTCGTCGTCGAGGTTCCACGTACCGACGCCGACCGTCGGGAGTTCGTCGCCACTGGGGAGTGTCGTCGTTGGGATGGACATGGTCGGTCGGAGGCCCGCCGACGCTAAAACCGTTTGGACCACGTTCAGTTCCACCCCGCACCCGCGGCTCGAGTTCGGGCTCGCTCGAAACGGTGGTGCCGTGGTATGCAGAACGCCACCGCTCGAACCGAACTCGTCTGCCCCGCCCGACCAGCGGACGGTGGGGCTGTCGCCCACCTCGTCGGTCAGCCGCCGAAGTGGTGTCCCCGCTCGGGGGGTCGCGGGCGACCGAGAAGTCCGACTGGGCGGATGCCGTTCTGGGTTCGGGACGAGAGAATCGCTCGGGTCGTGGCCGCCCGTCAGTAGGGTTGGCTGTGTTCGACCGACTGTCGCTGTGGCGCACCGCTGGAGAGGTCGGCGACGCACTCCCGACAGAACTGGTACCCACGCTCGTTGGTGGCCCCGCAGTGGGCACAGTCGATGGTCTCGACCGCGTCGTCACTGGGGGCCGGCGGCGTCGTTTCGGGGTCGGACTGCGTGGCGCCGGAAGCGGGGTCGCTCTGCCGTCGGTAGGCGTACAGCATCGTCAGTACGTGCAGGCCGACGAGCAGGGCGATGGCGCCGTACAGCCATTCGCTCCCCATCATACGTGATTATACGGTGACGTTATACTTGAGGGTTGTGCATAGTTCACATGCCTCGTCGTCTCTGGGTGCCGTGTGGTGAATGCGGGCCGGGGCGGAGCGCGAGCGTTGAAGTAGGGTGAGGGACCCACCCGCCGTATGTCCACGCTGGAGACCGGTGATCGCTGATGGGTCGTCGGACCCTCGTCCTCGTCGTCCGTGAGGACGGCCGCTTTGACTGCCGGGTCGCACACTGGGGCGTCGACGCCGACCCGTTCGCACAGTCGCGTCCGCTCGGCAGTGCGTGGTCGGCGGCTACCGTCCGAGAGCTGCTCGATGCGACGGTCGAGCAGGTGCTCGTCTGTGACGGCTCGGTCCGCCGGTACTGCGTCTGCTGGCTGGACCCGAGGCTCGCGGACCCCGGGGACGTCGCCCTCGCACGCACCGACGACCCGGCGGCCCTGCGAGCGTGGTGGGTCGAGGAGAAATCTCGGGCCTGTGAGGCCGTCCGCAGCGGCGCCGCCGAGACGGTCCGGGCCGAACTGCTGGCCGCCCTTCGCGAGCGGACCGACGCAGTTCACCTGCCCGACGACGCGCCCTTTTTACGGGGCGCCCGCTAACCGGCAGCCGTGACCGCCGACAGCGCCGTCGAGACACTCAGCTATCCGGCCCCCGACACCGTCTGTGACCTCGTCGAGCGGGCGATAGAGCGGGGGGCGATGGTGACGTTGTTCGGCCCCTGCACTGTCGAGTACGAAGGGCGAGCGGCCAGTTCGCTCGGCCCCGGCGACCGCCACGTGACGCTGAAGCCAGACGGGGCCGCACTGGTCCACACCGACGAGGGCCAGCAACCGGTCAACTGGCAACCGCCGGGGTGTGACCACAGCATCGCCGTCGCCGACGGCGCACTCGTGGTCCGGTCCGAACGGACGACGCCGGAGGAGGAACTCGAGATCGTCTTCGAGACGGTCGCGCACGCGGCGGCCTTCGACGTGAGCGACCCGGAGGAACTGGCCGTTACCGGCACCGAGGCCGACCTGAAAGAGCGGATTCTCGACGCACCGGACCTCGTCGAGTCCGGGTTCACGCCGCTCGCGACCGAACGGGAGACGCCCGCCGGCGCCGTCGACGTCTACGGCGAGGACGCGGCCGGCCGGACGGTCGTCGTAGAACTGAAGCGGCGTCGCGTCGGCCCCGACGCCGTCGGCCAACTCGACCGGTACGTCGAAGCGCTGTGCCGGGACCTACACGCGGACACCGAGGTCAGGGGTATCCTCGTCGCGCCGTCAGTGACCGACCGCGCACGGCAGTTACTGGCCGAGAAGGGGTTGGAGTTCGTCTCGCTGGAACCGCCCTAGTAGACGGCGATGTCGTCGGACGACGAGACGACGACGGTGTGACCGTAGTAGGTAAAGGAGACGTGGCCGACCGTCTCGCTCCCGAACAGCGCGGCTAGTGCGTCCGGGTCTACGGCCGTCGTCAGCGGGGGCAACGCCTCGATAGGGTCGTCTTCGACCGCCGCGACCGCTCGAACGACGGTTTCGGCGACCGAATCCGTCTTCTCGAGCGTCGTCGAGAGGTCCGGCGTGGTCGACGAGGCGTCTGGTGCTGTGTGCATACGTGTCACTAACTGCCAAAGAATAAAACGTGCCTACCTAACTAGTTAGTGGAATGTATTTTCTAACCAACTGTCATCCTCGCTCGACGCTGTGCTTGAGGTCTGCAAGCACGTTCAGCGCCTCGACGGGCGTCATCGTCGCGACGTCGACCTCGCGGAGGGCCCGTTCGAGGCCGTCAGCCGACTTCGTCCGAACCACCTCGGCCGTCTCCGCGCCTTCGTCTGTCGTCCCGTGGCCGTTCGTCGACGGGCGGGTCGCTGTCGGCGTCGAGTCCGGGTTTGCCGGTTCGTCGTCCGGTTCGTCGTCCGCGATGACGGACCGGGATCGCTCGACGACGCTCTCGGGGACGCCGGCCATCTCGGCGACTTCGACGCCGTAGGAGGCCGCCGCCGGGCCGGGTGCGAGTTCGTGGTCGAACACCACGTCGCCGTCCTCCCGACTCGTCTCGAAGTGGCGGTTCGCGACGCCGGCGAGGTCGCTGGCCGCCTCGGTCAGGTCGTGATGGTGGGTCGCAAAGAGGGTGTACGCACCCACTTCGTCGTGAAGGTACTCGGTGACGGCGCGGGCGATGGCCAGTCCGTCGGCCGTCGACGTCCCCCGACCCACCTCGTCAAGCAGGACCAGCGAGTCCGCCGTCGCCTCCCGGAGGATGGTGGCGAGTTCGGTCATCTCTATCATGAACGTCGAGCGCCCGCCCGCGATGTCGTCGCTGGCGCCGACGCGGGTGAACACGCGGTCCAGCACCGGGAGGTCGGCCGACGACGCGGGGACGAAACTGCCCGCCTGTGCCAGCAGACAGACGAGCGCGACCTGTCGCATGTAGGTGGACTTCCCGCTCATGTTGGGGCCGGTGAGGACGGCGAAGAAGGGGTCGAGTTCGTCTGCGTCGGCGTCCCCGAGGGGACCACTCCCGAGGTGGGTGTCGTTTGGGACGAACGCGTCCTCCGTCCGTTCGACGACGGGGTGGCGACCCCGTTCGATGTCGATGCCGTCGCCGCCGATGGTCGGCCGACAGTAGTCGTGACGGGCGGCCACCTCGGCGAAGGAGACGAGGACGTCCAGTCGAGCGAGGCGGTCGGCCAGTGCCTGTACGCGTTCGGCCTCGTCGGCGACGGCGTCCCGGACCCGACAGAACAGGTCGTACTCTAAGTCGTCGGCCTCGCTCTCGGCGCGCAGAATCTCCTCCTCGCGCTCCTTGAGTTCGGGGGTGTAGAACCGCTCGCTGTTCTTCAGCGTCTGGCGGCGCTGGTAGTCCTCTGGCACCGAATCGAGGTTGGCGTTGGTCACCTCGATGTAGTAGCCGTGGACGGAATTGTGGCCGACCTTCAGCGAGTCGATGCCGGTGCGTTCGCGCTCGTCGGCTTCGAGGCTGTCTATCCACTCCTTGCCCGACCGCTCCGTCGAGCGCAGGGCGTCGAGTTCGTCGTCGTACCCCTCGCGGACGACGCCGCCCTCCGTGACCGCCTGTGGCGGGTCGGGGCGAATCGCGGCCTCGATCTCCTCACGCGTCTCCGTCAGCGGGTCCAGCGTCGCGTGGAGGTCCGCCAGCAGGCGGGCGTCGGCGTCGTCGAGGGCGTCGCGCACGTCGGGCACCACCGACAGCGTCGACGCCAGCGAGCGCAGGTCCCGGGCGTTCGCCCGCCCCCGCGAGACTCGCGAGATGAGCCGTTCGAGGTCGTAGACGTCCGCCAGCAGGTCGTGCAGGCGCTCGCGGGTCGCGGGGTCGCGTTGGAGTTCGGCGACGGCCTCGTGGCGCGCGTCGATGCGGTCCACGTCCAGCAGCGGCCGGCGGAGCCAGTCGGTCAACTCCCGTCGGCCGAGCGCACACGCCGTCTCGTCCAGCGTGTCGACGAGCGTGAGGTTCTCGTGACCCCGCACGGAGCGGCGTTCGAACAGTTCGAGGCTCTCGACGGCCACCGCGTCCAGCAGCATGTACTCGCGGGGGTCGTACCGCGTGAGGTGGTTGAGGTAGTCCAGCGTGCGTTCGGGGTCCACGTCGGGGGCGACCGGTTCGCCGTCCGGTCCCACGGCACCCGAACTCCCGCGGGTGTACTCGGCGTAGGAGAGCAGGGCGCCACAGGCGCGTCGCTCGGCGTCGCCGGCCAGCAACCGCTCGGGCGGCCCGAAGTACCGCTCGATGCGGTCCTCGGCCCGTTCGCGCTCGAAGGCGGCGGCGTCGTACTCGGTGACGAGACAGGCCGGGCCGAACACCTCGTCGTCGGCCACGTCGACGTTCGGGCCGACGATGGCCTCGGCGGGGCCGAACCGACTCAGTTCGTCGGCGACGGCCGTCTCGCTGGCGACGCTCGTGGCGTAACAGTCGCCCGTCGAGACGTCGACGAGCGCGAGGCCGTAACCGTTGCCGGCGGCCAGCGCCGCGACGTAGTTGTTGTCGGCCCCGCCGAGCAGTTCCGACTCGGTGAGCGTCCCCGGCGTGACGATGCGGGTGACCGCTCGCTGGACGACGCCGCTGACCTCGTCGGGGTCCTCCACTTGGTCGGCGACGGCGACCCGGTAGCCGGCGTCCAACAGCGTCTCGATGTACGACTCGGCGTTGTCGATGGGGATGCCCGCCATCGGGTACTCCCCGGTGGAGTCGGTGCGCTGGGTGAGCGTTATCTCACAGAGCCGTGCGACTCGCTCGGCGGCGGCACAGAAGGCCTCGTAGAAGTCGCCGACCTGAAAGAGCACGAGTGCGTCGTCGTACTGCTCGCAGAGCTCGTAGTACTGTGCCATCATCGGCGTCAGGTCGTCGTCTAGCTCGGCCATCTGCTCTGGCGGGCCAAGCGCAGCGTCCATGCTCTCAAGGCGGGCCGGGCCGTAGAAATACCCCGCGGTCCGGCCACGCCGCTGTAACGCTTACCTGAATCCACTGCCTACACTCGGGCATGACCACATCCGACCCCGACCGGCCGGTGACGATCCGGACCCGCGCGGAACTGGACGAGTACCTGACCGAGAGCGACCGCGTGCTGGTGATGGTCCGGACCGAGGGCTGTGCCATCTGCCAGTCGATGGAGCCGATTCTCGACAACGTGGTGCGAGCGACAGACGCCACCGTCCTCGTGTTCAACCCTCGCGAGGACTTAGATGCCGTCGCGGCGTTCGACGTCCGTAGCACCCCGACGTTCCTGCTGTTCGTCGACGGTGAGTTGGTCGACCGGCGGGCCGACGGGTTCGTCCCGACGGCGGCCCTCGTCGAGTTCGTCGAGGACGGATGACGGTACGCTTTTAATTTCGCCGGCAGAGTCGGGTACTGATGTCCCTCCGCATCGGTGTCGCGCTCAGTGACGCGGCGACACACCTCGTTAGTCGAACCGGCGCAGTACTTCTCGCGGTGTCTCTCGTCGTCCAGATAGTCACTACGACGATCGTGTACTCGGCGCTCGCGTGGTGGTACGCCAGTCTCGGGCTGGCCGACGCGGCGCGGATGCTCCCGCTGACGGTGGACGTGGCGGCCCCGGTCCTCGGCGCTGGCTACCTCGTGGTGCTCGTCGTCTCGCTGTACAGTTCGGTCGTCGCCGTCCGGACGTTTGTCGCCGGAGCCGGAGCGACGTTCCCGGACGGTGCGTTCACCCGGAACGTCCCGCTGGCGATGGTGAACCTCCTCGTTGGCGGCCTCACGTACAGTCTCGTCGTCGCTGTCGGGTCGCTACTCGTCGTCCCCGGCATCGTCGCCTACGTCGCCTTCCTGTTTATGCTCCCCATCGTCGCCGTCGAGGACCGCAACTTCGTCGACGCGCTACGGGAGAGTTACCGCCGTACGAAGGGCCACTGGGTGCGCCTGTTCGCCCTGATGGTCGTCGTCGTGGCGCTGTCCGGTTTCCTCGGCGGCGTCATCGGCCTCGTCACCTCCCTGTTGCTCCCGTACGAGTTCGCGCTGCTGGCGATAGTGCTCGTACAGACCCCCGTCTCGCTGTATACCGTCGCCGTCATCGCGTCGGCCTACCGGCAGCTACAGGGCGGGACCACTCACTCGTTGGGTGGTCCGAGGGCCGGCGCCGGGCCGGCTTAGTCCTCGGCTGTGAGCCTGACCGTGACGACGGGCACCGGCGAGCGCCGGACTACCTTCTCGGCGACGCTGCCGATGAGGTAGTGGTCTAGCCCGGTTCGACCGTGCGTACCCATCACGACGAGGTCCGACCCCTCGTCCTCGACGTACGCCAGAATCTCCGAGCGCGGGACGCCCTCGACGACGGCCGTCTCGACGGGCACGCTCTCGGGCAGCGCCGAGACGGTGTCGTCGACGGCCTGCTCGGCCCGTTCGCGTTCGGCTTCCGTCCACGCCTCGGCGGAGAGGCCGGCGGTAGGACTCTCGAAGCGGTTGCGCGTGTCGACCACCGAGAGGACGTGGACCGTCGCGTCGAAGCGGTGGGCGAAGTTCCCGGCGTGTTCGGCGGCCGCGGCGATGCCGTCGCTCCCGTCGGTCGGAAGCAGGATGTCGTCGTACATACTCGAAGGGAGAACGTGCCGCGGTTAGAAGGCACCGGCTGCCATCAGGAACAGTGCGACGGCGATGATCGCGAACAGGGCGCCGACGCCCTTCTTGATGAGGCTGGTGTCGAGCGCCGCCGAGACGTAGGGCGCTATCTGGCCGCCGGTGACCGTCGCTGGGACCGTCCAGACGACCATGTTCCACGGCGTCGAGGCGAGATCCATCGTGTGGCCGCCCACGAGGCCGCCGCCGAAGACGTGGACGAGCGAGGCCAGCACTGCGGTCAGCGCGACGACGATGTGGTTCGTCCCGATGGCGACCCGGACCGGGACGTTCGTCCGGAGCATCGAGATGATACCCAGTTCGCCGATACCGAACCCGGCGAGGCCCTGGAAGACCCCACCGATGCTGTAGTTGGCGAAGCGTTCGAGGTAGCCGCCGTGTGAGTAGGTGTAGTCGTTCCCGTCCTTGTCGACGCGCGTGACGGTGCCGTTCTCGTCTTTCTCGACGCCGGCGGGACCGAGTTTGTCGGCGTCGTTCGGAAGGTTGGCGCCGGTGCCGCCGTCCGCGGAGACGCCGGCCTCTTCGTCGCCGGCGGCGCCGGGTTCCTCGTGCCCGAGGTCGGCCTTGAACAACAGGAACGATGCGGCGATGAGCGCGATACCCAGCAGCGCGTGGAACACCGGCGCGGGGATGACGAACGAGAGGAGCGCGCCCGCGACGACGAACGGGATGCCGCCGAGGACGAGGCTGAGCGCCAGCCGGCGGTCGACGAGGCCGTACTGGATGAACGCCAGCGCCGAACTGGAGAGGCCGAACGACTCGCTGATGAGACCGACTTTCACGAGCGTCTCCGGCGTGAGCGTCTCTCCGGCGACGACCGGGAAGACGAAAATGAGGAACGGCACGAACAGCGCCGACCCGCTTATCCCGACCGTGTTGACGATGGTGGCGCCGGTGATGAACGCGAGGAACAGCCACCAGTATTCGAGCCAGTAGCCGGTCCCCGAGCCACTGGTGGGTGCGAAGAAGTACACCCCGAGTACGAACGCCAGTGGTGCGAGGAACACGAAGACGTGCTGGTATTTGAGGAAAGTCTTCTGGATGTGTCCGGACGATGACGACGTGGTCATTGAATCGTGAAACCAGCGTAGAGAATCGGGACTTAAGAGCGTTGTCGTATAGTTCGACGTCTCGGGCGATGATTCGTGACAATTCGACGGTCTGAGTGGACAATAACCATCGTCTCGCTTGCGCTCGCGTGCGCGGTGATAAATCCCTAATGTTTATTGTACCGGGCCGTGTCACTGTGTGACGTAATGAGTTTTCCAGAGGGGCCCACGGAGGCAGAGCAGTCGTACGACGACAGTCACGACGCAGTCGATCGCGCCCCGACGGACGGACTCGTCGCGACGGTACTGCGGGCCATTCGAACCCACGTCGAGACGTGGTCGGACCGCTACGTCGAGATGCGCGTCGAAGCCCGTACCGACCGTCGCTAGCGGCGTCGGTCGACCGTTCTTGCCGACGCTACGCCCGTAGCATCGGGTGTGCCCGCCGCGACGACGGCGACACGACGGCTTTCAGGAACCGCGTAGCCGCTACCGTGACTGTCACCGACACGGTCGGCGGCCGAGATGTCGTCGTCTTCGAAGCCGACGGGTCGCTGTACGCCGACGAGAACGGCGGCTACGCGCTCGAACGAGTTCGCGAAGGGGAAACGAGGTTCGGAGCGGACGAGGCGGTTTGGAGCCCGCTCACGGGCGAGAGCGAGGACGCGCGCTCGCTGCCCCGGCTTCCAGCCCGGACGCTGTTGGCGTGGCAGGACGACCACGGCCCGGACGCGTTCTACGAACCATAACCGCCGTTCTTGGGTCGCTCGACGGCTGTTTCGAAGTCGGAGAGCGACTCTCCGGAGACGACGCTCGCTGGGCGCGAAACCACTAACACGATACTCCCCGAGAAGCCGGTATGGACATCGAGCGCATCGCGGTCCACGAGTCGGCCGGACAGGCGTTCCCCATCCCGGCGTTGGTCGAGTCGCTGTCGTCGCTGTCGGTACCTGTCGAACGGACCACGGACGGCGAGACGTACGGCCCCGGCGACTGCGTCGTCACCTTCTCGCCCCGCGAGGCGTTCCTCGATGCGGCGTGGATCCACGGGGTGCGGGCGGGATACGACGAGTTCGACACGGCGGCCTACGAGGCCAGCGGCACCGCCCTCACCAACAGCACGGGCATCCACGGCGACACGGTGCCGGAGACGGTGGTCGGCTACCTCACCATGTTCGCCCGCCGCCTCCACGTCTACCGGGACCAGCAACGCGAGCGCGTCTGGGACCACGAGGCCTACGAGGTCCCGTTCACCCTGACCGGCGAGCGCGTCTGCGTCGTCGGCCTCGGGACCATCGGACAGGGAGTCGCGCGGCGGGCCGACGCGCTGGGGATGGACGTGGTCGGCGTTCGGCGCTCGGGCGACCCCGTCGACGGCGTCGAGCGGGTGTACACGCCCGACGAACTGGGCGCGGCCGTCGATGACGCCCGGTTCGTCGTCCTCGCCGTCCCGCTGACCGACGCCACCGAGGGACTGGTCGACGCCGCCGTCCTCGACGCGATGCCCGCGGACGCCTACCTCGTCAACGTCGCTCGCGGTGACGTCGTCGTCGAGGAGGCCCTGCTGTCGGCGCTGGCCGACGAATCTATCGCCGGCGCCGCTATCGACGCCTACTGGGAGGAACCGCTCCCCGAGGACCACCCGCTGTGGGGCTACGAGAACGTCGTCATGTCACCGCACTGTGCGGCCTTTACGAACCACTACCACGAGGACATCGCCGGACTCGTCCGCGAGAACGTCGAGCGGGCGATGCGCGGCGAGTCACTCCGGAACCGCGTCGCCTAGGTCCCTTCGACCAGCCGTTCGAGCTGTTCCGGCGGTACCGCCCCGCGAGCGGCGTAGCCGTCGTAGGCGAACGTCGGGACGCCCGTGACGCCCTGTCGCTGTGCGGCGGTGAACTGCTCGCGGACCGTCGCCCGGAGACTGTCGTCGTCGAGCGCCGAGCGCACCTCGTCGGCGTCGACGCCGGCCTCCTCGGCGAGTTCGACCAGCACGTCCTCGTCGCCGATGTCGCGGCCCTCCTGCCAGAGCGCCTCGAAGACGGCCACGTCGAAGTCGAGCCACGTCTCGTAGTCGTAGTGCTCCTCGACGTAGTAGGAGACGACCTGCGCCGGCAGGGAGTCGACGTCGGTGGCGATGTCGAGGTCCATCTCCACGTCGTACTTCTCTTGGAGACGGCGGACGCCCTGCTTGGCCTGCTCGTAGTACTCGTCGTCTTTCCCGTCGTCGACGGAGTGATCGATGGTGCCGTCGGGATTGCGCTTCTGGCTCCGCAGGTCGAACGGGTGCCAGTCTATCTCCAGTTCGGACTCCCGCGTCGACTGGTACTGCCGCAGGGACTCGCGCCCGAGGTAACAGAACGGGCAGACGTAGTCCGAGTACACCGTGATACGCTCGCTCTCCTGTGTCTCGCTCATACCGACGAGGTACCCCCTCGCTCGGTAAGAGCGGGACCCGGTCGTGTCCGAACATCGCACAACCGTGGTGTCGCCCGTCGATCAGTCCCTGAGGTGTGCGGCGACGGCGTCTACGTGGCCCTGTCCGACGACGGCGACCACGTCCCCACGCGCCCGGAGCGTCGTCAGTCGGTCGGCCATGTGACGCTCGCGGGCCGTCGTGCGGACGTCGGCCGCAGGCGGCGGGTCGAACGCCGAGCGCATCGCCTCGGCCGTCTCCATCAGCGCTCGCTCGTCGGCGGCCTGTCGCTCGGCGTCGTCGCTCCACCCGGCGTCGTACACCGTCGGGACGTCGACGGTCACCTGCAACGCCGTCAGCGCGGTGAACGCGGCAGCCACCCGGCGGGTGAATGCCGTCTTCGTGAGTGAGAGAACCGATCGGGCCGTGCTTCTGACCGTCGCCAGCGATGCGCGCTCCCGGTGGAGGGCGGCCACGACGCGGCCCAGAAACGCCAGTGACGGGCCGTCGACACCGACGACTTCCGCGCCGTCGGCCGCCTGTATCGCGGCGCTCATCTCCCCGCCGAAGGTGGGCGGTGTCATCGCGTCGGTCGCGTGGTGTTCGAACAACGGCACCGCAAGCGGCGGGAGTTCGAGCGCCAGTACCGCCGGAGACTCGCGGTCGACCACCGATTGCACGCGGTGTGCGCTGGCCGGGTGGTCGTGGAGCGTCCCGACGAGGACGACGTCCCCGTCGGCGTCGCTACCGGGGACACGGTCGAGACACTCCTCACGGAGGCGGGGGTCGCTCATCGAGTCGTCGCTTGACTGCACTGCGGTAATACTGTAGTATCAGGCCGAACAGAGACATTAACGTTCCGCCACTGTCGTGCGTACTGATAGCAATCCGACCGTGTCTCGGTGGGCAGACGCATCACCGGTCGGTACGGAACGTGAACGTCGATTGTACCGACCCTGCCTTGTATATGCGTCCCGCTCGAAGCCGCCTGCATGGCAGACGACCGCGTCATCGAACTCCTCCGGCAGGCGTACAGCGACGAGATAGAGACGGTGATGAACTACCAGACGAACGCCATCGTCCTCGATGGCGTCCGCGCCGAAGAGATAAAGGAGAGCCTCAAGCAGGACATACAGGAGGAACTGGGCCACGCCGAGCGACTCGGCCAGCGACTCAAGCAACTCGACGCGCAACCGCCCGGCTCCGGCGAGTTCGTCGCGCGGCAGGACTCCCTCCAGCCACCGGCCGACTCGACGGACGTGCTGTCGGTCATCGAGGGCGTCCTCGACGCCGAGAACGACGCTATCGACACCTATCACGATCTCATCGACGCCGCCGAGGCGGCGAACGACCCCGTGACGGAGGACCTCGCGGTCACCCTGCTTGCCGACGAGGAGGCCCACCGGACGGAGTTCCGCGGGTTCCGCAAAGAGTACCGCAACGACTGAGCTAACGCCGCCTTAGGACACGGTAAGGGCGGGTGGTTCGTCTCGCCCGCGCAGTTCTCTCAGTATAACAATACCCGCTGTCTCGGCACAGGGTAGTGCAATGGCACGAAGCAACCTGACCGAACGAGACGAGGGGAAACGAGTCGTCAACGCGGAAGGCGAGGCCGTAGGCATGATATCTGGATTCCGCGGCGGCGATGCCTTCGTCGACCCTGACCCGGGGATCACAGACAAGATCATGTCGCGACTCGGCTGGGAGGACATCGACGAGGACGACTACAAACTCGACCCCTCGAAAGTCGACACCATCACCGACGACGAGGTCCGACTCAAGCCTAACCTGTAGTGGTTCTCACGGACGCCCCGAGGGGGGCGTGGTCCTTCGACCGTTTCTCACGCTCTTACGACCTCGATTATGCCTCCACGGCGTCCAGTAGCGTCTCGACTCGCTCTACTACCGTCTCGCTGTCGACCGCGAGCAGGGTGACGCTCCCGGCGACGCCGACCTCGCCCCGGTCGACGACGGCGACGGGCGAGTCCGCGCTCGCTTCGAACGCCTGCCCGACGCCCCATGCCGTCGCTGGCGTGGCGGCGACGTCGCTCGGTCGGTCGCTCGGGTCGTACCCCGAGACGGAGCCATCGAGGTCGTCGAGGGCCGTTTCCACGGCGTCGGTCAGGCGGCAGTTCACGGCGTATCGCAGGGCGGGGTCGTGTTCGCGAGCGGCAAGCAGGACCTGTGCGACGGTACTCCCTGCGCCGAAACGCACGCCCCGATTCGGCCGGACGCCGTCCATCGTCCGGGTGATGCGGCCCTCGACGGCGGCCACCTCGTCCGGCGTCTCGGCGTAGGGCGTCGCGCCGGCGACGGTCATCCCCACCTCGGGGACCAGCGGCGAGACGTCGCGGTCGACGAGCGCGGAGACGGCCCGCTCGACGGCCTCGCTGGTGTCGTTGCGGGCGGCCTCGTTGCGCGTCTCGACCATGTGGTGGACCGCGCCGGGGCCCTCGCCCACGTCGAGGTTGTACCGCACCGCCCGAGCGAGCAGGTCGATGCCGGCCGCGACGGCGTCGCCGAGGTCGTCGCCGTGGGCCAGTCTGGTGGCGATGGCCGAGGAGAGCGTACACCCCGACCCGTGAGTGGCCTCGGTGTCGACCCGGTCGTGGCGGAACGTCGTCACCGAGTCGTCGGTCACCAACACGTCGACCACCTCGTCGCCGGGGACGTGTCCGCCCTTGACGAGGGCGGCGTCGGCCCCCAGTTCGACGATGTCCCGGCCGGCCGCCTCGGCGTCGCCGGGGTCGTCGATGGTCCGGTCGGTCAGCACCTCGGCCTCGTCGGCGTTGGGCGTGACCAGCGCCGCCTCCGCGATGAGGTCCTCGTAGGCCGCCTCGGCCTCGGGTTCCAGCAGGCGGTCGCCCGACGTGGCGACCATCACCGGGTCGACGACGAGGTTCGGCAGGGGCGTCTCCTCGACCACGAGGTCGATTACGTCGCTCACCGCGAGCATCCCCGTCTTGACGGCGGCCACGTCGAAGTCCTCCCGGACCGCCCGAATCTGGGCCTCGATGGCGTCGGTCGGCAGGAGGTGGCTCCCCCGTACGCCGGTCGTGTTCTGTGCGGTGACGCTCGTGATGGCGCTGGTGCCGAAGGCCCCGCCGGCCTCGATGGTCTTCAGGTCCGCCTGGATGCCGGCGCCGCCGCCCGAGTCGCTCCCCGCGATGGTGAGTACGACCGGCGGCGTGACCGGTGCGTCCGCGCGTGTCATGTTCGAGGGCTGGACCGGCGGCCCCAAAGCGGTGCTGGTCTGGCAGGTCCGCGCGTGACAGCGAGCTGGCGAAACCACCACCCCGTACGCCGTCCTAGTATGCTAATAATACTTCATATCACACCCGAGAAACGCTTATGTATGAGAACCTCCCACACCCGGTGTACGACAATGGAACCGGCTCCGAACGACTCCGGCGAAAACGACGAGCAGTACGGCAGTTTCACGACCGGCGGCGGCGACGTCGTCGTCTACGACACCGACAACCCTGAAGCGTGGCTTCAGTCCAGCTATGCCGTCGAAGTAGGTACCTCGTCGGAGCGAACAAGCGCGTAACTATTCCTGCAGTTTCCCCATGTACTCCTCGAAGGTCCCCCAGAAGGGGTCGACCCCGGGGTGGTCCGTGGGTTCACCGTCGACCACTAACCCGCTTCCCGCAGTGACGACGCCGGCGTCGGCCGCCGGGATGCCCTCCGCGTCGAGTGCGTCCAGCACGTCGTCGACGCCGTCGGGGTCGACGGCCGCCAGCAGGGTCCCCTCGCTGATGGAAATCCACGGGTCGATGCCGAAGAACTCGCAGGCTTCGCGCACGCCCGGCTGGATCGGTACCTTCTCGGTCTCCAGTTCGACGCCCACGTCGGCGGCGCGGGCCATCTCGTAGAGGCCGCCGTAGATGCCACACTCGGTGGCGTCGTGCATCGCGTTCACCGGCCCGGCCGCGGCCGCGGTCAGCGCGTCTTTCACCGGGCTCATGTCGTAGAAGCGGTCGGTGGCGTCGGCGATGTCGTCGGCGTCCATCTCGGCGTCCATCAGCGACTCGAACTGGATCGAGAGCAGGCCCGTCGCCTCGATGGCCGGCCCCTTCGTGACGACGATACGGTCGCCGACCTGCGCGCCGTCCGGTCGGACCAACTGGTCGAACTCGCCGACCGAAATCGCGGTCGCCCCGCCGACCATCGGGTAGTTACATCCCGCGTAGCGGCCGGTGTGGCCGGTGACGACAGAGACGCCCAACTCGCGGGCCTCCGCGTCGAACGTCTCCCAGACCGTCTGGAACTCCTCGTTGGTGATCTCCGGCGGGAGGTTGAAGTCGACGGAGAGGTGCGTCGGCGGCAGGCCCGATACCGCGACGTCACTCATCAGGATGTGGAAGGCGAACCACGCCGCGCGCTCGAACCCGAGCGAGGGCATCACGAACACGGGGTCGGTCGCCATCGCGACGGCTTTCTCGCCCACGTCGACGACGCCGAAGTCGACGCCGTGTTGCGGGCCGAGCGTCACGTCCTCGCGGTCCGCACCGAGGTTCGGGTAGATGTACTCGCCGAAAAAGTCGCGGTCGACTTTACCTAGCTCTGGCATGACGCTGGCTACTACGCGGTGGTACTAAGGGGTGGCTATCGACTGAATCCCGACTGTACGGTCGCTACAGACGGCGACTGACGGCGGCCGCGAGTACCAGCAGGAACGCCACCAGCGACCCCACGACGGTAAAGCCGGGGGCGGACTCGCCGGTCGTGGTAGTGGTCGGCGTCTCCGTCGCCGTCGTGGTCGCGGCCGGCGCGGTCGATTCGTTGGCCGGCGTGACCGTCACCGCGACTGGCGGGGCCCCGTTCGCGGAGAGGAACACGTCGCCCGGCACCGGGAGGGAGACGCCGTTTGCCACACGGGTCGTGTTCTCGGGCGGGAGCGACACCTCGCGGGTCGCCACCGTCTCGTCGTCACGCGTGAACACCACCGTCCCGTCGGCGGGCACCCGCGCGTCGTTGACCACCGTCGCAGTGACGACGACGGACCCTCCCTGTGTGGCCGTGCGGGAACTGACTTCGACGCCGGTGACGCGGGCCTCGGCCGGCCGTTCGACGACGACCGTGACGTTGTCGCCGTCGACGCTCATCACGTACTGGCCGGGCGTGGTGAACGTGTGCGAGAGCGGCACGACCGTCTCGTTGCCGGGGCCGATGCGCCCGTCCTCGCTCGCCACGGTCGTCCCGTTGCGGTCGAGCGTCGCGTTGTAGGTGCCCTCGGTGCCGCCGGCGTTGCGCACTATCGCGTCGACGGTCAGCGTCTCGCCGGTCGCGAGCCGTATCGGCGTGGTGTTCGTGAGAGACGTGGTCCGGTAGGGGCCGCTGACGTGGTACCCGCTGTCGGCGGTCGCGTTGGGGAGGGCGTAGCCGATTCTGGCGGGCAACTGCCCGAACACGCGGGCGTGAACCGTTTGGTTCCACATCGTCACGCTACCCGTCGTCTCCGTGTAGTCGGCCGTCTCCGCCCGCGCGCGGTCGCCGCCGGCCCGTTCGACCGCGCTCAGGAGCGTCTCCTGTGTCACCGGCCGGTTCAGTCCGTTCAGCCGCCTGAACGTCGCCTGGAACGTCGACTCCTTGTCGGTCTGGCGGCGTACCTCCTCGTCGACGCGACCGGCCACCAGCGGGCCCTTGACGTAGTTGGCGTTGCGGTCCCACGTCGAGGGGTCGGAAAGCACCACGTCGGCGTAGACGGCACGCTGGCCGTCGTCCATGGCGTCGCGGAACGCCGCGAAGTCGATGCGGTCCTGTTCGAGCGTCAGGAGCGCCGCGTAGTACACTGCCGTCCCCTCGGTCAGCCAGCGCGTCTCGCGGGTCGTCGTGAACGCCTGCCGACTGTGGACGTACTCGTGAAGCCAGACGTTGTCCGGGGTGTCCAGTGACTCGGTGTCGCGCACCCAGAAGTCCGAGCCACCGGTCTCTAGTCCCCGGACGCCCCAGTCGACGCCGTCTGTCGGGGCGGCGACGACGAACACGTCCTCGTCGCGGTCGCCGACCTGCAGGGCGTCGGAGGCGTTCACGAGCGAGTCGAGTATCTCGGTCGGCGATGTCATCAGTTGGGCTCGCTCGGGCACCGCGAGGCGGAACGTCTGCCCGTTGTCGGTTCGCTCGAAGGTGGCGACCGGGCCGAGATACACCAGTTGCTCGCCGGCGGCGCCCGCCCCGGCCGTCGTCACGTTCTGTCGGAAGACGACGGGGTCGGTCCCGGTGTACCGCCACCGCGTCGGGGTCTGGGACCGGCTGATGAGCGCCCACTCGCCGGCGTCGACCGCGATGTACTGGCCGTCGGCGCCTTCGGGTCCGCTCTGCTCGATGGTCCGGTTGGGTTCGATGCGGTAGTCGATGGTCGCCGCGTCTGTCGTGCCGTCCCACTCGAAGGTGGTCTCGTTGACCCGCTCGAAGCCGTCGGCGTCGACGCTCGTCGCGTTGGCCGGGATCTTCGTCTCCAGAGAGACCACGCGGTCGGGTATCTCGTAGGTCAGTTCGACCGCCACCTCGCCGGGGGTGTCCGGGGTCAGCGCGTAGGTCTGGGTCTGGCGGATGGCGTCCTCGTCGGCGACCTGTGTCGTGGTGGCCGCCGCTCCCGCGGTCGGTGGCGAGACGCTCGCGGGATGCCGCTCCGGGTACTCGACGGCGGCGCTGTCCGGCGGACGCATCTGCTGGGACGCCTCGCCGGTCCCGGCCGCTGGCGCGACCGACGTGAGAACGAGTAGGAGTGCGACGGCGACGGCCACCCCGCCACGCTGCGCCACGCGCATTGTCTCTCTGTACCGTCTCCCCGTTGATATAGCTGACCGCTCAGGCGGTCTCTAACCGGGCTTCGATGTCGTCGAACACGTCGGCGACCCGTGTCTGGATATCGTCACGAATCGCCCGGACGGCCTCGGCGTCCTGCCCGTCGGGGTCGTCCAGCGCCCAGTCGCGGACCTCGACGTCGGCGTCCAGCGAGAGGGTCGAACACCCCATCGTGACGACGAGGTCGCAGGCCTCCAACTCCTCGGTCGAGACTTCGCGCGGGGTCCGCTCGGCGAGGTCGATGTCGAGTTCCCGCATGCTTTCGACGACCTCCGGGTGGACGTGGTCCGCGGGATGCGTGCCGCCGGTGACGACCTCGACGTGGTCGTCGAGGCCGCGCTTCTCGACTTCTCGCTCGGCGAAGGCCGTCGACATCTGGGAACGGCCGGCGTTCTGTACGCAGACGAAGGCGACCCGATAGGTCATCGGTCGCCTCCCGTGGCGACCCGCATCGAGGGTCGCATTCGGGTGCCGGTTCGAGCGAGACGAGACAGGGCTCGTCGCGCCGGCGGCGCGACGGCGTTCTGTACGCAGACGACGGCGACGCGGAACGTGTCGGTCATGATGGTGCCGCGGATTCTCTCCGCGATAGCCGAGGGTTGTTCGACTCGACATATGGCGATTTCGGTGCGCTCCGGTCTCTATACCGCTATCGAGAGCTATATTGTCTGTCCGCGGGTGTCGTCGGACTCGCTCACCCGAACGCCGTCTCCCCGTCCGTTCCCGCAATCCTTACGCCGGGGACGGACGGAGCATTGGCCATGACAGAGGCGACGGGTATCGTCGGGGAGTTCCTCTCGCTCAAGGAGGAGACCGACGCCGACATTCTGACGATGCAGTGCGGCGACTTCTACGAGTTCTTCGCCGAGGACGCCGAACTGGTCGCCGAGGAACTGGACCTGAAGGTGAGCCAGAAGTCCTCCCACGGCTCGTCGTACCCGATGGCCGGCGTCCCGGTCGACGATCTGACGCCGTACGTCTCCGCGCTGGTCGAACGGGGGTACCGCGTCGCCGTCGCCGACCAGCACGAGACGGCCGACGGCCACGCCCGCGAGATAACGCGCGTGGTGACGCCGGGCACGCACCTCGAAACCGGCGACGCCGCCGCCCAGTACCTCGCCGCCGTGGTCCGCCAGTCCGGCCGGGACGGCGACAGCTACGGACTGGCCTTCGCCGACGTGACCACCGGCCAGTTTCAGGTGACCCAACTCGACGACGCCGACCCCGGCGCCGTCCTCACCGAACTGTACACGTTCGCCCCGGCGGAGGTCCTGCCCGGCCCCGACCTGCGGAACGACGACGACTTTCTGGACGCCCTCTCGGAGCGCTCGGACGCCGCCGTCTCGCTGCACGCCTCGGAGGCGTTCGCGCCCGGCCGCGCCCGCCACCGGGTGCGCGAGCAGTTCGGCGCCGAGACGCTGTCGAGCGTGGGCATCGCCGACGACGACGCGGCCATCGCCGCCGCCGGCGCCGTCCTCTCGTACGTCGAGGAGACCGGCGTCGGGACGCTCGCGGCCGTCACCCGGTTGCAGGCCTACGGCGCCCGCGAACACGTCGCGCTGGACGCGACTACCCAGCGGAACCTCGAACTCACCGAGACGATGCAGGGCGGGAAATCGGGGTCGCTGTTCGACACCGTCGACCACACGACGACGGCCGCCGGCGGGCGACTCCTCCGGCGGTGGCTCCAGCGCCCCCGTCGGGACCGCGGCGAACTCCACCGCCGCCAGTCCTCGGTGGCGGCGCTGACCCGCGAGGCGATGGCCCGCGAGACGATTCGGGAGACCCTGTCGGACGCCTACGACCTCGAACGACTGGCCTCCCGTGCCACCTCCGGCAGCGCCGACGCCCGTGACCTCCGGGCCGCCCAGGAGACGCTGGCACTCCTTCCGCAGGTGGCCGACGCCGTCGAACAGACCGAGCGACTGGCCGAGTCGCCGCTGGCCGACGCGCTCTCGGGCGCTGACCGCGAGGCCGCCGCCGAACTGGCTGCGGAACTGGACGAAGCCCTCGTGGAGGACCCGCCGGGCACGGTCACGCAGGGCGGCCTGTTCCGCCGCGGCTACGACGACAGTCTGGACGAGATTATCGACGACCACGAGAGCGCGCTGGAGTGGCTGGAGACGCTCCCCGACCGCGAGAAAGAGCGCACCGGCATCACCCACCTCTCGGTCGACCGTAACAAGACCGACGGCTACTACATCCAGGTGGGGAAGTCCGAGACGGACAGCGTCCCCGAGGCGTACGAGGAGATAAAGACGCTGAAGAACTCCAAGCGCTACACCATCCCCGAACTCGACGAGAAGGAGCGGGCGGTCCTGCGACTGGAGGAGCGCCGCCACGACATGGAGTACGACCTGTTCGAGGACCTCCGTGAGCGGGTCGCCGAGCGCGCGACACTCATGCAGGACGTGGGTCGGACGCTCGCCGAAATCGACGCGCTGGCGTCGCTAGCGGTCCACGCCGTCGAGAACGACTGGACGCGGCCGGACGTGACCGACGGCGAGGAACTGTCCATCGAGGCCGGTCGCCACCCCGTCGTCGAGCAGACCACCGAGTTCGTCCCCAACGACCTCTTCTTGGACCGCGACCGACAGTTCCTCGTCGTCACCGGCCCCAACATGAGCGGGAAGTCCACCTACATGCGACAAGCCGCACTCATCACCCTGCTCGCGCAGGCGGGGAGTTTCGTCCCCGCGCGGGACGCCACCGTCGGCCTCGTGGACGGCATCTACACCCGCGTCGGCGCACTCGACGAACTCGCGCAGGGCCGTTCGACGTTCATGGTCGAGATGCAGGAACTGTCGAACATCCTCCACTCCGCGACCGAGGACTCGCTGGTGATTCTGGACGAAGTCGGCCGGGGGACGGCGACGTTCGACGGCATCAGCATCGCGTGGGCGGCGACGGAGTACCTCCACAACGAGGTGCGCGCGAAGACGCTCTTTGCCACACACTACCACGAACTGACGACGCTCGCGGACCACTTAGAACGCGTCGAGAACGTCCACGTCGCCGTCGCCGGCGAACCGGAGTCGGCGGGCGAGGACGGCGTGACGTTCCTCCGGACCGTCAGGGACGGCCCGACCGATCGGAGCTACGGGATTCACGTCGCCGACATGGCCGGCGTCCCCGGCCCGGTGGTCGACCGCTCGCAGGAGGTGCTGGACCGCCTGCGCGAGGAGAAGGCCATCGAAGCGCGCGGGAGCGGCGGCGGCGGTGGCACGAAACAGGCCGTCTTCGACCTCTCCTCGGGGACGTTCGGCGGGGGGGCTGGCGGCGAACCGACGAGCGCCGACGGCGGCGCGGCCGAGACAGTCGACGAGGACACGCTCACGGACCGATTCGGCGAGGACGCCGAGGAGGTGCTCTCGGCTCTCTCCGCCCTCGACGTCACCGAGACGCCGCCGGTCGAACTGATGGCGACAGTCCAGCAGTGGCAGGACGAGCTAGACGAGGCGTGAGATAGTCTCCGACGCCCCTCTCGACGAGCATTCTTCGGACGCTCCGCGTGTCGCCGTCGGCCGCTACGACCCCAGTTCACGCCGAAGCAGGAGGACGCCGCCACCGGTCAACAGTGCCCCCATACTGCCGTACCAGAACCACTGGGCCAGTCCGATGGGAGCAGTTTGGAGCGACTGGCGGCGCTGCTGTCGGTACTCCTCGTCGGTCGTGTTCTCACACCGCCTGACGTGCGTCTCGTTCAGCGTTATCTCGCGTATCCCGAGGCCGCCATCGACGAGGCGGGTCTGCCCGGCGAGGTCAGCACACCCCGCGCGGTAGTCCTCGTAGGCCACTCTCGTGACCGTCGTTGTCACCTCTGCGTACACGAGGCCGGCGAGGGCCCCGACGCCGAGCAGCGTAACGGCCACGGCGATCGCCAGCGACGCGCGGGGGGAGTGTCCGGCCCCGTCTCGCTCGCCGTCGCCGGTCCGGGGGTACATGTGCGACTGTTACCGTGGCACACGAGTCACTCTTGCGGTGACTTGCCCTCACGTCCCGCCGTTGCACTCGGGGTGCTCTACGGTGTCTCGTCGCTCCCGTCGTCGAACGTCTCGGTCTCGGCCTGCAAGAGGTCCCCGATGTCGGCCGTCAGGTGCCGTTCGAGAACGGCCTCGACGCGGTTTCGCGGAGGGTCCGTTGCCCAGTCGACCGTGTCCGCCTCCTGCCGATAGTCGACGACGTCAGCCTCGACCAGTGGCGGGAGATGGTCGTGATAGAGGGACATGTAGATTCGGAGTCGTCCGTCCGGTCGGTCGTCGGGAGGGTCGCCCGTCTCCCAGACCGTTAGCTGGTCGGCGACGCCGGCCAGCGGCAGTGGTGTCGAAGACAGACAGAGACAGTAGAGCAGGTGTCGTCGTCGCTGGTACTCTACTATCTCCGGTATCTCGTCGTTCCCGTTGTCTCCGCCCATTGTAACGACCGATTGCCTCACTGGTAATTATAATCTACGAATATAACTGGGTGATGGACGTATCCGGTTTTCGAGTGAGGGGTATCCTGCGACAGCAGTCGTTTCCGTGGCAGTCGAGTCGTCGTCGCTCCGCCGGATGTCTGAGCGACCCGCGAATGCGGGCGGTCACCTCACAGCGCCAGTCCGTCGTCGACCCGAACGACTTCGCCGTTGACGTAGGACGCTGCCTCGCTGGCGAGGAACGCGACGACGGCCGCGACCTCCTCGGGCGTGGCGAGACGGCCGCTCGCGGTGTCCTCGGCGACCGACTCCGCGTACCCGCTCGTCTCCGCCAGCAGGTCAGTGTCGGTGTAGCCCGGCGCGACGGCGTTGACGCGGACGCCCTTCCCGCCGAGTTCGCGCGCCGCCGCGCGGGTGAACCCGAGGACGCCGGCCTTGCTCGCGGCGTAGTTGGCCTGTCCCGGCCACCCTCGTTGGGCCGCGACGCTGGCGACGTTGACGACGCGGCCGCCGTCGCCCTCGCGCAACATCCCGCTGGCCGCTTCTCGGGTGCAGTAGAACGTCCCGGAGAGGTTCACGTCGAGGACGCGGCGCCACTGCTCGGGGTCCATCCGGACGAGCAGTCCGTTGGCGGCCGTCCCGGCGTTGTTGACGAGTATCGTCGGCGTGCCGTACCGCTCCGTGACCGTCTCGAAGGCCGCGGCCACCGCGTCGTGGTCCGCGACGTCGAACCGCTCGACGGCCGTTTCGGCGTCGTAGTCCGCTAGGGAGCGTTCGGTCGCCTCGGCATCGGCGTCGTCCGCGTGGTAGGTCGCGACGACCGTCGCACCGCCCGCGGCCAGTCGCTCGGCCACCGCGCGGCCGATGCCGCGCGTGCCGCCGGTGACGACCGCAACCTCTCCCTCGAAGTCCATCACGCGAACGCCTCCCGGGCGTCGGCGGGCGTCTCCAGCGCGACGCAGTCGGCCTCGGGCGCGATGCGGTCGACGAGCGAGGCGAGGACCCCGGCCGGCGGGAACTCGACGAACCGCTCGATACCCCGGTCACGGAGCGTCTCCACGACGGTGACCCAGTCGACCGGCGACGTCACCTGTGTCGTCAGGTCCCGGCGTGCGACGGCCGGGTCGGTGTACGTCTCGCCGGAGACGTCCGAGACGACCGGAATCTCGGCCTCTGTCAGCGTCACCGCCGCCATCGCGTCCTCGACGCAGTCGACCGCCGACGCCATCACCGGCGAGTGAAACGCCGCGCCGACGTCGAGTTCGCGGAACCGGGCGCGCGTCCGCCCGTCGAGCGTCTCCCGAACCGCCGCGACGGCCTCGCGGGTGCCGCTGACGACGGTCTGTCGGGGTGCGTTGTACAGCGCGACTCCCACGTCCTCGCGTCTCGCACAGACGTCGGTGACCTCGTCCGGGTCGGCCAGCAGGACCGCCACCATCGTCCCCGGGCCGTCGGCGTCGGCCGCCGCTTCCATGCATCGGCCGCGCTCGCGGGTGAGCGCAACTGTGGCTTCGGGGGCTATCGCACCCGCCGCCGCCAGCGCGGTGAAGTGTCCGAGACTGTGGCCGGCGACGGCCGCCGGTTCGACGCCGAATCGCGCCGTGATGCCCTCGTAGGTCGCGATACCGGTCGCGAGCAACAGCGGTTGCGTGACGCTCGGCTGGCGAATCGCCTCGGCGGTGCCGTCGAAACACAGGTCCCGGAGGTCGGCGTCGACCGCCGCGTCGACTTCGTCGAACGTCGACCGCATCGCCGGCCACGCGTCGTCGAATGCCCGGCCCATCCCGGGTCGCTGACTGCCCTGCCCGGGGAAGACGAACGCGGTCCGGTCGAGCGTCGTCGGTGACTCGTCGCTGTCCATCGTATCGGAGCGAGTCGAAGCGGCCGCTTAGTCGTGTCGGCTCGCTGTCGCCACGACGGTCACAGACCCGACGGCGTAGCCCGCCGACTGGTCGTGACTGAGGCTGACGGCGATATCCGCCGATTCGAACGAACGGTCCCGCTCCGCCAACGTCGCGTCGAGTGCCGCCCGCGCGACGGGGGCAAGCGAGAGGTGTGGCCCGTCGTCGCGCCGTTTCACCTCGACGGCGGCCGTCGGGACGCCCGGCGAGGGGTCCGCGAGCGTCTTCGTGAACGCCTCTTTGGCCGCCCAGCGCGCCGCGTAGTGCTGTGGCGGGTCGGCCCGTGCCTCGCAGTAGGCCCGCTCTGCGTCGGTGAACGCCCGCCCGCGAACGGAGTCGCCGAACTCCGAGAGCAGGTCGGCGACGCGGGCGATGGACACCACGTCGACGCCGTGGAGGACGGTGGGTCCGGCCGCGTCGTGCTGTTCGGGAACGTCCCCGTCTCTCATCTCAGACACGTTCGAACACGAGCGCACCGTTGGTCCCGCCGAACCCCGCCGACGTGCTCACGGCGACGTCTGTCGCCGTCTCGCGCGGGTCCGTGACGACGGGGAGGGCACACTCGGGGTCCCGCGTCTCGTAGTTCAGCGTCGGGGGAATCGTCCCCTCGGCGATGCTTCGCGCGACGACGGCCGCTTCGATGGCGCCTGCGGCGCCCAGCGCGTGCCCGAGGTGGCCCTTCACGCTCGTCACCGGCGGCGGGTCGTCGAACACCGACCGGAGCGCGGCGGCCTCCCGGGCGTCGCCGACGGGTGTGCTCGTGGCGTGGGCGTTCACGTGGTCGACGCTCGCCGGGTCCCGTCCCGCGTCCGACAGCGCTCGTTCGACACAGCGGCGGAGTCCCGTCCCGTCTTCGGCCGGGCGCGTGACGTGGTGGGCGTCGCCGGTCCGACCGACGCCCGTGACTGCGGCGTAGGGCGTCGCGTCGCGCTCTCGGGCGTGGTCGCGGGCTTCGAGGACGACGACGCCGCTCCCCTCGCCGAGGACCAGTCCGTCCCGGTCGGCGTCGAACGGCCGACTCGCCGCCGCGGGGTCGTCGTCGCGCCCGCTGAGCGCCCGCATCGAGTCGAAACTGCCGACCCCGAGCGGCGATATCGCGGCGTCGGTCCCGCCGGCCACGACCACGTCGGCCCGCCCGTGTCGGACGTCTTCGACTGCGGCGGCGATGGCGTGGGTCCCCGCCGAGCACGCGGTCCCCGGTGCGCGGTTCGGGCCGCGCGCGTCGACGCACATGCTGACGTGCCCGGCCGCGAGGTTCGTCAGCGCGCTCACGAGAAAGGAGGGCGAGGGCCGCTCCCCGGCGGCAGACTCGATCTCGGCGAGGCCCGCCAGCCCCGACCCGATGCTGGTTCCGACACGTTCCGGGGTCCAGTCCGGGTCGGCGGGGTCGTAGCCGGCGTCGGCGACCGCCTCAGCGGCCGCGGCGACGGCGAACTGTGCGTACCGCCCCATCACGCGGTCGTCGACCCGGTCGTCCGGCGGGACGGTCGCGGGGTCGACCGGCACTTCGCAGGCCACGTTCGAGCGGATGCCAGCGGCTTCCGGGTCGAACCGGGTTATCGGCCCCGCCCCGCTGGTCCCGTCGCGGAGGCCCTGCCACGTCGCCTCGACCGTCTCCCCGAGCGCCGTCACCAGTCCCAGTCCCGTGACGACGACGTCCCGGCCCATCTCAGGCGCGGTCGGCGACGTAATCGGTCAGGTCGCCCACGGTCGAGACGGTTTCGAGGGCCTCGTCGGGGACGTGGACGCCCACGTCTGCCTCGATGGCCTCGGCTATCTCGACCATGTCAAGCGACTCGGCGTCGAGCGTCTCGCCGCCGAACGGCGTCTCGGGGTCGACTGCGTCGGGGTCCGCTCGCAGTCGGTCGGCGACGATTCGCTGTACGCGCCCGCGTATCTCTTGGGTGTCAGACATATGTGGCCATTCCTGACCCCTCCTCAAAACCGTCTCGGTTCCGGCGACAGGTGGTGTTTCGCTCCGCGTTCGGAGCTGTGAACAGCCGGAAAGCCACCCACAGTCGGCGTCTCAACCGGGCTGGGTTGGACTGAACGGGGCGGCTGGCTGCGCAACGGCGGGCACGGACCGCAACACGCCCCGAGGACGCGGTCGGGGCTCGCTGTCTCTCGCCAAGACACAGCCAGACGACGTATCGTCGGCGCCGTCGTCAGGGTTCGAGGACGACCTTCCCGACCGTCTCGCGGTTCGCCAGCGCCTCGTGTGCCGTCGCGGCCCGTTCCAGCGGCACGCGCTCGTCGACGACGACCTCGACCCGTCCCGTCGAGAGGTGGTCGAGCAGCGAGGGGACCGCCCCGAGGACGCGGTCGGGGACGTGTTCGAGCGCGTGGTCGAGGTGGTAGCCGACGACCGACTGGTTCTCGAAGAACAGGCGCGGCGTCGCCACCGTGGGGACGGACCCGCTCGCCATCCCGAACGAGACGACCCGACCCGCCGGTGCCAGTGCCTCGACGGACGCGGAGAAGGCCTCGCCACCGACGCCGTCGACGACGAGGTCCACGCCCCGACCGTCGGTCTCGGCCAGTACCGCGTCGGCGACGTCCGTCGTCGTGTAGTCGATAGTGACGCCGGCCCCGAGCGTCGACGCGAGGTCCCGCTTGGCGGCGGTGCTGGCGGTCGCAAACACCGTCGCGCCCGCCGCGTCGGCCAGTTGGACGGCCAGCGATCCGACGCCGCCGGCCCCGGCGTGGACCAACACTCGCTCGCCGGCCGAGAGGTCGACCCACTCGTGGAGAACGTTGTGCGCGGTCAGTCCCTGTACGGGGAGGGCCGTCGCCGCCGGCATCGAGAGCGAGTCGGGAACCGGGAACGTCGTCTCGACCGGGGCCGTCGCGAACGCCGCGTAGCCACCGCTCGACGTGAGCGCCGCGACGCGGTCGCCGACCGAGAGGTCGGTGTCGCCCGCCCGTTCGACCGACGTGACGGTGCCTGCCACTTCGAGGCCGGGGACGAAGGGGGGCGTCGGTCCCTCGGGGTAGTTCCCCCGCCGTTGCTCGACGTCCGCGAAGTTGACGCCCGCGGCCTCGACCGCGATGCCGACTTCGCCGGGCGCGGGTTCGGGCTCCGGTCGCTCCCTCGGCGTCAGCACGCCGCTGTCGCCGTACTCGGTGACTTCGACCGCTCGGACGGTCATGGAGAGGACCCCGCGTCCCCGGCGTCCGCCGTCGCCTCCTCGTCCAGCAACTGGTCGAGGCGGTTCTCCCGCTGTTCGGCAACGAACGCGGTGAGGTCGTCGGCGTCGGGGCCGGGGAGGTGTTTCCATCCCATCTCCGCGACGACGGCGTCGACGGGGTCCGCGAGACTCGCGACCGTCTCCCGGACGAGCGAGGGGTCGACCGCGCCGCGCTCAAGAAGGTCACCGAGTCGCGTTACACCGTAGCCGACGTGCCGTCCCTCGTCCCGTCGTACGGACGCGAACCCGGAGACGAGACCCGGAAGCGACGGGCCGTCGGTGTCCGGGCCGAAGGTCGCTTCGACCGCGTGGAACCCGGTCTGGCCGAAGACCCCCTCGACGGTCAGGTGGTAGTGACAGTACGCCCGGGCGCGGCTTTCGGGCGTGTCGTCGGTCTGCAGGCGTTCCATCGCCGCCGTCGTCCGGTCGAACACCGTCTCGTAGGCCGGCGTGAACCACCGGTCGGCGGTCGGGTCCGTCGGGTCGAGTCCCCGCGCCTCCTCGGCCGGTCGGACCACGTCGGTCCAGTAGCGGTCGAAGAAGGCGGCGTGTTTTGCTTCTTCGTAGATGTGGCTGGCGACGAACCGCTGGTCCGCGCTCCCGTCGACGGTCCCCGCCAACGGGAGGAGGTCCTCGGTGACTCGCTCCTCGCCAGCGCCGAACATCGCGACGGTCGCACGCAACTGGGTGAACGCGCGCCGTCCGAGGCCGTCGAGTGTCGCCCGGTCGGCCGAGCAGTCGATGTCGTAGGGACTCCAGTGGTGTTCGACCGCGTGTCGGAAGTACCGCTCCGGGGTCGACTGTTCCGCTGTTGTCATGGGCCGGGGTTCGACCGACGGGCGAAAAAACGTGCCCGTTCCCGTCGCCGGCGGTGTGGGCGTCGGCCCGCCGGACCGCGCCGCCGGTCGTCGCCGCTACGGACTGTCGCCCGACTGCTCCCGGTCGTCGTAGTCGAACGTCTCCTCGGGCGCATCGTCATCGAAGAAGCCGAACGTCTCGTCGTCCCGCAGGAGGTAGTCGTTCTCCAGCATCTCCGAGACGACGCGGCCGAGCGCGTCCAGCTCCGACTCTATCTCGTCCACGTCCTCGGCGTCGAGTTCCCCGCGGGCCTCGTCGGGCAGGGCCGGCGCCCGGTACCCCACCTCGTCGGTGGCGGGGTCCCAGTAGAAGTCGAACGCCTCTACGAGGTCGTGTTCGACGACGACCTCGAAGTCGGCCGCTGTCAGGCCGGTCTGTGTCGTCCACTCCTCGAAGGCGTCGTGCCACGCGCCGTCGGCGAGAATGCGTTCGACCTCCTCGCGTCGGTAATCGTCCTCGACTTCCTCCTCCGGGTCGTTGATGGCTTGGTACTCACCGCGTGGCTGTGGACCGTGGAGCGACGGCGGGTCCGGAACCGAGACGTCGAGGGCCATACTGTCGTGTAGGGCGTTCGACTAGAAATACGCACCGCTGGTTCGGGGCGTCACGGCCGGCGGGGACGACGCCCGATTCAGGCCTTCGCACCGGCGACGCCGCTGCCGATGGCGGCGCCACACTCGGTGCAGGCGACGAGGTAGAACCGTTTGGAGGCGGCGAAGAAACCGGTGGTGGCGTCCATCTCGACGAACTCCACGTCGCTCTCGTCGGCGAGGGCCGTCTCGCAGTCGGGGCAGTGGACCATGGCCGTCGCATCGAACGCCTCGGGTAAATGCCTTGTCCGGACTCGACCCCCGCGAGCGCCGTCAGGTCCCGAGTCGAGCGAACGCGAACGCCGTCGACGTGCCCAGCGGGTCGTCGGCCGTCTCGGTCCACACCTCGTCGAACCCCGCCTCGCGCAACTGGTCCAGTGTCGCCTGCCGGCCGGGGGCGGAGAAGAACATCGACCCGCCCATCCAGCCCCGGCGAACGGTCTCGAACCGGCCGCTGGGGAGTGTCATCAGGACGAGACCGCCCGGACGGAGGACGCGGGCGAACTCCCGATACACCTCGGGGTGGCGCTCACGCGGCACGTGGAAGACGGCGTGGTAGGCGGTGATACCGTCGACGCTGTCGTCGGCAATCGGGAGCGCGGTCATGTCGCCCTGTACCAGTCGCGCCGCCGGGACCGTCTCGGCCGCCAACTCCAACCCTCGGCGGGAGAAGTCGAGGCCGACGCTCCCCTGCGGGAGGTTCGCCAGCGTGCGCGCGCCGTCGCCACAGCCGACGTCCAGTACGGTCGGGTTCGGCGGCAGTTCGGCCAGCAGGTCGTCGACGAGCGCAGCGTCGGACCCGCCCGGGTCCCGCCGCTGTGCGTACGTCTCGGCGACGCCGTCCCACGCCCGCCGTATCTCCTCGGGGTCCATACCGACGCTTGGGACGCAAGCGGTATCAGCGCCCCGGGGACTGCCGACGACGGACCGCTCTTCGTGTCTCGCCCGACCGTCGAGCGCTAGCTCTCCAGTACGGACTTCGGGCGCTTGAGGTAGAACTCCTGTTCGCTCACGCGCTCGTAGACGTCGTACAGCGTTTGGACGGCGTCCGCGTCGGGGTCAAACCGGAGGTGCGGTGCGACGTGGTAGGCCTTGCAACTGGTCAGGAAGAAATACAGCGTCCGGTGGTGGGCCGGCGTGGCGTCGACGACGCCCATGGACTGCCCGCCGAGGTCGTCCGAGAAGTCGTTGAGCATCGCGGCGATGTCGTCGTGTAACTGTTCGTCTGGCCGTTTGAGCGTCGTCCCGAACGTCTGTTCGAGGAAGCTACTCGTCGCCCGGAGGAACGGGTTCGACTCGACGCCGCTGGGGTCTACGGCAGCGAACTGCTCGTACAGCGAGAGCAACACCGACAGTTCCTCGTCGGTAACCGCCACCGGCCGTACCGGGTCGCCCTGACTGAGCGTGTACTCCGGAAACGAGTGAGACGTCGGGTCCGGAACCTGCCCGAACACCTGTTCGAGGCTCATGGTCGGGCTACGGCGGCGAGCCGTCTAACTGTTCTGTGGTAGCGTGTGTCACGGTAGGTTCGGGGTGTGTTCGGTTTCCCGGCCTTACCGCGGACCTATCAGCCTCATAACGAAACTCGCCGATAGCGTCGGCCCAGCCGGTGTGGATACAATGGCAGACAGTACGCTACTGCGCATCGGGCACTGCTGTCCGGACGCGCCGAACGTCGACGTCAGCGTCGACGGCACGACGCGGTTCACGGAGGTCGAGTACGCGACACTGAGCGACTACGCGACCGTCGACTCCGGCGATCACGAGGTTGCCATCGCGCCCGCGGGGAGTGTCGCTACCGTCGTCGAGACGACCGTCACGCTGTCGCCGGACGCCGCGTACACGGTGCTGGCGACGGGGCTGATAACCGACATCGAAGCCACCGCGTTGCGTGACGACAGCAGCGAGATCCCCCCGAACGTGGCACACGTCCGACTCGTCCACACGTCGCCGGACGCGCCGAGTATCTCGCTCGACGTCGGCGAGACGTCGTCGGTGGCCGAGGCCGTCGACTTCCGCGAGGCCAGCGAGTACCGCCCGGTCGAGGCGGGCACCTACGACCTCTCGTTCCGGCCGACGGACCGCGGCCGGGTCGACTTCGAACTCGACGGCATCACCTTCGACGGCGGGACCGCGTACTCGGCCATCGCCCTCGGGCAGTTAGAAGCCGGGACGTTCGCCGCCGTCGTCGAGGCGGACGCGGTCGAACTGGTCGCGCCCGAGGAGTGAGCGGGTTCAGGACCGTCGTTCGTTCAGCCGTGCGATGAGGTCCAGTCCGTAGACGATGTTGAGTACCGAACTCGCCTCGCCGGCCTCGTAGACGAGGTCGTCGTGGGCCCGGACGTGGTCTAAGACCGCTTTCGAGGCGTGGTCCGGGGCGGCGGCGATACCCGCGTCGTTCTCGGCGATCCACTCCATCACCCGCAGGTCGCTCTTGCTGTCGCCCATCACCAGCGCGAACGGGTCGTCGATGCCCAGCACCTCGAAGGCCTGTTCGACGCCGGCGGACTTATCGAGTTCCAGACTGACGAGTTCGGCGGCGTCGCCCTCGTAGTAGCCGAGGTCGACGCGTTCGAAGAGGTCGAGCAGTGCCGACGGCGCGTCGTCGAGGTCGGCGTCGGTCGAGAGCCCCGCCGTCTCGAAGACCGCCTGAATCTCCGGGTCCCGCGAGAAGTACGTGCGAGCGAGCGCGGCGGGGTCGGCGACGTCGACGCCGACGGCTTCGGCGACGCACTCACCGACCAGTCCACAGAGGTAACAGAGCGCCTCGTCGATGATTTCCACGGCGGCGTCGCTGCCCACCTCGGCGTTTGGCTTGAGCGTGACGTTGAACTCGTTGCCCTGCAGGTGCGTCCCGTGGCTCACGTCGTCCGGGGCTTCCGAGAGGACGCGTCCGCGGACGGCGTCGAAGACGTCGACCACCTCGTCGTCGAGTCGTTCGTACAGCAACTGCTTGGTCTGTGCGCCGTGTTTCGGCGTGAAGACGCCGTTGCCCGACTCGTAGACGATAGACAGCGACCCCGAGGAGACCACTTCGTTACCGAGTCCCTGAATCATGAACCCCTTGACGTTCTCTAAGGTCTGGCCCGTACAGACGACGATGGGGATGCCGCGCTCCTGAAACTCGGTGAGGAGGTACAAGGTGTCGCGTGGAATCTCGTTGTCCGTGTCGCCGGCCGACCGGAGCGTCTCGTCGACGTCTAAGACGAGGACGTTCACCGACCGGTCGTACTTCGAGAAGAGGTCGAGCGCGGTAAAGGCCTCCTCGCGGGTCAGCCGGGCGGCCAAGTCGGCGTACGTCTCCCCGGTGGCGGGGAACTCTTCGGCGATGTTCCTCTTCCGTTCGTCCAGTTCGTCGCGAGCGTCGTCCCACTGGTCCAGTGCAACGGGGGAGCTGAGCGGTGGCAAGAGGTCCACGAACTCCTGATAGGCCCGCAGCGTCTCGGTGTCTGCAGTCTCGTACAGGCGATAGAGCTGGTCGTACTGTTCCATCTGTCTCTGTCGACCGGCCTGTCGCTGCCCGTCCACTTGACTGTACGGTTCGCCGTCTTCGAAAAACGGTGTGTGCTATGGCTCTTCGTCGCCGCCGTCGGTCAGCACCTCGACGTCTGTCTCCTCGTCGTTGAGGAACGACGGTATCTCCGCTTCTTCCGACGGCTCCTCGTCCGGGCCGGTCCTCTCGTCAGCGCGGTCACGGCTCCAATCCGGGCTGTATCCTCTGTGGTGGCACATTGGGGCTCACCGGACGAGGATGGGGGCTGTGGAGTGTTAACTATTTCCATATGCTAGCCGACACTCGCTGGAGACAGTCTCAAGTCGCCCCGTCCGTTACCGCAGGGCAACGACAATGCGGGGGACGCCATGACCGACATTCAGCAACTCGACGAGCGCACCGTCGAACGCATCGCGGCCGGCGAGGTGGTCGAACGACCCGCCTCCGTGGTCAAGGAACTCGTCGAGAACGCCGTCGACGCCGACGCGAACCGCGTCACGGTGGCCGTCGAAGGGGGCGGCACCGAGGGCATCCGCGTGACCGACGACGGCGTCGGGATGGACCGCGAGAGCGTCCAGCGCGCCGTCGAACAACACACCACCTCGAAGATTCGGGACATCGCCGACTTGGAGGGCGGGGTCGGGACGCTGGGCTTCCGCGGCGAGGCCCTCCACGCCATCGGGGCCGTCTCGCGCCTGACGATTACGACCCGGCCACGCGGGGGCGACGTCGGCACCGAACTCGTCGTCGAGGGCGGTGAGGTGACCGCGGTGAATCCCGCCGGATGCCCCGAGGGGACGACCATCGCGGTCGACGACCTGTTCTACAACGTCCCCGCCCGCCGGAAGTACCTCAAGCAGGCCTCGACGGAGTTCGCCCACGTCAACACCATCGCGACGAGTTACGCGCTGGCGAACCCGGACGTGGCCGTCACCCTCGAACACGACGGCCGCGAGACGTTCGCCACGACGGGGCAGGGCGACCTGCGCGAGACGGTGCTGTCCGTCTACGGGCGGGAGGTGGCACAAGCCATGATAGCGGTCCGCGCGGGCGCCAGCCCCGGGAACCGGCGAAGCGGGGAGCAAAGCGACCCGCAGAGCGGCGGCGACGACCTGCCGGACGGGCCACTCGACGGCGTCTCCGGCCTCGTCTCCCACCCCGAGACCAACCGCGCCGGCCGGGAGTACCTCTCGACGTACGTCAACGGCCGCTACGTGCGCGCGAAGACGGCCCACGACGCCGTCGTCGACGCCTACGGCACCCAGATAGCGCCGGACCGCTACCCCTTCGCCGTCCTCTTTCTGGACGTGCCGGCGGGCGACGTGGACGTCAACGTCCACCCGCGGAAGATGGAGGTCCGGTTCGCCGACGACGAGGGGGTCCGCGAGCAGGTCCGTACCGCCGTCGAAGACGCGCTGTTGCGCGAGGGACTGCTCCGCTCGTCGGCCCCGCGCGGCCGCTCACAGCCCGAGCAGACGGAGATATCGCCGTCGCGGTCGAGCAGTGCCGACGCGTCCACCTCGGCGGGACAGTCTCGCGGTGGACCGGACGACCGGTCGGACGGGGCGACGGCGGCGGGCGACGCGGTCAGTACGCCCGCCGACGCGGGGGCGACGGAGCGTGACGGCACCACCTCGACGGCCGGCGACACCACCGCTTCGGGTCGAACGGCCGGGGACGACGGCTCGACCGCCGACGAGCGTGCCGAGACGAGCGGCGGCGAGACGGGTACGGCGACGCCGCCGTCCGACGACCGATCCCGCTCGACAGGTGAGGCGGCCGGCGGGTCCGGCACGCCCGGCGGTTCGCCGACCGAAGACGTACCGCCCGCCCGGAAGTTCTCCGGGGGCCACGAGCAGGCCCGACTCGGCGAGAAACCCGAGACGAACCACGAGACGCTCCCGTCGATGCGGGTGCTGGGGCAGTTACACGAGACGTACGTCGTCGCCGAGACCGACGACGGCCTCGTCCTGATAGACCAGCACGCGGCCGACGAGCGCGTGAACTACGAGCGCCTGCAGGCCGAGTTCGCCGGCGAGACGACGACACAGGCGCTGGCGGACCCGGTCGACCTCGAACTCACCGCCCGCGAGGCCGCCGTGTTCGAAGAACGAAGCGACGCGCTGGCGAGTCTGGGTTTCCACACTGCCCGGACCGGCGAGCGAACCGTCGAGGTGCGCACGCTGCCGGGCGTCATCGCCGACGCCGCCGGGCCGGACATCGTCCGGGACGTGCTGGGCGCGTTCGTCGGCGGCGAGAGCGAGGCCGCGACCACCGTCGAGGAAGCGGCCGACGAACTCCTCGGTGACCTCGCGTGTTACCCGTCGGTTACCGGCAACACGTCGCTCACCGAGGGGTCGGTTCGGGACCTGCTGGCGGCGCTGGACGACTGCGACAACCCCTACGCGTGCCCGCACGGCCGGCCGACGGTCATCGAACTCGACCGGAGCGAACTCGAAGACCGATTCGAGCGGGACTACCCCGGCCACGGCGGCCGGCGCGAGTGACGACGCGGGGGTGTGAATCCCTCTCACTCACCCAGCGCCCGCCGATACACGTCTTCTAGCCGCACTGCCATCTGGTCGACGCCCAACGACCGGACGGCCGACCGGCCGTTCGACCGTTCCTCACGGTCGAGGACGCGCCTGAGCGCCGTGGTGAGGGCGGATTCGTCGGCACAGACCGCCGACGGCGTCACTCCGTCCAGCCGGTCCCGCACGTCGCCGACGTCGGTTGCGACCACCGGGAGGTTACACGCGAGCGCCTCCTTGACGGTGTTCGGCGACCCCTCCCGACGCGAGGTCAACAGCAACGCGTCGGCCGCGTTCATGTAGGTCGGGACGGCCGCCTGTTCCACCTCGTAGACGGCGTGGAGGCGGACCTCACGGTCGAGGCGTGAGCGGACGCCGTCGACGACGCGCTCGGCCAGCGGGTAGTTCTTGACCGCCCGGTCGGGCGTGTACGGGAACAGGACGTGTGCGGCGTCGGGGTCCCACCCCACCTCGCGGCGGGCTCTCGCCCGGTCCATCGGCCGGAACAGGTCGAGGTCCACTCCGTGCGGGACGACGGTCGCGTCGCCGTCGAGGCTGGTCGCCATCTCGTCGCTCATGACGACCGTCTCGTCGACCAGTCGGGCACAGCGCTCGCTGACCCACCCGAACTCCCCCATGAGGTCCGACCCCCAGAGGGTGAGGACGACGGGTCGACGTGGCTGGGCCAGCGCGAACGGTGCCGTGAGGCCGTAGTGAGCGTGGACGAGGTCGTAGTCGTCCCGGGCCGCAGAGAGCACCCGGCCGTAGAACCGAAGATAGTGGTGGACGGAGCGACGCGCCGCCTTGCGCTCGGCCCGGTCGTCGCTGTCACGGCCCGGAACGGGCACGACGTCGCAGGCGTGTCCTCGCTCGCGGAGACGCTCGATGCGCCGGTCGAAGAAGGGCGAACGGTGCGTCACGAGGTGGAGGACCCGCATCGGTGGCGTCCTTCCGTCGGCGGCGCAAAGTAATGGTGTCCCGATTGTCGGCCGTGTCGTGGTAGTAGTGCCCTTATTGGGCAGGTTCACCACCGTCGGCGTGCGAACCGGTGCGGTGTCCGGTCCGATTCGGCCGGTCGACGCGCCAGTCGCGTCCGCAGAGCGGTCTGAAACCGGTTACCCGACGTAAGTTTGTAATTACAATCACGCTACTGTGAGAGGCATAGTCGTATGGACGTGTTGGTTACCGACGGCTTCGAGAAGAAGTCGCTGACGGTGGTTAGGGCCGTCCAGTCCGTCGCCGACGAAGTCGGGGTGGTCGCACAGTTTCCGTTCTCGCTGACGGCCGCCTCCCGGTACACCGCTCGGGACCACCGCATCGAGGCCGACGACGCCGCCGACTACGCGGCCCAACTCGCCGCTGTCGTCGAGGAGTACGGCTACGAGTACGTCATTCCGGTCAGCGGACGCACGACGGAAATCGTCTCGGAACACCGCGAGACGATTCCCGCCCCGCTCGACCCGATTCTCCCGCCGAAACCGTCGTTTCGTCGGGCCATCGACAAGCACGACCTGCACTCGCTGGCCGGCGAGTTCGACATCCCGACGCCCACGTCGGTCCGTATCCGGTCGTCGTCGGACGTCACACGCGCTGTCGAGACTGTCGGCCCGTCGGGCGTGTTCAAGACGGGGAGCGAGACGGAGCCTCGCTTCCTCCGGTACGTCGGGTCCCCGGCGGAACTCCGGTCCACGTACCGGACCTACACGGAGACCCACGACTCCGACCCCGTCTATCAGGCCTACCTGAACGGCCGGGGCCGGGGCTTCTTCGGTCTCTACGTCGACGGGGAGTGCCGCGGCCACTACGCCCACCGGCGTATCCGCGAGTCGCCGCCGTCGGGTGGCAAGAGCGTCTGTGCCGAGTCCCTCTCGGACCCGGAACTGTACGCGTACGCCGACCCCCTGCTGTCGGCACTCGACTGGAGCGGCGTCGTGATGCTGGAGTTCAAGAACGACGCCGACGGAACCCCTCGACTGCTCGAGTGCAACCCGAAGTTCTGGGGGTCGATGGGGCTGGGGGTCGCCTCGGGGATGAACTTCCCGTGCGCGCTGCTGGAGTACCTCTCCGAGGGGACGGTGCCGGCGTTCGAATTCACGCCGGCCCGGTACCACTGGCCGCTCTCCGGCGACCTCCTGCACGCCGTGAAACGTCCGCGGAGCGCTCCGGCGGTCGCCACCGATCTGCTCTCGCGGTCGACCCAGTCGAACCTCCAACTCACGGACCCGCTCCCTCACGTCGTCGAGGGCGCTCGCGCGATGGCGTCGGCCGTCGTCAGCGTCGACGGCCCGGTCAACTGACTGTCGGTGGCCCGGTACGGCCCGAACCGTACGCCGAGTCGGCCGGTTGAACTAAGCCCCAGTCTCTCGATACGCTGGGTATGTCACTGGTTACTTTCGGCGAGACGGCGCTCCGCTTCGCCCCGCCGGACGGACAGCGCTTCGAGACGGCCCGCGAGGTACGGATGCGGGCCGACGGCACGGCGAGCACCGTCGCGGCGACGGCGAGCAGACTCGGCGGCGACGCCGTCTGGCTCTCGAAACTGCCGGACACGCCGCTGGGCCGTCGCGTCGTCGCCGAACTCCACGAGCACGGACTGGAGACGGACGTGGTGTGGGCCGACGCCGACGACGGACGGCAGGGCCTGACCTTCTACGAGGACGCCGCAGCGCCCCGGGCGGACCGCCTCCTGCAGGACCGCGGCGACACCGCGATGGCGACGCTCACGCCCGGCGAGATACCGATGGGACGGATTCAGAACGCCGACGTCGTGTTCACTGCCGGGTCGATGGCCGCCCTCTCGGCGACGGCGGCGGAGACGGCCGGAGCGCTCCTCCGCGCCGCGCCGGGGATGCGGGCGTTAGACCTCGATTACCACCCGGGGCTCTGGAGCGCCGAGGCCGCCCACGACACGCTCTCGGATCTGTTCGACGCGGTGGACTTGCTGTTCGCGAGCGAGGATCAGGCGAAGGCCGTCTTCGACAAGACGGGGCGGCCCCGCGAACTCGTCCATACCCTCGCGGCCGAGTACGACTTCTCTCGGGTCATCCTCACGCGCAGCGAACACGGCGTCGTCGCCTACCACGACACCGTCGTCCACGAACAGGACGCCTTCGAGACGGCCGCCGTCGATAGCTCCGGGCAACACGCCGCGCTGGTCGGGGCCGTCCTCCAGCGACTCGCCGACGGCGCGCCGACCGACGACGCACTCGCGTACGGGAGTGCCGCGGCGGCGCTGACCCGGACGATGCCCGGGCCGCTCACACCGCTCGAACAGGCCGAAGTCGAACGCCTCGTCGAGTCACAGTCCGACCGCGGTCGGTGATCGGAGACTGGCTGGAAACCCCTCTCTGACCGGAATAAGTCGACTATACTGTTAACGCGGGCTCCCTTACCACCGCGTATGTCCTCGTTTCGCTCGGCGCTCGTCCTCGCCGTCGTCCTCGCCGTGGTCGCTCCCGTCGGCGTCGGTGCCGCGCAGAGTGACCGGGTGACGCTTACGGTCACCGTCGTCGACCAGAACGGCGACCCACTGAGCGACGTCGACGTCTACGCCACGTGGAACGACGGAGCGGGCGGCCCGGTCAACGAGACGACGCGGGCCAACGGACAGGCGCTCCTCGACGTTCCCGAGGGTGCCGACGTGCGGATTCACGTAGACGACGACAGGTACATCCGCAACTCGCCGTACCTCGTCGCCGACGCGACCGCCCGGTCGGTCGAGGTGCCGGTCTCGAAGAGCGCCAGTGCGACGCTGACGGTGCGTGACACCGAGGGAGCCCCGGTCGAGAACGCACGGGTCCAACTCTATCGGTCGGGCCAGTTCGTCACGGACCAGCGCACGGACGCCGACGGCGTGGTCGAGACGCCCACAGTCGAGGCGGGCGAGTACCGCGTCCTCACGTCGAAGGACGGCTACTTCCGGAACTCCACGCGACTGGCGGTCACCGGTGAGACTGCGGCGACGCTGACGCTCGAAGAGGGGTCGGTGCTTGTCACCGTCACCGTCACCGACGACCACTTCCGGAGTCCCCGACCGCTTCGAAACGCCTCCGTCGCCGTCCCGTCGGTCGGCACCGTCCAGACGCTCTCGGACGGCGAGGCGACCATCAGCGTCCCGGTCAACGGCCAGTACACGCTCGAAGTGACCAAGGAGGGCTACGAAACCAGTCGACGGCAGGTTCGGGTCCGCGAGTCGCCCACGTCGGTCGACGTGGCCATCCGGCGGACGCCCCGGATCGAACTCGCGCCCGCCAACGAACGGGTCGTCGTCGGCGAGACGGTCCGTCTCGAAGCGACCGACGAGTACGGCGACCCCGTGGTGAACGCGACCGTCACGCGGAACGGGGAGACTGTCGGCACGACCGACGACGCAGGCGTCGCGACGGTCCCGGTCGACGCCGCGGGGAACGTGACCTTCACCGCGACGGCGGGCGACCTCTCGGCGACGGCCAGCGTCGAGGGTATCGACCCGGACGCGACGGACACGTCGACCGAGACGGCTACCGAGACGACGACGCCGACGGACACCGAGACGCCGACCGACGGCGGCGGACTGGTCGGCGAGAGCGGGCCCGGATTCACGCCGGTGACGGTCGTCGTCGCACTCGCCTTGCTCGTGGTGCTGGCGCTCCGGCGGCGGTAGCGGGACCCTTTTGGGCGCGAGGCACCCATCCGTAAGCAATGACTGTCCTCGAGGAAGTACACGCTGCCCACGAGGCGACGTTCCGTGAGGTCGGCGGCCGCCGCGTCGTCGACACCTACGGCCGTCCCGAGCGAACCCACCGCGCGGTTCGGAACGTCGTCGGGGTCTGTGAGTTCGGCTACGGCGTCCTCGTCGTCACCGGCGCGGACCGGGTCGAGTACGTCGACAACGCCGTCTCGAACCGCGTCCCCGACGCAGACGGGCAGGGCTGTTACGCGCTCTTACTCGACCCGCAGGGACGCGTCGAGACGGACATGTACGTCTACAACGCTGGCGAGCGCTTGCTCGTCTTTACCCCGCCACAGGAAGCTACAGCGCTGGCCGAGGAGTGGCAAGAGAAGACGTTCATCCAGGACGTCGACGTCCGGGTCGCGACCGACGACTTCGCCACCTTCGGCGTTCACGGCCCGAAGGCCACCGAGAAGATTGCGAGCGTCCTCCATCAGGCCGCCTCGCCCGAGGCACCCCTCTCGTTCAACCGGGGCGAACTCGGCGACGTGGGCGTCTCGGTCATCCGCACCGACAACCTCGCCGGCGAGGAGAGCTACGACGTGGTGTGTGCGGCCGAGGACGCCGAACCGGTGTTCGATACGCTCGTCAACCGCGGACTGAACGCCGTCCCCTTTGGCTACCGGACGTGGGAGACGCTCACCATGGAGGCCGGGTCGCCGCTGTTCGACACCGAAATCGAGGGGCACGTCCCGAACGAACTCGGTCTGCGCAACGCCTTAGACTTCGATAAAGGGTGTTACGTCGGGCAGGAAGTCGTCTCCCGCATCGAGAACCGTGGCCATCCTCCGTCCCGGCTGGTCGGCCTCGCCGTCGACGAACTGCCCGACGCCGGTGCCGCCGTCTTCGCCGGGGACGAACACGTCGGCGAGGTCACCCGCGCCACCAACAGTCCGATGCGCGAGGCACCCATCGCGATGGCGGCGGTCGACTGGGACCTGCCAGACGCGGCCCTGACGGTCCGCGTCGACGGCGAGGGCGTCGAGGCGACGCGGACCGACCTGCCGTTCGTCGAGGGCTCCGCGGTGTCGGCGCGACTCCCCAGTTACGAGTAGCCCACGTCGTCTTCCGCGAACGCCGGTTCGCTCGGATAGTACTCGACGGTCACCAGCGCCGTGTACGTCGAGAGCGCGGCGAGACACGTCCCGCCGACCTGCGTCACCGCCGTCGGCGGGACTCCGACGGTCTGGAACTGGTGCGGTGCGAGGCTGTGCCAGAGCCCGAGGACCGTCCCCGCGACTGCCGCCGCGAATCGCGGGCGGCCACGCTGGCGACGGTAGCTACGTTGGACCGAGTCGCCGCTTCACTCGATGAGCGGGAGGACGATGCCGAACACGAGCGGCGAGAGCAGGCCCAGCAGGATGCCGAGCGCCACCATGTCGGTCAACAGTACGTTACTCCACGCCGGGAACGGGCCGAGGAGCGTGTGGCCGAGAAGTTCGCCGAGCGCGCCGAACGCGAAGAGGCCGACACCGAGGAAGAAGCCCCGTTTCGCCAACAGTCCGTGGTCCATATCGCGGTACTGTGTCATACTCGCCGGGTCGCTGTGGACCCACTAACCGCTTGCGCTTTGCGGGGAAAGGGTTATAATTCACATCGGCATACGCATCGCTGATGAACGGACTCGCCTCTGAATCGCTGGCTGAACTGCTCGGCCTCCTGCTCTCTGCGCTGGTCGCCGGCCTACTGACCGTCGTCGGCGCCCTCACGGAGAGCGCCGGGCTCTCGAACCTGCTCGCCGGCCAGTCGGTGTTCGGCCTCTGGGAACTGTGGATGGGCGCCGTCTTGCTGTATGCCGGCCTCTACATGCTCGGCTACAAGCGGGTGTGGCTGGGACTTCGGCAGACGGTGGCGGCGAACTGATCACGACCGAGACAGCAGCGCCTTCAGTTGCTCGCGGGAGAACAGCGTCGTCGGCCGGTCCATGTGGACGCCGATTTCGCCTTCGAACGCCTTCAGGCCCGCCTTCTGAACCACTTTCGGTACCGAGTAGCCCGCCCGAACGGCGTGGCCAAGTCGTATCTCCTGTCGCAGGTCGTCGCGCCACGCGCGTTCGTAATCGCCCAGCGTCGCCGGGTCCTCGGGGTCGATTTCGCGGGCCGCGTGGTCCGCGGCGGTCATGCCGTAGAGGATGCCGCCGCCGGTGAACGGTTTCGTCTGGGCGGCGGCGTCGCCGATAAGGAACGACCGCCTGCCCGTGACGCGTTTCGGCGGGCCGATGGGGATGAGGCCCGAACAGCGCCGTGTCACGTTTGCGTCGTAACCGTCCGTAAACGTCTCGAAGCGCTCCCGGGCGTCGTCGCCCGGCGGCACCGCCAGTCCGTACTCGACGCCCGCCTCGCCGCGGGGGATGCGCCACGCGAAGAACTTCGGGACGGTGAGGTGGACGTCGACGAAGTCACCGTGGTCGGCCGTCTCGTCGAACCCGAGGACCCCGTGGAGCAGTTCGTCGGGTTCGGGGAGGCCCAGTTCCCGCCGGACGCGGCTCTTGGGGCCGTCACACCCGGCGACCATCCTCGCGCGGTGGGTCTCGATACCGTCCGGGCCTTTCACCTCGACGGTGACGTGGTCCGCTCGCGGGTCGTGTTCCTCCCCGCTCGCGTTTCCGAGGGTCTCGCGACCCTCGCTAACCCCGACGACGGTGTGTTCCTCGCGGACGTCGGCCCCGGCCTCGCGAGCGAGTTCGGCGAGGTGGCGGTCCAGTCCGACGCGGTCGATGACGTTCGAGATGACCTCGTCCTTGTAGAAGGGGTGGGCGTCGCTGCCCGGCCCGTCGGTGTGGAAACGCGCGCCGGACACCTCGTTCTGGAGCAGTTCGTCGCGGGCGTCGTCGGTGTAGGCCCAGACGTCGGTACTGACGTGGCCCGAACAGGCCAACGGTTCCCCCACCGTCCCCTGTTCGAAGGCGAGAACGTCGTATCCCTGCTCGGCGGCCCGCCGGGCGTAGCGGGCGCCAGCGGGGCCGACACCGACGACGACGACATCGTGCATACGTGTCGCGTCGGCGCCGCGAGACAAGTACTTTCTCGATTCGTGTCGGAAACGGCCGGGACGCTCTCGTCTCGAACAGGCAAACGGCGTGCTGGCTCGTCTCAGTTACCGATCGCGGGCGGCCGTGCGTGGCTGTTTCGTTCCGCGAGCCAGCCGCCGAGTCGCCCGCCCGCCCAGCCCAACAGCACGGAGAGCCCGACGACCAGTCCGAGTATCGCCACCAGAAAGCCGGCCGTCAAGACGCTCGCCGCCGCGATGAACGGCAGCGAACCGCCCAGTGCGGTGGCGGCGCCGAGGACCTCCGCCAGTAGCAAGGCGACCGGCAGAGCGCCGACGAGTCCGGTCCGGACGCCGACGGGGCTACTCTCGAGGCCGTGTCGCTTCGCGAGGTAGCCGGTGGCCACTGCGGCGACGAACACCGACGAGAACGCCATCGATTCGCCGCTGCTCCAGTAACTGGCCACGGTGAACGGAATCGTCGCTAGACCGCCGAGGATGGCGTACGTCCAGCTCACACTCAGTTCGGGGTGGAGGGAACCAATCCGGGTCACAACCAATTATTCTCGACCGACCTACATAAATTCAACCTAGGCGCCACGACTGAGGGCCGGTGGTCGGGTCCTGACGATATTTGTCGCTTCAGCCCGTCTCGATCGGTATGGCAGCGTATCAGCCAGGGGTGTGTAACATCGGCTCGACACAGCGGCGCGCCCGGCGACAGGCCGGTATCGGGTCGTTCGGCGTCGCCGCGGCTATCGTCCTCGCGGTCGTCCTCTCGGTACTCCCGACCAGCACGCTTTGGGCCACCGCGCCGTTCCTCTTTGGCGGGTGGCTCGGCGTCTTACAGGACTACTTCCAATTTTGCGTCGCCTTCGGGGCGCTGGCCCGGTACGACCTCTCGGGGTCCGGCGGGGCCGCCGGGTCGGTCGCCGAACGCGAGGCCGTCGCCGCCGACCGGAAGCGGGCCGCGACAATTCTCGGCATCGCGGCCGTCCTGACCGTCGTCTCGACGGCGCTCGTCGTCGCGTTGGGCTCGTTCCTCTAGACGACGGCGAGGCCGCGTGGCACCTGCTCGTACGCCGCCTCCCACGACCCGACCCGGTCCCACTCCGCACCCTCGACCGACCGGAACAGGCCGTGGTTCGTCACCGCGCATATCGCCCCGTCGGGATCCGGGGCCAGCACGGCCCGCGCGAGGCCGTCCGGGCCCGGCAGGCCGTCCATCGCCGCCGTCCACCCGTCGCCGGTCCAGCGGTAGACGTAGCTCTCGCCGGTCGTCACGTGGGCCGACCGGGGACCGCGGGCGGCCGAGACGACCACGCAGTCGGGGTCGTCGGGGTGGACCGCCAGCCCCCACACGTAGCGGTGGTCGAGGCCGTCTTGCGGGTACTGCCACGTCTCGCCGCGGTCTTCTGACTGGGCGTAGCCGTCGCCGGCGGCCGTGTACACTCTCGCCGGAGCGTCCGGATGGACCGCCAGCGTGTGATTGTCGCGTCGCCCGCCAGCGGGGTGGTCGTCCCACGTCTCGCCGCCGTCTTCGGTCCGGACGAACGCCCCGGCCTCGATGGCGACGTACACCCGGTCGGGGTCGTCCGGGGCGACGGCCAGCCACCGGACGTGGTGGGTGTGGGGCCGCGGCGGGAACGACCACCGTGAGGCGGAACCGAGGTCCGTGAGCCCCCCGCACTCTGTCCACGTCTCGCCGCCGTCCGTCGACCGATAGACGGCGCTCGGTTCGGTGCCGGCCCACACTCCGTCAGGGTCGCGTGGACTGACGGTGACGCTCGTGACGCGGTCCCCCGCGTCCAGCACGCGCTCCCACGTCTCCCCGCCGTCCGTCGTCCGCTGGAGTCCGGCGTCGACCGTCCCGACGAAGGCCCGGTCGGGCGCTCGCTCGTCGGCGGCGACGCATTCGAGCGTGTGGTCGCGCAGGCGCTCGGTCCACTCGCCCGACCCGACGAGCAACCGGTCAGAGAGAGCGGCGTAGCAGGTGTCCATACCACGCCTACGTCGGCGAGGGGCAGAAAGATTGCGCGCTCACCGGCTGACCGACCGGGTCAGCGCGACCACGTACAGCGCGATGAAGCAGGCCCCGAGGAACTGCTTCGACCGGCGGCGCGCTGTCCGGTCGCCGTCCGCACCCGACCAGACCATCAGTACTCGAACCCGTCGGCAGGGACCGTAATACGTGCTGTCCGCTCAGTCGTCGGCGGCGACGGCCTCGGTGCCGATGCGCCGGTCGAGGAAGTCGTCGAGCAGTTCGAACAGCCGAATCTTCTGGTCGATGTCCGAGGAGGCGTGACCCTCCTCGCCGAGTTCCTCGTACTCGTAGTCGCCGCCGACGGCGCTGCCGTCTCCTCGCGCGCTCTCCGCCCCCTCTGTATAGCCGACATCGTCTAAGGCGTCGCGGAACAGGCGGGCCTGCGAGACGGGGACGCGGCGGTCGTTGACGCCGTGGAGCACGAACAGCGGCGCCGAGAGGTTCTCGACGTACTCGACGGGCGAGCGCTCCCGGTAGAGGTCCGGATTGTCCTCGGGTGTCCCGATGTTCTTCTCCATCAGTTCCGTGCGGTAGTGGGGCATCGTGTTCTCGTACTGGTCTTCGAGGTCGGTCAGGCCTATCCACGCCACGCCGGCGTCGTAGAGGTCGGGATACTGGACCAGCTGCCAGTACGCCGAGTAGCCGCCGTAGGACCCGCCGAAGACGGCCACGCGCTCGTCGTCGACCCACTCGCGCGTGTCGAGGACGTGTTCGGCGGCCGTCGCCACGTCGCCCTGTTCGGCCCCGCCCCAGTCGTCGTACAGTCGCTGGACGAACTCGCGGCCGCGGCCGGTCGACCCCCGGTAGTTCACCTGCAACACCGAGAACCCCCGCTGGACGAGGAACTGGGTGTAGAGACCGAAGGACTTCGTGTCCATCGCCCGCGGGCCGCCGTGGGGGTTGACGACGAGCGGCGACGGTCGCTCGCCGGAGTCGTACAGGAGCGCGCCGACGTCGAGCGTCTCGTAGGGGTCGTGTTCGACGGCGGCCTGTCGGGTCTCGGGGACGCCGTCGGACGCGACGGTGAAGAACTCGGCCTCGGCGAAGTCCTCGGGCGAGAACGGACCGTACTCGGCCTCGTGGAGCGTCTCGTACTCGTCGGCCGCGAGGTCGTAGGCCAGCAGATCCGGTCGGTGTGTCGGCGTCGTGTGGATCAGCAGGACTCGGCCGTCGGCGAGCGTCGAGTCGCCGGCGAACGTGGCGACGCCCTCGGGGAGGTCGAGTTCGCGGGCCTCGCCCGAGTCGACGTCGTAGACGACGGGCATCTTCGCGGCCTCGCGGGTCCGGGTGGCGAGGAACCGTTCCCCGTCGGGCGTGAAGCCGTGTGGCTCCTCCTCGAACTCGCCGCCGAACCACGCAACCTCGTCGGTTTCGAGGTCGTAGACGCCGGCCCGCGTCAGGTCGGCGCTGTTGTCCGAGACCAGCAGGCGGTCACCGTCCGGGCCCCAGTCGACGGGGGCCGCCTCCGCGCCCGTCTCGCCGACGCCGAGGGTCCGGGGGTTCGAGCCGTCGGCGTCGGCCAGATACACGTCCATGTTCTCGAAGTCGTCGGCCTCGTTGGTCGTGTAGGCGACTCGGTCCCCGTCGGGCGAGAGCAGGCCGGTCCAGACCGCCCGCTCGTAGTCGGTCAGCTTCGCCGTCTCGCCGCTCGATAGGTCGTGAGCGTAGAGATTCATCTGCCCGTCGCGTGTCGACCCGACTAACAGCGTCTCGCCGTCCGCGCCGACGTCCTGTACGACGACCTGCCCGTCCATCTCGACGACCGGTTCGACGGTCCCGTCGCGGTCGATGGCGTACACGTCGTTCTGTTCGTCGCCGGCGTCGTCCAGGTGGAAGAACACGCGCTCGCCGTCGGCGCTCCACTCGACGTGCCAGCGGGCGTTCCGGGGCACCTCGCCGTCGCTCCACTGTTCGGACTCGCCGCTGTCTGGGTCGAGGACGTGCAGTTCGTTGCGGCCGGTGCCGTCGTAGTAGAGGGCGACGGACTCGCCGTCGGGGGACGCAGTCGGATGTGCCAGTGTGGGCAGACTGGCCAGTGCTTCGAGTGTCTCCGAACTGTCAGGGTCAGACATTCAGCCCGACACAGGACCGGTCCGCATGTAGAAGTTCTGCCCGGATACGGCAGGACCGGTCCGGGCCCTGTCGTCAGTCGTCGTCGGCCTTCGCCGCGGCGTCGTCGCCCTCGACGGGGTCGCGGTCGGCGCGCGGCCCTTCCAGTTCGATGTCGGGGAGGTGGTCACGCAGGTACTGGCCGGTGAACGACGCTTCGGTCCGCGCGACTGCCTCGGGGGTGCCCTCGGCGACGAGTTCGCCGCCGTTCTCCCCGCCTTCGGGGCCGAGGTCGACGATGTGGTCCGCGTTCTTCACGAGGTCGAGTTCGTGCTCGATGACGACCACGGTGTTGCCGTCGTCGGTCAGGCGGTGGAGGACGTCGATGAGCTTCCGTTCGTCCTCGGGGTGGAGCCCGGTCGTGGGTTCGTCCAGCAGGTACAGCGTCTCGCCGGAGTCTTTCTTGCCCAGTTCCTCGGCGAGTTTGACCCGTTGGGCCTCCCCGCCCGAGAGCGTGGTCGAGGGCTGACCCAGCGTCATGTAGTCCAGTCCCACGTCCTTTAGGAGCTGGAGGCGACGGCGGATGCCGGGGTGGCTCTCGAAGAAGTCGTAGGCCTCCTCGACGCTCATCTCCAGTACGTCGGCGATGGTCGCGTCCTTGTAGGTCACGTCCAGCGTCTCGTCGTTGTAGCGGGCGCCGCCGCACTCCTCGCAGGGCACCTCCACGTCCGAGAGGAAGTTCATGTCGATGGTGACGGTCCCCTGCCCGCCACAGGCCTCACACCGACCGCCCTTGACGTTGAAGGAGAACCGCCCCTTCTCGTAGCCGCGCTGTTTGGCGAGGTTGGTCTCGGCGAACAGTTCGCGGATGTGGTCGAAGACGTTCGTGTAGGTCGCGGGGTTCGACCGCGGCGTGCGGCCGATGGGCGACTGGTCGATGAGGCGTACCGTCTCGATGGCGTCGATGCCTTCGATGGCGTCGTGTTCGCCGGGGTTGACGTCGGTGTCGTTCATCCGGCGGACCAGCCCCTTATACAGCACGTCGTGCATCAGCGTCGACTTGCCGGACCCGGAGACGCCGGTGATGGCTGTGAACGTCCCCAGCGGGAACTGTACGTCGAGGTCCGCGAGGTTGTGCTGGCGGGCGCCCTTCACGGTGAGGTGGCCGTCGCCCTCGCGGCGTTCGTCGGGCACCGGAATCACCCGGTCGCCGGCCAGATAGTCGCCGGTGACGGACGCCTCGGTGGTCATCAGTTCCTCCTGCGGACCGTTGACGACGACCTCGCCGCCGCGCTTGCCCGGCCCCGGCCCCATGTCGATTATCTGGTCGGCCCGGCGCATCGTCTCGGTGTCGTGTTCGACGACGAGCAGGGTGTTGCCCAGATCGCGCAGTTCCTCTAAGGTGTTCAGCAGGCGGTCGTTGTCCCGCTGGTGGAGGCCGATGGAGGGTTCGTCCAAGACGTACAGCACGCCGACGAGGCCCGACCCGATTTGGGTCGCGAGGCGGATGCGCTGACTCTCGCCGCCCGAAAGAGTGGAGGCCTCGCGGTCCAGCGTCAGATATTCGAGGCCGACCTCCTGCATGAAGCCAAGCCGGGCGCGAATCTCCTTCAGAATCTCCTCGGCGATCTTCGTGTCCCGCGCCGAGAGGTTCGCCTCCAGTCCCTCGAAGTGCGCTAAGGCGTCCCCGATGGACATCCTGTTTACCTCGGTGATGGCCGTGCCGTCGACGAGGACGGCCCGCGATTCGGCCTTCAGGCGGGTCCCCTCACAGGCGGGACACGTCGTCGTCGCCATGAACTCCTCTATGTGTTCGCGGGCGCGGTCGGAGTCCGTCTCGACGTGGCGGCGTTCGAGGTTCGGGATGACGCCTTCGAAGCGCTCGGTCTTCTCTCGCGTCCCGTTCTTCGTGCGCCACTGGAAGTGGACGACGCCGTCGGTACCGTAGAGGAACTGCCGCTGAACGGCCTCGTCTAGCTCCTCGAACGGCGTCGAGAGGTCGACGCCGAAGTGGTCGGCGACGTTGTCGAGTTGCCGGGAGTAGTAGGTCCGGTCGTAGCTCCACGGTTCGAAGACGTGTTTGAGTGGCTTCGAGCGGTCCCGAATCACGAGGTCCTCGCTGACCTCTTTGGTCTCGCCCAGCCCCTCACACTCGGGACAGGCGCCGTGGGGCGAGTTGAAGGAGAACGAGCGGGTCTCGACCTCCGAGATGTCGATGCCACAGTGCGTGCAGGCGAGATCTTCCGAGAGTTCGACGACGAGGCGGTCCTCGGTTGCTTCCTCGTCCGCTTCGGCGTCGGCAAGGTCACCGGTCGCGCGAGCGGTCGACCCGCCCAGTGCGTCGGCCGCGCCCTCGGGCGGGTCCGGGAGGACGACCTTCAGCGTGCCGTCGGCTTCGGTCAGGGCCGTCTCGACGGAGTCGTTGATGCGCGAGCGAGCGTCCGCGGAGACCTTCACGCGGTCGACCACCACGTCGACGGTGTGGTCGTAGTTCTCGTCGAGTTCGGGCCGGTCGAGGGTGAGGTCGTACTCCTCGCCGTCGACTTCGACGCGCGAGTAGCCGTCACTCACGAGGTCGTCGAACAGGTCCTCGAAGGCCCCCTTCTGGTCGCGGACGACCGGGGCACACAGTTTCGCACGGGTCCCCTCGGGGAGTTCGAGGATGCGCGAGACCATGTTCTGGGCGGACTGTTCGCCCACCTCGCGGCCACACTCCGGGCAGTGTGGCACGCCGACGCGGGCGTACAGCAGCCGGAGGTAGTCGTGGAGTTCCGTGACCGTCCCCACCGTCGACCGGGGGTTGTTGGCGGCGTTCTTCTGGTCGATGGAGATGGCCGGTGAGAGGCCTTCGACGTTCTCGACCTGTGGCTTGTCCATCTGCCCGAGGAAGTTGCGGGCGTAGGCCGACAGCGACTCGATGTAGCGCCGCTGGCCCTCGGCGTACACCGTCTCGAAGGCGAGCGACGACTTCCCCGACCCCGATAGCCCCGTGACGACGGTGAGTTCCTCGCGGGGAATCTCCACGTCGACGTCCTTGAGGTTGTGTTCCTCTGCACCCCTGACCTCGATGACGTCCTTGCTCATCTATGGGTTCCCCAGGGACGGGACTCGTGAAACCCTGTCGGTTGCTCGCGAACCCCCTGTCCGTCTGAGAGGAACCACCACGAAAAGTTTCAAGTTGTGGCTGTATAATTCAAGCACATGAGTACGACCGGCAAGTACGACATACAGGGAATCGAACTCACAGACGACACGTACACCGTCGAGCAGAGCCTCGTCCGGAACAAGTACAAGGCGATGGACGCCGCCGGCAACGTCGTCCTGCGGGGCAAGCAGCAGATGTTCAAACTCAAAGAGAAGTTCCCGTTCGTGGACGCCGACGACAACGAGGTGTTCGAGGTCAACGCCGGCGGCATCATCGACGTGGCCGGCAACTACGTCCTGACCGACTCCCAGACGGGCGAGGACGTCGTCGTCCTCGACAACGACTACTCCATCCTGCAGGACACGTGGAAGGTTCGCGACGCCCAGACCGAGGAGAAACTCGCCGAGATAAACTCCCGTGGCGCGATGGTGACGCTGGCCCGGAACGTCCTTCCCTTCGGTCACTGGATCCCCCACAAGTACGAGATCACCGACCAGAACGGCGACCACGTCGGCAACATCGACGGGCAGTTCTCGCTGAAGGACCGCTACGAGATAACCATCGACGACGCCAGTTCCGTCCCGAAAGAACCCATCATCGCCGCGGCGATGGTCATCGACGCGATTCAGGGCAACTGAGCGGCCGACCCGGCCTACAACCGCTCTGGCACCAGTCCGCCGTCGACTTCGACGTTCTCCCCGGAGATGTAGTCCGAGTCCTCGTCGAGGAAAAAGAGGAGCGCCTGTTGCATGTCCTCGAAGGAGGCCGGTCGCCCGCGCGGCAGGTCCTCGGGGAACTCCTCGGAGTTCTCGACGGTGTAGGGGGAGACGGCGTTGACCGTGATGCCGTCGTCTTGGGTCTCGGCGGCGAGCATCCGCGTGAACATGATGACGCCGGCCTTCGCGACGTAGTACGGGAAGTTCACCGGGTCGACGTACGTTCGCTCGGCGGTGGCGTAGCCGACGTTGACGATGCGGCCCCACGACCCCTCGCGCATCGCCGGGAGGGCACGCTTCGAACAGAGACAGGTGGCGTCGAAGTTCGTCGTCATTACCGTCCGCCACGTCTCGTAGTCGATGTCCTCCCAGTACGAGGGGGCGAACGCGCCGACGTTGTTGACCAGCACGTCGACGTGCCCGAGGTCGGCCGCCACGCGCTCGAAGATGGCGTCGACGGCGTCGGGGTCGGTCACGTCGCCCTGTACCGTCGTCGCCGTCGCGCCCCGTTCGCGGGCCGCCTCGGCCACCTCGGCGGCGGCGTCGGCGCTCGTGTTGTAGTGGACGGCCACGTCGGCGCCGTGGTCGGCAATAGCGAGCAGGAGTTCGCGGCCGACGCCCTTCGCGCTCCCGGTCACGAGTGCGGTGCGGCCGTCGAGGTCCGGTGTGAGCATACCATCGCTAAGGAGCGCCCGGATGAAAACCCCCACCGGAAGGCTTCTTGCCGTTCCACCCCGAGGCCGGGTATGTATCGGCGGACGTTCCTCCGGCGCGTCGGCGCCGCCGGCGTCGGGGCCGCCGCGGTCACTGGCGCTGCCAGCGGCCATCCCACGCCGACGGACGACGGCACCGCCCGAACGCCCGCGGGGACGCCGACCGGCCGCGACACACTCGGGACGCTCGACCTGCCGGGTGCCCACGAACTGGTCACCAGTCCGGACGGCCACACCGCCTACGTCGCCACCGGGACGGGGGTCGCCGTCGTCGATGTCACCACTCCCACGAACCCGCGCCGTATCACTCACCGGACAGACCTACTGGCCGACAGCGCCGAGGGACCGATGGAGGAAGTGCAGGACCTCGCGCTCCGCGGGGATCGACTCCTCGTCGCCGGCCCGGCCCACCCCGCAGAGGGCGCTCACGGCCTCGTCGTCTTCGACGTGACCGACCGTCAGTCCCCCGACCGGGTCGTCGGCTACGAGGTCGACACCGTCGTCCACAACTGCGACTTCGACGGCCGGTACGCTTACCTCACGGCCAACAGTCGCGCGGGGAACCCCCTGCTGGTCGTCGACACCGAGACGGAACGGGAGGCCGGGACGTGGTCGCTGTTCGACGCCGACGAGGCGTGGCGGGACGTGCCCGGAAGCCTCCGCCCCCTGCACGACGTGTGGGTCCACGGTGACCGGGCCTATCTCGCGTACTGGGACGCCGGGACGTGGATTCTGGACGTCTCGGACCCGGCCGACGTCTCGCTCGTTTCGCGGGTTCGCGGGCGCGACCCGGCGGCACTGGCCGACGTCGAATCACCGTCCGTCGAGCGGAGCGAGCCGCCGGGCAACGACCACTTCGTCACGGTGAACGAGGACGCGACGCTGCTGGGCGTCGGGAGCGAGTCGTGGGACCTCGACGACGACGGCTCTGGCGGCCCGAGCGGCATCGAACTGTTCGACGTTACCGACGAGACGGCCCCCGAGTCCGTCGCCACTATCGGCCCGCCGCCGACGAGCGACCCGACGCCCGGCGGCGTGTTGACGACGGCGCACAACTTCGAACTCACCGACGGCCGCTGCTACGCGGCGTGGTACAACGGCGGCGTCACCGTCCACGACGTGCGCGACCCCGCCTCTCCGCGCGAGGTGTTCGCGTGGCGGGACTCCGAGACCACGTCGTTTTGGACGGCCCAGCGCGGTGCCGGGTGCTTCCTCGCGGCCAACACGAACGCCAACGCCGGGTCGGCGGTCACCCCCGGCGTCTACGCCTTCCCGGACCCGCGTCTCGGGGCACCCACCGACGAGACTGATTCGGCCACGGGCGGCGGGGTTCCCATCGTCGGGGCCGCCGGCGACGGGTTCGGCGTGGCCGCGGCGCTCGCGGCCGTCGGTCTCGCGGCGTGGCGACTTCGGCGCTGAGGCGTCTGGCCCGGCAAAGCGTCGCTCAGGCGAGCGCGCTCGCAACCGCGGCGGCGACGCTGCGGGCGCGTTCGGCCAGTTCCTCGGGGACGGTCCCGGCCTCGACGGCCGCGTCGAGTTCGTCGTCGTCGACGCGTTCGACGGTGCCGTCGACGTGCTTGACGACGTCGACGTGCAGGTCCACGTACCGGGCGGTGTCCGGGAATATCTCGACTGGCGTACAGACGTTGACGTAGGTCCCCTTCGTCTCGCCGTCGCCGTCCCGGTAGGTCGTCGGGTACCACCACCGGCCCTCCTTCAGTTTCGTCTCCGCGACGTCGCCGGCCTCTTTCGGGGTGCCGAGGGCGTCGTACTCGCCGCCGGCACGCATCTCTCGCTCGACGGTGACCGTCCCGTCGGCGTCGACCGACTGTACGTCGGCCCGGCCCAGCGTGATGAGTCGGCCGTCCGGTTTGCCGTGGCCGAGCGTGAGCGACCCGCCGGCCTGCGGGCCGAACTGCCGTGCGGTCACGGCGAAGGGGAAGTCCGTCCCGCCGCCGCTTCCGGGGTCAGAACACAGAGCCTCCACGTAGTCGACGGCGGCGCTGGCGGCGCTGGACCCGGCTTTCACGCGATGGTGGCCCTGCATCGTCGTCGTCACTTCGCGTCGCTGCTCGTCCAGCGCGAAGCGGCTTTCCCGGCCGAACCACACCCACGTCGTCGCGCCGCCGTCGTGGTAGCGGTGGGGCGCGACCTCGGCGGCCGGCTCGGTGCCGTCGAGGGCAGTATCGACGGCTTCGGCCCGGTCGTTGGCCGCCGAGAGCGCGTCGGCTAGCGCGTCGAACGACGCGTCGTCGCTCTCGCGCTCCCACGAGACGCCCCATCCCTCACGGGGGTCGGCCGCGACGACGTCCAGCATGGCCGGGCCGCCCGCCGTCGTCGAGTTCGACCCGCCGCGTTCCAGCGTGAGGACGTCGCCGCGGATAGCGATCGTCCCGTCGAGGACCGGTCGCCCGTCGGTCCACGGGGCGCTCCCCTCGACGACCTGCACGCGCAGGCGGTCGCCGGTCTCTACCCGGCCCTCGGCGTTCGAGTACGGGAGGAAGCCCTCGCCGTCGCCGCAGTCCACGACCGCGCCGCTTCCGAGCGTCTCCGTCACTTCGCCGGCGTACACTGCGCCCTCGGGGAGCGGGTCGGCCCACCAGAGCGCGTCCCGACCGAGGTCGGCGAGCAGGTCGACGACCCGGTCGACCGTCTCGGCGTCCCCGCTGACGCCGACGCCCTGCCGGTCGTCGGTCGTCTCGACGGTCGCCGCCGCTCGCTCGGCCGCGAACTCGGCGTCGAAGCGGTCCTCGATAGGGCCCGACGCCTGCACCACGTCGACGTTCGCCCCGTCCAGCAGGTGGGTCAGCGCCGTCGTGTAGATGCCCCTGATGCGGACGCTCATAGCGCGTCTCGCTCGGTCGCGAAGCGGACCCGACCGTCCACGGTCGGGCCCAGCGTCAGTTCGACCACGTCCTCGTTCAGCACCCGCCCGCCCTCGACCGGGACGCCCCACGAGTCGAAGCGGACGTAACCGCGGATGTCGTCGGCGTGCGTGTAGAGGTCGACGTACTCGACGGTGTGTGTCTGGACGTCCGCGGAGCTATGGGCGATGTCCATGTCCGAGTGGACCGTCTCCAGATCGGCGAAGAACGCTTCGAGGTCCTCGGCGGCCGCGTCGGTGGCGGCGACGACGGCCTCGGAGGCGGCTTCGATGGTCGCCTGTTCGACGCCGGCCTGCCGGAGCGCGCGCTGTTCGCGCTGTGTGAAGTGCATACCCGCTCTTGTCGGCGGGGGATAGAAAACGTCGCGGACTCAGGCCATCGCGTTCAGCACCAGGATGAGGGCGCCAAACAGGATGCCGAAGGCCACGATGGTTCGCGGGTCGATACGGATGGTGTTCTGGTCCTCGGCGTCGAAGTACCGGACCAGCCCGGCACTCGACATCAGCCCGCCGCTGTCGCTGCTCATACCACAGACTGTCCACTCCCCGGGAGTAAGCCTTTCGGGTTCGCCCCCGCCGCACCCACATGGACAATCCTTATCTGGCACCACAGGTTACATCGAAGAGAACCATGACGGTCACGCTCAAGGACTTCTACGCCGATTGGTGCGGCCCCTGCAAGACTCAAGACCCTATCCTCGAAGATCTAGAGGAGGAGTGGACTGACGTCGAGTTCGAGAAGATCAACGTCGACGAAGAACAGGACGTCGCCAACGAGTATCAGGTACGCTCCCTGCCGACGCTCATCGTCGAGAACGACGACGGCATCGTCGAGCGCTTCGTCGGCGTCACGCAGGCCGAGGACCTCGAAGACGCGCTCTCGCAGGCCGGCGCGTAAGCACAGCGCCGCCACTTTTCACGGTCCAACCGACGCCCCAGCGACCGCTCAGTCCGTCGAGGACGACGCCTGCTCGAACCGACTCGCCGGGAGCAACAGGTCGTGGACCTCGGGCAGGTGCTTGACGTTGTAGACGATTTTCGCGTCCGACTCGGGCGCGACGATACAGGAGAGGCGAATCCCCTTGTCGTGGAGTTCTTGGGGCAGGATGTGACTCGCCGGTGAGGGCATCTCGCCCTCGACGACGGCGACGGCACAGTTCGTACAGGCGCCACCGCGGCAGGCGAAGGGCCACGCGTACCCCTCGTTTTCGGCGGCTTCGAGCAAAGACTCGTTCTCCGCGACGTGGAACCGGCCGTAGTCCGCCGGGTCGAACCCGCCGTCGGCGGCCTTCTCGAAGAGGTCGTCGTCGTCGAGGTTCCACCCCTCGTCCGCGACGACTTCGTAGTTTAGGTACTCGACCTCGATGCCCTCGGGTTCAGGGGGGTCGGGCTCCGGTTCGGGGTCCGCCTCGGTGGCGGTGGGGCCGGGCGCTGGCCCGGTCGGCGGATACCGTGGCTCGTCGCCTGGTTCGTAGCCGTTCTCGATGCGCTCGTAGGCGTCTTGGACGGCCTGAAACGCCTCGGCCGACCCGCCCTGGTCGGGGTGGGTCTCCTTGACTCGCTCCCGGTACGCGTCGACGATGTCGGCCTCGTCTGCGTCCGGGTCGACACCGAGTATCTCGAATGGGGAGGCCACACCGGGAAGTAGGACTGCGGGGTGAAAAGTCTCTCTTCGCCGGTCGCTACTGGAATCGGACGCCGAGGTCGTGCATACCGTCGTTGTGGCGGGCGACGTTGATGAGCAGCGGCGTCACCGCCTCGACTTCGGCGGCGTTCGAGAGGGGGCCGCCGTCTAGAGCGCGCAGGCCGACGATGCCCTCCGCGAGTTCACAAACCGTGTCTTTCGCGTCCGTGTCGTCGCCGACGACGACCGTGTCCCAGTCGAGGTCGGCGTCTAAGTTCGCCAGCCGACCGGCGGCGAGGTTGTGGAACGCGCCGACGACGGGCGTCTCCTCGGGGGCGGCCTTCGCGGCCAGTTGCGTGACGCTGCCGACGCCGGGACGGTTGTAGTGGAAGCCGTCTTCGTCCCGCTTCATCCCGACGGCCGGCGCGACGAGGGTGGCGTCACCGAGTTCGTCGGCGATGCTCTCGACGGTGTCCGTGAGGTGGTAGGCCGGGACGGCCGTGACGACCACGTCCGCGCGAGCGGTCGCGTCCTCGTTTGCCAGTCCCTCGATGGTGACGTCCTCGCCGCGACTGTCCAGTTCGGTCTCGTACTCCTCGGCTTTCGTCTCGGCCCTCTCGGCCTCACGTGACCCGACGATGACCGTGTGGTTCGTGTCGTACGCCCAGCGGAGGGCGAGACCCTCGCCGATGTCGCCGGTCCCGCCGAGTAGCGCGATATCCATATCTACGCGGTAGGCCGACCTCCGAATAAGCGTTGTGCGACCGGTGGGACTTGCCTACGTGTACTCGTTCCAGAGATAGTCGACGCCGCCGCCGTAGGCCGCATACAGCGCCGCCGCGAGACCGACCACGTAGGCCACCAACTGGGCGACGATACCGAGGGGGCTGGTGTTGCCCAGCAGAAACACGAACACCGTCGCCAGCGCTACCGTGACGACGAAGATGACGAGGATGAACACGGCGACTCGGCCGGGCCGGTGCGCGGTCCGGAAAATCTGCTGGTGGGTCGAAATCGTCCAGTACGCCGCCGGGAACGCGACCAGCGCGAAGCCGATGGCGTACAACTGGACGTACTGGAGCCCCGGCTCGAACACCGCGGCGCCGCCGACGAGGCCGGCCCAGATACTCACTAACAGCGACCAACCGATTCGCCCCCGTCGTCCCATACCCGTCAGTTCCGACCCATCGTTGAAATCCCTGCCGTTCGCCGGAGCCCGTTACTCCAGCAGGTCCGGGAGATCGTTGATGGTCTCTACGACCGCGCTCGCGCCCGCGTTGGCGTACTTCCGTCGACCGGTCTCGCCGGTCAGGCCGCCGGTCAGGACGCCGACGCCGTAGTACACGCGGTCGCCGTCGGCGTCGTCGGCGTTGACCGCCGTCTTCACGTCGTCGAGCGTGTCGCCAGCGAACGCCACGCGCTCGGCACCGAAGCGCTCGGCCAGCGTCGTCAGTGCGCGTGGGTGTGGCTTGCCCTCCTCCCAGTCGTCCATCGTGAACCGATGCTCGTCGGGAATGTCCAGTCCGACGCGCGCCATCGCGATGTCGGCCTCCGCCGCGGGTCGGCCGGTGACGACGCCGACGGCGTAGCGCTCTCGCAGGGTCGCGAGCGTCTCGGGGTCGACCAGCACGGGTTCGTCGTTGATGTACCCCGGCGCGTCGAAGGGCGGGTCCCCGCCCTCTAACTCGCGGTACAGGTCGCTCCCGAGATACAGCGTCTGAAACACGTCCCGGAGTTCGTCGGGGTCCCACGCCGAGATGACTCGCTCGGCGGCCGCCTCGTCCAGCAGGTCACCGACGACGGCTTCGGCCGCCTCGATGCCACCGCCGCGTTCGGCGATAGCGTCGGTAAATGCCGCGAGGTCCGCCACGTCGGCCTCGCGGGCCGAGAGGACGAACAGCGCCGCCGCGTCGGTCACTTCCCAGTCGTTGTTGAATCCGCCCGCATCCTTGAACTGTTGGATGGCTGCCTTCTCGATGGTGTCGCCGTACACGCGCTCGACGGACTCGACGACCGCGCGTCGGTAGGAGTCGGCCACGTCCACGAGGACGCCGTCGATGTCGAGGACCACCGCGTCGACTTGCATATCGGGTGGGTCGCGGCCCTCGTTCAAGCCGCTTGCTATCCCGGCCCCTCGCTGACGCGATACAGCGTCTCCCCGCCCGGCAGTTGCTCGCGTTCGACGGGGACCGTCGGCTGATCGCCGCCCAGCGTCGTGAACCAGCAGGCGGCGTCGACCCGGCGAGCCACGTCCCGGAGCGGGCGATGGAGTTCCGGCGGGACGTTCCGGGCGAAGACGACGTCCGCCCCCTCGTACACCGAGAGCGTCGGCTCGGTCACGTCGTCGACGACGAACGTCACGCCCTCGGGAACCCGCCGCGGTCGAACGTCGGTCGCCGTCACGGTCACGCCGCGCTCGACCAGTCCAGCAGCCACGGCCGGGTGGTTGCCGACGCCGACTTCGACGACCGTCTCGGCGGCGGCCAACCGGTCGACGAGGGCACGGTCGGAGTCGCTCATGGCGGGATGTTTAAGCGGTGCCGTCCCATATGGATTCGCATGCACGTCGACATCGTACCGGTGGGCGAAGTCTCCGCCCAGGTGAAGCGGGAGGCCTCCGACGGCCTCCGTGCCACCTACGACTGCGAGGTCTCCATGCACGAGCCACAGTCGGTGCCCGCCGGTGCGTACGATGGCGACCGCGACCAGTACCGCGCCGAGGAGTTCATCGACCTCGCTCGACGGATCGGTTCCGGGAGCAAGAACATCGCAATCACGCCGAAAGACCTCTTCTATCGCCGCCGAAACTACGTGTTCGGACTCGCCTACCTCGGCGGCTCCGGAAGCGTCATCTCCACGTATCGGCTCCAGACGTCCTCGGACGGCGGGTTCTCCAACCGCTCGGCCGGCGAGATTTTCTCCGCACGCGTCCGCAAAGAGGTCGTCCACGAGATCGGCCACACCCTCGGACTGGAACACTGTGACAACAAGCGCTGTGTGATGAACTTCTCACCGACGGTCCGACAGGTCGACGTCAAGGAGGCGTCGCTGTGTGGCTCCTGCCAGCGGAACGTCCTCTGACCGCGGTAACCGCCGGACTGCGACGGTCCTAACGAGTTAGGTAGACCGCCTAATTCCCTCTGGCTCTTCCTCCCGAACGCGAATGAGCAAGAGTCAGTCCAGCGACCGAGTGGCGGAGCTAGGTGACATCTTCGTCTCGGTCACCGGCGATGAATCGGTCACCGAACAACAGGCCGGCGACTCCCCCGACCGCGAACTCCGGCCGGACGAGGAGTTCGACCCCGAGGAAGTCGCGGACGGACTCGACGACGCCGTCGCCGGGTCCGAAACCGGCGACACCTCAGACCCCGCGACGTAGCCCGACCACCGCACACCGGCGCGGCCCCACGTGTTCTCCGCCCCTCCTCGAAACGCCCCCGAATGGCTACGTCAGGTTTTCCCGTCGCAGACACGCCTCCGGCAGCGGATAGACGACGCCGAACAGCAGGCGGTTCGCGGCCGTCCCGATGCCCAGTCCGAACAGCAGCGGCGGGAGCACTGCGAGCGGTGTTCCGGGGCCGAGCCACCACAGCACCGCGGCAAATGCGACGATACTACCCGACAGTCCGACTGTGAGTCCCCAGGTCCCGGCGGCACTCCGGTCGACCGCCGCGAAGAGGACACTGCCGAACGCGACAGCGACGGCACCGAGCGGCCACGCCGTCGGCCCGTCGAGCGAATACGCTATCAGTGTCGCGGTCACGACGTTCGACGCACCGACGAACAGGTCTCGGGCGACGACCGCGCGTTCGCTACGTGCCATGCTGTCGGGATGTCGGGGCCGGCTCTAAAATAAGTAGCCGTTCAGGTGTCGTCGGGCGAGTAGTAGTACTCGCCCGCGTTCTTCTGCTTGCGGTCGAGTTGGGACCCGGGCTTGTTGATGCGCGGCCGGGAGGTCCGTTCGTCGCGGCGGAACGTGATGTCGAGGTTCGAGAGGAACTCGTTCATCCCCTCGCGCATCCCCTGTGGCGGTGCGGCGCGCCCGTTCTTCGCGGGTTCGCCCTCGAAGACGAGCAAGCGGTCCGCGAGCAGGTCGATCATGTAGATGTCGTGGTCGATGACCATCGCCGTCGCGTCGTGGTTCTCGGCGTAGCGCCGAATCGCGGAGGTGGCCAGCACCCGCTGTTCGACGTCGAGGTGGGCCGACGGTTCGTCCAGCAGGTAGAGGTCGGCGTCCTTCGAGAGACACGCCGCGATGGCGACGCGCTGGCGCTCACCGCCCGAGAGATCGGTCAACTGCTGCTCCATCACCGCGTCCAGTTGGAGGGGCTGGGCGATTTCGGTGTTCCAGTAGGAGGTGCCGAAGTCGTCCGTGATCGAGGCGAGGAACGCGTCGACGCGCATCGGCTGGTCGATCTCGATGTACTGGGGTTTGTAGGCGATGTCGAGGCTCGTGTCGACCGACCCCGTGCTTGGTTCGAGGCGCCCGGCGAGCATCTTCGCGAACGTCGACTTCCCGATGCCGTTCGGGCCGACGACGCCCAGTACTTCGCTCTCGCGGATGGTGCCGGCGTCGACCGACAGCGAGAACTCGCCCTCGCCGTAGCTCTTCTGGAGGTCCGGGTACTCGATGACCACGTCGCCGGTCGAGGCGGTCCGCGGAGCGTGTTCCTCGAACTCGATTTCGGTCTGCCGGATGCGCATGTTCTCGTTCTCCAGATACCCGGAGAGGTACTCGTTGATGCCGTTCTTCGTGGATTTCGGCGAGGTGATGATACCGAACGCGCCGGGCGACCCGTAGGCGACGTTGATGTTGTCTGCCAGCAGGTCGAGGATGGCGAGGTCGTGTTCGACGACGAGCATCGAGCGGTCGCCCTCCTCGGCGAGTTCCCGGATGAGGCGCGCGGCGGTCATCCGCTGGCCGATGTCCAGATACGGCGTAATCTCGTCGAGGAAGTAGAAGTCCGCATCGCGGGCGAGCGTCGCCACCAGCGCCACTCGCTGGAGTTCACCGCCCGAGAGGTCGCCGATGTGGTTGTCGACGACGGGGCCGATACCTGTGCGCTCGACGAGGTAGTCCAGTTCGCCGCGCTCGTCGGTCTGTTCGAGCAGTTCGCGGGCCTTCCCGTCGAACTGGTCGGGGATGCGGTCGACGTACTGTGGCTTGCGAGCCACGTCGACGTCGCCGTCGCGCATGTCCTCTAGATAGTCCTGCAGGGCGGTCCCGCGGTACTCGTCGAGAATCTCGTCCCAGCCGGGCTCTTGGCCGTACTGCCCGAGGTTGGGTGCCATCTCGTCGGCGAGGATGCGAACGGCGGTGGTCTTCCCGATGCCGTTCGGGCCGAGAATCCCGGTGACCTGCCCCTCCTGTGGCGTGGGCAGGCCGTACAGGGCGAAGGCGTTCTCGCCGTAGCGGTGGACCGGGTCGTCGGTCAGTTCCTGCGGGAGGTTGATGATCTCGATAGCGTCGAACGGGCACTTGTTGACGCAGATACCGCAGGACTCACCGAGACAGATCTCCTCGGAGATGCGGACCTGGTCGGGTTTCCCCTCGAACTCCTCGTCTTCCTCGTAGGCCTCGCCACGCTTGACGATGCACTCTTTCCCGCTCCGGTTGGGCGGGCAGTAGTTCATACACTCGTAGTTACAGCGGTCGGGCTGACACCTATCTAAGTCGACGACCGCGATGCTGTCCTCCGCCATCGTTACACTCCGGCGGTCAGCAGAATACCCCACGAGACGAACCAGAGCGCGAAGGTCATGAACGCGACGTAGAGGACGTCCTTCGTCGAGAGGTCGTCCGGTCCGATACCGATCACCCGGAGTACCGGGAACTGTGCGAGGACGGCGGCCGCCACGACGAGGACGCCGGTGACGTCCGTCGCGCTTGCCGCGACAGCGTTCGAGACGAACGCCGCCGCGATGCCCGCAACGGCCGTGATGGTTGTGACGGTGAGTCCCCGCATGTGGGAACTCATGCCGTCCGCCGTATCCGTAGCCATACCCAGTACTGGACTACGCTTCACCAAAAGGGGCGCGGTTCCAGTACCGCTCGGTCCCGATGGAGCCACGCCGACCGAGTCGACAGTTCCGCCGTGAGCGCCGGTCTGGCGAACGGACTCCTCAATCTTTATGCATCCGGCGCCACTCGGTGCAGGTAATGACGGAATCCGATGGGGAGGCCATCGCAGACCTTCCACCGAGCGCGAAGCTCGTCTACAAGGTGCTGGAATACGACGGGCCGCTCACCCAGAAGGGCATCGTGGAGGAGTCGATGCTCTCCGCGCGTACGGTCCGCTACGCTCTCGAACGACTCGACGAAGTCGGTGTCATCGAAGAGGACGTCTACTTCGCCGACGCCCGACAGAACCTCTACGAAATAACCGACCAACCGGCCGAACAGGCCGACGCCGCCGTCTCGGACTGACTCACCGACTGGCTTCTCTCACCCCGTATCCACAGGCCGGGCAGTTCTGACGCTCGTCGTCGAAGGTGAGGCCACACAGCCCACACTCGTAGGTCGCCCGCCGCCGAAATCGTGATTGTAGCCGCTGTCGGATGCTCATCGTGGCTTCACGCGAGTTCACCGCAGGTCCGACAGCGGGGCCGACCCGCGGCCGGGTCGAACGCCAGCGCTATCTCCCGACAGTACCGGCAGTATCTGTCCTCGACGCCGAACTGCGCGTCGTCAGTCGTCTCGTGACGGGTCGTCGCTGTCTGTCCGTTGCTCAGTTCCATGTCAACACGAAGCACGAACGTCTACTAAAGCGCTATGGGCATACGTCCCGTAATATCCTTATATTCTACCACACCTTCTTCTATCTGGCATTTGGGGTGGGCCAATAACCTTGAAAATGAGGGAATAATTAGCTGTATGTGGTATTTGCATATCGTCTTCTACACCGGCCGTCGACGCACCACGCCCGGCGCGACCGCTCGACAGTCAGATACGGGACGGGTACCGACCCCGTATCCACGCGGAGGTTTTTGGTCGCCAGCGGCATAGCGACGGACATGAGCGACGAGGCCCGGCGGACGGAGGGATTCAAACAGCGCACACGAGTCGAGTCGGCCCGGGAGACGCTACTGGACGCCGTGACACCGCACGACAGGACCGAGCGCGTCCCGCTCAGGGACGCCGACGAACGTGTCATCGCGACAGACGTGGGGGCCGCACGCCCAGTCCCGCACTACCAGCGGGCGGCGATGGACGGCTACGCGGTCCGGGCCGCGGACACGTTCGGCGCCAGCGACCGCTCGCCCGAGCAGTTGCGCGTCGCCGAGGACGTGGGGCCGGGCACCGCCAGTCGGGTCCACACCGGGAGCGAACTGCCGGCCGGTGCCGACGCCGTCGTGATGGTCGAGGACACCGACCGGCAGGGCGAGTCGCTGACCGTCTTCGACGCCGTTGCGGGCGGCGAGAACGTCGCGCCCGTCGGCGAGGACGTCGAGGCGGACCAGACGCTGTACGAGGCCGGCCACCGTCTCAGGCCCTCGGACCTCGGCCTGCTGAAGTCCGTCGGACTGGACGCCGTCGAGGTGTACGAGCGACCGCGGGTCAGCGTGATTCCGACCGGCGAAGAACTCGTACAGGACGACCCCGACCCCGGCGAAGTCGTCGAGACGAACGGCCAGACGGTCACCCAGTACGTCGAGCGCTGGGGCGGCGAGGCCACCTATCGCGACGTGGTCTCTGACGACGAAGACGCCCTCAGAGCGGCCGTCGAGGGCGACCTCGACCACGACGTGGTGGTGACCACCGGCGGGTCCTCGGTGGGCGAACGCGACCTCATCCCCGAGGTGGTCGACGAGTTGGGCGAGGTGCTGGTCCACGGCGTCGCGCTGAAGCCCGGTCACCCGGTCGCGCTGGGCCGCGTCGCGGACACGCCGGTCCTCATGCTCCCGGGGTATCCCGTCGCGTGCATCGTCAACGCCGTCCAGTTCCTCCGGCCGACGCTCGAACGCGCGGGCCACCTCCCGACGAGGGGCCCGCCGACGACCGACGCGCGGTTGACGCGCAAGGTGGTCAGCGGCCCGGGCACCCGGACGTACGTGCGCGTCCAGTTGGGCGAGGACGACGAGGGCGTCACGGCGACGCCGACACGTGCCAGTGGCTCCGGCGTCCTCTCCAGCGTCGCCCTCGCAGACGGCTGGGTCGTCGTCCCCGAGCGCCGGGAGGGGTACGACGCCGGTGAGACGGTCCCCGTCGAGAACTGGGAGGCCTCGCGATGAGCGACCGACGGGAGTTCCGCGACCTCGCGCCGCCCGAGGAGGCCCACGAGACGCTGGCGGGTCTCGACCTCACGCCCGACCCGGAGCGCGTGCCGCTCGCCGAGGCCCGCGACCGCGTCCTCGCGGAGCGCGTCGACGCCGAACTGGACGTGCCGGGGTTCGACCGCGCGAGCATGGACGGCTACGCGGTCCGGGCGGCCGACACCTTCGGCGCGGACGAGGCCGACCCGGTGACGATGCCTCTCGTCGGCGCGGTCCACGCCGGTGAGGAACCCGAGGTGACCGTCGAGGAGGGGACCGTCGTCGAGATCTCTACCGGCGCGGTGATGCCCGAGGGCGCCGACGCCGTGGTGATGGTCGAACGCACCACCGAAGTCGAGGACGGCGTCGAGATTCGGACCGCCGTCGCGCCCGGCGACAACGTGATGTTGGCGGGCGCGGACATCGCCGCCGGCGCGCGGGCGCTCGGCCCCGGCACCAGAATCACGCCCCGAGAGATCGGCCTGCTGTCGGCGCTGGGCGTCGACGAGGTACCGGTCCGCGGGACGCCCACCGTCGGCATCGTCTCGACGGGCGACGAACTGGTCCGGCCGGGCGAGTCGCTGGACAGCGCGGCCGGCGAGATATACGACGTCAACAGCTACACGCTCGCCGCGGCCGTCGAGGAGGCCGGCGGCGACCCGGTGCTGTACCCCCACGCCGGCGACGACTACGAGGAGATGGAGCGGTTGCTCCACGAGGCCGCCGACGAGTGTGACCTCGTCCTCTCCTCCGGGTCGACGAGCGCCAGTGCCGTCGACGTCATCTACCGCGTCATCGAGGACCGCGGCGAACTCCTCTTACACGGCGTGGCGGTCAAGCCCGGCAAGCCGATGCTCGTCGGCACCGTCGGCGAGTCGGCCTACGTCGGTCTTCCGGGATATCCCATCTCGGCGCTGACCATCTTCCGGGTGTTCGTCGCGCCGGTGATTCGCGAGGCGGCCGGGCGCGAGGCACCCGCGACGGCGACGGTCACGGGCGAGATGGCCGTCACCGAACGGTACAGCGAGGGTCGCCACCGCCTCATGCCCGTCGGCCTCGTCGAGGACGGCGACGGGAACCTGCTCGTCTACCCGGTCGACAAGGGGAGCGGCGCGACCACCAGCCTCGTGGACGCCGACGGCACCGTCACCGTCCCCGCGGACACCGACTACCTCGGCGCGGGCGAGACGGTCGAAGTGGACCTCTTCTCCCCGGACGTGCGCCCGCCGACCCTGCTCGGCGTCGGCGAAGACGACCCCACCCTCGCCCGACTACTGGACGACGTGGACCGCCCGCGCTACCTCCCGGTCGGGACGACGGAGGGACTGCGCCGTCTCGGGGACGGCACGCCGGACATCGCTGTCGCGGCCGGCCCGGCCGAACCGCCGAAGGCAGCCGTCAACGTCGGCGACTGGGAGCGCGACTGGGGCCTCGTCGTCGCCCCCGACGCCGACGTGGACTCGCTTGCGACCCTCGTCGACGGCGAGTGGCGGTTCGTCAACCGCGATACGGCGTCGGGTCTGCGGCGGAGTTTCGACGACGCGCTGGCCGCCCTCGCCGAGGAGCGCGACACGGACCGCGCGACGGTCGCCGAGGCTATCGACGGCTACGAACTGACGACGAAGGCCCACGAGAGCCCCGCCCGGAAGGTCGCCGCCGGGCAGGCGGACGCGGGGCTGGGACTCCGGTCGACCGCCGAGAAACTCGGGCTGGAGTACGTCTCACTGGGGACTCAGCAGGTCCGGGTCCTCGCCAACGCCGACCGGACGGAGAAAGAGGGCGTCCTCGCGCTCGGGCGCGCCATCGAGGGCCTGTAGCTCAGTCCTCGTCGGCGTACTCGTAGGGTGCGCGGTCCCCCTCGCTGTCCATGTAGGCCTCGTTGAACTCCCAGTCGCCGTCCTCGCCCTCTATCATGTACTCGCCGTAGTAGGGGACCCGCTCGGCGACGGTCTTGCGGAAGGCCTCGCGCATCGATTCTCTGGTCTCGCCGATGGCGACGAGGTCGTCGTTCCGGTTCAGACAGCCCTTGAGGTAGCCGTCGTGGGTGAGCCGGACCCGGTGGCAGTTCGCACAGAACTCGGCGTTGCCGACGGGGTCGACGATTTCGACCATCCCGAGGCCGCTGCCGTCGGTGGCCGCGCGTGCGGCGCCGGTCTCTTCGACCGTCGCGTCCTCGTCTGCCTCGCTGCTGACGAAGTAGCGCCGGCGGTCGTGCATTTCGCGCGTCTCGACGTGGTCGGCCCGGTCTTCGAGCCAGTCGTGGACGCGTTGGATGTCGATGGCCCACTCGGGGTGGCCCGCCAGTTCCGGCATGTACTCGATGAGTTGCAGTTGGAGGCCGTCGTTCTCGGCGACGTGGTCGACCATCCCCGGGACGTATCCCGCGGTCGGTTCGAACACGACCATGTTGAGTTTTACCGGGGCGAGACCGGCGTCCAGCGCCGCCTCGACCCCCTCTAAGACCCGCTCGTAGGCCCCGCTCTGGGTCAGTTCGGCGAACGCGTCCCTGTCCAGCGCGTCCTGTGAGACGTTGACCCGTTCGAGGCCCGCTTCGACGAGCCCCTCGGCACGACCCGGGAGGAAGGTGCCGTTGGTCGTCATCGACACCTCCATCTCGTCTGGCGCGCGCCGGACTATCTCCTCTAGGTCGTCCCGGAGCATCGGCTCTCCGCCGGTGAGCTTCACGGCCTCGACGTCGAACTCCCTGGCGACTTCGAGGAACTGCACGACGTGGTCCGTCGACAGTTCGTCGTCCTGCGGGTCCATCGGACCGCGGGTGTCGCCGAGTCCCTCGTTGTGACAGTAGACGCAGTCGAAGTTACACCGGTCGGTCAGCGAGACGCGGACCCCCGAGACCTCGCGACCGAACTCGTCTTCGAGCATTTGCTTGTCGAGTGTTCACACTCCGCGGATTTAAAGGGTCGTTTTGTAGGCCGAACCTAGCGACGGCGACGGGGGAAGCGTTTTCAGCCACGACCTCGCCTGCTAGGGCATGGACATCGTCGGCGCGCTCGGTGCCCACGAGGGAACGACTTGTTTCGTCGGCGCGGGCGGGAAGAAGACGACGATGGCGACGCTCGCCGCCCGACTGGACCGCGCCGTCGTCACGGCCACAGTCCGCATCCCCATCTTCGACGACTGGGTCGCCCGCGTCGCGGTGACCGACGACCCCGCCGCGGCCGTCGCGGCGACCGACGACTGGCCGCTGGGCGTCGTCCCGGAACGGGAACGCGAGGACCGGTATCTGGGCTACGACCGCGAGACGGTGGCTGTGCTTTCCGACTGCGGCGTCCCGGTCCTCGTGAAAGCCGACGGCGCGCGGATGCGCCGGTTCAAGGCCCCGAGCGACCGCGAACCACAGGTTCCGTCGAGTGCCGACACCGTCGTTCCCATCGCCAGCGCGCACGTGGTCGGGCAGCCACTCACCGACGAGCGCGTCCACCGGGTCGACCGTGTGGCCGCCCTCACCGGCCTCGACCCGGGCGACACCATCCGCGCGGCGGACGTGGCGACGGTGCTCGCGAGCGACCGGGGCGGCCGGAAGGGCGTGCCCGACGGCGCGACGGTGATTCCGCTCGTGAACATGGTCGACGACGACGAACTGACGGCTACCGCGCGCGAGATCGCACGGGAGATCCACGACCGGACGGACGTGCCGCGGGTGGTTCTCGCGGAGATGCGCGCACCCGACCCGCTGGTCGAGGTCGTCTAGGCGGGGGTTACCGGCGTCGTCGCCGCCTCCGGTGACCGACGGTGCCCGATGGGCCGGAACCACCGGCGGGCACCGGAACAACGCTTTTGTCGCCCGCCAGCCGTATGATATATCATGACACTCGACACGCCCGGGCGTCTCCTTCGGGTCGACCTCTCGGGCGGGGCCGCCGAGAGCGTTCGGGTGCCCGACGAATGGCGGCGGAAGTACGTCGGGGGGAAGGGACTGGGGGCTAGATACCTCTACGACGAACTGACCGCCGGGACGGACCCGCTCGGGCCGGGAAACGCCCTGTTGTTCATGCTCGGCCCGCTCTCGGGGTACCTGCCCGGCGAGTCCCGCTACGCGGCGGTCACGAAGTCGCCGCTGACCGGCGGGTTCCTCGACTCCTACGCCGGCGGCGAGTTCCCCGACGCCCTCGCCGGGGCGCTGGGCGAGAACGTCGGTCTGCTGGTCACCGGGCGGGCCGACGCCCCGGTCCGAATCGTCGTCGAGGGCGGGTCCGCGACGGTCGAACCCGCCCGGACGTGGGGCGACGACACCGTCGAGACGGCGGCGGCGTTCCCGGACGCGGCGGTGGCCTGCATCGGCCCGGCGGGCGAACAGCGGGTCGCCTTCGCCTCCATCGCCTCGGACGCCGGCGACCACCACGCGGGCCGGGGCGGTGCCGGCGCGGTGATGGGGTCGAAGCGGTTGAAAGCCGTCGTCGCGCGCGGCGACCCGCCCGAAGGACTGGACGCCCTGCGGGAGTCCTACGCGGAGGCGTACCGCGAGACGGCGACGGGCCGCTGGCTCGAATCCAGCGGCACCGTCGAGAGCGTCGACTTCGCCAACGAGGTCGGGGCGCTCTCGACCCGCGGCTGGACCGACGGCCAGTTCGAGGGGGCCGACGCGGTGGGCATCAGCGCCGTCGAGGCGCTGGCGGCGGGCCGGGAGTACGACGACGACGAGAACCCCGGCGGGTTCCGGGTCGAGACCGACGAGGGCGACCACGTCCCCCGCGGCGCGTCGGCGATGAGTCTGGGGGCCGCGCTCGGCATCGACGAGTTCGACGCCGTCGCGGCGCTGGGCCAGACCTGCGACCGCCTCGGGATGGACCTCATCAGCGCCGGGAGCGCCGTCGCGTGGGCCATCAAGGCCGCCGACGCCGGCCACGTCGACCGGGACCTCGCCTTCGGCGACCCCGACGGCGCCCGCACGCTCCTCCGAGAGATCGCCGCCCGTGAGACCGACCTCGGGGACGCACTCGCGGGCGGGGTCGACGCGGCCGCCGAGCGTTACGGCGGGGCCGGCCTCGTCCCGACGGTCAAGGCGATGGAATTGCCGGCCTACGACCCGCGGGGCGCACAGAGCATGGCGCTGGCCTACGCGACGAGCGACCGGGGGGCCTGCCACCGGCGCGCCCGGACCGTCGAGCGCGAGGCGTTCGACGAGGACTGGTCGCCCGAGCGAGCGGCCGCCGCCGTCGTCCGCGAACAGGACCAGCGCTCCGTGCTGTGGTGTCTCGTCGTGGACGACTTCGTCGGCGACGTGTTCGACGATTTGGGCGCCGAGTGGGTCGAGGCCGTCGGTCTCGACGTCGACGGCGACCTGCGGACCGTCGGCGAACGGGTGTGGAACCTCACGCGCCTGTTCAACGTCCGCGAGGGCGTCTCCCGGGCCGACGACGAACTGCCCGCCGTCCTGCGCGACCCGCTCGAATCGGGACCGAACGCCGGGGCGGCCGTCGAGCCAGCACGGTTCGAGGCGATGCTCGACGCCTACTACCGCCGCCGGGGCTGGGGGGCCGACGGCCGGCCCGCCCGTGCGACGGTCGCCCGCCTCGGACTGGACGAGGCCGTCGACGACGAGACGTCGCTCGCCGAGACACCGCTCTCAGAGCCATGACAGACGAAATCGACCTCGACGAACTGGACGTGAAATCGGACGACGAGGACGGCCCGAACCGCGGCGACTGGTTCTGGCGCGGCGAGGGCGACCCGAGCGAGGAACCCGACGCCGGAGCGGTCGAGACGCCCTCGACCGTGACGCCGGACGCCGGCGAGAGCGCGGTGGACGGGGCCGGAGCGACGGACGTCGACGGGCCGGACGACCCAGACGCCGCGGACGCGAGCGCCGGCCCCGTCCCGCACGTCCCGCGGGAGAACAAGGACAAGCCGGCGGGTATCCCGGTCGAGAGCGGCGGCGCGGGCGGCGGGGCCGCCGCCGACGCCGGCACGCCGGCGGACGCCCCCGAACACCCGGACGCAGCCGACGAACAGGCCGCGAGCGGTCCGCACGGCGGCGGTATCGACGACATGACGATGGCGCTGACCTACGCGGCGGCCCAGCGACTCGCGGACCCGCAACTGGCCATCCGGGACGCGAAGACGTGGACCGACTGGCTCGGCATCGTCGGCGACGTCGAGACGTTCGTCATCAGCAAGTTCCAGCGCGACCACGGCGTCGACGTGGACTTCTTCAGCGGGTCGGGCCAGTCGCCCGGCGAGCGACTCGCGGACATCGACGAACACTCCATGTTCTTCGCCGAGCGGATGGTCGTCGTCGGCCTCCCCGAGGAAGCATCGATAGCCGAGCAAGCAGACTGGGAGTTCGTGCCGCTTTCGACGGCGGCCCAGAAGGCCGACTGGGGCCTCACCGAGGACCCCGAGTGACGGGTGACCTTTTTGGTAACGCACCGCATGGTAATACCTAGAGGCCGACACATGACCCTCAGAACTGCACTGCAACAGTCGAAGATACTCACGTTCGTCGTCATGGGGGCCTTCGTGTGGCTCCTGTTGTCGCTGCTGAACGTGATGGGGACGTTCGATTGGGCCGCGATCAACACGGGCGACTTCGTGGGACAGACCGCCGTCGGCGGCATCGCCGGCGTCGTCGTACTGGCCGTCCTTCTGGGCGTGCTGGTGGTGCTGTACTCCGAGGTGTCCGAGACGAGTCCGGGGCCGGAAGCGTGGCCGCCGTCCGAGCGATGACGTACTACAGTTGCGAGGAGTGTGGCCAACTCATCGATCTCTCGACGCTCGACGAACAGCCCCGTCGCGAGCACTGTCCGGTGTGTGAGGAGACGACGCGCTGGACGCCCGAGTTCACCGCGGACGAGGGGGTGTCGTTCTGATGTACACCTTCGAGGTCAGCGACCGCCTCTACGAGGCCGCCGAACGCTGGGGCGAGAAGATGATGCAGGACATCGACGAGGCGCTCGAGACGAAAGTCGAGCAGTCGTTACTGGAGATAGAACATCTCGTCTCACAGTCCCACGAGGTCGAGTTCGACCTCGAGGGCCGGGCCGTGACGTACGACCCGACCGACGAACTGGCCGCGTTCCTCGAACGGCAAGCCGACGGGCGGGACGTCGACGAGAGCGACGTGCTGAAGATGCACGTCGACCTCTACGCCAACGCCTTCCTCGAAGAGGCGGCGTCCGAGGAACGCCCGCCGAACGCACCGCCGACCGAGTGACGCGGGGAAACGTTAACTCACTGGACGCACAATGGTGTGATATACCATGGCTCACGAAGACAATGACTGGCGCCCGAAAGGAGCCACAGACACGTTCAAGGGGTACGAAGTCTGGGACCACGGCGTCTGGCCCATCGACGTCAACGAGGGCGAAGTCGACGGCGAGATATCGCTGACCGACGAGGAGTAATCAGGCGTCGGGGAACGCCCGCCGGTCACGCGGCGGGACGTAGAAGTTCGCCCGCGACAGCACCTCGATGAACTCCAGGATGCCGTTGTGCTGTTCGTCCTGGATGTCGGGGTGTTCGTCCTGTAACCACCACCCGTTCATAGCGTCGCGTGTCTCCTCGAAGTGGGCCAGTTTCCGCTGGAGCGAGAGGAACTGCACCGCGGCGTGGCCGCCGTCGACGCTGTTGAAGTCTCGACGTAACAGGAGCGGTTCGCCGTCCTTGCGCGCCCGTGCCACCTTCTCCCAGTGGCCGACCCGCCCCGTCTCGCTCGCGTGTTCGGTGACAGCGTCGGCGAAGTCGAGCGGTCCGTGCCCGGCTACGTCCTCGGGCGAGAACTCGCTAGAGAACATCTGCGTGACGCGGTCGGCTTCCGCCATCGCCCACCAGCTATCCAGCGACTCCCGCAGGTGCGAGAGGTGCATCGTGGTCCCGCCGGCGTAGCGACCGTCCGAGATGGTGACGCGCTCTTCGGAGGCCTGCGTGCCAGCACGCCCGGAGAAGAAGCCCGTGAAGTTCGGGACGTCGCTGGGGATGTCGTTCGGGACGCCCTCCGCGTTGGCGTGCTGGGCCGGGAGCCCCTCGCCGAAAAAGCCTGTCCGCCGTTCGCCGACGGTGAACACGTCACCCAGTCGCTCTTCGACCGTGACGCCGCCGAGACTGGACCGCGCACCGAACATCGCCGACTCGGTGGCCTCCAGTTGTGAGGGGACGTCGCTCGCGAGGACGAGGATGGCGTCGTACGAGAGGAGTTCGGGGTCGTCGGTCCGGGAGACGACCGTCGGGTGGCGAATCGGCGAGTCGCCGAGTCGCCCGAGGCGCTCGAAGTACGCCGTCCCCCACCCGAGCATGTGGAGGAGCCCGTCGCTTCGGAACTCGTAGGCCTCTTCGAGGGTCCGCATCGCCAGTTCGACGGTGCGGGCGGCCTCCTCCGTCGGGTCGGCGTCGAGGTCCAACAGGAACAGTCGGAAGTGTTCGGGCAACAGCGGGTTGTCCTCGCTGTCGGTCCTGAGGCGGTCGTTCCACGTGTGCTGGCTCTGTGGGAGGGACCCGGCCCGCGGATTCGGCGGGAGGTCGGCGGTCGGGGACGCCGCACGGCGGGCGAGGAAGTTCGAGCAGCCGCTGAGGCCGGCCGCGCCGGTGATCGTCGCGAGGCGATAGAGCAGGTCCCGACGGGATGGCATGTCACCCCGAGGAAGGGGCCTGCCGAAGAAAAACCTTACCGACCCAATACGTTCGCAACCGTTTTGCCGCTCGTGCCGTACTTGGTGTGTATGGGGCTCACACCCATACACTCTCGGACGGGGATAGACCTCCCGCTATCCCCGGATACCGGTGCCGTGTTCCTCGCGATAGGGGTCGTCGTCGTCGCCGTCATCACCTACGATATATATAGACAACACTACCGTTCGGAGGTGGACCGTGGCGACTGAGCAGTCCGGGGAGCGGTTCGACGCCGCCACGCTCCTCGGCTACGTCCGTATCACCGTGTACGTGCTGGCGGCCCTGTTGGCGCTGTCGTTGCTCGTCGTCGGGACTGTCGGCCTCCTCGCCGAGATAAAGGGCACGTGGCACTGGGCCATCCACCTCGAGTCGACCATCAGTTTCGTCGGCCTGTTCGTCAGCCGGTTGCTGGTCGTACTGATACCACTGTTCGTCGTCCTCGTCGTCGGTCGGCGGGTGATTCCCGATGCGTGAGCGCTTGCAGGGCAACCTGCTCGGCCTGACCGCGGCCGCTTCGGTGACCCTGCTCTGTATCCTCGTCGCCGGCGCGGGCGCTATTGCTATCTACGCCGAGACGGTCGGGACCTGGCGCTCGCTTTTTCTCATGGAACAGGCGCTCGCCTTGCTCGTCCCGACGGTGAAGGCCCTGCTTGCGGTCGCTTTCGTCTCCGGCGTCGGCCTCGTCGCCGGGGCTCGGTAGCTACCCTATCTGGCCGACGATGTCGTTCTCGAACTCGACCAGCCCCTGACAGACCAGCGCCGCCGCGAGGAACAGGCCGTCGTCGGCCTCCCCGCGCATCTCCGCGACGAAGTCGTCTATCCACGCGTTCAGGTGTTCGTTCAGGAACACCCGCTCGAAGCCGACCGTCTCCTCCCGTCCCGCTCGTTGTGCGTCGACGAGGTAGCGGAGGAACGCCATCTCGACGGCGATGAAGTCGTCCTCCTCGGGGTACTCCTCCGGCGAGGACCACCCGGCGGCGCCGTAACTGGCTTCGACCTCCGCCAGCCCTTCGCCGATGAACTCGGTGTCGTCCCGGTAGTGCGTCTCGTGAGGCAACACCGGCGGGCGCGGTCCCACGAGGAGGTCGGTGTACTCTCGCTCCAGTTCCGTCTGGACGACCGACGGGTCGCGGCCCGCCTGTTCGTCCAACCACGTCTGTAGCATCTCGAATCCCTCGTCCATCGGGTCGTTGATCGACTCCTCGGGCAACGCCACTTCGTCGCCGAGCAACTTCTCGACGAACGCCTCGCTGGGCGTGTCCCAGAACACTTCGATGACGAAGTCTATCAGTTCGAGGCGCGCCTCGTAGACGGCCGCGTCGTTCATCGTCGACCCCCCTGATCGAACAGCAGGTGGCTCCGACAGTCGCCACAGTACTCGAAGACGCTGTGTTCGGACTCGGGTGCCAGTCCCGCGACCACCTCGCCGACTTCCTCCGCTATCTTCTCCGCGGAGGCGACGCTCGTGAACGCTTTGCCACAGCGGACACACTCCATCATCTCGTCCTCGTGGACGGTCTGCCACGACTCGCCGTCGCGGTTCTCCGGGAGGAGACCGAGGTTCAGCCCCGTCTCCATCGTGATGGCCGTCTCCGGACACCCCTCCTCGCAGAGGCCACAGTTGACACACCGCTCGTGGTTGAACTGCAACTCACCCTCGCCGGTCCGCCGGATGGCGTCGGTGGGACAGAGATTCGTACACGTCGGCGTGAGCGTACAGGCGTCGTTCACCTCCATCAGGCCGAAGTCTTTCAGACCGCGAATCACCTCCCGGTCGGGGTCGACGTGGTCGAGGATGGTCCGCACACTTTCGAGGGTCCAGCCGTGACTGTCGAAGGATGGGTTGGCCCGCTCTGTCCCCCAGTCGGCGTCGATGCGCCCGGTCGCCTCGTAGTCGCCAGCGGGCACCGGCGTCTCGTCTAACCCGAACTCGACGAACCCGGAGATGGCCTCGACGAACGCCGCTGGGTTCCCGGCTTCGGGGGCGAAGAAGCCGACGCGCTTCCCGAGGCCGAGGTCCTGCGTCGCTCGGTTGAGTCGGTCGACGAGGTCCCGTTTCGGGTCCGGCCCGGAGTGGAGACACGAGCCACCACACCCGACGATAGCGACGCCGTCGGCCCCCGCCGCCAGCGCGTGCATGACGTGGGCCTCGCCGACGGTGTCGGTGCAGTTGACTCGGACCGGCAGAATGGGCGGGTAGTCGAGGTCGTCGTCGCTGCGGGCGGCACGGCGTCCGTGCGCGCGGAGGCGTTCGGCCGCGTACTCCGAACAGACGAACGCGACGACCTGCGTGTCGATGGCCGGTGCCGTGCCCCGGGAGAGCAGGCCGCCGTCGGCCTCGTCGCCCTCCAGTAGCGCCTCCACCTCGCGCGCGATGCGCTCGTTGGAGGGCTCTCGGAGCATCGTCGCGCCGGTGGGACAGGCACTCGTACACGCCCCGCAGTCCTGACAGGCCGTCTGGTCGAACTCGACCGAGTCGATGGTGGGCCGGTCTACCGCGCCGTGCGGGCAGGCGTCGACACAGGCCGTACACCCCTCCTGACTCGACGCGCCGGCCGCACAGACGTCCATCTCCAAATCGAGGAACTGCGGTTTCTCGATGCCGCCGAGTTGGGACTCGACGGCGGCGATAGTCCCTGCGTCCACTGGGCCGGTGTAGTAGCCGAGTCGCCCGCCCCGCGCGTCGTCGCGGCCGCCGGGATAGAGTATCTGGTCGAACTCGACAGTGCGTGTCACCCCGTCGAGGTCGATGGCGTCGGTCGGACAGCAGTCGGGCCACTCGCCCTCCGGGGCGTCAGGGTGGATGTCGACGGGGTACTCGGTGACCATCCCGTCGGGGCCCTCGTGGACGCACGCCATGCAGTCGATGCAGTCGTCGGTGACTCGGGCTTCGAGCGTGAGTTCGAACTCGCCGAACGAGCCGTCGACGCCGACGACGCGGCCGCGTTCGACGGTCACGTCGCCGAGTCCTTCGACCTCGGCGAACTCGCGCCCGTCGGCGATGAGTGTCACGTCGGCCGCCTCGGTGAGCGATGTCGCGGCGTCGGCGTCACCGACGACGGCCACGCGGTTGCCCGCGTCTTTCGAGACGCTCCGGGTGATGGCCTCGTGCTGGAGGCCCGCCTGCTTGGCGTTGATGAGTCGGGCCGTCTTCTCCGTCGCTTCGGCCTCGCCGTGGACCCACGCGTTGGTCTCTCTGTGGTCGACGAACTGTGTCGCGTCCGGGTGGAGTCCGTGGTCGTCGGCCAGCGACCGGATTCGGTCCTGGCACGACGGTTCGGGCGTCGTCACGATGAGTTGGTCCAGGTCGTAGCCGTCGATGACTTTCGACATCGCGTCGCGCCCGTCCTGACAGAGCAACTCGGAACTCGCGACTACGTCGACCCCTGAGACGCCCTCGCGGACCGTCTCCAGGTCGATGTCGCACGAGCCCCCACACGAACACACGAAGGCACCTGTGTTCATTATACATGAAAAAACATGGCAAAGTGATATCGTTTGCGGGTGATTTCACCGCCTAACTGCCTGTAAGGGCCGGGTTACCGTCTTCTGGTTTAGGTTTGCCAAAAAATGCCGCCAGAGCGACATGAAATGTTCACGATGTTTTATTATAGATTGCTGGTAACTATTGACAAGGTAGGAGTTGACAATGTATATAGTCCCGATGGCGTCGTACCGCGGTGAAAGAAAAGCGGGGGAGAACATACCATGAGTACACAGCAAGAACCAGTTTCGTTAGACCTCGACAGACGGTCGTTCATGAAGGCGAGCGCACTCGCAGGTGCGGTCGCACTCGGGGTCAGTGGCGCCGGACAGGCGCTTCAGAGTACAGGTGACGAGCCGGAGGGTGCGGATACGGGCACGGAGCTTTCGAAGACCATCTGCAACTACTGTTCGGTCGGGTGCGGGTTCCACGGCGAACGTGAGGGCGACTCGTTCGTCGGCATGGAACCGTGGAAGGAACACCCGGTAAACGCCGGGTCGCTCTGTTCGAAGGGCGCCGGCATCTACGAGACCGAACACTCAGAGAAGCGCCTGAAACACCCGATGATTCAGGAGAACGGCGAGTGGCGCAAGATCGGGTGGAACGAGGCCTACGACCGCCTCGCCACCGACATTCGTGCGCTCTGGCCGGATTCGGATGTCTCGCCCAGCGATGCGGTGGACGTAGACGAAGAACACAGCAGAGAGAGCGTGATGTTGCTCGGCAGCGCCCACCACTCCAACGAGGAGTCCTACGCCATCAGGAAACTGGCGGCGTTCATGGGCACGAACAACGTCGACCATCAGGCGCGTATCTGCCACTCGACGACGGTGGCCGGCCTCGCGAACACGTGGGGCTACGGGGCGATGACCAACACGGTCAACGACTACCGGAACTTCGACCTCGACATCATCGTCGGGCAGAACCCGGCCGAGGCCCACCCCATCGCGATGCAGCATATCCTCGAGGGGCAGAAGCGGGGCGGGGACATCCTCGTCCTCGACCCGCGGTTCACGAAGACGGCGGCTCACGCCGACGAGTTCGTCCGGTTCCGGCCCGGCACCGACGTGGCGCTGATGATGGGGGTCATCAAGGACCTCCGCGACCGCCACGGCCTCGCGATGGACCCGGACGCCGACGACACCGGGCAGAACATGCTCACAGACCGGGTACAGGGCTGGGAAGACGTCGCGGCAGAACTCGACCAGTACGACTTAGAGACGGTCTCGGAAATCACGTGGGTCGACGTCGAGGACATCCAGCGCATCAGTGACATGATACACGAGGCCCGCCCGCACGTCCAGATAGAGTGGGCGATGGGCGGGACCCAGCACAACAACGGGACCCAGAACATCCGCTCGTACGCCGAACTGAGTCTGGCCTCCGGGTCGGCGGCCCGGAGCGGCGGCGGTCTGCAGGTGATGCGTGGCCACGCCAACGTGCAGGGAGCGACCGACCTCGCCGTCGCGAGCCACATCCTGCCGGGGTACTACGGCCTGAGCCCCGGTGGCTGGTCGTGGTGGGCCGACGTGTGGGACAAGAGCCCCTACACGAGCGGGTCCACCTCGTTCCGCGAGCTGTACGACAAGTTCGAGTTGATGCCGGAGGACCTCTACGTCCGGCAGAGCGCCGTCGCGGAGGGCAACGAGGACATCGACGCCTCGTTCCCGGCGGACAACTCGATGATGTTCCAGAACGGGCTGACGGTCGCCCGGTGGTTCGAGGCCGCACTGCCGCAGGACATACGGTATCAGGAGACGCCTATCTACCAGCCAGATCAGGTGAAGATAGCGTTCTTCTGGGGGCACTCCGCGAACTCCATCAGCGAGATGGAGCAGATGAAAGAGGGGATGGAGAACCTCGACTTGCTGGTCGTCTGCGACGTGTTCCCCTCGGTGGCGAGCGTCCTCCCGAGTTTCGAGGAGGGCCCGCCAATCCTCCTGTTGCCGGCCTCCAGTCAGTACGAACACTACCGCTCGCTGACCAACACGCACCGGGCGACCCAGTGGTCACAACCGGTGCGCCCGCCGGCCCACAACTCCAAGCCGGACCTGCAGATAATGCAGGAACTGGCCGCCGCGCTGGGCTTCGGCGAGCACTTCGACTGGGGCGAGGGCGAGGAGATCCACAACGGAAAGGCGAGTTACGAGGCCGTCGTCCGGGAGTTCAACCTCGGCACGATGACTATCGGCTACCGGCAGGACCCCGAACGCCTCCAGCAGCATCTGGAGTACGACTACGCGTTCTCCAGTGAGACCCTGCGTGGCGCGAAAGGGACGCCCGTCGAGGGCGAGTACTGGATGCTCCCGTGGCCCTGCTGGGGCGAGGGCCATCCGGGCACGCCCATCATCTGGAACGACGACCTGAACCCCAACAACGGGGGACAGGACTTCCGGACCAGATGGGGCGTGCAGGCGCCGACGCCCGAGGAGTGGGACGCGATGCCCACGGAGGACCCGTATCCGTTCGAGGCGACGCTGGACGCGGTCGGGGACCGCTACGAGAGTCAGGAAGCGGCGCTCGACCTGACTCGCGCCCCGTACGACCCCGAGTGGGCGGGCCCGCGTGACTCCGCCGAGGACGGCCTGCTCCACGGCGTCCCGGAGTACCCCGGATGGAAGACGACGTTCCCCGAGAGCCTGCTGGATCCCGGCAAACAGACCCGGGCCGACCAACTCACTATCCCACAGCAACACGCGCTGTCGAAGAACGGGTCGGTGTACACCGCCGCGTTGCATCTGAACGACCCGCTGGGATACGGAAGCGGCCAGAACGAACCGGCCCTCGAAATCGACAACCCCGAGTTCGAGTGGACCGGGACGACCAGCGAGGAGTTCACCCAGTACGTCCAGGAGACCCAGGACATCGACGCGTCCTTCTACGAGCAGTACGACTTCCGGCAGGTCGACGCGCCGACCGGTCGTGGCCGCGCGCGCGGCGTCGTCTGGAACTTCCTCGACAAGGTGCCGGTCCACCGCGAACCCATCGAGAGTCCGTTCCCCGAACTGGTCGAAGAGTGGCCCGCGAACGGCCAACAGCGGAACTTCTACCGCTTAGACCAGAACAACGCCGAGGAACAGCAGCGCGCGATGGACATCATCCACAACCAGAGCGACGGGCCGGACTTAGACACCATCATGACCACCGGCCGGCAGGTCGAACATCAGGGTGGTGGCTCGGAGACGCGGTCGAACATCCACACGGCCGACCTCCAGCCCCACATGTACGCCGAGATAACGCCGAACATGGCCGAGGACCTCGGCGTCGACGGGGGCGACCTCATCGTCATCTCCTCGACGGACCGTGGCTCGGTGCTCGTCAAGGCCCGGGTCACGAACCGGCCCAACGACCGGGAGGTGTTCCTCCCGTTCCACTGGGCCGGCGTCTTCAAGGGCAACAGTCTGGAGGACAAGTACCCCGACGGAACCGTCCCCTACGCTATCGGGGACTCGGCGAACGCCATCACGTCGCGTGGCTACGACGTCGAGACCCAGATGCAGGAGACGAAAGTGGCGATGGTCGCCGTCAGACCGGCCACACAGAGCCTGCTGAACGACCTCAACATGGACGTCGACCTACAGTTCCCGCAGGACCGCAACGACATCGGCACGCAGAAAGACTTCGACGTCCGCGACAACTCGACGGTGCAATGAGGTGATATGACATGTCAACAGGAAACGAAGTGATGCGCGACGGCGTCATGAGTACGGGCGAGGACGCCCGTATCTTCCCGGACGTCGAAGCGTGTATCGACTGTGGCGGCTGTGTCGTCACGTGTAAGCGGACGTGGGATGTCCCCCGCGACGAGCAACGTATCAGCATCGCCACGATGCTCGAAGGACAGGAGGGCGCCCCCGGGTTCAACGCCAGTAGCGGCCGGGCGATGGAGCAGGGCGAGAACCCCGGCGAGACGGCCATCCCGATGCAGTGTTACCACTGCGAGAACGCGCCGTGTGTCTCGGTCTGTCCGACCGACTCCCTCATCAAGAAGGACAACGGCTTCGTCCGCGTCCGGGACGATCTCTGTATCGGCTGTCAGTACTGCCTCTCGGCGTGCCCGTTCGGCGCCCCGCAGTTCCCCGACCAGGGGACCGGTGCCGCGAACCTCGTCGGCGGCGGCAACACGATGGACAAGTGTACCATGTGCGAGGAACGGCAGGACGTCGGCAAGGGGCCGGCCTGCGCCGAGGAGTGTTCGACCGACGCCATCCTCGTCGGGACGCCGAGCGAGATCGCCGACGAACTGGAACACCGTGACAGCGGGGTGTTCTTCAACGACCAGGCGATGAACATCATCTTCGGCGAAGAGTCGGGTGAGTTCCAATGAGCGGGCGACAGGAGACGCCGGAGGTGTCTGGCTACGCCCGGTCACACGTGGCCATCAGTGCCGTCGTCGGCCTCCTCGTCGCGGGGCTGTCGGTCTGGTGGGCACAGGGGTTCGACGTCTTCTACGAGTCGCTGTACCGGGTCAACCCGAGCGTCGAGGGCGGCGGCATCGGATCGGACTGGGTGTTCGGCAACACCATCCCGGCGCTCGACTTCCTCATCGCGCTCGTCCACGCCGCCGACGTGCTGATGGGGGCGTTCATCCTCGTGATGGTGTTCCTCCACTGGGCGGCGTTCCGTCGGCTGGCCGACCGGATGCGCCAGCCGGGCGAGGAGCGCGGCGAGGCCGTCGCCGCCGACGGGGGTGAGCAAGGATGAGCAATCTCGACCACGGGAAGTTCACGCGGGTGACGACGCTGTTCCACTCGCTACTCGGGCTAGACGTGTTCCTGCTGTTTTTCACCGGCTACGCCATCATGTTCAACGACGAACTGTGGTGGCTGCTCGCGGCGATGGGCGGCGCCAGCGGCGTCACGGCTATCCACCGTCTCACCGGTATCGCCCTCATCGCGCTCATCGTGTTCTGGGTCGTCCTGCAGATAATCTCGCCGACCGGGCGGGGGAACTTCAGCCAGATACTCCCGAACAAGGACGACGTCGACGCGTTCGTACAGGACGTCCAGTTCATGCTGGGCCGGGCCGACGAACGTCACCCCAACGCCCGGCAGTTCGCCGGCTACAAGGCCGACGAGGTGCCGCTCCTGTCCTACATCGGGAAGGGCGTCGTGTTCATCTTCTCTATCGAACTGACGCTGCTTGCCATCTCCGGCCTGCTCATCTGGAGCAAGACGGGGCTGGCGGCGATGTTCCAGACGAAGGCCGCCGCGATGGCGTTCGTCACGTTCCACGGTCTGCTCGGGGTCATCATGCTGATGGGGGTCATGTTCCACGTCTTCGAACACGGGTTCCATCCCGCGTTCTACCCCGTCGAGACGAAGGCGTTCATCCCCCGGAGTATGGTGCCCGAGTACCACGCCGACGAGGACGAGGAACCGGAGACGACCGGTATCGAGCGCCTGTCGCTCTCGCCCTCGTGGCGGACGATGTCCTCGATATTCGGTGCGCTGACCGTCATCGGTATCGTCTCGGTGCTCGTCGGGAGCATCTTCGACGAGGGCTATCCGGTGCCCCGTGAACTCGCCATCGGCGGCGGGCCGACGAGCGTCCTGCTGACCATCGGTATCAACGTCGGCATCCTCGTGCTCGGCGTCGGGCTCGTCCTCTCGATGTACGGCAACGTCCTGCGCATCCGCTGGGAGCGCCAGATGGAGGAAGAACGCGAAGGACCCGCCGCCACCGACGGCGGACGCGAGGACCCATCGGACGACTGAGGCCGCGCGTCTCTTCAGGAGACGATAGCTTTCCCTTCCGGCGAGAGGTCGACGCCGACGTCCTGCCGTGTCTGTTCCTGTATCTGGTCTAGGTTCCGTGTCAGCACCTGCAGGATGTCCTTCGGTTCGGGGTAGACGAGCATGTTCCCGTCGCCGTCTTCCATCACGAGTTGTGTATCGGACAGCGCCACTTGGTCGCCCTCGATGCTGGCGACGATGACGTTCAGGGCCTCGGCGCCGCCGGGGTCGCCCTCCTCGACCATCGTGACGTAGACGCCGTCGAGGCCGACGAGGTCCTTGTACTCCCGGACCTGCCGGGCGCAGGCGACCATGTCCTGTGTGACGGCCGTCTTCTGCTCGTTGCCGTGGTCTCCCTCGAAACAGTGCTTACAGACCCGCAGTTCCAGCCGCATGTCGAGACCGTACGGTGTACTGCGGTATGACTGTTGTGCAGGCTGGTAGCACACTCCGCACCAGCCACCGAACCCGCTGAAGTCGGTCCGTGGGTGCTGACGGCCGGCCGGAGCTGTCGGGCGGGGGAAAATTTGTTACCGATGCTACGTGTACTGTCAACACATGGCGGGAATACTCGACGCGATATACCTCGTCCTCGCCGTCGGCGTCGCCGTCGTCGGGCTGGGGGCGCTCGCGAAGGTGGTATCGGACACGGAAGAGACCGGGTCGCGGTGGCTCCAAGTGTCGGCGATGCTCGTCGCACTGGTGTTCTTGCTCGCACTGGGCGTGGAGTTCCTCGCGTAGCGGGCGTCACCGCTCGCCGAGCGCGTGGTAGCCGACGATACCGACGACGAAGGCGACGCCGAGGTTGGTCAGGACGCCGAGGACGCCGATAGCGACGACTGGGAGCGTCGAATCCGCCTCGCCGAGGCCCGTCCGACCGAGTTGTACTGCGACGAGCGCCAGAATGACGCCGAGGACGCTAGTCGGGTACGCGGCGACCAGTCCCACCGTGAGCACCGCGACGAGCGCGTAGCCGACGCCGAGGACGACGTTCGCACCCGGCGTCCGCGCGCCGAAAGCGTACTTTCCGGCGACGCCGCCGCTCCCGTGACACATCGGAAAGCCGCCCAGCGGTACCGCAAGCAGGTTCATCGCGCCCATGCTCGTCGATAGCTGGTCGGCCGAGACGTCGCCGTCGAAGTAGTCCCCGAGCAACACCGACGTCGCCAGCGCCGCGTTCCCGACGGTCATCGCCAGTTGCGCCAGCGTGGCCTCGACGCTTCTGACCGTCAGGTCCGCCGCCGGGAGCGTGAGCATCGCGTCGGGCAACGGGAGCGCCGGTGTGGGCATCCCACTCGACAGGAGGGCGACGACCCCGCCGACGGCAAACACGGCGAGGGCGCTCACCGAGCGGTAGCCGCCGACGGTCAACGCGACGGCGACCCCGACCGCGAGTGCCGCCAGTCGCAGGTCCCCGCCCGCCAGTCCGAGGCCCGTCTCGAACAGGACGAGCGCGACGCCGAACTGGACGCCCCGGACGACGACAGTCCCCACGTATCGCTCGACGGTTTCGAGGGTCCGGGTCCACCCGAGGCCGAGCAGGACGACGCCGAGCAACAGGCCGGCGACGACCAGTTCCCCGGTCGAGACGGCCCCGGCGACGACGAGCGCCGCGAGTGCCTTCATCGGTTCGACGGAGACGGGCATCCCGTAGTACAGCCCCCAAACCACCTGCATGGCACCGAACCACAGCAACATCACCGGCAGCGAGAGGTCGGTCAGCATCGCGACGGCGACGACCACCGGCAGGACCGTCGCGGAGTCGCCGACGGCGCCGGTGACCTCGTGCCACGCCACGTCGAACCGAGTGTCCTCGCGGTAGTCGATAGAGAAGGCCATCGACTCAGTCGGCCGCTATCGCACGGGTGGCGGTCGCTTTGAACGAGGCCACGACGCGACTCCCCGGGCGGAGGTCGAGTCGGTCGAGGCTCTCGTGCGTGAGCAGTGCCGACAGCGAGTCGGGCGTCCGGATATCGATGGTCGCACAGACGATAGTCTCGCCCGCGTCGACGCCGACGACGGTCCCTTCGAACCGGTTTCGCGCGCTCGTACCCCCGGCGGCAGGCGCGTCCGTTGGCGCGTGCAGCGTCACCGCGTCCGACCGGACGCTGACCTGTACCGGCGAGTCCACCTCAGGCACGTCGCCGCCGTCCCGCGCTACCAGTCGGGCCCGCAGGTCGCCGGCATCGGTAGCGACGACGCCGAGTTCGCCGTCCCGTTCGGTCACCCGACCCGGAATCACGCACTCCTCGACGCTGGCTGTCCCCGCGAGCGTCGCTTGCAGGCGGGCCAACCGCGAGAGGAGCGACGCGGCCGTCTCGGTCAGGTCGCTCCCGCCGCCGGTCGCACCGCCGCGTCGTCGCTCGACGAGCGGGCCGTAGGCCTCCTCCAGCGTTTCGATGCGGTCCAGTGCCCGCGCTCTAGAGCGACCGAGGGCCTCGCTCGCTCCGGCGACCGACCCGGCGTCTCGGATGGCCCGGAGCAACTCGGCGTCGGCCGCGGTGAAGGCGACGCCGTCAGACTGTAACTGTGCGTCGACGCTGGCGTCCATACAACCAATTGTCACGCCGTCCGGGAAAACCATTATGAACGATTGGTAACAATACCGATGTATCCATGTCGAAACAGCGACGCAGTAGACGCACCTTCCTCGGGAGCGTCGGGGCGACAGTTGCCCTCGGCCTCGCAGGGTGTAGCGGCGACGGCGGGAGCGGTGACACCGACGGCGAGAGCGATGGCGGGGAAGGCGGCACGACATCCACCACGTCCGGCGGCGGGATGGCCGACTCGATGACTATCTTCCACGCCGGGTCGCTCGCGCCGCCGTTCAGCGAGGCCGAACCTGGGTTCGAGGAGGAGTTCGGCGTCGACGTGAACCGCGAACCGAAGGGATCGGTCGCTTCGACGCAGAAGATAACCCAGCAGGGCCGGACGGCGGACGTGCTGGGGGTCTCCGACTTCCGACTCATCCGTAACCGCATCCTGCCGGACTACGGCAGTTGGTACGCCATCTTCACGACGAACTCGATGTCGATACAGTACCGCGAGGACTCGCCCGGGGCGGACGAGATCTCGGCGGACAACTGGTGGGAGATTCTCACCCGGGACGACGTGACAGTCGGCCATGCGGACCCGGCAGTCGACCCCGGCGGCTACCGCGCGGTGATGACCCAGCAACTCGGGAAGGAGACGCTGGACGGCGAACGACTGTACGACGAGGCAACCTTCGAGAAGATGCGAGAGAACTCGACGGTGCCGACTGGGACCGAGACCAAACTCAAGGGCCAGCTCCAGAGCGGCGCGCTCGACTACGCCTTCTACTACCAGTCCATCTCCAGCACCGCCGACATGCCCTACGTCGACCTCCAACCCGAGGTCGACCTCTCGAAGGCGACGAGCAAGTACGCCGAACACTACGCGAAGGCCGAGGTCGAGACCGACTCGGGGACCTTCACTGGCGCGCCCATCGCGTACGGGCTCACGGTACCCGACGTCGCCGAGGCCCCGGGCCGCGGCGCACAGTGGATAGAGTCCTTCGCCACCGAATCCGGCCGGGAGATTCTCCAGAACAAGGGGCTGGTCCCCGTCGACCCCATCGTCGTGCCCGAGAGCGGGCAGGACGCAGTACCCGATTCCGTGATGGACGTCGCCAGCGCCAAGTCCACTCTCGGCCCCTTGGAGCTGTAGATCCCGGCGACGACTCATGAACGAGCTACCCAGCACGACCCACGATGGCAACTGAGACAGAACGACGCTTCGACGGCAAGCGGCTCGGTCGGACACCGCAGGTACTGGCGTTCATCCTCGTTCAGGCGGTGGCGTTCGCTGCCACCTACACCGCGGGCCATCCGACGTGGTACGCCTACTTCATGATCGGGAGCACGGCGGTGACTGCGTACCTGCTGGACGGCTCGTCGTTCGCGGTCGCCTCGGCCACCATCAGTAGCGTGCTACTGGTCGCGCTCGGGCTGCCGCTGTTCCTCTTCGTCGCCCGCCAGCAGCCGTCGATAATCGCCGAGAAGGCGGTCAGCCCGGACGTCCACCGGATGCTGTATCTGGGCGTGTACGGCCCGCTGCTGGCGGCGATCGTGAGTCTCCTGCTCGGCATCCCGCTGGCACACCTGCTGGCCGAGGGCTTTGCCGGCCAACCGCTGGTCGAGAGCCTCGTCGACCTCCCGCTGGTGGTGCCCCACTCCGTCGCCGGGATCCTCATCCTCTTCGGGTTCGGTAAGGGCGGAGCCTTCCCGCAGCTATCGATACTCGGTACGATGGTCGGCGTCGTGCTGGCGATGGTGTTCGTCTCGGCCCCTTACGCGGTCAACGCCACCCGCGAGGCGTTCGAGGCCATCGACGACCGGCTCTCATACGCCTCCCGAATCCACGGGGCCAACCGCTGGGAGACGTTCCGCCGGGTCACCGGCCCGCTGGCGGTCCGTGGCATGGTCACCGGCGGCGTGCTGGCGTGGGCCCGTGCTGTCTCCGAGTTCGGGGCCGTCGCCGTCGTCGCCTACAGCGTGGAGTTCTTCTATCTCCCCGCCGGGGAGAAGGTGACCACCCAGCACGCGCCCGTGTTCGTCTACAGCACCTACCTACAGGGCGGCTTAGCCGAGAGCGGCGCGGTCGCGTTCATCCTGTTGGGCGTGTCCGCGCTCATCTTCCTCGTCGTCAGGTACCTGACCAACGACACCTCGGGGGGAATCGCGTGAGTCTCTTGCAGGCCGACGTCGCGTCGACGTTCACCGCCGACGGGGCCGAGGCGTTCACCGTCGACGCGAGCCTCGAAGTCGACAGCGGCGAGACGCTCGTCGTGTTGGGGCCCAGCGGCAGCGGCAAGACGCTTCTCTTGGAGACTATCGCGGGCTTCCACGACCACGAGGGGGTCGTCACCCGCGACGGCGACCCGCTGCACGACCGGCCGCCGGAACAGCGAGGATTCGGCTTCGTGTTCCAGGACTACGCGCTCTTTCCGCACATGACCGTCCGCGAGAACGTCGAGTACGGGGCTCGCTACCACGAGGGGACGCCCGACGCGGCGGCCCTCCTGACCGACCTCGGCGTCGGCGACCTGCTCGACCGGTACCCGCCGACGTTGTCGGGCGGCGAGCGACAACGGGTCGCGCTTGCCCGCTCGCTGGCCGTCGAACCCGACGTGATGCTGCTGGACGAGCCACTGGCCGCGCTTGACGTGCCGACTCGACAGTCGCTGCGCGACGACCTCGCCGACATTCTGGCCGACGTGACGGCGCTCTACGTCACCCACAACCGAACGACTGCTCGGGCCATCGCGGACCGCATCGCCGTGATGCGTGACGGACGGGTCGTCCAGCGAGGGTCCCCCGAGGAGATATTCGAACGGCCCGAGTCGCCGACCGTGGCGAACTTCACGGGCTCGAACGTCGTCGACCTGTCGGCCGCCCCGTCGCTGGCCGCGCTGCTGAACGGCGACGGCTCGCTGGACAGTCACGTCGCTGTCCGCCCAGAGGCGGTCCGACTCAACGGCGGCAGCGGCGACCTGGAAGCGACCGTCGAACGGGTCGTCCGCGAGGACGCGACCAGCCGCGTGACGCTCGCTTTCGACGGCGTGACCGTCGAGGCGTTCGCCGACGAACCGCCTGACGAGGGAGCGACGGTCGGCGTCTCGTTCCCCCGCGACCGACTCCACGTCTGCTGATAGCCGCCCGCCAGCGTCCGGCGGGCATCGAATAGCCACGGCTGTAGCCAAACTAGTGTAAACCGTTAAGTGTAGTCGGCGCCCGATTTAACATAGATATTCATGACTGACCTCGGCGGCTTTCAGGACCACGTGGCGCGAATCGACCTCGGCGAGGGTGATGTCGCCTACGAAGGCATAGACGAGGAGGACGCGAAGAAGTACATCGGCGCGCGCGGCTTGGGTGTAAAGTACGTCTTCGACCAAGGGCCGGACGTCGACCCTCTCGGTCCGGACAACTTGCTGGCGTTCGTGAACGGGCCGCTGACGGGGACACAGGTGACGATGAGCGGCCGTATCGCCATCTGTACGAAGTCGCCGTTGACGGGCACCGTCACCGACTCACACCACGGCGGCTGGTCGGGCGCGCGCCTGAAGTGGGCCGGGTTCGACGGCCTCCTGTTCGAGGGGCAGGCCGACCATCCGGTGTACGCCGTCGTCGAGGACGGCGAAGTCGAACTCCGCGACGCCTCACACATGTGGGGCTGGGGCATCCACGACACCATCGAGGAGATCGAAGACGAGGTGGAGGGGGCCTACGGCAAGAACCTCTCGACGATGGCCATCGGGCCGGCCGGCGAGAACGAGGTGAAGTACGCCTGTATCATCAACGAGGACGACCGGGCCTCCGGACGGGGCGGCACTGGCTGTGTGATGGGCAACAAGAACCTCAAAGCCGTCGTCGTCAAGTCCCCGACGAAGATGCCCAAACCGAAGGACAAGGAGACGTTCCAGGAGGGCCACAAGCAGGCGATGCAGGTCATCCAGGAGTCCGACATCACCGGCCCGAACGAGGGGGGCCTCTCGCTGTACGGCACCAACGTCCTGATGAACCTCACCGAGGAGATAGACGGGCTCCCGACGAAGAACGCGAAGTACTCCTCGACCCGGTCGATGTCCGAGACGGAGGGCAACGGCGAGCGCATCATCGACTCCGAGGACGTCTCCGGTGAGAACGTCCGGGAGAACATCCTCGTCGACGAGCCGACCTGTCACTCCTGTCCGGTCGCCTGCAAGAAGGAAGTCGAGGTGCAGGCGATGCACAAGGGCGAGGAGATGAACGTCCGCACCGAGTCCTACGAGTACGAGTCGGCGTGGGCGCTCGGCCCGAACTCCGGGCACGTCGAGCGCGATAAGATCGCCGTGATGCTCGAACGGTGTAACGACGTCGGCGTCGACACCATCGACGTGGGCAACACCATGGCGATGACCATGGAGATGACCGAGCAGGGCAAACTCGACGGCCTCGGGGACGGCTTGGATTGGGGCGACGCCGACACCATGATAGACATGATCGACGCCATCGGCCACCGCGACGGCGAACTCGCGGACCACCTCGCCGAGGGCCCCAGCCACCTCGCCGAGGAGTTCGACGCCAGCGAGAACTCCTTGGCGGTGAAGGGCCAGACGATGGCCGCCTACGACCCCCGCTGCATGAAGGGGATGGCCATCGGCTACGCCACCTCGAATCGCGGGGCCTGCCACCTCCGGGGCTACACCCCGGCTGCCGAGATTCTCGGCGTCCCCGAGAAGGTCGACCCGCGCGAGTGGGAGGGGAAGGGCGAACTGTGTGCCACCTTCCAGGACCTCCACGCCATCAGCGACTCGTTCGACATCTGCAAGTTCAACGCCTTCGCGGAGGGCATCGAGGAGTACGTCCTCCAGTACAACGGCATGACCGGACTGGACGTCGGCGAGGAGGACCTGATGGAGGCCGGCGAGCGCATCTACAACCTCGAACGCTACTACAACAACCTCGTGGGCTTCGACGGGAGCGACGACGACCTGCCGGACCGCTTCGTCGAGGGCAACGAGAACGCCATCCCCGCACAGGGCGGTTCCGAGGGCGAACTCGCCGAACTGGACAAACTGAAAGCCGAGTACTACGAGGTCCGGGACTGGGAGGACGGCGTCGTTCCCGACGAGAAACTCGACGACCTCGGCATCGACGTCGGCCCCGGCACCGGCGTCAGTTCCGGCGGCGCGGCCGCACCGAGCGACGACTAGCGAGGGAGTGACCGTCGGGGAACTCCCTCGGACCGACGCGGTGAACGGAGTGAACCGCAGACGTGGTGAGTACTGATGCACAAAGACGAGTTCGACGACTTCGAGTTCCAGGTCGAGTCCCGACTGACGAGCCACGGCGTCTACGTACAGACGTTCGAAGAGCGCGCCGACGAGAACACCTACGCGGTCACCTACGAGTCCATCGCGGCCGAACCGGGGTCGGTCCCCCACTCGGAGATCGGCCGCGTCATCAACGTCCTGCGTGACCTCCACGCCGACGACTGGTCGGGGGCGGATGTCGAGGCCACCGTCCACGACTTAGAGGGCGAGGTGCGGGGCTACTGGTACGTCGACGCCGAGTGGTTCGACGGCCTCCACAACGGCGACCTCTCACAGACCGACTTCTCCCAGAAGGTGTTGGAGACGCTCAGCGTGTAGCGTCGACGGCCACGACTTCGCGGAGTTCGAGCGTCGACTCGAACTCCGCTTCTCTGTCGAGTCGCCGGCCGTCCCGCTCGAACTGCGCTTCGTGCGCGCGCCGCACCGCCTCCCACTCCCGTCTGTTGAATCCCAACTCCTCGCCGACCGACTCCCAGTACCCCGTCTCGGCGCAGTAGTAGTCGGCGTCTCTGGCCCCCTCGATACGCTCGTAGCGCCGCTCGTACTCCGTGCGGTGGGCCGCGACGTATCGCTGGGCTCCCTCCAGTAAGTTGGGGAGACGGTCCAGCGGGACGCTCGCGCGGGTGCCCGCGAGGAGGACGAGTTGCGCCTCGATGGGGTGGTCGGCCATCGCTACCCGCCGGCCCGCATCGCCTTCTGGGCGAACTCCTCGACGAGCGGGTCCAGCGTCTCCTCGTCGCCCTCGAAGACGACGGTCACCTCGGTCAGTTCGATGGTCGGCCCGATACCGACCTTTTCGGCCGACAGCTCGGCGGTCCAGTCGTCGGCGACGACGGTGGTCTCGTCGCGCTCCTCCCCGCCGAGGCCCTCCAGATAGTGCCGGGCGAGTCGCATCGAGATACCGCGGAAGCTCCGTTCTCGTCGCATCGCGAGTCGTTAGGCACCGCCGCGACTAAACGCCTCGGGGCGCGTGTGCCGGGTCATCCGGGCCGGATGCCGTCGTCGACGATGCGGGCGTTGCGCTCGCGGTCGATGCGGTCTGCGAGGTCGGCGTGGTCGTATATCTGCTGGATGATCGACGCGGTGAGGTCACGCCACACCATCGCGTAGATGGGCGACTGGCCCCACGCCCGCAACTCGACGACGTACTCGTCGTAGGCCTCCCAGCGGTCCTCGAAGTATTCGACGAGGTCGACGACGGCGCTCGCCGGGTCCTCGCTGTCGAGCGCCGCGTTGATGTCGCCTTCCCACCCGGCGATGGCCCGCTGGATGTCCTGTTTGGCGTCCTCGCCGTCGGCCGGCAAGGAGTCGACGATGCCCGCCGGAATCCCCAGTTCGATGTCCTCCATACTCGTTGCTGGAGCCGCTGGCAATTAAACCCGGTCCCGCCCGAACGTGTTCGCACCCACCGTTTTAGCCGCGCTGGCCCTAGTCGCCTCCATGAACGGGACGGCACACGAGGGGACACAGCGGGCCCGGACGACCGTCGAGGTCCGATGTACGGGTCACGTCAGAGACGCCGTCGGCGAGCCACACATGGAATATACCTTCGAGGGCACGACGCTCCGGGCGTTCCTCGAAGCGTTCTGTGAGCGCTACGACGTGGCCGACCTCCTCATCGCCGAGACGGAGTCCGACGCCGCCACGGCGGGGTGGGCCCCGGAACTGGAGTCACTGCCCGGGACGTGGAAGAAGAACCCGGAGGGCGACCAGACGCGGTGTTACGCCCGCGTCACCGTCGACGGCCAGTTCAACGAGCATCTGGACGGACTGGACACCGAACTCGACGGCGGCGAGCGGATCGGCCTCCTCTATCCGTTCATCTTCTGCTGTTAGCCGCCGGCGACGGGCGGGAAGACGCTGAGTTCGTCGCCGTCTTCGAGCGTGGTGTCGAGGCCCTCTATGTGTTCGATGTCCCGTCCGTTCCGGAGAATCGTCAGGTACTGCCGGAGGGTGTCGTCGGACTCGAACAGTTCCATCTCGGGGTACTCCTCGCCGAGTGCCCGGAGGACGTCACCGGCGTCTGCGCCGTCGTCGAACTCCCGGCGGAGTATCTTCTGGCCGACGGTCGCCCGGAAGTTCGCGAAGAAGCGCAACTCGATTTCCATGTGCGGGTGCTAGGGACACGGCCGTATAAATGTAGAGCGGCGATGCGGTCGGTCGACGCTACGACGGGACGACCGTGATGGTCTTGCCGCGGTCGATGGCTCGCTCTAACTCCTCGGCGATGCCCGACCCGCGCGAGACCTGAATCTCGCCGCCACGAGAGACGGTGGCGGTGAAGAGGTACTCGCCGTCGGCCTGCACCTCGACGGTGTCGCCGGCGTGGCCGTCCAGCGGGACCCTGACGTGGCGGGAGGTGACCTCCGGTTGGACGATTTCGCCCTGCTTCCCGCCGCTGTCGGTCTGGGGGCCGCCGGAGGGGCCGGTGGGCTTCTCGTCTAAGGTCCGCACGTCGATGTCGATGCCCAGTCGGTTCTCCACGTCGGTGATGCGGCCGCCGCCCTTGCCGATGACCTGCGGGATGTCGTCGTCTTCGACCCAGACGACGGCGTTGTTCGGGCCGCGGAGTTCCACGTCGACGTGGCCGCGGGCGATGGAGCGAATCTCGCGTTCGACCTCCTGTTTCGCGAGGCGGTCGACGCCCGAATCTTGCTCGTCGTCGTCCTCGTTCAGCGGGACGGTGACGACCTGCCGGTTGAACGTGTATATCTCGTACTCGGGTTGGCCGGTCTCGAAGTCCCGGACGACGATGACCGGGCGCGCGAGGTCCTCTTCCATCAGGCCCTGCGGGACCTTCACCTCGGTCGTCACGTCGTAGACGGTGTGGACCTGGCCCGCCTCGATGTAGACGACGGTGTCGACGATCTGCGGGATGAGGCCGAGTTCGACGCGGCCGATGAGGCGCTGAAGGGCGTCGACGGCCCGCGTCGCGTGGACGACGCCGACCATCCCGACCCCCGCGAGGCGCATGTCCGCGAACACCTCGAAGTCGTCGGTCTTCCGGACCTCGTCGTAGATGGTGTAGTCCGGCCGGACCATCAACAGCGAGTCGGCCGTCTTCTCCATCGACCCGCCCAGCGCGGTGTACTGGGTGATGTTCGGGCCGACCTGCAGGTCCCGCGGCTTCTCCATCGTCTTGACGGAGTAGTCCGCGTCGACGAGGAACTCGCCGACCGCCTGCGCGAACGTCGACTTCCCGGCGCCGGGCGACCCCGCGATGAGGACGCCGCGCTGGTGTTCGGTGAAGCGGTCGCGGAGTTCGTCGGCGTGTTCGTAGTCGTCCAGGTCGGTCTTGACGATGGGTCGGACCGCCGTAATCTCCATGGCGTCCGAGAACGGCGGGCGCGCGATGGCGATGCGCAGGTCACGGAACTGGACGATGCTCATCCCGGGTTCGTCGAGTTCCAGAAAGCCCTCGGGGGAGGCGCGAGCGGCGTCCTCGATGTCGTCGGCGTACTCGCGCAACTCCGCCTCGGTCGCGAGGTCGTCGCGAATCGGCTGGTAGTGCATGTCGCCGATGGAGCCCTTCTTCGCGAACGGCTGGACGCCGACCTTGAGGTGGACGCTCATCGTCCCCTCGTCGAAGAAGTTCTCTATCTGGAGACGGTCGACGCTACGCCCGCGCGGCTCGATGTACTCCACGTCCAGCCCTTTGGCGCTGGCCACCTCGGCCTGTACGTCGTCGCTGGTCACCAGCGTCGCGCCACGGTTCTGTGCCACGTCGCGGATGAGCGCGTCTATCTCGCCCTCGCCGGCGTCTCGCTTCTCGATGGCGTCGGGACGGCGGCCGACGTACTCCACGTCGATGGTGCCCTCGTCGGCGAGGTCGACGAGACGCTGGAGTTCCTCTAACCCCTCCCAGCCGGTGTCCCGGCCGTCGTTGGCCTGTGCTTCGAGTTCGCCGACGACGGCTTCGGGGACGACGACCGTCGCGCCGGCAAAGCCCATGCCGTCCACGTCACCGTCGGGAGCGGCGTCGGCTTCTATCTGGTCGGACACGCGGCCGTCGATGACCACGCTCGTGTCCGGTACGATTTCCATATGCGGAGTAGGTGCCTGTCGCGTGATAAGGGTCCTGATGCCCGCGCTAGCGAGTGGCGTGCTAGCCGTGAGTTGCGTCACCTATCTACTGAATCGCTCGGGCCACGCTGTGAACAGGCAGAAAGCCCCCGACCGCTCGGCTACTGCGACTCGCTGCGCGCTCACTCCGTTCGCGTGCTTGCGTCGTGGTTCGAGAGAGCAAAGCTCTCTCGTCATCACGAAAGGTGCATTGGGCCTTTCGAACGATCTCGAACGCCGAGCGGTCGGCCCCTTTCAGTCCCACCCGCCTGGCTGGCCAATCAGCGACAGTATGGCGTTTTCTGGTTCCGAGAACCGAGAGGGGCCCGCGTTCGTGTCGATACGGTCGGTAGTCAATCGACGCGGGAGCAAAGTGGGTCGACGCGGTTGGGCAAGAGAGCGGAAGTGCCGCGCCGGACCCGTCTCAAAACGGGGGCGGCTCAGTCGTCGGCGGGCGTCTCGGCCGTCTCCGTCGGGCCGAGGGGTTCCTCAGGCTTGATGGGGTCACCGGACTCCAGCCCCTTCTCTGCGAGAGCCATGCTCCCCATCACTTCGATGATGAGGCGGTTGGCGAACCCGCTGGTGATACCGCCGTTGTACGAGGAGGTGTCGCTCACGTCGTACTGGGGCGCGACTTCGACCACGTCGAACCCGAAGTCCTCGGGGTCCAGCACCTTGACGACTTCCCGGACCATGTAGATGGCCTCGCGGGGGATGAGGCCGCCGGGTTCGGGTTCGCCGGTGCCCGGACAGTAGGCCGGCTCCATCACGTCGACGTCGAAGGAGACCCAGACGGCGTCGGTCCCGTCGGTCGCTCGCTGGACGGCGTCGGCGACGATGTCGTCCAGGTCCATCCCGCCGACTTCCATCGCGGTGTACCACTTCATGCCGGCGTCGCGCATGTCCTCGTAGGTGTCGGGGCCGGGCCAGAACCCGCGCGGCCCGATGAGCGTGTAGTTCTCGCCGGCCATGATGCCCTCGTCGTAGACGCGCTTGACCCACGCGCCGTGGTCGTACTCGAACCCGGTGAGGCCGTCCTCGCCGGTGTCGGCGTGACAGTCGAAGTGGATGAGGCCGATGTCCTCGTAGCCGTTGGCCTCCGCCCAGCCCTTGATGTCCGGGTAGGAGATGGAGTGGTCGCCGCCGATGACGATGGGGGTGGCCTGCTCGCTGATCTCGTAGACGGCGTCCTCGATGTTCAACTGGCTCTGGCGGGTGTCGCCCGGCGACACGGTGGCGTCGCCGGTGTCGGCCACGCTGAACGTGTCGAACGGGTCCACGCCCGTCTCGATGTTGAAGTGCTCGTACGGTGGGGAGGGCACCGTCGAGGCGGCCCGCACGGCGCGGGGCCCGTAGCGGGTCCCCGGGCGGATGGTCGTCGCCGTGTCCAGCGGCGCGCCGAGGATGCCGACGTCGACGTCCTCCTCGTCGAGTTCGTCCCGGTCGGCCTGCGGGAGTTTGAGGAACGTCGGGATGCCGCTGAAGATGGGTTCGTTCGCCTCTTTGTGCTTGTCGCCGTAGATGTCTTCGCCGTTGCGTTCTTCGGACATGGTAATCGTAGTGTTTCGGCCGCGTTTTCGGCACACTTCGGCCGATGATTGCGACACTACTGGATGGACGTATCGTACTGAAAAGCGTTCCTTCGGATGTGTAATACTCCCTCCGGTGACCATGCGTAGGCATGTACCGTTCGACTCTCATCTAGGTGTTCTAGGACCGTGCGCGGCTGACGGCTGGGTGGCGGCGCCGCTGGTCGGTCGAGCGGCGGAGAAACGGGGGGCGCGTCACTCGCTCGTGACGAGGTCCGGGTCCTCGCGGAACGCGAGGTGCGTCGCGACCGAGAGGCTGTCGCGAGCGTGTCTGGCACTCCGTTCGAGGAGCGTGACCGCTCGCTGGAGGACGAGCAGTGGCTCCGGGCGCTCGGCGGCGAGGTGGTCGTTCGCCGCGGCGACGCACTCGTCGACCCGGTCGAACGCCTCGCGGGCCGTCTCGGTCCCCTCGTAGTCCGGCGTCGTGACGGCCGCTCTGGTCGCACTGGCGGCCTCGTCCAGCGCCTCGGCGAGGTCGGTCACGACCTCAGCCGTGGTCGCGTCGGGAACCGTGCCGTCGCCCTCGGCCGCGAGCGTCGCTATCTCGACGGCCACGTCAGCCATCAATACGACGTCCTGTGCGACCGACCGGTAGCCGATGAGGGGGAATCCAGTCTCCAGCCCGACCGCCTGATTGAGTCGCGGATTCCGGTAGGTCGCGAACACCAGTCGCAAGAACAGGTAGAACAGCTTCTCGACCTGTCCCTTTCGGGCGCTGACTTGCTCGGCGGCCTCAGGGTCCCCGTCCAGTAGCGCGGTCACGGCGTCGCTCCGTATCGCCGCCTCGGTTCGGCTGAGTCGGCCGAGTAACGTCGGCAGGTCGAAGTCGCCGGGCGCGACCGAACAGCGGACGGTGACGGTCGTCTCGGCCTGTTCGACGATGCCAAGCCCCATCAGCCGTCGTTCGGCACCGAGGACGGCGTTGCGGTGTTCGAGGCCGAGCGGCGTCGTCGCCTCGATACGGATGAGCTGGCGGCCGAGGACGTACTGGGTGACGATAGCCCGTTCGAGTGCGTCACTGGTCAGCGCGTCCGCGTCGACGGTCGCTTCCACGTCCGCTATCGACGGCTGTTCGGGGACCAGCAGCAGCGACCCGCCGTTCTCGTCGCGTTGGACGATTATCTCGTCACCTTTCTCGATGTCGTGGTGCCGGGCCCACTCTGCGGGGACGGTCACAGCCAACGTCGAGGAGCCGAGTTGCTGGACCTTCCGCTTCATCCGGACGGCGTCGGGAGTCACAGCCCGGCACACCCGCCGAGAACGCGTGGTTCGACTTCGTTCACTTCCATCTGTATGCACTGTCGAAACTGCAACTTATTCCGACTTATGGTAGACACAATACGTGGCAAATTCCGAACTGGCGGACGAACGTTCGCTACCCTATCGCGAGGACGACGGCGAGGGTCACACCGAGGAGGACGACGAGGAGGCCCAGGCCGAACAGGAAGAACCGGTCGGCGGGTGAGTAGTCAGTCATCCTCTTCGCCACCGGCGACGATGGCCCGCTGTTGCCGTCCCGTGACGCTGTGGGTCGGGTAGTCGTCTTTCGTCAGGAACGCGACGGTGAGGAAGACGGTCAGGCCGACCAGCGGCGCGATGAACGTCACCAGTCCGTCCCACCCGGCCGGCACGAGACTGTTCTCGACGTACAGCAGGTTGTTCGGGATAGCGTACGTCGTCGGGATGGTGACGAAGAAGAACAGCCGAGTGAGCGACCCCGAGAGCATCCCCGCCAGCGCGGCGGGTGCCGTCGCCACGTCGGGCTTGTAGATGCCGAACACGAGTGGGACCAGCAGCCCGGCGAAGGCCACGTCGAACGCCAACACTAGCAACATCCCGGTCGCGCTCACCTGGATGGCGAAGAACGCCCCGAGGATCGTGATGGGGACGGCCATCACCCGCGTCGCCGCGAGCAGTTTGTCCGACCCCTTGCTGAGGAAGCCGGAGCCGTCGGCCTCGACGCCCTCGCCGGGCGAGTCCTCGTCGCGGATGCCCAGCACGTTCCGGGCCAGTGCGGCCGACGTGCCGAGGATAGCCCCGTCACCGGTCGACAGCGACGCGGCGACGATACCGGCCAGTACGAGGACGGCCAGCCACGACGGCACTGCCTCCTGCAGGAGGACGTAGAGGACGGCCTGATTGCCGGCCTCGACGCCGATGGACGAGAGGATGCTGTTGGCCGACAGCGCCACGATGGAGAACGGGATGCCGATGACGAGCGTCCCCGCGGAGCCGGCGAAACAGGCTTTCTGTGCCGTCTCCGGGCTCTCGGCGGCGAACACACGCTCCATGAAGTCGATGGCGACGATGTCACCCAGCGCCAGCGCGAAGATGGTCGCGAGGTTTATCCACGACCCGGCGGAGTTGTCGAAGGGATTTATCTGGACGACTGCCGTCGGCCCCATCCCCTCCGGGATGGTGATGCCGTACGTCGTCGCGACGTAGACGATGAGGGCGATAGAGCCCGCGAGCGCGACGACGGCCTGAATCACGTCGGTGTAGGCCACGGCGAACAGGCCACCCGCGATAGTGTAGAGGAACACCACCGCGGAGATGATGAGCACGCCCTGCACGAACGTGGTGCCCATGAACGTCTGGAAGAGGAACCCGCCGGCGACGAGGTTCCCACCCAGCAGGAGGGAGAACGACAGCACCATGATGAGCGACGCGATGACTTCGGTCACCCGGCCGTACTTCCGGCGGTAGAAGTCCGGGAGCGTCATCAGGTCCATCCGGTTCATCGGTTTCGCGAAGAACAGCCCGGTGAGGAACAGACACCCGGCGAGGCCGATGGGGAGTGCCGCACCGGCCCAGAACCCGAAACTGGCGGTGAGGTCCGTATTCCCCAGCGTCGCGTTCGCGTCCAGCGACTGTGCCATCAGCGTCGCCGCCGCCAGTGGCAGTACCAGTCCCCGACCGGCGACGATGTAGTTGACGCTGTCGCCCTCTATCTTCTTGGCGACGTAGAGGCCGACGCCCATCGTCACCAGAATCATCGCGACCAGTCCGTAGAGGATGACGCTCACCGACCGACACCCCCATTACAGAACGTCCAGTTGTGTCGGCAGTCAGTGCCCGATTCGGCTATTCCGAGACGGATTCCGTCGGCGTTCGTACGCATAGTTGGGACAGAAGTTGAGAACCGACCACCACAAAAAGGGCTTACCCTGACATTGTTTACCGTCTGGGATTGACGACCAACGTACACCCACTGTTCGAACTAATAGATGGATGTACGAACAGTCTGAGGGGGGTACTTCTCTCCCTAGCGTCTTTAGAGAATATAAGGATTTGAGCGTCCGGTGACACCACTCAGACGAGTCGTGGAAGGCGTTCGCGCCCGACGGCCGCCGACTCTTCGGCCGTCTCGACGGGGACCTCCTGCCAGTTGAACAGCGCTCGACGGAACAGTCGATAACTGTACGGGTCGCCGTGGGGTGCGAACACCACGAGTGCCAGCGAATCGGGAATGTTGCGCCGGTCGACGCCCGTCAGTCCGGAGGGCGTCGACGCGGACGTGTGGGAGTGATAGAACACGCGCGGCGACGGGGGGACGGCGTCGGTGGCCGTCGAGACGAACCGTCGCCGTGGCGTTTCGGCCTCGTTGTCGAGTGCGACGTGCGTCGTGGCGTACAGGCGGCCGTCGCGACGCTCACAGCCCAGAAAGCCGCCGGCCTCGTGCGGGTGGGCCGTCCGCACGTCGTCGGCTATCGCCGCTCGTACCGCTTGGGGAACGACGAGCGCGCTGGGCCGACGGACCGCGTACACAGTGGATAACCGCTACGGCAGGAAGACATAGGTACGTTTCGAACGGCGGTGAAGTAACGAGCCCTCAGACGGCCAGATACTCGGCGATGGCGTCCTCGTCGGCCAGCGTCGTCGGGCCGACTTCGTCGACGATTTCGCCGCGCTCCATCGCGTAACAGCGGTCGGCCATCTCCCGGATGACCCCGAGGTTCTGCTCGACGAACAGAATCGTCGTCCCGAGGTCGTCGTTGATGGCCTGCATGTCGCGGCTGATCTGGTCGACGATGGAGGGCTGGATGCCCTCGCTCGGTTCGTCGAGCAAGAGAAGGTCCGGATTCGACACGAGCGCCCGCGCGATGGCGAGCATCTGTTGCTGGCCGCCCGAGAGCGTGCCGGCCTGCTGGTCGGCGCGTTCCGCCAAGACCGGGAAGTAGTCGTAAATCTGGTCGTACAGCGTCTGCTCGCTGTCGGCGTTGACCGTCTCGCCCATCCGGACGTTCTGCTCGACGGTCAGTTTCGGAAACACGTCCCGGCCCTGCGGGATGTAGCCCATCCCGGCGCGAGCGCGCTCGTCGGCGGGCGCGTCGGTCACGTCTGCGCCGGCGTAGCTGATAGTCCCGCTCGACGGTTCGAGCAGGCCGATGATGGTCTTCATCAGCGTCGTCTTGCCGACGCCGTTTTTCCCCATCACGCCGACGATCTCGCCCTCCTCGACCGAGAGGTCCACGTCCCGGAGGATTGGCGTCGAGTCGTAGGCTGCGGTGACGCCGTCCAGTTCCAGCATCAGTGCTCACCTCCGAGGTAGATGCGCTGGACCTCGGGGTCTGACTCGATGGCCTCGATGGGGCCCTCGCGGAATATCTCGCCGTTGTGGAGCACGGTCACCTCGTCGGCGATGTTCGCGACGAACTCCGTGTCGTGTTCGATGACGACGAAGGCGATGCCCTCCGCCTCGTTGAGGCGGGTGACGCGCTCGGCGATGGCCTCGCGTTCGGCCACGTCGAGTCCCGCGACCGGTTCGTCCAGCAGGAGGAGGTCCGGTTCGAGCGCGGCGGCCATCCCGATTTCGAGTTGCTGTTGCTGGCCGTGGGAGAGTTGGCTCGCGTCGACGTGTTCGTAGCCCGCGAGGCCGGCGGCCTCGATGGCGTCGTCGACCCGCCGACGCCGCTCGTCGCCGTCGGCGAACCGCTGAATGGGGAGGCGAGCGTTCTCACGCACCGTCAGGTCGCCGTACACCGACGGCACCTGAAACTTCATGCTGATACCTTTACGGACTCGCTGGTGGGGGTCGAGGTCGGTGACGTCGTGACCGTCGTAGTAGATACTCCCGCCCGAGGCGTCGTAGGTGCCGGTGACGAGGTTCAGCAGCGTCGACTTCCCGGCGCCGTTGGGGCCGATGAGACACCGCAACTCGCCCTCGGCGACCGAGAAGTCCACCTCGTCGGTGGCGGTAAAGCCGCCGAACTCCTTGCGGAGGTCCTCGGTCTGTAACAGCGTGTCCGTTCGGTCGCCCGTCGCCAGTTCCGCGGCCGTCTGGCGGACGTTCGGTCCGCCGGATGCGTCTTGGTTCGTACTCATCAGTCGCTCACCTCTGCCGACGCCTCAGGCGGTTCCGGAGTAGCGCCGTCGCTTCGCATCTCGACGTAGGTCCGGTGGACCCACGGGACGATACCGCCGGGGAGGCCGAGGATGAACACCAGCAAGAGGACGCCGACGATGACGAACGCCAGTTCGCCGCCCAGCGAGTTCCGCAGGAACTCGATGCCGACGGTGGCCGTCACCGCGCCCAGCAGGGTCTTGCGGCCGCCGACGCTCACCCAGATGACCGGCAGGGAGGCGAACGTCAACTCGAACACGCCCGGACTCATGTAGTTGCCCCACGCGGCGTACAGCACGCCCGAGAGGCCCGCCAGCGCGCCGCCCAGCGTGAACACGGCGAGTTTCACGCGCTCGACGTCGTAGCCGAACATCCGGGTGCGGTCCTCGTCCTCTCGGACCGCGACCATCACGCGGCCGTAGTCCGAGTTGACGAGCGCCCGCAGACCCAGATACGTCGCCACGAGCAGCCCCAACACGAGGTAGTAGAAGGTCATGCTGCTGAACGTAATCGACGCGCCGCCGACGCCAAAGGCGAGGTTCGGGATGGTCGGCATCCCGTTGAACCCGCCCAGCGCCGCCTCGCCGATGGTCCACTCGTCGCCGGCCGTCTGGGCCATGAACGTGTGCAAGACGAGCGTCGAGACGAGGGTGATGATGGTGACGTAGACGTTACGCACGCCCCCGTAGAACATGAAATAGCCCAGCACGAACGCCATCAGCGCGCCGCCGAAGACGCCGACGAGGAACGCGCCGGTGATGCCCGCCGGCGTGGCGAAGTTCACCGAGACGACGCCGAACGTGTAGCCGGCGACGCCGAAAAAGACCACCTGTCCGAAGGAGAGGACGCCCGCGTAGCCCCACACGACCGACAGCGAGAGGCCGAGGAAGGCGTACACCAGAAACAGCGAGAACCGCGAGGCCTGATACGACCCGACGACGAACGGGTACGCCGCCAGCGCGAGGACGGCCACGAGGAAGCCGACCCAGAACCCGCGGGAGTTCCCGACGGTGTTGGGGCCCTCGAAGCGACTGCGGAGGCCGGCGAGGGCGCCGTTGTCGCCGGCGTCTGCCGGACCAGCGCCGCTCGTTTCCGTCGCCATCTACGCGCCCTCCTGTCTGCGTTCCCGAAGCGTCTCGACGAAGCCAGTGATGCCGTCCGGCAGGAACCGGATCATCACGATGGCGGTCACGAGCAGCGCGATGCGCCCGAAGAACGTCCCGAGAACGTTCGAGACGGTGGCGTTGATAGCGCCCAGCAGGCCGCCGGCCAGCGTCGTCCCCAGCACCACGCTGGGGCCGCCGACGACGACGGCGACGAACGCCTCGACGAGGAACGAACTGCCCAGCCCGGGGACCATCGTGATGGTCGGGGCGTACAGCGCGCCCGTCAGGCCGGCCAGTCCGGACCCGATAGCGAACGTCGTCATGTAGGTGCGTTCGGTGTCGACGCCCAGCGCTCGGGCGGTGTCCTCGTCCTGAATCGTCGCGCGGGCGCGCATCCCGTACTCGGTGCGGGTGAACACGTAGTAGGTCAGTGCCAGCACGCCCAGTGCGACGGCGGCGAGCATGACGCGATACGTCGAGTACGAGAAGCCGCTGTAGGCGATGTTGCCAAGCGGCGTCCCGATCTGGTCCAGCGAGTTGCCCAGCGTGATGCGGACGCCCTGGACCATGATGAGCGAGAGCCCCCACGTCGCGACCATCGAGTCGGCGAGTCGGTCGTACAGCGGTTCGATGACTTTGCGGCCGAGGAACCGCTGACTGAGAGCGTTCGGGACGGTGCCCGAGATGACGACTCGTTCGACGACGAGGCCGAAGCCGGCCGTCACGAGGACGCCGACCAGCATCGCGGCGGGAAGCGGGAGGCCCGCGCGGATGTTCGCCAGCGTCGTCGCGTACGCGCCGACCATGATGAACTCGCCGTGGGCGAGGTTGATGACGCCCATGATGCCGAAGATGATGGCCAACCCCGCCGCCGCCAGCACGATAAAGGCGAAGCTATCGAGGAACTGGAACAGGAGGTTGAGCCCGTTGACCATGCTATCCGGCCTCCTCGTAGAAGTCCTGCGGGGTGTACTGCGTCTCCTCGTCCTCTTGGGTGAGGTCACAGCCGACCGTCTCCGAGAGGAACGTCTCCGGGATGACCCGGTCGTCGACGGCCTCGACGTTGTGCTGGTCGTCGGCGCGCATGACCCACATGTGGTGGTCGACGTGGTGGGTCGCGCCGTCGAGTTTGATGGACTCGCCGTCCGGGGCTTCGGGGGCCTCGTAGGTGATACCCGATTCGAGGGCTTCCCTCACTTCCGGCTGTTCGGTCGTCCCGGCCTGCTCGACGGCCTTCTTGTACATGTAGATGGAGAAGTAGTTGTTCTCCGCCTCCTCGTTGAGGTAGGGGGCGTCCGGGAACTTCTCGTAGTAGCGGTCGACGAAGCCGCCCTCGCTCGTGTTGCGGTTCGTCGGAATCTCCTCCATGTAGTTGACCCCGGCGTAGATGTTGGCCATCGCGGGCGGGTCCAGCCGACGGTGTTCGTACCCCTGTGCCATCGCCGTCGAGGTGCCGATGGGGACGTCGAGGCCGGCGGAGGCCTTCTGCTCGTAGAAGGAGGTGTGGTTCGCGCCGACGAGCATCGACATCACGAAGTCGGGTTCGGCCGACTGGATGCGGTTGATTGTCGACCCGAACTGGGAGTTCGACAGCGGGATGAACTCCTCGCCGATGACCTCGGCGTCGTTCTCGTCGGCCAGTACCTTGACCCAGTCGGCCGATAGCTGACCGAAGTTGTAGTCCGCGGCGATAGTGTAGATTTTGGGCCCGTACTCCTCGACGAGGTACGGGAGGACGCTCCCCAACTGCTGGCGGGCCGTCGGCCCGACGGCGAAGACGTTCTTATCACAGACGCCGCCCTCGTACTGGGTCGTGTAGAAGTACAACTGGTCTTCGCGGTCGATGATGGGGCGGATGGCCTCACGCGTCGCGGAGGAGTAGCCGGCCCACAGCGCGTCGACGTTTTTCTGGTTGATGGCCCGGCGAGTGAGTTCCTGATAGCGCTGGTTGTCGGATTGGGGATCCGGGTCGAACACCTCTATCTGCTTGCCGTCGATGCCGCCGTCGTTGTTTATCTCCTCGATGGCCAGCATCGACGCCTTGTGTTTCGGGTCGCCGACCAGCGCGAAGTTGCCCGACCGGTCTTCGAGTACACCGAGCGTGAGCGTGTCGTCACCCGAGGCCGACCCGCCGGAACACCCGGCCAGTGCGGTGCCGGCCAGCGCCGCCGACGAGGCGAGGAAGCCACGCCGATTCGTGAGGCCGTCGGTCATACGTTTGCCTCCGAAGATGGGGCAGAATCGTTCACCTTAATGACGGCTTTAGTGTACGTACCAACACGTTTCTCGCTGATACTCGGACGTTCGTCCATGATTTCGTTCACGTCCTTCCCCTTCAGCAGTACGTAAATAAGGTTTACTCATCCAATCTTATACTCTCCTTCATATCGTGTGGGGAGTATAAGGATGTGTTAGGACAGGGAAGAAAACGAGATGTACGAACGATTCGGGGCGATAATCTTGCAAATCTACAAACTTTCCGGATGGCGAGCGCGGAGGCGGAAAATGGTGCCGCGAACTGTCCTACTCGTCGACGACGACGACTTTCACCTGCTGGACGCCGCTGAGTGCGCGGAGTCGGTTGGCGAGTTCCGTGATCTCGCTGGCCGCCCCCTCGACGACGAGCGTCTCCATGCAGGTGTCGTGTGAGAGGTGGATGTGCTGGACGGAGGTGATGGCTTCGGCCATCTCGTGTTGGATGGTCTGGAGGTCGTCGGCGATACCGGAGACGTGGTGGTCGTGGACGACCACGATGGTCCCGTGGTGGCGCTCGCCGCCGCTGGTCTCCCACTCGTAGTCTGCGAAGAAGTCCCGTAGCGAGTCCCGAATCGCCTCGGACCGACTGGCGTACTCCCAGTCGTCGACGATGCCGTCGAGTCGGTCGACCATCGACGCCGGGAGCGTGAGGCTGATGCGGTCGATGTCGTCGGTCATACTCCGGCGTACGACGGTGGGGCTAATATGGCTGGCCACCCCGCCGCCGACAGTAATACTGCGCGATACAGAAGTATTATTTGTCGCGCTGAGGACCCAACGATATGCACATCCCCGACGGCTACGTGGACCTGTCTATCGCCGTGTTCTGTGCCGTACTCTCCGTCGCGGTCCTCTCTGTCGCCGCCCGACGCGTCGGTGGCGAGGTGTCCGACGCACGCGCGCCGCTGCTCGGCGTCGTGGCCGCTGGCGTCTTCGCCGCACAGATGCTCAACTGGCCCATCCCGGGCGGGACGAGCGCGCACTTCGTCGGCGGCGCGTTCGCCGCAATCCTGCTCGGCCCACATCTGGGCGCGCTCTGTCTCGCCACCGTCGTCACGATTCAGGCGCTCGTCTTCGGCGACGGCGGCCTCGTCGTCCTCGGCGCGAACGTGTTCAACATGGCTATCGTGGAGGTGTACGTCGGCTACGCCGTCTATCGTCTCCTCGCCCCCTACGGCGAGTTCCGCGCGGCCTTCGCCGCCGGATGGCTGGGTATCACCGCCGGGGCGCTCACCGCCGCCGTCCAACTGGGCCTCTCCTCGGCGTTCGAGTACCAACTGCTGACGACGGTGGCTATCATGGGCGTCGGCCACCTCGTCCTCGGCCTCGTCGAGGGTGCTATCACCGCCGTCGTCTACCGCTACCTCGCCCGCGCCCGCCCGGACCTCCGACCGGACGCCGTCTCGGAGGTGGCTGCCGATGCGTGAGTGGCTGCCGAAGGCGCTCGCGCTCTTGCTCGTCCTGACGCTGCTCGCACCGGTGTTCGGGTGGGCGGCCGGACAGGTCGGCTACGCCGAACCGCTGGAGAACGCCGCCGAGGCCACGGGTGCGACGGACGACACCGAGTCCACCGTGAGCGCACCGCTCCCGGACTACGCCGTGCCGGGCCTCGGCAGTGCGATGGGGACGTTCGTCTCGGCCGTCGTCGGGACGGCGCTGACGCTGCTGGCCGCGCTTGTACTCGGCCGACTGCTGGGGGCCGACGCGGATGCGGACTGACCTGCTGGACCGCACCGTCGCGGGTATCGCGACCCGAGCGCGGTGGTTCCTGCTGGCCGAGGACGTCCCCGACCGACGCGGGTTCCTGCAAGCCGTCGCGCCGAGCGTCAAGCTACTGGGCGTCCTCGCCCTCGTCACGGTCACGGTCGTCCAGCGCGACCTCTCGACTGTCGCCGCGCTGGCGGGCGTGGCTGTCGCGCTCGCCGTCCTCTCCCGGGTGCCGGCCCGGACCTTCTTCGGGCGGGTGACCGGCCCGCCGACGTTCGCGCTGGTCGTCGTCGCGCCACAGGCGGTCCTGATGGGCGGGCCGACGTTCGACTGGGTGCCGCTGTCGGTCGCCGGCGTCGACTACGTCGCGACGTTCACGGTTCGCGTGGCCGCCTGCGTCGGCTTCCTCTCCGTGCTCCTGTTGACGACGCGCTTCGCGGACCTGTTGGCCGCGCTCCGACGCCTCCGTGCGCCGACCGTCGCCGTCTCGCTGCTGGCCATCACCTACCGGTACCTCCTGCTGTTCTTCGCGGAACTCGAACGGATGGTCCGCGCCCGTCGCGGTCGCACGCTCGCGGACCCGAACCTGCGACGGACGTGGCGCGACTCGGGCAACTTCGTCGGAACCTTCCTCCTCCGGAGCCTCGAACGCGGCGAGCGCGTCCAGCGGGCCGCCCGCGCCCGCGGTGGCACGGGGACGACGCCGGTCCGGTCGCGCGACTCTCTGTCTACCGCCGACGCCGCCTTCGGTCTGGTCGTCCTCGCCACCGTCGCCGGGGTGGGACTCGCGTGACCGCTCTCGACGCGACCGGCCTGCGCTACGCCTACCCGGACGGGACCCTCGCCGTCGACGGCGTCGACGTGACCGTCGAGGCGGGCGAACGGGTCGCCCTCCTCGGGCCCAACGGCGCCGGTAAGAGCACGCTCCTCCAGTTGCTCGGCGGCCTCGTCGACCCCGACGCCGGGACGGTCCGGTACTTCGGCGAGACGACCGACGCCGACGCGGTCCGGGACCGCCTGAGCGTCCTCACGCAGAACCCCGCGGACTACCTGTTCAACCCCACCGTCAGGGAGGACCTCGCCTACGGCCCGAGCCAGCAGGACCTCTCGGCCGTGGAGGTCGACCGGCGCGTCGAGCGCGTGGCCGACCAGTTAGACCTCGGGGACCTCCTGTCGAAGCCGCCGTTCCGCCTCAGCGGCGGCGAACAGCGACGGGCCGCACTGGCGAGTGCGCTGACCGTCGAACCCGCCGTCCTGTTGCTGGACGAACCGGTGAGCAACGTCGACGCGGCCAACCGCGCCGAGGTACTGTCCCTGCTGTCGGCCCTCTCAGCGGACGGCGTCACCCTCGTCACGTCGACGCCCGATACGGAACTGGTCCCGCACGTCGCAGACCGCGTGGTGCTGCTCGACGCCGCTGGCGAGGTGGCCGCGACGGGACCGACCCGCGAGATACTGACCGACACCGACCTGTTGACCGACTGTAATCTCCGCCCGCCGCAGGTCGTTCGCCTCTTCGACGGCCGCGAGGACGTGCCGTTGACAGTTGCCGAGGCGCGGGCCCGACTCGGCGACTGATTGTGGACGAACGTCCAGACGACCGTCACCAAGGACTACATACTGGTGAAAGTAAAGAACTGAGCGGCGCTATTTGCGCCGAGAGGAAGTTGCTTATCACGGCTGTCCAAACGAGGACGCATATGTTGGACAAACAGTCGGAAACGACCACGGGACGGGGGTCGTCGTGACCGAGGGCCTCGTTCCCGGCGAAGTCGTCGCCGGCGAGGGGACCGTGACGCTGAACGAGGGTCGCGAGACGACGGAGGTGACCGTCGGCAACACCGGCGACCGCCCGATACAGGTCGGGTCGCACTTCCACTTCTTCGAGGCCAACGCCGCGCTGGCGTTCGACCGCCGCGCGGCCTTCGGGATGCGACTGAACATCCCCGCGGGCACGGCCGTCCGGTTCGAACCCGGCGACGAGCAGACCGTCGAACTCGTCGCCATCGGCGGCAAGCGCGTCGCCCACGGGATGAACGGGATGGTCAACGGAAGTGTGAGCGAGGCGCGCTCGGAGAGCGGGCCTCGGGAAGGCGAGCGGGAAGCGAACGCGACCCGCGAGACGAGGCTGAGCGAGGCGCTGGAGCGATTGCGCGCGGCCGGGTTCCGTGACACGGGGGCCGAAGACGACGACGCGGAGGCCGAGGAATGACCCGCGACATCGACCGCGAGGCCTACGCCGAACTGTACGGCCCGACGGAGGGCGACAAGGTCCGTCTGGGCGACACCGAACTGTTCGCCGAAGTCGAGGAGGACCTCCGGACACACGGTGACGAGGCCGTCTTCGGCGGCGGGAAGACGCTTCGCGACGGCCTCGGGCAGGCCCCCGGCGTCACACAGGAGGAGGGCGCCATGGACTGGGTGCTGACCAACGCGACGATCATCGACCCCGCCCTCGGGATTATCGCCGCCGACATCGGCATCAGAAACGGCGAGATAGCGGGCATCGGGAAGGCCGGCAACCCGGACACGATGGACGGCGTCGACATGGTCGTCGGCCCGTCGACGGACGTCTACCCCTGCGAGGGGAAAATCGCGACCGCCGGGGCGCTGGACATCCACGTCCACTGGAACTCCGCGCAACTCCACGAACACGCCCTCTCGGGCGGCATCACGACGATGCTCGGCGGCGGCTACGGCGGCGGCGCGACCACCTGTACGACCGGTCCCGAGAACGTCAAACGACACCTGCAAGCCGCCGAGGCGTGGCCGGTCAACGTCGGGTTCTACGGCAAGGGCAACGCCTCGGACCCGGAACCGCTACGCGAGCAGATCGAGGCCGGGGCCTGCACCCTGAAACTCCACGAGGACTGGGGGTCGATGCCAGAGGCCATCGACACGTGTCTGGACGTCGCCGAGGAGGAGGACGTGCAGGTCTGCATGCACACGGACACGCTGAACGAGGCCGGGTTCGTCGAGAACACCTTCGACGCCGTCGACGGCCGGACGATGCACCTGTTCCACATCGAGGGCGCCGGCGGGGGCCACGCGCCGGACATCATGGAGATGGTCGGCCAACCGAACATGCTACCCTCGTCGACGAACCCCTCGATGCCGTACACCGACAACACGTTCGACGAACACCTGGACATGGTGATGGTGTGTCACCATCTGAACCCCGACGTGCCCGAAGACGTGGCCTTCGCCGAGTCCCGCGTGCGCGCGGAGACCATCGCCGCCGAGGACGTCCTCCACGACATGGGCGCCATCTCGATGATGACCACCGACTCACAGGCGATGGGCCGGATGGCCGAACTCGTCCCGCGGACGTGGCAGACGGCCTCGAAGATGAAGTCCCAGCGCGGCCCCCTCCCCGAGGACGAGGGGACCGGCGCCGACAACTTCCGCATCAAACGCTATATCGCGAAGTACACCGTCAACCCCGCCATCTCGGCCGGCATCGAACCGTACGTCGGGACGCTCGAACCCGGCAAGATGGCCGACGTGGTGCTGTGGGACCCCGCGTTCTTCGGTATCAAGCCCGCGATGACGTTCAAAGGTGGGTTCCCGGTCCACTCGGAGATGGGCGAGGCCAACGGGTCGCTGATGACCTGTGAGCCCATCGTCCAGCGCGAACGCGCCGGGGCCGTCGGCAAGGCCAAACACGCGCTCTCGCTGTCGTTCGTCTCGCCGGCCGCCGCCGAACGCGGCGTCGGCGAGGAGTACGGCCTCGACACCCCCGTCGTCCCCGTGGAGGGCACCCGCACGCCCGGCAAGGACGACATGGTGTACAACGACTACTGTCCCGACGACATCGAGGTCGACCCCGAGACGTTCGAGGTACAGGTCGACGGCGAACACGTCACCTGCGAACCGTCCTCCGAACTGCCACTCGCACAGCGGTACATGCTATGAAACTCACAGCCAAAGAGCAGGAACGACTCACCGTCTTCACCGCCGCAGAGGTCGCGCGACGCCGCAAAGAGCGCGGCGTCCCGCTGAACCACCCCGAGGCCGTCGCCTACATCAGCGACTGGTGTATCGAACGGGGCCGTGACGGCCAGTCGGTCGCCGAGATTCGCTCCGGCGCCTCTCAACTGCTGGGCCGCGAGGACGTGATGGAGGGCGTCCCGGAGATGATCGACATGATTCAGGTCGAACCGGTGTTCCCCGACGGGACGAAACTCGTCACGGTCCACGACCCCATCCGCTCGGATAGCGTGGGAACGGCCGAGGCCGAGAGCGAGGAGACGGCCGCGGACGGCGGCGAGGGTGACCAATCATGAGTCTGACCCACCGCGACGTCGCGACGGTCGGTATCGGCGGCCCGGTCGGGTCCGGAAAGACCTCGCTGCTGACTGAAGTCGTTCCGCGCCTCCGCGAGGAGGGACTGGACGTGGGCGTCATCGCCAACGACATCCTCACCCAAGAGGACGCCGACCGCCTGCGCGAGCGCTTTGCCGGCGTCGTCCCCGAGGACCTTGTCGCTGGCGTCGAGACGGGCGCCTGCCCGCACACCGGCATCCGCGAGGACCCGTCGATGAACCTCCAGCAGATAGACGCGTTCCTCGCCGACCACCCGGACCTCGACTTGGTCCTCGTCGAGAGTGGCGGGGACAACCTCGCTGCGACGTTCAACCCCGAACTCGCGGACTACTCGCTGTACGTCATCTCGGTCGCGGAGGGCGACGACATCCCCCGAAAGCGCGGTCCCGGCGTCGTCGACTGCGACTTGCTGGTGGTGAACAAGACGGACCTCGCACCCCACGTCGGGGCCGATTTGGACCTGATGGAACGGGACGCCCGAGAGGTCCGGGACGGCCCGTTCGTCTTCACCAACTGCAAGGCCGAGGAGGGCGTCGACGAGGTGCTCGAACACGTCCGCGAGGGGGTGTTGTTCGCCTGATGGCGACGGACGCGCCGGAGGCGCGAGCGGAGCGAGACGGCGAGGACGCACCACAGGCGCGAGCAGAGCGAGACGCCGAGGACCCGGCAGACGACGCGACCGACACCGATGCTCCACACCCGTCTTTCGAGGCCTACGCCGCCGAGTCGCCGCCGCAGGCCGCCGTCGGCGCGCCGGGCAAGGACGGCGTCCTCGAACTCCGCTTCGCGCCGACCAGCGACGGGACGAAACTCGTCCACGACTACGCGACGGTGCCGTTCCACGTCTCGGGGACGCTGGGCCACGACCCCCATCCCGCGGCCGAGACGGTGTTCCTCCAGTCGCCCACGGGGGGTATCGCACAGGGGGACCGCCACGACGTGACCATCGCCGTCGAGGACGACGCCGTCGCCCACGTCTCCACCCAGAGTTCCACGAAGGTGCAGTCGATGAACGCCAACTACGCCGCCGCCGACACGACGCTCTCGGTCGGTCCCGGCGGCCACCTCGACTACGTGCCGGAACCGACCATCCTGCACGCCGACTCGCGGTACTATCAGGACCTGACGCTGGACCTCGACGCCGGAGCGACGGCAGTCCTCGCCGACGTCGTCGTGCCCGGACGCCTCGCCCGCGGCGAGCGATTCGAGTTCGAGCGGTACCTCTCACGGGTCCGCGCCGAGGGACCGGATGGCCTCCTCTTCGAGGACGCGACCCATCTCACGCCCGCCGACGGAGATCCGACGGCACCGGGCGTCCTCGGTGAGTTCACCGTCTACGGGACCTTGTTCGTCGTCGCGCCCGACAGCGACGCCGCGGCGCTCTCGGACGCCCTGCACGAGACGGTCACCGACGCGGACGCACGGGCCGGCGCGACCGCACTCCCGAACGGGGCCGGCGTCGCCGTGCGCGCACTGGCCGACCGGGCCGAGACGGTCCAGTCGACGCTCCACGCCGCGTGGGACCACGCTCGGCGGGACCTGCTCGACGCACCCGCGCCCTCGGGGAGGAAGTACTGATGCTGGTCGCGGAGACGTATCTGGGCCACGGCGAGGACGCCGACCTCGCGGCCCGACTGGCCGACGCCGACCCCGTCCGCGTGGTCCTCTCGGACATCGAGCGACAGCGCTCTCGGGTTCGCACCGAGTCGACCGAGGGCGAGGACGTCGGCATCGTCGTCGCCCGTGACCTCGCCGACGGCGACGTCCTCGAAACCGACGACGGCACCCTCCTCGTGGTCGAACTCGCCGCTATCGAGGCGCTGGTGCTTTCGTTCGCCGACGCCGATGTCTCGCCGACGGCGGCGCTGGAACTGGGCCACGCGCTGGGCAACCGCCACTGGGACCTCGCGATGCGCGACGGCGAGGCGCTGTTCCCGGTGCCGGACACCCGCGAGCGGATGCTGGCCGCCGTCGGTGACGACCTGCCCGAGGGCGTCGAGACGCGCTTCGAGTCCGTGCCGCCGACGACGTTCGACGACGCCGACCCCGACCACAGTCACGGCGCCGGTAGCCGCGCACACGGCGACCACGGCCATTCCCACGACGGTACCGGACACACCCACGGCGTCCGGACTATCGACGGAGCGGACCGATGAGCGACGACGCGACTCTCGAGGCGTTCCGACTGGCCGACTCCTTCCTCCCGGTCGGCACCTACACCGTCTCCTACGGACTCGAACAGTTCGTCGCCGACGACCGAGTGACCGACGCCGACGACCTCGAAGCGCTCCTCGAAACGTACCTCCGGCGGCAAGTCGGCCCGGCCGAACTGGTGGCGCTCCGTGCGGCCCACGCCGCCGCCAGCGAGGACGATATCGACGCCATCTGCGCGGCCGACCGGCGCCTCGCCGCGGTGACGCTGGCCGCGGAGTTCCGCGAGAGTGCCCAGCAGTCCGGCGACCGCCTGCTGTCGCTCCAACGGGAGTTGCGTGACGACGACCTGCTGGAGCGGTACGCCGAGAGCGTCGCCGCCGACGACGCGCCGGGCAACTACGCCGTCGTCCTCGGCGTCGCTACCGGACTGGCCGGCATCGACGTGCGGCAGGCCTGCCTGCTGTGCTGTCACGGCTTCGTCACCGGATTACTCGGCGCGGCCCAGCGCCTCCTCTCGCTGGGCCACACCGACGCCCAGCGGATTCTGGACGACCTGCGACCGGTGATGGCCGAGGCCGCCGACGACAGCGCGGGACGCTCGATAGACGACATGACGCCCTTCGCGCCGCTGGTCGACGTCCTCGCCGCCGACCACGAACGGGCCGAGCGGCGGCTGTTCGCGAGCTGAACGGTCTCAGTCTCCGAAATTGATATCTCTGATGGGGCGCGCGTGTGCCTATCGTCACCACACAGAAACGGCCGACTGCCCGCCGGTCTCCCTTGTCAACTTTCCGGGGCTGTGTACGTCGGGCACGCTCTCAAGTCGACTATTTGCGATATCCGCGAGCACCCGGAGACGCAATGGCAACACAGACTGCGACCGACACCGGACTCGTGCTAGACGACTGGCAGGCCGGTGTCGCCGGTGGTATCGGCGGTGCGACAGTGATGGCGGTACTCATCTCCGTGATGAACGCGGCGGTCCTGAAAGGTGCGATTCCCGGCCTCTACGGTCTCTCGGGAGGTGTCGCGGGGTGGACGGTTCACCTCGCGCACGGCGCCGTCCTCGGCGTCGTCTTCGCGGCGCTCGTCGAATCCGGTCTGGTCGGGCGTTCGACGGGCGCGACGGTCGGACTGGGCGTCCTCTGGGGCGTCGTCACGTGGGTCGCACTCGCCGCCCTCGTGATGCCCGTCTGGCTGAGCGCCGTCGGGTTCCCGATGGCGCCGCCGTTCCCGAACTTCGCGGTGCCGAGTCTGCTGTGGCACGCCGTCTACGGCGGCGTGTTGGGCGTGGCCTACGCGGTGCTTCGCTGAGACAACCGGTGGCTGTCGGCAGGACGATTCTGCGACGCCGTTCTCCGTTTCCAGCAAGACCCAAACCTCTAGCGGGTGACGACTGCGTATGCACGTCGCCGACCTCACGGAGGAACTGGTCGCCATCCCGAGCCACGAGGACGAGTCGGCCGCCGGCGAGTTCGTCGCCTCGTGGCTCCGGGACCACACCGACGCCGCCGTCGAACGCGACGACCACGGCAACGTTATCGCTCGGAAGGGACCGGGGAGCGGCGAATCGCTCGCCCTCGTCGGCCACCACGACGTCGTCCCGCCGGACGAGTCACAGGTGGACGCCGACGGGTCGTACGTCGTCGAAAGACGCGAGGGCCGCATCCACGGTCGGGGCAGTGCCGACATGAAGGGGAGCGTCGCGGCGGCGATGCTGGCGTTCGAGGCGGCCGAGACGCCCGCCGAGGACGAACTCGTCTTCGCCTCCTTCGCCGGCGAGGAACAGGGCGGCGTCGGCTGTCGGGCCGCCATCGAGGACGGCTTTCGGGTGGACTACGCCGTGGTCGGTGAGGGGTCGACGGGCTACTCCGCGCCGGGAATCACCGACGTCGCCGTCGCCCACAAGGGTCGTCGCGGGTCGACTATCGTCGCCGAGGGAACTGCGGCCCACGCCAGCGAACCCGACGCCGGCGAGAACGCCATCTACCGCGCGACGGACGCCGTCGACGTGGTTCGGGACCTCGACTTCCCGTCGACCGAGGTGCTGGGTCACGAACTGTCCGGAAGCGTCGCCGTCACCGAGATCGACGGCGGGTCGGCGTGGAACGTGATTCCGGAGCGCTGTGCGGTGACCGTCGACGAGCGGACGGTTCCGGGCGAGCGCGCGCCACTCGATCGCGTGACGGCCATCGAGGGTGTCTCCCTGCGTGTGGACCAAGACCTCCCGCCGATGGCCTGTGGCGACGCCGACTTCGCCGACGCCGTCCGCGACGCTGCCGCCGCTGCGCAGGACGGTGTGCCCGCACAGGTCGTCAAGCCCCACGCGACCGATGCGGGGTGGCTAGCCGACGCCGGGACGGACTGTGTCGTCGTCGGCGCGGCCGAACCAGGCGAGGCTCACACCGCCGAGGAGAGCGTCTCAATCGACGTGCTAGAGCGGTGCCAGCGCGTCTACGAGAGCGTCGTCGAGTCGTGGCTGGCGTAGCCGGCGACAGATTTCCGCCTACGCTGTCCCTTTAGGAGCGCCGACCCAACGGGGGGATATGGCAACAGCTAGCGAGACAGAGTCGACCTACGAGCAGTTCCTCGACCACGTCAAGCGCCTCCACTACGTCTCCGACGCCGGCGGGGTCCTCCAGTGGGACCAGCAGGTGATGATGCCCAGCGGCGGCACACCCGCCCGCGCCAAGCAGTCTTCTGCCCTCTCGACGCTCCACCACGACCTGCTGACCGACGACCAGTTGGGGGAGTGGCTGGACGAACTGGAGGACGCCGATCTGGACCCCGAACAGGAAGCCGTCGTTCGCGAGGTCCGCCGGGACCACGAGCGAGCGGTGAAGGTCCCCGCCGACCTCGTCGAGCGCATCTCGGAGGCCTCTTCGAACGCCCTCCCCGTCTGGGAGGAGGCCAAGGCCGAGGACGACTTCGAGATGTACGCCGATACGCTCGAAGAGATGGTCGAACTCCGGCGGGAGTACGCCGAGGCAATCGACCCGGACCGGGACCCTTACGAAGTCCTCTTCGAGGAGTACGAACCGTATCTCGGCATCGACACGGCCGAAGACGTGCTGACCCAGTTGCGCGACGAACTGGTCCCGCTCGTCGACGACGTCGCCGACAGCGACGTGACGCTCGCAGACCCCTTCGAGGGGACTTACGACGAGGACGACCAGCACGCCCTCGTCGAGGAAGCGCTGGACACGCTCGGGTACGACTGGGACCACGGCCGCCTCGACACCGCCCCGCACCCGTTCTCGACGGGGACGCAGTTCGACGCCCGCGTGACGACGCGGTTCAAGCCCGACGACCCGATGGACGCCATCGGCTCGACCATCCACGAGTTCGGCCACGCCACCTACACGCTCGGGCTGCCCCAAGAGGCCTACGGGACGCCGCTGGGCGACAACCGCGACCTCTCTGTCCACGAGTCCCAGTCGCGCTTCTGGGAGAACCATATCGGCCGCTCACAGCCGTTCTGGGACCTCTTTACCGACACTGCCAACGAGCATCTGGGTATCGACGCGACGCCGCGGGAGTTCTACGAGGCCGCCAACGAAGTGTACGAGGACAACCTCATCCGGGTCGAGGCAGACGAGTTGACCTACCACATGCACATCGTCCTCCGGTTCGAGATAGAGCGCGACCTGATCCGCGGTGACCTCGCCGTCGAGGACGTCCCCGAAGTCTGGAACGACAAGATGGAGGAGTACCTCGGGGTCCGCCCGGACACCGACGCCGAGGGCTGTCTGCAGGACATCCACTGGACCAACGGCGCGCTGGGGTACTTCCCCACCTACACGCTCGGGTCGGTGCTGGCTGCCCAGTTGGACCACCACCTCCGAGAAGACGTGGGCGACGTGGACTCGCTCGTCCGCGAGGGGGACTTCGACCCCATCCACGACTGGTTGACCGAGAACGTCCACCGCCACGGTGCCCGCTACGAGACGGACGACCTCGTGCAGGAAGCGACGGGCGAGTCGTTCACCGCCGACTACTTCCTCGACTACGCCGACGCGAAGTACCGCGACCTCTACGACTGCTGAGCGCCCCGTTCCTCGAACGCTCGCGTTTTCGTTTTTGATTCTATTGGGTATCGTCTTTTTCAGTGCGTATTCGAATTACAATTCACACATGGGCGACAGTAGCTACGGAGACACGGGCGTTGCAACGGAGACGGGCGTCGACGGGGACATCGACGACGACATCGACGCCGATATCGCCGAGAACATCGACAGACGGGCCGGTTACGACCACGACACCGCGAGCGAGATACAGACACTCATCGCCGAACTGGAGGACTCCTCGGTCGAAATCGCGACCGAGTCGGCCGACATCCGAGAGCGGACGGCCGAGCAGTACGAGGGGATGTCCGAGATCGCCAACGAGGTGTCGAACCTCTCGGCCTCTGTCGAGGAGATCGCGTCCTCCTCCGAGGAGGTGTCGGCGGCGACTCGTGAGGCCACGGAACTCGCCGAACGTGGACAGGGCAACGCAGAAGACGTCCACGAGGCGATGGAACGGATCCAGCGGGCCGCCGACAGCGTCGCCGAGGACGTCCGGACCATCCAGCAGGGCGTCCAGGAGATAGACGAGATCGTCGAAGTCATCAACGACATCGCCGACCAGACGAACATGCTGGCGCTGAACGCCTCTATCGAGGCCGCACGTGCCGGTGAGGCCGGGGAGGGATTCGCCGTCGTCGCCGACGAGGTCAAGAGCCTCGCCGAGGAGTCCCAGGACCAGGCGACCACCATCGAGGAGATGATCGACGGGATTCAAGACGACACGGAGAACGCCGTCGAGAGTCTCGAAGCGAGCAACGAGGAGATAGACGACGGCATCGAGACGGTCGAGGAGTCGACGGAGATTCTCTCGGACATCGACGACGCCGTCCGCGAGGTCAACCACGGTATCGAGGAGGTGGCGACGGCGACTGACGAGCAAGCGGCGTCGACCGAAGAGGTCGCCAGCATGATAGATCAGGCGACCGACGCCGCCGAGGAGATAGCGAACTCGACGGCGGACATAGCCGATGAGGCAGCGGAGCAGACCGACCAGATTGCCAGCATCAACGGGAAGATGGACGACCTCGTCGCCGACCTCCAGCGGAACAACTGATCGCCCTCGTTACACGGCGTTCCCATCCCGTCGTTTATCCTCCCTCGGGGTCAACCCTCCACTATGCGACCGGACTTAGACCCCGAGCAACTCGACCGCTACTCCCGTCACATCATCATGGACGACGTGGGGCCGGAGGGGCAGGCGGCACTGCTTGACTCGTCGGTGCTCGTCGTCGGTGCTGGCGGCCTCGGTTCGCCGGTCCTGCAGTACCTCGCGGCGGCCGGCATCGGACGACTGGGCGTCGTCGACGACGACGTCGTCGAGCGCTCGAACCTCCAGCGACAGGTTATCCACCGGGACGACGACATCGGCCGGCCGAAAGTCGACAGCGCCCGCGAGTTCGTCACCGGTCTGAACCCCGACGTGACCGTCGACACCCACGAGGTTCGCCTCTCGAAAGAGAACGTCAGGGACCTCGTGACCGACTACGACATCGTCGTCGACGCCTCGGACAACTTCGAGACGCGCTTTCTCGTCAACGACGCCTGCACCCTCTCGGGCATCCCCTTCTCCCACGGCGCTATCTTCCGGTTCGAGGGGCAAGTGACGACGTTCACGGGCGACGGCGAGGGGCCGTGTTACCGCTGTCTGTTCCCAGAGGCACCGCCAGCGGGCACCGTCCCCGACTGCGCGACGGCGGGCGTCCTCGGCGTCCTCCCCGGCACCATCGGCTGTATCCAGGCGACGGAAGTCGTCAAACTCGCGATGGACTACGGCGAACCGCTCGACGGGCGGCTACTGGCCTACGACGCCGCCGAGATGACCGTCGACGAGGTGCCCGTCGCCCCGAACCCGGACTGCCCGGTGTGTGGCGACGACCCGGCTATCGGGAGTATCGACGAGGCAACCTACGAGGGTCGCTGTTCGCTGCCAGCGGAGTAGCAGGGCCGTGTACGTTCGAAGCTAATTTATGCCATGAGTGACCGAAAATAGGGTCCCCTCATGCGTTCGATTCAATCCACCGACCAGACGACGATAGCATACGAGCGCTCCGGAGACGGCCAGCCAGTCGTCCTCATCCACGGGACGACAGGAACGCATCAGACGTGGGATCGATTTCGCTCTCATCTGCCAGACGGCTACGGTGCGGTCGCCCCGGACCGGCGAGGGAGAGGTGCGAGCGGCGACGGAGACGAGTACGCCTTGGACCGGGAGGTCGCCGACATCGTAGCGCTGGTCGAGTCATTCGGCGAGACGCCGGTCCTCTTCGGACACTCGTTCGGCGGTCTCTGTGCGCTCGAAGCCGCCAGACAGACCGACGTGGACCGGCTGATACTGTACGAACCGGCGATTCTGGTCGGTGACGACCGGGCCGACGCCGACCTCGCGTCAGAGCTCCGGGGCCGCCTCGATGCTGGCGACCGAGCGGGTGTCATCGAGGCGTTCTTCATGGAGAACAGCGCGACCGACGATCCTACGGGGCTCCCCATCGAGGAACGCACCCCACTCGCAGAGACAGTCGTCCGGGAGAGTGCCGCAGTAGAACAGTACGAACTACCCGACACCATCGCGGTGGATGCACCGACGCTTCTGATAACCGGTACTCGCGGTCCGTCCCATCTCCGAAACAGTATCCGCGCGGTCGCGGATGTCGTCGAGACGGCCCAACTCGTCGAGTTGGACGGTCTCGGTCACGTCGGTATCTGGAACGCACCCGAGCGTATTGGAGACGTCGTCGAGTCGTTCCTCCCGGCGGGGTGAGCGCTACGCCCGCAGAGACGGCAGTTCCTGCACCGCGTCCCGCGGCGGCACGTCGAACAGGTCCGGGTGACACAGCGCCGCCAGAAACTCCAGCGTGTCGACCAGCCGCGGCCCCGAGCGGTTGACGTAGTGGTGGCCGTCCACGACGTAGGCCCGACCCTCCCGAACGGCTGTGAGTTCGTCGAACCCCGGCCGTTCGGTCAGGTCCGCGAGGTTCTCCCGGGTCTGGTCGACGTCGAAGCCACACGGCGCCGCCACCAGTACGTCGGGGTCGTACTCTCGCACTTCCTCCCACTCGCGCGGCCGGGAGTGGGCACCGCGCTCGGCCATCCCGTAGACGCCGCCCGCTTTCTCGACCATCTCGGGAACCCAGTGGCCGGCCACCATCACCGGATCCAGCCAGTCGAGGACGGCCACGCTGGGCGTCTCGCTCGCTCGCGCGGCCGTCGTCTCGACGGCGGCGACTCGCTGGCGGAGGGTCGCCACGAGGTCGGTCGCCGCCTCGTCACGACCGATGGCCGCACCGACACGGTAGACGGAGTCGAACAGGTCGTCGAGGCTGTGGACATCCAGTGTCAGCACCTCGGCGTCGAGTCCGAGGTCCTCGACCGCCTCCGCCACCAGCACGTGGTCGACGGCACAGACGTCACAGACGCCCTGCGTGACGATTACGTCGGGGTCGACGGCGGCCAGCGTCTCGCGGTCGATGGCGTAGACGCCGTCGCCGGACTCGGCGTCTGCGACCTGTTCGTTAATCTCGCTGCTGGAGGCCTCCGGGTCGACACGGGAGCGGTTGACCGACGGCTGCTCGCGGGCCGCCGGCGGGTAGTCACACTCGTGTGAGACGCCGACCGGTTCGACGCCGAGGGCGTAGACGATTTCCGTCGCGGACGGCAGTAGCGTGACGACGCGCATACGCCCGCTACGGCCCGCCGGGTCTAAAGGCTCCCCTCGCGGCCGTCCCGGTCACACTAATCCTTCGTTACGCTTACCGTCCGTGACCCCGCAGACGCTCGTATGAACGTCAAATCGCGGCACCACCTCCGCTCGGACGAGGTCGATGCCATCGCGACGGCGCTTTCCGACAACCTCGGCGTCGAACTCGACGCCGACACCTTCGAGAAGGTCGAGTTCGAGGACAGCGACTGGGACGTCGTCCTCGTCGACGGCGACCCCCTCGTGCTGTATATCGACAGCGAACCGTTCCTCACCGTCGAGGGCGCGAACGCTCACCCACCCCAGAAACACGTCGTCACCGTCGACACCGGCGCCATCTCCTTCGTCTCGGACGGCGCAGACATCATGCGGCCCGGCATCACCGAGGCCGACGACGACATCAGTTCGGGCGACCTCGTCGCCATCAACGAGGAGTCCCACGGGAAGTTCCTCGCTATCGGGCGTGCGAAGACCGACGGCGACGACATGGTCGGCGACTCGGGCAAGGTCGTCGAGTCTATCCACCACGTCGGCGACGACCTGTTCGAGTTCTCGGTGTGAGATCCGCGACGAAATCCCGTCTGACGAAAAGTTGAAACGGGTAGCGCCCGCCGTGGGGCACATGGGACTCATGAGCAAGATTCTCGGCGAGTCGGGCAACTCCCGGAAGACCGAGGATTACGTCGAACTGAACGCGGACGACTTCGATGCGTCGGGTGCCGAGACCGAGCGACAGGTCCGCATCGCCCGCATCAGCGACAAGCAGGACGTCATCGAGATCAAAGACGCCGTCTACGATGGCGACGTGGTCATCGCCGACATCACGCGCCACTCGACGCAGGACCGGACGATGGAACACATCAGCGACGAACTCAAACAGGTCGCCAACGAGGTCGGCGGCGACATCGTCCAGAAGGACGACGACCAACTCATCATCACCCCCGCCGGCGTCGGTATCGCCCGCGAACGCCTCGGTCGGTAGGTGCCGTCTCTCTTCTGACCCGCCGCGTTCAACGTCCTTTTCGGTGTCCGCCGGGTAGGGTCAGTAATGACAGAACCGGCGATACGCGCCCGAAACTTACGAAAAAACTACGGTGACGTACAGGCCCTCGACGGATTGGACCTGACCGTCGACCGCGGCGAGTTCTTCGGTCTCCTCGGGCCCAACGGCGCGGGCAAGACGACGTTCATCAACACGCTGGTCGGCCTCGTCCACAAAGACGGCGGGGACGCCGAAGTGTTCGGCTTCGACGTCGAGGACGACTACCGAGCGGCCCGCGACCGAATCGGACTGGCACCACAGGAGTTCAACGTCGACCGCTTTTTCCCCATTATCGAAGTTCTCGAACACAAGGCCGGCTACCACGGCATCGGAAGCAAAGAGGCCCACCGACGCGCCGAAGAGGCGCTGAAGACCGTCGGCATCTGGGACAAGCGGGACACCCGATTCGACTGGCTCTCCGGCGGGATGAAACGGCGGTTCGTCCTCGCGCGCGCCCTCGTCTCGAACCCGGACCTGCTGATTCTGGACGAACCCACGGCCGGCGTCGACGTCCAGTTGCGCCACGACCTCTGGGACATCATCAACCGGATGAACGACGCCGGCACGACCATCCTGCTGACGACGCACTACATCGAGGAGGCCGAACGCCTCTGTGACCGGGTCGCTATCGTGGACTCGGGGAGCAAGGTAGAGGTGGCCTCGCCCGACGAGCTGATGTCGAGAGGCACCGACACCATCGACCTCGGTCTGGCCGACCCACCACGGTCCGCACCGAGACTCGCCGTCGACGGCGTCACCGACGTTGCGGTGACTGACGACGGCCTCAGCGTCACGGCGGCGGGTGGGAGCCAGACTGCGCCCGAACTGGTTCGAGTACTCGAACGGCAGGGGTACCACGTCACGTCGCTCGACATCCGGCGAGCCTCGCTCGAAGAGGTGTTCGTCGACCTGACGCGCGACGACCGCGAGTACGCGGAGGTGTCCGCATGAGCCACGACACCGACGTGGGGACGAACGGTGCGGGCCCGGCGACCGACGACGCCCGCGACGGTGCACCGACGGGACTGCGTGCGCGACTCGTCGGCCTCTGGACGCTTCTGCACCGCGAGATTCTTCGCTACGTTCGACGCCCGCGCAACACGTTCCTCCCGCCGATGATTACGAACGTACTGTACTTCACCGTCTTCGGCGTCGTCCTCGGCGAGCGCATCAGCGGCAACGACCCGAACGCCTTCGGCGGCGCCGGCTACATTCTCTTCATCCTGCCCGGACTGGTGGTGCTGGGGATGATCTCGAACGCCTTCGAGAACGCCTCGTTCTCCATCTTCCACGGCCGCTGGAACGAGTACATCCACGAAGTGCTGACCTCGCCGTTGTCTCACACCGAGATGGTGCTTGCCTACGTCGCCGCCTCATCGCTCCGCGGCATCGTCGTCGGCGCCATCATCTGGGGCGTCGGCCTCGTCTTCACGCCGGTGACCGTCGCGAACCCGTTCTACCTCGCGGCGTTCACGCTCGTCATCCCGACGCTGTTCGCCGCGTTCGGCGTCATCGGCGGCCTCTGGGCGCGTGACTTCGACTACCTGACGGTGATGAACCAGTTCATCATCCGCCCGCTGGTGTTCTTCGGCGCGGTGTTCTACCCGCTGTCGGCACTGTCGGGCATCTGGCGACAGGTCACGCTGCTGAACCCGATGGTGTACATGGTCAACGGCGTCCGCTACGGCGTCATCCCCGAGGCAGTGGCCGTCCCGCCGAACCGCTCCCTGTTCGTGCTGACGGGCCTCACCGTCGCCGTCATCTTCGTCGACATCGAACTGGTCAAGCGTGGCTACGGACTGGTCGACTGAAGACGAGACGGACGTGCCCGGCATGCCGGATTGGGTCCGCCTCCGGCGGGGCGGACAAACTATGACAGGGTGCCCGGCTTCGTGCCGGACCACGCGGCGGTGCCGCGGCCCGGATATTTTGTGCGCCTCCGGTGAGGCGTATGTGAACATATGACACGAGAGTATTTAGGGGTGACGGCGATCTGATGTTTCCGGAAAAACAGCACTGCTCGCTCAGACGTTGTCCGGCGCGTCGGCGTCGTCCTCGACGGACCGCTTCAGGGAGTCACGGCGGGCCTTTGCGTCTCGACCCGTCGCCTCTTCGAGGAAATCGTTCTTGACCGAGACGGCGTCCTCGGCGGCGTCGACGTGGCCCTCGGAGATGACCTGCTCGGCTGGCTTCTCGTCGATGTGCAGGGCCAGTTTGTCCTTCTTGCTCCCGTAGTCGACGGTGCCGGCGACGACCCGTTCGAACACGGGGTTGTCGGGGTCGTCGACGACGAGGAGGTCACTGCCGTTGTGTTCTTCGGTGTCCGTGACCGGACCGAAGTACTCCTCGACGAACGCTTCCATGTCCGGGACGCGGTCTTCGAGATGCTCGCCCCGTCGCATCTTGTACTCTCGCATGGCCGTCGTTTTGCGAGGCGCCGTCTTACTCTTTGCGTTCACTCGGTGTCGGTGACCAGCGACCCCTTGTGGCACTCCGGACAGAAGTCGCCCGCGCGCAGAGAACTCGCCTCTACGTCCGTGGTGAACCCACACTCGGGACACTGGAACTGTCCCTCGGGGACGGTCACAGCGGTGCTATCGGCCGACTCGACGGCTGCCGAGTCGTGAGTGTCGTCGTCCCCACCCAGTACCGTCTCCGGCGTCCAGTCGTCGCCGTCGTCGCCCGGTTCGTCGGGCCACTGGCCGGGTTCGCGGTCGTCGGACCGAGATTCCTCGTCCTCGCCGTCGATGATGAGGGCGTCGTCCGTTTCGGGATCCTCCGCCCCGGCGTCGGTGACTGGGTCCTCGGCCTCTGCGTCGGGGACGTGGACGTCCGTCGTCGGATTCTCCAGTTCACTGTCGCCGCCTCGGTCCGCCTCTTCGTCGCTGTCGTCCAGAATCTCCGCGTCGTCGGCGTCGGAGTCGACGATGTCGGTGGCCGAATCGCCCACGTTCATCGGCTCTGCCGGCTCGTTGGCCGGTCCGCCGTCCACCTCGTCCGTCGATTCGTCTGCCGTCCCGTCGGTCGCTCCGTCGTCCGGTACCCCGACTGTCCCTTCCTCGACACCGTCGGCATCCGCCGTCGACGTCTCGTCTTCGTCGTCGACCATGTCGCCAGCGATGTCCGACGGCGTCTCGATGGCTGTTACCTCTTTGTTCTCGGAGACGATGCGCGTCTTCCCACACCGTTCGCAGGTCTCCCGTTCCTGGATGGTGATGACGACTTCGCTCCCTTGTTCTTCGCGCTCGCGCTCGACGGTGGCCTCACCGTACGTGTGCCCGAGGACGGAACATTTGAGACCCATTGTCAGTTCTTGCCGCCGTGTCCTACTTAAACCCTACCCGTCAGGCTCGCGACGAACTCCCAGTGATACGTTTCGGGCAATGCCTTCATTATTTGCATAGTATAGATAAGTAATTTTATACCATTTGGCGAGCCCAACGTCGAGCGATGCGCCTGCTCAGTCTGGTCGTGGCCGCCCTCCTCACAGCGACGCTCCTCTCGGGCACCGCGGCCGCCACAGGAAACGCGCCGCCGCTCGCCGACGCCGGTCTCGACCAGACCGTTCCAGCCAATGCGACGGTGTATCTCGATGCCAACGGCACACGCGACCCCGACGGCACTATCGCACGTGTCGAGTGGTCAATCGAGACGCCGTCGGGCGCTACTACCTCGCCCGACTGCCGAGCGTGTCGGCAGACCCACTTCCGTCCGACTGCGGTCGGCCAGTACAACGTCACCGTGACCGTGACCGACGACGACGGCGCGACGCGGTCCGATACCCTTCACGTCGTCGTCTCGCCGTCGTCGGGACCGTCGGTGTCTCTCACCGGACCGGGGACAGTCACACGTAACGACGATGTCACGTTCACTGCCGACGCCGAGGGCACCGACAGGACCCTCTCGACCCTCGCGTGGGTCGTCGACGGGAACGTCACCGACCGAACGTCCCTCTCCGGCGAGAACGCGAGCGTGAGTACCACGCACGCGTTCGGCGACGCTGGTACGCGGTCGGTTCGCGCCGTCGTCTACGACGCGGTCGGTCGGCGCGGGACCGCTACTAAGCGCGTCGTGGTGGTCACAGACGGGTCCGTCGGCGGGACGCTCTCCGATGGTGGCTCGTCGTCTGATGACTGTCACTTCTGGAACAACGATTGCCTGAATGATGTTGTCCTTACTGACTCCACGACCGGCGAACAAACAATCGTTGAGGGCAACGGTGACGACGGTATCCAAATGTGGGTCAACGGCGAGAAAGTCACCGCCTCAAACTACGTGGATGTGGACGAGTTCCGCTCGGACGACATTTCAGGGGGCTACGACTACGATGCGATGGAGCAGGCCGTCGAGACGCAGAAGAACATCGAAGACTGGGGAGGCGGTGTGGATGATAACGACGACGGGGGAGGTTCCAGCGGGAACAATGTCGTCGACAATAGCGACTCCGGTGCTGGAAGCGTCACATCCGGCTCGTCTGGTGACCCCTACTACGGGTCGATAGGCGGAAGTTCCGGCGGGTCCAACAACGACGACTCCGGCAGTAGCTACAGCGGCGGGTCGCCCAGCGACCATTACGGGTCGATAGGCGACAACGACGACTCCGGGTCGAGTGGCGGAAGTCCCGACGACTCCAACGACTTTGGTAGTGGTGGCACGGGTAGCGGCCTGTTCGCTGGCGGCTACGGCGGAGGGCCGGAGTCTGGCCACGAACCGATAGACGACTCCGGTAGCTCCAGTAGCTCCGGTAGCTTCAGCGGCGGGTCGCCCAGCGACCACTACGGGTCGAGTGGCGGTGGCGGCGACTCTGGCGGCTCTGACGACTCCGGTGGGTCCAGCAACGACGACTCCGGTGGGTCCAGCAACGACGACTCCGGTGGGTCCAGCAACGACGACTCCGGTGGGTCCAGCAACGACGACTCCGGTGGGTCCAGCAATGACGACTCCGGCGGTGGCGGCGGTTGCAGTACGGTCAAAATCGGCGGCGTCTGCATCGGTGCGTAACCACTCAGCCCACAGTCAATTTCCGTCTGGCCGTTTTTGTCACCCCCTCGTTTGGACGGTCGCCTTTCTGACTCTCTCGGCGAGTTTCTGATGGCTTGATTTTTCTCCATATTTATATACTCTAAAGCAGAAACATTAGTTACAACAAGACAGAGGACTACAGAAATGCTACGAATCACACTCTCTACGTCTCGAAATGCTCTGCTTACGGTTTTAGTTGCGGCTCTCCTGATTACGGCGGGCTGTAACGGCCTCGGCGTCGGCGAAACCGACACTGGCCCCGATGGGACAACCAGCACGCCGGAGTCGACGGCGACCCCGACGCCGACTGTCCCCCAGAACGGGACGGACCTGCGTAGCATCTCGCTCGAACAGGACGCAGGCCACATTATCAATAGCGACCTCGATGGGGGCGACCCCAAGCGCGACGGCAAATACTACGAGCCGGTTCAGTTTGCCGCGGAAGCCGGCACGGTAGTCAACATCTCGATGCGGTCGCCTACTGGCGACCCGCTGGTGAAGCTACGCGGCCCGAACGGGACGGTCATCGACCTCGACGATGATGACGGGATGGGCGATGCCGCCGACCTGACGATGGTGACGCTCCCCGAGACGGGGCAGTACACCATCATCGCCACGTCAAGCGAGCCAAACACCGCGTTCACGTACTACCTCACCGTCGAGCAGTTCATCCCACCCGAACAGCGAGATGTACTGTTCGCTGGGAATATGTCGTCGTGGAACCGAACCGAACAACTCGGTGAGTTTGCCGATGACGTCTCCCGCCCATTTGACAAGAATACGTGGACGAATATCACTGGCGTCTCGGTGAATACCGACGAAAACTATGTTGTCCTCACGTACACCATGGACCCGCAGAACCGAACTATGGACAGAATGACCGATTTAGACGCGAGTATGCTCTTTGCCTACAGCGCCGTGGATGGGTATTATCAACGCGGGGAGGGAGAGGTTAATGCTAGCTGGGCACCGGAGCGGATATACTACCGAACGGTGACGCCCGACGGAGAGCTATACCGCATCTCATACCTGACGGCGGAACAAGCAGAGGACTACCGTCGCACTCAGGAGTTGGACCAATACTACTACGGCTCTCTCTGGGCACAGAGGACCTACGGCCCGGCACACGATTCCTACGTCGAGGGGGCTGACAACTCTACGTCCACAGGCGAGGTAGCCACCCGTGACAAGAGCGGGGAGTATATTTTCGTATAGGAAAATATCATTCGACAATACTATTCTCTCGGTCTTTCTTTTTCGTCGCGTGGCTTTTTGAACTGGGACAGTCTCCGAGTATCGCGTAGACGTGTGAGTTCTGCCACTCTCTGCGTTCGATAGCGGCCGAGGCGTGCGACTTCGATTGTCCTTTATATGTCTAGAAGGATACCGTAAAACTCACGAATGGCTGATAAAGGTTGACCGCCGTGTCCGAGCGTCGGCGACGACGGCCGCGATTGGTACGACGGTTTCCACGAACCTGCCATCCGTAGCAGCTATGATTCCCGTGTTTCCGATAGCGGGGTCGAGTATCGATCGAACGCACTTCGGAGCCACAGCATCAGAACGAGGGACAAAGCCAAGAGCCGGGCGGGTATAGAGGCCAGTATGAGAGCGAAGCCGGAGTATCGCGACCGGGACGAGACGGAGGTTGCGGTACTCGACGCGCTCGCGGACCGCCACAACGAGGGGATGACTGTGTTCGAGATTCGCTCCCAGGCGGACGTGAACATCGACCAGATAGAGGGCGCACTGGCGGCGCTGAAAGAGGACGACCTCATCGAGGTCGACGACGACGGCGAGCGGACCGTCATCCTCCCTGACGAGGACGTCGTCGGCCCGGACGCGACAGACGACGAGCCGTCGCTGTTCGAACAACTTCGGCGCCGGCTCCCGTTCTAGGCGGCGTCCATCGGCGCCGCGGCGCAGTTGTTCGGGCCGAGTTCGAGTTCGAAGGCGGTGTCGTCGTCGGCGTCGTCGGTGCCGAGGTTGACGGCGATGATGCGTTCGACGTTGGCGGGTCGTGGGGGAACGTCCGCACAGATGCGCTCGACGAACGTCTCCCGGTCCATATCGAACGCGGAGAGTCGCTCGCGGAGCGTCCCGAGCGGCGCGGTGTAGGTGCCGTCGTCGGCACGGTCTACCGATTCGGAGTAGTGGCCCGGCGCGACGAGGGTCTCGTCAGGAAGCGGTGCGAGGCGCTCGGTCAGCGTCTCGTGGAGTGAGCGGGCGAGGTCCGGGGCGCCGGCGTCGCCCTCCTCTAGATCAGGCCGAGCGACGCTCTCGAGGAAGAGGCTGTCACCGGCGAGGAGGACGCCGCCGACACGGAACCCGGTCATGCCGGTGGTGTGGCCGGGGAGCGGAATCGGGTCGAGCGTCGTCGACCCCACAGCGAGCGTCTCGTCGTCGCCGAGTTCGGTCACGTCGAAGGTGACGCCGCGGTCGGCCGCGCGGGCGGGCAGCACCGGTTCGACGCCGTGGTCGTCGACGAGTCGTCGCAGGCCGCTGACGTGGTCGGCGTGGACGTGCGTATCGAGGGCGTACCGGAGTGTCGAATTGTGGTCGGCCGCGTCGTCGGCGTAGCGGTCGGCGAACGCCCGAAGCGGGTCTACGACGGCCGCCTCGCCGTCACTGACCACGAGGTAGGAGAGACAGCCGGACGACGGACGCTGGTACTGCACGACCGTCGCGGCGTCGCACGAGACCTCGTGGCTCTCGTAGAGGCGTGCCCACCCGCGCATCCCGTCGGCGAGGTTGCGCGCGTCGACGCCGTGGTCGATCAGGAGGCCGGCGACGAAACCGCTGGATTCGCCGCGGCCACAGACGACGGTAATCGGGCCGTCGCCGTCTACGTCGGCCACGAGGTCGTCGACGCCGTCGGTCACCTTCGCCTGCAGGAACTTCGCGAACGGGAGTTGTGTCGCCGTGACCGACGGGCCGTCGATGTGCCACTGCTCGAACTCGTTCCGGTCGCGGACGTCGAGCAGGCGGACCGACTCGCCGGCGTCGAGGCGTCGTTTCAGGTCGGCCGCCGACAGCGAGGGATGCGCGGCCGGCGGGTCGGGGTACTCTTCGGCCATGCATCAGCTAGGTTCCGACAGCCGATAAATCGGGCGGGGGTTCTAAGCGTCGAGCGTCCCTCCACGGTGGTATGGACGCCGCCGAGACACTCGATGCCGTCCGCGAGGAGGCGGGAACTGAACTGGACCGACTCGGCTCGGACAAACTGCTCATCGCGGCCACCGGTGCCGACCTGACGCCGGCGGCCGTCCGCGAGGCAGCGGTAACTCGCGAAGTCGGCGTCGCGAACGGACTCTCAGGCTGGGCCGACGATGCCGGGGCCGCCAGTGAGGCGTTCGCGACTGCCGCCGGGGCCGCCCGTGACCGCGCCGACCGTATCGACGCCGACCCCGGCGACCCCGACGCACTCGCCGACCATCTCCAGACGGTGGCGTCGACGGACGCTCGCGTCGGAGCGGGGCTCGTCGCCGTCCCGCTGATAGCCGACCGGTTCTACCTGCAGGTGGTGAACTTCTTCGTCAACGAGGCCGACGAGGCCGGGGCCGACACGTTCCGCGACCTGCGGGCCGACGCGAGCGACCTCGACCCCGCGCGTGACGCACTATCGACGCTCCACGACGAGGGGCGCGACGTGGCCCGTGACGCCGCGGTTGGAGCTATCGAGGCCGCGTACGCGGACTACGCCGAGACGTTGGAGGGGATGGGACTGGACCCAAAGCCTATCTGTTGATTCAGGGGAGCCGGTAGGTGGCGACGCGGTTGGCCGCGTACAGGAACCCCGCTACGGTGGCGAGGCCGCCGAGGACGGCCGTCGCGGCCAGCCCCCCAGCGAGGAGCGCCGGCGTCTCGACGGGGACGGGAAACGGCAGGCCGATGGAGAGCAGGACGGCGGCGCTCGCCGGCGCTACGACCGCTCCGAAGACGAGGAAGTAGCCCCCGAAGGCGAAGCTACTCGGGACGGTCACGTCTCGGCCGTGGACGGACGACGGCTCGAACTTCGGGAAGACGACGCCACAACCAGCGGCGATAGCGGGTGCGGCCACCGTCGCGACGAGAGCGGTCGCGAGTGCCGCAAGCAGCGGGAGCGATGGCGTCTCGACCGCGGCACCGAGACCGACGACGACGAGGGGCGCGACGACGAGACCGGGGAGGACGCCGGCCAGCACGAGGCCGGCGACGAACGCTCGACCGGAGACGGCAGTCGTCAGCGTCAGCGGCAGGACGCCCTCCTCGCCGCCGAGGGGGTTGAGCGTGAACGCCGCGCCAAACGCCGCTGCGGTGGCTACGCCGACGGTCAGTGGTAGCGTCGTCGGCGCACCACTTCCTCGCAGGAGGAACTGCCCTTGCGAGACGAGGAGCAAGAACACCGGGACGACGGCGAACTGGACAGTGAACGGCGCGCGTCTCGCCCGGAGCCACGACTTCTGGGCGACGACCCGTGTGGCGCTCGGGACGCGCCCGGCAAGCAGGCGGTCCGAGAGCGTCCGCTCGTCCGGGTCGAACTCGTGGTCCGGTTGGACCGGGTCGACGTACCAGACGCGTTCGGCCAGCCACCGACAGCCGACGGCGGTGACGGGGAGGCTGCCGACCAGTGCCACACCGCCGACGACGACCGCCAGCGGGTCCGCCGTCGTCCCGGGAACCGCAACGAGGACCACGTCGGCGAGCCACAGGAGCGGCGAGTCCGTGAGCGCACGGAGTATCGCCAGTTGACCGGACTGAGCAGACCACACCGCGAGCCACCCGACCGTCAGGAGGAGCGACGCGGCGGACCCGATGCTGGCACGGTGACGGGCGACGAACGCGGACCGGGCGGCGACGAGTTTCACCGTCAGCCCACCCGCGTAGCCCAGTAGCAATCCGAGCGTGACGACGAGGAGCGTCGTCACCAGCACTACCGGGCCGACGAGGACGAACCCGGTTCCGGCCGACAGACCGACGGCGAGTGCGAGCACTGGTGCCCCGAGGACGGCGAGGGCCCGGGCGAGTTCGGCACCGACGACGCCGGCGAGGACGTCGGTGTACGGGAGTGTCGTCAGCAACCCGTCGAGGCCGTCCGGTTCGCCGATCTGTTTGGCCGACCGCTGTACCTCGACGAACGTCACGAGCGTAAGCAGCCCCAGAAGGACGGCCACGACGGCCGTTCGCACGTCCGCTGTGGGTAACTCCGTCAACGCCCCGCCGCCGAAGAACGCAATCGCACCGATGCCGAGGCTGTACGCCGGGACGAAGAGGCCGACGCCGGCGAGGACGAGGATGCCGCGAGCGCTGTCGAGAAGACTTCGCAACGTCCGCCGGAGTTCGATGCGGGTCACGAGGTGGGCCCGCCGCCAGTTCGGGCCGATCATCGCTGTGTCGCTTGCTCGCTCGTCACGTCGAGGAACACGTCTTCGAGCGTACTCCCGGCCTCGACGTCGTCGGTCAACTCGCTCGGCGCACCCTCGGCCACGAGGTCGCCGTCGTACAGGACGCCGACGGTGTCGGCGAGTTCCTCGACGACCGGCAGGATGTGCGTCGAGAGGAAGACGGTCGTCTCGGCGGCCGCCACCTCGCTGATGGTGTCACACACCGTCCGGGCCGCGCGCGGGTCCAGTCCGCTGGTCGGTTCGTCCAGAAAGAGGACGCTTGGCTCGTGTAACAACGCCTGTACGAGACCGAGCTTCTGCTTCATCCCCTTCGAGTACGTAGCGACCCGGCGGTTCGCGTCGTCTGCGAGGTCGAACCGTTCGAGGAGCGATTCGACCCGGTCCCAGTCGTCGTGACCGCGCAGGCCGGCGACGTACTCCAGTTGCTCGCGGCCGGTGAGTTCGTCGTACAGCGCTGGCGTCTCCGGGAGGACGCCGATGTGTTCGACGACGCTCGCCCGGTCGCTCACCGGGTGGCCGGCCACGCGGGCGGTTCCGGCCGTCGGTTCGGTCAGCGTCGTCAGGATGCGGATAGTCGAGGTCTTCCCGGCGCCGTTTGGCCCGAGGAACCCGAAGACGTTCCCGGGGTCGACAGTGAGGTCGAGGTCGGCTATCGCGACGGCGTCGCCGTAGCGTTTCGTCAGTCCGTCGGCGACTATCGCCGGTGCTGGAGGGCACATAGTTTCACTGCCACCCTGGGGTTCAATAGGTTTTGTCCACCGGACGGTTGCCAGTATCTATATTATCCACCCGTCTGAACGCGGAGGCAGTATGACCGATGGGGATGCGTCCTGCGGGCAGACCAGTGACAGTCGGCAACTCCGCCGCGCCACGGCGATTCTCGGCAGGAAGTGGCATCCGGTATTGTTGCACACGCTCATCGTAGACGGCCCGCTCGGGTTCAACGACATGAAGGCCCGCGTCGACGGCATCTCCGATAAGGTGCTCTCGGAAGCGCTCGACGACCTGCAGGAGTCGGGACTGGTCGCCCGTGACGTCATCGACGACAAACCGGTCCGCGTCGAGTACTCGCTGACGACGGCCGGAGCGGACCTCGGCCCGATTATCGACGCGCTCCAGTCCTGGAGTCGCGATCACCTCACCGAGGGACAGCCCCCGACGTAGCTCAGTCCTCGGACTCGATGACTTCCAGACCGCGGTTGTTCACGGCCGCCGCGTCCAGACCGATCTCTTCGAGGAACTTCTTGTACTCGCGTTCGCACTGCTCGGCGTCTTTCTGCCGGTCGCTGGCGCGGTCACACAGCGCTACGAGGTCTTCGGGTACGTCGTTGGTGTAGACGATCCAGTGGTTGATGAGGTCCGAGAGGCGGCGGATCGGCGAGGTGAAGTGGCCGTAAATCTCGAAGTTCAGGGCGTGGTGACCGCCGAAGGGGTCGTTCATGTACTTCGCGCGCGGCATCACCTTCATCACGGCCCACTGAATCTTATCGAGTTGGCGGCCGGGGGCCTGTTCGAGGGTAGCGTTGACGGCCTTCCGGGGGTCGTCCCACGTCGACCCGGGGATGGAGACGCCGTCGAGATCTTGGATCTCGACGAGCGCTTCGTCCCACTCCTCGGGGCTCGGTTGCGGGTGGACGCGGTACATCGCCTCGACGCCGCGGTCCCACATCAGTTCGTGCGTGACGGCCTTGTTGGCCTTCAGCATGCACTCCTCGATGATGGTGTGGGCGCGGTCTCTCGCGGGGTTGAGGACGAGCGAGCCGTCCTCCTTGCGCTGTTCGTGCATCCGGTCGGCCAGTTCCCAGATGAGTTCGGTCTTCTCTGCGAGGTCGACGCTCGTGTCTTCGAGCAGGTCGTCGGCCGTCTCGGGGTCGTCGAGCAGGTTCTCGGCCTCCGTGTAGGTGAGGCGGGCGTCGCTCTCGATGACGGACTTGTATATCTCGATGGTCTCGTAGGAGAGGTTCTCCTTGTCCAGATGCATCTCGACGGTGTGGGCCAGTCGGTCCTCGTTGGGGACGAGCGAACACACCGTCTCGGCGAGGACGGGCGGGAGCATGTGGATGGTGTAACCCGGGAGGTAGACGGTGTTGCCTCGTTCGACGGCTTCGGCCCACATCGCGGTGTCGGGGTTGACGTAGTGGGTCACGTCGGCGATGTGGACCCACAGCACGTACTCGTCGTCTCGCTCTTCGACCGAGATGGCGTCGTCGAAGTCCTGGGCGTCGATGGGGTCGGTCGTCCACGTCGTCATCTCGCGGAGGTCACGGCGCTCGTCGACCTCGTCGGCGATCTCCTGCTGGACGTCCTGCGTGCGCTCTTTCGCCTCTTCGAGCACTTCCGGCGGGAACTCGTCGCGGATACCGAACTTCTCGAACAACTCCTCGCGCTTGTTCTCCATGTGGCGGGCCATCTCCTCGTCGATTTCGACGGGGCCCTGCCCCTCGGCGGTGCCGGCCGCCGACTGGGCGTCTTCGGTGGTCATGCCCCCGGCTACGCCCACGGTGTAGTTAGGACTGTCGGGGTCAGAATCAGCACTCGCAACCGACCGTCTCGTCGCTCACTCGCGTTCGACGCTGTTCTCCTCGGCGAGTTCTCGGTACCGACGGAGGAACGTCTCTCGGTCGGTCTCGCCGGCCCCGGCGTCGTCGAGCGTCGCTTCGAGATCGCCCCGTGGCTGGTGGGACGTATCCGCGAAACACCCCTTACAGAGGTACTCGAACGCCTTGTCCCGGCGCTCCCATCGGTCCCCGTGCTTGTCGTACTCGCGGGCATCAGACCGGGCGAGGCGGTCACCGCAGGCGATACAGGTCACCGTCTCCCGGTCGCTCCGGGACCCGAACATACTCACCGGTAGCGGCTGGCATACTATAGTGTTTTCCGCACGGGCAAGCCCCAGTGTGGGCACACCGATACCCATTCAGTTAGGGATTCCGGCCACACGTTTATCCACGAGCCACCTCTACGAGTGGTAACGGCACGTCGTAGCCGAGGCACTTGCGAATGAAGCCACCACAGACACTCGCGCACTCGACGCTCGATACGCTCCCCATCAACATCGCCGTCCTCGACGACGAGGGGACCATCCTCTTTACCAACCGCGCCTGGCAGGAGTTCGCCAGCGCCGACGACGGCGAGATGCAAGGGGTGAACTACTTCGGGACGACCGACGTCGACGCCGACGAGTACGCCGCGGAAGCCGTCGCCGGCATCGAGTCCGTTATCTCGGGCGACCGGGACCTGTTCACGCTGGAGTACCCCTGCCACTCGCCGGACGAGAAGCAGTGGTTCCTGATGCGGGTCGCGCCGCTCCCCGAGGACGAGGCCGGCAGTGCCGTCGTGGCCCACATCGACATCACCCAGCGGAAACTCGCGGAACTGGCGGCCGAACGCCGAAGCGAGCAGTTGCGCGCCGAACGCTCGAACCTCGAACACCTCGTCGACAGACTGGACGGCCTCGTCACGGGGGTGATGAACGACGTGATGACCGCCGGGTCGCGGTCTGACATCCAGCAGGTCGTGGTCGACCGGCTAGCGGCCGTCGACTCCTACCAGTTCGCGTGGATAGCGGCGTTCGATTTGCGCGACGAGGCGCTCCGGCCGGCGGCGCTGTCGACGGACCGGGACGCCGACCTCGCCGTCTCGCTGTCCGATGACGACCCCGTCGCTCTCGCGGCCCGAACCGAGGAGATTCAGGTCGCGACCGACGATATCGGCGAGCACCACCGCGAACTGGCCGGCGGCACCGTCGCGTCCGTCGCGGCCGTGCCGCTCGTCGCCGGTGAGTCGATGTACGGCGTGCTCACGGTGTACGCCGACGAGGCCAGCGTATTCGACCCGCGCGAGCGGGCGGTACTCGGAGCGGTCGGACAGGCCATCTCGACGGCCATCGACGCCACCGAGACCAGCAAGCTACTGACGACGGACAACGTCACGGAACTGGAACTGCAGATACGCGACGACGACATCTTCTTCGTCGCGCTGGCCCGGGAACTGGGCTGTCGGATGGAGTACGGCGGGAGCGTCGCCGACGACGAGGAGACGGTGATGTTCTTCCTCGTGGAGACCGAGGACCCCTCGGCGGTGTGTGCGGCCGCCGCCGACCACCCACAGGTCACCGCCGTGACGCACGTCTCGACGTCGGAGTCGGCGTCGCTGTTCGAGTTTTCGGTCGGCGACCCGCCGGTCGTCTCGCTGCTTGCCGACCGCGGCGCGGAGACCCGCGACATCACTGTGACGCCTGACCACGCCGTGTTTTCGGTGACGCTCCCGGCGACCACCGAGACGCGAAGCGTCGTCGAACACGTCCGCGACCGCTACCCCGGCACGGACCTCGTGGCCGTCCGCGAACGCGACGAGCCACCGGTCTCCCGGCAGGCGTTCCTCGCCACGCTGGAGGATCGTCTGACGAACCGACAGTTGACGGCCCTCAGGAAGGGGTATCTCGGCGGCTTCTTCGACTGGCCGCGGGACGTCTCCGGCGAGGAACTGGCCGATTCGATGGACATCTGCCCGTCGACGTTCCATCAGCACCTCCGTGCGGGCGAACGGAAGCTACTGGAAGAGATATTCGAGACGTGGTGAGACTGCCGGACAAACCGAGGGAAGCGACCGGCGTCCCGGGTGGTCCAAAGCAGTTGGGTACACAGTTTAAAGTTGTTCTCCGCCTATTTGTTTGTAGACGATGTGTCACTCCGACCCGGGTCGTATCACGCAACCTACGCGAACGGTCGCGGCCGAGCCGACGCCTCAGACGGGTGAAACGGCTCGACAGCGGACCCGGTGTCGGTGCCTGTCGCGGCACCGACGTATCATTCGATGACCGACCTGTCGCCAGCACTCAATGCAATCTGACAACATCCGAACGAGCAAATCGATCCAACAGCAGACCGGCCGGACGTTCCACCTCGCGACCCGGGTTCTCCCGGAGCGGATTCGCTACCCGACCTACGTGATGTACGCCTTCTTCCGCGTCGCCGACGAGGTGGTCGACCAGCCGGAGGGCCCGCCACCGAACGTCCAACACGAACGGTTGGAGACGATACGAGAGGCGGCACTGGGCAACCGCGACCCCGAGGACACCGACGACGGGGCCGTGCTGGCGGCGTTTCAGGACCTCCGCGAGGAACACGACATCCCCGACGAGGAGATAAACGTCTTCATCGACGCCATGGAGATGGACATCGCACAGGCCCGCTACGAGACGTTCGAGGACCTGCGAGGGTACATGCGCGGGTCGGCCGTCGCCGTCGGGAACATGATGACGATGGTGATGGACCCGCCACAGAAAGAGGTGGCACTCCCCCACGCCGAAGCGCTCGCGGAGGCGTTCCAGTTGTCGAACTTCCTCCGGGACGTCCGCGAGGACATCCACGACTACGGGCGCGTGTACCTCCCGCAAGAGACGCTCGAACGGCACGGCGTCACCGAGGAGCAACTCGCGAACGCGGAGGTCGACGACGCCTTCCGCGCCGTGATGCAGGAGGAACTGGCCCGCACCGACGAACTGTACCGCGAGGGGGTCAAAGGAATCAGCTATCTCCCCGAGGACTGTCAGTTCGGCGTCCTGCTGTCGGCGGTGCTGTATGCCGAACACCACCGGCTCATCCGGAACCGCGGCTACGACGTGCTGACGGAGACGCCGGAACTCACCCGCCGCCGCCGACTCTGGCTGCTCGCCCGGACGTGGTGGCACTGGCGGCGCAACGGCGACCCCGAAGCCACCTTCTACGCCGTCAGTGCCGTCTCCGAGCGCGGACCCGACACCGTTCCGACCGACGTCCACAGTCACGGCCGACCGACCTGGCGTGGATGAGCCGGCCGTTCCCGCTCGCTCCCTCGTCACACAGATGACCCCGAGTCTCACCTACCTGCAGTTCCACGCGGTGCTCGTCCTGCCCGTGCTGGCAGGACTGGCACTCACCGCGCGCTATCGACTGGCCAGCCGTCGGGTCGTCCTCTCGGGGACGGCCCTGTTGGCGGCGCTGGCGCTCGTCTACACGACGCCGTGGGACAACTACCTCGTCGCCCGCGGCGTCTGGTGGTACGGAGCGGGAACCGTTCTGACCCGGCTGTGGGCCGCGCCGCTGGGCGAGTATCTCTTCTTCGTCTTCCAGCCAGTCGGCGTCGGCCTGTGGGTCGCTCGCTACGGCGTCGATACGACGCGACCGCTCGCCATACCGGTGCCGACGCGGGCGCTCGGACTACTGGCTGCCGGCCTGGTCGCGGCCGTCGGCGTCGCGTTACTCGACAGTCCCGACGGCCTCTATCTCGGATCGTTGCTGGTCTGGAGCGTCCCCATCCTCGCTATCCAGTGGGCCTTCGGGTGGCCGTTCCTCGTCGCGGAGTGGCGCACCGTCGCCCTCGGGACGCTGGTCCCGACGCTGTACCTCTGGGTCGCCGACCGCATCGCGCTGGCACTGGGCGTGTGGACGCTGTCGGACCAGTACACGACCGGACTGGCGATACCCCTCCTCGGCCTCCCCGTCGAGGAGGCCGTCTTCTTCCTGCTGACGTCGCTGTTCGTCGTACAGGGACTGGTCCTCTTCGCGTGGCTCTGTGACAGATGGGGGTGACCGACCGCCTCGCGGCCCCGGCCCGCGAGACGATTCGCCGGACCGTCTTCCTGCCTTCGTGGGTCGCCAGCGCCGCCCTCGCCGTCCCGTTTCTCGCCGGCCTGTCGGTCCCCCCGACACTCCAGTACGTCCCGTTGGTCGCCAGCGTCCTCGTCCTCGGCCTGCCCCACGGCGCGGTCGACCACCTCGCCGTCGCTCGCTCCCGGGGCGAGCGCCCGGACTGGCGGGCCATCGCCCGAGTGTTCGCGCTCTACGGACTCGTCGGCGGGGCCTACGCCGTCGGCTGGTTCCTCACACCGGCGGCGGCCTTCGTTCTCTTCATCGCCGTCACGTGGTTCCACTGGGGGCAGGGCGACCTCTACGCGTTGCGGGCGCTCGCCGACGCCGACCACCTCCGTTCGGTCCCCCAGCGGGCGGCCACCGTCATCGTTCGCGGGGGCCTCCCGATGCTCGTCCCCCTGCTCGCGTTCCCGGGGTGGTACCGTCGGGTCGCCGTGGACCTCGTCGCCCTGTTCGCGCCGGGCGCCGTCGCCGCCATCGAGTGGGCGTTCCGCGCGGACGTCCGGGCGGCGCTGGCGGTCGCCTACGGGGCGCTCGTGGTCGGCACGCTCGCCGTCGGCTACGCTCGCGCCGAGAATCCGGCCCCGTGGCGTCTCGACGCCGCCGAGACGCTGGGCCTCACTGCGTACTTCGCTGTCGTCCCGCCGGTACTCGCCATCGGCGTCTACTTCTGCCTGTGGCACTCGCTGCGCCACGTCGCCCGCCTGCTACTGGTCGACGACGACGCAGTCGCGGCGCTCCGCGGGCGGGACCCGACGGCGGCGTTCACGCAGTTCGCCCGCGACGCCCTCCCGCTGACCGTCGCGTCGCTGGGCTTGCTCGCGGGCCTGTACGTCCTCGTCCCGAACCCACCCGCGACAGTGCCCGAGTGGGTCGCGCTCTACCTCGTGTTCATCGCCGTCGTCACGCTCCCCCACGTCGTGGTGGTGACGCTGATGGACCGGGCGCAACGCGTCTGGGCGTAGTCAGGACAGGCCGCACAGGAGCAACGCGTCTGGGTGTAGCGTCACACCGGTGGCTGGTGAGGATGCAGAAACGGAGAGAAATACCGCGTTACTTGCCCTTGCCGCGGTTGCTGCGTAGCGACGGGCGGGTCTTCTCGGAGCCGGTGCCCTTGCCGCTCAGACCGCGGTTGCGGCGGCCGGCACCGGTCAGCCCGCGGAAGACGCGGTCGGTCTGGTCGTCCTCACAGATCCACGAGAGGTCGTCGTCGTTCTGGATGGCCGGGTGCTCGGGGTCGACGAGGATGACCTCGTGCCACTTCTGTCGGCCGTCCTGCCCGACGGAGTAACTGTTGAGGACGCGCAGATTCGGGAACACCCGGGCGGCGCGCTCTTCGGAGACGCGCTGGATGTCCTTTCGGCGGGTGATGCGGGTGACGCCCTGTCGCTTCGAGCGCCGACCGGCTTTGTGACGTCGCTTGCGCGCGCTGCCTTTCCGGACGGACACGCGAGCGACGACGACGCCCTGCTTGGCCTTGTAGCCCTGCGAGCGGGCTTTGTCGAGGCGGGTCGGGCGCTCGATGCGCTCGACGGCGCCCTCGTCGCGCCACTCCTGCTGGCGCTGCCACTGCAGTTCTGCGAGTTTGCCTTCCTTGGGGCTCTGCCACGCGTCTCGGATGTACGAGTATGCACTTCGTGCCATTGTGTTCACCACGGGCGTTTCGTGGTTCAAGTCACCTCGCGAGGAGTGTCGCGTCGGCGACTCACATCCCGACCTGCACACGCAGGTGCCCGCTGGCGCCCGTCGTCCAGCGAGTTACCACGGAGTTTTCGGTTAGCGCCCTTAAGCGATTCGGACCGTCCTCGTGCCTGTGGGTCGGTCACACCGACGGTCTGCTGTCGGTACGCGAGGTGGCGACGTGCACTGTGTCGCCGTCGGTCGCTATCGATCACTCTGATACCGACGCTCGCGACTGACTGCGACAGTGTGGGGGTGGAGTAGTAACTTCGGGAGTAACGTTGGCCGATAGATGCCATATCTGTGGGAAAGTTCTCCAAACCTATCGAAATGCATCGCAATCTGGCAACAACTCCCTTCTCTTACTCCAAAAAACGCTAGAACGAGATTATAATGGCGATATTGAGAATCAATAGGTGGAGAATACCTCCAAATATCCCATAATGACTGTCTATAGCTGTGGAGTTGTGATACCGATGCGATTTGTCGCGCTATCGGGTGTGAGTCACTGCCACCTGCACGCCGGTTATCCCGAAACTAGGTCGCGGTACGATGGGCGACTCGACGGCCCGACGCCGCCGCCACGCGGCCCGTGCAATAACACATATACACGCGTTATTCTATGTCGGATATTTGTTACTGCCCCGTGAGGTCGACCTGTATCGACTTCGCAGTGCTGAGGACCTGTCCCGTGATGTCCTCCTCCAGATACCGGCCACTCAGACGGTCTACCGGGCCACAGACGCCGAGTGCGGCGACGGTGTCGGCGTCGTCGTTCGTCACCGGTGTGGCGACGCCGACGATGCCCTCGTACTGTTCTCCTCTGCAGAATGCGACGGCGTCGTCGCGCACGCCCCGCAGCGCGGTCTTGAGTTCGCCCGGTTCCGTTATCGTGGCACTGGTCGGCGCGACGAGGTCCGTCTCGTCCAAGACGTCGTCGACGCGGTCCTCGGAGAGCGAGGCCAGAATCGCCTTCCCCGGCGCGTTCACGTGAAGCGGGAGTCGCTCGCCTTCGTGGAACTGGGGCGACCACCCTTCGCTGGCTTCCGCGATGTACACCGGCACCCCCGACTGCGCTTCGAGTACGAACAGGACCGTCGTCTCGTCGGCGGCCGCGGCGAGGTTGTCCAGGTGGCGGCGTGCGGCCTGATACACCGGCAACGCCGCCCGGGTGCGAGAGCCGATGTCCAGCGGCCGCAGTGAGGGTTCGTACCGGCTGTCGCGTTTTACGACGTACCCGCGCGCACGGAGCGTCGAGAGGTGGTTGTGGACCACGCTCTTCGAGACGTCTAGCCGGTCGGCGAGCGCCGTTACCCCCATCGGGGCTGCCGATTCGACGAGCGTTTCGAGTAAGTCAAGCGACGTCTCCGTCGCGTCGATCGTGTAGTTCGGTGTGTCGGTCACGATGTCCGTGTGTACTGCTGCCACACGTAAAACTCTGTTCGTTACAGAAGAACGGTTGATCGAGTGTGAACTGTTGACATACATATATCCATCACGAAAGACCAGACACTACCGATTAGTACGAGCGATGCTGTGCGGAATCTGTGCGTTCTGTAGAAAAGAACGGACTGCCAGAGCGGTCGATGGTCGAGAAATCCCGGCCGTAGTGGCCGTGCCCCTGGTATCTCGTCGACGACACCACAGGCTGTCAGCCTGTCGCTCGTGAGCGTTCTCACCACGACTTCCTAGCGCGAAAACCGTCTCACTCAGCCGTCGGTGTCGGGGACGACGACTTTCTTCAGTCCCTCGGCGTTCTCCATGCGCTCGAACGCCGTCGGGAGGTCGTCGAGACCGATTCGCTCCGTGATGAGTGCGTCGGCGTCGATGCGGCCGTACCGGAGCATCGTCACCGCTCGCTCGAAGTCCTCGGTGGTCAGCGAGAACGACCCGCGGTAGCCGACCTCGTCGAAGAAGATGTCGAAGGGACTGACCTCCATCGTCGCCTCCTGATCGGGGACGCCGAAGACGAGCGTCGAGCCGCCTTTGGCGGTCACCGCGTTGGCCTGCTTGATCGTCGGGACGAGGCCGATGGCCTCCGCGCCGACGTCGACTTTCCCACCGGCCGCTTCGGGGATGGCGACTTCGGGGTCTACTTCGTCGGGGTCGACGACGACGTCGGCACCGAGTTCGCTCGCGAGTTCACGCCGCTCATCGTCGAGTTCGGAGACGACGATGGGGCTGGCGCCGGCGTTCCGGAACGACTGCAAGAGCAAGAGACCGATGGGGCCGGCCCCGACGATGGCGACGCTGTCGCCCGGCGTGAGGTCGACCTGCTCGACGCCGTGGATACAGCAGGCAAGCGGTTCGGCGAGCGCGGCCCGCTCGAAGGACATTTCGCCGATGTCCTCGACGTTGATGGCCGGCACGCGGACGTACTCGGCGAAGGCGCCGTCGAGAATCGTCTCGCCGGCACCGCCGATACTCGTGTTGTTCTCACAGAGGTGCGTCTCCCCGCGCTTGCAGTACGAACAGGCGTTACAGGGGACGGTCGGGTTGATCGCGACGCGGTCACCGACTGCGACGGTGTCGACGTCGGCGCCGACTTCGGCGACGGTCCCCGAACTCTCGTGGCCGAGCACCAGCGGGGTCGGCGCGGTGAACGTCCCGTGGTACATGTGGTAGTCGGTCATACAGACGCTGCACGCGCCGACTTCGACGAGTACCTCGTCGTCTTTCGGCTCTGGACGTTCCCGCTCCTGTACCTCGATTTCGCCGACGCCCGTGAGTGTGGTCGCTCGCATCAGTGGTCCTCCGCGGTGACGTCGGTGGCTGTGGCGGTTCGGTGCTGCTCTGCCGTGCGGTTGTCTCTGGTCATGGTGAGTGCTGGCCGGTCAGGCCGTCGTTGGCGGTCGTCTGCGAGTCGCCCGTCGGTGAGCGTGTGCTCCGGCCGACCGGGCGAGCGCCACGGAACGTGTGGCTGACTACTGTCGTCGTCGCGCGGCCTCGGGACGAACGTTGATGGACGCCCTATTAAAACCTTTCCACGGTTCGGCCGAGAGCCACTGGGAAACGCCCGCTGTGTGGCGATTCCCGTGACCGACGGTGGCTATCCTTCCGGGAGGAGATAGTTTTATTATCCATGAACTATGTTGCTAGTCCGAGGCAAGCACATATGCCAAGCGAACGCAACAGACGGAACTTCCTGAAAGCGACAGGTGTCGGACTACTCGGCGGCCTCGCTGGCTGTACGCGAGGTGGCTCGGGTAGTGAGGGTGGCGATGGTTCGAGCGGTGACGGCTCGACCGGCACCGGAACCGGTTCGGACGGGGAACTCGCCATCTCCCTCGATAAGTACACCGGGGCCGACATCGACTGGAAACAGTTCGAGGGGACGAAGATAAACATCGGTGCGGTCCAGCACCCGTGGGTTTCGGCAATCAAGCCCGCAGTGCCGGTCTTCGAGGAGCTGACCGGTATCGACGTCGTCTGGAACATCCTCCCGGAACAGCAGTTCCGGACCAAACGACAGACCGACGTCAGTACCGGTGCCGGGCAGTTCGACGTCTTCTACATGGATCAGGTCGTCAACCAGTTCCGCGAGGAAGGGTGGATACAGCCCCTCGACCCGTACTTCGAGGACAGCAGTCTGTACGACGAGGCGTGGTACCAGCCGGACGACCTCTTCGAAGCGTCGAAGTGGCAGGCCCACGGTGGCGGCTACAGCGACACGTGGACCGGCATCCCCATCACCGTCGAGGTCCAGACCCAGTTCTACCGCAAAGACCTCTACGAGAAGCACGGCCTCGAAGTCGCAGAGACGTTAGAGCAGTTCCGTCAGAACGCGAAGACGATCCACGAAAACGAGTCCGACGTCGTCGGCACGGTGGGTCGCGGCCAGAAGGGCTACGGGATGAACATCTACATCCTGAACACGTTCCTCCGTGAGCACGGCGCCAAACTGTGGGACAGTTTCCCGGACGACTCCGGTCTCGACTCGCAGGGAGTCATCGACGCGGCGGAGTGGTACACCAAACTGCTGCAGGACTACGGTCCCGAAGGCGCGTCGACCCAGACGTGGTCCGACGTGCTCACCACGATGCAGGAGGGCCGCGCGGGCCACATCGTCGCCGACGCCAACCTGTTCTGGCCCGGTCTGACCGGCGAAGACTCGAAGGTTGCCGAGAACATCGGCATCGCGAAGGCGCCGAAACCGGCCGACGGGACGTTCTCACCGAACGCGTTCAACTGGCAGATATCCACGTCGAAGAACGCCTCGAACTCCGAGCAGGCGTTCCTGTTCATGCTGTGGGCGTCCTCGGAACCGACCAACACCTGGCTGCACCTGAACAGCAGCGCTGCGTTCTCGGTGCGCCAGTCCGTCTGGGAGAACGACGAGTTCCGCTCGCGCGTGGGTGACAACTTCGCACAGGTCACGCTCGACTCCCTGCAGGAAGCGGCGCCAGACCCGTTCGACCGGAAGTACCCCGAATGGGGCCAGCGCTACTCCGAGGAACTGCAGCGCGCCATCGCCGGCCAGAAGTCCGCCGAGGCGGCGATGACGCAGGCAGCGAAAATCGCCGAGGACATCTACAGCGGGTAACATGCGATCTCACACCAGCATCACGAGACCACCCCTCGACCCATGAGCACACCAACCCAAACAGAAACGGCAAGCAAGACGCCCCTCACCAGAGTCCGGGATCTGTGGAACGACTACCTCCCGTACTGGTTCATGGCACCGATGGTGCTGGTGATGGTGATGATCACCTTCTTCCCCGGCGCCTACGACCTCTACCTCAGCCTGATAGCCGAACCCACGTTCAACGTCTTCGAAGCCGAGTTCGTCGGGCTGAGCAACTTCGAGACGGCGTTCACCCGAGGTGGTGCGTTCCACTCGTTCGTCATCACGATCACCGTCGTCGTCAGCGCGTTGCTCCTAGAGAGTGCTCTGGGGTTCGTCCTCGCCGCACTCGTCGCCGGCGTCGAATCGGAGCGAGCGAAGTCGTTCTACCGGGTGTTGTTCATCGTCCCGATGGCCGTCGCACCCGTCTCGCTGGCGACCATCGGTCGAATCATGCTGAACAGCGAAATCGGCATCATCCCGTACGTGATAGAGACGGGGACGCCGTTTGCGGCCCCGAACTTCCTCTCGGAGATCCCGCTGCTGACGGTGATTCTCCTCGATACGTGGAACTGGACGCCGTTCATGTTCATCATCTTCTACGCCGGCCTCTCGTCGGTGCCCGACACGCTCGTCGAGGCCTCGCGGGTCGACGGCGCGCCGCTGTGGCGTCGCTACGTCCACGTCATCATCCCGTACATGAAGACGGTCGTGTTCGTCGCCGTCCTCATCCGGCTCATCGACCTGTTCCGGACGTTCGGCGTCGTCTACGGGCTGACGAACGGCGGGCCGGGGACGGCCACCCAGCTCGTGAGCATCAACATCTACGAGCAGATGTTCATCAACAACCAGCTGGGCGTGGCCGCCGCCATCGCCATCGTCTACCTCGTCCTCGTCGTCGCGCTGTGTAACGTCATCATCGCGAAGGTCGGCTTCGAGGGGGTGTGGGACTGATGGCGACCCAGGACGCCCAGTCCGCGACCTCGTCGCAGCGCCTCGACAAGGAGACGCGGGAGAAACTCGTCACGGTGGTTCGACACACCGTCCTGCTGGGATGGTCGTTCGTCGTGCTGTTCCCGCTGTACTGGCTCGTCTCGATGTCGCTGAAGCCGCCGGGACAGGCGAACTCGCTGCCGCCCGACTGGATATTCCTGCCGACGGTGTACAACTACATCCAGCTCGCCCAGCAGTCGGACTTCCTCGCGGCGTTCGCCAACAGCGTCGTGATGGTTGCCGCGTCGGTCGTGCTCGTCCTGCTCATCGGCGTCCCCGCCGCGTACGTCCTCTCGCGGTACGACATCCCGATGCAACGGGACGTGCTCGTGTGGATCCTCTCCTCGCGGATGCTCCCGCCTATCGCCGTCGTCATCCCGTTTTTCGTCATCTTCCGGGCGCTCAACCTGTTCGACACCCGCATCGGGATGGTGCTGATGTACGTCAGCATCAACCTCTCGCTTGTCGTCTGGGTGATGAAGGCGTTCTTCGACGGCATCCCGGAGACGCTAGAGGAAGCGGCACGCGTCGACGGCGCGACCCAGTTTCAGGGGTTCCGCAAGGTCGTCCTCCCGGCGGCCAAACCCGGCATCTTCTCGGTCGCCATCATCAGCTTCATCTTCGCGTGGATAGAGCTGCTGTTCGGACTCGTGCTGACGAGCTTCGAAGCGGTGCCGGTGACGCTGTTCGTCTACTCGTTCATCGGCTCCCGGTCCATCGAATGGTCGATGCTCGCGGCCGCCTCGACGGCGATGATAATCCCCGTCGTCGTCTTCCTCGTCGCGGTCAACAAGTATCTCGCGGCCGGACTGAGCTTCGGTGTGGTGATCAAGGAATGAGCACGACTTCCCCCCGACGAGACGTACTGCTCGCGAACGACGCCCGTGCGGCGGCGAGACGGAGTCGCACAACGGAGGCTACATAATGGCTAGTATCACGATAGACGACGTAACGAAACGGTTCGGCGACGGAGACGAGTCGGTCGTCGCGGTCGACGACGTGTCTCTGGACATCGAAGACGGCGAGTTCGTCGTCTTCGTCGGGCCCTCGGGCAGCGGGAAATCGACGCTCATGCGAATCGTCGCGGGGCTCGAAACGCAGAGCGAGGGCGACGTCGAAATCGGCGACGCCATCGTCAACCAACTCGGGCCGCGTGCGCGAGACATCGCGATGGTGTTCCAGAACTACGCGCTGTATCCGAACATGACCGTCGAGGAGAACATGTCCTTCGGGCTGAAGATGTCGACGGACATGTCGGCCGACGCCATCGAGCAGACCGTCACGTCCACCGCCGAGATGATGGACATCGGGGAACTGCTTGACAACACGCCCGGCGAACTCTCCGGCGGCCAGCAACAGCGCGTGGCGCTGGGCCGCGCTATCGTCCGCGACCCGAACGTCTTCCTGATGGACGAACCGCTCAGCAACCTCGACGCGAAGCTTCGGGCGGAGATGCGGACCGAAATCAACCGCCTCCAGAACGACCTCGACGTCACCACGCTGTACGTCACCCACGACCAGACGGAGGCGATGACGATGGGCGACCGACTGGTCGTCCTCAACTACGGCGAACTCCAGCAGGTCGGCACGCCCTTGGAGTGTTTCTACCGGCCGGCCAACCAGTTCGTCGCCGGCTTCCTCGGGTCGCCCTCGATGAACTTCTTCGAGGGGCACGTCGAGGGCGGCACCCTCCGGGCCGACGGCTTCGACTTCGACCTGACCGAGCGGATGCAGTCCTCGGTCGAGGGCCGGAGCAACCTCGTGCTGGGCGCACGGCCCGAGGACACCACGCTCCACGACGAACCCACCAGCGGCCACGAGTTCGAAGCCGTCGTCGACGTCGTCGAACCGATGGGGAGCATCTCCTACGTCTACCTGCGCGCGGCCCAGCAGGACGACGACAAGACGTTTATCGTCGAGACGGACGGTCAGCGCCTCATCAGCGAAGGGGCGGAGGTCTACGTCGAGATTCCCGACGAGGACGTCCACCTCTTCGACGCCGCCACCGGCGAGACCATCCACCAGCGGAGACTCGACGCTGACGCCGAAATCGCTCTCGAAGAGGGGGTCCAGACCGCCAGTAGCTCCGCGAAGTAACGCCGGACTGGCCGCTCCGGACGTACCGCTCACCGATTGTCCGATCCACCATCCACCACATGTCATCACAGAACCTTTCGTATCACGAGACGCGTAGCGCTATCTGCGAACACGGCCGAAGCCTGCTCGCAGACGACCTGACGACCGGTACCGGCGGGAACCTCAGTGCCCGCCTCGACGAGGACCACGTCGCCATCAGTCCCTCGGGGATACCGTACGAGGATATCGAACCGTCGGACGTACCGGTCGTTCGCACGGACGGGACCGTAGTCGAGGGCGACGTCACTCCCTCCACGGAACTCCCGATGCACCTCGAAGTGTACGAACAGCGCCCCGACGTCGGCGGCGTCGTCCACACGCACTCGCCCTATGCGACCACGTTCGCCTCGCTCGGCGAGGCGATCCCGGCCTCACACTACCTGCTGGCGTTCACCGGGTCCGAGGTGCCAGTCGCCGAGTACGAGACCCACGCGACCCAAGCCCTCGGGGACGCCGCCGTCGACGCTCTCGGCGAGGACTACAACGCGACGCTCCTGCGGAACCACGGCGTCCTGACCGCCGACGGGTCGCTGGCGGAGGCCTACACGGTGGCGCTGATGGTCGAGTACTGCGCCCGCATCCACTATCAGGCCCGCGCTATCGGCGACCCCGAGATCCTCCCAGACGACGAAATCGACCGCCTGCAGGGCAAACTCGACAGCTACGGGCAGTGAGCACGCCATGAACCACGTCGCCATCGACATCGGCGCGAGCGGCGGCACGGTGTATCTCGGCACCGTGACGCCCACCGACTTCGACGTTCGCGAGGTCCACCGGTTCGAGAACCGGCCGGTCGAGCGGGACGGCCGCTACGTCTGGGACCTCTCGGCGCTCCGCGAGCGGATGGTCGACGGCCTCGAAGCCGCGGGCGAACGGGCCGACGACGTCGACACGGTCGGTATCGACACGTGGGGTCTCGACTTCGGCCTGCTCGCCGACGGCGAGGTACTGCGGGACCCGGTCTCCTACCGGGACCCGGACGCGACGGCCTCGCGCGAGTCGCTGTTCGAGACGGTCGACAGACGCCGGGTGTTCGAGGCCACCGGCATCACCAACTGGAACACGCCGAACACGCTCTGGCAACTCCACACGCTCGCCCGCGACGAACCGACCCTCCTCGAACGGGCCGACAGCCTGCTCATGATGCCCCAGTTGCTGACGACACTGCTGGGCGGCCGACCCTGTGGCGAGGTGACCGTCGCTTCGACCACGCAGATGGTCGACCCGCACGAGCGCGCGTGGGCGGCCGACCTGCTGGAGGAGGTGTCCCTGCCGACCGACCTCCTCCCGTCGCTCGAGGAACCCGGCCGACGACTGGGACCGGTCGCCGACGACGTGGCCGCGGCGCTCCAGTCGACGCCCGACCTCGTCACGCCGGCGAGCCACGACACGGCGGCGGCCGTCGCCGGCCTCCCGCTTGCCGAGGACGCCGCCTTCCTCAACACCGGGTCGTGGTTCATCCTCGGCGTCGAGCGCGAGGACCCGGTCCGCACCGACCCGGCCTTCGAGCAGGCCGTCTCGAACGAACTCGGCGTCGACGGGACCGTCCGCCTCTTGAAGAACGTCAACGGCTTCTTCCTGCTCGAAGAGTGCCGCGAGGCGTGGCGGGAGACCGGCGACCCGGTCGACTACGACCACCTGCTGTCGGCCGCCCGGAAGGCCGCGGCGCGAGCCGCGCTCGTCGACCCGGACGCGGAGGCGTTCGGCATCGACGCGCCGATGCCCGAGCAGATACGCGCGTACTGCCGGCGGACCGACCAGCCGGTACCGACCGGACAGGGCGGCGTCGTCCGCTGTCTGCTCGACAGTCTCGTGACGAAGACGGCGCTGGAACTGGACGCCCTCGCGTCGGTCGTCGAGGACCCCCCGTCTAGCATCAACCTCGGCGGCGGCGGCGTCCGCAACGAGTTGTTCTGTCAGTTGCTCGCCGACGCGACCGGGATGCCGGTCGTCGCCGGGCCGGTCGAGGCCACGGCCGTCGGCAACCTCCTGACGCAGGCGCTCGCCGTCGACACCCTCCCGGACCTCGCGGCCGGCCGCCGACTCGTCGAGTCGGCGTTCGAGACGACGAGATACGCCCCCACCCACACCGAGGGGTGGGGTCGAGCGAAAGAACGGATGGCCGACCTCGCGGCGGACTGACGCCGACGCGGTCTCGCTGTCTTTGTAGAAGGACGGTTCGGCTTGTTACCGGGACGTGTACCCGCCGTCGATGACCACCGTGGACCCGGTCACGTACGAGGAGGCGTCCGACGCGAGGTAGACGACGAGTTCTTTGAGTTCCTCCGGGCGGCCGAGCCGTCCCATCGGCGTGTTCTCCAGCCACGTCTCCTCCATCTCCGGGTTCTCGGCCAGCACCTCGTCGACGAGGTCCGTGCGCATGTACCCCGGCGCGATAGCGTTGACCCGGACGCCGCGGTCACCCCACTCGACGGCCAGCGACTGTGTCAGCATCCGTACCCCGGCTTTCGTGGTGTTGTAGCTGGCCTGCTTCTGGGGGACGTTGACGTCGAACCCGGACATCGAGGAGATGTTGACGATGCGTCCCTCGCCGCGTTCGAGCATCTGCCGGCCGACGTGTTTGGCACAGAGGAAGACGCCGTCTAAGTTGACGGCGACCACGCGCCGCCACGAGTCGATGCCCGTCTCCTCGGCCGGTGAGTTCTCGACGATGCCCGCGTTGTTGACGAGGACGTCTATCGGTCCGAGTCGGTCCGTCACGTCCTCGACCATCGCCTCGACCGACGCCTCGTCTGTGACGTCGACTTCCGTGGCGACGACCTCGGTCTCGCCGTCGAGTTCGGCCGCCGTCGCGTCGGCCTTCTCGCGGTTCACGTCGGCGATGGCGACGTCGGCGCCCATCTCCGCGAGGCCGCTCGCCATTTGCTTTCCGAGTCCCTGTGCTGCGCCGGTGACGATAGCCGTCTCTCCGTCGAGGGAGAAACTGTCGACTACACTCATGCGAACGGTCGTGCTAGTGCTTTCCACGGTGATAAAACTATACATTCACTGACGTACTCGGCCCGGTCGAACGCCGTCGCCGTGGCGACCTGTCGTTTGAAGTGGGCACCTCGCCATGTCCAACGTATGCAAATCACCGATTACGAACTGTTCGCCGTTCCGCCCCGGTGGTTACTGCTCAAGCTTGAGACCGACGAGGGGCTGATCGGCTGGGGCGAGCCGATCATTCAGGGGCGACTGGAGACGGTGCGGGCGGCCGTCGGCGAACTCATCGAGGGGTACCTCCTCGGGACGGACCCGCTTCGGACGGAGTACCACTGGCGAAAGCTCTACCAGAGCGGCTACTTCCGCGGTGGGCCGGTGCTGATGAGCGCCCTCGCCGGCATCGATCAGGCGCTGTGGGACGTCAAGGGTCGCCACTACGGCGCTCCGGTCCACGAGTTGCTAGGGGGGCACGTCCGGGACCGGCTGCTCGTCCACCAGTGGATCGGCGGGGCCGGTCCCGAGGACATCGCCAAGTCCGCAGCGCAGGACTACGCTCGCGGCTACCGCGCGTTCAAACTCAACAATCCGCGAGAGTTCCGCCCGTTAGAGACGACCGCGGCCATCGACCGCGCCGTCGAACGGGTGGCGGCACTCAGAGACGCCGTCGGGGACGACGCGCTCGTCGGCGTGGACTTCCACGGCCGCGTCTCGAAGCCGATGGCCCTCGAACTCCTCCGTCGGCTGGAACCGTACAACCTGATGTTCGCCGACCAACCGCTGACACCCGAACACGGCGAGGCCTTCGCCGCCCTCAACGACCGGACGAGCGTCCCCGTCTCGACTGGCGAACGCCTCTACTCCCGGTACGACTTCAAGCCCCTGCTGGTCGACGACGCCGTCTCGGTCATCCAACCGGACGTCACGCACGTCGGCGGCATCAGCGAGATGCGCAAGGTGGCGTCCATGGCGGAGGCCTTCGACGTGGCCGTCGTCCCGCACTGTCCGCTCGGCCCCGTCGCATTCGCCGCCAGCCTGCAGGTGGGCTTTGCGTCCCAGAACGTCGTCGTACAGGAACAGGACCTCGAACTCCACGACCCGGAATCGAGTCAGCGTCTCGCCCTGCTCGAAGACCCCGAGACGTTCCAGTTCGAGGACGGCTACGTCGAGCGACCGACCGGACCGGGACTCGGCATCGAAGTCGACGAGGCGTACGTCCGGCAAAAGGCACAGACAGAAGTCAACTGGTACAATCCGGTGTGGCACCACGAGGACGGAAGCATCGCCGAGTGGTGACTGCGCACCCCCTGTCTTTTAGTATCTATGCGGCGTGTTGTCGGTCATGCGAACCGCAGTGTTAGTCGAACCTACCGAGTTCGAACTCCAAGACCGTTCCGAACCGTCCCCCGGCCCCGACGACGTCCTCGTCGCCATCAGAGACGTCGGCATCTGCGGGTCGGACGTCCACTACTACGAACACGGCCGCATCGGCGACTACGTCGTCGAGGATCCACTCGTTCTCGGCCACGAGAGTGCCGGCGAAGTGGTCGCGGTCGGCGAGAACGTCACCGGACTGGAAGCGGGCGACCGGGTCGCCCTCGAACCGGGCGTCCCCTGTCGCCGCTGTGCCCACTGCAAGCGCGGCGACTATCACCTCTGTGAAGACGTTACGTTCATGGCGACACCGCCACACGACGGCGCGTTCGCCGAGTACGTCTCGTGGCCGGCGGACTTCGCCTACGAACTGCCCGATTCCGTCTCCACCGCCGAGGGAGCGCTCTGTGAGCCTCTCTCGGTCGGTATCCACGCCTGCCGCCGCGGGGACGTCGGGACGGGCGATACTGTGCTGGTCACCGGTGCCGGCCCCATCGGCTTACTAGTGATGGAGGCCGCACGCGCCGCGGGCGCGACGGACGTCATCGTCACCGACGTGGTCGCCGAGAAACTGTCGCTCGCAGCCGAGCGCGGGGCGGACGTAACCGTCGACGTCACCGAGACGGACCTCGAATCGGCCGTCGAGGAGTACACTGACGGCGTCGGTGCGGACGTCGTCGTCGAAGCGTCGGGGGCCGAACCTTCCATCAGGTCGACGCTCGACGCCGTCCGGCGGGGCGGCACCGTCGTCCTCGTCGGACTGGCAGACGAGGCCACCGTTCCGTTCGACGTGCTCGAAGTCATCGACAACGAGATAGACGTCCACGGGTCGTTTCGTTATAAGAACACCTACGACGCGGCCGTGGATTTGCTCGCCGACGGCGTCGTCGACGTGGCGGGCATCATCGACTTCGAGTCCTCGCTCGACGCCATCGACGACGCCTTCCAACGGGCGATGGAGCCAGCCGTCGTCAAGGGCATGATCACGTTCGAGTCCTGAAAGCGCCGAGATAGACGCATAAAGGGGGCAAGCAATCACAAAAAGACATTTTCAGAACCAGAATCATGGGAAGAGGGCCTACAGAAGTCGAATGACTCGAATTATGGGTCCACAACTCCGGAGCTTGTTGTCATACGTGGGCAAAAATTCGCGGACCTCTCGTGACGTATCGCCTCGATCTGTGCCCGTGACGGCCGAGGCGCTTCCGGGATATCTGCGATGGTGCTCGGATGGCGTGTGGCGACGTTTCGCCCGTCGGCTGCTGTCAGTCGCTCCCGAACCGACGTCTGCGACTCCGCGGGCGAGTCTCTGTCGGAACGATCCGTCGACCGGACAGGCCGCATCGCTGTCGTCGGATTCCTGTCCGCTGGGAACGTCGCCGGCCCGTTATATATGGGGCGTTCGTCCGTCCAGATATGCCACGAGTGGTCGCCAGCGACGATCCGATGATAGACACCGCGTTGCTCCGCGAGAAACTGGACGCCGAGGTAGTCGCCGCCGAGACGGACGACGAGGCCGCACTGGCCGCGGCGGCCGAAGGGGCCGACGCGCTCGTCGTCGACGTGAACACGCCCGTGACGGCGGCGGTTCTCGACGAACTCGACGACCTGCGAATCGTCGCCCGCGCGGGGGTCGGCATCGACAACGTCGACGTGGGCGCGGCAGCCGAGAACGGCGTGCAGGTCACCAACGTCCCCGAGTACTGCACCGACGAGGTGGCGACCCACACGGTGACGCTCCTGCTCGACTGTATCCGCACCGTCGCCGCCTACGACCGGGACGTCCGGAACGGCAACTGGGGTTGGGAACGCACCCGTCCCGTCCACCGGGTGCGCGGCCGGACGCTCGGACTGGTCTCTTTCGGCCCCATCGCCCGCCGCGTCCGCGAGCAGGTCCGTGGATTCGACCTCGACGTGGTCGCCTACGACCCCTACGTCGACGAGACTGACATGGCCGAGGCCGGCGTCGAGAAGGTCACGCTTGACGACCTATACGAGCGCGCGGACTACGTCTCCCTGCACGCACCGCTGACCGACGACACCCGCGGGATGGTCGACGCCGGGGCGCTCGAGGCGATGCAGGACCACGCCGTCCTCGTCAACACCGGCCGTGGCGGCCTGATCGACGAGGAAGCCCTGCTCGACGCCCTTCGGAACGAGGCCATCGCGGCCGCCGGACTGGACGTCCTCTGTCAGGAACCGCCGGAACCCGACCACCCACTGACCGGACTGGACAACTGTATCGTCACGCCGCACGCGGCGTGGTACTCCGAGGAGGCCCGCGAGGAACTGAACGCCACCGTCGCCGCCAACGTCCGGGCGGCACTGGCCGGCGAGACGCCGCCGGACTACATCGACCCGGACACCGACTGGCTCTGAGCCTCGGTCAGCACGAGTCGAACGCCCGGCGCTCGCTCCCCAGCGAGTCGCCGCGGGTGAGCGTCGTCCGGACGTCGTATGCGAGGTTACGGAGGTAGGCCTCGACGCCGGGGTCGCAGGTTCCGGCGCGTCTGGCCTGTCGGTAGTCACAGCACAGCGCGACGGGCAGGGTAGGGAGGACGAACACGCCGGCGACGGCGACGCCGAGTGCTAACGGATGCCCCGCGGGAACGACCAGCGCCGCCCCGAGAAGGAGCGTCCACAGGATGGCGCCGTGGACGACGGTGGGGCGCCAATTGTGGGCCGGCAACCGGCCCCGGGACGCGTCACTCGCCGTCGATTCGCGCTCCCGTCGGGGCGGTTTCGATGGTTCGCACGACATACGCTATCGGACGGGATCCATCGGTATGACTGCCCGTTCGGCACACGCCGAAATCGTCCGTGGATATAAGCCGCTCCGCGGAGTAAGAGCGCCAATGCGCGAGTTCATCTTCACCATCGACTACGAACGCGGGGTCGACCCCCTGATGGACGTGTTCATCGACTACCCGGAGACCCACTCCCGGACGATCGCCTGTAACGTCACGAACGACGGGATGTGGCGGCTGGAACGGGTCGCCGGCACGGAGGCGGCGCTCGACAGACTCGACGAGGTCTTCGACGGCCCCGTCCAGTGCACGGAGTGCATCGGCACCCGGGACTGTGATACCGAGTGGCACTACAAGGTCATCGCCTCGGAGCAGGGGCGCCGCACCGTCTACAGCTATCGCTCGGAGGCCGGCGACTGTCACTCTATCCCGCGACTGGCCATCGAACACGTCGGCAACGGCGTCCTCTGTGAGACGGAACGCCGCGGCAGCCGCTGTGAGTGGCGCCTGCTGCTGTGTAGCGACGAGGGCGTCGACGACCTGTTCGGCGCGCTGGAGACGGAACTTCGCCCCGGTCTGACCGTCGAGTTCCGGCAGTTGGGCGAGCCGTCCTACTGGACCGACGAGTCGGTGACGCTGGCCGAACTCCCGCCGGAACAGCAGGCCGCCGTCGAAGCGGCGGTCGAATACGGCTACTACCGCACCCCGCGGGACATCTCGCTGACCGACCTCGCCGAGAAACTCGACGTCTCCCGGTCGACCCTGCAGTACCGCCTCCAGCGGGCCGAGGCGTGGATCGTCCGCTCGTTCGTCACGCGGTCGATGGGACCGGTCGACGCCGACGAATCGGTCGCGGAGGGGACCCGTCTGCGGGTCGGTCGCTCGGGTGTGTGAACGACTACCAACCACCTTTGGCATACGCCGAACTAGTGCTGATACTGGTAGCACGTTTCTACTGTGGTACGCACGCGGGTGGTGGCGTCACCGCTCGCCCTTCACCTATCATGACCACACTCAGCACACACGACGCCGAGGAACGGGAAAGCACCGTCGACGAGGAGACAACGGCGGGTGAGGACCACGTCTGTCCCGACTGCGGCGGCCATCTCACCCACGACGCGTCTCGCGGCGAGACCGTCTGTGCGGACTGTGGGCTGGTCGTCGACGAGAACGCCATCGACCGCGGCCCCGAGTGGCGCGCGTTCGACTCCGCCGAGCGCGACGAGAAGTCCCGCGTCGGCGCGCCGACGACGAAACTGATGCACGACGAGGGCCTCTCGACGAACATCGGCTGGCAGAACAAGGACGCCAACGGGAACTCGCTGTCGTCCAGTCAGCGCGAGAAGATGCAGCGGCTTCGGACGTGGAACGAACGGTTCCGAACCCGGGACCACAGCGAGCGCAACCTCAAGCAGGCGCTGGGCGAGATAGACCGGATGGGGAGCGCACTTGGCGTCCCCAAGAGCGCCCGCGAGACGGCCGGCGTCGTCTACCGTCGGGCGCTGGATGAAGGCCTGCTTCCGGGCCGCTCTATCGAGGGCGTTGCCACGGCGTCGCTGTACGCCGCCGTCCGGCAGACGAACCTCCCGCAGACCATCGACGACATGGTGGTCGTCAGCCGTGTCGACGAACAGGAGTTCACCCGCGCCTACCGCTACATCAACCGCGAACTCTCGCTGGAGATCGGCCCGCCGGACCCGGCCGACTACCTCTCGAAGTTCGTCTCCGAACTCGACGCCAGCGACGAACTGGCGATGCGGGCCCACGACCTCATCGAGAACGGCAAAGCCGCGAACGTCCACAGCGGTAAGAGCCCCGTCGGACTCGCGGCCGCAGCCATCTACGCGGCGGGCCTGCTCGTCAACGAGGAACTCACGCAGGAGACCATCAGCGACGCCACCGACGTCAGCACGGTCACTATTCGGGACCGCTACCGCGAACTCCTCGAAGCCGAGGCCGACCGCGATCCCGTCGAGGCGAGCGCTGCGGGCGGGTCGAACGCGAGTGCATAGCGAGAGCCCGAACGGAGTGGTGTCTCGGAGCGAAGCAGCGAGCGGACGGTGACCGGAGCGGCCCGAGAGCGGGCCAGTAGGACGACCGTACCGAAGCCCGCGCCCTTTTAGTCCCGTCACGCGGATACACCGGTATGTCTCGTTCGGGGTCGGACCACAGCGTCCCGGCCGACCTGCTACTCGTCGTCGCGAGCGTGGTATTCGCGGCCGTCGTCGCGTTCTCCCCCGCCGGTGCGTGGACGCCACTCGCCATCGTCGTCGGGATCCCCTTCGTCGTGCTCGTACCCGGCTACGCCCTCGTTTCGGCGGTGTTCCCGCGGGCCGGCGAGGCGGCACCGGGGGCGACGACGCGGACCTCGTGGCTGGCCCGCCTCGGCCTGAGCGTCGGCGGGAGCGTCGTCGCCGTCGCCGTCGTCGGCGGCGTCCTCGACTTCACTATCTGGGGGTTTCAACGGACGGCCGTCGTCGGCGGTCTGTGTCTTGTGACGCTTCTGGCGACGGCCGTGGCGTGGGGTCGCCGCAGGCGCGTGCCGGCCGACGTGCGGGCGGGGACCGACTTCGGGAGCGTCCGCGACCGGACCGTCGCTGTCGTCACCGGCGAGGGTACTCTCGGCATCGCGCTGACCGTCCTCGTCCTCGTCGCCGGGGTCGGTGCTATCGGCGTCGTCGCACAGGAGGCTACCGACGCCGCGGGCGTCACCGAGTTCTACCTCCTCGGCGAGAACGACGCCGGCGAACTCAGGGCTGGCGACCACCCGACTGAACTCACCGTCGGCGACCCGACGACCGTCGGTGTCGGCGTCGGTGCCCGCGGCCCCGACGGGTTCGACGGCACCGTCGTCGGTCGACTCGAACGCGTTACGGTCGAGAACGATACCGTCACCGTCACCGACTCCGAGGAACTGGTTCGGTTCCCGGTGTCGGTCGCCGCCGGCGAGTCGGCGGTCACCAGACACACGGTTCGGCCGACGACGGCGGGGGACGCCCTTCGACTGACCTACCGCCTGTACCGCTCCGACGCCCAGTCACCGGTCAGACAGGTGCACGTCTGGGTGCGCGTCTCCGACGGGCCGTAACTGTCGGCATCTATATGTAGGCAATCGGCGTATATCTGGATAGTACACTACTGGGGAGTGGTGGACCGGAGGATTCACGGTGGAACACGACTCGGCACACACACAGCTAGACGACGTTTCAGTGACCAAGACGGTGGCCGACGTCGACGGCGGGCGACGGTTCGTCTCGCTCGCCGTCGAGACGCACGGCCCGGACGCCGTCGCCGTCAGTATCTCGGACCCGGTTCCGGCGACGGAGACGCTCACCGGGCGCGACCGGAGGGCGGGTGACGGGACGTTCAGTGGCGGCCGTCTCGCCATCGAGGGTGCCGTCGAACCCGGCGAGTCGGCCACCGTCGGCTACCTCGTCGAGGGTCCCGGCGAGTCCGTCGTGTCCAACCCGACCGTCGACGAGGTAGTGCCGCTCTCGGGCGACGACGAGTCGCTGGCGACACCGACGGTCAGGTGGGTCTCCGCCGACGGCGACACGACGGTACTGGACGTGACGACGGCGTCGGTGCCCGGTCGCACCGAGGCCTCCCTCCCGCTCGTGTCGATTCCCGACGACACGACGGCCGACGCGACGGACGCGGCACGGGACGTCGCTATCGGCCTCGTCCTCTCCCCGACCAACGGGGACGCCGCCATCCGGACTGTCCTCCGGGCGAGTCGTCGGGGGCACCCCGTTCTCGTGACCTACTCCGGGCTGGACGAGGGTGCCGAGCCACTCGATACGCTCGCGTCGCTGGGTGCCATCGTCCTCTCACCGCCGTCGAGACGGTCGTCACAGGCGGAACTCAACCGACTCCTCTCACGGACCGCCAGAGAGCGTGGTTCGCCGGGCATCATCTTGCAGACCCGCGACTGCCCGCGCATCGACTACGACCGCACGAGCGCCGCCTTCGAGCGCGCCGATTACGAGGTGGTCGCTATCCCCGAGCAGTGGAGCGTCGCGCGAGACACGCCCACCGTCGTCGTCGGGATTCCGGCGTACAACGCCGCCGACAGCATCGCCGACGTGGTCGACCGTGCCGCGGCGTTCGCCGACGAGGTCGTCGTCGTCGACGACGGGAGCCGCGACGCGACGGCCGACCGGGCCCGCGAGGCTGGTGCGACCGTCGTCGCCCACGACTGGAATCAGGGCTACGGCGGGGCGCTGAAGACGCTGTTCCGGGAGGCCGCCGACCGCGACGCCGCCCACCTCGTCGTCGTCGACGCCGACGGGCAACACGACCCGGCCGACATCCCGATACTCGTCGAGACGCAGGACCGCGCCGACGCCGACATCGTCATCGGGAGTCGCTACGTCGGTGACCGCCAGTCGAAGATACCGTTCGTCCGGTCGCTCGGACTGGCGGTCATCAACGACCTCACCAACCTCAGTCTCGGCAAACTCCGCCCGAGCGGGTGGGTCCGCGATACACAGAGCGGCTACCGGGCCTACAACAGACGAGCGCTGCGTTCGCTGGCCGGCGACCAGACTCTCGGGAACAACATGGGCGCGAGTACGGACATCCTGTACCACGCCCACCGTAACCGCCTGAGCGTCGCCGAGGTGGGGACGACCATCTCCTACGACGTCGAGAACTCGAGTACGCAGGGGTCGCTCTCGCACGGACTCGACCTCGTCCGGAACATCGTCTGGACCGTCGAGTACGGCCGTCCGCTCCTCATCGTCGGGATTCCCGGCACTATCACGACCCTGCTGGGCGTGAGCGTCGTGCTCCTGTTGCTCGTCCAGTACGTCGAGACGGGAGCGCTCTACCCCGTCCAACTCGGCACCGCCATCATGTTCGCCATCGGCGGGACGCTGCTGTGTGTCACGGCGCTGATGATGCACGTTCTGAACGGCCACCCGACGATGAAACGACTGGGACAGTGAGGGGAACAGCTAAACCGGCGGCGAGACTGGACAGCAGTATGACCGTGGGGACGAACCGCGTGGCGGTGGACGCCCGTGGATAACGCCACGCACGCGTCCGCGGGTGGCCGGCTTCGAGAACGGTTCGGGGACCGGAACCCGGCACCGGTGTTCGCCCTCGTCGGCGTCGGCCTCGTCGCTGCCGGGGTCGGAGTGCCGACCCGCCAGACCCTCCTGTTCGCGTGGGGCGGCACCGCCCTCTTCGCGGCCCTGTTGCTCCAGTTCGTCACGGCGGAGCGGACGCTCCCGGCGCGGGTCGCGACGGACCTCGCCGCGACGGCCGGGACCAACGCGCGCCGACTCGCCGGCGACGGCCCGCTACTGTACGTCCCCGACGGCGACTCGGTTGCGCTGACCGTCGAGGAGAGCGACGCGCACCTCGACCCCGTCGGCGTGCGACTGCTGACGACGCTCGATCGACCGGCGGTCGACGAGGACCCGGCCGACCGACTCCCGGTGCTCGTCGACTACCTCGTCGAGGACCTCGAACTCGCGGACCGAGCGACGGCGCAGACGACCGATGGCGGTGCCGAAGTGACTGTCACCGGGACTACCGTCGGGACAGCGGAACTGTTCGACCACCCCGTCGCCTCCGTCGTCGGCGTCGGTCTCGCACGAGCAGTCGGGCGTCCGGTTCGCGTCGAACCGACCGACGATGACGGACGCCTCGTCGTCACCTGTCGCTGGGACTAGAGCGACCCGACGAACTTCTCCAGCGTGCGGAGGCCGACGAGGACGAGGAAGGCGACCGCGCCAGCCAGCAGGGGCCAGCGGAGCCGCGAGCGCCAGCGCGGGGTGACGTGGACCGGCGCGGTCAGCGCGGTCAGCACGACGAACCCGAGAAAGGAGACGACGAAGACGTGTTCGAGCGTGAGCGCCCCGACAGTCGCCAGTATCGCGGTGGCGACCAGCGTCAGGCCGACCTGCGCGTACAGGAACCGGCGTTGCCGGGGCGTCGTCATCACACCTCGCTACGCCGTCGAGCGGCATAACCCTCTGGGGTTCGGTACGTCCCGCCTAGCGCGGGGTTCAAGCCGTCGGGGGCCGTCCCTTCGGTACGCGAATGTACCCATGGACCCACGCCGCCTTCGGCTACCTCCTCGTCGTCGGTCTGGCGCTGGTGCTCCGCCGCCGGGTCTCACGGGCGGAACTGGCCGCGGTGCTGGTGGCGACGCAACTCCCGGACCTCGTCGACAAGCCGCTGGCGTGGTGGGTCGGGGCCATCCCCTCGGGCCGGTCGCTGGCCCACTCGCTCGTCCTCGCCGTCCCGCTCTCGGCGCTGGTCCTCGCGGTGGCGTGGCACCGCGCCCACCCCGAGGTCGGCGTGGCGTTCTGGCTGGGGTACGCCAGCCACCTCCTCGGTGATACGTACGTGGCGCTGTACTACTGGCGCGTCGAGGAGTTCACCTTCCTCCTGTGGCCCTTCCTGCCGGCGTATCCGTACGACTCCGCCATCGGCCTCGGCGAACTACTCCGCGCCGTCGAGTGGTCGCCGAACGCGCTCGGCCATCTGGCGCTCGCGGCCGTCGGTGGTCTCGTCTTCCTCGCGCACTTCTGGCGAGCGCTCCCGTGGCGGCCGCCGCGTCCCGACTGACGCCGCACCCGCGGCTATTTGGTCACACCTCGCGCACGGTAAGCCATGACTGCGACTGTCGCCGGGCAGACGGCGCTCGTGACGGGTGGAGCAGGGTTCATCGGGAGCCACCTCGTCGACGCCCTTCGGCCGGCCAACGACGTGCGGGTTCTCGATAGCTTCGTCACCGGGGAGCGCTCCAGAGTGCCCGACGACGTGACGCTCGTCGAGGGCGACGTGCGCGACGAGGCGGCACTCGGCCGAGCGATGGACGGCGTCGACCTCGTCTTCCACGAGGCGGCCGTCGTCAGCGTCGCCCAGTCCGTCGCGGACCCGACGACGAGTCACTCGGTCAACGTCGACGGGACGCTCTCGGTACTGGAAGCGGCCCGCCGGCAGGACGCCCGGGTCGTCTTCGCCTCCAGCGCGGCCATCTACGGCGCACCCGAGTCGATGCCGGTCACCGAGACGGCACCGAAACAGCCCTCCTCACCCTACGGGCTGGAGAAGCTCTCGGGCGACCACTACTGTCGGCTGTACGCCGACCTCTACGACCTGCCGACGGTCGCGCTCCGGTACTTCAACGTCTACGGACCGCGCCAATCCGGCGGGGACTACGCCGGTGCCATCACCGCGTTCACCGAACAGGCCCGCAGTGGCGGCCCCCTCACCGTGCAGGGCGACGGCCGGCAGACGCGGGACTTCGTCGACGTCGCGGACGTGGTGCAGGCGAACCTGCTCGCGGCGACCACCGACGCGACGGGGGAGGCGTTCAACGTCGGCACCGGGACGGGCACGACCATCCGGACCGTCGCCGAGACGATTCGGGACCGGGTCGCGCCCGACGCCGAGATTACCACCGTCGAGCCACGACGGGGAGACATCCGCGAGAGCGTCGCCGACGTTGCGAAGGCCCGCGAGCGACTCGGGTACGACCCGACCGTCTCGCTGGAGGCGGGCCTCGCCGACTATCTGGGGTGAGGCGGCGCTGGACAGGAACGGCTTTCAATCGTCGCTCGCTACCGTGTGTCGATGCCTCCCGAGGCCGTGACCGACGCCGTAATCGGCGTCGCTCTCGCCGGGTTCTTCCTCTTCACCGGGACGGCTTCGTGGTACTTTCCGACGGTCTTTCTCCGCCTGTTCGACGGCGACGACGTCTCGCCGTGGCCCCAACTCCTCTTTACGCCGGCCGCGTACGTCGGGGCTTACGTCCTCTCCCTGACCATCGGGCTGGGGCTGTATGCCGTCCACGGCGTGGTCGCGCTCTGTATCGGCGCGGCCGTCGTCTGCCGCCACCGGCGGTCGACTGCGAATCCCGACTCGCTGTGGCCGCCCCGTTGGACAGGGCAGGCCCTCGTCGCTCTCGGTGCGGGACTCGCCCTCTTCTCCGTGGTCCGCACGCTCGGCGCGGCGTAACTCACTCCACGACGACGGTGCCGCGCATCCCGGACTCGTGGGGGATACAGAAGTAGGGGTACTCGCCGGCCACCTCGAACGTGTGGCGGTACGTCTCGCCCGACCCCACGCTGCCGTCGGGGTAGGCCTGCCGGGCGGCCGACTCGCTCTCGAAGTCGCCGGAGGCGAAGTACGCGGCGCCGTCGGGGAGGTCGGCCTCGTAGGCGGTAGCGCTGTGGGCCACCGACCCCGTCGTCTCCCAGACCACCGTGTCGCCGGCAGCGACCGTCACCTCCTTCGGGTCGAACACGAGGTCGTCGGTCATCGCGACGCGCGTCTCGCTCGGCCCGTCGTCGCCCGACCCGCCACAGCCGGCCAGCGTGCCGACCAGTCCCGCCCCACCCAACCGCAGTAGCGTCCGTCTGTCCATACGCCCCGGACGCTCGCCAGTAGGTTAAGCTTAGTCGGCGACTGCAACACTTTTGCCGCCGCCAGCGAAACAGGGGGCAACGATATCTCCTCGATGGTCTCCGCACCGCACCGCCGCCGCGCCGAGTACGTCCCGATCGCCGTCTGCCTACTGACGGCCGTCGGACTGTCGGCGGTTTCCCTCCTCGGCCTCTTGGCACGGCCGACGCTCCTCCGGGCGGGGTTCACGCTCGTCGGTGCCGTCGTCGCGCTGGTACTCTTCGTCGCCTCTCGCGGCGAGTTCCCCGACGCAGACGGTCGCGTCCCGGCCAGCGTGGTGACGAAAGTCGTCCTCGCGCTCGCCGGCGGAGCCGTCGTCGCCACGTCGCTGCTCGGGTCTCGCCTGCTCCCGTTCGCCGTCGTCCTCCCGCTGGGTATCGCACTGGCCGCCCTGCAGATACGCGCCGACCCCTCGGTTCCCGCGGTGCTGACACAGCTATCGGCGCTCTTTCTCGCGGGCCGACTCGGGAAGTATCTCACGACCGGGTTCTACTTCGGCGGCACCGACACGTTCGCCCACGTCGCCGCCGTCGAGACGCTCGTCGAGGCCCGCTACACGACGGCCATCGCCCACGGCTACGACCTCTACCCCGTCTTTCACTTCTTCGTCGGCACCGTCACGCACCTCACCCGCCTCGGCGCCTACGACGCGCTGGTCCTGACCGGCATCCTGCTGTTCACGCTGGTCGTCCCGCTGGCGTACCTCCTCGGGGCGTCGGTGTTCGGGTCGACCCGACTGGGCTTGACGACTGCCCTGTCGGTCCTCCTCCTGGAGTTTTTCAGCTACCACGCGCTGTACTTCTACCCGCAGGCGCTGGCGTCGGTCCTCCTGCTCGTCGGCATCTACGTCAACAGTCGACTGCTCGACGCCAGCGACGAACGGACCTACCGCCGCCTCTCCGTGTTCGCTCTCCTCCTCGTCGGGACGATGGTCGTCACCCACCATTTGACGTATCTCCTGTTCGCCGGCGTCGCGGCGGCGGCCGTCCCGGTCGTACTCGCGCGGCCGTCCCTCCTCCCGACTGTCTCGGGTGGCCGCTGGCCGACGCTCCGATACCGGTGGCTGTTCCCCGGCGTCGTCGGCGGAGCGCTCCTCCTCGCGTACTGGTCGTACTCGCCCAGCCTCATCGTCGTCGGCATCGTCGAACTGTCGCTGGGCGTGCTGTTCGACGTGGCGACGGTCCCCCCCGCACGACTGTACACCTACGGTGTCACGCTGCCGGGCGACAGCGTCGGTCGGGCGGTCCAGTGGTTGTCGACACCGACGGGCGTCTACGCCGCCGGCCTCGGGTCGCTCCTGTTGCTCGCGGCGTACGAACTGCTCGACCACCTCGGACGGTACCGGCGCGGCTTCACGCTGGCCGTCACGGGCCTCGGCCTCTCCGCTCTGCTCCTCCCGTTCCCGATTCCGATTCCCCAGATAGAGCGGCTGAAGTTCGTCGTCACGCTCGTCGCAGTGTTCCCCCTCGCCGTCGGCCTCCGACGGGCGCTCTCCGCCGACGGGCGATACGTCGCCGTCGCGTTGCTGGTGGTCGCCTCGCTCGGCGGCGCGACGGCGTTCACCGTCCTCGCCGCCGACGACGTGGAGGGCGTCTACACCGACGAGCGCCGCGAGCAGGTGTCGATGACCGACGCGGAGTTCCGGGCTATCGGGACTACCGCCGCGTTCGTCGAGACGTACGCGTCCGACGACGTGGCCACTGACCGCGTGACCAACCGCGCCTTCGAGACGGCGGACTACAACGCCACGCGGGTCCTCCGCGCACGGCCGAGCGGACTACGCACCGGCGCCGACTTCGTCGTGGTGCGCGAGCGCTGGACGGACCACCTCGTCGCACTGGGCCTGAGCCTCCGGAGTAGCGAGCAGAACGTCTTCACCCTCTCCGAGGAGCGGTTCGCCGCCACCGAGGCGCGGTCGAACGTCGTGTACGCCACCGACGCTGTCCGAGTCTACCACAGTCCGGACGGTTTCCGCGGTCTCTACGGCGAGAACGGGACGGCGGCGACGAACGCCACCGGACAGTAGCACTTCCGGTCGACGGCTCACTCGCCGAACTGCCGGACGTTCGCCAGCAATTTCGCCCGGAGCGACGGCGAGGCGAGGACGACGGCGCTGTAGACGACCCCGCCCAGCAGTATCTGCGCGACGAGGCCGGGGAGCGTCGCGGGCGCGACGGTGCCAGCGACGACCAACACGCCGCCCATCACCGCGGCCGCGCCGACACACCACACGACCACGCCCGTCGGGAACGACAGCGGGATGACTCGCCGGAGGTACCCGCCGAGGACGAGCGTGTTGACCGTCATCGCGGTCCCGGTGGCGGCCGCGGCGCCGACGAGGCCGAACCGGGGCACCAGCACGACGTTCAGGACCACGTTCAACGTCAGCGACGCCACCGTCGCGTAGGCCCCGACGTCGGGTCGGTCGAGCGCCCGGATCGTCGCGTCGAAGACGTTGTTGACGGCGGTGACCAACTTCTCGCCCATCAACACGACGAACGCCGCGGTGGCGAGGAGGAACTCCGGCCCGAAGACGAGGCCGAGTATCTGCTCGGAGAGCAGCGCGACGCCGACGAAGGCGGGAATCACGAGGACGAGCGACGCCGCCAGTCCGTCCCGCACCGTCGGCGCGATGCGGTCGCGCTCTCCGGTGGCGTCCCACGCGCTCATCTGTGCGAAGACGGTGTTCGAGACGACGACGCCGACGATGCCAGTCATGACCGTCACTCGCCACGCGAGTTCGTAACTGGCGACGTGCGCTCCCGAGAGGAACAGGCCGACGACGAGGACGTCCATGCTGTTGTAGACGTGCCCGCCCAACCCCCAGACGCCGTTGAACTTCGCGTAGTCGACGAGCGTCCGCAGGTGCCGGGTCGAGGGTCGGGCCAGCCCAGTCTCCATCCGGACGACGCCGGCAGCCAGCAACACGACGTAGCCCGCGACGAGGCCGTAGACGAGCGCCATCGCACCCGCGCCGAACTGGACGAGGACGACGGCGACGACGACGTAGGTGGCGAGGCGGAGAAACTGGAGGACGGCCGTCTCGTCGGCCCGCATCTCCGCGCGGAGGACGTGGAGCGTGAGCATCGACGACTGGTACAGCACGGCGGCGACCAGCAACGGGACGACGACGGACGCCCCGACGTAGTCGTTCACCACGCCCCGGAACGGGACGACGAGCGCCGCCAGCCCGAGCAACAGCGTTCCTTTGAGGAGGAGCGCCGCCGCGAGAATCGCGTCCGGATCGGTCCCCTCACTGATGCGTTTCTCGACGGCCCCGTTGATGCCGAAGTCGGCGAACGTCCCGAGCGTACTCAACACGGCCTCGAACAGGAAGAACACGCCCAGCGCCGCCGCGCCGAGCGCACCCGCGAAGTACACAGTCGAGCCGAACCCGACGACGACGCCGACGATTTCCAGCGCCAGCAAAAGCCCGCCCGCCTTCGCGAAGTTCAATCGCCGGGGCATCGTCGGTCGCCCGACCGACGCTGTGTCTCGGCCACGGTCCCCGGTCATGGTCGGGCGGTTCGACGGGGGACTGCGCGTGCGGTGCGTTCGGCCAGCATCATGGCATCACCCGTGCGAGCAACGCCCGTCCCAGCGCGAGGGCTGTCGACGGGTGTGGGGCGATGCGGAGCGCTCGCGCGAAGTACGCGACGGCGCGGTCGAACTCCCCCTCTCGGTGGTACGCCCGTCCGACGGTCGTGAACAACTGGACGTAGTAGATGTCGGTGTACGGGTGGGCGGCGGGCACTCGCTGGTCGACCAGATAGCCGAAGCGTTTGGCCTGTTCGAGGTACTCGTCGACGGGCATCCCCGACGCCATCATACTCTGGTCGTGGTGCCGACGGGTGAACAGGTCCGGGCAGAGGCAGACGCCCGCCTCCGTCGCGGCTTCGAGGACGTAGAGCGTGTCCTCGCCGCGGCGCAACTCGGACTCGAACCGGACGCCGACCCGGTCGGTGTCGACGAGGATGGCCGACGTGACCTCGTCTAAGTCGCCGACGAACGCCTCGTAGACGAACTCGTCTCTCGACATCGGATCGCCCGCCAGACAGAGGCCCGCGCCCGTCTCGGCCATCCGTTCCAGTTGGCGTTCGAGTTTGTCCGGCTCCCAGAGGTCGTCGGCGTCGAGGAAGGCGACGTACCGGTGCTGTGCGCGGGCGAGGCCGGCGTTGCGCGCGTCGGCCGGCCCCGTGTCGACGTCGTCGACGACGATCAGTTCCGTCGGCACGGACTGTGCGGCGACGGTCGCCTTCGCCTCTTCGAGCATCTCAGCGGGCGTGTATCTCTGACTGTACGGGACGACGACCGAGACGGGCCCGTCCGCATCGTCGGTCACCATTCGGCCATCACCGTCCGGTGAATCTCGTTCAGGCGCTCGGCGTGGTGGCGCCACGTCCACTGCTGGTCGAGCAGTCGCCGGTGGCCGGCGGCGCCCATCTCGCGCAACCGCTCGGGGTCATCGAGGAGGTGGTCCAGCGTCTCGGCGAGTGTCTCGGGGTCGTGTGGTGGGACCAGCACGCCCGTCTCGCCGTCGACGACCATCTCCGGGATACCACCGACCGACGAGGCGACGACCGGCGTCTTCGCGGCCATCGCCTCGTAGATGACCGTCGGCCGCCCCTCTCGCCAACTGGGATGGACCAGCACGTCGGCGGCTATCTGCCAGCGACGGAGCGCCACGGGGTCGAGTTGCCAGAACGACCGGGCGGGGTGGCGGAGTTTGCCGAGGCGGTCCAACAGCCACCACCGGAGGTCGCCCTCGTGGCCGACGGTCACGAGCATCACGTCCGCCCGGTCTAAGGCGTCGACGGCCGCGACGAGTTCTTTCAATCCCTTCTCCTCGGCGTAGGCACCGACCGAAAGCAGCACCGTCGTCTCCGGGCCGATGCCCAGTTCGTCGCGAATCTGCTCGCGTCGGTCGGTCGGGAACCGCGACGGGTCCTCGCCGATGGGGACGGTCCGGATTTTCGACTCGGGGACGAACCGGGCGGCGCGGGTCGCGAGCTCGTCGCTGACGACGACGATTCGGGCGGCGTACGCCAGCGTCTCGCGGATGCGGGCCTGTGCCTGCTCGTTGAACGACTCGTAGTTGTGGAGGTCGACGGCGTGACTGTTGACCACCAGCGGCAGGTCGTGCCGACGGCAGTACCGCAACATCCCGTAGCCGTCGAGGTAGATGTCCGAGGTGTGGACCACGTCGTGGGGCGTCTCGAAGGTGCGTTCGACGTACCTCGTGACGCGCTTCTGGAGCGAGTCGCCGGAGACGTGGTAGCAGTACTGCTTCGGCACCGCGTAGAGGAACCGGGGGTAGTGTGCCACGTAGGTGCCCCAGCGCTCCGTCCGGGGGACCCGCGAGTACTCCGAGTACGGACCGACCGGTGGGGCGAAGGGCGTCGGCACCACCACGTCCAACTCGGCGGCGGTCCGGTTCAGCGCGTCGAACGAGCGGTGGTTGAACGGCGACCGGACCGGGAGCGCGTGGCTCTGGTGGTGGATAGAGCAGGCCAGCACCCGGTAGGGGTCGCCGTCGTTACCGGGCTGGACGGTCATCCGTCACCACCCGTCACCAGCGACCGGAGGCCGAGTACCGACCAGAACGCCAGTCGAGCGAGGTCCTTCGGTCGGGTGAACGCACACGCGTCGAGGTACGACGCGGCCTCACCGAACCGCCCCGCGGCGAGGAAGTGTCCGACGATTCCCATTCGGTGGACCCGCCGGACCGGGACGCCCTCACGCTCCAGTTCCGCCACGAGGTCGGCGTTCCGGGCGAGATAGCGCCGGTCGTTCTCGGCGTACGTCTCGGCGGGCGCGTCCCCGGTGAAATGTGTCACCGCGAGCGGTTCGTCCACGTACGCGAGGTTCCCGGCCGCGAGAACCCGCAGGACGAGGTCCCAGTCTTCGTAAATAGACAGGCTCTCGTCGAACCCGCCCGCCGCTTCGAGAACCGCCCGCTCGACCACGAGCGTCGATCCCGGCCCCATGAACACCTGCATGGCGAGCAGCGACGTCGCCAGTTCCCGACCGCCCTCTCTCGGGGCCGACGAGCGAAAGAGGCGGTCGGAGACGACGGCGGCGAGGCGGCCCAGCGGGGAGAGGCCGGCCGTCCGAAGGTCACAGTAGGCGCCGACCCACCCCTCGCCGCGTGACTCGACGGCGGCGAGTTGCCGCTCCAGTTTCCGGGGGAGCCACTCGTCGTCCGAGTCGAGAAAGGCGACGTACTGGCCGCGAGCGGCCTCGACGCCGGTGTTGCGGGCGGCGCTGACCCCGCGGTTCGTCTCGTGGGCCAGATAGCGGACGCGGTCGTCGTACCCCTCGACCACTGCTCGCGTGTCGTCTGTCGACCCGTCGTCGACGACGACCACTTCGAGGTCCTCGACGGTCTGTACCAGCGCGCTGTCTATCGCGCGGCCGACGAGGTGCCCCCGCTCGTAGGCCGGAATCACGACGCTGACGCGGGGGCTACGCACGCACGACCTCCCGATGAACCTCGTTCAGGCGCTCGGCGTGGCGCTGCCACGTCCACTGCTGGTCGAGGAGTCGCTGGAGACCCGCTCGGCCCATCTCGCGCAGTCGCTCGGGGTCGTCGAGCAGGTAGTCCAGCGTCTCGGCCAGCGCCGCCGGGTCGTGTGGCGGGACGAGGACGCCCGTCTCGCCGTCGACGACCATCTCCGGGATGCCGCCGACGTTCGACGCCAGCACGGGCGTCTCGGCGGCCATCGCCTCGTAGATGACCGTCGGGCGGGCCTCGAAGTGACTCGGGTGGACCAGCAGGTCCGCGGCGACGTGGAGACGCCGGACCGCGATGGGGTCGAGTTGCCAGTAGGCGTGGGCCGGGTGGCGTAGTTCGCCCAGTCGGTCGAGGAACCACCAGCGGAGCGCCCCGCCGTGGCCCACGGCGGCGACGGCCACGTCGTCGCGGTCCAGCGATTCCAGCGCGGCGACGAGGTCACGGACGCCCTTCTCCTTCTCGAAGCGGCCGACGAACAGGAGCAGTTTCGTCTCCGGGGCGACGCCTAGCTCCCGGCGGATGGCGTCCCGACGCTCGGTCGGATAGTTCTCCGGGTCCTCGCCGATGGGGAGCGTCGTGACCTTGCTCGCGGGCGCGAAGCGACGGGCGACGGCGCTGAGTTCGTCGCTGACCGTGAGGACCGCCGAGCAGTAGTCGATGGTCTCGCGGATGTGCGACTGGACGGCGTCGTTGAACCGGTCGAAGTTCTTCAGGTCACCGGCGTGCGAGAGGGCCACGAGCGGGATGTCGTGGCGCTTGCAGTACTCCAGCGTGGCGTAGCCGTCGAGGTAGAACCCGCAGGCCTGCACCACGTCGTGGGGCGTCTCGAAGGTGCGCTCGACGTACTTCGTGACGCGCTTTTGGACGGAGTTACCCGAGACGTGGTAGAAGTAGCGCTTCGGGAGCATGTACAGGTAGCGCGGGTAGTGGACCCGATAGGACCCCCACTGCTCGGTCTTCGGGACGTGGCGGTACTCCGAGTACGGGCCGACGGGCGGGGCGACGGGCGTCGGGGACACCACGTCTAGATCGACGCCGGTGGCGTTCAGCGCGTCGAACGAGCGGTGGTTGAACGGCGTCCGGACCTGAAAGACGTGGTTCGGGTGCTCGGTCGCACAGCCGAGGACGCGGTAGGTCGCGTCGGGGTCGCTTCGAGATATCGGTTCGTCAGACATGAGGGAACTGTTGGACGTCTCCCACACCACTCCGTGTGGCTGGGAGGCGGTACGTACGTCCTACTGTATCGCCGAGTGAGGTGTTATGCTTTCCGGGGCGAGACACCGGAACCACGTCGACTTCGTCGGTCCGACCCCCCGCACCGATAGGGTTATCCTCCGAGGTATCCACTCCTTACCCGTGTCAGCGAAGGGTGTGGACGGTGGACGGCCGGTGGTGTCCGTCGTCGTCGTGACGTACAACTCCGAGAGGACGGTAGGCGAGACGCTCGCCTCGCTCACCGAGCAGACGTATCCGGACGACCGGTACGACGTGTTCGTCGTCGACGGCGGGTCGACGGACGGGACCGCCCGCATCGCCGCCGACCACGGCGTCTCGTTCCTCGTCGCCGAGGGCGCGACCATCGGTGAGTGCCGCAACCGCGGCGCCGACGCGGCTAACGGCGACTACGTCGCTTTTACCGACTCCGACTGCGCCGTGCCGGCGACGTGGCTCGGCGATCTCGTCGAGCGAATCGAGGCCCACGCCGCCGACGAGTCGGTCGTCGGCGTCGGCGGGCCGAACCGCCCGTTCCCGGGCGATCCGGCGTTCGCGAAACTGGTCGGGAGTCTGCAGGGCACCGTCTTCGGGTCCGGCGGGTCCCCACAGTCCCACGCCATCGACGAGGTTCGACTGGTGCGGTCGGTCGCGGCCTGTAACGTCCTGTACGACGCCGACGTGTTCGAGGAGTTCCGCTACGACGACGCGGTCAACGTGGGCGAGGACGCGGAGTTCCACTTCCGCCTGAGCGAGGCCGGTTACCGGTTCGTCTTCGACCCGACTATCGCCGTCTCGCACCATCTCTCGCCGACCTTCGGCGACTTCTGTACGAAGAACCGTTCGTACGGGTACGCGATGGCCCGTATCCAGCGCCGCCACCGGAAAGTCATCCGGTGGTACTCCGCCCTGCCGTCGCTGGCGCTCGGCGGCGGGACGCTCGCTGCACTGGCCGACCTCCGCGCCCGGAAGGCCCGCTACGTCCCGCTCTTGCTCCTCGCGTTTCTCGTCGTGAGCGGCTACGCCACGGCGCAGGTGTACCGCGACCGGCGGAGTCCGCTGGCGTTGCTTGTCCCGGCGATGCTCGCCGCGCAGTACTGCCTCTACGGCGTCGGCTTCCTCGAAGGGCTGACAGCGCCCGACCCGGAGCCCCAAGACCTGCCGTAGCGGGCTCAGGCCCGGTAGATACCGATGGCCCAGTGGTGTTCGCCGAGTACCTGATAGCCGAGTCCGAGGTTGCCGTCGACCGCGCAGTGCCAGCCCTCGCCGTCGAACCACGGGTCGACCTGATGCATCGCTCCGGAGTTCCACCCGAGTCTGCCGGTCCCCTCCACGGCGGGCGAGTCGTCGCGTTCCTCGTCGTCGTAGCTCGTCGGGGTGAGGTCGGTAATCTCGTACAGGCGTACGGCTTCGCCGTAGCGGTCGGCGCAGTCCTGATAGAACGCGAGGACTCGGTCCTCGAACACGAGCGGACGGCCGCCGGGCCGCGCCGCGCGTGCCCGCCCTTCGACGACGGGATTCCGGTCGTGCGGGGTCCAGTCGGGCGCTTCGAGCGCGTCGCTGTAGTAGGCGTAGAGGTCGACGCCGTCGCCCAGCAAGCCCCACCAGCGGCCCTCCCAGCGGAAGACGCTGAAGTCGTGCAGCGGCGTCGCCGGCTGGACGAGGTCGGCGACGGGACTCCACTCGTGGGGGAACGAGTCGGCGCGATAGAGCGTCACCCCGGCGGGACCGTGCTCTTTGGCCCAGCGGTCGGGAATCATGTAGTGGTCGCCGTCCCAGCGGAAGACGTAGGGATACGAGAGGTGCTCGTCGGTTTCGAGGACGACGCGGTCGTAAGTCCACTCGTACCCGTCCGCGCTCTCTGCGTGGGCGATAGCCGCCGACGGCTCCCGGTTGTGGGTGTACACCTCGAAGAACATGTGCCACTCGCCGGTCTCGGTGACGAACAGAAACGGGTCGGCCACGCAGTCGGTCCGGCCGAAGTCGGTGACGTCCGCGCCGGTCAGCACCGGGTTGACGTCGCCCGCTGGCTGGAACAGCGACGGGGCGCGGTCGGCCTCGGTGGGGTAGGTCGGCACCGCCGGACCATCGTATCGCCCGGCGACGTCGACCGGGTCCGGCACTCGTCGACCGGTCGGCGGTCGCACGTGTAGGCGTTCACCGGTGTGCCACGCGGCCCGTTCGAGGAGCGTCGACTGCGCGAGGAAACGACGAGCACTGTGGAGGACAGGGTCGACCCGGGAACGCGCGTGTGCGAGCAACCGGGGCCGGGAGGAGTCGCTAGCCATAATCGGTGCCTACCACTCCACCGCGGGACTACTTAATCACACACGACGGCGAGAGCGGCTAGAACCCGGTTCCAGCGGTGCCGAGCGCCCGAAGGCAGCCCGTGTTTCCGTCGCTGTGGGTAACGCTCACGTCCTCGGGTGCGCCGTGGTACAGCGACGGCGCACTGGGGTCGCCCGCGGCCGAGAGGTTGACGACGTTCGACGTGACGTCGGCCGCTGCGCCCAGTTCGATGTACGGCCCGAGTACCTTCCGGGCCGGCCCGCGGCCGTTGTAGCTGTCGTACCCCAGTTCGTACACGTAGCCAGCCGTTCCGGTGACGTGTTTGACCGTGTCGACGACGGCCGTCCCGTGGCCGAGCAGTCGCACGATAGCGGGCGGACTTGTCGGATTGGTGGTCGGTTCCCAGTGAACGTTGCCGAACTCCAGCATGCTGTCCCACGTCTGGTGGACGGCGACGCCGGCCGACCCGCCCATGGTGAGGTAGTCGACGGTCTGTGTCCCGCCCCGGGAGAAGAACACCGTCGTGTTCTGCCCGCTGACGGTGGCGCTGGGGTAGGCGGCGATGGTGCCGAACCAGTTGGCCGGGCCGTACCACGAGCGGAACTCGAAGAGGCCGTCCTGGTCGCCGGCGTCACACTCGTAGATGGTGAGTTGGTCGTGGCGACACTGGAACGGCCCGACGCCCTCGTCGACGCGGTAGACGGCGTTGTTCCAGCCCCAGAACAGCAGGCGGCCGACCTGCAGGTCCTGCGTGTCCCTGTTCGCGTGGCGGATGGCGACGCCGGTCGGTTGGGTTCCGGCGGGACCGTTCAACGCGAACCCGTCGAGTTTGACGCGGTCCACGCCTGCGTCCCGGTCGAACAGGATGCCGTCGGCGGTCCGGTCGGTGATGGCGACTTTCGATATCTCGACGCCGAGACCGAGTATCTGCGTCTCCGCGTAGGGCCGGATGGGGCCCGTCTCCTCGACCACGCCAGCCGGGAGACGCACCTCGCCGCCGCCGTTGGCCGCGACGAGATCCAGTGCGTCCTGAATCGGCGTGTCGGTCCCCGCGGGGTCGATGGTCTGCGGGGCGGCGAGGCTCCGACCGATAGCGACGACGAAGCCGTCGAGGAGCAGCGACTCGACGCCCGCCCCCTCTACCGTCGTGGTGTCGCCCGTCCCGTCGGCCCCGATGGTCCCGAGTTGGCTCCACGACCCGCCGTCGCCGATGTAGACGTCCCCGGTGTCCGTCGCGAGGAACTTCGCGCCGGCCTTCGCGACGTAGTTCGACCGGTTGGCGTCGACGTCGCGTATCTCGACGTCCGTGTCGATGCGTTCGAAGTTGCGGTTCAGCGGTTCGTCCCAGTCAAGCGTGCCGGCGGCCGGCGTCTCGTATTGGTGGTTGTCGGTCATGGTCAGTTGTCGACGATGCCGCCGTAGCCGTGGCTCCCGTAGCCGGACTCGCCGAACTCGTCGTTTGGAATCGGTGTCAGTGTCGCAGTCGCCGTCTCGGTGGCAGTCGCCGTCGCTGTCGGCGTGGGCGACGGGGCCATCCCTTCGTACAGCGACGTGACCGCGCTGGCGGTCAACGCGGTGTCGTAGACCCGCACGTCGTCGACGGTGCCGACCATCCCGTAGTAGGAGGTGTAGCCGTTGTCGCCGCGGCCGACGTACAGCGACCGGGTGCTGTGGACGACCGAACCGGACTGCGACGCGTCTCGGTCGACCTCTCCGCCGTCGAGATACAGCACGAGGGCGTCGCCGTCCCACGTCAGCAGGAGGTGGTGCCACTCGCCGTCGTGGGTGGCGACGCCGAACGGGTTGACCGAGGCCTGCCCGCTCTCGACGGCGACGTGGCCGCGGACGCTGTTGTCAGTCTGGACGTCGACGGCGTAGCCTTCGTCGCCGAAGCGCGCGTCGGCCTTCTGGACCACGGTCTGACTGTTCGCGCCGCTGGTCGTCCGGTACCACCCGCCGAAGGAGAGTTCGGCAGTCGGCGTCAGCGAGGCGGCGTCCGCGACTTCGACGTAGTCGTCGCTACTCGACCCGAACGTGACGCCGGAGGTGCCGAACACGCCGGTCGTGTCGAGCGTCGGCGACCCGCGGAGGAACCCGTCTGCGGACCCGACGCTGTCGGCCGCGACGGTCCCGCTCGTCTCCTCGAACCGCCAGCGAGCGACCGGCGCCGGGCCGGTACTCTCGGTGGGCGTCGGGGTTGGCGTCGGGGTTGGGGTGGGTGTCTCGGTAGGTGTCGGTGTCGCCGTTTCCGTCGGCGTCGGCGTGGATGTCGGTGTTTCCGTCTCGGTAGGCGTCGGGGTCGAGGTTGGTGTCGCTGTCGCCGTCTCGGTGGGTGTCGGCGTCGCAGTCGTCTCTGACACCCCCTCGTAGAGGTCCGTCACCTCGCTCGCCGACAGCGCGCGGTCGTAGACCCGCACGTCGTCGACGGCCCCGTCCATCCCGTAGTAGGAGGTGTAGCCGTTGTCGCCGCGGCCGACGAACAGCGACCGGTCGCTGTGGACGACAGCGCCCGATTGGGAGGCGTCTCGGTCCACCTCGGTCCCGTCGAAGTACAGGACGAGGGCGTCGCCGTCCCACGTCAGCAAGAGGTGGTGCCACTCGCCGTCGTGGGTGGCGACACCCCAGGGGTTCACCGAGGCTTGTCCGCTGTCGACGGCGACGTGGCCGCGGACGCTGTTGTCGGTCTGGACGTCGACGGCGTAGCCCTCGTCGCCGAAGCGCGCGTCGGCCTTCTGGACCACGGTCTGGCTGTTCTCGCCGCTGGTCGTCCGGTACCACCCACCGAAGGAGAGTGCGGCGGGACGGAGGGCGCCCGCGTCGGCTACCTCGACGTAGTTGCCAGACCCCGACAGGAAGTCGTAGGCCGTCGAGTCGTGGACGCCCGCGACGCCCTGTGTCGGCGCGCCGCGGATAGCGCCGTCGTTGCCGCCGACGGCGTCCGCCGCGGTCGACCCGGTCCCGTCGAGCGTCCAGTGGGCGACGAGGCCGTCGCTCGGTCCCGACAGCGACAGGGCGCGCGGTGCGAACACCGCCGACTGAACGTCGCCAGTGACGACCCACGGGACGCCACCGTATCCGAGACGACGCGTTCCGTCCGGATCCTGACCCAGACATCCAGCCACGGACGCGGTGCCGAGCGCTCCCCCCGTCAACTTGAGCAGCGAGCGTCTGGAGAGGTCGTGACTGTCGGCGTCGTCCGTCGGCGGTGGGTCCGGTACCATCTTGCCATCAGATGGTTACCAGCAAATATATCCCTTACTACTACTGTTGTCGAACTTTCAGGATGGGTGTGGGGGTGAAAACCACGAGGCAAACTCCGATTGCGGCAAAACAGTCGAGAGGCTCGCTTACTCGACGGTGACGCTCTTCGCGAGATTACGCGGTCTGTCGATGGGGCGGGCCTTGCTGTCGGCGACGTAGTAGGCGAACAACTGGAGGTAGACGTTCGCGGCCAGCGGTTCCAGCAGGCCGAGGTCGGGCACGCCGAATCCCACCTCGTAGTCGCCTTCGTGGCCAGACTCGGAGGCGATGGCGATGACCGGCGCGCCGCGGGACTGGACCTCCTTGACGTTGTTCCGGGTCTCCTCGGGCCGGGCGCCGTCGGTGAGGACCGCCAACACGGGCGTCGCCTCGGTGACCAGCGCCAGCGGCCCGTGTTTCAGTTCGCCCGCGGGGAACCCCTCGGCGTGGTCGTAGGATATCTCCTTCAGTTTGAGCGCGCCCTCCAACGCGACCGGGTTGGCGAACCGCCGACCGATGAAGAAGAACGCCTCGCCGCCCGCGTAGGCCTCCGCCACCTCGCGGACCTCCTCGTCGCGGTCGAGGGCCTGCTGGACGGCACCCGGGAGGTCCTGCAGGTTCGAGAGCAGTTCCCGGCCCGCCACGGGGTCGAGGTCGCCGCGCACGTCGGCAACGTCTATCGCAAACATGGCGAGGCTCACCACCTGCGAGGCGAACGTCTTGGTCGCGGCGACGCCGATTTCCGGCCCCGCCTGGATGTACAGGGCGTCGTCGCACTCGCGGGCGACGGTGCTCCCGACGGTGTTGGTGACGCCGAGCGTCCGGATGCCGGTCCGCTTCGCCATCCGCAACGCGCGGAGGGTGTCGGCCGTCTCACCGCTCTGGCTGACGCCGACGACGAGGGTCCGACTCGGGTCCCGGCCGCTCCCGACGGTGTACTCGCTGGCGTACTCGACGGTCGCGCGCACGTCCGCCAGCGTCTCCAGCAGTTGCTTCCCGTACAGACAGGCGTGGTAGGAGGTGCCACAAGCGACGAGTTGAATCTCGTCGAGGTCGTCGAGGAAGGACCGAGACAGCGAGAGGTCGAGGTCGACCCGCTCCTCGATGGGGTCGATGCGACCGGCGACGGCCTGCCGCAGCGCCTGTGGTTGCTCGTGAATCTCCTTGAGCATGTAGTGTTCGTAGCCGCCCTTCTCGGCGGCCTCGGCGTCCCACTGGATGGTGTGGACCGCGCGGTCGACCGGGGCGCTGTCGTGCCAGACCGAGATGCCGTCCCGCGTCAGGTGGGCGACGTCGCCGTCCTCCAGATACGACACCTCGCGGGTGTGTTCCAACAGTGGCGTCACGTCGCTCGCGATGAAGTTGCCGTCCGCCCCGTGGCCGACGACGAGAGGGCTGTTCCGACGGGCCGCGACGATGCCGTCGTACCCCGCCGCCACGACGCCCAGCGCGTAGCTCCCCTCGATGCGGTCGACGACGGCGGCGACCGCCTCCCGCAGGTCCGGGGTACGTTCGAGTTCGTCCTCGACGAGGTGGGCGACGACCTCCGTGTCCGTCTCGCTGCGGAACGTGTGCTCGGGCAGCTCGGCCCGCAGGTCGTCGTAGTTGCCGACGATGCCGTTGTGGACGACGGCGACCCGACCCGAACAGTCGGTGTGGGGGTGGGCGTTGGCGTCCGTCGGTTTCCCGTGCGTGCTCCAGCGGGTGTGGCCGATGCCACAGGTCTGGAGGGCGTCCTCGGGGAGGTCGAGGTCGGCCACGAGGCCGACCTGTTTGGTCACCGAGAGCGCGTCGTCGACCAGTGCGACGCCCGCGGAGTCGTAGCCGCGGTACTCCAGTTTCTGTAACCCCGCCACCAGTCGTGGCTGGGCCGGTTCCGCGCCGACGTAGCCGATGATTCCACACATGATTACCCCCTCCGTATCGTGTCGCCGCTGTCGATCCGTCCCCGCAGGACGGTCCCGCAGTCGGCCAGCACCTCGCGGCCGACGACGGTGCCCGGTGCGACGGTGACGCCGCCGCGCAGGGTCGTCCGGTCGGCCAGCACCGCGCCCAGACCCACGTCGTCGTGGACCGTCTCGCCGACGACGACCCGCGCCGGGCCGCCCTCGGCGGTGGCGTTCGGGCCGACCGACACCGACTCGCCCACGATGCAATCGTTGAGGACGGCGCCGTCACCGATGCGAGCGCCCGCCATCACGATGCAGTTCGAGAGCGTCGCGTTCGCGCCCACGCGGACGTTCCGACCGAGGGCCGTGCCCGGCAGGAGCGTCGCGTTCGGCCCCACGGTGACGCCCTCGTCCAGCGCCACGTCGTCCGCGACGGCGGCGCTGTCGTGGACGGCGGCGCCGTCGACGTCGTCGTCCCGTCGGCGGAGCAACGCGGCGTTCGTCGTCAGCAGGTCCCACGGGTAGGTGAGGTCCTGCCACGTGCCGCGGTGGAGCACCGCCGACAGCGACCCGTCGTCGGCCAACCGCTGGAGCGTGGTCGCCATCCCGTAGTCCTGCCCCTCCGCCGGGTCGATGTCCCGGACCACGTCGAAGACGCTCGAATCGAAGACGTACGCCCCGGCGTTGACGAGGAACGGTGGGTCGTCGGTCGGGTCCTTCGAGACGGCCACGACCGACTCGCCGTCGACCGCGACCGCGCCGTACTCCGTCGGTCGGTCGGACTGCACGGCGGCGATGGTCGCCCGCTCGGTCCGCTCCCACCGCTCCAGCAGGTCGGCCAGCAGGTCGGCGTCGACCAACTGGTCGCCGTGGAGGACGAGGAACGGCCCGTCGACGACGGACTCGGTCTGTGCCAGCGCGTGGGCCGCGCCGAGCTGGTGGTTCTGTACGACGTACCGTATCGGGACGCCCCACTCGTCGCCGTCGCCGAAGTGGCTCTGGATGCGTTCGCGTGCGTGGCCCACGACGAGCACGATCTCGTCGGCGCCGGCTTCGACTGCGGCCTCCAGTACGGATTCGAGAATGGGCTGGTTCCCGACTGGGACCATCGGTTTCGGCCGGCCCTCGGTCAACGGGCCGAGCCGTTGGCCTTCGCCGGCCGCGAGTATCACCGCTTGCATGGGTCTCCCGTCCAGCTAAGCATAGCTTACCGGTGGTCGCCGACCGGGATATAGGTTGCTCCGCGTCCGGTAGGCGCTGACAAACCGTTAACTGCGTGCGGCCCGTCCTCCGTGCATGAATCGACGGAATGTGGGGGTCGCGGGGTCGTCGCGACGAGTCTTCTTGCGGACGCTCGGTGCGGTCGGGGCCGCCAGTGCACTCGCCGGGTGTTCGTTCGGCGCGCGCGACGCTAGCGGTGGCGACGGCGACGGTAGCGACGCCGCCGATGGCGGCGACGGGAGCGACAGCGGCGGGTCGACCGGCAACTTCTTCGAGCAGGGGCCGACGATCGGCGTCGAAGCGGTGGCGACCGGACTCGTCTCGCCGACGGCCCTCGTGACGGCAGACGACGGCACCGACAGGCGGTTCGTCGTCGACCAGACGGGCGTGGTGTACGTCCACGGCGCCGACGGCCTCCGCGAGGACCCGTTTCTGGACCTCTCGGACCGACTGGTCGCACTCGGACAGGACCTCCCGAACTGGGTGGCCTTCGATGAACGCGGACTGCTCGGACTGGCGTTCCACCCCGAGTTCGCCGACAACGGCCTGTTCTACGTCCGGTACAGCACGCCCGCGGCCGACGACGAACTCGACCACCGGGAGCGGCTCTCGGAGTTCCGGGCGACGGCCGACGGGACCCGTGGCGACCCCGACACCGAGCGAATCCTGTTGGATTTGCCGTGGGAACGGCCCATCCATCAGGCCGGGACGATAGAGTTCGGCCCCGACGGCTACCTCTACGCGGCGCTGGGCGACGGCCTGAACCCGTTCAACGGGCAGGACCTGACGAACAACCTGAAGGGCGCTGTCCTCCGCCTCGACGTCGACGGACGCACCGGCGACCTGCCCTACGGCATCCCCGCGGACAACCCGCTGGTCGGGCGGGAGGGCCGCGACGAGCAGTACGCGTGGGGCCTCCGGAACCCGTGGAAGATGGCCTTCAGCGGCGACCAGCTCATTCTGGGCGACGTCGGGCAGGCGACCTACGAGGAGGTCGACGTCGTCGAGAAGGGCGGAAACTACGGGTGGCCGCTGAAGGAGGGGTTCCACTGTCACGACCCGCAACTGGGGACGAGCGAGGACGGTGAGTGCGTCGTCGAGTCCGACCGCGGCGAACCGCTCGTCGACCCGGTGCTGGAGTTCCCGCACTTCGACGAGGAGGGGTATCCCGTCGGCTTCGCGGTCATCGGCGGCCATGTCCACACCGGGACCGTCGATCCGCTCCGCGACGAGTACGTCTTCGGTGCGTTTACGAGTTCGTTCACTGAGGCCGCCGGCCGCATCGTCGCCGCGACGCCGCGGGACTCCGGTCGGTGGCCGATGCGGGAGGTGCAGGTCGAAGGTGGCCTCGATATACAGGTGCTGTCGTTCGGGCAGGACGGCGACGACAGCTACGTCCTCGGGACCAGAGCGGCACTGGCCGAGAACCCCCTCTCGAAGCGCGAGGGCGTCGTCTATCGGCTCACCAGCTAGAGGACGCCCACTGACTCGTACCAGTCGATTGTCTCGGTCAGCGCCGACTGCCACGAGCGCTGGCGCACCGGTGCCTGTTCGGTCAGGTCCTCACGGACCGTGCCGAAGTCGCCCCGTTCGAGGAACCCGTCGCCGGGCACCGGCGAGACGCCGACCCGGTGGAGCAGGTCCAGCGTCGGCTTGACGACCCAGCGAGTCACGCCGTAGGGGACGCCGACGACGCGGCAGTTCCCCGGCGCGTGTCGCGCGATGGTCCCCAGCACCTGCCGGTTCGAGAGGTTCGGGCCGGTAATCAGGTGCCGGCCGGTCGCTCTCTCGTCGAGACAGTGGGCGATGCTCGCGGTCACGTCGTCGACGTGGACGACGTTGTACTCGTCGTAGGTGTACAGCGGCGGCACCAGCACCCGGTTGGCCGCGATGGGCCGGACGTGTTCGTAGCGGGTCAGCCGGTAGTCCCGCGGGCCGCAGATGTAGGTGGGGTACAGCGCCGCCACGTCGAAGGGGTGGGTCTGCCCGAACAGCAGGTCCTCCACGGCGACCTTCGAGCGCTGGTACGGCGAGTCCGTATCCGCCGGCACCTCGGGGTGGGCCCCGACGGTGCTGAGGAAGACGAACGTCTCCACGTGGGCGTTGGCCGCCGCGTCGACCAACCGCTGGGTACCTCCGGCGTTCGTCCGTTGCATCTCCGACTGTGCGTACACCGCGGCCGCGAGGTGGACGACCGAGTCGACGCCGTCCATCGCCGCCGCGAGCGAATCGGGGTCCGAGAGGTCGGCCTCGACGGTGTCGACGCCGTCGGGAAGCCGCGCCGTCGACGCGCCCGGTCGGACCATCGCCACCGTCTCGCGGTCGGCCATCGCGTGCAGGAGGTTCAGGCCGATGAACCCCGTCGCACCCGTGACGAGGACGGTCACTGCTCGGCCCTCCACGCGGCCCCGGTCCGCTCGTACACCGCATCGATTACCTCGGCGACGGCGACGCCCCGTGACGCGGGCGCGGCCGTCTCGGTGTCGCCCGCGGCGGCGTGGTCGGCGAAGTCGTGGATGCGGGCGGTGTGGGCGTCCTCGTCGCCCGCCGGGAACAGCGTCGCCACGCCGACGTCGACCAGTGGCAGGTCGCCGTGCTGGAACTCGATTGGGCGGCCGTGGACCTCGCCCCGTAACGTCTCGGCGTCGAGTTCCAGCCACCCCTCCGTTCCGACGACGAGGACCCGCGTCACGCCGTCGGTCTGGGTCCACGTCGCCGAGAGGTCCACGGGAACCTCGTCGATTTCGAGCGAGACGCGGGCGGTGTCCTCGACGGCGTGCCCCCGCAGGTGTCGCACGTCGGCGGCCGTCACCGTCGCGTCCTCGCCGAACGTCTCGAAGAGCACGTCCAGCGAGTGCGGGAACAGGTCGCGGGCGACGCCGCCGCCCGCGAGGTCGGGATCGTAGTACCACCCCTGCTGTGGCGGCGCCGAGTGGTGGGCGACGGTCACCTCGACGACGTCGCCGAGCAGGTGGTTCGATAGCATCTCCAGCGCGCGCTCGTAGTTCCGGTAGTACCGGTGGAGGTAGCCCACCTGCGTCACGACGCCGGCCGCGTCGGCGGCCTCGGCCATCCGGCGGGCACTCTCGGCAGTCAGGGCCAGCGGTTTCTCACAGAGGACGTGACAGCCCGCGTCGACGGCGTCCAGAAAGATTCCTTCGTGCGTACTCGGCGGCGTGCAGATACTGACGACGTCGAGGCCGTGGGCCGCGAGCATCGCTTCGGCGTCCGCGTAGCCCGGTACCGAGAGGTCCCTCTCGACGGCCGACCGCCGGGCGTCGTCGCGTTCGGCGACGGCCACGACGCGCGTGTCGGGGTGACTGGTGAATGCCGGCACGTGGTAGTCGGTGGCCATCCAGCCAGCCCCGACGACCCCGACGGCCAGTTCGGTCATGGACTACCTCTCGCCCGTGGCGGAGATAAACCCATCCCTAGGCGCGGCTTACTGCGGGACGTGGCGCTCCCCGACCGAACCATACAGTTAGGGCGAGGCCGCGCGAACGCATATCGGATGACCGACCTCACGACCTCGGTCCACCGCTCTATCACCGAGGTCAAACAGGGGGAGTGGAACGCTATCGTCGCCCAGCAGTCCCGCACTGGGAGCGTCTTCGAGCGCTACGAGTGGCTGAAGGCCTACGAGGACGCGACCGGCGCGTCCGCTCGGCACGTGCAGGTCCGCAAGAACGGGACGCTCGTCGGCGTCCACCCGGCGTTCGTCCGCCCGATTCCGGGGACGCCGTTCCGCTTTCTCGGCCCGGCGAAACCGGGGTCCAACGGGGCGATGATAGCTACCGACGAGGCCGCCGTCTTCGACGCCATCGCGGACGAGATGGCCGCGCTGACGGGTGGCCGGACTATCGGCCATCTCCTCAGACCCGCTGGGGGTGACTCGCTCCGATACGCCACCCGACTGCGCGACCGGGGCTACTTCCCGTCGGTGCGAGACTGCCAGTTCGTCCTCGACACCGACCGCCCGTGGGATGCCGTCGCCGCCGACCTCTCCCAGAAGAAACGGCGGAACCTCCGGAAGGCCGACGAGGCCGGCGTCTCCGGGACGGACGTGGCGGTCACGGCCGACAGTATCGACGCCTTCGCGGCACGTCACGCCGAGCACGTGCGCCGTCTCGACGGCGACGGGGCCTCGCCGGAGTTCTTGCGGGCGCTACTGGCGGCCCTCGGTGACCGACTGCAACTGTTCCGGGCGACCGACGCCGCGGGCGACCCTGCCGGCGAACTGCTCGCGGTCCGCGACGACGAACGGGACTGTCTCGACTTGTTGTTTCCGGCCTACGACCCGGCGAACTTCCGGCAGTTTCCCTCCGAAGTGCTGTACCGGGCGGCTATCCAGTGGGGTATCGACGCCGGTTACGGGACCTGCAACTTCGGCGAGACGACGCCGGACTTCGCGGACGGCACGTTCTCGTTCAAGACGGCGTTCGGTGGGCGTTCGGTCCCGACGGTGCGGTGGGAACGCGTCGACTCGCTGGTCGGTCGGGTCCTCTATCTCCTCGGGAGCGACCGCGTCGTCGCGCGCTTGTTCGGGTCGGCGCTCGGCCGGCGACCCGGCGGCTAGTCGACGCGCTCCGCGGGCGTCGCCCCACCCCGGGCGAGCGCTCGACTCGTCGCCGTCGTCTGCGGGTCGCTCAGTCGTTCGCAGGCGTCAGCCTCCGGGAGCCACTCGAACTCGGTGTGTTCGTGACTCAGTACGACGTCCGCACGCCCGGTCGTGCAGTGGTAGTACACCGCGAGTCGACCGTTGCCGGCCTCGTTGTGCCAGGTGACCGTGTGGACCGGGCCGTGGACCGCGACCGATAGCCCGGTCTCCTCTTCGACTTCGCGACGGAGACAGTCCGTCACGGCCTCGCCGTCCCGAATCCGTCCGCCCGGCAGTTCCCACCCGCCGTCGCTCGCCCGGCGGAGGGTGAGAACCCGGCCGTCTGGTCGACAGACGACGCCGCGGACGCTCACCGTCGCTTCGAGGAACTGTTCGTCCATACGTCTCGATTGCGAGACGGTAGTGTCAGTCTACCGGTTGCCACGGCCAGCGTTCATTACGCTGGGGGGTGAACTACCGACGAATGTACTCCCGGGACCACGCGATTCTCTCCGTCCTCGCTGGCCTCGTCCTCGTCGCCGTCACGACGCCGCCCGTCCATCCGGTCGCGGTCGTCGTCGTCGCCGTCGCCCTCGGCGTCGGCATCGACTTCGACCACTTCCTCGTCGCCTATCTCAACACCGGGTCAGCCGAGAGCACGCGGCGAGTCCTCCGAGACCCCCGAGTCGTCGTCACCGGACAGGACGACATCTTCGAGGAGGCCGACCTCTCGAAGTCCCAGCGACTGCTCAGCCACGTCCTCATCGCCGGTGCCCTCGTCACCGCCCTGTGGCTGGCGTCGGCCCCCTACTGGGCGCTCGTCGTCGGCGTCACGCTGTACGTCCACGTCGTGGCCGACCTCTACGCAGACGCCAGGGAGATGGCCGGGGGCTGACCCGGCCGTCGAAACGTTCCTCGGTAGCCGGACGACAGACGGGCGGTTTGGACTGCGTACCCGTCCGACGCCGGATGCTGCGTCCCGCTCTGGACGTCTCCCCTCGCGATTGACGACCCGCGCTGTCGGCCGTCCTTTGGAACCCCAACCGCAACGGCATAGAGTCGTCCGTCCCAAGCGACGACGTCGACTTCTGGACGGCCATGCGCGACGCGCTGTACAGCGAGACCCCCTCTATCACTGTCATGGAGGCCGTCGCAATCGGCGCGGACCTCCTCGTCGCCTCCGAGGCCCATATCACCGACGTGCCGTCTGGCTCGCGCTGGTGTTCTCGTTGTCGCTGGGATTCCTCGCCGCGTTCCCCGTCAACCTCGCGCTGGTCCGCGTCGGCGTCAAAGAGGGGATGCAGAACCCCGCGGAGATGGGCCAGCAACCGGCCGGGTAGCGAGATTCTATATCGCGCTCAGCCGTTTACGCCCCGCAGTCGGGCGCGGTTCTCTGTCGACCGTATCGACGGTGTGAGGCGGCCTATAGTCCGCTCGGCCGGTTTCGACGGATTTCCGACGGTGCGATAACAGACGCGATCGGGGTATCGCCCATGCCGTAACAAATATGGAAAAGGTAACGAATTTGTGTGCCCACTCGGTGGTTCCGAGCGTCATGTACACTGGCGTCGTGGAGACGACGGGCACCGTTCGACGTATCGACCGACTCGACAGCGGGTGTCGCATTGAGGTAGCCACCGACACTGACGGACTGGAACCCGAGGACAGCATCGGAATCAGCGGCGTCTGTCTCACGGTCGAAGCCGTCGGCGACGGCTGGTTCCGGACGTTTCTGTCCGCCGAGACGGTCGACCGAACCTATCTCGCCGCCCTCGACTCCGGGACTGCTGTCAACGTAGAGCGGCCGATGGCCGCCGCCGACCGGTTCGACGGGCACTTGGTGAAAGGTACCGTGGACGCGACGACCGAAGTCGTCGCCGTCACCGACCTCGGCGAGGACTGGCGGTTCACCGTCGATATTCCCGACGGGTACGAGCAGTACCTCGTGGAGAAGGGGGCCGTCGCACTGGACGGTGCGAGTCTGACCGTCTGTGAGCTATCGACGGAGACGTTCTCCGTCGCCGTCGTCCCGACGACCTACGACGTGACGACGCTGTCGGAAAAGACGGTCGGTGACCCCCTTCACTTCGAGGCCGACCTGTTGGCGAAGTACGCCGAGCGCCAGTCGGTCCTGACCCACGGCGAGGTCTGAACCGGTCAGGGCAGCGGACAGAGACTCGCGGTCAACACCGCTCGCTCGTCGCTCTCGTTGTGCGCGCCGTGGACCTGTCCCCGTTCGTTGAGGACGACACCGGGTGCGGTCACCGTCTCGGACTCGTCGTCTCGTTGGACCGTCACCGTCCCCTCGACGACGTGGAAGACGTTGGTCGCGCCGTCGTGTTCGTGCGGTTCGATACGCCCGTCCGGGCCGAGGGCGAACGCCTTGACGAGTACGTCGTCGGTCACCGCCAGTTCGCCGTCGACGACCTCTCCTGCCGCTGGCTCGGCGTCGAAGTCGCCGAGCAGTTCGAGCGCCATGGCTCGACTGTCGGTCCACGCCAACTTAGCCGTTGGCTCTCTCCAGCCTCTCCACCGAGAGCCGGCGCGAGGGAGATACCCCAGACGTTTCCCGAGCGGACGGCCGAGAGCGCCGTGAACGTCCGCGGGTCTACAAGCACCGCAGCAACGAAACGCGCAGTAGGGTGGGCCGCCTACTGCTGTTCGACTTCTCGACCGTTACTGTCCGTTGCCGTCACCGCGACCGTTGAAAAAGAGCTTCACTTTGCGCTCTTCGTCGGCGGGAATGTGGGCGAGCACCACGTCCTCGTCCTCGCTGTAGGCGAACGAGTTCGGCGTCGCTTCGACCGCATCGGCATCGACCTCTTCGTACTTGGTCGGGCCGGCCTGGACTTTCCTCGGCGCTTCCGAGCGGTCGAGTCGCAACAGGTACGACGAGAGCTGTGAGTCGTCGTAGTTCTGGACCGTCATCTCGGAGTCGAAGGTGACTACGCCACCCTCCGTCTCCGTGATGGTGAAGTCCGTCACGTTGTACTCGCCGTCCTCGAAGTCGTTGGTCGCGCCATCGTCCTCGTAGAACGAGTACGAGGCTTCGTCGTCGAGGTAGGTGGTCAACTGAAGCGTCGTGAGTGGCTTTTCGCCCGTGTACTGCTGTACCTCGCGCATCGGGATGATCGAGTCTTTGCGCACGTACATCGGCAGGTGGTCGACCGGAGCGTCGACGGTCATCCACTGCCCGCCGTCGTAGACGTCGTGCGTCCAGAAGTCGACCCAGACCTCGCCCTCCGGCAGGTAGACGTCGCGTTCCGTCGCACCTTCTTCGACGACTGGTGCGACGAGTACGTCGTCGCCAAAGAGGAACTGGTCGGCGATGTTGGTGACTTCGTCGTCGTCCTGGAACTGGTAGACCAGTGGCTGGAAGATCGGTTTCCCGTTCTCGGAGGACTCCTGGAATTCGTTGTAGAGGTACGGGAGCAGTTTGTAGCGGAGTTCAGTGTACTTCCTCGTGATATCCACGGCCTCCTCATCGTACGTCCATGGGTGCTGATTGCGCGGGAGGTCGGGGTCTTGTTTCCTGTGCGTGTCGGTGTGGTTCCGGAAGTAAGGAATGAACGCCCCCATCTCTATCCAACGCTTGAATAGCTCGGGAGAGGGCCGTCCGACGAATCCGCCGACGTCGTGACCACAGAACGCGAGCCCGGAGAGCCCCATGTTCATCATCATCGGAATCTGCAACCGAAGGTGGGACCAGTTGCTCAGGCAGTCGCCGGTCCAGATTGCCGCGTACCGCTGACCGCCGGCATAGAGGTTCCGGTTCAACAGGAAGGGCCGTTCCTCGGGCTTGTAGATGTCGTAGGACTCACGAGATGCCCGGGCGTAGTCGAACCCGTACATGTTGTGATACTCCTCGTGCAACATCGTGTCGTCACCCGTCCCGTGGACGTTGTCCACCGGCATCGTCCAGTCGTAGCTTGCGTTTTCCTGGAACACCGCCGGTTCACCCATGTCGTTTTTGATCCCGTCGAAGCCGGCATCGAACAACACGTCGTGTTGTTCGGCCCACCAACTGCGGACCTCCGAGCGCGAGAAGTCGGGCCACACCGCGACGTCGGGCCAAACCCTCGCTTTGAACGTATCACCGTTCGCATCCTTGGTCCAGTAATCGTTGGCAGTTCCTTCGAGGTAGGGTTCGTACGGTTCGATGTCCCCGTCGCCGTCGACGTCTATTTCCTCGTCTACCGCGACACCCGGGTCGTTGACGGCGACCGTCTTGAGTTCTGGCATCCTCTCGTTCAGCGTTTGGAGAGCCTTCCGGTGTTCGTCTTTGATGCTGAAGACGCGATAGTTGTTCATGTAGCCGATGTCGAAGTGCATCGCGTCTATCGGAATCTCTTCTTCGCGGTACTGGTGGGGTACCTCGACGAGTTCCGTGGGGCTGTACTCCCACTTGCTCTGGTGGAACCCGATCGCCCACTTCGGTGGCAGGTTGATCGTCCCGGTCAGGTCCGTATAGCTCTCGAGGACGTCGTCGATTTCCGGGCCGTACGAGAAGTAGTACGTCAACTGGCCACCATCGCCGACGAAGTAGTAGTAGTCCTCACCCGCGTCGGTGTCGTAGGTTTCTTCGACGCCTTCGGGATTTGCCACCTCGGGCGTGTGGAACACGGTGTGGTGGGGATTGTCGAAGAAGATCCCGTACGCACCGGCATCCTTCAGGCCGACGAAGAACGGAACCGAGGTGTAGACGTAGTCATTCTGGTACATGTACGCGTACTGGTCCGTGTTCCAGTTCTCGAGTTTCTTCCCGCGTTGGTCGAGAGTGAGTTCGGGCTGTTCGCCGAAGCCATAGAAGGCTTCGTCTTCGTCAGCCTTCTTGTAGACGTACGGTAACGGCTCGTTGGGCGTCGGATCGGTCATCCCGACGTCTTCCTTCGTAGGCGAGCCGTACCCTGATGAGTCAGTCTCCGAATCGCTCTCGTCGTTTGTAGGCCCGTAGGAGCACGACTCCGGTGGCGCTGATTCGCTCTCTTCACCGCCTCTCTCGGGAGATTGGACGTACCCTGACGACCCCTTCTCCAGGTAATCCTCGTTGATGACCGTCCCGTCCTCGTCGAGGAACCGGACACCGAAGAGTTCCGTGTTGATTTCGACAGTAATCGTATCGGTCTCGATGGCGATCTTCTCGGGACTCGAATCGACGCTGAAATTCGGCTCATCCCACTCGTTGAGCCCGTTCTGGATACCACGAGATTCGTATTCTTTTTCGCCCGGTTCCACGACGGCAACGCGCGCCATGGTGTCGCTGAACAGCCGAATGTACCCTTCGTGGGTACCGAGGTCGAGTTTCACTCCGTCGTCGAGGACTTCGTGACCCTCGACAGACAACTCCATGAGGTCGTTTTCGTTCACCTGCGGTTCGTAGTGGATCTTCGAACCGTAGTGGTCTGCCGATGCGGGGGTCGAGGCGAAGGCACCTCCCGCCAGAAGGGCGGCTGTGGATTTCAATAGCGTGCGCCGTCCGACCTGAAGGAAGTCGGAGTCGCGTGAATTCTTATCAGACATTGGGATTGTTGATGATGAGTAGTGGACGTTCACAAGGCGATTCGACGAACCGGGATTCGGAACGACCCGTGGTACAGGCCCCATGACCCTGTTGGGGGGCTCTGTACGCTCGATTCGTCGAGGGGCTAACTGCAGTCGTCATCCATTATTTTGGAAGAACGTTTTCATCATACGATGCAATTGCGAACATTCGGCCATAAGATAATAATCTTATGGCCATTATTGTATCAATAAAATCAATTATGCCACAGATATAAAATTATCAATATCTATCATTGATGTTGGTGGGCACACGTCCGACAGGTGTTACTCGAGGGTCTTCGTGAGCGGCAAGTACGCAACGACGGCGTCGCGCAGTATCGATCAGCGCGTTCTTCTCGGCACGGCCCAACTCGGTCGTCGAGCGTCGCTATGACCGATCAGCGGGACGTGCCGGCGGAGGAAAAGCGGATACGTCGCTCATGGAACTGACGACTGCTGTTCGTCGCAAATAGCTCTGACATAGATCGGGCTGTTGCGTTACCTCTCACTACGAAACGTTCCTGATTCATTCTATGGATGCGTTCGGAACTCACCGGACGAGAGCCTACTCAGCCCGACTCGAAGTGACACGAAGGCAGGCACCACGACCCGAACCGGTGGTGTTGTACACAACCTCGGAGGATAGAATTTCATGCATGGCTTTTGTTTCCTCCTCCTGGTCGCGGCTCCGATATCGGGGACGTGCGCTGGCAATGATGCCGAAATCGCATCGTGTGCTACGCCACCCGTTTGTTGGGCCAGTGATCTCTGACGTCGATTGAACGCCAATTTCGACGATGTCACCATAGGAAAGTTCCGTCGTAATCGATCCGTCGAGCGGCCGGAGAAGGGGTACAACATCGCCTGCGAGGACGTCCGGTCGGCCGGTGGGAATCCTGCCCGGCGGGGAAGCGACGACCAGCGCGACCTTCGAGACCGGCGAGTAGCCGGCCTTGAGGTTCAGGAGGCTCTGTTGAAACCCCCAGCTGCTACCACGATTGAGCGACGATCTGGTAAACCAAGGATCCGCGATATCTCGTTTCCGGTGAGTACCGGCATGCCGTCAGCCCGAGCCACCGTCTGTCAGCGCAACTACAGTCCCCTGTTGGCCACCGACGTAGAGCCGATCGCTCGTCATCATGAGGTCATGGGGAGCGATCGAGAGGGTGGAACGCCACTGGACGCGACCCGCCGCACGCGAGAGCGCAACTACCTCGCCATGGCCCGTCCCCTGCTCAGGATTGGCCCCGTATCCGACGACGAGCGTTCCACCGGTAACCGCAGGCTGGCAGAGCCTGAATTCACCACCAGCACCGACCGACACGTTTCGGTCCGCGAATGACTCACGATGGAGCCACTCCAGTTTCCCGGTTGCCGCCTGCAACGCGAACACGACCAACTGCTCCTGCTGTTCATGGCTCGCAGCAACGAACACGCGATCGCCGTCAGTCGCCAACGGCGAGTAGGCTGCCGCGCCCTCGCCCGCATGCCCGGGGAACTGCCATTCCACGTCCTCGCCAGCCACACCGACGGCCAACGTCTCTGGGGGGCTCGTCCCCCACACAATATCGTGTGTGAGGACCGCTTCTCGGTCACCCGTGACCACCGGACGCGACGGCAATTCGAGCGGCAGACGCGTCCGCTCAATTTCGAGGCTGCCGTCAGACAGCCGGACCGTGAACAGCGCCTGAACGTGTCCACCATAACTCGCCCACACCCGTCGGGCAGTCACCGCCAGGCCGTAGGGATCCTCGAGGGCCGCTTGGTCAATTCGATCGCCCAGATACAACCGCCACCGTTCGCTTCCATCTCCGGGTTCGAGCCCGTGCAACCCGTAACTACTCTGAATATACACAGTCTCCGGCGTCGCTACTGGGATGGGTGAAAAGTCCACCGCAGAGTTAGACGGGGACAAGAACTTCTCGGGCACGGCGTCGGCGACCCGGTCGTAGAGGTTCCGTCGCCACCGAATCGTGCCGTCAGCTGCATTCACGGCGATAACATCAGTGCCGCCGTCAGTCATGTAGAGCGAGCCATCGACGAGGCCGCCGAATCGCGGTATTCGACGCCCCGGCTGATGCTGGATACGGCGGTTCCATCGGTGCTTGCCATCGATGGCACTGTAGGCACGCAAATGAAGTTCGCTGTCGAACCGACCCGCAGTAATCACCTGGCCTGGGGTCGCAGCGACGAGTTCGCCAGAGATCAGGGAGGCCGAGGGGGGATCAGTAATGCGGTCCTGCCACTTGATGGTCGGTGGCGTCTGAATCTCGTGGGGACTCCGTGCTGTGTTCTGCAAATCAGCGTACTTGAAGCACCAGGCATCCGTCGAGGGCGACCAGGACGTTTCTAGTGAATCTGGTGGGCGTTCGTTCGGCCCATTTCCGAGATCAACCGAACTGCAACCGGCGACGCTAGCTACACCGGCGAGACCGATTGTCCGGAGGGCATCACGACGAGACAGGGAGGGCATTCACAGTTGGCTTTACACCTATTGACAAAAGACCTGATGAAGGCCGTACGGATGAGTAGTATCCCAGTTAGTGCGCAGTTCTACCTAGCGCTGTTTCAGTAGGAAGGGTGTCGAACTAATAGGATCTCAACAGAGCCGTCCGCCTCACTTCTCACGCTTAACTAAACACGACGGTTCGTAGTAACGACTGAGAGATTTTCATCGAGGGTAACGGTGAGTGTGTCGTCGCTTTCGATGATCGACACCTCGATTCTCCAGGGATCAGTCGTCTCTATGGTGGTACATTTGTCACTTACACACCAGTTCAGTCGCCAGTAGGGGGTCGTCCGGAGATCAATACCGTGCTCACGGTAGAATGAGACGACCGGTGACTGGTTGATCAGGGCTAGACCAATCGTCGAGCAGAGGCTATGGTGACATTGGTGGCATATGTACTCGACACGAAGGTCAGCATCGAGACAACAGTCCTCACCCCGAACAATTTCCGTCTGCATCTGGCCACTGCACTCCGGACAGACGCCCTCCTTAGCGAGACTGTGGAGATGCCGGACTCGTTGGTTGAATGCTGAAAGAGTTTCCTCCTCATCACGACCGATTAACCCACCCGGTGGAAACGAGTACTGGCCGTGTGTACGGCCACACGCGGGGCACCCAATGGCGAGCTTTTCGTCGCTGTACGTCGCAACCAGCGGATCGCCACATTGCGTACAGTCGTCGCCAGTTTTGATCGGGTCGAGATCAGGGTGGGCATTGAACGAACCTTCGACGGCTGCCCGAATAACGCTCTCTCCGGCCGTCCGGAGTTCGTACCCGTCGTTCGTTTTGCGAACGAAGTGGCCGGTCAATTGACCCAGATGGTAATTAAACTGAGCACTGTTGTCCGCCTCTGCTTTCTCGTAGAGCGTCGTAAAATCGACTGGCTGCTCGTCGGCGTGCCAAAGGGCCTCGAGAATTTCTACGCGAATCTCGTTGCTAATCAACGAAAACGCCTTGGCTGGCCTGAGACAGTGTTCCGATTCTTTGGCGAGTTCCATCGCCTCCAGCCTGTTCATATCTTATGCTTGTTACCAGACGTGCTAAAATCCTCTCTTAATTTCATTTTTGAAATAGGTATGATAGGTGAATCCGGTATTCCGCTCTCCTTCCCAAAACTAATTTTTGCAAGCACCGTTACAAAATATCAATTTAGCGAGATTTTTTGTAGTGTCTAAACGTGCGCACGAGTAATGTCAACCCGAATTGAACCAGGGGTGGTCGCAATCTGTGGAAGTTTGCGTGACAGTAGTCGGACACGGATCGCGCTGAAGGAGGCGCTCGCAGCGTCTGAAGAAGCCGGTGCAACGACCGAACTTGTTGACCTTCGGAACTACGAGTTGCCGAGTCTGTACGCTGTGGATACAGACGTGCCGGACGCCAAGAAGCTACGGGAGACCGTCGACCAGGCCGATAGCGTCCTACTCGGCACCCCAAATTACCACGGGTCCTATTCGGGAGCATTGAAGAACGCACTCGATTACTGCAGTCGAGATGAGTTCGAGGGAACAACTGTCGGCCTCCTAGAGGTCGCTGCTGGGGAGTTTCCCGGGTCAGCCCTCGTTCACCTCCGGACAGTCAGCCGGACATTACGCGCGTGGGTGCTACCAAACGAGGTCGCAATTCCCGATTCATCCTCGATTGTAGACGAGAATCGAATCAAAGATTCGGGCATCTCCGAGCGGACACACCGACTCGGTCGCGAACTCGCATTGTACGCTGGTGTAGCGGAATATCCGGAGCAGATTCCACGGACTGCCGTAGCAACTGACAGTACAACCAACCACTGATCCAGAACATATGAAAGCGATTCACCTCCAAGAAACCGATGGTATCGAGGCACTGGCCTACGACGATGTCCCCCGTCCCGAACCAGAACGGGACGAACTACTCATTCGGACACACGCGGCCGGAATCAATCCCATCGACTGGCTCGTATGCCGCGGGCTGCTCCCACACTTGCTCGACAGCGAGGTACCGTGGACTCCCGGCTGGGACGTGTCGGGCGTTGTCGAATCGGTTGGGGACAACGTAACCGAGTTTGCTCCTGGCGATGTCGTCTGCGGAATGGCACGCCTTCCCGGTTCCGGGGGTGCGTTCGCCGAGTACATCACGATGACAAGTGACGAAATCACGGCCAAGCCTGAGTCGCTCTCCCATCTCGAAGCTGCGGGCGTCCCCATGGCAGGACAGACTGCCTTCCACGCACTCTATGAGGAAGGGAACCTTGATTCCGGACAGCACGTTCTCATCCACGCAGCGGCTGGTGGCGTCGGTCATATGGCCGTCCAGTTCGCGGCGAATACGGGGGCTCACGTAATCGGAACCGCCTCCGGCCACAACGAGGAGTTCCTCCACGAACTTGGGGTCGACGAATTCATCAACTACCAAGAAGAACGATTCGAAGACGTACTGGACGACGTTGACCTCGTTCTCGATGCTGTTGGCGGTGCTGTCCTCGAACGGTCGGTCGAGGTCGTCCAGTCTGGGGGCGTCGTCGTTACGCTCCCGGAACCGCCCTCGGAGAAGGCGGTCGAACGATACCACGACGAGTACAACGTTGACGTCCGCTTTTTCGACGTCATTATCGATTCGGATCCAGTGACGCTCCGGCAGGTCGCCGCCCACGCCGAATCCGGAGTCGTTGCACCCCGGGTCGGTGACACGTATCCACTATTCGAGGTACAGGATGCGCTAGACAGGAACGCAGACGGTCACGTTCGTGGCAAACTCGTGGTTGATCTCACGGAGGGAACCGATGACTGACGATGGATTCCTGGTTGGTAGTCTCGATCACGTCGAACTGTCGGTACCCGACCGCTATGAGGCGGCAGACTGGTACAACGAGGCGCTGGGATTCGAGATCGTCGAGGAGTTCGAACACTGGGCAGACCTGCGTGCGTATCCGCTGATGACATCCAGCGACGACGGCAACACGATGCTTGCCCTGTTCAAAAGACCACCAATCGAATATCGGTCATGGCACGGCACTCGTAAAAATGGTCTCAAACCCAAGCTAACGTCCATCAGCTGACCGAATTACTGAGACCGTGGGTCCTCGAAATCGCCTAAAATCTCCAGCTCAGAATCCGCGCCTGTTCTTCCCCTCACGATAAATCAGTCTCCCGGTCATCTGCTCGACCTCTTTGTTGTGGCGCATCCTTGGAAGTTGAGACTACAGTGGGTTTAGCGGGCCTGTGATGCGCGAATTTGACCGATTCGGTCAGCGGAAACTACTCCAGATCACTCTCCAAGCGGCCATTCTTGTCAAACCTTCAACCATATGGGCAGATTTTTCAGACATCCAATAGTGTAGCCACTCAGACGGCGCGCTAACCCAGACAGAGTGTCTCTCTACCCGATTCCAGTTTCCTTCTTCAGCAGCGTCAGCGTGTTGTCCGCTGTAATCACCGGTGAGTGCTCATACTCGCCAGTCAATTCGGCTTGGACGAGGAGATCGACAGCTCGCCAGATCGAGTACAGCAGACACGCAAACGCGAGTAGAAGAATCGCAGCCCAAAGTTCTTCGACGTTGTCGCCGCCATGAACCGTTTGATCGACCTGTACCCACTCTCGATCTCCCACCTGTAGCCGTACTCCGTAAGGTGTCCGCTCCCCCGATTCGTCATGAACACCGAATACTGCCGGTGATCGTCGTGCTCGGAGTCCTCTTTCCGTCGGTAGATCAGCGTCGTCTCGTGCCACTCGTTCTTGCCGAGGTGGAGCTTCCGGTCAGTTTCATATCGGCCTTGATCGCGCTGGAGCAATCGCTTGGCCTGGGCTTTCTCGCTGGTCTGCATCCGCTTCGGAACGACGTAGGAGTGCCCGCGCTGACTAATCATCTCCAGGACGTGCTGGCTATCGAACTCCCGGTCCATCAGTACGTTATCGACGTGAACGAGCTCTTCAGCCGAATCCAGCAAGTCCTCGACGATTTCTAGTCGTGACTCGCCTTTCCGTACCGGGCGGGCATCGAGGACGAGTGGGACAGCGTTCCCGACCAGCTGGACGGTCGCCCACTGATAGGCGTACTCGTCGGTCTGTTCTTTCGTCCCGATGATCTCGTCCTCGTGGCCGGTCCGGTCGCCGGTGAAGGGAGCAGCCTCGGTGATGTCGATAGCGACGATCCCTGCCCGGAAGAACTTCTCCGTCTCTGCGACCTCATCAATGAGTCGTCGAATCGCCTGCCGGTACATCGCTCGAATCTGCTCGATAGAGAGATCACGAATGTGGTCGCGGTGGGCGTGTCCGAGTGGTGTCCGCTCCCGCGTTGACTCGTGGACGAAACTGCGAGCACCCTCGTTTGCAGCCAGCCGCTCGCGCAGTCCGAGATACGTCTGTAGGTCCCAAAAAGCGTGCTCGTGGACCTCACAGCCCTCGCCACGATTGAGCGAGAACGCAGGGAACACGACACGGCTGACGTGCTCGGTGACTCTATCGGCGTTGTCCAGAATGGCTCGGTCGTCTGGAACCGATTCGTCCACGTCATCGCAACGAGCCGGGAGGATCTGCTCTGGTTCGCGGGGGACGGTGACGTCGGCGTTCTGCGCTTTGATGAGAATCGTTCGAGCCGCTTTCTGGACCGTCTCGCGAAGCTCATCGTTGAAGCGCGTGTGCCAACTGCGCCAGAGTGTCGATTGGTCGGGAACGGCACCCAGCCCAAGACATTCACAGAGTTCGAGATGGCTTTCGAGGTACTCGCAGAGTGCGGTCTCGTGCTCCCACCCGTGGAGTTCCTTCAGAACGAATAACCGAAATAGTGTGTCAATCTCGTAGCGAGTTGGTCCCACGTAGCGGTCGTGTACGTTGAACTGAAAATACGCTAGCGGAAGTGAGCAAACGAACTTCTCAACTGACTCGTGGTGGACGTGATCGAACCAAGCTCCTGCGACGGCGCGAATATCCGACTCTAATCCGGCAAGTGAAGCGCGGTCATACAGCGGGTTTGAAGTATAGACTGGCCACTTGATAGTCGGTTGGCGAGCAATTCGACGGAAGACAGTCCGGCGTGACTCACGCGTCACACCCACATCAGGAGATAGCTGGAGAGGCTAAAGAGTCCGTCTAATCGGTGAACGAAATCAGTCTATGAAAGCCACCTCAGACCTCTGAAAAATTGATTCGAACTCAGGTCTGGCTCTGATAGAGGAGAACTAGGATGGCAAGTCCGATGAAGAAGTCCGGGAGAAACACGAAGGCGCCGATATTTGGGCGAGGGCGGAAGCCGAAGACGTTGTGTACTACTGGATTTGACGTACCCGCGTATAGGAGCAGCGCGAGGCTTAGCACAAGCAGGCTTGCTGTGTACTTGTTCGGAAGGTCGCGATAAAGCTGCACGTAGATGACTGCGAGTGCCACCAGTAACACGAGGTTCAGGGTTGTAAAGAAAACCTCCATCCGAATGAGCAGTTCAACCTGGGAGGACAGCGCCCTCGACGGAGGGCCATGGGACGGAACTGATGTGAATAGTGCGACTAAGAGTGCGATACCACTCGCGGCGGTCGCACTCGCTACTGTCGTTCCAAGTGGACTCTTGATCCAGTTACGAATCATCATCAACTCCGGCCTGTTCCGCCACGTCTTCCATAATGTCGAGGTTGTTCATCATTCTGTCTGAGAGGAAGTACATCTGCCCGTAATTGTCACCCTCCGTGGTCACGATATTGCTCTCCTCGAGGACTTCGAGATGGTGCTGCACTGTTTTGTAGTTCAAATCTAGGTCATTCGACAATTGATTGGTGTTTCGTGGCTGGTCGTTGAGTGCGCGGAGGATACGAAGTCGATTTCGGCCTCCACGAGACCCACCAATGAGCCACCAGAGCAACTGCCGCATCTATCGAGTATTCATTTGGTCGGGGCAAATACATTCTGTCTCGGTCCGAACGATACTATACCCCCGAATTAGTCACTAATCCAAGAGACAATTCGATCAGCGATTTCACCGTTATTGTTGTCTTGCATCATGAGATGTGTATTTCCGGATATCCCTTCATCCGGAAGGCTAAGTAGCGTCGATGCGGGACTTGTCTCTCCTGCGAGTTCTGCAGTTGTCTGGGTCGCTTCCTTGCGACCAGTCTGTCCGCGCTCGTCGACATAATCGCCATACACACCCATAAACGGTGCATCACCACCCATCTCCGCTACAGTTTGCGGGTCAGTCGGCGCACCGACCGGCTCAACTGCGATGATCCGTTCAACGAGGTCTGGCACAGCTTGTGCAACCGTGAATCCGGAACTACCGCCCGCTGAGTGAACGAGCAGTACTACCGGACCAACACGATTGAGAAGCGCCTCTAGAGCGGCAGTCTCTTGGGGTGATGCGAACTGACTCCCACCGCCACCTCCGGTAGTCGACCCAGTCTGGGTTCCAGCTGCTGTCTCAGTGGAATCCGCAGGTGTGGAGTTCTGGTCGCCGCCACGTCCACCCGTCTGGCCCCCACTTTGTCTACCGCCACCAGTGCTAACGTATGCGGGGAATGACGCAACGAGTTGGTCGACCGACTCAACCGGGTATCGAACGTCCTCGTATGGGTCACCGACTTCAGGTCCGAACCCCCACGTCGGCCATGCTCGATCGATAGACCACCGAGAGAGTGACGCAGAGTCAGAGCTCTGGAGGGCAGCAGTGTCTAAGCCACCTGAATCGACGTTTCGAGGCGGGTTGAATACATACACTGGGTGGCCAGCTTCGGCAAAGTACTCCACCCAGCCGCGTCGACCGTCAGGTGTCGTCCGGTAAATGTACGGTGACAACCCAAGGCCAGGCACCATTACGACGGGTGACTTGTCGGTGGCCGTATCGGGCCGTGTATATACGACTTCAGCACGTCCGTCGATGACCGTACTACTGCTTGTGTCTGCGTTGCCGACGTAGAAGTTACCGAACGTCGGAGAGTCGTCATTCTGTTGTTCGGATTGCGGAGAAGTCTCAGGAGAGGTCTGTGTATTGGTGTTCGGTCCGCTGTTGTCTGTTGTGCTGTTGCACCCTGCGATAGTCGCAGCAAGTGCGACTCCAGTTGCGCGAAGAAACGCTTTCCGAGAGATGCCCGATGACATACAGATCGTACTGGCCGGGGAACTGACTTAGTCGATTGCCGAAATCGGCCACAGGTTAGGCACAAATTCATTCCAGTTCATGCAGAACGCCCGATATTGACAAATGATGTTAGATTGGGATAATACTGTATCGCCCAGAGCGTATGCATTGAGAGCGCCAGTCTCAACTACTCCGCATCCTGATTTGATATAGCGGCATTCACTTTATCCGGCGGCCGGAGGGCGTCGCTCAGTTCATCGGCTCACCGCTTTAGGGCCCTCGGAACGCGAAAATCGGAGTCAGTCGGTGTGGTCGGCCAGCGCGCCGAAGGTCGCCGACGTGAGCGCCTCGACGACGCTGTCGACGTCCACGTCGCCGACGTGGGCGGGGTACTTCCGCTGGAAGTAGCTCACGATGTTGTCAACGTCACGCGTCAACAGTTCACGTGCGTTCTCGTGGTCGGTCGGCACCGCCTGGGGCCAGTCGAAGACGACGACCCCTTGCGTCGTGACGAAGACGTTGTACTCGCTCATGTCCGCGTGGACGAATCCCTCCCCGTAGGCCGTCTGCATCTCGTCTAGAATCAGTTCTAGCACGGGGACGACCTGTTCGGGTTCGAGGCCGGTCCGGGAGAGTTCGACGCCGTCGACTTTCTCCATCACGATGGCGTGCCGGTTCGTATCGATGGGCTGGGGAACCGAGACATCTGGATACAGCGTCTCCAGCGCCTCGTACTCTCGTTCGGCGGCCTTCCGGGCGGTGTAGAGCCACGAGACGTGGTCTCGGTCGGACGTGTAGTCCCGTTCCCGCATCACTTCCCGGAAGTTGGTGTACCCCTCGCGGTGGTACTTCAGGGCCATCGGCTTGTAGGACTGCACTTCGTAGACGTCGCTTTCCTTGCCGACGCCCAGCGGCGCGCCGAACCCCTCGATGGTGTCGCGCTCGACGAAGGTGTGCAACGCGAGCGCGTCGTACCCCTCGAAGGTGAGTTTGAACCCCTCGTACTGGATGGTCTTGCGCTCTACGAGCTCCCGGTCCTCACAGCGGTCCAGCCGGTAGTCGACGTTCTCGGCGGACAGGCGGGAGAACTCCGTGAGTTTCTCGCGGTTGACGTACTCGGAGAACCGCATCCCCTGTTCGACGCCGGAGAGCAAGTGGAAGTCCTCCGGCTCCAGCTCTGGCATCACAGAGGCGACGTTCTGGACCATTAGCTGCCCATAATCGTCCGACTCGTAAAAACTCGGCGCGTCGAGCGTCTCGCGGTAGTAAATCAGATACCGCTATATCGAATCGTCCTGCGCCGCCACGGGGAACGCCGAGAGCCGAAGTACCTTTGTCTGCGACGCGGGACGAATCTGTATGGGCGACGACATAGACGAAGTGGATCAAGAAATCCTCCACGCGCTTCAGGAGGACGCTCGAAACACGTCGTCGGGCGACATCGCCGACCGGACCGGCACGTCCGACAGTACGGTTCGTAAGCGAATCCAGCGCCTCGAATCCGACGGAATCATCAAGGGATACAGCGCCGAGGTCGACTACCAGCAGTCGGGGTATCCCCTCCGGATGCTACTGTTCTGTACCGCCTCGATACCCGAACGTGGCAATCTCATCCCCGAGATTCTCGACATAGACGGCGTCATCTCCGTACAGGAACTGGTCACGGGCGAACAGAACTTGCTCGTCACCGTCGTCGGCGAGACGGACAGCGACATCACGCCCGTCGCACAGAAACTGCTCGACATGGGGCTGACCGTCGCCGACGAAGTGCTCGTCCGCAGCCACGAGACGACGCCGTTCGGCGAGTTCACGGAGTAGTCCGCGGCGTCCGCTTCGTCTCGACCACGGCCGGCAATTCACGGACTGGTCGAAACTCGGCACTAACTCGACCGAACTGTTCGGCACACGTTCGGTCCGCCCCGCTCGCTCGTGAGAGCCATCCCGGCGTCGGTGGCCCACCCGAGCACCTCGAAACTGACACTGCCGGATGTTGCCTCGGACTGCCGCTACTCGCCGGCTACGTCCGCATCTCGGCGTCGCCCCGACATCTTTCCTCCCCGTCTCCACCGTTGTCAGACTCCAGCCGACGTCGTCTCTCGGCCAATAACCATAATGTTCTATAATATGCAATATCTGGAACGTTCTGGTAGAATAGAAGACTTTAACAAACAGTTTGTTCGTATAGGTGGATGAATGCGACCGGTAACCGTCACTGGCCCGAGACTCCCGCGGTGGCGGTGACCGGTCGACACGGAACAAACGATGACAGAACAACAGCAGACGACGGCGGTCGGACAGCTTCCGAACACGGGGACGAAGTCGACGTCGCTGGCGCCCCGAGTGTTCACATGCGTCGTGTGGGCGCTGTGTGTCGCCAGCCTCGGCGTTCTCGTCGCCCGATTCGTCGTCGACGGCGCGTGGACGCTCCCCGGCGTGGCCGCCGTAGACGGACTCACCGCCGTCATGTGGGTTGTCGTCACCTTCTTCAGCGGTATCGTCCACAGCTACTCGCGCCGCTACATGGCCGGGAGCCGGACTATAGACCGCTTCTTCGGCGGCGTGTTCGCGTTCACGCTGGCCGTGATGGTGCTGGTCGCGGCCGACCACGTCGCGCTCTTTGCCGCCGCGTGGGTGGCGATGGGGATCGTGATGGCCGACTTGATAGGCCACGTCCGTGGCTGGCCACAGGCACAGGCCGCGGCCACACTCGCTCGCCGCTACTTCCTCGCGAGCGGCGCCCTGCTGACCGTCGCGCTCGTGACGCTGTGGCTGTCGACGGGGGCGACGACCGTCTCCGGTATCGTCGCCGCCGCCGACACCGTCCCACAGACGGCGTGGCTGGTCGCGGCGGGGGCGCTCCTGCTGGCGGCGATGATACAGTCCGCGCTGGTGCCGTTCCACACGTGGCTGCTCTCCTCGATGACCGCCCCAACGCCGGCGTCGGCGCTCATGCACGCCGGCTTCGTCAACGCGGGCGGCGTCCTGCTGGTCCGCTTCGCTCCGGTGGTCACCGCCGACGCGCAGTTCATGCTCCTGTTGCTGGCCGTCGGCGCGACGAGCGCCCTGCTGGGGAAACTCCTCAAGACCGTCCAGTCCGACGTGAAGCGCCAACTGGGCTGCTCGACGGTCGGCCAGATGGGCTTCATGATCATGCAGGCCGGCCTCGGCTTCTTCGGCGCGGCGCTCACGCACCTCGTCCTGCACGGGTTCTACAAGGCCTACCAGTTCCTCTCGGCAGGGGAACAGGTCGAACAGACGGCGCCGGGCAAGGCCGATTCGCAGTCGGCCGGCGTCCTCGGTGCCGGCGTCGCCCTCCTGTCCGCGCTCGCGGGCGGTGCCGTCTTCGCCGCCCTCACCGGCAAGGGGACCCACTTCGACAGCGGCCTCCTGCTGGCGGGACTGGTGGTGCTGACGACGCTCCACGCGACCCGCACGGCCGTCGCGCAGACGGACCTGCCCGCCGCGGTCCGGTTCGGGGCCGTGCCGCTCGTGTTCCTGCCGGCGATAGCCGTCTACGCCCTCGCCTACAACCTCGTCCACACCCTGCTGGTGGACGTGCCGGTCGTCACGGCACCCGCCGACCTGACGCTCGTCCACGGCGTCGTCGCGGCCGCCTTCCTCGCCGTCTACGTCGCCATCGAGCGTGGCGCGTACGAGCACAGCCAGCGCCTGTACGTGGCGCTCCTGAACCTGAGCCAACCCCCATCTGACACCGTTCTGACTGCCAAGGAGGACTACAATGAGTACTGAGACCCAGATTCGTGACAGCATCGAACAGGCCGCGACCGCGGTCGGAGACGTCTGGCCGCTCCACTCGTTCGTGACGGCCAACCCGCTCTCGGGCTTCGAAGACCAGCCGTTCCACGAGGCCGTCTCGGAGGCCGAGGAACTGTTCGACGCCGACGGCTACCCGAGCGCCGAGGTGTTCCGCCGGGCCTGGGAGGCAGGCCAGATAGCCCCCGACGTCCTCCGTGCCGAACTGGCCGACCACGGGTACGACACGGACCCGGAGACATCGCTGGAGCGCATGGACGCGGCGTCGACCGACACGGACGACGAACAGGCCGTCGAGGACGAGGTGGACCGCCTCCTGACGAAGTGGCTGTCGTCGTTCCTCGACCAGGGGCAGGCCGAGTGGCCGATGCCGAACCGCGAGCAGGGGTTCTACGCCGCGTTCCACGCCGTGGCCCGTCACGACGGCGAGATTCCCGATTCCGGGGCTATCGCCGACCTGCCCGACGACCCGGTCGACGCGCTCGAACACCTCCTCGCGGACTCGCCGGCCGACCGCCTGCCGGACGTCTTCGAACACCACCTGACGGCCCTGCCGGGCTGGACGGGCTACGTCAAACAACGTGCGGCCGACGGCGGCGACTGGCAGTCCGCCTACCCCGTCACGCTCGCGGGGTATCTGGCGGCCCGCCTGACGCTCGCGGATCTGCTCGGCGCGCCCATCGACCCCCTCGACGCCCCGGGCACCACCCGCACCGTCGACCCGGTCGGCGAGACCGAAGACGTCCCGTTGCGCGAGTGCTGGCTGACCGCGTGGGAGGCCAGCTATCGAGAGGAACTGGTCGACGCCGTCAGCGACGCCAGCGAGTCCCACGCCGAGGCCGACGAGGGCGGCCGTCCGGACGCCCAACTCGTCTTCTGTATCGACACCCGCTCGGAGATACTCCGCCGCCACCTCGAAGCCACGGGCGACTACGACACGCACGGCTACGCCGGTTTCTTCGGCGTCCCGATGCGCTACGAGGGGTACGACGCCGACGTGGCCGTCGACGCCTGCCCGCCAATCGTCGACGCCCAGCACCACGTCGCCGACCGTCCGACGAAGGGCGCCGACGACGCGCAGGCCGACTACGACCGCTGGTCGGCGACGCTCGACGCCGGCGGCAAACTCCTCGCGGCGCTCAAGAAGAACGCCGCGACGGCGTTCAGTTTCGTCGAGACGACCGGGAGCGGCTACGGCGCCGCGCTGGCGGCCCGCACGCTCGCGCCGGCCCGCGCCGCCGGCCTCCTCGACGCCGCCGACGACCGCACCCCCGACGACCACGAGTTCTGCGCGCCCGGCGTGGACTACAACCCGGACGGCGTCCACGAACTCCGCGAAGGGCTCACCCTCGACGAGAAAGTCGAGTACGCCGCGACGGCCTTCGACCTGATGGGCTGGGAGACGTTCGCCCGCCTCGTCGTGTTCACCGGCCACGCCAGCGAGACGGCGAACAACCCGTTCGATTCGAGTCTGGACTGCGGCGCCTGTGCCGGCAACCCCGGCGGACCGAGCGCGCGCGTCCTCGCTGCCATCTGTAACGACGAGGCGGTCGTCGAGGAACTCCGCGAGCGCGGGTTCGACGTCCCCGAGGACACCGTCTTCCTCGCCGGCGAGCACAACACGACGACCGACGCGGTGACCCTCTACGCCGACCACGTTCCAGAGAGCCACCACGACGACCTCGAACAACTCCGCACGGACCTCGGTACGGCCCGTGAGGGGGCGGCCGCCGAGCGCGCCGCCTCGATGGATGCCGAGGGCGCGGGCGTCCGCGAGACGGAGCGCCGCGCCGCCGACTGGGCGGAGACCCGTCCCGAGTGGGGCCTCGCCGGTAACGCCGGGTTCGTCGTCGGCCCCCGCGACTTGACGGAGGGCACCGACCTCGACGGCCGCGCGTTCCTCCACTCCTACGACTGGACGACCGACCCCGACGGCGACGCGCTGGCGGCCATCATGGCCGGCCCGATGGTCGTCACCCAGTGGATAAACAGCCAGTACTACTTCGCCACCGTCGACACCGCCGTCTTCGGGAGCGGGTCGAAGGTCACCCACAACCCGGTCGGTAACGTCGGCGTCTATCAGGGCAACGGCGGCGACCTGATGACCGGCCTCCCACTCCAGTCCGTGATGGCCGCCGACGACGACCCGCACCACCAGCCCCTGCGCCTCTCGACGGTGATTCACGCGCCCGTCGACCGCGTCACCGACGTGCTGGCCGACCACGAGGAACTCACCGACCTGCTCGACAACGGCTGGCTCTCGCTGACCGTCGTCGACCCCACGCAGGACCACCGCGCGTTCCACTACGAGGGCGAGTTGGCGTGGACAGCGGTGTCCGAGGGCCCCGCCGTCGACGCGGCGGAGCAGACTGCGCCGACGGTCGCAGACGACTGAGCCGACACGACCCCGGCCCGGACGAACGCCGTCTGACTGTCTCGGAACGGACCATCGGGCTGACGGGACGCTCTCACCGACGGCACGGCCGTCTATCCTTGCACTTGCAACGCGAGCCGATTCGGCGGCCCGCGGCGTACGACGGGTGTCGCATGACTAACCCACCGTCGACCAGTTCCGACCCTGTCCCGAACCGTCTCGCCAGACAGCGACCCGACGCGAGGTGGTGGTGACGTGGCGATACTCGAACTCGCCGTCGGGTTCTTCGTCCTCGCCGTCGCCGCGGGTCTCGTCGGCGCTCGCGGTGTCGCCGGCATGTCGATGACTATCGCGAAGTGGCTCGTCCTCGCCTTCCTCGTACTGGCTGTGGTGTCGCTCCTGTTGTAGGTCGGCGTGTGGGACGGGACCGGTGGTCGCGTGCGGGGCGGGCGCTACGGCACGCCGGCCTCGGCCACCGACTCGTTCAGCCACGGGTCGAAGCGGACGTTGGACTCGCCCGCCGTCGTCGGTGACTCGGACACGGCACCACCCTGCCCGTCCGCGAGCGTCCCGGTCTCCGGGTCGGCGAACGGGGCGTCCGTGTCGTTCGCACTCGACGGCCCACTAGCGGCACCCCAGTAGTTCGCCGTCGCGTTCAGCGTCGCCGAGCGCTCGTTGTTGACGGCCCAGAGCGTGCTGTTCACGATGGCGTTCCGACTGACGTCGATTCGCTCTGTCCCGACGATTCCGGGCGCACAGACGCGGCTCTCCGGGAGGTAGAGTCCGAGGTCGTTTCCGGCAACGTCGTTGTGCCGAATCACGAGCGGGACGTGCGTCGCTGTCGCCTCGAGGCCGACAGCGTTCTCCCGAAGCGTGTTGTTTGCGACGAGGGTCTGCCGGTCGGTGTCGTCGGTACCGGTCGGCCCGGTCGTCGCGACCAGAACGCCCTGTTTGGTGTGCGTGATTCGGTTCTGCCGAATCTCCGTGTCGGACGAATCTCCATCGACCACGACGCCGTCGGTGTGGTACGAGACGCTGTTGTTCACGACCGCCGTCCCGGTGGCACGGGCTATCTCTACCCCCGTTCCGGCGTCCTGTAACGATGCGTTCCACTCGAACTCGAAGGACTCGTCGCACTCGACACAGCCACGGATGCTGTTGTTCGCGACCGTCGTGTTCCGTGCCCCGTCGTCGACGTTGAGCGCGGTCCCACGAGTGAACCTGCCGAACCTGTTGTCGGTGACCACCGCGTCGGTGGTGTTCGCGAGGGTGACCCCGTAGCTAGACGGCGTCGTCGTCGCCCCGAAGCCACCGGCGCCGTAGAACCCGTTCGACTCGATGCGGACGCTCGTCGAGTCGGTCACTGAGAGGCCGACCCTGTTGTCCGACAGCGTGACGTTCCTGACGGTGACGCCGTCGACGCCGTCGACCGTGATGGCCGACGTCTCGTAGTAGCTGTCGGCGCTGAGGTTACGAACGGTCACGTTCGAGAGCCGCCGGTCCTCGGCCCCGACGCTGACAGGGGTCGCCAAACGGGGAACCTCGATGGTGTGCCCCTGGCCGTCGAGGACGACGTCGCTCGCCCGCACGCGGAGACACGGTTCGTCTGTGAGTTCCTCTCTGGAGAGGTTCCGCGTGAGGACGTAGCGACCGGGGTCGGTGATGGTCCGACACTCGGTGATCGCGGTCGGCCCGGATGCCTGTGTCTGTGCGTCCACCACCGGCGTCGCGGCCACCGGGGCGAGGACGAGAATAGCGAGCAGTACTGGTGTGCGTAGTTTCATGCCCTTTGTGACGACTACTCGCGGGCCTGTAACTATCTGTCATATAATGTGATTAAAACGAGACTAAGCGGAGGAACGGGCCGCAGATGTCGACGGAGGTCGTGATGGCGATAGCCTCGCTGGGCGCGGCCATCAGCGTCGCGGGGGCTATGACCCGTCGGCGACGGGCGCGACGAGGGCGTCGACGACCGCTATCTCGTCGCCACACCCGACGAAGACAGACGTCCACGCGAGCGACCTCGATTCGGCGGCGTCGGCGAGAGGGTCCGGCCCGCGTCGTCGCCGTAGAGATGGTGGGTGAACTCGTCCTCGAAGTTGACCGTCCGCACCAGCGGCCGGAGCCCCGACCCCGAGACGTAGAACTCCGCGTTGCGCTGTGGGTCGCCGCCGATGGCCGAGACGTGGTGGACGCCCGGCGTGTCCGAGCGCATCAGAGGCCTTCGAACTGGGTGATGGCCTCGCGCCAGTCCTCGGGAATCTCCTGCGGAGCCTCGGCCTCGCGGTCGTAGGTGACGACGGTCGTCTCGCCCGTGGCCGCGACGGCGTCGCCGTCGCGAACCTCGTACTCGAACGGGAAGCTCTTGGTGCCGAGGTGGGGGACCCGGACGCCGACGGTGACCGCCTCGGCCGACCGAACGGGGCGTTCGTAGTCGAGTTCGAGGTTCGCAATGACGATGCCGGTCCCCTCGCCCTCCGCCGAGAGATACGACCGGTCGCCGCGGGCGACGACCTCGGCGAGGTAGTCGATGCGGGCCTCTTCGAGGTAGGTCCCGTAGCGGACGTTGTTGACGTGGCCGTAGGTGTCCAGGTCGTCGTAGCGGACGTCCACCGTCGTCGTGAACTCGAAGGTCATGCCAGCAACTCCGCGTGCTTCTGCTTCAACTTCTCTAGCTTCGGCGGGATGGTCATCTGACAGTAGCCCTGGTTCGGGTTCTTCTCGAAGTAGTCCTGATGGTACTCCTCGGCGGGGTAGAACGTCTCCAGCGGTTCGACTTCGGTGACGATGTCGTCGTCGTAGCCGGGTCGTATCTCCTCGATGAACGCCTCGACGGTCTCCCGCTGGGCGTCGTCGTGGTAGAACACTGCCGAGCGATACTGGGTGCCCACGTCGTTGCCCTGTCGGTTCAGCGTCGTCGGATTGTGGGTCGTGAAGAACACCGCGAGGAGGTCCTCGTAGCTCACGACGTCGGGGTCGAACGTCAGCTGGACGCACTCGGCGTGGCCCGTCTCCTCGCGACAGACCGCCTCGTAGGAGGGGTTCTCGACGTGGCCGCCGGCGTAGCCCGACACCACGTCTTCGACCCCGTTCACCTGTTTGAACACCGACTCTGTACACCAGAAACAGCCGCCGGCGAAGGTCGCTTGTTCGGTCATCGTCCCGCTGTAGGCGCGGCACGCACAAAAGCAGACGGACGGTTGCGAGGCCGCTCAGTCGGCGTCGGCGGCCACTGCGTCGGTCGGTCCGACGTCCGGTCCCACCGCCCGCTCGCCTCCGAGCGACCGGGCGGAGTTCCCGACGACGAGCAGACTGCTCGCGGTCATCGCCAGCGCGGCGAACAGCGGGTTCAGCAGGCCCAGCAGTGCCAGCGGGAGCGCGACGGCGTTGTAGCAGAACGCCCACGCGAGGTTCTCTCGGATGCGTCGGCGGGTCGCCGCGGTCAGGTCGAACACGCGGGGCACCGCCCGGAGGTCGTCGGTCGTCACGACGGCGTCGGCCGCGTCGGCGGCGAGTTTCGTGCCCGAGGCCAGCGAGATACCGAGGTCGGCCGACCCCAGCGCCGGGGCGTCGTTGGTGCCGTCGCCGATCATCGCCACCGTCCCCCGCGACTGCAACCGCTCGACGACTTCGGCTTTCGCCTCGGGCGGGACGCCCGCAAACACCTCGTCGACGGCCTCGTGGTCGCGGAACGGTGCGGCGGCCTCGGGGCTGTCGCCCGTGACGACGACGACTTCGTGGTCGGCCGAGAGCCGGGTCACGACCGATTCCCACGAGTCGCGGGGGCGGTCCCCGCCGACGACGACGCCGCGGGCGCACCCGCCCCACCCGACGAGCGCGGGGACGTGGCCGTTCGCTCGCGCCTCGGCACAGCGCGTTCGCAGGTCCTCGGGCACCGAGAGGCCGCTGTCGCCGAGGAGCGACGGCGTGCCGACCACGACGCGCTCCCCACCGACGCTGGCGCTGACCCCGCGGCCGGGGTGGCGCTCGAACGCGTCGACTGCGGCGTCCGGCGGCGGCGCGGCCTCAGTCACGGCCGCCGCCAGCGGGTGGTCCGCGAACTGTTCGACGGCCGCGGCGCGACGCAGGGTCTCGTCGTCGGGTCGAGAGACGAGCGTCATCTCGCCAGTCGTCAGCGTCCCCGTCTTGTCGAAGGCGACCACGTCGATATCGGTGGCCGTCTCGAACACCGCGCCGTCGGTGACGACGATGCCCTCCTCCAATGCCGTCTTGACCCCTGCCGCCGTGGCGAGCGGCGTCGCGAGGCCGAGTGCGCAGGGACAGGAGACCACGAGGACTGCGAGGCCGGTCAGCAGCGCGTCGGTCGCGCCCGCGCCCGCGAGGAGGTGTCCGACAGCAGCCAGTCCGGCCAGCGCGACCACTAAGGGCACGAAGACGGCGGCGACGCGGTCGACGAGTCGCTGGACGCCGCCGCGGTCGCTCTGGACGGTCCACAGCAGTTCGGTGAGGCGGTCGACCGTGCTCCGGGCGTCGGGGCCGACGCCGACGACGAGTGCGCCCTCGGTGACCATCGCGCCGCCGACGACCTCGTCGCCCTCGGTCTTGCGGACGGGGAGAGACTCCCCGGTGACCAACGACTCGTCGACGGCACCGGTCCCCTCGACGACGCTGCCGTCGACGGGCACTCGCTCGCCGGACTTGACGACCACCTCGTCGCCGGGGTCCAGCGCCGCGAGGTCGACCGTCTCGGTGCCCGATTCGGTCCGGCGGCGGGCCGAGTCCGCTCGCTGGGCCGTGAGGTCGGTCAGCCGCCCGGCCGCCGCCCGTCGGACCCGGTCCCGATAGTAGTCGCCGACCGACACCGCGAGGACGATGACCGTCGCCACGTCGAAGTACACCTCCGTCTCCCCGAGGCCGACGGCGACGACGCTGTAGACGAAGGCCGTGGTCGCGGCCATCGCCACCAGCAAGTCCATGTTCGGCCGGCCGGCCCGCAGGCTGACGTAGGCGCCCCGTAGGAGCGGCCACCCCGTGTACCCGACGACGACGGCGGTCATCACCGCCATGTTCCACAAGAGATAGTCGCCGGCCGGCCCGGTCGGGTCGAGCAACAGCAGTCCCGGGTCGACGCCGAGGTAGGCCGGATAGAGGAAGAGGACGTACCACAGCATCGTCATCATCCCGAAGAAGCCGCCGACGACGAGGCGACCTTCCAGTTCGTAATCGTCCTCCCGGTCGGTGGTCTGGAACCCCGCCTCGTAGCCGGTGCCGGCCACCACGTCGGGCAGGTCGTCCTCGGCGACTGCTTCGGGGTCGTAGGTGAGTTTCATCGTCCCGGTGGCGTAACTGGCTGCCGCTGCCGTGACGCCCGCTGATTCGGTGGCCCGGGCTTCGAGGAACGTCTCGCAGGTCGCACAGTGCATCCCGTCGACGGCGAGGAAGGCCGTCTCGCCGTCGACCGTCTCGGGGTCCGGGCCGGTGTCGACGTCCTCGGCCGTCTCTCGCTCGGGGTCGTCGAGCGTCCGGGCGACCTCCAGACACCCGCGACAACAGAACGCGCCGTCGACGCCGCTGTCGGTGACGGGCGCGTCGGCGGGCAGGCCACAGAGCGTGCAGTCGGTCATGTCAGGTCCACGGCATCGGCAGCGGTGGTTTCGGGACGGCGACGCCGAACGCCGCCAGTCCGTTGGCGAGCGGTACCAGCGCGAGGACGAGGAAGACGGCCCCGAGTGCGCGGTGCAGCGACGACCGGCGGCCCGGCGACAGCGACCCGAACGCGGTGCCGTAGGCGAACACCAGCGGGATGGTGCCGACGCCCAGCGCCGAAAGCGAGAGCGCGCCGGTCACGGCCGACCCCGTCGCGAAGGCGTAGAGGAACGCCGGGTACAGCAGCGGGCAGGGCAACAGGCCGTGCAGCGCACCCAGCGCGACCATCCCGGGGCCATCGACGAGGTCGTCGAGTCGCGCGACCAGCGCCGCCGAGACGCGCTGGAACAGGCCGCCGACCACCGGGAGCGACGCGGCGATGTCGACGGCTTGCCCCCGAGTCAGGTAGCCTATCCCGACGGCGAGGACGAACAGGCCGACGAGAACGCCGACGACGCCGCGGACGGTGGTCGCCAGTTGCGCGAGGCCGGCGACGTCGTACAGCAGCCCCCCAGCGGTACCGAACGCGGCACCCAACAGCGTGTAACTCACGGCGCGGCCGACGTTGAACAGCGCCTGCTGGCGAATCTCGTGGCCCGAGACGGGGCCACCCGAGTCGAGGCGCTCGGCGTAGGTCGTCACGAGGGGGCCACACATCCCCAGACAGTGGACGCTTCCGAGGAGACCGAGGCCGACGAACGCAGCCAGTCCGGCCGTCTCGCCAGCGGTCAGGCCGGCCGTCGCGGGACCCATCTCAGGCCGTCTGTCCCTCGTGCGGGCCGGTCATCAGCAGGAGGCTCCCGGCGATGAGGACGACGCTGACAAGCGAGAGCGCCACGATTGTCCGGCCGGTTCCGAGCAAGTAGTAGGCCACGGGCGCGAGCCCGAGGAGCGCGAGCACCGTGACCAGTCGCGGGCTGGACGTGGACATGGTCGACCGTACGATAGAGGGTGCATAAAAACCGTCGCCAGTTCTTACCCGCTGAAAAGCCGGTACGTGCTTTTTACCCTGTTCTACTGTCGCCACGAACATGGGTAGTGGAACTGATACCGGACGGACGCCGTCGGTCACGCCCGGGGAGGGTCACCGATGGCGCTGAGGCGCCGCGAGTTCGTCCAGACGGCGGTCGCGGGGGCCGCGCTGGGCGCGGCCGGAACGGTGACAGCACAGGAAGAACCCGACTACGGTGGGTGGTTCGACGACGTCTCGAACTACGACGGCACCGTCGACAAGCGCGGACAGGACACCGTCGAGATCGCCGTCGGGGCACAGGGGAACAACGGCGCGTTCGCCTTCGCTCCGCCGGCAGTGATGGTCAGTCCCGGCACGGAAGTCGTCTGGACGTGGACGGGCGAGGGCGGCGGCCACAACGTCGTCTCGGACGGTGACGGGCCGCTGGACTCCGGCGAACTCGTCTCCGAACAGGGTGCGACGTACAGCTACACCTTCGAGAGCGAAGGGATGTTCAAGTACGTCTGTGAGCCACACGTGGGCCTCGGAATGAAAGGCGCCGTCGTCGTCAGGCCCGGCGGCGGCAGTAGCGGCGGCGGCACCGCCCAACAGGGACCGCCGGCCAACCCCGACTACGGTGGCTGGTTCGACGACGTCTCGAACTACGACGGCGAGACGCTCGACCGGACCGGACAGGACAGCGTCGAGATAGCCGTCGGGGCACAGGGGAACAACGGCGCGTTCGCCTTCGACCCGCCCGCGGTCAGGGTCTCGCCCGGCACGGAAGTCGTCTTCACCTGGACGGGCGAGGGCGGCGGCCACAACGTCGTCTCCGACGGCGACGGCCCCCTCGATTCGGGTGACCCGGTCGCCGAGGCCGGGACGACCTACAGCTACACCTTCGAGGAGACGGGTATCTACAAGTACGTCTGTGAACCGCACCTCTCGCTCGGGATGAAAGGTGCCGTCGTCGTCGGCGGGCCGCCCGGTGGCGGTGGTGGGGGCGGTGGCGGCGGGACCCAGCGCCTGCCCGTCTCCGGCCCGCGGTGGCTACTCACCGGGTCCGTCCTCTTCGCGTTCTTCACGCCGTTGCTGTACGCGGCGGCGATGCGTCACCGTGAGTCGACGCGGCCACCGCAGGACCTCGTCGGTGAGGACGGCACGGTGCCCGTCGAGGAAGCCACAGCGGCGGACCCGGCAGTCGAACTCGGCCACGAGGAGTTCGACCCGACGGGGACTGCGGCGTTGGTCGCGTTCTACTTCGTGCTCATCGCCCTGCTGTGGGTGTTCATGTACTTCGTCGAGTTCCTCGGCCGCGTCTCGGTCATCGGGTGATTCACCATGCAGGTTCACAACTTCGAAAAAGTCTGGCTCGGTGCAGCGTTGCTCCTCATCGTCGGGTTCATCGCGACGATATCGTACGGCACAGTCGGTGCTGGTATCGCGATGGTCGACGACTCGGGGGGACAGATAGACCCGCAAGCGGTCCAGAGCGGCGAAACCGGGACCACCTTCGACGACCCCGGCGTCGTCAAGCAAAACGACAGCCACTACGTCGTCTACGTGGTGGCCCAGCAGTTCCAGTTCGTCCCGGGGAGCGGTGACAACCCCATCCAGGTCCCGGCGAACACGCTGGTCACGTTCAAGGTGACCAGCGCCGACGTGATGCACGGCTTCGCCATCACGGGGACGAACATCAACACGATGGTCATCCCGGGACAGGTCGCCGAGGTCACGGCCCGCTTCGACGAGACGGGGACCTACGGGCTGGTCTGTCACGAGTACTGCGGCGCCGGCCACCACACGATGGGTGGCTCGGTCGAAGTCGTCCCGCAATCTCAGTACAACGCAACGGAGGTGACCAACTGATGGTGTTCGTCGACGAGTATCCGGAGACGTCGAAACTCGTCCGCAGCGAGTTCATCGTCGCGTTCGTCGCGCTGGGTATCGGCGCCCTCTTTGGCATCGTGCAGGCGCTCCACCGAACCGGCATGTTCCGCGGGTTCGTCAGTTCCGCGGACTACTACACGCTCCTGACGGGTCACGGCGTCCTGCTGGCGCTGGTCTTTACCACGTTCTTCATCGCCGGCCTGTTCGCGTGGGGGGTCACGAACAGCCTCGAACGCGAACTGCCACAGCGAATCGCGTGGTCGGCGTTCTGGCTGATGCTGACCGGGACGGTGCTGGCGGCCGTCGCCATCCTCGGCGGCGTCTTCGGCGCGCCGTCCGTCTTCGGTCACGACCTCGAAGCCGACGTGCTGTTCACGTTCTACGCGCCGATGAAGGCCCACCCGGCGTTCTACGTGGGAGCGGCGCTCATCATCGTCGGGTCGTGGATAGCGGGACTGGCCTACTTCAAGGCGCTGTGGGCGTGGCGGGCCGAGAACCCCGACGAACGAATCCCACTGAAGACGTTCATGATCGTGACGACGATGCTGATGTGGTACATCTCCACCATCGGCGTCGCCGTCGAGGTGGTCGTCTTCCTCATCCCGTGGTCGCTTGGGCTCATCAGTCAGGTCGACCCGCTCCTGACCCGGACGCTGTTCTGGTACTTCGGCCACCCGGTCGTCTACTTCTGGCTGATGCCCGCGTACCTCGTCTGGTACACCATCCTACCGAAACTGGCCGGCGGGCGATTGTTCAGCGACCCGCTGGCCCGCATCGTGTTCGTCCTGTTCCTCCTGCTGTCGACGCCGGTCGGCTTCCACCACCAGTACGTCGACCCCGGAATCCCGGAGGGATTCAAGTTCATCGCGATGACGAACACGATGTTCCTCCTGTTGCCGTCGCTGCTGACCGCGTTCACCGTCGTCGCCAGCGTCGAACACGGGGCGCGCCAGCGCGGCGGTGAGGGGTACTTCAACTGGCTTCGGAGCCTCCCGTGGGGCGAACCGGCCTTCGCCGGGTGCATGCTCGCCGGCCTGATGTTCGCCGCCGGCGGCTTTTCGGGGATGATAAACGCCGGGATGAACATCAACTACCTCATCCACAACACGCTGTGGGTGCCCGGCCACTTCCACCTCACCGTCGGCACGGCGTTCGCGCTGACGGCGATGGCGATCAGCTACTGGCTGGTGCCCCAGATTACGGGCAAGAAGCTCCAGCGCCGGTCGGTCGCCATCGCACAGCCGTACGTCTGGTTCGTCGGCATGGCGCTGATGTCCAACGCGATGCACCGGGCCGGCCTCGCGGGCATCCCGCGACGGACCGCAGAGCCGACCTACGACGAATTTGCCTTCGAAGGACTCGTCGGTACCGTCGCCGAGATGCGCCTCCAGATAGCTATCGGTGGCCTCCTGCTGTTCCTCGGCGCCGTGATGTTCCTCGCCGTGATGGCCGAGACGTGGCTGGCCCACCGCGGCGGTCGGCTGTCGGTCAACAGCGACTTCCCGGCGCCGCTCTCCGGACCGGAACACAGTCCGCGCATCCTCGACAACTACAAGCTCTGGACGGCCATCGCGCTGGTGCTCATCGTCATCGCGTACGGGCCGCCGCTGGCGAGCATGCTCGCCGACGGTGTCACGATGCCCGGCAGTCCGCCGATACCGGTCTGAGGTCGACTTCCCTATTCCACTATGTTAGACGACGTCGAAGGGCCTGAGCAGACGAGTTGGGTACGGATACTCATCATCCTCGCTATCGGTATCCCGATACTCATCGAGGTGGTGACCTTCGGCGGCCTGCTGGGTCACTACGTCGCCGGCGGCGGTGGCGACGGCGGTGCGGCGGCGACGCCGACGCCCGACGTCGAGGGCGCGACGGCCGGCGACGAGATACTCGCGGAGACGGCCGCCGTCGAACGCGTCGACAGCGCCTCGGTCGTCACCGGTAACGACGGCTGGCGGTTCACCCTCGCGGTGGCGGTCGACAACACCGGGAACAGCACCTACGAACTCCGACTCGGCACGGCGACGACGCGGGCGGGCCGGACCGTCGAGGGCAGCGACGCCACGACGGGAGAACTCCCACCCGGCGAAACGGGGTCCGTCACCGGGTCGTGGATGCTCCCGAAGGGCCAGCGACCGGCCAGCGTCGTCGTCACCGTCGTGACCACCCCAGACGACGGCACCGCCTCGGCCCAGCAGTACACCGTCGCCATCGGGGACGTCCCGGTCTCCTCCTGAGGCCCGTCGCCGGCCTACCGGTCGACGTCGCCCATGATCGGGTCTAAGCTCCCGATGGTCGCCACGAGGTCCGGGATGTACTCGCCCTCGGCCATCACCGGGAGCGTCTGGACGTGTGAGAAGGAGGGGCCGCGAATCTTGAAGCGGGCCGGCGTGTCGGTGCCGTCAGAACGCATGTAGATGCCGAGTTCGCCCTTCGCGGCCTCGACGGCACGGTATATCTCCGTGTCGGGGTCGGGCCGAATCGTGCGCGGGACGTTGGCCTGAATCTCTCGGTCGTCCTCGGGCCACGCTTCCAGTAGGTCCACGCACTGCTCGATTATCTTCGCGGACTCCTCGACTTCGCGCATCCGGACCAGCAGGCGGGAGAAGTTGTCGCCGCCGTCCTCGGTGACGACCGACCAGTCGAGTTCGTCGTAGTAGCCGTACGGGTCGTCCCGCCGGAGGTCGTAGTCGACGCCGGAGCCACGGGCGACCGGACCGGTACAGCCGTAGGCCTTGGCCGTCTCGGGTGAGAGATATCCGGTATCGACGGTCCGCATCTGGATGATCTCGTTGCTCGTCAGCATGTCGTGGTACTCTTCGAGTTTCTCGGGGAGGCCGTCGAGGAACTCCCTGATGTTCTCGAAGAAGGCCGCACGGGGTTCGGGCAGGTCCCACGCGACGCCGCCCAGTCGGAAGTAGTTGAACATCAGGCGCTGGCCGGTCAGGTCTTCGAGGATGTCCTGTACGATCTCGCGGTCCCGGATGCCCCACTGGAAGACGGCGGTGAACTCGCTGACCACGTCCAGCGCGTAGGTGGCGACGGCCAGCATGTGACCGAGGATGCGGGAGAACTCGCCACACATCGTCCGAATGACCTGCGCGTACTCGGGCACCTCGATGTCGACGAAGTCCTCGGCCGCGCGGGCGTAGGCCCACTCGTTCAGGAGGCCGGCGCCGCTCCAGTCCCACCGGTCGGGGTAGGGCATTATCTGGTGGCGGTAGGTCTTGGACTGACACATCTGCTCCTCACAGCGGTGGATGAAGCCGATGTCCGGGTCGACGGCGGCGACTTCCTCGCCGTCGAGTTCGACGTTGAGGTGGAGGACGCCGTGGGTCGAGGGGTGGTGTGGCCCCATGTTGAGGTGCATCCGGTCGGGGCCGGTGCGCTCGTCTTCGAGGAGGCGCTGGTGTTCGCGGTAGGTGACGATTTGGGGCTGGCTCTGGTCGTAGTCCCGCGAGAGCGGGTGGCCTTGCCACGTCTCCGGGAGGAGGATGCGCCGCAGGTTCGGGTGGTCCTCGTAGTGGATGCCGACGAGGTCGTAGGCCTCCCGTTCGTGCCACGCGGCCGTCGGGTACACCGGCGCCGCGGACTCGCTGGTCGGGTCGTCGCTCGTCGTCGGCACCACGACGGAGAGTTCCCGCGTCGGGTCGTCGTAGCTTCGCAGGTGGTAGATGGTCTCGTAGCGGTCGGCGTACTCCTGTGCGGTGACGCAGGCGCAGTGGTCCAAATCGGCCTCTGCCTTCAGCGTCGAGAGCACGGTCTGCACCTCGTCGGCACGGACCACGACGGCCGGAGCGTTCAGGTGCCGTTCCTCGTCGACGACGTATTCGCGTATCGGCGCGAGGAGGTCGGTGTGGGTCTCCTGGGTGGCACCCGCGACTGTCTGGGACATGGCCGTCTCGTCGGTGCCCACCTCCCTCGTCGTACTGCCTCGACGGCGAGGCACATTTATATTCGGCGGAGGAACGGCCGGTGTGAAATACGTCAGGCTCTCGCTCTCGATGGCTCCGGCCAAGCGCCACCCGATGCACCAGTTCGTCGTCGAGACCGACGGCTACGACGCCAGCTACCTCCTGCGCGGCAACGAGGTCGGCGCAGACGTCCAGACGCTCCTCTTCCACGTCGACGGCTGGCCGCCCGACCCCTACCGGGCGGCCCTGGAGGCGACGGACGAGGTCGCGGAGTACGCGATCTCGACGTGTCCCGACGAGACGTTCTACCTCTACGTCCGGGACCGGCCCTCTGACGTGGGGGCCGGCCTCGTCGACGCCATGCGGCGCTCGCGGCTCTGTCCGGCCTCGCCGGTGGGCTACCACGCCGACGGCACCGTCCGCCTGACGCTGGTCGGCCCCGGCGAGGCCGTCCAGGCGGCCACGGAGTCGGTTCCGACGGGCATCTCGGTCGACGTGTTGTCGGTCGGCGAGTACGACAGCCGGCGGCTGGACACCGCCGCCGCCCTGACCGACCGCCAGTTCGCGGCCGTCGCCGCCGCCGTCGACTGCGGCTATTACGACGACCCGCGGGCGGGGACCACCGCGGACGTGGCCGACCGACTGGACTGCTCGCCGGGAACCGCCGCCGAACACCTCCGCAAGGCAGAGGCCCGCGTGATGGCGCGACTGGTCGACGAGTACTCAGGGCCGGGGTCGGCCCGCAACCCATAACGCCGCCCCCGACCTACGGCCGACGATGACACTCGCGGACTTAGAGTGGCGCGTCGTCGGCCCGGAGTCCCACGACGGGCCGCTGACGATGGCGCTCGAAGAGATAGCCGCCGAGACGGCGGCCGAGGGCGGCCCCGCGACGGTTCGGGTGTACACGTGGCCGGACACGCTCTCGCTGGGATACCGTCAGGACCCCGACAGCGTCGACTGGGCGTTCTGTGAGCGCGAGGGTATCGGCGTCACCAGACGCCCGACCGGCGGCGGCGCCATCTACCACGACCACTACGCGGACCTCTCCTACGGCATCGTCGCGCCCGCCGACGCCGTCCCCGGCGACCTGATGGCGTGCTACGAACTGTTCTGCGAGCCGATACTCGAGGCCTTCGAGAGAATAGGGGTCGACGCCGACTTCGTCGAGGCCGACCGCGACGCGATACATCAACCGGCCTGTTACCTCCGGGCGCTCCACCCCGCCCACGACGTCGTCGGCCCCGACGGCCGCAAACTCGCCGGCAACGCCCAGTACCGCCAGAAGGACGCGGTCATCCAGCACGGGTCGCTGTCGGTGTCGACCCGTCCGGAGCGTCACTGTGACTGTTTCGCCGGCAAGCCCGACTCCGAGGCCTTCCGGGAGCGTGTCGGGGCTATCGACGAGTACGTCGACGTCGACCGCGAGACGGTCGTCGAGACGCTTCGCGCAACGCTGGCGGAGTGGGTCGACGCCGAGGCGGGCGGGTGGACTGACGACGAACTCTCTCGCGCACGCGAGCGCGCGAACTCGAAGTACGCGAGCGACGAGTGGGTCCGCCGGTCGCCCTGACCCGCCCTCACCACGACCGTTTATTTCAGTCCGGAGTGAACGACCACTATGGTCCCCTCCCCATCCGATGCCGACGACAGCGCCGCCGAGAGCGCGCCCGCTCAGCGCTCGGACGCCGAACTGTACCGCATCGTTCGTCTCGCGACCGAGGACGCGATTCTGGGCGCCATCGGCACGGTCCTGCTATCGGGCGTCGGCGTCGTCCTGTTTCTGGTCGGCGTCAGCGCCTTCTTCGGCGCCGACGGATTCGGTGCGATGGGTCTGTCGGTCGCCATCGCTCTCGGCGGCCTCTACCTTACGGCCGCCACGCTGGGCGTGATTCCGCCCGCTCGCGACTGGCTCTGACCCCGCTGTGCCCACTCCGAAACCGCTTTGCCGACCCGAACCCGACCCGGTGACATGGTTAGAGTCGGTGCACACACCTCTATCGCCGGCGGCGCGTACAACGCCGTCGACGAACAGGTCGAGTACGGCGGCAACTGCGGCCAGATTTTCTCTCACTCCCCACAGGTCTGGCAGGACCCGAACATAGAGGACGAGGAGGCAGAACAGTTCCGCGCGCTGAGCGAAGCAAACGGGGTCGGCCCGTGGGTCATCCACTCCTCGTACCTCGTCAACCTCTGTACGCCGAAGGAGGACCTCCGCGAGAAGTCCCGCGACTCCATGCAGAAGGAGGTCGCCGCCGCCGCCAAGTTGGACATCGAGTACGTCAACGTCCATCTGGGCGCCCACACCGGCGCCGGCGTCGACGGCGGCCTCGACAACGCCGCGAGCGTGCTGGACGACCTCGATATCCCGGACGGGGTGACGGTCCTCGTCGAGTCCGACGCCGGAAGCGGGACCAAGTTGGGCGGCCAGTTCGAGCATCTGGCGACGGTCCGTGAGCGAACCGAGCAGGACATCGAGTTCTGTCTGGACACCGCTCACATGTTCGCCGCGGGCTACGACCTCTCGACGCCGGCGGGCGTCGACGAGACGTTCGCCGAGTTCGACGACGTGGTCGGCCTGGACGACCTCGCGTGTGTCCACCTCAACGACTCCAAACACGCCTGCGGGACGAACAAGGACGAACACGCCCACATCGGCGAGGGCGAGATCGGCGAGGAAGGGATGCGCGCGTTCGTCAATCACGACGCCGTCGAAGACGTCCCGCTCGTGTTGGAGACACCCACCGAGAACGGCAAGAGCTTCGAGTGGAACATCCAGCGGGTCCGGGAACTGCGCGAGGAGTAGAGTCCCACGAGGGACTAGCGTCTCTCGATGGCTAACCGCGAACTTTTTGCCGCCGAATCGACTGTCTCCGATCGTGCGAACGTTCTCCGCCGAGTACCTCGATACCACCCGCACGGGGATGTGGGCCGACTCCCGCGAGGCGCTCGCGGACCTCGACCTGCAGGACTGCGACCGGGTGCTTGACGTCGGGTGTGGCACCGGCGAACTCACGCGCGTCCTCCGCGAGGAGACCGACGGGACCGTCGTCGGGTTGGACGCCGACGCGGCCCTCCTCGAATCGGTTCCCGGCCCCGTCGCGCAGGGCGACGCCACCAGACTCCCCTTCGCCGAGGACGCCTTCGACCTCGTGGTGTGTCAGGCGCTCCTCATCAACCTGCCCGACCCCGAGGCGGCGGTGCGGGAGTTCGCCCGCGTCGCCAGCGGCCGGGTCGCCGCCGTCGAACCCGACAACGGCGCGGTCACCGTCGAGTCCACCGTCGACAGTGAACCCCGTCTCGCTCGACGTGCCAGACGCTACTTCTTAGACGGGGTACGGACCGACGTGACGCTCGGTGCCGGGGCCGCAGACGTATTCGACGCCGCCGGGTTGGACGTGGTGTCGACGCGCCGCTACGACCAGCACCGGACCGTCGAGCCACCGTACGACGAGGCGGCGGTCCGGGCCGCTCGGCGGAAGGCTACGGGCGAGGGACTCGCGACCGACCGGGCGACCATCCTCGGCGGCGAGACGACGCCCGAAGAGTACGACGCGCTCCGCCAGCGCTGGCGGGAGATGGGGCGGACCGTCGTCGCACAGATGCAAGACGAGGCCTACGAGCGCCGCGAGACGGTCCCCTTCTTCGTCACGGTCGGTCGGGTGTAGCCGACGCCGAGTCCTCGCGGCGGGTCGGCGGGTCCGGGAGCGCGGCGCTCGAAATCTTGTAGAGCGCCACGTCGACAGCGCCCAGCAAGAGACCGACCAGACTCCCGACCACCGCGGCGACGGCGCCGCCGATGAGCGCGATGAGGAACGCCGACAGCGGTTCGATGCGGCCGGCGACGACGCCCGGCCCCGCCGCGACGAGGAGAACGCCGAGGAGGAAGACGACGCCGGCGGCGCTCCCGGCGGCGACGCCGCGCGGAACCAGCGACCGCAGTGGGTCGGACAGCACCGCGTCCGACAACACCCAGCGCACCGCGAGGACGAACAGCGCCCACAGGTAACAGAATACCGCGACGCCAAGCAGGGTGTTCAGCCCCGAGAGCAGGTCCGCGAGCGCACCGGCGGCGTGAATCGGGAGGAGGGCGGCGAGGACGAACAGGGCGACGTCGAACGTCGCGAGCGCCCACGTGGTGAGCGAGAGCGCGGGGTCGCCGGGGTCGGCCTCAGCCATGGGCCAGCACCTCCGCGAGGACGACGAGGGTGAGCAATACTCCCGTCGTCGCGCCGTAGTATTTGCCGAGCGCTCGCCGCACCTGGGTAATACCTTCGTGGGAATAACGGTTGTCGTCGGCTCTGGCGACCACGAGCGTCCGGACGGCCGACCCCACGACGAGGGCGAGGACGAGGGCAAGTTTCGCGAGCAGGGTCCGCCCCCAGTCGGTTGCCGGTCCGGGCGGCCCGAGTGCGCCGAGGTTGCCGACGCCGGTGAGGACGACGACGCCGAGGGCACCCCAGAACAGCCACTCGTACCGCCGAGCGGCGGCGATGCCCTTTGTCACACCGGTGCGGTAGCCGTACCAGAGGGCGGCGGTACTGCCGACGACGACCGTTATCGCGAGGACGTGGAGGGTCCGTATCGCGAGGGAGACCAGCTGGGCCATCGGTTGCTCTACGGCGGCCGACACAAAATAGCTGGGTCGACTCAGACGACGTCGCCGCGCACCGTCGCCCCTTCCTGACGCTCCCGGTAGGCCCGCACCGCGTCGGCCGCCTCGTCGGCCGCCTCGGCGTCCATCCCCAGCATCTCCAGTGCGCCCGACAGCGTCGGCAGGACGAACTCGCCGTCGCGCAACTTCTGGAAAGCGTCCTCGGACCGCTGGCCGCCGTCTGCCGTGTCCGACGAGGATCGTCCGCTCGACTCACCGTCGACCCACAGACACGCCCCGCGCGGGTCCAGAATCTGCTCGTAGTCGTCGCGTGCCATCGCGCCCTTCAGACGCTGGGTGACGTTGTCGTCGAAGGAGGCGTTACACACTTCGAGGTGGATGGGTTCGTCCTCGTCGTCCGGCAGGAGGTGGGCGGCGAGGCACTTCTCCGGGGCTGCGTGGCCGTTCGTGTTGGCCCGGAGGTACTCTGGGTACTCCTCGGCCCACGCCGCTCGGACCGTCTTCCCGACGCCGTCGACGCCGTGGCTCCGCTGGAACTCTTCGGCACGCTCCGGGGCGTCCTTGAACAGGATGTCCTTGGTGACGTAGACGTCCAGTCGCTCGACGGGGTCAAGTCCCAGCGCCACGTCGCCGTACACCCACACCTCGCGGACCGGAACCGGCATCGTCTCGTCCTCGACGGTCGCGACGATGTCCTCGACCCGTTCGACGGCCGCCGCGCGGTCCATACTCATCGTCGCTGGCTAGTGGACGGGCGGGCAAATCGCTGACGCTCTGGGCCGGGGAATCTTTCGGTCCGGTCGCCACGGACGAAACGCTGATACAGCGGGCACTGGATGCACGCGTATGACCGACACTGCCGAGACGTTCCGGTCGTTCGTCGAGTGGGCCGAGGGATCGGACCCGCTCTATGCCCATCTCGCCCACCGCATCGCCGCTGACGCCGATCCGGACCTGCTGGCCGTGGCCGAGGCGGCCCCCGAGGACCGAGCGACGGCGAACCTGCTTTTCGCCGCGGTCCACTTCCTCCTAGAGCGGTCTCCGGACCATCCCCTTGCCGCCTACTATCCGACCCTCACCGACGACGCGCGGAGTCCCGACGACGACTGCTATCCGGCGTTCCGTGACTTTTGTCTCGACCACGCCGACGAAGTCCGCTCGCTCCTTCGGCGACGCCGCACGCAGACGAACTCGGTCCGACGGACCGCCGTCCTGTATCCGGCTATCGCACACGTGGCCTCGCGCGTCGACGGTCCCCTCGCGCTGGTCGAACTCGGCCCGAGTGCCGGGTTGAACCTCCTGTTCGACCGCTATCGCTACGACTACGGCGACCGTGTGGTCGGGGCCTCGGAGTCACCTGTCACTATCGAGAGCGAGGTCCGCGGCGGCGACCCGCCGCTCCCGACCGACCCGCCCACCCTCCACTCGCGCGTCGGGGTCGACCTGAACCCGCTGGACGTGACCGACGACGCCGACGCGGACTGGCTCCGGGCGCTCGTCTGGCCCGCCCACGAGGACCGGCGGACCGTCCTCGACGCCGCGCTCACCGTCGCCCGCACGGACCCGCCACGGCTGGTCGCGGGCGACTTGCTGGAGGACCTGCCCGGTGTCCTCGACGAGATACCCGAGGACGTACCGGTCTGTGTCGTCAACACGCTTGTCCTGTACCAGGTCCCCCAGGCGGTCTGTGCGGAACTGGAGACGTATCTCACCGGGCAGATGGCCCGTCGGCCGCTCCACTGGCTCACCGGCGAGACGGAGCTGTCGGGCGGTGACTCGGTGCGACTCGACTGGGTCCGGGCCGAAGGGAACGGCGTCGAGCGGACGCGTCTCGCCGACTACGACCCCCACGGCGCGTGGGTCGACTGGCGGGCGTAGGAAACTCGGTGGCCTGTGTCGGGCGTTCACGTGCGCTTTTGTCGTCCGCGGCTGAACGGTGAGCTATGCAGGTCCGGGTCTACGACGACGGCGCCGAACGGGACTGTCTGTTCGTCCTCGGGTGGGGGAACCGCTGTCGCCACGAGAACGTCCAGTGGCTCGTCGACCGCGTCGCCGAGCGGTACCGGGTCCACGCCGTCGAACTCCCGACGCACATCACAGACGTTCGACAGGAGTGGGTCACACCGGTCCGAGAGTACGCCGAAGACCTCGACGAGTTCGCGCTGCTGGCCCACAGCGCCGGCGGGTTGACGACGGCACACGCCGACTTCGACGGGGTGACGAACCGCGTGTATCTGAGCCCGTGGTGGGGGAGCGACTTTCCCCTGCCCGACCCGGTGGTCGACGCCATCGCGAGTCTGCCTGTGCGCACGCCCTTCATCCCGACGGGGGCCCTCGAAGCCGAAGCCATCGGTAACCTCGCGACGGCGGCCCAGTTGGCGGACGGTCCCGACGCCGCCTCGCCGGCGTTCCTGCGGACGACTCGCCGGGCACACGCCACGCTGCCGCCCGCCCGCGAGAACGCCGTCGCGTTCTGTACGCTTACCGATACGGTGGTCGACCCACGGGCCATCGGTGAGCGACTGCCCGCCGACCGCATCCGTCTCTACGACGGGGGACACGAACTGTTCAGTTCCAGTTCTCGGGACCGCCACGTCGACACCGTCCTCGACGCCCTCACAGACGGGCCGGCGGCGCTCTGAGTCGGGCGTCTGTGCCGAGACGAAACTCTCACCACCGCCCGCACGAATATCCCAGACAATGGAGTGTGACAAGTGCGGGGACGACGCGGTGCTGCACGCGGCCTACTCTGGACTCTACCTCTGTGAGGACCACCTCTGTCGGGCCGTCGAGAAGCGCGTCCGACGGCGCATCCGGGAGGACGGTCTGGTTCCGGACGACGCAACGCCCGAGGACCCCGAGACGTGGGTAATCGGCCTCTCGGGCGGGAAAGACAGCGTCGTCCTCACGGAGATTCTCCACGACGTGTTCGAGCAGGACCCCCGAATCGAACTCGTGGCCCTGTCTATCCACGAGGGCATCGAGGGGTACCGCGATAAGAGCCTGGAGGCCTGCGAGGAACTGACCGACGACCTCGGTATCCGCCACGAGGTGGTCGCCTACGCCGACGAGTTCGACGTGCAGATGGACGACGTCGTCGAGAAGGACCCCGAAGGGATGGCCGCCTGTGCGTACTGCGGGGTGTTCCGCCGCGACGTCCTCTCGCGGTACGCCGAGAAACTGGGTGCGGACAAACTGCTGACCGGCCACAATCTCGACGACGAGGCCGAGACGGCGCTGATGAACTTCCTCGAAGGCGACGTCGACCAGATAGCCAAACACTTCGACGCCTCGCTGGGGCCGTTCGCGGACCACGACGGGGCGCCGACCGAGCAGACACGCGAAGCACAGGACCACCACGTCCCGCGCGCGAAACCGCTCCGGGACGTCCCCGAGAAGGAGGTCGCGCTGTACGCCCGGTTCCGCGACCTTCCGGCCCACATCACCGAGTGCCCACACGCCGAGGAGGCCTATCGCGGCGAGATTCAGGAGTTGATGCTCGGTCTGGAGGAAAACCACCCCGGGACCCGCCACTCCATCATGGCCGGCTACGAGAAACTCGCGGCGCTCGCGGCCGAGGCGTACGGCGGCGAGGACAGCGAGAAAGACTTCGGCGAGTGCGAGCAGTGCGGGGCGCCCACGGCCCGGGACCTGTGTCGGAAGTGCAATCTGCTGGACGCGCTCGAAGCGGTCTGAACCCCGGACGATCTGACTCTCGGATGCGTCACCCTTTGTCCGTCCCCTGCCACGCTTGCACCCCGACGACAGTGCCGACGGCCTCGGTGAGTGCGACCGCGACCGCACTGGCCTGGAAGGGTAACCGCCAGTCGCCGGCCGGAATCGCGTGGACGTGGTCGGGGTTGTCGAGGACGAAGTGCAGATACCCTCCGACTGCCAGTGCCCCGACCAGTGACATCGCGAACAGTGGCGCGCCCAGCCGATGGCCGCGCCGGGCGAGGAGCACGCCAGCGATGGGGCCGACGAACGTCGTGCCGACGACGATGACGTTCTGCCAGGCCGGCAGCGACACCGCCACGAGTCCGTGGGTCACACCGTGGCCGGCCGCGACGAGCAGGTGGACGGCGAGCGCCGCCGAGAGACCGACCTGTCGACTCATCGTACGCTCGCCTCCAGTTCCCGGATCGTCCCGGTTTCACGCCACTGATCGACGACCTGATCGAGGCCGTCTTCGACAGTCGGATATCGGGGCGACCAGTCGAACGCCGCACGGAAGCGCTCGTTCGTCGTCGGCATCGGATTGGTGAGCAGGCGAACGAGTTGGTCGTCGACGGCGAATCGGGCGAGCCAGGCGGGCACGCGCCGGGGCCGGGGAGCGTTCAGTCGCTCGGCAAGCGTCCGGAGAAACTGCCCGTAGGTCGTCGGTTCGTCGTCGACGACGTGGAAGGTCCCCGTCGCCTCGCCCTCGATGGCGTCGGCGAACGCGCGGCCGGCGTCGTCGACGTGCACGAACGAGAAGGGCGTGTCCCGTCGACCCAGGAGTCCGCGGCCGACGATGGGGAGTTGCCGACCGAGCAGTCGCTCGCCGAACAGCCGCGTGTGTGCGGCATCGGGTGCGTAGAAGTAGCCGCCACGGAGGACGACCGGGTCGAAGCCGTGCGTCGTGGCTCCGTCGTCGACGATTCGCTCGGCGTCGAGCGCCGACTGCGTCGAGCGGTCGGGGTTCGGCGCGGACTCCTCGTCGAAGTGGCCCCCGTCTGGCTGGCGCGCTAGCCAGACGACGCTCTGTAGGAGGACACGCTCGGCGTCGGCCGAGGCCGCCGCCGCGACGAGGTTCGTCGCTCCGACTCGACGGATTCGGTTGTTTCGCTCCCAGTCTTCGTCGTCGGGGTCGGTATCGGTGGGTATCTTCGTCGCGGCGTGGACGACCGCGTCGGCATCGGCGGCCCCTTCGATCAGCGACGCTCGGTCGAGGACGTCGCCACGGTGGGGGACCCCACCGCGGTCGCGAACGATCTGATCCCCGCGCTCGTCACGCGTCAATCCGACAACGTCGTGCCCTCGTGCCGTACACGTCTCGACGATTCGCCGACCGAGGACACCCGTCGATCCGGCTACGAATACTTTCATACGCGCTGATTACCCGCGGATCAGCAAACGGTCACTGCCCACGCTGGTCGGGCCATTTAAGAGGATACTCGTCGCACTTTCACGGCGACCGTGCGCTATCTCCACCTCCGACTGGCCGGCGAGGAGGCGACGTTACACCCACTGGTCGCGACGCTCACCGACCCGGACCTCTTTAGGGACGCGAAGATGGTCGACTGGATGCCGTCGTTCGATCCGAAACGAGCGACCGTCCTCCTCTATCTCGACGGCGACCTCGACCGGTTCGAGTCCGTCCTCGCCGACACCGACCTCGTCCTCGAATACGACGTGACGCCGTTCGGCGACGGTCGGGGCTACGCCTACGTCCACTCCGTTCCCCATCCCACGGAGTGGCAACTGTTCGAAGTCGGCATGATCGAAGGGTTGCTCCCGGTCTTTCCAGTCCAGTATCACCACGACGGATCGTTGACGATGCGAATCGTCGGCCCCCACCAGCGCCTGCAAGCGGCCGTCGACGCGACGCCCTCGGGAGTCGATACAGTCATCCAACAGGTCGGCGAGTACGATTTGGGCCGACCACCGATTCCGCCCGCGCTCCCGCCACGACAGCGGGACGCCCTCGCCGTCGCACTCGACGCCGGCTACTACGACGTACCCCGAACCGCGAACCGGGACGACGTCGCCGCCAGACTCGACTGTGCGCCCAGTACCGCTTCCGAACACCTCCAGAAGGCCGAGGCGCATCTCGTCCGGACGTTTCTCGATCACTGAGCGGTCGGTCGGCGGCCCCGCCTGACGGCCGCATCGCTCGCCATATTGCCGCTGAAAAAGAACGTCCCGTCGACCGAAAGAGTCGATTACTCGTTGGTCCGGATGACGTCGAGGCCGTTGTTCTTCTCGCGTTGGTCGCGGCCGCCGTCGGTCTCGCCGTAGCCGGTGTGACCGCCGGAACTGCTGCCGCCGGCACTGGCGCCGTCGAAGCTCTCGACGTTGTCGCTCGCGTCGAAGGAGGTGTCGTCGCCGACCTCCTGAATGGCCTCGCGGGACTTGTTGGCCTGCTTCTGGGTGGTCGGACCGAGCACCTGTGCGGACTGGACGCCGGTCATGATGGCCATGACGCGGACCTTGCCTTTGTACTCTTCCTGAATCCGGGCGCCCCAGATGACGTTCGCCGAGGCCTCTAAGCGCTCGGTGATGTTCTGGGCGATGCCCTCCGCCTCCTTCAGGGTGAGGTCCGGACCGCCGGTGATGTGGACCAGCCCACCGCTGGCACCGCGGTAGTCCACGTCCAGCAGCGGGTGGTTCATCGCGTCCTTGACGACCTCTTCTGTCTTGTTCTTGTCCTGGGTCTCACCCACGAGCATCACCGCGACCCCGCCCTGATTCATGATGGAGGTCATGTCGGCGTAGTCGAGGTTGATGAGGCTCGGTTGGGTGATGGTCTCGGAGATGCCCTTGACGGTCTCGGCGATGATCTGGTCCATCACCGAGAACGCCTTGCCGATGGGCAGGTTCGGGACGTAATCGAGCAGGCGGTTGTTGTCCAGCACGATGATGGAGTCCGCTTCGTTGCGAAGCTTCTCCAGCCCTTCTTCGGCCTTGACCGTGCGGGCACGCTCGACGTTGAACGGCGTCGACACCATGCCGACGACGATTGCGCCCTGTTCTTTCGCGATCTTCGAGACGACGGGGGCGGCACCGGTGCCGGTCCCGCCACCCATCCCGGCGGTGACGAACACGAGGTCGGCGTCGCCGAGTACCTCCTTGATGGTCCCCTGTGCCATCTCGGTGGCGCGTTCGCCCATCGAGGGGTCGCCACCGGCACCGAGGCCGTTGGTGAGGGACTTGCCGACCAGAATCTTCGTGTCGGCTTCGATCATCTTCAGGTGCTGCTTGTCCGTGTTGATGGCCACGGTGTCGGCACCTTCGACGCCGATGTTGTAGAGCCGATTGACGGTGTTGTTCCCGGCACCACCACAGCCGACGATGACGATGCGCGGGTCGCCGAATCCGTCGACGTCCTCGTCGGACAGTTGCTTCTGTTCCTGCTCGTCGCGTTCGAGGGCCTCGTTGACGATATCCTGCATCGTTACGCCCTCGCCCAGGTTCGCTTGCGCTTGCCTTTCTCGGAGGCACGTTCGGAACCGTCCTGTTCTGCGAGCATCTCACGGACGGCCGACCGGATCGCTTCGCTCCGGTTGGGGTACTCCCCCGTCTCGACCATCTGTTCGACCTCTTCGATCTGCTGCTTCGGAATCCGTAGTGTCACACGCTCCATGGTTAGTTGTCCCCTTTGGGTAAGACGGTCCGAACGGGGCGTGTTTACGACCCGCACGACCGTTTACACAGCGAAATCGCCGGACGGTGACGGGGATGCCACCCCGACGCCCGCTGTGTAAGACGACCGTCTTACGCACAAGGTACCACAGACTGGGGGATATTAAAACTACCGCCGAGTGTATGACAAAATCGCGTTTACGAGTTTAGAACGCCCGCTACCGTTCGTTTGCACCACTTCGCGTCTGCTCGAGGACGTCGGCGGCTGGCGTCCGTCGACCACAGCTCGGGCAGAAGCCCCAGTCAGACCGGAGTTCGTCCCCGCAATCGCAGAACACGCGCCGGGACGCCTTCTCTCCACAGTTCGGGCAGTAAACGTGGTCTGGAGACAGGTTCTCGCCACATTGGGCGCACGGTTGGGGCTCCACTTCCGGCGCGTTTTCACGTCCGGCGGCCGCTGTCTTACGACCGTCGCGGTCGTGTGATACGTCTTCCGACACGCCGTTAGACACGCGGTCTGACGCGGTGGAAGACTCACCTTGACCGGACGATACAGCGCCTGTATCGCCGTCGAGGCTGATGTTTACGTTGACGTCTTGTGGTCGGCGGTCCGGGACCGCCTCCGCCAGTCGGTCGGCGATGATGGTGTCGACACGCTCCGCGATGAGTTCGTCGATGCTCTCGGTGTCTGTCACCGGGTCTGCATCGGTCGAGCGGGTGTCTGACGACTCCGCGTCGTCGTTCAGGTACGCTCGGAGCGCCTCCCGCATGACCTCGCTCTTCGAGGCGTCGAACGCCTCGAGTCGCTCGATGAGGTCGTCGTCAGCGCGGAACGTGATCTTGCTCATCCGACTCGTCATACACGTTGTCACCCGGGTATTTCAATCTTCCCGCTGTGTCTGACGGGCGTCTGCCGATGCTGACGAAACAGTTACTCGCGGGGGTCGAACCCGGCGCTCCAAGCGTCGCCGCAGTTCGGACAGTCGATGCGATAGGTGTTCGACCGCAGGAAGTGTGTTTCTTCCTCGACAGCGAACTCACCCGCGTCACGAGCACACGGGACGTGGAACCCCTCGCCGCAGTGGTCACACGTCACCGACTGTTGCTCGTTGGTCAGCGGGTCACCACAGTATGGGCAGTCGGTGAGCACGTGTACATCCAGTTACAACGAGCGGTGGTTTACGTGTTGTGTGGGCCGACCGTGTGACTGCCCCGCGAACCACTGCCGAATAACAATCCTTAAGTCTGGACGGCGGGGTAATTTCGGGTACAGCCCGCCCTTAGCTCAGACTGGTAGAGCAGTCGACTGTAGATCGACTTGTCCCCCGTTCAAATCGGGGAGGGCGGACTACATTTTCAGCCGAACTGTGGCAGATGTCGAAAGCCACGTTTACACGTCTTTGTAGTCCTCTACTTCCGATATTACATTCGCGCGAAGTACCAGAAAATCCTGATTGGAGCTTGTCTCCAGTGGGGGGTCTTCGTTGTCTGTCGAGTTCCATAGCTGACCGGAGGTGGTGCGCGTGAGCCGGAGCGCGTCGACGGCGCGCGAGGTCGACGCCGACACACCGATGGTGCCGACCAAACCGTAGCTGAGAGTGCGTTTCATCGGTGGTCGCCCGAGGTAGCTGATGACGTAGTAGCCGGCGGCCTCGACGGCGACGACGACCAGGCCGAAGGCGGCGGTCCCGGCGACGGCGTCACCGATACCGAGGATGTTCAGCCCGGTCAGCAGGACGATGAGAAGCGTCCCCCCGGCGAGGTACGTTTCGACCGTGGCCGAGCCACGGACGATCTCGTAGAGGTCCGTTTCCACTTCGTAGGTCTTGTTCTTGCTCTCGTTGACGCGGTTGGTCGCGTACGCCGCGACGAGCGCGGCGAGCGAGAGGAGGAACGCGAACGGATGTCCGTGTTCTGGACGGTGACGACGGCGGCGCTCAGGTCGTACCCGAGCATACTAATAGAAGCGATTCCGTTGGTGACGAACGCGCTGGCCGTGAAGATGACCCCTGCCAGTGCGTCTTCGATGTCGATTTTCCCGAACATAGTGCGAGTGGCCGCGAGTGCGGCCATGCCCGCCGCTCTCGGGTAGTCCGGTAAAAGTCAGGTAGCTCCTTGTAATATAGACGAAACTTAGATCCCAGGACAGCCTATGCTACCAATTCCAGTATTTCCACGCACCGTATATCGTTCCGATAGCAAATCCGGCAGAGTGCGCCACATTAGCGCTTGATGTCATACCCGGAACTGAACTGATATATCCCGCAATCGATAGCGGTATTGCGAGAGAGACGGCGATCGCTCCCATGAACAATCCAAATTCGAGGCTATTATTTTCATATATCTGGCTGCGGAACGCAAGAAATGCGTAGGCTGGCGGGAATGAATATACAGCCCCGCTGAACCCGAGTGTCCCCGCTTGCCCTGTGATTATGGCAGAATAAAGCACTTGGAGGTATATTGATAAGTAGGCTGTTAGGGCTGTGTAAACTATGTATTCTCGTGATTTTAGCTGGTCTTCAGTCAACCAGCCCCATATCACAAAAAGTGCCATGTTTGGGAGCAAATGGAAGAGAAATGAGCTGTGAGAAAGTGGTGCGATTAATAATCCCGGCGTCAGACTTGGTTGTGCGACAAACCAGAACTTGAATAGTGATTCAGAGACTCTAGAAACGTATATCTCTACCTGTAGGATACCAATCATTCCGAGTATGAGTATTGGTGTTAAATGATTCCGGTACAGAAATGCTCGAACGCGGGATATCATGGCTTAATTCAATTCTCCCAACCATAATAGGATGGCGGAGGGTGCGCTCTTGATGTATTCCACAACACGAGCTTTATGAAACGAAGGAGGGCAACCAGTTTTTATGAGATCCCATGGGGTCGCAACTCGAAGATCGGCGTCGACGCGATATGCACACGAGCCCGAAATGGCCGTGTGCATATTCGGGTGGGTATCGGGCTGAGTGGAAGACGTCGACGAGCGATGGGCATGGGTCGCGCCGGTCTTTATCAGTAATCGGGCTTCGAGTTGGTCGAGAATACCTCGCTTTTGCCCTCGTGTTCACGAGCGGTGGGTATGCGAATCCGCGAAGACGGCAAGCACGCGCACCGCACGGACACCATCGAGCAGGCCGCCGAGTTCTTGGACTGCAACAAGACGACTGCATTGATGAAGTCCGCCGAGTTCTCGTGGCGGATCGACGAGCGAATCCGGGAGGTGCTGGGGCGGGAAGATTTGACCGTACAGCAGAAGCGAGAGATAGCGGAGACACTGAGCGTTCCGAACACCTACGACATAGAGATTTTCAGCGAAGTAGAGATTGACTAAATCTCTTTCTAGACAAATTGAGACACTATCTGAAAAGTAAATCCAGTCACGAGCAGGATAGCACCTCCACGGAAAAACAATCGCTCTTCGTGTGCCGAGATGTGTCGCGGCAGCTCACCTGGAGGTAGCTCGGCTTTCAATTTTGGAGAGAATGCGTTCGAGAGCTGTGATGGAAATTGCTCATTCATCTCGTTTACAGCCTTCCAGGAGTACTCAGCAATAAACACAGACTCTGATAACGCGTTTTCATCTGATTTTTGAACACACTCCAGTCGAAGTCCTGGCTTTTCAGATACCATATCTTTTCCATCGAGTGAGGCGCGGGATTCCTGTCCATCGACTTCGTCGAGACGAGGGGTAGATAGGAATGGACGGGTTCCTATTAGTACTGCATCTTTGATGAAATGAAAGCCTTCATCACCGCGTTCAATTTTCCCCTGTAAATACAGTTGTTCCTTAGCGTGCTGGAATTTTGAGAATGGCCATACACGGATGAAGCGCTTCATTAACCAGGGAAGAGTCGGGACAAGTACGAGTGTCGCACCCGCTATATCGAGAGCCAGACCGATAGTTCCTAAATAAAGAACACTTGGTGCTTGCATCGGATACAATCAAGAAGTGGACCTAATTTGAAAATTCGTTTGATATTCGAACTTCCACTTTCACTTCCACTCTGCACCCATGGCTCACCCCCTTTAGCATCCGCTCCACAGAGCCACGTATGGGAGCGACCTACGACGACAACGAAGTCCACGAGACCGCTGAACTGCACACGCACGAGAATTACTGGACGACCATCGTCCTCGAAGAGCGGGACGACGGGCAATGGCTGGCGACGCAGGGCGGCGTCGCCGTCGAGGGCGTCGCGTCGACGGCGGCAGAGGCGGCCGCCGAGTACTGCCGGAAGATCTCGGAGACGGGCGATGAGTGAGTCTGTCAGCGAGAAACTCGACGACGAGTGGCGGATGATGTGCCCACAGCATCACCACCAGTTGAAAGACCAGCAGGGGCCGACCGTGTACTGCGAACGGTGCAACCACGCCTATCGATACGAGGAGTTGATCGATAAGGTGGAGACGAATTCGTACTCGGTCGTGGGCAAGCGATAGAGACAGTCAGCTCTGTCGAGATTTTCCCTCGTTGATAGTTCGTCGACGCCGTGCTGAATACACAGCGCATATTCAGCACGGATATCTCGGTTGGTGCTAGGGTTGTGTTTATTTTGAGTTCTGTAGTCCCGTAGTTTGACGGTGTACCTAAACGAATTTCTGGTCGATGGTCGATCCCGTGGCCGATCCACTCGTCGAGGTTCTCTTACATCTCTTCGTTGGTGTCGGACTTGGCGCTCTTATTGGGTTAGAACGAGAGCAAAGTGAGTCAGGGGGGACGTTCGCCGGGAGCCGTACTTTCCCCCTGTTTGCACTATATGGGGCGCTTGTCACGGCATTCTTCCCGAGTATCCTTTCGCTTGCCATCGGTGTGCTCGTTGTCCCACTGACCGTCGCATATGCGGGGAAAGTCTGGTATGAGCAGGATATCGGTCTGACGACGCTGATGGCTGCCCTGCTCACCGCCATCCTGGGTGCAACGGCGATGCATTCCGATACCGGCGCTGTTGTAGCCATCATCGTCGGCGGTACCACTACGGTGTTGCTCTCGGTCAAAGATCCACTCCACGAGTTCGCCAACCAGATCGAAGACACTGAACGCATGGCGTCAGTGAAGTTCATCCTCGTCGTCCTCGTTGTGCTACCGGCGCTCCCAGACCGCTCCCTGGACGTCCTCTACGGTCTCAATCCCCGTTTCATCTGGTTGATGGTCGTGTTCGTCACCGGGCTCGGATTCGTGGCGTACGTACTCGCGCAATTCCTCGGGCCGGAACAGAGTATCGTGGTCACCGGCATCATCGGTGGGTTCGTTTCCTCGACGGCGACGACCGTGTCGATGGCGGAGAAGACGGTGCAGAACGAGACGCTGTATCACGTCTGCGCGTTCGCGGTCGTCACCGCGTCCATCGTGATGTTCCCGCGGGCGCTCATTGAGGTTGCGGTCGTCAACCCGGAACTGCTCCCACATGTCGCTATTCCGTTGGGAGTTATGACCGTTGTGGGGATAGTTGCTGCTGGAGCACTCTACTGGCGGACCAAGTCCACTGACACTGTCGAATCCGGCGAGTTGAAAAATCCGTTTCGGCTTCGGCCGGCACTCCTCTTCGGGGTGATCTTCGCGATTGTGCTCCTCGTCTCTGAATCCGCACACGAGTGGCTCGGCACTTCGGGCGTGTACGCCACCGCGTTCCTCTCTGGTCTGGCGGATGTCGATGCGATGACGATTACGTTGAGCAAACTTGCGGCTGATGGTACGATTTCGACGCAGGTTGCGACTACGGGCATCATCATCGCAGCCATCGCAAACACCATCGTCAAGGCAGCTTTGGCGTGGCTCTTAGGCACATATCACCTCGGACGACTTGTCACCATCGTGCTAAGTATCGTTGTACTGAGCGGACTCGTTCTACTCACACTATAGTGCCGAACCCGGTGAACCCAACTCACGCGACTGTGCTGCATACAGCCTCTGTATTCAGCACGCCCTTCGTGCCACAGACCGTTCACCAGACCAGACAGCCTGTAGTTTCTACGCCGGCCCGTTCACCGTCGCCACCTGCTCGGAGATCGCCCGCGCCACTTCGGCTTCACCCTGCGGGAACGACCACGTCCGGCCAGAAAGGTCGCCAGCACGCCGGACCGTCGCCGAAACTTCGCCGCTGGTCTGTGCCTGCGAGACGTAGATGACGGCGACCGACTATGCAAAACTGGTGCCCCAGTGCGAGGGCGTCACAGCGCGTCGCTGGTCGCGGCCAGCCCGGCCTCGACGTCGACGCCGGCGCCCTGTTCGGTGAGCGCGTCGCCGAGTGCGGTCATGAGGTAGCTGACGTTCTTCGCGCGGGCGGAGTGGCCCATGCAGCCGATACGCCAGATGTCGCCCGCCAGCGCACCGAGGCCGCTCGCGATTTCGAGGTCGTACTCCTCCAGCAGGTACTCGATGACCGCGCCGTCGTCGACGCCGTCGGGGACGCGGACGGTGTTGAGGCTCGGGAGCCAGTACTCCTCGGGGGCGTTCATCTCCAGTCCCATCGCTTCGACGCCGGCCTTGAGCGCGCTCGCGACCGAGCGGTGACGCGCCCACCGTTCCTCGATACCCTCCTCGGCGACGAGTCGGAGCGCCTCGCGCAGGGCGTAGACGTTGGTGATGGGTGCCGTGTGATGGTAGGCCCGTTCGTCGCCCCAGTAGCCTTCGAGCAGGGAGAGGTCGAGGTACCACGAGCGAGGCTGGGTCTCGCGGGAGAGTACCTTGTCCATCGCGTCGTCGTTGAGCGTCAGCGGACTCGCGCCGGGTGGACACGAGAGGCACTTCTGGGGGCCGGAGTAGGCCACGTCGACGTCCCACTCGTCGGCGCGGAACTCCACGCCGCCCAGCGAGGTTACGGTGTCCGCAACCACGAGCGCGTCGTTCTCGTGGGCGATGCTCGTCAGTTCCGGGACCGACGGCTGGAGGACGCCGGTGCTCGTCTCCGCGTGGACGAAGCCGAACACGTCGGGACTGTGCTCGTCGAAGGCCGTCTCGACGGCGACGGGGTCCAGCGGTTCGCCCCACGGGGCGTCGACGGTGACGACCTCGCCGCCGGCGCGTTCGGCCATGCTGGCCATCCGGTCGCCGAAGTAGCCGTTCGTCGGGACGAGCATCGTATCGCCGGGTTCGACGAGGTTGCCGACGGCGGCCTCCATCGACGCCGACCCGGTGCCCGAAACGGGGATCGTCCACTGGTTGTCGGTGCGGAAGGTGTACCGCAGTAGTTCCTGTACCTCGTTCATGATGTCGATGAACGAGGGGTCCAGATGGCCGACGAGCGGCGTACTCATCGCCCGCAACACGCGCGGGTGGACGTCGCTCGGCCCGGGGCCCATCAGCGTGCGGTTCGGCGGTGCCAACTCTCCGACGTCTGGTTTCTCCACCATACTCGTCGAATGCGGCCCAATTTTTATGAAGAATGTGGTTCGGGACCAACTCATCGCTGCCGGAAACATCATAGTACGCACCATACGGACTGTCGTATCAGAACAGTGGGGTATCCGTCCAGAGAGCGGTGTGGGAGTGGTGTCTATACTCCTACGTATTCGGGTGGGTAGCGAGACAGCGCACGCGCCCAAATCCGGCCCATCTCGAATCCGAGAACCACCAGACTGCGACCGGACGAGCGGCGTAAACTATCCTCGCTCTTTTTGACAGTGTGGGTCTAAGCGTGGGTGTGGTCGTCGATGGGAGTCTTTGACAAAGCACGCACCGTTTCCCAACTCGGGGAGCGAACGAGGCGTCCGTACATATGTATCGTATGTGAGGCGTCACTGGAAGTCCAGCACCACTCCTGTCCCGTCTGTGGTGGATACGACATCCGTCGGGCCAAGTGGGTCGAATAGCCCTCGGCGTCCACGCTGGCACGTCCCTGCCAACGCTATCGGGCTTCACTGCCCTTTTCGGTCGTGTACGACGGTTAGCGTGCCGCTTGCCACAGCCACAAGTGTCCGGAAATCGTACCGTCGGGTATGCACCGACGCCAACTCGGGACGACAGGCTACGACGTGACAGACGTCGGCTTTGGCACCTGGAACATCGGCGGCGACTGGGGCGACGTCGACGAAGAGGACGGCCGTGCGGCGGTTCGGGCCGCCCTCGATGCGGGTATCGACTTCATCGACACCGCAGACGTCTACGGCGACGGCTTCAGCGAACAGCGCATCGGCGAGGTGCTCGACGAACGCGGCGTTCGCGACGAGGTGACCGTCGCGACGAAGGCCGGACGGCGGCTGGATCCGCATACCGCCGACCGGTACAACTACGAGAACCTCTCACAGTTCGTCGACCGCTCGCGAGAGTACCTCGGCGTCGACTCGCTGGAACTCGTCCAGCTCCACTGCCCGCCGACGGAGGCGTACTACCAGCCAGAGACGTTCGAGGCGCTGGACCGCCTCAAAGACGAGGGGAGGATCGACCACTACGGCGTCAGCGTCGAGAAGGTCGAACAGGCGCTGAAGGCAATCGAGTACCCCGGCGTCGAGACGGTCCAGATAATCTTCAACATGTTCCGCCAGCGTCCCGCGGAACTGTTCTTCGAGGAGGCAGCGCGACGGGACGTCGGCGTCATCGTTCGCGTCCCGCTCGCGTCGGGCCTGCTGACCGGGGAGCTCTCTCGGGACACGGAGTTCCCGGAGAACGACCACCGCAACTTCAACATCGAGGGCGAGGCGTTCGACCGGGGCGAGACGTTCGCGGGCCTGCCGGTCGACGATGGGTTCGACGCCGTCGACGAACTGCGTAGCCACGTCCCCGAGCGGATGTCGATGGCCCAGATGGCGCTGCGCTGGATTCTCGACCACGACGCGGTGTCGACGGTCATCCCCGGATCGACGACGCCCGAGCACATCGAGGCCAACGCGGCCGTCAGCGAAATGGATCCACTCCCTCACCAGACCCACGGGGCGGTACGCGACGTCTACGAGGAGTACGTCTTCGACGCCGTCCACCACCGCTGGTAGCGAACTCGAACCAGTTTACGTACCATTCTGTGACCGGAAATTCACACGGCCCAGAAACCACTGTCTCGTCTAGATGGCTGCCAACGGGGACTGCCCCTGTCCAGCGATTCATTTACGTATTCTGACTGTATGCGACAGACCATATATACGAAATCAGACAATTTCCTCATCTAACTGTATACTAATTCAGACACTTTTCGGGCGCCGGTCGAGTCCTGCTCCCCGCGACAGTGGTGGCTGTGCTCACAGTCGCCGTCGGATTCGTTGCCGTCTCGGTCGGCGACGAGTGCGGCGCGGCCCGCGTCGGTTCGGCGGCCGACACAGTCCCGTTCTGTCGGGCGCTCCCTGTGCTTGCCAGCGCCTGCCGTCCGCACTTTCCTCTACGGATCCACGTCGACCTATGCACGACGTCTGGCCGTCGTATGGCGACGATATCCGGTCTCCGGACACAACCCGTTCTCGACGATGAGTGTCTTCGAGACCGGGCGCGACGTCGTCGGGACGGTCCGCGAGGAGAACGTCCCGTTCATGGCGGCGAGTATCGCCTATTACGGCCTCGCCTCCATCGTCCCGTTGCTCGTCGTCTCGCTGGCCCTCCTCTCGGTGGTCGGCGGGACGCAGACCCTGCTGGACCTGCTCCGGTCGGCGCTCACGGAGCACTGGCAGGCCGTGTTCGAGCAGGTACTGGCGAACACCCGCGGTCACAGCACCGCCGGGCTGCTCGGACTGGCGGCTGCCGTCTGGAGCGGGAGCAAGGTGTTTCGTGGCCTCACCATCGCCTTCACGGAGGTGTACGGCAGCGTCTCGAACGTCTCGCTCCCCGCCCGACTGGCTCGGAGCCTGTTGGTTATGGGCTTGCTGCTCGCTGCGGTCGCGCTCCTGTCGGCGACTAGCGTCGTCCTCACTTACGCCGACCTCCGGATACCCCACCCGCTGTTCGTCGGTGCGGTCGCGGCACTGGCGGTCCTCGTCGTCGCGTTCGTCCCCATCTACTACGTCCTCCCGCCGGTCGACACGACCCTCCGGCACGTGCTCCCCGGGACCGTCGTCGCCGCCCTTGGCTGGGTCGCTATTCCGGTCGCGTTCCGCTACTACGCCGGGGCCGTCGGCCAGTACGCGGCCTACGGGTACATCGGCGCGATTCTCCTGTTCGTCACCGCGCTCTATCTCGCCGCTATCGTGTTCCTCCTCGGCGTCGTGGTCAACGCGGCGGTCGACTGGTAACGTTCGCCGGGCGTCTGAGCGTGAGACCGGACAGCGCAGCGCTCGCGACGGTCACGAGAGGAGACGGGGATGCCGTTCACTGGACCCCACCGGTGACTTGCGCTGGCAAGCAGTACGCACCTCCTCGCGGCACCCGTCTCCTCGATCGGCAGATGAGCGATTCAGCGTCACTGCAGCGCGGACCACGGGCCCGCGTACAGACGAGCGTCGAACAGCTGCTCAAACAACCGGTCAAAGAGGCCGTCCGCGAGGTGCTCGCCGAGGGCGCACAGTCGGACGCCGCCGACGCCGCCGAGACGGACTCGGAGCCCCCGAGTGAACCGGCTCAGTCCGAGTCGACGGCAGACGACGGCGACCAGATACAGACGAGTTCGGGCCGTCGACTGCCGTCCCGGCGAGTGCTCTCTGTCGCTGTCCTCGCACTCTTCGTCTACCTCCGGCGTCGGCGCCGGTCGGGCACGACCGAGGGGTGACCTATCAGCCGTCTCGTCGTCTCGGAGCGCTCACTCCAGTTCGGCCATCCCGACGAACAGCGTATCTTCGACGAGCGCGTCCGTCGCCCGCCTGAGACGCTCGGACGCCGCCTGATGTGAGATGTCGAGGTCGTCGGCGAGTTCCGAGAGGCTCACCTCCCGCGGGACTTTGAAGTATCCCTGTCGCGACGCCTCCGAGAGCACTTCGTACTGTGCGCTGGTCAACCCGTAGCGACCTGCCGGGCCTTCGTCCAGTTCGCGGATGGACGACACCTCGAACTCCACGCCGTGTTCCGTACAGAAGTCGTGCGTCTTCGAGAACAGCGACCGGCGAGGGTAGAGGACCCGAACCTTCCAGCGATCGCCCTGTCCGACGGCGTCGAGGACAGTCGCCTCGGAGTTCGTGAGCATCTGCATGATGAGGTCGATGCGGCTGACCCACTCCATCCTGAACAGACACTCGTCGTCGAAGTCGCCGAGGAGTGTGACCTCGTCGACCGTCGGGTCTTCCTCCAGCGTCGCCTCGATTTCCGCCCGTGAACTCCCCCGGACCCACAGCATCGGCATGAGTGCGTCGTCGCCGCTGGTCACGATTCGCTCGACTTCGAACAGCAACTCCGGTAACGCCTCCAGCGAGTGGTTGAGCGCCAGATCACTGGCCGGCACCGTCCCGGATACGATGGTGGGCATCAGTGGCCGATATGCGACTGGCGGGCGTTTACAACTTTCCGTTGGCTGGGTCACCGCTGGTGGAGTTGCGTGTGCAAGCACTACTGTGGTGTACGGCGCACTCCTCCGGTCGAGTGCAATGTCGACAGTCCAACTCACGAACGACGACATCGGGAAGCAGGTCGTCGCCGCCGACGGCACCGCGGTCGGCCTCGTCAGCGGCTACAGATACGGGACGGCCTACGTCGACCCCGACCCGGGAATAACGACCAAACTCAAGACGGCGCTCGGTTGGGAGAACGTCGACGAGGAGGAGGGCTATCCGCTTCAGGAAGCGTCGATAGCCACCGTCACAGACGACGAGGTGCGACTGCGGTCGGACCTGTAACGCCGTCTGCGGTGCACTCCGTTTTCGACGCACTTCGACCCACTAGCACAGCGGTTCGCTCGTCGACTCCTCCACGCCACCGCACAGTTCAAGTGTGATTGCAGTAACCACACGGACGTGGCACTCTCCGTCGACCTGTTCGGGACGCTCGTGGACGCCGACCGGCCCGACGCGCCGTGGGACGCCGTGGCCGACAGCCTCGCTGCGCGGGACGTCCGCGTCCCCGACGACTGGGAAGCCGCCTACCGGCGTTCCCACCGCGAGTACGAGCGCGGTCGGGAGGCCCCGCTGGACGAACACGTCCGTCTCGCGCTGGCGAGCCGCGGCGTCGACGTCTCGCCCGACACTGCACGCGAGGCCGTGCTGGCGGCGTTCGACGCGCCGGTCACCGTCAGGGACGGCGCTCGCGACGTTCTCAGGGCCGCCCACGACCGCGGTGGAGTCGCCGTCTGCTCGAACTGCAGCGTCCCCGGACTGGTCGAGCGAACGCTCGCTCGGGCCGACCTCGGCCCCGAGACGGACCTCGGGCCGGATAGCGTCGTCACGAGCGTCGACTGTGGCTGGCGCAAACCCCACGAGCGAATCTTTCAGGCGGCGGCCGACGCGCTCGGCGTCCCGCTGTCGGAACTGGTCCACGTCGGCGACGACGCCCGCACGGACGGCGGGGCCGGCCGGGTCGGGGCGACGTCGGTCCTCCTCGACGACGCGTCGCTGGCGACAGTCGCCGACCGACTCCGGGAGGGGTCGCTGTGCTGACCGTGGCCGCCGCCGTCGTCGTCGCGGCGGTGCTGGAAGCGGCTATCGGCGAGCCACCGACGCGGCTCCACCCCGTCGCGTGGTTCGGGTCGCTGGTCGCGCCGCTGGACCGCGAGTGGTCGCGCCCGCTCGCAGTGGGTTCGCTCGCGGCGCTGGCGCTCCCCCTGTTCGCGGCACTCGTTGCCGTCGCGACCGTCGCGACGGGCAGTACGGTCCATCCGACACTTGGCGTTCTCCTCGCCGGCGTCGTCCTCTTCCTGACGACCAGCCTCCGGCGCCTGCTGGACGCCGCCCGGTCGGTCGTCGACGACACCGAGACGGACCTCGCGGCCGCCCGAGAGGGACTGCTCGCGCTGGCCGGCCGGGACGCCGGCGACCTCTCGCCCGCCCTCCTGCGGAGTGCGGCCGTCGAGAGCGCCGCCGAGAACCTCGCCGACGGACTGGTCGCCTCGCTCGGGGCGTTCGTCCTCGCGGCCGTTCTCGCGCCGCTCGTCGGGATCTCGGCGCTCGCACTGGCCGCCGCGGCGGCCGCGTGGGTCAAGGCGGTCAACACGATGGACTCGATGCTGGGCTACCGCTCGAAACGCGTCGGGACCCCGGCCGCACGACTCGACGACGCCGTGATGTGGCTTCCGGCCCGCGTGAGTGCGCTCTTGCTCGCCGTCGCGTTCGGGGACCTGCGCTCACTTACGCGCGCTCACTCGTGGCTGGACCGCGTCCCCTCGCCGAACTCCGGGTGGCCGATGGGCGTCGCGGCGGCCGCCCTCGACAATCGACTGGAGAAGCCCGGCGTCTACGTCCTGAACGCCGACGCGCCGCTCCCGACCGTCGCGAGCGCCCGACGCGGCGTTCGACGGGTCGGCCTCGCCGGCCTCCTCTCCTACGCGCTGGCAGGGGTGGTGACGTGGCTCTGAGCGCGCTCCGCGGCGCGCTGGGATTCCTCTCGCGACTCCCCGTCGGCCACAGCGAGACGGCGTGGGACGCCTTCACCGCGACGCCTGCCGCCTTCCCGCTTGCAGGGTACGTCGTCGGCGCGCTGGTCGCGATTCCGTTCCTCGCCGCCGGAGTGCTGCCGGCGCCAGTCGTCGCGGGGGCGTACCTCGCGGCTGTCGTCGTCGTCACCGGCGTCAACCACGCCGACGGCCTCGCCGACCTCGGGGACGCCGCAGTCGTCCACGGCGACCCCGCCGAACGCCGCGAGGTGATGCGTGATACCACCGTCGGCGTCGGCGCGGTACTCACACTCGGAACGGTCCTGCTCGGACTGGGACTGGGTGCGCTGGCGGTGGCGCGACTCCCGCTGCTGACCGCCGTCGCCGTCGTTCTCGCCGCCGAGGTGGGCGCGAAACTCGCGATGGCGACGCTGGCCTGTCTGGGGACACCGAGTCACGAGGGATTCGGGTCGACGATGCTCGATGGCAACGAGGCGACGGACCTCGTCGTTCCGCTTCTCGCGGCGGGTCCGTCGGCCCTCCTCGCGTTCCCCGCGACGGCCGTCGCGAGCGTCGCGAGCGTCGCTGTGGCCGTTTCGCTGAACCGGTGGGCAGACCGTCGACTCGGCGGCGTCGGCGGCGACGTGTTCGGCGCGGCCAACGAACTCGCTCGCGTCGTTGCACTCCACGCCGCTGTCGCGACGTGGGCGCTGACCGACTGGGGGGTGCTCGCGTGGACGCCCTAGTGCTGTGTGGCGGGCGGGGCACCCGACTCGACACAGCGGTGGAGAAGCCCCTGTTTCGGGTCGGCGGCGTCCCGATGGTCGACCGGGTGGTCGCTGCACTCGCCGAGAGCGGCGTCGAAGAGGTGTACGCAGCCACGTCACCGAACGCACCGGCGACCAGCGCCCACCTCGACGTCCCGGCTATCGAGACGCCCGGCGACGGCTACGTCGCGGACCTCGACGCGGCGCTTTCGGACGGCCGCCTCTCGACGCCGGCGCTGACCGTCGCCGCGGACCTCCCCCTGCTCGACGGCGAGATACTCGACCGGGTGCTCGCTGCTCACGAGGGCGGGTCGCTGTCCGTGCTGACGCCTGCCCCCCGCAAGCGCGACCTCGGCGTGAGCGACGACGCGACCTTCGAGCGTGACGGTCGTGAAGTGGCGCCCACGGGAGTCAACGTCGTCGACGAGACGGGCGAGGACGCGTGGCTCACCGACGACGTTCGGGTGGCGGTCAACGTCAACACCCTCGCGGACGCCCGCGTCGCCGAGCAGTTTCTGTAGCGCGCGAAACTTTCTCGTCGGTCCTTCCCTTTGAGGACGGCATGGACCCGGACACAGTCGAGCAGTTGCGCGCCGCTGGCGAGTCGGACTCACACGTCGACGCCGATGGGCGTGTCCCGCACGGCAGCAGCGACGACCCGAACCTGCTCGACTTCAGCGCGAACACGAACCCCGAGGTACCGTCGGGTGCCGCCCGAGTGTTCAGCGCGGCCTTCGCGGCGTCACGGTCGTACCCGGCCGACGACTACGTGCAGTTTCGGACGGCCGCCGCCGAGTTCGTCGGCTGTGACCCGCTGCAAGTCATCCCGACCGCGGGCGGCCTCGAAGCGATTCGACTCGCGATACAGACGACGGTTCGGCGCGGCGAGAGCGTCCTCGTTCCGACGCCCAGTTTCGGCGAGTACGTCCGCGAGGTGCGGTTGCAGGGCGGTGAACCCGCGCTCGTCGGTCACGACGAGATGCTCGACAGTGACCCCGCGCCACACGCGATGGCGATCGTCTGCAACCCGAACAACCCAACCGGCGACTGCTACGACGCCGAGGCTCTGCGAGCGTTCGCCGACCGCTGTCGGGCGGCAGACACCACGCTGCTCGTCGACGAAGCGTTCCTCGGGTTCACTGACGACCCCTCGCTGGCCGGCCGGACGGGCGTCGTCGTCGCTCGCTCGCTGACGAAACTGTTCGGCCTGCCGGGCGTCCGGATGGGCTACGCCGTCGCCAGTGAGGCGGCCCGGGACCGACTGGCGACCGCCCGGCGCGCGTGGTCGATGAGCGAACCAGCGGCGGCGGTGGGCGAGCACTGCTACCGGGACGAGGCCTTCGTCGAACGGACCCGAGAGCGGGTCGGTGACGAGCGCGAACGGATGTACGAGCGCCTGTCCTCGCGCTTTGGCGTGTATCCGTCCGACGCGCCCTTCCTCCTGTTCGAGGTGACGGATACGACCGTAGACGACCTGTTGCTGACCGCCCGGGAACGGGGTATCGCGCTCCGGGACGCCCGCACCTTCCGGGGACTCGACAGCCACGTCAGGGTCGCGGTTCGCACCCCCGAACAGAACGACCGACTGCTGGAGGCGCTGGGTGTTTGAGACGACCCGTCGGGACGGCATCGTACAGGCCCGACGAGAGGGAGCGCGCTGGCTCTCGACGGCGTGGGACGGGGGCTACCGCGACGCCGACGCCGTCTACAACGTCACGGTGCCGACCGGGTTCGAACGCACCGACCTCGACGCTTACCGCGCGGAGCGACTGGCCGACGCCGGGTTCTCTGTCGGGCCGACGCTGCTCACCGGTGTCCACATGGACCATGCCCGCCGTGCGGACAGCGGGCCGGTGACAGTGCTGGCGACAGCGGGCCTCTCGAATCCAGCGGCGTTGCCGATGGCCGACGAGGCGGAAGCCGGCACCGAGAGCGGCGACGCCGCCGACTGGCGACCCGGCACCGTCAACCTCGTCGTCGGCGCCGACCGGGCGCTTTCCGAGGGTGCGCTCGCCACCCTCCTCGCGACGGCCGTCGAGGCGAAGGCGGCGACGTTGCTGGACGTGGCCGGCGTCCCGGGGACCACGTCGGACGCCGTCCTCGTCGGATCGGTACCCGACGCCGACCGGGTCGCGTTCACCGGGAGCGCCACGGCGGTTGGGGCCGCGGCCCGGGCCTGTGTGAGAGACGCCGTGGTAGCGAGTCTCGATGCCCGCTACGACGAGGGCCCGCCCGGCGTCGACGAGGCCGAGTACGGCGTGATCACTGACCGTCAGACCGATGTTCGCGCCCCCTGAACTCCGGGTATGAGCGACAACACCGCCGGTCCGACCGCCGAATCCATAACGCCGAGCGCGCCCGAGGAGTTCGGCCTCGTGCAAGTGTGGTGGGGCGACGGCAAGGGCAAGACCACGGCGGCGCTGGGGATGGCGACCCGCGCCGTCGGCCACGGCTACCGCGTCCACCTCCTCCAGTTCATGAAGGGCGGCACCGGCACCGTCGAGGACGTTCGCGGCGAGTACAACGCTATCGCCGCCCTGCCGGGGTTCTCCTACGAGAACGCCGGCCACTACGGTTGGCACGGCTTCATGGACGGCAGCGACGACGGCGAACACGAGGCTCGCGCACAGGGCGCACTCGCTCGCGCCCGGGAGATCCTCGACGCCAGCGGCGAGGCCGACCTCTCCGAACCGCTCGACCCCGAGGGACCGCCCGAAGATGGCGTCAATATGCTCGTCGTAGACGAGATTCTGTACGCCGCCAATCGCGGCCTCGTCGACCCGGCGGACGTCGTCTCGCTCGTCGAGGCCAAACCAGACGACGTGGAACTCGTCCTCACCGGGGGCCACGAGCGCCCCGAGTACGTCTTCGAACGCGCCGACCTCGTCACCGAAGTCGGGAAAGTGAAACACCCGCTTGAGGCCGGCCACCCGGCGCGGAAAGGCACCGAGTACTGACGGTCGGCCGGCTACGACTCCGAGCGCAACTCCTCGAGGTGGACCCGTGCCGCCGCGATGTGGTCGTCGGCTATCTCGTCGCCGGTCTCCGCGACGTTGTCAAGCAACTCGGCGATCGTCGCTAGCCGGCGCTCCCGAACCGCCGGGTCGAGGTCCCCCTCTACCACGTCCCGCGCGACGGCCTCCGCCTCGCCCAGCCAGCGACTCGCGGTGCGCTCGACGGGGAGCTCGCCGGTCGCGGCGAGGTGGTCGTACACCGCACGCACTCGGTCGTCGGTCACGCCGTCGGCTTCGACCGGCGACCGGAAAAGCCCGCCGACGAACCACTCATTGTCGTGGGGGCCCGAGAACCGGTCGATGGCCGATACCGTCCTCGTCGCCGGCACTGCTTCACACGTGGGAAAGAGTACGGTTGCGGCCGGTCTCTGTCGCCTGTTGGCCGATCGCGGCGTCTCCGTCGCGCCGTTCAAGGCCCAGAACATGAGCACGAACGCGCGAGCGACGCCCGGCGGGGAAGTCGGCGTCTCCCAGTACGTGCAGGCCCGCGCCGCCCGCGTCCCGGCGACGACGGACCACAACCCCGTCTTGCTCAAGCCCAGCGGCGACGGCGAGTCCCAGTTGATTCTCGACGGCGAGGCAGTCGCGAACGTCGCCGCGGGCGAGTACTACGAGAGTCACTGGGAGATGGCCCTCGACGCCGCCCGCGAGGCCCACGCGCGACTCGCCGCCGACCACGACGTCGTCGTCGCCGAGGGGGCCGGCTCTATCGCCGAAATCAACCTCCACGACCGCGACCTCGCGAACGTGGAGACGGCCCGCTTCGCCGACGCGGACATTCTGCTGGTGGCCGACATCGAACGCGGCGGCGTGTTCGCCTCGCTCGTCGGGACGCTCGAACTCGTCCCCGAGGACGTACGCGAGCGAGTCGTCGGCGCCGTCGTTACGAAGTTCCGGGGCGACCGCTCGCTGCTCGACCCCGGCCTCGACGCGTTCGAGGACCGTACCGGCGTCCCGGTCCTCGGTGTCCTCCCCTACGACGACCCGGGCCTGCCCGAGGAGGACAGCGTCGCCCTGCCACCCGTCGGCAAGCGGTCGGTCCGGGGTGCCGACGACGGCGTCCCCGACGACCGGAGCGTCACCGTCGCGGTGCCGCGACTCCCGCACATCTCGAACTTCACGGACCTCCAGCCCCTCGCCGCCGAACCCGGCGTCCGGGTCGCCTACGTCCCGCTTTCTGATTCGCTTGCCGACGCCGACGCGGTGGTCCTGCCGGGGAGCAAGAACACCGTCGACGACCTGCTGGCGCTTCGAGCGGCCGGCTTCGGCGACGCGCTCGCGGCCTTCGACGGACCGGTCGTGGGCCTCTGTGGTGGGTACCAGATGCTCGGCGAGGTGATTCTGAACGCGGCTATCGAAGGCTCCGGGGGGCAGGAGCGCGTCGACGGGTTCGGCGTCCTCCCGGTCCGGACCACCTTCTCGGCGGAGAAGACGGTCGAACACGTCACGCGGGAACTGGACGGCGCTGGCCCGCTGGACGGCGCAGCGGGGACCGTCGAGGGCTACGAGATCCACATGGGGGACTCCGAACCGACGACCGACGTGGCCCGTCCGTTCGGCGGGGGCGGCGCGGCCACGACCACCGCCGTCGGGACGTACCTCCACGACCTCTTCGTGAACGACTGCGCACGCGATGCCTTCGTGAGAAACACGTTCGAAACGGTCGGAAACGACTCTCCAGACGGCTCCGAGGTAGCCCGGCCCGACCCGTACGACCGAGCGGCGACGCTCGTCGGGTCCCACGTCGACCACGGGCCGCTGCCGGTCGAGTGGTAGTTTTTTCACCACGCGCTTCCACGAACTTTATATGCGAGCGAGCGGGCAGTAGGGAGCATGGTCGAAGTGTTCGCGGTCGCCAGTGGCAAGGGGGGGACTGGTAAGACCACGAGTACGGTCGCACTGGGGATGGCGCTCGCCGAGCGCTACGACGTGACCGTCGTCGACGCCGACACCGGGATGGCGAACCTGCTCTTTCACGCCGGCCTCTCTGAGGCGGAGACGACACTCCACGACGTACTGGCCGACGACGCCGCCGTCGCCGACGCGGCCTACGAGCGCTTCGGGATGACCGTCATCCCCTGCGGGACGAGTCTCGACGGGTTCCGGGACGCCGACCCGACGCGCCTGCGGGACGTGGTCGCGACGCTCGCGGCCGATACGGACGTCATCCTGCTGGACTCCCCGCCGGCGCTCGATAGCCGGGCGGCCGTCCTGCCGGTGGTGATGGCCGACCGCATCGTGGTGGTCCTCCAGCCGACGATTCCCGCCATCTCGGACGGCCTGAAAGTACAGGAGTACGCCACGTCCTACGGCACTGGCATCGCTGGCCTCCTGTTCAACAAGGTCCGGGAGGACGAACGCATCGACGACGTCACAGCGAAGACCGAACGCTACTTCGACGGCCCGACGCTCGCCGCCGTCCCGGAGACTGAACGGGCCCGCGAGGCCCGCCGGGCCGGCAGACCGCTCCTCGCTCACGCACCCGACTGTGCGGCCGCGACAGCGTACCACCGCGCGGCCGACGCGCTCTCGGTCGATCACGGAGAGTCCGGCGACGTCGCCGACCGGTTCCGCAGCGCGGTCATCCCGGAGACGCCATGAAGCTACCCCGCGGAACGCTCCGGAAGTCCCGCGTGGTGAGCGATCCACGCGAGACGCTCGCGGACGTCCTCGACCGGACGGTGACCGGCTACGCCGTCTTCGAGTCACAGGAGACGCTCTTGCTCGATGCCGACGGGCGCGGCGTCGTCACCTTCGAGGACGGTGTCCCGGTGCTGGCCTACCACACTGGCACCGACCGCGGCGGGCCGAGGGCGCTGGCCGACCTCGCCGTCCCCGGCCCGTACCACGTCTCCGTGTTCGAACTCGATACGGCGGACCTCGCCACCGCCCACGAGGCGGCGGAACTTCGGGTCCCCCCGGGGATGCCCGCCGAACGACTCGCAGGCGACCCGGCACTGGCAGACAGTACGCGGCGTGCGGCCCCGGACGACCGGACGCCGACGACGGCCCAGACGGCAGACGACCACAGTGCTGTCGAGGCGTTCCTGGAGAACGAGGAGAAGATAGCGGCGATTCGAGAACAGGCCCGCGAGGAGGCGCGCGCCCGAGCGGACGAGTGGGACTTCTGACCTGCGGCGTCAGTCAGTCCGGACCGGAATCCACCAGACGCGCGAGCGGCCGCCGACCTTTTTGCTCGTGATGTCCGTGTCCGATTCGAGACTGTGGAGTTTGTTCAACGCGGTGCGGCGGGAACAGCCGAGTCGGTCGGCGACTTCCGACGCAGTCAGGGGTTCGGCGTAGTCGCCCCGGTCTTTGAACACTTCGATGACGTCCGATTCGGTGTACTGGACCTCACGTCCGGGCGGTGACATAGACGAGAGAACGGCTGCCGGGTACTTAATTGTCGCCCGGGACAGTCACGCCATACTCCGCGTGGGAGCGTCGTCGGCGTAGAACTGGCCGTGGAACCCGTAGGGCACGCGATGCGGGAGCGGCGCACGGGCCAGTTCTGACATGGTCGCCGCGTCCAGTACGAGGAGGAACGACCGGTCACGCCTGCCGTCTAACACCAGACTCAGCACGACGCCGTCGTCCTCACTCCGGGCGTCGGGCCGCCGGACGAACATCGGTTCGCCCGGATACGTCTCCGGTTCGGACCACGCGACCGCTTTGCCGTCGGGAACCGACACCTTCGCCACCCGAGTGGGGAGGCTGGCCCCGCTCTTCGAACTCGTCTCGGCGACGTAGACGTAGTCGTAGGGCCGGCCGAGACGGCGAGGGTAGTCGACGACGGGGAACTCCAGTTGGCCCTCGCGAACGGTCTCGAACGTGGCCCGGCCACCGTTCAGTGGGAGTCGGTAGCGCCGGAGGTCTCCCTGTGGTACCGAGGGTGACTCGCTCCGGAGGTTCGCCAGTACGAGGTCGGTCACCGCTCGCTCGTCGGGATAGGCGACGAGGTCCACGACCAAGTCGTCGCCGTCGCGGAACGCGTTGGCGTGGTGGTAGACGAACATCGGGTCCGCCTCGACCCGCGCGACCACTGCCCCGGTCTCGCGGTCCACGACGACGAACTCGCCGACCCGGTCGAACCGCTCGAACGCGTCGAGAAGCGTCTGTCGCGTCGCGGTCCCGACGAGCAACGCGGTGCGGTCCAGTCCGAACGGCATCGACGGGATCACGGCGAACCGCTCGGTCAGGGCGAACGAGTGGACGTACGGGGCGTCGTCGAACGTGAGGCTCGCCGTCGTCTCGACGGTGGTGTCGTCCCGTCGGAACAGCGTGTAGGTCGTCTCGAGTCCGTAACTGACGCCGAGGTTCACCAGCGTCTCGCGTGCCGGGTCGTAGTGTGGGTGGCCCAGCGTCAGGTCGGCGTCGACACCGTCGGTCAGGTCGATTCGACCCGTCGTCGCGAGCGTCTCGGGGTCGACGGTCAGCGCAACGGCCGACTCGGTGACCGCCGCCAGTTCGTCGCCGAATCTGGCGACGCCGATGACCGGGTTGTCCGGGAACTCACTGGCGAGGGCCTGCCAAACGCGGGTCCAGACGGGACGGTCTGGCGGCGTACCGGGGAACGGCGTTCTGACCCGGCCGCGGTCCTGCGCGAACTCGAAGTCCCGACTCCGGACGAAGCGGTTGGTGTAGACGACCCCGTCGTCGATGCGGAACCCGCGCAGCATCGCCAGCGGGTCGAACCAGTGTCGAAGCGCCGTCTCACCGACTTCGAACTGTCCCGGGCCGTTCTGGACGTACCGGCCGGTGAGCCACGCCGGCAGGTCGCCTTCCACGGGGAGACGCTCGCCGAGGACTTCCTCGCGCTGTGTCTCGAAGCCAATGCTATGCGTGGGACCCACACACGCTTTACGGACGCGTCGGTCAAGAACGTGCGGACGATGCCTGCAAAGCCGGTGATTTCTGCGCGGTGTTACAGGGGCTGTAACATATATCAGCGGATAAGTATAGAACGTATCCCCCCGGAAAACTCGATGGGGAGAACCCCTCCACCTCATGTGGGCGCTCACGCTGGTGTCCGTGGTGCGCTCACGTTTGCGATTCCGCTTCGGCCTTCCCCCCGCTGACGTCAGTTAGGGTTGCACTCCATCAACTGGCGTCTTTTCAAGAGTAAACCGCCGAGAGCGGTTTTGCTCGGTCTCGATGTCGTTCGAACACCCCAGTTGCCCAGTCGACGACTTCCGCACCGCCCGTCTCCAGCAACGCCCTGATGTTGTTGTGTTCGTCGTAGGCCGCCAGACAACAGCGACTCGCCCCGTCGACGACGAGGCCGAACATGAGCGGGTCCTCGTGGATGTATATCGAAATCCGGTCGTGATCCAGCCCGCGTTCGAGCGCCTCTCCGTACTCCTGTTCGGACCGTTCGAGGACCGTCTGGTCGATGACGAACTCGATAGACGTACCCGAGGCCAGCAACTCCGCACCGACTTCGTTGAACGGCTGTGCGACGATCGGCGAGACCGCGCGGACGTCGCCGTCGACCGCCCGGAACCACTCGGTGAACCGATTGACCGCGGCCAGCGGGTTTCCGTCCGACCCGACGGTCAGTCGCCCGCTCTCTAGGGCCTCGGTCGGTAGGTCGTCGTCGATGGTGTCGAGGTGGGTCGCCAGCGGCCCGAAATCACGTGCCCGCTCAATCTCGGAGAGGAGCGACTGGTACTGCTCGCAGACGCGCCGGCCAGTCACCGTCGGCCGATACTCGCCGTCGCGTTTCACCACCCACTGCCGCTCTCGGAACCCCGCTAAGATGCGCTGAATCGTCGTCCGCGTGGCGTCGACCTCGTCACAGAGTTCACAGGGACGGGCGGACGATTCACACAGCGAGGACAGCACGCCGTAGCGTTGTGGCGAGCCGGTGAGGAACTGGACGTCCTCGAAATCTTCAGTACCTGGTTGCATACCCGTTGTTCGTTCATTGTTGGCCTGCATTGTTAGTGAATCGGTCGGCTCACTGGTCAGTGACCCATCGAATCGACCACCACGGTGATAGTCGTTTCTCCTCGCTCCGTGGTCGTGGTCACGTCGACGGCGACGCCGAGGACGTGCGTGCGGTCGGTCCGGTTCTGGACGACGACGCCGCGGTCGGCGACGCAGTCCCCGAACTGACGGTCCGGTCCGCTCGGACAACTGGCGTCGGCCCACGCGGTCGCGACGCTCGCGTTGTACGCTATCGCAGTGACGGTTCCGCGTTCGATGCGGTCGGTTCGGAGACGCGCCAGCGTCGGTCGCAACTCGTCGCGGACGGACGTGACTGCGACGGTGCGACGGGCCCACGAGTAGTCGCCGGGAACGTCACTGCTCGTCGTCGCGACGGCCCGGTCGAGCACTCGGAGCGTCTCCGCCGTCGGGTCGCCGTACTCGGCCGTCGCGCGCACGTCGTCGTGATACCCCAGTTGCAGGTACGCGAGGACGACGGGCGCGAGAGCCACGGCGACCAGCGCCGCGGCGACGAGCACCAGTTGGCCGCGCCGTCTCACGCGTACCACACCTCGATTCGGACGGTCCCGGACCCGGTCGAGACTGTCGCCGTCCCCGTCGTCACCTGTCCGGGAACCGGCGTTCCGACCGACCCGTGTGGCGTCTCGACGTGGAACAGGACGTTCTCGGGGAGGATACGCGCGACGCGTCGGTCGAGTGCGTGCCGCTCACGCTCGAAGGCGCGTTCGCTGACGACGACCTCCTGTAGCCGAGTCGTCCTGTCGTGGCGCGGCGGTTCGGTCGCCAGTATCGTCGCGGTGTCCTCGGCGTAAGCCTCCAGTTGCGGGACCCGCGTGTCCGGCGCGGGCGTCCCGAGCGCGAACCCGAGTGCGACGCCCAGAATCAGGACGGCACCGAGCGCTACCTCAACGAGCGACAGCGGCAGTTGCGCCCTACGCATCGACGGTCACCGCCAGCGTGGCCTTGGTCGTCCGCGGGGCGTCGTAGGTGATCCGGACGCTCCCGTCCGGTAACTGCCCCGCCGTCTGGAACTGCAGTTGCGTCGTCTCGTAGGTCGGCAGGTCGACGGCGAAGGTCCCTCGAAGCCCACTCCCGTTGTGCAGCAGGACTCTGTCGTTCGCCCTGACGGTCCAGACGCTCGTTCCGGGCGGTGGGGTGATGGTTACCGTCGCGTTCTCGGCCCGGCGTGGGAGCGTGACGCTCGTCCCGTTCGGTTCGACCGTCGCTCGCGTCCGTCGCTCGACGAGGACGAGTCGGCGGATGGTGGTCCCATCTACCGTGTCACCGGTGGCCGCCAGTCGGGTACCGTCGAGTTCGACGGCGACGGCGTACTCACTGGCCGGCGGTGCTGTTCGGCGCAGCGCCGCCGCGTCGAACGACGCGACCCGGGACTGACTCAGGACGTTCGCGCGATCGGTCAGGGGTCCGTCGGCGTCGACCAACAGGTCGGCCGTCGCCGCCGCGACCCGGCGCTCGTCCGGTGTCCGGTCCGCGCTGGTGATGGCCGAATCGGCCATCGCGAGTCCCAGCGCGGTGACGACGGTCAGGAGCACGAGGGCGATGCCGACCGCTGGGAGGGTCGTCTGTGCGCGTCGCGGCGACGGCTTCGATTCGCGTCCCGATGCCGTTTTGACGCTGGCGAGTCCTTTCGCGGCCGTGCAGACCCTCGATCCCATGGACCTCCTGTTCGTCGGCGGGTTCGTGGCGGTGCTCTGTCTGGGTATCGCCGGTCTCGTCACCGTCGCCGCACCGGCGGGACTACCGGCGTTCGTATCGGCCCTCCGGGGGGCGTTCGTGCTGTTTGGCGCGGCGTTCCTCGCGCTGGGTGTCCTCGGGGCCGTCGCCGTGGCCCTCGTCGGCGACTGACTCATGCTTCCTCCAACCGGACCGTGACGGTCCCGTTCCCGCCACCGACGGTCACAACCGTCTCCTCGCCACTGTGCCACGTCCCGGAGAGTGCGGTCACGCGGTCGGATAGGACCGGTCGAGTCCGGCCACCGACACCCTCCTCCGGGTGAACGAGGACTAACGCACCGCCGTCGGTCCGTATCTCGTAGGCCACCCCTTCGATAGTCGCCGGCAGGTCGACGCGATACGTCGCGGTCACCGACCGACCCGATGGCGGGACGGCCTGTTCGATACGTGCGGTTGCCTCCGCGAGGGTTCGCTCGCCGAGTTCCGCACCGACCGCGCTCCGATAGGCCGGTACGGCCCCGCCGTACAGCGTCGTGGTCAGGAGCGCGACGTACAGCAAGACGATGCCGATCGAGAGCACCTTCTCGACGACGGTGCTCAGGCCGCGGTTATCCACTTGCTACCTCCGTGTGCATCTCGTGGACGACCAGATGGAGCGTCTGCTGGCCGTCGACGTTCGCGACGACGCTCGGGACGCCGTCGCCGTCGATGTCCCTGACGCTGGTTCGCGCGCCGACCCGCCGGAAGTACCGCACCAGCGGGCCGGGAGTCGCCGTTTCGACTGCGATGCCGTAGTCGGCGCTAGCGAGTCGTTCGTGGTCGTGGGTCACGTTCGTCCGGAGGAGTGCGGTCACACCGCCGGTTCCGCTCACCGTCGCCCCGCTCTCGTTCAGCGTCGGGACGCCGAGGACGAGCGTGCTGTTGTCCCGCGTGACCGTTAGTGATGGCTCCCGTACCTGCCACGCGTTGCCGGGGTTCCCCCGAACGACGCTGCCGCCCACGAAGGCAACCCGGCTCGGGCCAGAGGTGTACACCACTCCACCGATCTCGATGTGCCTCTGAACGCCGCTGGGCGTTAGTATCCGGAGGTCACGGGAGACAGTCGTCAACCGTCCGTCACTGAACCGAACGCGGACTCGGTTCGGACCCGTTCCTTCGACCGGTCGCAGTCCCTCCGCCAGCGCGCTCGCGACGCGGGCCTCGTCGGCCGTCGCCGTCTGGCCGTCGACGACACTACCGACGACGGCAGTGAGGCTGCCGAGTGCGACGGCAGTGATCCCGAGCAAGAGGACGACGCCGACGACGTGTGACTGCGCGCGGGTGGTCGCTCCCTGCTCGCGGCCGTCTCGACTCACAGGAGTCCCACCCCCGCGAACACGACGTAGGCGGCGAGTACCAGTGCGCTTGAGTGCAACAGCGCCTCGTAGAACCCGCGGCTGGCGGTACCGGCGAACCAGCCACAGGCGAGCATCGTCGCCTGCGTGACGACGTAAAAGCGGTAGCGCTCTCGCTCGGGGTCGATGACCGACGGGTCGAAGGCGACCGTCTGTCCGCTGGCGACCGACGATAGCTGCGCGAACTCCGAGAGGACGTAGACGTTGACGGCGACGGTGATACCGACGACGAGCAGCGCCGTCGTCCAGCCGACGGCGACGTACACGATGAGTGCGGCCCGGAGCGACTTGCGCTGGTGGTACAGTTTACCGATTTCGGTCTGGAGCGTCTCGAAGACGTCCTCGGCGTCACTCCCGGCGTCGAGGGCGCCGACGACCAGCCCGATCGTCTGCTCGGCCATCGGCGTGCCGACCCGGTCGACGAACTGGTCTAGGGCCGCTGCTCGCCGGTCGTCGGCCGCCTCCGTCGGACTGTCGCCCAGCGAGAGCGTAAACGCCAGCGACTCCACGTCTTCGGCGAGCGCGCCGAGTTGCACGTCGTCGGCGACGCGACGGACGGATTCGGGGAACGGCCGACCGAGCGCGACGTGACCGGCGACGGCGTGGACGAAGTCCTGTATCTCGCGGTCCTTCGCGTCGTCCCGTCGCGCCCGGCGGACGGCGACGGCGCCGACCGGGAGGCCGACGCCGACGTACGAGAGAAGCAGGACGTTGACGGGTCGGTAGCCGAGCAGCCAGCACCCGACGGCGAGGACGCCGCCCGCAGGCAGGCAGACTGTGAGGGTACTGGCGGGATTCGACGGTATCGTTCGAAGCGTCGCGAGTACTCCGCTCGGTCGCTCGTAACTCGGTGCGGAAGTGTTCCGTGGCCGGAGGGTCGTGACGACGAACGACGCGAGCAGCCCCGTCGCGAGGACGAACGCCGCACTCCCGTAGACGATGCCGCTGCGGACCGACACCGCACCGACGGGCGTCGCGACCGGTCGGGACAGGCCCGGTGCGAGCACGCCCATCACCGTCACGATGAGGACGACGAGCGCCGGGACGACCAGCAGGACGACGAACAGTTCCGCGAGCAGTTCGAGGTAGCCGGTCGCTCGCTCGTGCCGACGGCTCTGCTCGTGTGAGAGCAATCGGCCCTCCATCTCCAGATACCCCTCCAGCGCGTCGGCGCTCTGGTTCGCGTGTTCGCGGAACTTCAGGAGAAACGGCGCGAGCAGGTCGCGGGAGGGCGTCTCACTCGCCACTCGTTCGAGGCCGGCGTCCAAGCTCCCGGTCAGCGTACCGTGGTTGAGCGCCCGGCGGAAGGCGACGGCCGTCTCGCCGTACGCGTTCTGCTGAGCGACGGCCCGCAGCATCGCCCGTCGGTCGTGAGTCCCCGACGCGAGTACGCGGAGGTACCGCACTGCACCGGGCAGCGTCGCCGCGATGTCGGCCCGGCGCGCCGCCGCGACCCACGCGAGATAGCGGTTCCCGGCCACGAATACGAGCGACCGGAGGCCGACGCCGGCGAGGAGAGCCACCGACAGCGCCACGGCGACCCGCGGGGCCGTCGGGAGCGTGAGTCTGTCGAGGACTGGGAGGCTTCGAGCGAGCAGTGACACCGCACGATCGAAGGTTCCGGCCGGCAGTGCCAGCGCCACCGTCCCGGTCACGAACGTGCCGGTGACGAGCGCGAACCACGCGAGGCCGTACACGCGGGCGACGTAGAGGTCGAACCCGGTGTCGGGATTGGCAGCCCGATAGCGCTCTCTGGTGGTCGCGTGTCCCTCGTCGTTGGCGTGATGAGCAAAGAGCGCGTACAGCCCTCTGTCGAGCAGTCCGAGCGTCGGGCCGTCAGTCGCCATCTTCACCGACCTCTATGTGCAACGGGTCCGCCGTCGCTTCCGTTCGGCGGAGGCGTTCGACCGTCGCGGCCTCGTTCGTCTCTAAGTCCGCGAGGACGCCGAACAACTCGGTGAAGTCCGTGACACCCTCTCGGACGAGATACTGGACGTAGCGGTGGCGGCGGTGGAACGTCTCTTCGACGGCTTCGACCGGTTCGTCGCGAAGCGTAGCGAGGCGGTCGAAGACGTCGGTCCCGACCCGTCGATGGTCGTCGCCCAACTGTGGGTGGTCGTAGGCCAGTTCGAACGTGCCGTCACGGCCACGACGGCAGAGCGTGTTGTAGTGAATCGTCTCGCCGTCTTTCTCGATGGTCTCACAGCGGTCGTGGATTGGATCGTCGACGAACTCGACCACCTCGCCGACGTAGCGGTCCCCGCCGACGTGGCGCGGGAAGACGACGAGATCTATCTCCTCCAGCAGATACGTCGGGACGCCCTTCTCGATGACGCGGTTCACGAGTGTCTCGATGTCCGCGGCGTGGGTCGTCCCGAGGACGCCGTGGCCGGTGTTGAGCGTCTCCGCGAACGTCTCGAAGGAGGCCGGCGTGTTTATCTCGGCGATGACCTCCACGTCGGGGTTCAGGTAGTTACACTGCGTCATGAGGTCCGCCATCGTCACGCGGCGGTGGTCTCGCTCGTGGTCGCGGGTCGTCAGTGACACCCCCGTCTCGTGTGGAATCCGCACCTCGCGCGACCCCTCGTCGATGCTGATGGGACGGTCCCGATACGGGATGAACGGCATGTGGGCGTTCAGGAGCGTCGTCTTGCCCGCGCCGGTTGGCCCCGAGAAGAGGACGACGCCGTGGGACTCGTACAGCAGCCACAGGAGTGCGACCAGTTCCGTCGGCAGCGAGTCTCGTTCGACGAGGTCGACCGGCGTCATCGCGTCGGCGGACTGCTTCCGAATCGAGATGTGTGGCCCGTCCTCGCTGATGGTGGGAAGTGCCACTGCACACCGGATGGTCTCCTCGCTGTCGTGGACGCCGCCCTCGGGGTCGATGTTCACCTTCGCGCTCGGGTTCGAAGCGTTGAGTTCGGTACCGTCGTCGGCGGCCAGTTGCGTGACGACGTTGACGAACGCGCTCTCCGAGTCGAACGAGAGGTTCGTCGGAACCCGGCCGTCGTGGCCGAGGTCCGTTCGCGGGAGGACCTTCACCCGTTCGCCGACGCGGTTGGCCTCGATATCTTCGAGCGTGTGGTCTCGGATGGGGATGGTGAGTTTCCCGTGACCGACGAGATCGCGGAGGACGTAGTAAAGCAGGTCGTCCAGTCTGTCGTCGGCGAAGCGGCGGTCGACGGGCGGCACCGCGAGGTCCAGTTCGGAGAGCGCTGCTCGGACCCGATAGCGTGCGGCATCTAGCCACTCGGTCGTGTTGCGCACTGTCAACTGGCGGGCCAACAGCGAACTGGCGCGGTCGCGAACGAACGCGACGCTGTCCTCGACGAGACCGTCGACGCTCGTCTCCCAGACGCGCTCTTTGCACGCCTCGATGAGTTCCTCGTCGCCGGGCAGCAGGTCCGGTTCCCGGACGGCGTACTTCGTCGTGAACGGGTCGCTCCCGAGCAGGTGTTCGCGGTAGACGACCACCGGCACCTCGAACTCGTGGAACCGAACGGTGTGTCGGCCGACGCGTTCGCTGGCGAAGCGGTCGATGTAGTCCGGGTCCGCTCCGAGGCCGGTCTCGACGGGTGCGTAGTCCTCGGTGTGGACCACGACGCCGTCGTCGGTCACGTCGGCGACGTCGATGCGGTCGTCGAGTGCGTACGGCGTCAACTCGCCGAGACACGCCAGCGAACACAGCGCGTGATAGGCGATGCGCCGCCGGGTCGCCGGCGAGCAATCGACCAGTCGATCGATGACGCGGCGGTGTTTCGGGTCGAAGCCGCTGTCCATCCGTTCGACGGCACCTTCGCGCGTGCGCGGTCGCTCGATGTTCGCGCCGTCGAAGTACGACTTGACGGTCGTCAGCATCTCGGTCGCGTCTGGTCCGAGGACCGGTTCGCGGACTTCGTACTGGAACCTGTCGTCTCGCCGGACGGTGACGACGACGCCCGGGTAAATCTCGTCCTGCTCGCGGACGCCCGGCGCGTACCACGCGTCGGCGTCGTCCGGTGGTACCGGTGCGGGCACTGCTGCCGTTCCACCCTGTCTCCCCACTCCACTCATTACCACTGTCTGGATTCTCTCTATAACTTAAATTATGGGTTCGAGATGCGATATGAATCGGGGCCGGCACGAGCTAACGTTCTGTCCGGCCACCGAACGCCCGGAGACGAGGCGATGACACAAAGCGTTTATCGCTCCGCTAACTGCTGTCTGCCATGCCCTGGTCCCGTAGACGCATCCTCACTGCCCTCTCCAGCGGTGTCGCTGCCGGCCTCGCAGGCTGCGAGACCGGTGACAGTCCCGCACCCCCGCCCACCGACGAAGACGACGACCGACTCGTCGATGAGTACGACTCGGTCCACGTCCGGAACACGGACGGCGCGGTCCTATACACCACGCTAGACACGATTCCGACCGATACCGAAGACGCGCAACGCCTGCTCCGCGGGAGTGACCACCTCGTCACCCGAGCGTCGTTCGAGGAGGCGACATTCGGGTCCGTCCCCGAAGCCCGCGAGTTACGTTCGTTCGTGGCCGAGACGGATTTCGAGACCCATTCCATCTACTTGTTCACGACCGCGGTCGACGCCTGCCACGAGATTCACATCACGTCGATGGAGCGTGACTCGGACGGCGACCCGCACGGCAACTTCTGTCAGGCACGCAGGCCCGCCGACGTCACCTGTTCGACCGACGACACGGACTCGGTGGCTATCGCCGTCAGACTGCCGTTCAGCGCCGAGCGGTCGTCCGGGCTTGGCACGGGGATGGCCAGTTACTGCCGACGGCCCGACGACCCGGTCGCGTTCAGGGCCGAAGTCACTCCCCGGAACGGGAGTGATGGCTCGTGAGACGGCGCGACCTGCTTGCGGCCTGTGGCGTCGGGCTGACTGGGTTGGCCGGGTGTTCGTCGATGCCGTGGACGAACGAGGACGAGGGTCCGGACGTGGACACGGCGGCGCTGGCCGCGGACCTCGACCCGGTGGCGTTCCCGGCGACGCCGTTCCCCAGCGACACCCTCGAAGCCTGCGTGACGCGACACCGCGAGCGCGCCGAGACGTTGCTCGACCGGGTGCCGTCGGACCCCTCGATACCGAACGAGGCGGTCCGACAGGAACTCGACCACGTCCGGCCCGACCCCGAGGAGCGGCCGCCGGAGTCCCTGCCGGACGGCGAGTGGGCGCTGGACTGGCTCGACGACTGGCAGGACTACCGGGCCGACGCGGCGACGGCCGAGGCCGCCTATCGGGCGGCGACGGGCACCGACGACGCGGGGGCGCTCGCGACCCGCCGACGCGAGATTCGCGGTACCATCGGCGACCTGTGGGCGACCCAGGCCTACCGCGCCCCGGACCCGCTCACGGCTGCCGTCGTCCACGCGCCGCTGGAAGATATGGTCGACACCGCGCGTCGACTCGTCCAGCCGCGAGAGACGTACCCGTCGGATCCGGTCGCAGCGCCGTTCAGAGCCGGTGAGGTCGTCCACTCCGTCGAGCGAGCCGATGCGGTCGTGGCGGACGTGCGACGGATTCGCGATGAGATAGTCGACGGCGATACGTCGCCCCACGCTGGGGCTCTCGGTACCGCCACGCAACGACTTCGGTGGTCGCTCTCGGAGACGGCCGACGGACTCCACCCGTACGTCGAAGAGGGGGAGGAGGCGTTCGGCCGCGAACTGAGCGGTGCCGACCGAGCACTGGTCACGGAGTCGACCCGGCCGTTTCGGTATCTCTGGGAGGAGGTCCGCGAGTTACACGACGACGACCAGTACGCGCTGGCCGTCGTCGAGACGGGCCGCGCGCTCGTCGCGGCCGAAGTCCTTCGGGCCATCGTCACGGGTGTCAGGAACCGCGAGTACCCCGAGGAGGTGACCGCATCGCTCGTTCGGCAGGCCGCGGCAGACGCACGGACGGCGGTTCGCGGCGTACTGGACCAGTCACAGTCGCCACTGACCGTCGCACTCCTGCACCCGGCGCTGGACAGACAGCGCGGGACGGTTCGAGAGATGGCAGAGGGATACCACGACGGTGCCGACGCCTACGCGGCGTTCACGCGCATCGCGATGTACGCACGCGGCGTCCCCGAAGCGACGACGTTCGTGGCCGGCCGACTCGACGAGGCCAGCGAGGATGGGGACGGGTGAGGCGGCCCAGCGACGGGGTGCGGCGGTTCTCGAAGCCCCGGTCCGCCCCGCCTCAGTCGTCGGTCGCCGACGGTGAACACGAAGTAGTCGTCGAGGAACGCCCCCTCGTCCGCCAGCACGTCTTCGACCGCTGCGACCAGTTCGACCGTTGGCCGCCAGTGGCCGGCGTTGCTCCCGACGTCAGCTTTGATGACGGATACTGTTCGCATAGTCCCTCACCAGAAGCCACGGCGGTGACGCACAAAAATATAATACAAGCAACATTAACTACGGGCCCAGTTGCATCTTGTTCGATGCCGGCCCGCCGTGTCGAGGCCGCCGCCAGAGCAAAGTGTGCTGCGTGCTAACAATGATGTGCGGCATGTTTCCTCGCACCGCCCGGACAGACAGGTCGGCGTTCGAGCGCGTCCGTGACGCGATTCTCAATCGCGGCGACCCGGACGAGGACGAGTCACCGACGGGACCCGGCGCTCCAACGCCGGGGTAGCCGCAGTCGGCCGTCGGTTTTTCGGGCCACTGGTTCGTCCGGTCACCCCTCGGATTCGTCTATAGTAACAATTGAAACGATTCACATACCGACCGCACCGCCGTCGTGCGGTCGGGTGTGCATTGATTTTCAATGGCTACTATAGTTCGCGCGTATAGACGGCCTCCTCGCGCCGTTCGCCACCGATGGTGACGGTCCTCGTCGCCGTCTGCTCGAAGCCGAGTTTCCCGAAGAACACCCGGCTGGCGTCGTTGTCGGCCAGGTCCAGCGCGCGGACGCGCTCGACGCCCTGCTCGGTGAATATCTCCCTGAGTCGCTCGTAGAGCCGCGTCCCGACCCGTTTGCGGTGTCGGGTCGGGTCGACGTACAACCGGAGGATGGTCCCGACCGGCCCGTAGACGACACCCTGTGCGAAGCCGACGACCTGTTCGTCGTCGCGTGCGACCAGCATCGTCGCCTCGACGTCGAGGTCGCTGGCGGGAATGTCGTCGGCCCAGCCGTGGAGCGCGCTCCCGACCGGCCCCGCGTACCACTCTTCGATAGTCTCGTCGATGACGTCGGGGTCGAGGCTGTCGTAGGCGTCGTGCCACGCACGACGGGCGACACGGCGGATTCCGTCGGCGTCGGAGTCGAGGGCGTGTCGTATCTGAATCATCGTCGTCGGTGGTCTGTCGGGGCCATCGCGACCACGCCTCGCTGTACTCGGCACACTGTTGGCCGCAACTGAGGGACGCCCCGAACCTAAGCCCACCTCTTTTGACGCCGTGCTAACTATCATGGTCTTTCATTAACTTTATCGTGCTGGCGCGTTTTGGTGAGCGTACATGACGACAGTCATCCTCGGTGTCATCGGGTCCGACGCGCACGTCGTCGGTATCACCATCCTCGAACGGGCCTTCGCCGCGGCCGGGTTCGAGGTCGTCAACCTCGGCGTCCAGACCTCCCAGACGGAGTTCGTGGCGGCGGCCGACGCGCGGGATGCCGAGGCCATTCTCGTCTCCTCGCTGTACGGTCACGCAAAGCAGGACTGCAAGGGGTTCCACGAGCAGGTCGACGCCGCAGGGCTGGACGTCACGACGTACATCGGCGGCAACCTCGCCGTCGGACAGAACGACTTCGACGAGACGCGAGCGACGTTCGAGGCGATGGGGTTTGACCGCGTCTTCGACTCCGAGACCGACCCCGAGGAGGCCATCGAGGCGCTACGGGCCGACCTCGGCCACCGGATGCCCGAGTCCGAACGCGTCCGTGTCGACGCCTGAGCCCTCGGCCTGTCCTCGCTGTCGTCTGCGTGGCGACCCGGAAACGCGTCTTGAGCGACGACGCCACTGCAGTCGGGGACAGGCCGTCGTGGCCGCCGACCGGTTTCGACATCGTGACCCGGTTCAGCCTACTGATTACAGTTGTGTGTAACACGGCTGAACCGCCGGTAGCGCGGTGTTTGCAGTCAACTGCACTCCGCCCAACCGGTACACACAACTGTATCGAACGGGGGATTCGCACCCGAATATTACACTAAAAAGTTCGAGAAACATTCTATCAAAATCGGTTTCGGCACCTTTAGCACTCACTGAGTCCGTTTGATAGACACTCGAACCCGCTGAACGGTAGTTGGTTATAAATAGTGCACAACGGGATGGCTCGGCTATGCCAGTTCCACCGGCATACCCACACGCACAGACGTACCGTCACGGGCGGAGACACGGCCCGGTATCCCACCGTCGGGGAGGTGACGACTGAGGATGGCGACACCGACACAGATCGGCTTGGCAGTCCTGCCGCTCGCGACCATCGCGTTCCTGATGATCGGGCGCTACTGGTCGGCCACGCGTGCGATGCCGGTCGCGTGGGTGGTCGCCCTCGCCGTCGGCTTCTTCGGCTGGGGGATGTCGCCCCGCTGGATCGCCGCCGCGTCGATAAACGGCGCGATAACCGCCTCGAACATCCTGTACATCGTCTTCGGGGCGATACTGGTGTTGTACACGCTCAAGCAGACGGGCGCGTTCGACGTCATCAATCGGGGGTTCACCTCCATCAGCGACGACCGACGCGTACAGGTCGTCCTGCTCGTGTTCCTGATGGGGTCGTTCATCGAAGCCGCGGCCGGATTCGGGACGCCGGCGGCCGTCGTCGGCCCGCTTCTGGTCGGTCTCGGCTTCCCGCCGCTGGCGGCCGTCGTCGTCGCGCTGACGGGCAACCTGATGGCCATCACGTTCGGTGCCGTCGGGACGCCGCTCATCATCGGCCTGCAGGACATCTTCAGCTCGACCGAGTCCATCCAGTCGACCGTCGCGGCACAGGGGATGACCATCCCCGAGTGGGTCGCACAGATAGCCGTCTGGGCGGCCACCTACCACGTCATCGTCGGCGCGCTGCTGCCCTTTATCGGCGTCGCGATGATGACCCGGTTCTTCGGCGAGGAGCGGTCCGTCAAGCCGGCGCTGGAGGTCCTGCCGCTGACCCTGTTCGCGTGGGCCTCCTTCTCCGTGCCGTACTGGCTGACCGCGTACTTCCTCGGCCCGACCTTCCCGGGCCTGTTCGGTGCGATGGGCGGGATGCTCATCACCGTCGGCGCTCTCAAGGCGGGCTACTTCCACCCCGACGAGGAGTGGGACTTCGCCCCCGAGGAGCAGTGGCCCGAACACTGGGTCGGCGACATCGCCCCCGGCGAGTCCGCGACCGGGCGCAGCGGTACCGTCGCCGCCGACGGCGGCCAGGTCGCAACGCCCACCCAGTCGATGTCGCTGGTCCGCGCGTGGACGCCCTACGCAGTGCTGGCCGGCCTGCTGGTCGTCACCCGCGTCATCGACCCCGTGACGAACTTCGTCACGTCGACGCTGGTGCTGGAGTGGGGGTCCATCCTCGGCACGTCGATGGGCAATAGCTTCGCCGTGTTGTACCTCCCCGGTGCGGTCTTTATCGCCGTCCACCTGCTGACCATCCCGCTCCACGGGATGGAGGGCGAGGAGGTCAAGGCCGCCTGGCTGGAGACCGTCGAGAAGGTCACGCCCGCGGTGCTGGCGCTGGTCTTCGCCGTTGCGACCGTCCAGATAATGATCCAGTCCGGCGAGACGGCCGGCATCGACAGCATGCTGGTCGTCCTCTCGGAGGCGACGGCCAACACCGCCGGCGTCGTCTACCCGTTCTTCGCCGCGCTGGTGGGCGCCTTCGGGGCGTTCCTGGCCGGATCGAACACGGTCAGCGACATCCTCTTTGGCACCTTCCAGTACAACGTCGCCGCCGACCTCGGGGTCTCCCGGACCGTCCTCGTCGGCGCGCAGGCGGTCGGCGGGGCCATCGGCAACCTCATCGCGGTCCACAACGTCGTGGCCGCGCTGGCGGTCGTCGGCCTCGTCGGCGAGGAGGGGCGCGTCATCAGACTCGAACTCATCCCGCTGGCCTACTATGCGGTGATGACGGGCATCCTCTCGCTCCTGTTCGTCTACGTCGTCGCACCGGGAACGTTCTGACCCGTCATGTCGAGACACGACTCACCCGACGAATCCGACGCGAGGCCCGCCGCGGACCCGCGGGCCGACTACGACCACGCCGCAAGCGGTGGGTCCGACGCCGGCCTCGCGTCGGCGCTGGCAGACCGGGTCGACGGCGACGTCCGGTTCGACGAGTACTCGCGGGAACTGTACGCCACCGACGCGAGCATCTACGAGGTGCCGCCCATCGGTGTCGTCTTCCCGCAGTCGACGGCCGACGTGGCGGCCGTCGTCGAGTACTGCGCCGACGAGGACGTGCCGGTCCTGCCCCGCGGCGGCGGGACGAGTCTGGCCGGCCAGACGGTCAACGAGGCCGTCGTCCTCGACTTCACGCGCCACATGGACGCGCTCGGACCCGTCGCCCCGGACACGAAACGGGCCACCGCACAGGTCGGGACGACCCTCGGCGACCTCAACGCCGCACTCGCGCCCCACGACCTGAAGTTCGCGCCCGACCCCGCGTGGGGCGAGAAGTCCGCGCTGGGCGGCGCTATCGGCAACAACACCACCGGTGCGCACTCGCTCCAGTACGGCAAGACCGACCACTACGTCGAGGAGTGTGAGGTCGTCCTCGCGGACGGGACCGTGACGACCTTCGGCGAGGTGCCGGTCGACGACCTCCGGGACCGGGCCGCCGACGCCGACGGCCTCGAACGCCGCATCTACGCGGCGGTCGCGGACGTCCTCGACGACCACCGCGACGAGATAGCGGCGGCTTACCCCGACCTCAAGCGCAACGTCTCGGGGTACAACCTCGACCGACTCGTCGCCGAAGCCGAAGGGGAGTACGGTGACCCGGGGACCGTCAACCTCGCCAGCCTGCTGGCCGGCAGCGAGGGGACGCTGGCTATCGTCACCGAGGCGACCGTCGCGCTCGAACCCGTCCCCGAGACGAAGGCGATGGCGCTGCTGTGCTACGACGACCTCGTCGACGCGATGGCCGACGTCGCGCCCATCCTCGAACACGACCCCGCGGCCGTCGAGGTGTTGGACGACACGATGCTGAACCTCGCGCGCGACACCGCGGAGTTCGCCGACGTGGCGGCCATGCTGCCCGACGGGACGCGCGCCACGCTCGTCGTCGAGTTCTACGCGGCGGACGACGACGCGGGCCATCGGGCGGTCGACCGGTTGTTGGCCGACCGTCTGGACGGCACCGCGGCGGTGGCCGACGCGCCGCGCACCGCCGTCGACGCGCTCGAAGCCCACGACGACGCCGAGCGCGAGCGGTTCTGGAAGCTCCGGAAGTCGGGGCTCCCCATCCTGCTCAGCCGCACGAGCGACGCGAAACACGTCGCGTTCATCGAGGACACGGCGGTCCCGCCCGAGAACCTGCCCGAGTACGTCGCGGCGTTCCAGCAGGTGCTCGCGGACCACGACACGTTCGCGTCGTTCTACGCCCACGCCGGGCCGGGCGTGCTCCACATCCGCCCGCTCGTGAACACCAAGTCCGTCGACGGCGTCGAGCAGATGGTGTCTATCGCCGACGCCGTCACCGACCTCGTCGTCGAGTACGGGGGGTCGGTCTCCGGCGAACACGGCGACGGCCGCGCCCGGACCTGCTGGAACGAGAAGCTCTACGGCACGGACGTCTGGGACGTGTTCCGCGACCTGAAGACGGCGTTCGACCCCGACTGGCTCCTCAATCCGGGACAGGTCGTCGGTGTCGACGCGGCGGCCGTTGAGGCGGGCGAGGCCCCGCCGCGGGCCGAGACGGTCGACATGGCCACGCGGCTCCGGTTCGACCCCGACTACGAGTTCGACCAGACGCTGACGCCGACGCTGGACTGGACCGACGAGAACGGGATGCAGGGGATGGTCGAACTCTGTCACGGCTGTGGTGGCTGTCGCGGCCCGCAGGAGACCACTGGCGGCGTGATGTGTCCGACCTACCGGGCGGCCGACGAGGAGATTACCGCCACCCGCGGCCGGGCGAACATGCTCCGGCAGGCGATGAGCGGCGACCTGCCCGACGACCCCACCGACGAGGCGTTCGTCTCCGAAGTCATGGACCTCTGTATCGGCTGTAAGGGCTGTGCCCACGACTGCCCGAGCGGGGTCGACATGGCGAAGCTCAAGGCCGAGGTAACCCACGCTTACCACCAGAAACACGGCGTGACCCTCCGCGACCGGGTGTTCGCCAACGTCGACACGCTGTTCGCGCTCGGGAGCCGCGTCGCGCCGGTCGCGAACGCGCTCTCGTCGCTCCCCGGCGCCGACCGGCTACTCGAAGCTACCGTCGGCATCGCTCGCGAACGGGACACGCCGACGCTCCACCGGGAGACGTTCGTCGACTGGTTCGAGGGTCGTGAGCCGACCGTCTCGGCGGCCGACGCCGCACGCTCGGTCGTCCTGTTCCCGGACGCGTACACGAACTACGCCCACCCCGATGTCGGGAAGGCGGCCGTTCGCGTCCTGGAAGCGGCCGACGTCCACGTGACGGTCCTCGCAGACCACACCGACAGCGGCCGGCCCGCGTATTCCAAGGGGATGCTCGACCACGCGCGGGAGACGGCCGAGACGAACGTCGAGGCCCTCGTCGACCACGTCCAGGCCGGTCGAGACGTGGTGTTCGTCGAACCCTCCGACGCCGTCATGGCCCAGTACGACTACCCGGACCTGCTGGGCCACGACGACGAGCAGGTCGCGACGGTGGCGACGAACACCTACGGGTTCTGTGAGTATCTGGACCGCCACGACCTCGACCGACGCGTCGACTGGGCCGACGTGGACCGGTCGCTGACCTACCACGGCCACTGCCATCAGAAGGCGACGAAGAAGGACCACCACGCCGTCGGCGTCCTGCGCAGGGCGGGCTACGCCGTCGACCCGCTGGATTCGGGGTGTTGCGGGATGGCCGGCAGTTTCGGCTACGAGGCCGAACACTACTCGATGAGTCGGGCCATCGGCGACATCCTCTTCGAGCAGGTCGACGACAGCGACGGGGAGCAGGTGGTCGCGCCGGGGACCTCCTGCCGGACGCAGTTGGGCGACCGGGGCGAGGACCCAGAACCGCCGCACCCGGCCGAGACGCTCGCCGCAGCACTGCCGGACGACCGACCGTGATTCAGACTACCAACCCGTGACTACCGACCACACGACGCTCGACCGCTTCACCGAGCGACTCGACGACTTCGACGTATCGCACACGCTGACCACGCCGGACGGCGTCCCCGACGCTATCGAGGCGGTGTCGGACTCGCCGGCGGTCGGCGTCGAACTGCCTGACTCGCTGGGACGGCTCCCCGACGTGGTCCGGACCGACCCCTCGCCGAGCGACCTGCGAGCGGCCGTGACGGGCGTCACGCACGCGACGCTCGGCATCGCCGACTACGGCAGCCTCGTCCTGCCGTCGACGCCCGACGGCGCCGAACCCGTGAGCCTCTATCCGGACCGGCACGTCGCCGTCCTCGCCGAGGACGACGTGGTTCCCGGCATGAGCGAGGCACTCGCCCACCTCGGAGACCGGTTCCGGGCCGACGGCGGGGACGCCATCGTCGCCACCGGCCCCAGCGCGACGGCCGACATGGGCGCACTGGTGAAGGGCGCACACGGCCCGAAAGCCGTCCACGCCGTCGTGGTCCAGTCATGACCGCGAGCGACCGCCGGTCGAAGGCCGACCACATCCGGCACATCCTCGAGACGGAGGGTGACGCCGTCGCGGCGAACACGCAGGGGTTCAACGCGGGCCGGTACGAGTCGGTGGCCGACCTCGAAGCCTACGAGGACCTCAAGAGCGAGGCCCGCGCTATCAAGGAGGACGCCATCGAGCGGTTGCCGGACCTCCTCTCGGACCTCCGGACGGCCGTCGAGGCCAACGGCGGGACGGTGTACCTCGCCGACGATGCGGCCGACGCGAACCAGTATATCCGCGACGTGGTCGAGGACGCCGACGGGGACCGCGTCGTCAAGAGCAAGTCGATGACCAGCGAGGAGATAGAGTTGAACGAGGCGCTGGCCGACGACTGCGACGTGGTCGAGACGGACCTCGGCGAGTGGGTCCTGCAACTGGCCGACGAGGCGCCCTCCCACATCGTCGCGCCGGCCATCCACAAGTCCCGCGAGGGCATCGCCGAGCTGTTCACCGAGCGGTTCGACCCGGCGGACCCGCCCGAGACGGCCGAGGAGCTGACCATGTTCGCCCGCGAGAAACTGGGCGAGCAGCTAGCCGACGCCGACGTCGGCGTCACGGGCGCGAACTTCCTCACCGCCGATTCGGGGACGATGGCGTTGGTGACCAGCGAGGGCAACGCCCGGAAGACGGTGGCGGCGACGGACACCCACGTCGCCGTCGCCGGCGTCGAGAAGGTGGTTCCCAGCGTCGAGGACCTCCGCCCCTTTATCGAACTCATCGGCCGGTCGGGCACCGGACAGGACATCACCTCCTACGTCTCGCTGTTGACGCCGCCGGTCGACTCGCCGACGCTGGACTTCCAGCGCGACGAGACCGGGTCGGCCGAAGACCGCGAGTTCCACCTCGTGCTCGTCGACAACGGTCGGCTGGCGATGCGCGAGGACGACGACCTGCGGGAGACGCTGTACTGCATCCGGTGTTCGGCCTGTTCGAACTCGTGTGCGAACTTCCAGCAGGTCGGCGGCCACGCCTTCGGCGGCGAGACGTACTCCGGCGGCATCGCAACCGGGTGGGAGGCCGGCATCGAGGGGTTGGACACGGCGGCCGAGTTCAACGACCTCTGTACGGGGTGTTCGCGGTGTGTCAACGCCTGCCCGGTCGAAATCGACATCCCGTGGATAAACACGGTCGTCCGGGACCGCATCAACCGCGGCGCGGACGCGGAACTCGACTGGCTGGTCGACGGGTTGGTACCCGACGAGGAACCCTCTGGACTCGACCCGCAGAAACGACTGTTCGGCAACTTCGCGACGCTCGCGAGACTCGGGAGCGCGACGGCCCCCGTCTCGAACTGGTTGGCCGACACCGGTGTCTCCCGGCGACTCATGGAGCGGTTCGTCGGTATCGACCGGCGGCGTGACCTCCCGACCTTTGCCGCGGAGACGTTCCGCGAGTGGGCCGACGGCCGGGCGACCGTGGCGAATCCGGAGCGCGAGGTGGTCCTGTTCCCCGACCTCTACACGAACCACGTACAGGTCGAGCGCGGGAAGGCGGCGGTCCGGGCGCTGGAGGCGCTGGACGTCGCTGTCCACGTCCCCGACGTGCCCGCGAGCGGGCGCGCCCCGCTCTCCCAGGGGATGCTAGCGACCGCACGCGACCACGCCGAGACGGTCGCCGACGAACTCCTCGACCACGTCGCGGCCGGTCGGGACGTCGTCGTCATCGAACCGAGCGACCACGCGCTGTTCCAGCGGGAGTACGAGCAGTTGCTCGACGCCGACCGGTACCGGGCGCTCGCCAACGGTAGCTACGAGCTGTTCGAGTACGTCTACGGCCTGCTCGCCAACGGCGCGAGCGCCGACGCACTCGCCAGCGGCGACGGTCGGCGACTCGCCTACCACAGCCACTGCCAGCAACGGACCCTCGGCGTCGAGCGCTACACCGAGGCCGTGTTGGACGACCTCGGCTTCGACGTGGTCACGTCCGACGTCGAGTGCTGCGGGATGGCGGGGAGCTTCGGCTACAAACAGGAGTACTACGACGTCAGCGTCGCCGTCGGCGACGAACTCGCGGCCCAGTTCACCGCCGACGGCGTCGACGACCGGACGGTCGTCGCCAGCGGCACTTCCTGTCTCGACCAACTCGACGACCTGCTGGAGCGCCCCTCGAAACACCCCATCGAACTGGTCGCTCCGACCGCCCGCACCGAGCGGGTCAGCGGCGACTGAGGACCGGGAGCGCGTCCCGAAGCCCGAGCCCCGATTCTCGCTCGACCGTCGCGTCGTACGGCGCGAGCACGGTCCGTACTGCACCGGCGAACGACTCGACGTCGACCTCGCCGTGGACTCTGACCGTCAGCGACGAGCCCGTCGCTCGGTCGAGGACGACCTTCACCCGCCCGAGGCTGCCGCCGTCGTAGATTCTGACGCCGTCGAGCGTCTCGTAGGGGAGTTCCCGACATCGCTCGGCGGTATCGACGGCAGCCGCCACGCCCTCCTCGGTGACCGTCGCCGCGAACGCCTCCGCGCGTCGTCGGGCGCCGCCGGTCGCGATGTCGAACCCCGTCAGGTAGTCGTACTCGACGGCGAGGACACGGTCGCCGTAGAACAACAGGTCGAGCAACCGGAGCGGGTAACGGCCCGTCATCGTATGGTGGAGGTGGACGCGCACCCGGTCGGCGTCGCTCACGAGAACAGGCCCCGGCCGGCGTCGGCGCCGTCGACGGTGCCCGCCTGCTCGAACTTCGCTCGCGTGGTACGGTAGATGACGTAGGCCTGTACGGCGCCGTAGCCCGCCCAGAGGACCATCCCACCGAGGCCGCTCCCGAGAATACTCATCTGGACCGAGAACACGGCGAGTCCCAGTTGCGAGCCGAGGACGGTCCCGACGAGCAGGACGCTGAAGTAGCCGAAGAAGGCGGCGGCGACCCACATCGCGACCGTCCGGCCCCAGCCGGGCATCGTGTGTTCCGGGAGCCTGACCGCGTTGACGAGCTGTATCACGACGATGTAGGGCCACATGATGAGCCCGGACATCGCCGCGCCGACGACCAGCAGGTTGAACGGGTTCTCCACCTCGAACGGGAGCAACAGGATGAGGATGCCCCAGCCACAGAAGACGGTCAACAACCCCCAGAACAGCCGCGGGAGCTGCCATCCGGCGTCGCGACCGTACAGTTCGTAGATGACGTCGGAGCTGTTGCGGACGAACGACTCGATGATGGCGTACTCGGTGGTGAACAGCGCCAGAAACAGCGTCGCGTAGATGGTGGCGCCCGCGAGCGGACTGACCGACGGCGCGATGCCGACCAGCCACATGTCGACGGCGGTCCGCGTCGTCCCCGGGGCGTACGTCCCGGCGATGACGACGAGGATGGTGGTGACGACGATGAGGCCGACGGCGAAAGTCAGCAGATGTTCGAGCTGTGCCACCCGCCACCAGCCGCGCCACCGCTCTGTGTTCGGCGACTCCGGCCTGAACGAGAACCCGTCCTCGTGGACCGTCTCGGGGTCGTCGCCGGCGAAGGGGTTCTTGATGCGGCCCTGATAGCGCCCCATCCCGTACCCCTTCTCGCGGACCCAGAGGCTCTGTGAGAGGTTGAGGTAGCCGCCTGCGCCGGCGTAGGCGATGCCGCCCAGCAGTATCGCGACGGTCACGGCGGGGGGTTGGTCGCCGACGAGTGCCGGTCCGCTCGGGAGTGCCGGGAGCGACGTGGGTGCGCCGACCAGCACGAACAGCACCAGCGCGAACGTCAGCGACAGCACCACGAGGAACAGTTGCAGTCGCTCGACGACGTTGTACATCAGCGGCGTCAACTGGTAGGTGAGCCAGATGAACACCATCAGCCCGATGCCGAGCAGTCGCCAGCCGACGAGCTCGACGCCCGCGAGTTGGTAGGTCCCGAGGGACAACCCAGCGGCGCCGACCTTCGCGGCGCTCGCCGCCCACCCCGGCCACCCGAGGCTGACGAACCCGCCCAGCATGAACGCGAACGGGACGAGCGGGTGGACCCGCTCCATCCCCCGGAAGACGCTCTCGCCGGTGGCGAGCGTCCACCGCTGTATCTCCGTGTTCACGACGAACTGGAGCAACACCCCGGCGACGAATATCCAGTACAGCGCCCAGCCGTACTGTGCGACGAGTTGCGGCCAGAACAGCGTCTCGCCACTCCCCAGCGACGCACCGAGCATGATGGCGCTGGGCCCGACGACGTGTTTGAGCCGCGGGACCTTCGGGAGGTCGAGCAGTCTGAACGACCCGCCGCGTCCCGCGTCGGGGTGGTCGTCGTCGTCGGCCGATGCGGTGTCGAGGTTGTCGTAGGCCACCGGGGTGTAGGTCGACGTCGGATAGCCGAGTTCCTCGGGAGTGGCGTACACCACGGAGTCACCGTCGTCATCGCCGCCGCTCTCAGAGGGGGCGTCTGTCTCGTCGGTTTCTGTAGGCATCGTGTTCCAGTGTGCGCTCGTCGTACTGTCTGCACCGGCCGCGAGGGCCGGGGGTTGAACTATTCACTCAGCCACCGATGTAGTGCCAGACGTGTTCCGGGTCGGTGGCGACGTCGACGTCCGGCAGTTCCTTGAGTGCCGGTTTGATGACGTCCCACCACTTGTCGGCCGTGTCGTAGCCGGCCGGATGGTCCGGGAACACCTCGGTGATGACCTCCGTCTCGGAGGCGTCCGGGTTCTCGTTGAGGTAGTCGTAGGCCGCGCGGAGCGCGTCCCGCCGCTCCGCCAGTCGGTCGCCCGACCCGGGCAGGTCGACGCTGGCGATTTCGCGCCGTACCGGCGGGGCCTGTTCGTGCTGTGCGGTCGGGTCACCGGTGTGTGGCGTCTCCATGGGGACCCACCAGACGCGGCCGCGAGCCCCGACTTTCCGCGTCGCGAGTCGGCCCTGTTCGACGAGTTCGTTGAGTTTGTTGTGGGCCGTCCGCCGCGAACAGTCCACCGCCTCCATCACGTCGTTGGCTGTCAGCGGCCGAGCGGGGTCCGACCGGTCGTCGAACACCGCGAGAACAGTGTCGAGGGTGAACTGTCCCGTCGACGAACCGCCCTCGGTGCCGGTCGTCGCGTCGCCCATACCGGAGAGTTACACTCGTATGTAATGTATCTTGGTGTACGAACCTCGCCCGCCTGCCGTTCCGGGACGAGATTTATCTCGTGGCCGCCTGAAGACGGAACGATGGGAACGTTTAGCACGGACCAGCGCGCGTTCGCCGAGCGCGCCGAATCGGTCGCCGCCGAGTTCGCCGACGACGCCTACACGTGGGGCGGCGACCCCCCGTGGGCGAACCTCCGGCGACTGGCCGAGGAAGGGCTCTACTGCCCGTCTATCGACGAGGCGTACGGCGGACAGGGCCGGTCAGACGTGGCGGCGTTGCTCCTGACGGAAGCGGTCGGTCGCGAGTGTCCAGACACCGGGTGGTTCACCTACATGCAGAGCGTCGTCGGCCCGCGAGCCATCGACCGCTTCGGGTCCGACGCCGTCAAGGAGGCCTACCTCCCCGACGTTACGGCGGGCGAGAGCTTCGTCTCCATCGCCATCTCTGAACCCGAGGCCGGCTCGGACGTGGCGTCGATGACGACGGAAGTCACAGAGGAGGGCGGCCAGTTGGTCTGCAACGGCGAGAAGACGTGGGTCGGCGGCGTCCCGTTCGGCGACGCCGCGGTGACGTGGGTCCGGTTCCCCGAGGGACTGGGCTCGGTGGTCATCCCGTACGACGACCCCGGCGTCGAAATCGAGGAGGTGTACACGAACATGGCCGGCTACGCCCAGACGCACTTCACCATCGACGACGTGGTCGTCCCGGAGAGCCACGTCCTCACCCGCGGAGAGGACGCGTTCAAAGAACAGCTGGTCGCGCTCAACTGGGAGCGACTGGGCAGTTCGGCCCTGACGGTGGCGTGGGCCGAGGCAGCGTTGGAACGGGCGCTAGCGTACGCGAGCGAGCGCGAGCAGTTCGGCCACCCCATCGGCGACTTTCAGGGTATCGAGTGGAAACTCGCGGAGATGTATCGGCAGGTCGAGACGGCCGCCGCGCTAGTGTATCAGGCCGCCGCGGGTGCCGCGGGCCACGGCCAACCCCCGTCCCGCCTCCAGACGTCGACGGCGAAGCTCCACTGCTCGCGGATGGTCGAGGCCGTCGTCAGCGAAGCCGTCCAGATAGTCGGCGCCCGCGCCTACCAGCAGGGCCATCCGCTCGAATACCTCTACCGCCTCGCTCGCGGGCGGCGCATCGCCGCCGGCACCGACGAGATGCAGTTGAACACCGTCGCCAGAGCGCTGAAAGACGACGGCCTCCCGGCCGTCTCGAAGCGGTAGTCCCTGCCGTCTCAGTCGTCGTACGCGCGGTCGAAGTCGGGTTCTCGCCCCTCGTTGAACGCCGCGACCGCTTCCCTGTGTTCGTCGTCGATCACGCAGTCCCACTGGTACTCCGTCGCTTGCCGACAGTACTCGTCGAAGCTCTGCTGTGGGTCGACCAGGCGGTTCGTGTGCTGGACCGCCGTCGCGGGTTTGTCCCGGATCTCGGCAGCGAGGTCGTCCGCGGCCGTCAGCGCGTCGTCGGCACGCTCGACGGCCAGCCCGATGTCCACGGCGTCCTCGGGTGTGATGTCACGGCCTGTCAGGAGGTACTCGCGGGCTTTGGACTCGCCGACGAGACGAGGCAGGAGCCACGCGCCGCCGTCGCCGGGCACCAGTCCGACGTCGACGAATCCCTCGCGCATGACGCCCTCCTCGCCGACGACGCGCAGGTCACAGGCCAACGCGAAGTCACAGCCAGCCCCGATAGCGGGGCCGTTCACGGCCGCGATGGTGGGTGTCGCCATCGTCCGGAGACGCCAGACGAACTGCTGGATGAGCCAGAGGTAGGCGCCGTACTCCTCGGGTGACTGCTGGTCCCAATCGGGCATCTCTGTCGTGTCCGCGCCCGAGCAGAAGCCGTCGCCGGCGCCGGTCAGGACCGCCGCGTAGACGCCCTCGTCGGCCTCGGCGGTGCGGGCGGCGTCGTTGAGTTCGAGGACGGTGGTCCGGGTGAACGCGTTGTACACGTCGGGGCGCTCGATGGTGATCGTCGCGATGCCGTCGGCCACGGCGTAGCTGACGTCGTCGTACCCGCTCATGTCTCCCGTCTCGCGTCGTCGCCACAAATAGCTGGGCCAGCGGTGACTGCCGACCCTACGACTCCCTGAAAGCGGCCGTCCCGTCCTCGAACGTCAGCGATTCCCGGTCGACGACCGTCGCGGCGTCGGGCAGGTCCGGGACGACGGCCTCGGAGACGGACAACTCCGAGAGGTCTTCGGTGTTCTGTATCCAGAGGATACGGACAGTATCGGGGTCGTACCCGCCGAGTGCCGAGAGGGCCGTCCGGATGGCGAACTCGTCGTCCGGTGTGACGACCGGGAGTTTCGCCTTCGCGAGCGATCCGCTGGTGAAGGCGTTCGCGTAGGTCTTCTGCAGGTCGAGTTGGTCGACGGCCGCCTCACGGGTCAGGTCGGCGAGGCCGATGCCGTTGCCGTTGCCCTTCGTCGCCTCGGTGAGGCCGCGGGCGTAGATGAGTTTGATAGACGGGTCCTCGGGGTCCGGGGCGTTGAGGACGCGGTAGCGGCCGATGACGTTGGTGTCCATCCCGGCGCCGGACACTTCCTTGCCGAGTTCGTCCACGACCAGCAGATCAATCTCGTCGACGGGCAGGGTCGGCATCTCCTCGTTCGCCAGTTCCAGCAGTTCGGGTTCGCGGTCGACGAACGATTCGGCGGGGACGGCCTCGACGGCGGCTATCTCCTCCTCGAAGTTCTCGACGACGGCGACGCCGCCCAGCAGCGGTGCGGCCTCCGTGATGACCGAGAGCGCGGGTTCCAGCGTCTCGACGTATCCCTCCTCGATGGCCGTCGAGTGAAACGCCTTCGCCCCCCGTTGCTTGCCCAGTCCGACGACGGTCATCTTCGTCAGGCCGCTCTCTATCGGCCCGGTGAAGTTCGTGTGGGCTTTGACGCGGTTGACGACGAGGACGGCGTCGGCCGCCAGCGCCGCGGCCGAGACGTGGACCGGCATCTCCGTGTCGCCGACGGTCACGGTCCCCACCTGTTCGACGTCCATCCGGGCGTCTATCGGCGCGCCCATTCGCTCTTCGGTGATGTCCAGTGATTTCAGCACCTCCCGCTGTCCGTCGGCCGTCGCACCGCCGTGGCTCCCCATCGCAGGGACGAGGACGGGGTCGAACCCGCGCTCGGCGAGCGAGGCGACGACGGCTTCTGTGATGTCGTCGATGGCGTGGATGCCGCGACTGCCGACGCCGACGGCGACGGTGGCGCCGTCGCGTAAGTCGTCGAGTGCGAGCGTAGCGAGTTCGTCCTGCGTCGCTCTGGCGGGGTCCGAGACCGTCTCGGTCGCCGGTTCGTACCGGACCCGCGCGAACGGCGGGAGTGACTGGGCGTCGATGAGGTGGTCGACGTCGTCGCGATCGGGAAAGTCCATACCGGTGGGTGTCGACCGCCGACTAAAAAGAGACGGGTACGCACCGCTGTGGCGGGCGATACGGTGCGCTCGATCTATCGAGGCCGTCGACCCCCGGGCGTGTCGGTGCCCGATTCTCGGCGACAGCCGCCCAGTGCCTGCGGCGGAGATGCCACCGATTCTACGACCGCTTCGAGCGATTCGGCGACTTATCCGGTCGCTCTGTCGGTAAATGAATCCACTCCTCGCCAGATACGCGAGATACGACAACGTATTTCTGATAGCCCGCACACTACACAGGTAATGGCAGACGAACCCGACACCGACGGCGAAACCGACACCGACGACGAGACCGTCTCCGTCTCGATGGAGATTACCGGGAGCTACGAAGAGGTCATATCGAAACTCGAAACCGATACCTCCGGCGGCGTCTCCCTGACGCCGGTGTTGGCCGACTTCGAGACGCTGCTGGAGACGGTCGTTCGAATCGACGGCGGCACTCGCAGCGCTATCGCCGAGCAGTTGCCCGCCGACATGAACGCGGCCTTCGACGCGGAGGCCGTCGTCGACGCCATGCAGGTCCTCGAACGCTACGACCTCGTCGTCCTCGAAGGGAACACCTGGAAACCCGGGCCGCAACTCGACCGCTAGGCGTCGCTGGCGATTCGGGCCGTCCGGGACGGTGTGGTATTAAATATCGTGGGGTGCTGTGGGCGTACATGCCTCCGTCGTCCTCCACAGCGCCGCTCGCAGACGATGAGACCGACGACTCGGACCTGGTCGCCGGTACACGGCTCGCGAGGCTCGGTGGCCGATACCGTGGCACCTTCTATCGACTGTGCTTCCGCGCCGCGCTCGGTGCGTCACTCCTCGTGACGCTGTTCCCGATATACTGGCTGCTCGTCACCGCGTTGACGCCGCATTACCTCGTCTGGGGCCACGTCGGCGTCGTGCCGCCGGCGGTGTCCTCCGAGGGGTTCGCGATGGCGTTCCGTCGCGTCGACTGGGTACTGGCCTTCGCGAACAGTCTGGGCATCGCCCTGTTGACGACGGGACTGGTACTCTGTGTCGCGGTGCCCGCCGCCTACGCGTTCGGCCGACTCGAGTTCCCCGGCCGCCGGCCGCTGTTTGCCGCCGTCCTCTTTCTCGCTGTGTTCCCGCCTCAGTCGATAGCGATACCGCTGTACGAACTCTTCGTAACCCCGATACCGGGGCTCTCGGAGAGCGCACCGACGGTGTACCAGACGCCGGCGGCCGTCGTCTTGCCCATCAGCGCGTTCGCGATGCCGCTCTCTCTTGGCCTCCTCACGGTGTTCTTTGCCGGAATACCCGACGACCTCGAGGACGCCGCACGGATAGCCGGTGCGACGCGGGTGCAGGCACTGTGGCGGGTCGTCGTCCCACTGGTACGGCCCGGCATCGTCAGCGTCGCCACCCTCGTCTTCGTGGCCGCCTACACCGAGCAGTTCTTTACGCTTTTCATGACCGTCGGCGACGGCGCCGTCGAGACGACCGTTCAACTCGAAATCTACAACATCTACAACCCGTTCTGGGCGCTGGCGTACCCGAACCTGCTGGCGGCGGCCGGTCTCATCGGGCTCATCCCGTCGTTTCTGGTGTTGCTGTTCGTGAGCGGCAACCTCGACGGGTGGCTCTCTGCGTGGGGTGCCGCGACGAACTGACCGGTGTCTCGCTGCTCCGTGGCCGTCACACGATCTATCGGCCGTCACGCACCGATCTCAGTAGCTTCGACTCAGCTCTCTAGAGGTGTTCGGCGGCGGTACTCGGGGCACAGCCGATTGCCTCTGCTCTATCACGTCGTCGACGGGGAACGGGTGGCCGGCGTCGACGACTTCGAGCGCTTCGCGGACCGCCTCGATGCACCGTCGCCCGGTCGTGTCCCGGCGGTTCGTGTGGTTCTCCGTGGGCAAACCGGCCGCAACCGTCCTCTCGCAACTGATGCCTACGACGGCAGCGCAGTTCCGACGCGACGTCGACTGCGGACCGACGTATCCGACGTACCGTGACGGCTCGCGAGAGGCCGTGCAGACGTGGGTCAACGACGGGACGGGGAGGCGGGGAAGGGACGAGTGGGGCGGGGAGTAGCGGTCGACCGACGCCGCTGTATCCGTAGTATTACTGTGTAGACACAGCGCCGTATCCAGCGGTCGTGTAGCGAATCCAACGCGCACAGTCCCGGATGCGACGGCGCTCCCGGATCGTCGTCCTCGCCGTCATCGTGAGTCCTCTCTTCGTCTGGTTCGGTGGCTGCGTTGTCGTCCCTATCCCGCCGGACCTCGACACCGTCCCCGGCATCTCGCCGTTCTTCGCCGTCGGTATCGACACCGACGACCCGTCGTCGACGCCAAACGGCCTCGGAGGGCTGACTACGGCGACCGACGGGACTTTTGTGCGGTCGGTCGGAGACGTGGCTGTGCCACCGGCCGACAGGTCACCCACCAGTCCTTCGCTCTTGCTGTACTTCGACGCGAGCGTGCTGTACGGGTCCGACGACGGTACGCCCACGTCTGCGGCGGTCGGGTTCCTCGTCGAGGACGGGACGACGACGGTCATCGAGCGGTCGCTGGCCGTCGACGCGTTCGTCTCCAGTGCGCATCTCGAGTACCGGGCATTGCTGGAGGCCGTGCGGGCCGTCGAAGCGTACCCGACGACGGTCACGTCGCTGCACGTCCACGGCGACGCCGACGCGGTGCTCCGGGCGGTGGACCCGACGGCGGCGGCGACCCCGAGTGACCGCGTCGTTCGCCGCCGCGTGGACGCCATCCACGAGTGTGTCGCCGACGTGCCGGTCGTCACCTACCGGGCAGTCGAGCGCGGGGAGAACGAGCGTGCCCATCGACTGGCGCGGGCGGGCCACGAGCGATAGCGGGACGGTCGCGACCGTTCGCGCTCGCTCCCGCGGGCACACCAGCCGTTCGGATCCTCACGGCCGGCCCAGAATCGGCAGTAGATTTTAGCGAGATGCGCTGTCAGTACGTCACATGTCCACACCCGGAGCGTTCGAGGAGTTCGGTGGCCGACACGTCCCGGAACCGCTGGAAGAACCGCTCGCGGAACTGGCGGCGGCGTTCGAGGAGGTGCGCGACGACGAGTCGTTCCGCGAGGAACTGGACTCTCTGTTGGAGCACTTCGGCGGCCGGCCGACGCCGGTGTTCCACGCCGAGACGTTGAGCGAGCGCTACGACGCGAACATCTACTTCAAGCACGAGGACCTGCTCCACGGCGGCGCGCACAAACTCAACAACACGCTCGGACAGGCGTTGCTGGCGAAAAAGGCCGGGAAGGAGCGCCTCATCGCGGAGACGGGGGCCGGCCAGCACGGTACCGCGACGGCGATGGTCGGCGCGTTGCTGGACCTCGATACGACTGTGTACATGGGCCGGCGCGATATGCAGCGACAGGAGATGAACGTCTTCCGCATGCGCCTGATGGGGGCCGACGTCGAGGAAGTCACACGAGGCAACGAGGGCCTCGCGGAGGCCGTCGACGCCGCGATGGAGGACTTAGTCGCACACACCGAGGAGACGCACTACCTCGTCGGGAGCGCCGTCGGTCCCGACCCGTTTCCGCGGATGGTCCGGGAGTTCCAGTCGGTCATCGGACGCGAGGCCCGCGAGCAGATACAGGAGCTACACGGCGACCTGCCCGACGCCTGCGTCGCCTGCGTCGGCGGCGGGTCGAACGCTATTGGCCTGTTCCACGCGTTCAAACAGGACGACGTGGCGCTGTACGGCGCGGAACCGGCGGGCAAGGGACTCGACTCCGGCCAGCACTCCGCGCCGCTGTCGGCGACGAAGCACGACGACCCCCGGATTTTTCAGGGGATGAAGACCCGCGTCATCGACGAGGACACCGAGAACCACTCCGTCAGTGCCGGCCTCGACTACCCGGCCGTCGGCCCGGAACACGCCGCCCTCCAGTCGCTCGGCCGGGCGGTGTACCACGGTATCACGGACGAGGAAGCGCTCGCCGCGTTCCGTGAGCTGAGCGAGGCCGAGGGCATCGTCCCGGCGCTCGAACCCAGCCACGCCATCGCACTCGCGATAAAACTCGCCGAGGAGGACCGCCACGACACCATCCTCGTCAACCTCTGTGGCCGCGGGGACAAGGACATGCAGACCGCCGCCGAGAAGTTCGACCTGTCCTGATGGTCGGCCGAACGCTTTCGGGACACTGTGTGCTACTGCGTGCAGTGGCCCGCCTGCCGCGGCGCGTCGAGCGGTCGCGGTTCCAAGACCGACGGATTCCGGCCGACGAACTCGTCGGCGTGATCAACCTCGGTCGGTAGCAGGCCGCCGACCGCGACAACGCCCCCTCGTGAGATCAGGGTGAGCGGCCGGAGTCGGAGGTCGCTCATCTCTGTTCTTCAGTTGGTACGGACGGGGTGTCGGCTGTGCCTTCGGTCTCGGATTGGCCGAGAACCAGATACCTAAGTGCGATAGGCCTCTGTGTCCGGGTATGCAAGTCGGGTCCCGACGGTGTATCGTCAACCCCGTCAGCGGTGACGGGGAACACGCCGACTACGTCGAACGGTTGATGCGGGCCCGCGGGTTCGCCGTCGAGGAGACGCAGGGTGCCGGCGACGCCGTCGAGTTCGGCCGGACAGCAGGCGCGGACGGCGTCTCCGAAGTCGCTGTCTGCGGCGGCGACGGCACAATCAACGAGGTGCTTCGGGGTCTCCACGACGCCGACCACCTCGACGAGGTGACGCTGAGCGTCGTCCCCGCCGGGACGGCGAACCTGCTCGCGGGGACCATCGGCGTCACGGACCTCCAGCACGGCGTCGAGGTCGCCGACACCGGCGAGACCCGCTCGGTCGACGTCGGCGTCGCCGACGGCGAACCGTTCCTCGTCTCCTGTATCGCCGGCCTCCCGGCCGACGCCAGCGTCGCCACCTCCGGCGACCTGAAGGGTCGGTTCGGGACGCTCGCGTTCCTCATCACCGGCACGCAGGAGGCTCTTGAGTTCGACGGGTTGGACCTCTCTATCGAGGCCGTCGGCGAGGAGGGGCCGTTCACGTGGTCCGGCGAGGCGACCTGTCTCCTCGTCGGCAACGCCCGGAAGTTCGTCGAACGCGGCGGGCAGGCCGACATGGAGGATGGCCTGCTGGACGTCGCCATCGTCGAGCGGATGCCGGCCGGCAACCTCGTCGCCGAAGCCATCGGCCACCGACTGCTCGCTCGGGACACCGAGGGCGTCACGCACGTCCGCGCACGGGACGTTTCCATCGACGGCCACGGCGACCCAGTGACGTTCAGCCGCGACGGCGAACTCGCCGAACACGAGACCCTCGACGTCTCGGTGGCCGAGCGAACGCTGGACCTCCGCGTGGGGCCGTCCTACGAGCCGAATCCGACCTGAGCGGTCGCCGCCGTCGCCCTCGCCGAACCGTCGACGGACCACGGCATCCTCGCGGCGCTCCGCCGCCTCCGTTCGCGGGCCTTCGCCACCCATCCCCCGACGGGCGCTCGGCTACGGCGGTTGCGCGAACTCGCGAGCGAGACGGGCGACGGCCCTACTCGGTGACGTTCGTGTAGAGCGCGCAGTCGTAGTACTCGCCGTCGTAGGCGAGATACTCCGTCTCGTACATCCTCGGACGGCAGTTCTCCGGTGTACAGTCGAGCGCGTCGCGCATCCGAAGTGTCTCGACCAGCGACTCGAAGGTGTCCGAGAGCGGCATCGTCTCGCTGTACCGTTCCAGTCCCCGGACGCGCTCGAACAGGTCCCGCACGTCGGGGCCGAGGTCGTCGGGCGCGAGACGGCGTTCCACGGTGGCGGCGTCGGCGACGTCGTCGAACGCTGCGGCGCTGTCGGCCACCTCCGTCGCGAACCCCGTGTGTTCGGGTTCGACGAGTGTCTCCTGTGCCACCGTGACTTTCAGCACCGTCCCGTGGACGGCGACGTACTCGTGTTCGGGGTCGGGTGCCAGTTCGCTCTCGACCTCGTCGAGGTGGCGATAGACGAACCCACCCTGTTCGATGAAGTCCCACGGGGCGCCGCCGCCGTGTTCTTCGGCTCTGGCCGCGAAGAACGCCGGCATCACCGCGTTCTGGTCGTACTCCGGCAGGGCCTCTCGCGGCGTCCCCTCGGGCGTCTCTTCGGAGTCGACGCGGCCGACCCACGACAGACGCAGCACCGACCGCTCGATGCGTTCGCTGCCGGTAATCACGTCGTGCAGGAGGTAGTAGCGGCCATCGTGCTCGACGTACTCGCCGTCGGGGACGACGCCGTACCCGTAGATGCTGACCCGCTCGCCGTCGACGGCGGCAGCCACCGCTCGACGTCGGGTCCGCTGGACAGGGTGGTCGGCGGCGCGCTCGGGCGGGGTCCAGAGCAACGTCGCTGCCAGCGGGCGGTCGAGGCGGTCGACGTGGAGCGTCAACTCGACGGTCGGTTCGCTCGACCCGAGCGAGCCACAGCCGGCGAGACCGGCGAGTCCGGCGGCTGTCGCTCCGAGGAACGCGCGGCGGGTTGTGGAGGGCATCGTCGTGGCACTTCGAGCGGGGCTGCCTAAAGCTATCGGCCGCGACACGACACTACAAATCTGCTTTGAGTCTGCCGTGGACATTAGGTACCGGGGGCCGAACCCCCGTCGATGGCGTTGCTTCGGGTGGTGATCGTCGGTCTGCTCGTCGTCTCCGCCGGCTGTGTCGGCTTCGGCGTCGGTGCCTCTGACACGGGGAGCGTCGCGACGGCCGGACAGGCCCCACCGGGCGTCGACGGCGGCATCGTCAACGCGACGGCGCTCGTCCGCGCCCACGAACGGTCGCTCGACGGCGTCGGCGTCGACCTCGCGACGACGTGGACCCATCGGAGTAGCGTGCCGGGCGAGTCGAACCGAACCGTTCGAACGCGGACGCTGACCGACGGGAACGGCACGCTCTGGCGGCGCGCCGTCACGGCCGGTGACGGAGACGAACAGCGCGTCGAGCGATGGATTGTCGGGGGACGCGGGTTCCGGTACGTCGTCGGCGGCCGGACCGGCCGCACCGACGGGATGGGGCCGACAGCCCGGTACCGCACGGCCCGCCTCGAACGCTGGCTCGCGACCGGGCGGTACCACGTCGCCGCTATCGAATCCGGCACGCCCGAGCGGTACGTCCTCACGACGACCACCTACGCCACCCCGGGCGGCGACCCGCGAGAGGCAGATACGGTCCGGTACGAAGCACAGGCCGTCGTGACCGGCGAGGGCCGGGTGACGGCCTTCTCGGCGACGCTGGTCACCGTCGAGCGGAACAAGTGGGGCCGCCAGACTCGGATTCGCTCGTACAGTTACCGGCTGGCACGAACTGGGGGCGTCAGGGTGTCACGTCCCGGTTGGGTTCCCGATATGCGGGCCGACGTGGAGGTGGCCGATGGCTGACCGGCGGGTCGCACTCGCCGTGGCCGTACTCGCGGTGGTCGCGCTCACGGGCGCACTGGGAGCGCTCGCGACGACGACGCCGGCCAGTCCGACGCCGCCCCCGTCCGAGCGGCCCGCCGCGACTGTGCCGACCGAGGCCGGCGAGCAGCCCGACGGTGGCCGGGGGTTCGTCAGTCTCCACGACCGCGGGCTGACCGGCGAGAACGTCACCGTCGGCGTCGTCGACGTCACCGGGTTCGACACGGACCGACCGCCGCTGACTCGCTCCGTGCGGGCGGCCCGCGCGTTCGGGACCGGGTCCGTCGACGGCGGCCAGACCGGCCACGGCACGGCGGCGGCGACGGTGGTCGCCCGGACGGCGCCGGACGCGACGCTCTATCTCGCCCGCGTCGACGGCATCGACAGCTATCGGCGGGCCGTACGGTGGCTCAGACGGGCGGGCGTCGACGTCGTCGTCGCGCCGGTGTCGTTCTACGGCCACCCCGGTGACGGCACGGGCGAGGCCGCGCGCATCGCCCAACGAGCGACCGATGCGGGGACGGTGTTCGTCGCACCGGCGGGCAACCTCGCGGCCTCGCACTGGCGGGGTACCTACGACGCCGCGGGTACCGCGAACGGCACGGTGTTGTTCGGCGGCGAGGACGGCGAGTCGCCCGTTCGACGTACCGCCATCGGCGGCGGGACGGACGTGACCGTCTGGCTCTCGTGGGACCGCGCCCACGCCGACGAGGACTACACGGCCGAACTGTACTGGACGAACGGGACGGCGACTCGACTGGTCGCCCGATCACAGCCGTATCCCGGTGACGACGTTCCCAACGAACGCATCGTCGCCGACGTCTCGCCGGGTCGGTACTTCCTCGTCGTCCGAGGCCCCGCCGACCCGACCGGCGCCCGTCTCCGCCTCGTCTCGCCGACTCACGAGTTCTCGCAGGCGCGGCCCTCCGGGAGCGTCGTCGCCCCGGGCACCGCACGTGGCGTGGTCACCGTCGGCGCCTACGATACGCGGGTCGAGCGCGTCGAACCGTTCAGTTCCCGGGGGCCGACGCTGGACGGGCGGCCCGGCGTCGACGTGGTGGCGCCGGACCGTCGCTTTGCCGGCCTGACCGAAAACGGGTTCGTCGGGTCCTCCGCGGCGGCCCCCTACGTCGGCGCGGTGGCGGCGCTCATGCTCGATGCGGACGGGTCGCTGTCGCCGCGCCACGTCGAACTCCTGCTGGAACTGACTGCTCGGGACGTCGGCCCGCCGGGGGTCGACTACGCCTCGGGACACGGCCTCGCCGACCCGCGGGGCGCTGTCGGGGCCGCCGAGAACGAGACGGCCGGCGGTTAAACGCGATTTTAAGCCAGCCGAACGGCTATAGTGGTGGCTCCGTCACACCGTAGTAGAGACATGTCGGGACTCATCGACCGGATACAGGAGCGGACGGGGTCGCCCGACGAGCGACCGCGCGTGTTGGACGTAGACGAGGCAGACACCGACGAGGTGTTGGACGCCCTCTCCTCGGACACGGCCCGTGCGCTGTTTCGGACCCTGTTCGACCAGCCGGGCACGGCGTCCGAGATAGCGCGCCGCTGTGATACGTCCGTCCAGAACGTCCACTACCACATCTCGAATCTCGAAGCGGCAGGGCTCGTCGAATCTATCGACACCGTCTACTCCGAGAAGGGCAACGAGATGACCGTCTACGGCCCCGCCAGCGACCCCATCGTACTGGTGGGGAACCGCGACTTGCGGCCCCGCCTCCAGCAGTCGTTGACCGACGTGGTCGCCGGCCTCGGTTTGCTGGGCCTCGCGAGTCTGTTCGTCCAGTGGGGGGCCGAACGACTCGCCAACCCTGCCGGCGGGAACGGCGTCCTCGGTCCGGCCAGCCCGAACGCTCCCCAGACCGACCCGGCGGGGTCGCTTGCGTGGTTCGTCTTCGAAGTTGCCGAACCGGGATTGCTCTTCTTCTGTGGCTGTCTCGTCGTTTTGGCCGTCGTCGCGCTCGTGTTGCGTCGGGAGGACGCGGCCGCGTACTGACCGCACCGGCCGTCGAAGTCGAGGAGTGCGTTCTCGGCGGGTAACGGAGCAAAAACTGTCGACAGTGCTGGGTCGGCCCGGCTACAGCAGGGGCCGGAGGATGATGCCGAGGCCGACGATGGCGACGAGGCCGCCGGCACCGAGTGCGAGACTCCCCGGTTCGAGCGGTATCCCGGAGCCGGACTCCGTGCCGTCCCCGTTCGTGGGGCCGTCGGCGACGGTGGCCGTCGCGCGGTCGTTCGTCGTCTCGTTGCTCGCCTGCACCGAGAGGGTACCGATGTCCGCCGCGTCGTCGGTGGCGCCGTCTCCCCGGTACAACGTGAGGTCGTACTCGGTCGCGTCGAGTCGCGTGTCCAGCGCTACCTCCGACCCGGGTTCGACCGTCACCGAGTCGGTCTCGGCGGCCGCCGTAAGCGTCGTCCCGTCCCGACCGGCGGCCGCCGTGTCGAACAGGAGCGTCACGGTGCCGTCGCCGTCGCCGTCGCGGACGGTCGCGTTTATCTCGTACCCGCTCTCGCGGCCGCCGATGGACACCGTCCCCGCCTCGGCGTCGGCGAGGACGACGGTCAGCCGGGCCGTCCCGCCCTGTCGCGTCGTGTAGACGCTTCGCTCGAAGCCGAACTCGGGGCCGTCGTCGACGGCGAACTGCTCCTCGGCGGTATCGTTCGCTTCGACGAGGAGCGTGCCTACGTCGTCCGCACGGCCGTCCGTACCGTCGCCGTAGAAGACGCGGTACTCGTAGGATGCGGGGTCGAGCGTCGACGGGAGTTCCGTCTCCTCGCGGGTGACCATCAGCGAGTCGCTGGCGTCGGCCACCGACAGCGTCTCGCCGTCGGTCCCGGCGTTTGCGGTGTCGAATCGGACCGTCACAGTCCCGTCGCCGTCGCCGTCGATCAGCGACGCGTTGACGAGGTAGTTGACATCGTCGCCACCGAGCGAGAACACCGCCGTCTCCGTGCCGTCAATCGCGACCGGAATCTCGGCGACCTCACCTTGGGTCACCTGAACGACCCCGTCGTTCGGGGCCGGCGTCGGCGTCGGGGTCTCGGGAACCGTGTCGGTGCAGTCGCCGTCACAGGCGACTAGCGTCTCGGTGCGTTCCGCGAGCGTCTGCCCGTCGTAGTGAATCGTCAGTTCGTAGGACGTGTTGGGCGCCACGTTGCTCAGGTCGAAGACGGCGGCGAAACTGCCGTCGTCGGCGACGCGGGCGGTCTGCTGGTGGAGGAACGGTGCCGCGGCGTCGTTCGACCGGAGACGGACGGTCAGTTCGGTACCCGGCGCGATACTCGTCTCACCGGTGACGACCTGTTGCTCGGCCGAGGCCAGCGGGAGGCTACCGTCGTCGACGGTGGCGCTCTGGTCGGCCAGCGCGGGGCCGATACCGACCACTGTCGCCGAAAGCAGGAGGCAGACGAGTGTGAGCGCCCGGGTCGTCATCGGCGCACCTCCCGCCTGCTGGTTGTATCGCGGTTCGACGGGCCGACACCGTCCGGCGGTCGGACGGCGTCTGGAGGGCAGTTCGCTGTCATGCACCCGATTCGTTAGTACGGCCGTACTAAAGCCCCGCTGGAAGGTTAAATCCGGATTGAAACACGGAGCGATGAGACGCGGCCGGCCCACGAAACCCGGTGAGCGGTCGTGAGAACCTTCTTTCCGTCGTCGGTGGCGACACAGCAACCAGAACCTTCAGTATCGCGTACCGAGTTGCTAACGTATGCACGATTCGCGACGGTGCGGTCGCGACACCGGCCCTGACTCGGCCTTGTCAACGGACGCGGCGCGGACAGCCATGGGAGTGGTGTAGGTGCCGGCCGAGGTTGAAAACGTCGTTCTCGTCACTGTCGACTCGCTTCGGGCCGACGCGGTGGGCGGCGACGACAGCGTCTCTCCGGTACTGGACGGACTCGCCGACGACGGCGTCGTCTTCGAGAACGCGATGGCACACGGCAACTGGACGCCCTTCTCGTTCCCCAGCGTTCACGGATCTCGCCCGGTCTTCGACGAGGGAGCGGACATCGGCGTGGCATCGACGCCGACGCTCGCCGAACAGTTATCCGAGGCCGGCGTCGAGACCGGCGGGTTCAACGCCGCCAACGGCTTCCTCACGGACCACTGGGGGTACGACCGCGGCTTCGACGAGTTCGAACCGTTCGTCGAAAGCGGCGGGTACAGCAAGTACCTCGCGGCACACCCGACGGTGCAGGCGTGGGTCCAACTCGGCACGTCTCCCTTCCGGCGGGCCGCCGCCGCCCTCCGCGGTGAGTCCGACGCCCGCCCGTTCGCAGACGTCTCGCGTATGGGTGACTTAGAACAGCACGCTACGGACTTCCTCGAGGGTGTCCCCGACGACGGGTTCTTTCTCTGGGTACACTACATGGACACACACACGCCCTACGTCCCGGCGCCGCGACACCTCCGAGAGGTATCTGACACCCACTTCGGCCTGTTCCGAATGCTCGGTTCCCACCTGCGGACCGGCCTCGGGTGGGACGTCGACCAGCGAACGCTGGGCACCCTCCGGACGCTGTACGACGGGACGGTGAGGCAGGTCGACGCGAGCGTCGGCCGTCTGCTCGACACGCTGGACGCCGAGGGACTGGCCGAGGAGACGGCCGTCGTCGTCGCCGGCGACCACGGCGAGGAGTTCCTAGACCACGGCCACCTCGCGCACTACCCGAAACTGTACGGCGAACTCGTCGAGGTACCCTACGTCGTGACCCATCCCGACGGGGGGAGCGGGACGGTCCACCAGCCAGTCGGCCTCGACACCATCGCGCCGACGGTGTGTGACCTGCTCGGCGTCGACCCCGCGCCCGCGTGGGAGGGCGAGTCGGTCGCCCCGGCACTGGACGGCGAGACCATCGAGTCCCAAAGTCCGGTGGTGTCCGTCGCGGTGCGGGGCGAGAGCGTGACGAGCCAACCGATTCCACGCCGTCTCGACGACGGCGAGTTGCTCGTGAGCGCCCGCGACGCCCGCTGGACGTACGTCGAACACACCGAGTCGGGCCACCGGGAACTGTACGACCGACGTGAGGACCCGGATGAACGGCGAAACCTGTGTGCGACAGCCACCGCGGACACCGCGCCGCCGCCAGTCCTCGACCGACTTTCGGCGGCCGTCGCCGACCACGTCGACCGACTCGAAACCGCCGCAGACGCCGACGAGACCGGCGATGACGGACAGACGTCTGACGAAATAGCGGCACGCTTAAAGGCACTCGGTTATAAATAGGGCTCCATGTCGTTCGCCGTCGCCACCTCGCCGCGACGACAGCGACTCGTTCGGTTCTTCCTCGTCGGCCTGACAGCGGCGGCTATCCAGACGGCCTTGCTCTGGGTGTTCGTCGACATCGGGCGCATCAACTACCTGTTGAGCGCGTTCGTGGCCATCGAGGTGACCATCCTGTTCCAGTACGTCCTCAACAACGCGTGGACGTTCCATCGCTCGCGTCACACGTCGATGCGGGAGTATCTCGTGGGGATGGGCAAGACGAACCTCGTCCGCGGGACGGCCATCCCGCTCCAACTGGGCGCGCTGTACGCGCTGGTGACGTGGGGCGGCATCGAGTATCTGGTCGCCAACGCCATCGCCATCGCTGCGACGGGGCTCTACCGCTACGCGCTGGACTCGAACTGGACCTGGAACTAGGCGACGTTTTTGCACCCGGCGTCCGGAGACGACGTATGGACGATTCGGTCAGGTTGGGCGTCGACGTCGGGGGGACCTTCACCGACGTCGTCCTCGTCGCCGAAGACGGGATGACGACGACGAAAGTACCGACGACGAGCCCACAGCACGAGGGCGTGCTCTCGGGTGTCGCCGCGGCCTGCGAGACGGGCGGCGTCGACCCGGACGAGGTCGATCAGTTCCGCCACGCGATGACCGTGGCGACGAACGCGCTGCTGGAAGCAGACGGCGCGGAGACGGCGCTCGTGACCACCGAGGGCTTTGGCGACGTACTGGCTATCGGGCGACAGGACCGCCCGGAGTTGTACGACCAGTCCGTCGCCCGCCCCGACCCGTTCGTTCCCGCCGAACGTCGGTACGAACTCGCCGAACGGGCGACCACCGACGGTATCGAGACGGCCGTCGACGAGCGTGCGGTCCGGGACCTCGCCGCCGATATCGACGCCGACGCGGTTGCGGTGTCGTTCCTCCACGCCTACGCCCACCCCGGGAACGAACGGCGGGCCGCCGAGGGACTCCGCGAGGAACTCGACGTGCCGGTGTCGGCCAGTCACGAGGTACTGGCCGCGTTCCGAGAGTACGAACGCACCGCGACCACGGTGGCCGACGCGTTCGTCACGCCGGTCATCGACGACTACCTCGGTCGACTGGTCGACGGCGCGACCGACCGAGGCCTTCCCGAACCGCGGGTGATGCAGTCGAACGGCGGCATCGCCGACGCCGACACAGTCCGCCGACATGCGGTGACGACGGCGCTCTCGGGTCCGGCGGCCGGCGTCGTCGGCGCGAGCGCCTTCGAACCGGACGACGCCGACGGCCTCGTGACCTTCGACATGGGTGGGACCTCCAGCGACGTCTCGCTCGTTCGCGAGGGCGAGGTGGAGCGGACCACGCAGGCGGACGTGGGCGGCCGTCCCGTCCGGGTCCCGATGGTCGACGTCGAGACGGTCGGTGCCGGCGGCGGCTCACTCGCGTGGGTCGACGCTGGCGGCGCGCTCCGCGTGGGCCCCCAATCGGCGGGGGCCGACCCCGGCCCGGCCTGCTACGGGAAGGGCGGTACCGACCCGACGGTCACCGACGCGGCGCTCCTGTTGGGGTATCTCGGTGCCGACACGACGCTCGGAGCGGCGCTCGAACTCGACGTCGACGCGGCGCGGGACGCGCTCGCCGACCTCGCGACCGAGGCGGGCCTCGACGATCCGCTGGCGGCCGCTCGCGGCGTCTACCGCGTCGCCAACGCGACGATGACCCGAACCATCCGGAGCGTCACGGCCGAACGCGGTCACGACCCCCGCGAGTTCGCGATGGCGGCGTTCGGCGGCGCCGGCCCGATGCACGCGGCGGCACTCGCCGACCGGCTTGGCGTCTCCACGGTGGTCGTCCCCCGAGCCAGCGGCGTCCTCTCGGCGCTGGGCTTGCTGGCGGCCGACGAGCAACACGACACCGTCCGGACCTATCGGGCGCATCTCGACGAGGTCGACCCAGCGGCCGTCGCGTCGGTTCTCGACGACCTCGAAGCCGAGGTGCTGGCCGAGACGAGCGACCCCGAGGCGGCGACGGTCACCGTCGAGGCCGACTGTCGCTACGCCGGCCAGAGCCACGAACTCGGCGTCGAAATCGAGGACTTCGACCGGGCGACCCTCCGCGAGCGCTTCCACGCGACCCACGAACGGGCCCACGGCTACCGTCTGCCCGACGCCGTCGTCGAACTGGTCACCCTGCGAGCGACGGCCACCGTCGGCCACGAGATGCCGCCGATAGCCCACTCGGCGAGCGACGGACCCGCACAGACCGGTACCCGCGACGTATCGTTCGGTGAGCGGTGGCACGAGACGCCGGTCCTCGACTGGGGGGCACTCGGTCCCGGAACGACGCGTGACGGCCCCGCCATCGTCGAGGGCGGCGAGAGCACCGTCGTCGTGCCGCCGAACTGGACGCTCCGTGCCGACGACCGCGGGACGCTTCGACTGGAGGGTGACGAATGACTGCCGACGAGACAGCGGACCACGACCTCGACGCGGTGGAACTCGAAATCCTGCGCAACCAGCTAGAGAGCGTCGCCGAGGAGATGGGACAGGTGCTGATTCGGGGCGCGTTCTCCCCGAACATCACCGAGCGCCGGGACTGCTCGACGGCGCTGTTCGACGCCGACGGCGAACTCGTGGCACAGGCCGAACACATCCCGGTCCACCTCGGCGCGATGCCCGAGGCCGTCGACGCCGTCCTCGACCGGGACCCGGAACCCGGTGACGTGTTCGTCCTGAACGACCCCTTTGCCGGCGGAACGCACCTCCCGGACGTGACCCTCGTCTCACCGATCGTCCCCGACGACGACGTCGTCGGTTACGCCGTCTCCCGGGCTCACCACGCCGACGTGGGCGGGATGGCACCCGGGAGTATGCCCGCGGGCGCGCGTGACATCCAGCAGGAGGGCCTGCGCATCCCGCCGACGAGACTCGTCGCCGGCGGCGAGCGACGAGATGGCGTCTGGACCCTCCTCGAAGCGAACGTCCGCAACCCGGCCGAACGGCGGGCCGACCTCCGGGCGCAACTCGGCGCGAACGAACGCGGGGCCGAGCGCGTCACGGAGTTGCTGGCCGACCACGGCGACCGCCTGTTGTCGGCGTTCGACGCCGTTCGGGACTACTCCCGACAGCGCGTCGAGGCCGAACTCCGCGAGTTCCCGGACGGCACCTACACCGCCAGCGACGTACTGGAGGGCGACGGCGTCACCGACGCCGACGTGCATATCGAGGTGACGGTGACCGTCGACGGGGCGACGCTGGACGTGGACTTCGCCGGCACCGACCCGCAGGTCGAGGGCAACGTCAACGCCCCGCTGTCGGTCGCAAAGAGCGCGGTGTACTTCGTCGTCCGGTCGGTCACCGACCCCGACGTGCCGCCCAACGGCGGGTGTTACGACCCCGTGCGCGTCCACGCCCCGCCGGGGTCGCTGTTGAACCCCCAGCCACCGGCCGCGGTGGTCGGCGGCAACGTCGAGACGAGTCAGCGCGTCACCGACGTAGTGTTTCGGGCGCTGGCCGAGGCGGTGCCCGACCGCGTGCCCGCGGCGGGACAGGGGACGATGAACAACGTCGTCGTCGGCGGGCCGGGGTTCAGTTACTACGAGACGGTCGGCGGCGGGATGGGCGCGAGCGTCGACGCCGACGGCCCCTCGGGCGTGCAGGTCGGGATGACGAACACGCTGAACACGCCGGTCGAGGCGCTCGAAGCAGCCTATCCGCTACGCGTCGAGGAGTACAGTCTGCGTGCGGGCAGCGGCGGCGCGGGCAGACATCACGGGGGCGACGGCCTCGTCCGCGAACTCACCGTCGAGGCGGCCGCGACCGTCTCGCTGTTGACCGAGCGCCGCCGAACGGCCCCGTGGGGGCTGGCCGGCGGTGCGGATGGGGCGTGCGGACGCAACGAAATCGACGGCGAAACGGTGCCCGCGAAGGTGACAAGGGAGGTCCCGCCCGGAACGACCGTCCGGGTCGAGACGCCCGGCGGTGGCGGCTACGGCGACCCGGACGAGACACCCGGTGCGGAGTGACCGGCCGCGCCGCTCCCTAGACCGTCGGGACGGGAACCTCGCCCAGTACGTCCGCCAGCACGTCGCGTTTCTCGACTTGCTCGACGCGCGCGTCCGGCGTGAGGACGAGCCGGTGGGCCAACACCGGCTGGGCGACCCGTTTGACGTCGTCCGGGGCGACGAACTCGCGGCCCTCGATGGTCGCCATCGCGCGGGCCGCCTCGAAGAGGCGCTGGGTCCCGCGCGGGGAGACGCCCACCTCGACGCGGTAGTCCTCGCGGGTCGAGCGAGCGATGCCGGCCATGTACGCCAGCAGGTCGTCGTCGACGGTGACCGTCTCGGGGACGGTGCGCAGCGCTTCCACCCGGTCGCTGTCCAGTACCGCTTCGACGCTGGGGCTCTGGTCGGTCCGGCCGGCCCGCCGGCGGAGGAGTTCGACTTCGCCCTCGTCGTCGGGATAGCCGATTGAACTCTTCGCGAGGAACCGGTCGACCTGTGCCTCGGGGAGTTCGAAGGTCCCCTCCATGTCGACGGGGTTCTGCGTCGCGATGACGAAAAACGGCTCCGGGAGGGCGTACGTGTCGCCGTCGACGGTGACCTGCCCCTCCTCCATCGCTTCCAGCAGGGCCGACTGGGTCTTCGGCGGCGCGCGGTTTATCTCGTCGGCCAGCACCACGTTCGCGAAGATGGGGCCGCGGTTGAACTCGAACTCGCGGGTCTGCTCGTCGAACACGTGCGTGCCGGTGATGTCCGCCGGCAGGAGGTCGGGTGTGAACTGGACCCGGGAGAACGAGAGGCCGAGCGCCGTCGCCACGCTCCGGGCGGTGAGCGTCTTGCCGGTGCCGGGCACGTCCTCGAGCAGGACGTGGCCCTTGCCGACGACGCCGAGCAACACCGTCTCGAAGAACTCCTGTTCGGCGACGACTGCACGGCCGACTTCGTCGAGGACCTGACTCGTCACGTCGCGTGCTGCAGTGACGTCCATACGCGTGCATGTCATGCATCCGGTATATGTGTGTCGAGAACACAGTCCCCCAGAATCGAAACGCCTAAAGAGCAAACTGCGGTACAAAGAGGTGAGCCGAGGTAGCCTAGCCTGGCCAAGGCGGTTGCTTCGAGAGCAACTGTCCTCACGGACTCAGGAGTTCAAATCTCCTCCTCGGCGTTCCTACCGACACTACCCGACGAGCGTCGCGAGTCGGCGGCGTCGGACGAGGGTTCTACAGCGCGTCGTGCCGCCGAGCGACGCCGCTGTCGGTCCCGACCGTGTACGTGGGCAGGCACACCGCCGTCGCCTTCACACCCCGGCGACGAGGAAGATGAGGACGCTGATAGCCATGACGACGATGATGAACGCCGCCGCCAGCGCCCCGCCGAGCGACACCATCGCGTTGGCCGTCGACGCCAGCGTCTCGGTGCGGTCGTTGCCGAACACCGTCACCTCGGCCGTGTCGCTGGCCATTCCGGCCTCGACGGGTTCGAGGTCGGCGACGGCGCGGCCCACGAGGTCCGCGACCAGCGCGACGACTTCTTTCTCGGGGATGGCCTGTCCGACCTGATTCTCGGCCTCGACGGTGTTGACGATGTGCGTGTCGCTGGTCATCACTTCGAGGGTGTCGACCCCGTCGACGGCGTCTACGATGCGGTCCCGGAGGCCGGGTTCCATGTTGTTGCCGTCGATGAGGGCGTACGCAGTGCGGTCGCCGTTCACCTCGAAGACGCAGACGCGGATACCCAGCGGGCCGATGCCCTCCTGGGGTTCCCACGGCGTCTCGTCCCACGCGACGCCACAGCGCACCGGCCCCGTCTCGGCCTCGGTGAGGTGGCGGGCGAGTTTCCCGGTCCCGTGTATCATGTCGAAGGAGCGCTGGCTCCCGGGGACGACGTGGCCGAGGTCGTCGCCCTCCAGCCCGTCGTTCGAGTTGTGTGCGTCGACCAACAGGACGTCCTCGATGTCGCCCGACCGGGCCTCGGACATGGCCGAGAGGCCGACGGAGTAGTCCACGTCGTCGGCACACCCGGGCGCGTACGTGGTGACGACGAAGGCGTCGCCGCCGAAGGCCTGCCCGGTCAGCGTCGCCTCTCCTTCGGTGATGCGGTGACCGACGGTCGCCTCCGAGTGGTACTCGATGTCATCGAAGGCGCGGTCTGCGGTGTCCAGAATCGTGTCGACCTCCCGTTCGGTGACGAGGTTGAAGTCGTGGCCGGCGGTGGCGTGGGGCGGGAAGGCGAGGCCGTCGGCGGACTCGGCGACCCGCTTCGGGAGGTTCCCCCCGCCGATCTCGCCCATCGGACCGGGGTGTATCATCGGGAGGACGAACCGGGCTTTCTCTTCGCCGTTTGGCCGCCGGACCGAGAGGACGGTCACCGGGACGATGGCCTCCTCGCCGATGTCCTCGAAGAACGCTTCCAGTTCGTCCGAGCCCTCGGCGATGTGGCCGATGAAGCCACGGAGGAAGTCAAGCGCCGAGACGCCCAGCGAGGAGCGCCACGGCCGGTCGATGACGACGAGGAAGAGCCACACTGCAAGCGCGTAGATGGCACAGATGATCCCAAGCAAGACGAAGTCCGCGGGGATGAACCCCTGAATCTCCGGCGGGGCCTGTTCGGCCCGGGCTAACATCTCCTGTAGCACCGGGTCGTCTAACATGAACGCCGTGGCACCGCTGTAGACGGCCAGTAACCCGGCGGCGGCGACGGTCTGGATGCTCGCGGGGATGGCCGCCTTCAGCAGGGAGTGCCGGGAGACGGCCATCAGGATGAGCAGTCGGAATGCGAAGATGGAGGCCAGCGCCACCAGCAGGACGTCGAAGACGAAGTTCTGACCGAACCTCGGGCTGACGAGGGCTATCACGCCCGCAGTGGTCAGGAACGCGATGGTAACCAGTTCGCAGATGAGCGCCAGCAGGGAGGCACGATTGGGGGTGAGTTGGCCGTCGAGTCGCTGGTCGACCCACGGCGTGACGGCACCTGCGATAGCCGTCGGAAAGCCGATAAAGAAGACGCCCTGCCACGCGTCGTCCAGCACGAACCGCGAGTCGAACGCGGCCACGCCGGTCAGCGCGGCGATGAACAGGGCGAACGCGAGACTCGCGTACCAGTTCGGCGCCCGGAAGATGAACCGGGAGAGACTGGCGAGGTTCCCCTGCGTCGCAGTCATTTATTACTCACTCCCCGCGTCGGCACATAAAACAGTCGCTTGCTGTCGGTTACTGCTTGGGTGCGGATTGCCGGTCACAGACCGCGAGGAAGTTCTCGAAGACGGCCTCGCCTTCCTCGGTGTGGGCGACCTCCGGGTGCCACTGGACGCCGAAGAGGTTGCGGTCGGTGTCGCTCATCGCCTCGACGCCACAGACGTCAGACGTCGCGGTGCGCTCGAAGCCCTCGGGCACCTCCTTCACCTCGTCGGCGTGGCTGGCCCAGACGCGCGTCTCCGGGGCCAACGAGCCGATTAGTGGGTCGTCCTCGTCCAGGATCTCGACGGTCACGTCGGCGTAGCCGCCGTACTCGCCGCTGCCGACGCGGCCGCCGAGTTCCTTCGCGATGAGTTGCATCCCGAGACAGATGCCCAGCACCGGAACGTCGAGGTCGAGGTACTCGGGGCAGTTGCCGATGTCGTCCATGTCCGGGCCACCGGAGAGGACGATGCCGTCCGCGTCGATGTCCTCGGGCGGCGTGTCGTTGTCCAGCAGTTCGACGTCGACGCCCATGTCCCGGAGCGCACGCTGCTCCAGATGCGTAAACTGTCCGTGATTGTCGATGACGACGATGTGAGTCATTGGATAGTGTCACGCCACCGGCGCGTATATATCCCCTGAAACGGGGCTAGCGATGACCGGGGCTGCCCTCTAAACCACTGGCACAGCGACCGAGAACAGTCAGAAAGTCCCTCTCAGTCCCGACGGACGCGTCGCGCCGTTCACCCTTCTCATACTGGTGGCTGTAAGTTCGTAACGATATTCGCCACCCCGGGGTGGCGAAGTACTTCAGTTTGTTACAGCCACCAGTATCAGTCCCACCCGTCTTCGGTCGACCCGCCGTCACTCGTCGTCGTACCGTTCGGCCGCCGACTGAAAGCCCATCTCCGACTGCTCTTTCGAGCGGCGACCCTCCTTCTCGGCGATGGCCTCGGGGTCGGGATTCACGTCGTCGTCGACCCGCGCCCACGAGTTGTGGACCTTCGAGTGACACCACCGGCAGAGGTACACCGTGATTTCGTGGGCGAGGTCCTCGCCCTCTCGCGTCTCGTCGTACGAGAGGTGATGTTCTTCCAGCAACGGCCGCTCCTCGGAGTGGGCCAGCCGTCGTTCTTCGAGCCCGCACCGGATGCACTCTCTGTCGCGGTTCCGACAGCGAAAGTGCGGGCAATCGCCCCAGTCCCACTCCGCCCCTTCAGTCTCTCCATCGGGACCGACTGCCGCCGGACACCGGAACGCCTCGGCGCTCCGGGCGTCGGCAAAGTCGGGGTCGTGGTGGCCGTGTTCGCGCGCCCACCGGCACTTCCCCTCGTCGGTGACGAAGTCACAGCGGTCGACGTGGTCGTAGGGGTCGTCGACGCCGACGCTCGTCCCGCCCGGTGCCTTCTCCATGTCCGCTGGTGGGGCCCGGAGGAACCTGAATCTGACTCCCAGTCGATCGACGGAACGCTTTTGCCCGGCGGCCGTCTCGGCCGGCGTATGCGCATCGTCCACGACCCGGAGGGCACCCCTCGAACGCTCGCTCACGAGGTCGAACAGGCCGAGTCCCTGTTCGCACAGGCCCGGGGGCTGATGTTCCGCCGGTCGATTCCCGACGACTACGCGCTCGTCTTTCCGTTCGACGACGCCGAGACCCGCTCTATCCACATGCTGTTCGTCCCGTTCCCGCTGGACGTGCTGTGGCTGGCCGACGACGAGGTACAGGCGGTCAAGACGGTCCCGCCGTGGTACGGCGTCGGGTGGGCCAGAGCCGACACGCTGCTGGAGTTGCCCGCGGGGGCGGCTGCGGGGGTCAGCGAGGGCGATACGGTCGTCGTAGCGGACTGACCGGTGTGTGGACCACCCCCGCGGTCCTTCCGGCAGATTTTAAAGGATGAACGTGTGAGTAGCTAACACCATGTCGGAACACCCGACGGAGGATAGAGGAAGTCGCCGCGAGGCGGCTGGGTGTGAAATTCGCCCCCAAGAGTGACGGAAGTGAATCTTCTGTGAGCCAGCATACATTGTTCGGGGACCATCCAGCGACGCGTCCCCTCGACGAGGTCGGTGAGGTACAGTTTCTCGATACGACGCTGCGCGACGGCGAACAGGCCCCCGGTGTCTCGCTGACGCCGGACGACAAGGCCGACATCGCGCGCAAACTCGACGCCGCGCGTATCGACGTCATCGAGGCCGGCAGCGCCTGTACCGGGCCGGGCGAGCGCGAGACCATCTCGCGCGTCGCGGAACTCGATCTGGACGCGACGGTGACGAGTTTCTGCCGCGGCATCCGGAACGACATCGACCTCGCTCTGGAGTGTGGGGTCGACGGCGTCAACCTCGTCGTCCCGGCCAGCGACCGCCACATCGAGGACAAGGTCGGCACTTCGAAGGCGGACAACGTCCAGTCGACGGTCGAACTCGTCGAGTACGCCAAAGCGAACGACCTCTGGGTCGAGGTCATCGGCGAGGACGGGTCGCGCGCGGACCTCGACTACCTCGAAGAACTGCTCGGGGCCGCGCTCGATGCGGGCGCCGACCGCATCTGCTGGGCCGACACCGTCGGCCACGCGACGCCGGATCGCGCGCTCGAATGCGTCGCACGGCTCTCCGAGTTGGGCCCGGTCAGCACCCACACGCACGACGACCTCGGACTGGCCGTGACGAACGCGCTGGTCTCCATCGCCGCGGGTGCGGATCTCGTCCACGGGACGATCAACGGCATCGGCGAACGGGCCGGCAACGTCGCCTTAGAGGAGGTCGCCATCGCGCTGGACCACGGCTACGGCGTCGAGACGATGGAGTTGACCGAGGTGTACGACCTCGCCGACCTCATCGCCAACCGAACCGGGATCCCGCTGGCTCCGAACAAGGCCGTCGTCGGGCAGAACGCGTTCACCCACGAGTCGGGCATCCACACCGACGGCACGCTGAAAGACGACGCGATGTACGAGCCGTACCCGCCCGAGAAGGTGGGCCGCGAGCGCCGTCTCGCACTCGGCAAGCACGCCGGCCGCGCCGGTGTGCAGGCCGCACTCGACGAACACGACGTCTCAGTCACCGACGAGCAACTCTCCGAAATCGTCGGCCGTGTCAAGGAGATCGGTGACCGTGGCAAGCGCGTCACCGACGCCGACCTGCTGACCATCGCCGACGAGGTGACCGGACAGGAGCAGGACCGCCGCGTCGAACTGCTCGGGCTGACGGCCGTCTCCGGGTCCGATACGCCGACGGCGAGCGTGCGTCTCTCGGTCGACGGCGAGGAACGCAAGGAGGCCGCCGTCGGCTCTGGTCCCGTCGACGCCGCGATGAACGCCGCCGAGGCGGCGCTCTCTCACACCGCCGACGCGACGCTCGAAGATTACCACGTCGACGCCATCACCGGCGGGACCGACGCGATGGTCACCGTCGAGATAGAGATGTCTCGTGGCGACGACCACGTCGCCGTCTCCGCGAGCGACTCGGACATCACCCGGGCCTCCGTGCGGGCGATGGTCGACGCGATGGATCGCCTCGTGACCGACGAGGACGAGACGCTGGTCGCCGACGACTGAGAGGGTCGCCGCTCGGCGACGTGGAATCGTACAGAAAGGTCGACGGGTTAGGCGGTAACCCCGACTCGTGTCTGCTCGTCCTGCCGTTCGGTTACGAGTACTTTCTGTCCGCGTTCGACTTCGACGCGACACCCCGACATCGAGAACGAGAAGGTGCCGACGAGACTGCCGTCCGAGGAGTCGAACAACTCATCGAGCGCTTCTGGGTCGATACAGTCGTAGAGACACTCGTCTAAGTCCATCGGGTCGATACCCTTCGTGTCGGCGATGCCGTAGACGATCGTCTGACTCAGTGGTTCGGACGGCGACGTAGTGTACACGTGTTGGGTTCCTGTCATCGGTTGCACTCCGCTATCGGCCAATCATCCCGTTGTAAAAAACGCGTTCTGGCTATACAGATTGCCCCCGTCGACGAGACGCACCATACAGATAGCGACCCGATCAGCCGTCGCCGAGCACCAGTTCGAGCAGTTTCCGCTCGCTGACACGTAGGTGGCGATTCACCGTCGGTTGGGTGATGTCGAGCATCGACGCGACTTCCTCGCCGGTCGTCTCACGGGGCCAGTCGAAGAAGCCGCTGAGATACGCCGTCTGCAGCACCTCCAGTTGGCGGTCGGTGAGTTTCTCTTCGAGGGCGGCGCGGATACTGCCGTGGTTCGGCCGGCGCGTCGTCTTCTCGCGTCTGGCGTTCAACGTGACGTCGGCGTACCGACTCTCCAGTTGCTCGACGAACGTCCGCACGTCCACCTCGGAGGCGAGGTGGACGACGACGTCGACGCGGTCGGACCGGGCTTCGAGGCCACCGAGTCGTGCCCCCTGGTCGGTGACCGCTCGAACGACCGTATCGCCCTCGACGACTACCTCGTACAGGCCCTCGGAGACCGACGACACCGAGTTGACTCGCCGTATCTCGGCTATCGTCTCCGCGACCGTGGTTTGCTCGACGTCGGGGACGCTGACGAACAGTCGCGTGGTGTCGGCCTCGCCGGGGACCACGCCTTCGCACGTGATCGGTTGGTCGAGTCGCCGAGCCAACTGCGTGGTGAACGGTTTCGGAGCGGGGACCGAGAGGGCGAGTTCGACGACGTCGTCGCCGAGGTGTCGCTGGCGGGACGCTATCTCTCGCATCGCGTTCGCGATACTCTCGCCGAGTTCGACGAACACTGACTCCAGCATCTCGCCGAAGTGTTCGGTCCGGTCGGCGTAGACGGTCAACACGCCATAGAGGAAATCGTCGTACGCGAGCGGGACGCTGATTGCCGAGCGGAAGTCACGGGAGATAGCTTCGGTCCGCCAGTGTTCCCGTCGCAGGTCGTCGGTGATACACGGGACGAGTGTCGGCGTCCCCGTCCGTGCGGTCTGGACGGCGGGCGGTCCGCCGTCGCTGGCGGCCGACTGCGTGACGGCATCGAGATAGCTGGACGACCGACCGGCCCACGCGCGTGGCTCGACGCCCGCCTCGGTCGACCGGCCGACCCACGCGAACGAGAACCACTGTGACGACGCGAGTTCGTCACAGACGGCCTGCTCGATGGCCTCGCAGGTGTCGGCCTCGACGAGGGCGCGGTCGACCCGACGGATGATGGCGTTGACCTCCTTCAACTGTCTGAGCTCTTCGTTCTGTTGACGGCGCTCTTCCTCACGCTCTCGCAGTGCCATCTCGCGGTCGACGCGGGCGAGTGCGGCCTCGGCGCTGCTCGCGAGCAAGTCCACGAGTTCACGCGTCCGTTCGTCGAGTCCGTCGCTGGGCGTCTGCGCGTAGAACACGCCGTGGTCAGTGAGCGAACGGTAGATAGCGCCCGTCCCCAGCGTCACCCCCTCGTCGTCGACGAAGACGTCCCAGACGAGGCCGCCGTCCGGACCGATAGGGGACAGGTCGGTTTCGTCGACGGTCGCGTCCGGGCCGACAGCGGTCGGCCGGAGGTGGTTCTCGCTCCGGTCGAACAGGTAGACGGTCGCCCCCGAGAGGTCCAGTACGTCCGCTGCCGTCTCCGTGATGACCGTCGCCACGTCGTCTTTCGTCTCGGCTCGGAGGAGTTGCCGCGTGGTGTCGTGAAGCGCCGCGAGCATACGAGCGAACTGCTGGCGGTCGGAGACGTCTCTGACGACGCCCACCTGTCGGTAGTGGTCGTCGTCGATGCTGTACGCCGAGAACCGCGTCTCGACGGGGACGGTCCCAGTATCGGCCGTCTGGAGTTCCGTCGTCATGGTCGCTACGTCCCGGTCGCCGTCTCTGAGCTGTCGACTCAGCGTCGCCGCCCGGTCGATGGCCGATTCGTCGGCGAGCAACGACGCGTCCGATCCGACCATCGTCTCCCGGTCGTAGCCGGTAATCGACGACATCGCGTCGTTGACGGTCCGGATAGTGGCGGTATCGTCGAGTGTGTAGACCCCGTCCTCGATGGTCTCGACGATGCGTTCGTACGCTTCGAGCGTTCGCTCGCGGTCCTGTCGCTCGGTCACGTCGTGGCCGATACCGAGATACACCGTCTCGCCCTCTGACTCGTGGCGCTCGAACGCGAGGTCGACCCAGCGGTCGTCTTCGACTGTCTGACAGCAGGTCGTGACGTACTCGCCGGTCTGGGCGCAGTTGGCCTCGATGCGGCCGCGGGTCGCCGCCGGGAACAGGTCCGGGAGCGAGCGACTGAGGACAGTCTCGGCCGGGGTTTCGACGAGCGTATAGAGGTGGTCGTTCGCAGCGAGCACGCGCAGCTCCGTATCGACGACGACGGCTGGTTCGGGGAGCCGAGTGACGAGCGAATCGAGAAACGCGCGCGGTGTCTGTGACGTCTGGGCCGCGGTGGCCCTGTCTCCCGATGAATCGCTGACCGACTTTTCCATGCACGGCCGTCCGTGCCTGTCGTTGGAAAGTGTGATTTCGGGCTCTACGTCAGCTACACCACGATGGTCCTCAGGTAGTTACCAACCCTGACGCTCCCGGCACTCACTCCGCAATGCTCACGACGTCGTCTAACCCCCACACCTCGTAGTCGGGCGCCACCGAGAGGTCGGTGTCCACGCGGTGCGGGCGGCGGATGAACGCCGAGTCGATGCCCGCGGCGTGGGCGGCCCGAACGTCGGACTCGTTGTCACCGACGAACAGCGCCTCCGAGACGCCGAGGTCGGCGAGTGCCCGTTCGACGTAGTACGGACGTGGCTTCTTGCGTTCGAGACTCTGTACCGTCGGGTCGCGTGCGTGGACCGTCTCGAAGTGCGGGGCCAGTCCGAAGTGGTCGAAGGCGAACTCCACCGTCGCCGTCTGGTTCGAGGAGACGACGCCCAGCGGCGTGTCGAAGGCGTCGAGTGCGTCGATGTCGTCGTACGGGCGCTTCTCGCCGGCGGTCATCTCGGCACGCTGGGCCTCGGAGATGGCGCCGTCGCGTGCCGCCCAGAACGCCTCGGGGTCGAGGTCGTACTCCGCACAGACCGCTTCCAGTCGGTCCACCGTCACGCCGATGCTCATCGCCTCGACGTGGTCCGGGTGCGGGTTGGTGACCCCGACGCGCGCGAACGCCTCGCGCGTCCCGTCGCGGTGAGCGTCCATGCTGGTCAGCGTCAGCAGGACGCCGTCGTTGTCGAAGATGACTGCCTCGTAGCCCATACCCGAGCGAAAGCGCTCGCTCGCCGAGTACCTTTCCACTCAGCGACCGAACTCGTCCCCGGTGTCGAACTCCTCGGGTGAGCGTCCGGCGGCGTCGACCACCTCGTCGGAGACGACCAGCGGACAGTCCACGCGCAACGAGATTGCGATGCCGTCGGAGGGACGCGCGTCGAACACCATCTCTTTGCGGCGGTCGTCGAGGTACTGCTCGGTGTCTATCTTCGCGTAGAAGGTGCCGTCGGTAAGGTCGTCGATACGGACACGGTCGATGGCGCTGCCGAACTCCGCGACCATCTCGACCAGCAAGTCGTGGGTGAGCGGTCGCTCGAACGGTTCCCCGTCGATGGCCAGTTGCATCGACTGGGCCTGATCGGAACTGACGAAAATCGGGACGATCTCCCCGCGGGCGCGGAGCAACACGACCGGCGTTCCCGCCCCCTCTTCGCTGACGCCGACACCGACCCCTTCGACCGTGGCCTCGTGTTCCATACGGTACAGTTTGGCGGGTAGGTATGAAAAGCTAGCCCGCGGTCGGTTTTACGGAGGGCGGGCCCCAACGACGTCCGTGGCCGAGGACACCTACCGTGTCGTCGTGAAGCCGTCCGCACGTCGGGTGAGCGCCCGCGCCGGTCGCTGGGTCAACCGTGAGGGACCAGTCCGGACCTTCGACTCGAAGCCGCTGGCCCGCGAGTGGGCACGGGCCTGTCGGGGCGCGACGGCCGCCGTGTGGCTACAGGACGCCCCGCCGTGGGCGGCCGACGACGCCGACGGCTACCTCGTCGGCCGGACCCGCACCGTCGCGCGCGCCGACACGCCGGGCCGCCAGCACACGCTACCGGAGACAGAGGAGTGACGCCACCCGCTAATCCCGTTTAATCCGGATTAAAACGGGACGTAGAACGGCTAAAACGGACTAAATCGAGTTCATCCGGGTTCTCTGCTTTCCCCCTTCAAGTACAGTCGGTCCACAGGGTCGGGTGGAGTCAACGAACGATGAAACTCACAACGATTGCCGGCGCGCTGCTGGCCGTCCTCGTCGTCACGGGGTCGGCGGCGGCGCTGCCCGCGGCGGCAGGCGCACAGGCTTCGGACAACGCGGACGGCGCACAGGCAGACGAGTACGCGAACGAGAACGCCACGGACGCCGATGACCACGCTGCCGACAGCGAGGCGATGGCCGAGTCGAACGAGTCCGACTCTGACGCCGAGGCAGCGAACGCCAGCGCCGAGCGTCAGGGCCCGCCCGCTGACGTCGGCCCGGACGGCGAACGCGGCCCGCCCGCGGACCTCCCCGAACAGGTCCCCGACTTCGTCAGCGAGATTCACTCGCTGGTCCAGCAGCACATCGCTGGCGACCTCGACGGTGACCTCGGTTCGCAGGTCAGCGACGTGACCCCCGACGACGGGGACGACAGCGACGAGGAGACGACCGAGACCGAGACGAGCACCGACAGCGAGCAGTAACCCGGCTGATTCTTCGCCCGTTCCGCTCACGCGACCCACGTAGCGACCAAGCGCGGTGTTTTTGCTCGTCCGTCACTCAGTGCCGGTATGGACGACTCCGTCCACGCGGAGACGGCCGAACGGACCACAGAGGACCTGCTATCGGCCGACGATGACGACAAAAGCGGGGGTTCAGAGACGGGCGGCGTCGACCGCTGGCAGGCCACGAAGTACGTCGCCCCGTTCGTGGCTATCGGTCTGTTCGACCTCGTGTTGTTGCTCGGATGGGGACTGGACCCGCTGTGGGGCTTTATGATTCTGCCCCCCATCCTGTTCGTCAGCGTCCTCGGGTGGATCGCGTTCCGGACCGGGTTCGCGAGCGACCGGACCTGAGCGCACGAGCGGACGCTGTGGCATCTTGTTCTCATCGCCCCGGTTACGTTCTCGGTACTGGTCGCTATCGTGAGTCGATGAGACGTGTCAGTGTCGCCACTGACTGAGTGAGTGTCGCCACACACCGAATCGGTGTGTGAGAGACGACCTGTCAGTTCTCGTCGTCGGCGAACAGGTCGTCGACGGCCGATCGAGCGGCCAGCGCGGCGTCGTCGGCGACCCGTTTCTCGTCGGCGCGACTCTCCGGTGCGTTGACGTAGACGTCGACTTCGAGTACGTCGTCCTCGAAGGTGACGGTCACGTCGACGTCCTCGACATCGCTCGCGTCGAACCGCGAAAAGACGACGTTTTCGGCCGCGTCAGCGGCCACCTCGACGACCTCGTCGTCGGTCGGCATGACTTACGCGCCAGCGCCGGGGCCGCCGGCCGGCCCGCCGCCGAGCATCTGCTGGAGTTCGCCCTGCAGGTCCTCGAACTGCTCTTGGACGCGCTCTTCCTGCTTTTCGAGGGTCTCGACGCGGACTTCGAGGCTGGAGACCTTCTCTTCGAGGTCGTCCTGTGCTTCGTCGAAGCCTGTCTTCACGAGAAGTTCGCCGACTTCGCGGTACATCGTCGTGTCCTCGTCGACGTCTTCGAGTTCGTCCAGCGCGGTGCGGGACTCCTGAAGGTTCGTCTCGGCTTGCTGTTTCTGGGCAGCGACCTGCTGTGCGGTCTCCTGCAGATCCTGCAGTTCCTCGAGCTTCTCCTGTGCTTCAGGCGGAAGATTACCCTGCATACTCCGAGGGTCGGGGCCCGGAGTGTTAAACCCACGCTTTCGCGACTATCGGCGAACCCGCGTGGTCGCCCGACTGCGCGGGGGTGGGCGGTTCCGCCGGTCGCGGCACTACTCTGCCACCTCGCCGACCGCCCGCTCTCGCAACTCGCCCGTGAGGTGCATCCCGTGCTGGTCGATGCGCCGGACGATGCGTTTTGCCTGTGTCGGACTGAGATACTTGTCCTCGATGGCCGCGCGGACGACGACGCCGAAACTGCTCGTCACCTCGGCGCCGAGTCCCTGTGCGGTCCGGCGGACGGTGCGGTCCTCGGAGACGACTGCGACGGCCGAGCGGTCGGACTGGTCGCGGTGTGCGAGGACGCCGGCCAGAACGGTGACGGCAGCACCGATGTCCTTCTCGCCAAGCACCGAACGGGCCCGCTCTATCTGGCCCTCGTCGACGGTCGTCTCCACGTCGCCCCCCGCCAGAAACTCCGAGAGGTTGGTGGCGGTCGGTTCGACCGGCACCGCCTCGACGACTGGGTCGGGGATGACCACGTCGCCGTCGAACGCCTCCAACAGCGACAGTTCGCCCACCTGTCCGAGGCTGTAGACGGCGGTCGGGCCGAGGTAGATACGGGTCATAGCTCCGCGGCGGTGTCGGCGTCGAGTTCGAGGTCCGACAGTTGCAGTTGCGTGGTCAGATTGCGCTCGCGGGCCACGTCTAGCCACTCGGCGATGGAGAGGTCCGCGATCTGGGCGGCCTCCGCCGCCGAGATGTCGCCCGATTGGTACTGCTCGACGGCCACGCGGATGCGCAGCGTCTCCAGTCCCTCGCGAAGCGCCTTGCGGATCGTCGTCGAGCGGTCCTCGGAGAGCAACTCTGCCACGTCGTCGAGTTCGGCCTTCTCCTCGCTGGGAAGCCGAGCGCTAATCGTTGGCATTGTTTACACGGTGGTCTCAGGTAAACGCACATCAAGGTAGGGGTCGGGGAACCGAGTGTTGGCTGGATGACTATTCTGGCCGACGACGAGTCGAACCGCCAACCGTTAAGCGGGCCGGTCCCCGATGAGTGGGCAATGAGCGACGACGCACGGGCGTTCGTCCCGGGCCACGTGACCGGATTTTTCACGGTCGACCGGGCGGACGATCCGACGAAGACGGGGTCTCGGGGTGGCGGGATCGCACTCTCCGACGGCGTCTCGGTGACAGTCGAACCGGCCGCCGAGACGACCGTCGAACTCGACGGCGAGCGCGTCGAGATGGACGCTGTCGAGCGAGTACTGGCGGCGCTCCGCGCCTCGGCACGCGTCACCGCCGAGACGCCCCTTCCGCTCGGTGCCGGGTTCGGGGTCTCCGGCGCGATGGCGCTGGGGACGGCGCTGGCGGCCAACGCCGCCTTCGACCGCCACCTCTCGTACAACGAACTGGTGACGATCGCCCACGGCGCCGAAGTGCAGGCCGGGACCGGACTGGGCGACGTCGTCGGGCAGGCCCGTGGCGGGGTGCCGCTTCGACTCGAACCCGGCGGGCCACAGCACAACTACGTCGACGCGATTCCCGCACGCGCCCGCGTAGAGTACCACACGTTGGGCGAACTGTCGACGGCCGACGTGGTCGGCGGCGACACCGAGACGCTGACCCGGGCCGGCGAACGAGCGCTCTCGATGGTCGTCGAAGACCCGACGCTCGACACCGTCACTCGCGCGTCACGGCAGTTCTCCCGTGAAGCCGAGTTGCTGACCGAGGCGGTACAGGCAGTCATCCGGGACGTGACCGAGGCCGGCGGCGACGCGGCGATGGCGATGCTGGGCGAGACGGTCTTCTCGTTCGGCACGGGGCTGACCGACGCGGGCTACGACGCGAGCGTCTGTGAGGTGTACCCACCGGGCGCGACCGTCGAGAACGGGCCGTCGTAGCGGCCCGCGACCGACGACTTTTCGACGGTCGGCGTCGGAGTGGAATATATGAGCGACGAGGTCGAGGTACCCGAGAGCCATCCCCGCTACGAGTCGTTGCTGACGCGCCACCGCATCGAGGCGGGCGTGGACCGCGGAATCACCTCCAGACAGGGACTCATCGCGCAGGGCCGCGGCGAGGCCTACGACTATCTGCTGGGCGAACGGACCATCGAGAGCGCTGATCGGGCCGAGCGAGCGGCGGCCGCCTACATCCTGCAGGCCGACCACGCCGTCGTCTCGGTGAACGGCAACGCCGCCGCCCTCGTCCCCGGCGAACTCGTCGAACTGGCCGAGGCGACCGGCGCTGACCTCGAAGTGAACCTGTTCAACCGCACGGAAGAGCGGATTCACGCCATCGCGGAGTACCTCCGCGAACACGGCGCCGAGGCGGTGCTGGGACTCGAAGCCGACGGCCGCATCCCGGGCCTCGACCACGAACGTGCGAAGGTCGACGCCGACGGCATCGGCGACGCCGACGTGGTGCTGGTCCCCCTCGAAGACGGCGACCGGGCGGAGGCGCTGGGCGAGATGGGCAAGACGGAACTCGTCGTCGACCTCAACCCGCTCAGCCGGTCGGCGCAGGTCGCGACGGTCCCCATCATCGACAACATCGTCCGGGCGATTCCGAACGTGACAGCCCACGCGCGCGAACTGGCCGACGACCCCGAGGCACAGCGAGACGCTATCGAGGCGTTCGACGCCGACGAGGCGCTTTCGGCGGCCGAACGGGCGATTCGCGACGGTGAGTGACGATGGGACTGCGACCGTACATCTATGCGGACCGGCGCCTCCCGGACGCCGAGACGGTTCGGGAGACGCTCGCAGAGCGAACGCTGACGAAGTTCGGCGACGACGAGCAGTTGGCCCGCCTCCACCGCGTGTTCTACCCAGTCTTCCGCGTCTCCTATGCCTACGAGACCGGGGAGGGCAAACTGTTCGGGACCGAGCGACAGGCGGCGACGGCACTGCTCGACGGGCTCTGGGCGGACAACGACGACGCGCTGGCCCGGTACGCCGACGGGACGAACAGTCCGGTGCGTCGGGCGACCAGCGACTACGATTTCGGCCTCGACGACCCGGGCCTCGGTCGATCCGTCCTCTTCCGGTTTCAGGTGCCGACCGGCGACGCCGAGTCGCTGCTTCCCCGCCGCGTCGAGGAGTACCGCCAACAGTGTGGTGGCACCGCGAACGTCTTCTTGCGGAAGCTCCGGGAGTCCTACGGGTTGCCCGGCGACTTCGACCCCGCCGGGTTCGAGGGCGTGACTGACGTCGAGCGCGTGTATCTCCCGTTCTGGCTGGCGGAGTTTCACTCCCCTCACTCCGAGGACGCCGCGATGGTGACGTTCCGCGACCCAGATGCGCCAGAGCGGGAGATGCGAACGCACGGGTGGCTCGCGGCGTTCGTCAGCGAACGACCTCGCCGCCTCGCGACCTACGGCTACGAAGTCGACCCGGACCGCCTCGAACGGAACATCCGCGAGCGAATCGGGACGAGCGAGGAGGACGACCCGGACGAGACCGACGGGACCGACACACCGCCCCGGCCGTCGGGGGCCGGCGGTGCGCCGACGGTGACCCGCGAGGGCTCAGACGACGACGGCGTCGTCCAACCCGACGGCGTGGATATGTCCGCCGAGAGACTGGTCGACCCGAATCCCGACCGGAGTTTCGCGGACGTAGGGGGGATGAGCGACCTGCTCTCGACGCTCAACCACAAGGTCGTCCGTCCGCTCGAAGACCCGGAGACGTTCGAGGAGTACGGTATCGGCGTCGTCAATGGCGTCCTCTTACACGGACCGCCGGGATGCGGGAAGACGCACGTCGCCGGTGCGCTGGCCGGCGAAGTCGGCCACTCGTTCGTGGAGGTATCGCCGGCCGACGTAACGAGCAAGTACATGGGCGAACCCGCAAAGAACGTCGAGGAACTGTTCACCGTCGCCAGAGCGAACGCCCCCTGCATCCTCTTCATCGACGAAATAGACGGTATCGCCGGCTCTCGCGACGGCGACAGCGACATGAACGCCAGCGAGCAGCAACTCGTCAACCAACTGCTGACCGAACTGGAGGGCATCGCGGCCGACGACGTGGTGGTCGTCGGCGCGACGAACCTCGTCGAGGACGTCGACGGCGCTATCCGGCGCTCGGGTCGGTTCGACGAGCGAGTGGAGGTGCCGCCGCCGGACGCCGAGGCCCGCCGCGAGATACTCCGTCTCCACCTCGCCGGCCGCCCTATCGCCGAGGATCTCGCCCTCGACTCGGTGGTCGAGGAGACGGCCGGCTACGCGGCCAGCGACCTCGAACTGCTCGCGGAGAACGCCGCTCGGGCGGCGCTCCGCGCCGACGAACCCATCGGGACGCCCCATCTGGCGTCGGCCGCCGCCGAGACCGAGACGAGCATCCCCGACTGGGTCGACCCGGCGGACGTGGCCGAGGGCGGCGTCGTCCAACCCGACGGCGTCGACCTGCAGGCGACGAATCTGGTCGACCCGGACCCGGACCGGGACTTCTCGGCGGTCGGTGGGATGGCCGATCTGAAGGCGCGTCTCGAAGAGACGGTGCTAGACCCCATCGAGAACAGCGACGCCTACGCCGAGTACGACATCGACGTGCTCTCTGGGCTGTTGCTCTATGGCCCGCCGGGGTGTGGCAAGACCCACCTCGCCGGGGCGCTCGCGGGCGAACTCGGTCACTCGTTCGTCGAGGTGTCGCCGGCCGACGTGACGAGCAAGTGGATGGGCGAACCGGCCCGCAACGTCGCCCAACTGTTCGACATCGCGCGGGCGAACGCGCCCTGCGTCCTGTTCATCGACGAGATAGACGGCATCGCCAGTTCCCGGCGGGGGTCGATGAACACGAGCGAGCAGCAACTCGTCAATCAACTGCTGACCGAACTGGAGGGCGCTGCGGCCGACGACGTGGTGGTCGTCGGCGCGACGAACTTCGTCGAGGACGTCGACGGGGCGTTGCGCCGCTCCGGTCGGTTCGACGAGCGAGTGGAGGTGCCGCCGCCGGACGCCGAGGCCCGCCGCGAGATTATCGACGTCCACCTCCGGACCCGACCGGTGGCCGAGGACGTCGACTGGGACGCCGTCGTCGAACCCACCGAGGGCTACGCGGCCAGCGACCTCGAACTGCTGGCCGAAGACGCCGCTCGGCACGCGTTCCGAGACGACTCCCACATCGCACAGACTCACCTCGAAACCGCCGTCTGGGAGACTCGGTCGAGCATCGCCGACTGGGACGGCCGCGACCGGTACGCCGACGACGAGGACACGGCAGCGCTGAACCTGTAGCCTTGGGGGGTGACTTCTTGCCGGTTCGGCCCCTCTCTCCGAACGATGCCCGTGTATCCCTCGGTCCGTGACCACGGCGTCTCGCTGTGCGAACGGGCCGGTTACGACGTGACGGTGCGTGAGGACCTGCGGGGACCGCCAGCGCTGGCCGAACCCGAGGACGCCGCGGTCGGCCTCGTCGACGCGGAGATCCCGCGCCCCGTCGCCATCGAACCGCTCACCGAGGCCGACGTGGGGCCGTCCGGACTCGTCCCGCGTTTCGCCGACGCGCTTCGGGAGGGCCGTGACTGCCTGTTCGTCGTCCCCTCGACGGCGGCGACCGGAACGACGCTCACGCAGGTCGTCGCGACGGTGCTTGGCGACCCGGCGTGCGTGGCCGTCGACGAGCCCGACGGCAGACACTTCTACAAGGGCCCCGACCGCGTGCCGCTGTCGGACGGGAGCTACGCCTGTGCCCGCGCACCGGCGGCGGACCTCCAGTGGCGTGAAGTCCGAGTCGACGAGGGACGGCCGCGACTGGAACTGAGCGTCGGCACCGAGGTCGTCGCCGTCTTCGAACACGTCGACGCCCTCGGTGACGCGGGACGGCACGCCTTCCAGTACGCCTACCGCCGGGCCGACGACGGCCGGTTCGAGGTGACTGCCGGTGGCGAAGTCGTCGAGCGGTTCCCCGGGCCGACGGCGATGCGTCGCGGCGGGTACGCCCCGGTGCCGATGCCCATCGTCCCCGAACACCTGTTCCCCGCCGACGCCGACCGGTCGCGCTGGGCCGTCTGCCAACCCGACGGCGGGGAGGACGTGCTCACCGCGGCCGGTCTGCACGCGTGGGTCTGAACGCCGGCCCGAGCGGCGCCTAGTCGCCCAATTTCTGTCCGTCTGTGTCTCCCGAGCCACGGCACTGCCCACACCACAACACCTATTTACCACAGCAAGATATCACTAGGTGGTATGAGCGATTTCGACAAGTTCAGCGACGTCGGCGAGGCGGAAGTGACACGGGCCATCGGGCAGGAGTGGACCGAGGAGTTCATGGACTTCTCGGACTCGGACGTCATCATCGTCGGTGGCGGTCCCTCCGGGCTGATGGCCGCGAAGGAACTCTCAGAGCGCGGGGTCCAGACGATGGTCGTCGAGAAGAACAACTATCTGGGCGGCGGGTTCTGGCTCGGCGGCTTCCTGATGAACAAGGTCACGGTGCGTGACCCCGCTCAGAACGTCCTCGACGAACTCGACGTGGACTACAAGCGCTCACAGGACAGCGAGGGGCTGTACATCGCCAACGGGCCGGAAGCCTGTTCCGGCCTCATCAAGGCCGCCTGCGACGCGGGCGCGAAGATGCAGAACATGACCGAGTTTACGGACATCGTCATCCGGGAGGACCACCGCGTCGGCGGCATCGTGATGAACTGGACGCCGGTCCACGCCCTGCCGCGCGAGATCACGTGTGTCGACCCCATCGCCGTCGAGGCGGACCTCGTCATCGACGCGACGGGCCACGACGCGATGGCGATCAAGAAACTCGACGAGCGTGGCGTGCTGAACGCGCCGGGCATCGAGGACGCGAAGTCGAACTCGGGGATGGACCAGACCAGCGACGACACCTACGGCGCCCCCGGCCACGACTCGCCGGGTCACGACTCGATGTGGGTCGGCGAGAGCGAGGACGCCGTCGTCGAACACACCGGTCTGGCCCACGACGGCCTCGTCGTCACGGGGATGGCCACCGCGACCACCTACGGCCTCCCGCGCATGGGTCCGACGTTCGGTGCCATGCTCGTCTCCGGCAAGCGTGCCGCACAGGTCGCACTCGACGAACTCGACGTCGACGCCGAACCCGTCGACGTCACTAGCCGCGACGCCGCCACCGCCGACGACTAACGGGCTTCTCTCGGGACGCCCGTCCGAGCGTTCTCCCGTTTTCGTTCACTCCCGCCGTAGCCGTCGGTGTCTCCGACGACCACCATCTCCGTCGCGCCCGGTTGGAACTCGTAGTCGACGGGTTCGAGACGGACCGAGAGGCCGGCGTCTCGGAGCGTGTCGACGACTGGAGACAGGGACTTGGAACGCTCCCCGTCCAGCGAATGCAACGGGAACACCCGAACGTCCTCGCGGGCGATGCGGGCCAGTTCCAGTAGCGCTTCGACGTGAAACCGCTCGCTCAGTCGGTCGTCGTAGAGGAACAGGAGACTCCCCGAGAGTACGCGGTCCACGCTGTCCGTCGCGAACGGGAGGCGGGGCAGGGCCGCCCTGACGTAGCGACCGGGGTGGCGCGCGTAGTCGGCGAGGAACCGCTGGGCGGCGGCGCGCAGGTACCGTCCACGGGTCGCCACGTCGCCGTACTCGTCCCAGACGAACAGGTCGCGCTTCTCGTGTAACTGGGCCACCGTCCGTTCGACGGCGTCGGCACACACCGTCGCTAACTCCCCGACCGGCCGTCCGTACATCGGATCGACGGCGAGGGTCCGGTCGGCACGCTGTGCCGCGATAGCCGTGAACGACCCCGGTCCGCCGGGGCAGTCGAGAATCGTCGTTCCGGCGAGCGCCGTCGGCGCCAGTCCGAACATCCGTGTGTACTCCTCGAACGTCCGTCCGATGAACCGGAACTGCTCGCCGACGTCGAACTGTCTGCCCATGGTGATGTACACTTCTGAACATCGATGTATAAAACTATCCATTAAAAGGGATTGGCTATACAGGCAGAATAATGCCGCTTCGATGGCTGTATGTGAATATCCTGGCTCGCTATTGACCATATACGGTAGTATTTCGCCAACAAGAACCATTATGTAGTATTTGTACTAAGTGTGTTAGTAATTACCTCTCAATGCCAACCGAATTGAAACAGCTGAACGAAACGGCACCCGACACGGGTGGGACGAACCGCCTCACGGTCGACCTCTGGACGCGACGGCCCGTGTGCGGACCGCGGGTAACTGTCATCGACCGGTTGAGTAGTCTTCGGGCCGCGGGAACGCTGGCCGACTTCTCGGTGGCGACGTGGCCAGACGAGATCGTGATCTCGGACCGGAACCGACACAGCGAGTTGCTGGGGACCATCGAGGAGTTCGAAGCGTGGGCGGCCGACAACGGTGTGAGCCTCCGGCCGCCGTTCGAAACGCGGACGGCGTCGCTGCTGGTCGGCAGGAGCAAAGAGGTCCTGACGACGCCGATGCTGCTCGCCAGCCTGTACGACGGCGACGACGTCGTCGGCGTCTATCCCTGTACTGATGGCGAGCACAATTGGACTGTCCCGGAGTTCCTCGACGCCCTCGAAGCCGAGGGAACGGTGTCCGGTGTCGGTAAAGCGGTGGCGTTGCCGATGACCGACCCCGAGTCGACGTGAGACGGTGGCTCGGGCACCCTCGACTGCTGCCGACGTCTCGACCCCCGGACCCGAACGTGTTTCTGCCCGGTCCACAACCTGTATTACTCGACAGTACCACGGGGTAATATGGTCGAACAGGTCACACTCTATCGCGCTCCGACGGCTGCGGCCGACGCCGACGCTATCGCCGACTGGGTCGCCGGTCGCGTCGACGCCGAGGTGGACGTTCGCGACCGGTTCCTCTCACAGTACGCCGACGACGACCTCCCCGAAGAGCTGGCGGACGGACGCGTACTGGACCCGTACGACCGGGAGACGGGCAACACGATGCTCGGTATCGTCCGCTACGAGGAACGTGCCATCGAGAACCCGGAACGGGCCGGCGGCGTCATCTACGACGGACTCGAACTCCAGCGGCTGTTACATCGACGGCTCCCCGATGCCGCCCGGTCTCTCGACCACCTCCACGTCGTCCTGCTGGACCGGGTGGTCGGGACGTGGGGCGACCACGACGGACGCTGGCACAAGCGGGTGAACGTTCTCGGCCACCCGGCTATCGTCTCGGTACCGGGGCTGTACGAGGCTCCCGCGAAACCCGAACAGTACTACAAGGAACAGCAGAAACACGCGTTGCTCACCGGCGACTCGCCGCCACGCGAGGTACTGGAAAACGAAGTCGAGGGCGACTTTCTGGTCGAGGACGACCCCCGGACGACCGATGCCCTGAAGGGGTACGTCCTGCAGGCGTATCACTACCTCGAGACGGGCGAGGCGTTCTGTGACGAGGCGTCCTGTCGCCTGCACAACCCACACCGGCAACCCGGCGTCGTCGAGGCCCAACTACGCGCGCCCGACTTCTGTCCGCGCCACGCCGAGCGCTACCGGTAGGGAACTCCCCGTCGCCCCCTGTCATTCATCCTACCGTTTTACGTACCGAGCGCGTCACTGACCGACTGAGATGACCGAAGAGACAGACGACGTGACGACGGTCGCACTGGCCTGTCAAGGGGGTGGGGCACACAGTGCGTTCTGTGCCGGGGCCCTCCAACGACTGCTTACCGATCTCCCCGACGGCTACGAGATACTCGGATTCAGTGGCACGTCGGGCGGTGCACTGTCTGCGACGACTGCGTGGTTCGGCTACGTCGACGAGGGTCCGGACCGGGCCGCCGAACTGCTCGATACGCTGTGGGCCGACATCGCGGCGTCGACACCCGTCGACTGGGCGATAAACAGCGCGGCCCGATGGGCGGTCGCGCTCGACGAGAGCGGCGTCCCGATGCCGGAGACGAGTCCGTACGCCACCCCCGCGACGGACCTCGCCCAGCGTGACCTCCGTCGGTCGATAGAGCGGGTCGTCGACTTCGAACGGGTGCCGTCACTCGCTGACGGCGAGAGCCCTCGCTTGCTCGTAAGCGCCGTCGACGTCACGACGGGCGAGTTCAGCGTCTTCAGTGGCGGCGACGTGACCGCCGACGCCCTGCTCGCGTCGGCCGCGGTCCCGAGCCTGTTCGAGGCCGTCGAGGTCGACGGGCGGCCCCACTGGGACGGCATGTTCGCCCAGAACCCGCCGGTCAAGAACTTCCTCTCTGACGTCGAGGCCGCCGAAGAGAAACCCGACGAAATCTGGGTCCTCCGGGTAACCGCCGCGGGACGCGAGGACGTTCCGACGTCACTCGCCGCTATCGCGGACCGCCGGTCGGAGCTCTCGGGGAACCGCTCGCTTCGACAGGAACTCGCGTTCGTCGAGCGCGTCAACGAGTGGCTGGACGAGGGCGCGTTGGACGACGACCGCTACAAACGCGTCGTCGTCGAGCAACTCCGTCTCGACGAGGAACTCTCGTACTCCTCCCGGTTCGACCGGTCGCCGACGTTCATCGAAGACCTGTTCGAGGCTGGTCGGGCGGAGGCGAGTGCGCTCCTCGACGCGAAAGCCGGACAGTGAGTCACGGCGAGAGCCCGGCGAGATGCCGCGCGTCAGCCGTTCACTCGACCCGCCCGGAGACGAGTCCCAGATACCCGCCCGCGAACGTCTCGTAGCGCCGGTCGACGGTCCGTTCGGTCAGTCGGTCCCGGGCCGTCGCGACCCGCCGTTCGAAGGCGTCGGCGTGCGAGCGCCGCGAGAGGCGCGCCCCGGGTGCCGAGAGGCGGACGAACCCTTCGAAGGCGACGTTTACCGGCGTTGCGAGCGGGTTGGCGCTTCGTTGGAAGTTCAACAGCGCGACCCGGCCGCCGGGAGCGGCGCAGTCACACCACGCGTCGACGGCCGCGGCGGGGTCCGCGAAGATGCCGGCGACGAACGTCGCGAGTACCGCGTCGACGTCGTCGACGGGCGGGCGCGCGGCATCGCCGAGCAGATAGTGGACGCCGTCGCCGGTCCGGTCGGCGTGACCGCGTGCCCGTCGGAGCATCTCTGGTGTCAGGTCCACGCCCACGACGCGGCCCGCTGGAGCCACGCGGCGGCGGAGTGCCGGCACGTTCGCGCCGGTGCCACACCCCATCTCGACGACCGTCTCGCCCGCCGAGAGGTCGAGCGCGTCGACCGCGCGGGCCCGCCACGACCGGACGACCGGGAGGGAAGCCAGCCGATCGTACAGCGCTGCCCAGCGCGCGTAGACGGCCCGGGGGTCGCTCACAGCAGGTCTCTCGCCCACTCGGCGACGGTCACGGCGTCGTCGCCGAGCAGATAGACGACCGGTTCGATACCCATCCCGCCGGTCTGATAGATGACGTCCGCGTCGGGGCTCTCTGCCAGTGCCCCGGCGATTGCCGGTTCGAGGGCTTCCTCGGCGTCGAACTCGACGGTGGTGTGGCCGGCCTCCTCCAGCGCCGCTACGACAGCGTCGTCGTAGCGGACGTTCAGCGCCGCGCGAGCGTCGCTCCCGGCGGCACGCGCCGCTAGCAGTACCGTGGCGACGTGTTCGCTCACACCGAACTCCGGTTCGGCGGGGATGGTCGCCCGCCCCTTCACGTCCAGAACCCGGCCGGGGACGGCGGCCACGTCCTCGATGGCGTCGCCGTCGGGCAGCGCTTGTACGAGGTTCGACCCGACGGCGGGGATGAGCGTCGCGAAGCCGCTGGTGTTCTCTAGCACTCGGAGGCCCTGCCGGACCGTCGACAGCGTCCGCTCTGCGGCCCGGAGTTTCGAGTCCGGGTCGTGGACGCTGAACTCGCCGCCGTACTCGGCCAGTTCGGGCACCGCGTCTTCGTGAAGCGACGCGAGCAGGCCGCCCTGTTCGAGTTCGCGAATGAACACTTCCGCCTCGACGAGCGCCTGCACGGGACTCATGTCGCCGTCGGCAAGCCCCTCGGCCAGTCGCTCGACGAGTTCGTTCAACCCTCGGTGAGAGAGCAGCGCGTCGTTGCGCTCGACGTCGCCGTGGACGTACTTCGAGACGGCGCTCTGGCTGATGCCCAGCAGGTCCGCCACCTCGGACTGCGTGAGGTCCCGGTCCCGGAGGGACTCGGCCAGCATCGACCGGAACGTCGGGAGAAACTCCTCGACGACGATCTCCTCGACGAAGCGCATCCTACTGGTCGCCTCCGAACTCACTCGCTCGCAGCCGAGGTGCGGACACGACGCCGTAGGGGTCGGTCCTCATTGGTCGCCTCCGAACTCACTCGCTCGCAGCCGAGACGCGGACACGACGCCGCAGGGGTCGGTCCTCATTGGTCGCCTCCGAACTCACTCGCCAGCAGTCGAGACGCGGACACGACGCCGCAGGGGTCGGTCCTCATTGGTCGCCTCCGAACTCCCTGTCCCCCTGTATCTTGCTCGCCTGTGGCCCGGTCTGGTCTTGATACTTCGAGCCGCGGTCGGACCCGTACGGGCGCTCGGCGGGCGTCTTGAGTTCCGTGAAGGTGAGCTGAGAGATTCGCATGCCCGGGGTGAGCGCGACCGGGGCGGTGCCGAGATTCGACAGTTCGAGGGTTATCTGGCCCTTGTAGCCGGGATCACAGAGGCCCGCCGTCGCGTGGACGACGATAGCCAGCCGGCCCAGCGAGGACCGGCCCTCGACGTGGGCGATGAGGTCGTCGGGAATCTCGACGCGTTCGTGGGTCGTCCCGAGGACGAAGTCGCCGGGATGGAGGATGTATTCGCCGTCCTCCGCGATCTCGGTCTCGTCGACGTAGTCGGCCACCTCGGCCTCGGCGTTGGGGTGGATACACGGGATGTTGGCGTGCTGGAACTCCAGAAACTCCTGACCGAGTCGGAGGTCGACGCTGGCTGGCTGAATCTGGATGTCGGGGTCGTCGAGCGGTTCGACGACGAGGTCGCCCTCGCGGAGTCGGCGCTCGATGTCCGCGTCGGAGAGTATCATTACCCGACGTACCGGCGCGGGATACCTAAAGCGTCCCGTCTCGAAGCCACCAGCGCGGTCGGTCGCCGGGGCTGTTCAACGCTGCTTTTAGCATCCGTCGAGGGTTTTTCAACCCCGGACGTAGCGTCGCGTGCATGCCAGCTAGCCGCCCACCCTCCACTCGCGAGGCGTCGCACAGATCCATCGACAGACCGACCCCCCGGGAGGCGTGCGTATGACCACCCGGCGAACCGCTATCGTCAGCGCCGTCGCCGTCAGTGCCGTCCTCGTCGTCGGCCTGTTCGTACTGCCGGCGCTCTCCGGACAGACGAACGGACCCGCCGACGCGCCGGCCACCGACGAGACGGCACCCACGGACGTGAACGGCACCGTCGTCTATCCGGTGAACGACTCGCTCGTCCTCGAAACGCGGTCGAACGAGTCGATCGAAGGCGCGACGGACGTCGCCGCCGGGGCCACGGTGACCGTTCGCATCAAGAGCGATAGCGGCGACAGCCCGTTCATCTATCAGCAACAGACGACGGTTCGGGACAACGGCACGTTCGCCGTGCCGGCCGACCTCTCGGGCGTCCCCGAGAACGCGACGGCGACCGTCAGCGTCCGCCACGACGGCGAGGAACTGACGAACCGGACGGCACAGGTCGTGTACGTGCCGGGGGCGACGGCGGCCGACGGTGACGACGCGTCGGTCGCCGGCACGCGACTCGACTACGACGGCGAGACCCTCACCGTCCGGAGCGCCACGGACCAGACGATTCGCGGGACGACCGACCTCGAACCCGGCACGAACGTCACGGTCCGCGCGCGGAGCTCCGGGTCGAGTACGCCCTTCCTGCACCAGCGGACGGCGACGGTAGGGGACGACGGGACGTTCGCCGTGACGATGGACTTCGAATCGATCCCTGCAGGCACCCGGTTCGAGGTCAGCGTCCGCCACGGCGACGAGACGCTCACCGAGGCCGACGCGCGAGTCGAGTAATCGCCGTCGCCCTACGAGAGCACCACTGGAACGGTCGCCACTATCACGGCGACGACCACTGCCGCCCGACGGCTGAGTTCGTGGGCGACGCGCAGGCCGGCGGCCCAGACGTACGCCTGCCAGGCCGCCCCCGCGATCTGAATCAGGAGGAACGTCAACCCGGAGACGCCCGACTGGAGCGTTCTGACTTCCGAGAGAAGCGTCTCCGGGGTCGAACCGGCGAGGTCGGCCTGCGCGGCGAAGTAGACCAGCGCGGCACCGGCCACGCCCGTGACGACTACCGTCGGTACGAGACCCCACGCGGCGACTTCCATGCTCTCGCCGAACCGGCCGGTGCCGCTGCCCAGCCACGCGCCGACGTGGAGCGCAACGGCGAGGCCGAACCAGACGAACAGGAGGCCGACGAACAGCCACGGGAGCCTGTCGGCTATCTCCTGCCAGAGCAGCGAGCTGATCTCGACGGTCATCGTGGCTGGTTCGTCACAGCCACTCGGGGTCATCCCGCCGGCACCGCCGTCCTCACAGAACACGTCGCCGGGATAGGCCGGGTTGTCGACGGTGGTCGTCCCGGTGAACTGCTGGCTGAACAGGCGAAGCGCGACGCCGAGAACGGTGGTCAACAGGAACGCGAGCGCGGCCGCGAGGCCGACCCCACGAAAGCCGCTAAGCCGGTCCGCTCGCCGCTCGAAGAACGCGCCCGGTCGTGCGACGAACGTCGTGACGGTGGAGGGCATCCCCGGGGAGTGCACACCCATACGGTAAGTGCCCTGTGGTATGTGCAACCGCACGGGTGCTCCGACGGGGGTTTAAGTCAGGGTCGCTACGTGTGGGACATGAAGCAGGCCATCGTCGCCCGGGCCGATATCGGTATGGGCGAGGGCAAACTCGCCGCGCAGGTCGCCCACGCCTCGCTGTCGGCCTACGAGGACGCCGGTCGGACGGCCCGCAACGCCTGGAAAGGCGAGGGCCAGAAGAAGGTGGTCCTGAAGGCGACGAGCGAGTCCGAACTGTTCGAACTCGCCGACGTCGCCGAGCGCGAGGGCCTGCCGCATGCCATCGTCAGGGACGCCGGCCACACGCAACTGGACCCCGGCACGGTCACCGCCCTCGCGGTGGGGCCGGCCGAGGACGAGTCGGTGGACCGGGTCACTGGCGACCTCTCGCTGTACTGAGGGCAGCGGAGACGACACCGACGATGTCGTTATATACTAGAAGCCCTAACCTCAGGTGAACAACAGAGCACACACAATGCAAGGAAACGAACAACAGGCGTACGACCGCGGGATAACCATCTTCTCGCCGGACGGGCGCCTCTATCAGGTCGAGTACGCTCGTGAGGCAGTCAAGCGAGGGACCGCGAGTGTCGGCGTCCGCACGGCCGACGGCGTCGTGCTGGCGGCCGACCGCCACGCCCGCTCCCCGCTCATCGAGCGCGACAGCATCGAAAAGATTCACGAGATCGACGACCACGTCGGCGTCGCGAGCGCCGGCCACGTCGCCGACGCCCGCCAGCTCATCGACGTCGCCCGGCGGCAGGCACAGGTCAACCGCCTCCGCTACGACGAACCGGCGAGCGTCGAGTCGTTGACCAAGGAGGTCACCGACTACATCCAGCAGTACACCCAGACCGGCGGCGCACGCCCGTTCGGTGTCGCCCTGCTGGTCGGCGGCATCGAGGACGGCGAACCGCGCCTGTTCGAGACGGACCCCTCGGGGACGCCCTACGAGTGGCAGGCCGTCGCTATCGGCGGATCTCGCGAGGAACTCCAGACGTTCCTCGAAGACGAGTACGCCGACGAGATGGACCTCGAAAGCGGCGTCGAACTGGCGCTACAGGCCCTCGCGTCGGTCAACGACGACGGCCTCGACGCCACCGGTGTCGACATCGCCACCGTCGACGTCGAGAGCGAGCAGTTCACCAAACTCGCCGAGGACGACATCGCCGGTCGTATCGAGGAGTTCGAACTCGGAGGTGACGAATGATGTACGACCCTGAGGAGCGTCTCACCGACGCCTATGAACCCGAGGTCGGCACGCTGCCGAACGACGACGGCGGCCGCGACGAGGAGACGGTCACCAAAACGGGGACGACCACCGTCGGTATCAGCACCGAGGAAGGCGTCCTCATCGCGACGGACCGCCGCGCCTCGCTGGGCGGCCGGTTCGTCTCGAACAAGTCGGTTCAGAAGGTAGAGCAGATCCACCCGACGGCCGCCATGACGCTGGTCGGCAGCGTCGGCGGTGCGCAGTCGTTCATCCGCTCGCTGCGCTCGGAGGCGAACCTCTTCGAGGTCCGCCGCGACGAACCGCTCTCCATCCACGCGCTGGCGACGCTCGCGGGTAACTTCGCCCGCGGCGGCCCGTTCTTCGCCATCAACCCCATCATCGGCGGGGTCGACGAGGAGGGCAGCCACGTCTACAGCGTCGACCCGGCCGGCGGCGTCCTGCAGGACGACTACACCGTCACCGGCTCGGGCACCATGGTCGCGACGGGGACCATCGAGGGCGAGTACGACCCCGAGATGAGTCTCGAAGACGCTCGCGCACTGGCTATCCGCGCCGTGCAGGCGGCTGCAGAGCGTGACACTGGCTCTGGGAACGGTATCGTCCTCGCGGAGATCACCGAGGACGGCGTCGAGATCGACCGCTTCGACGACTACGAGTCGGCGGTCTGATCGCCTCAGGCGTTCTCTCTGCGTTTTCGGCTCCGGTGGCGAGCGGCGCCTATCGCGGCACCTCGACCCACCCGCATATCCACGCCTCTTCGGCGTCGGGACAGTAGGCCACGGTACGGCCGCTGAACTCGGTAATCACTACGTCGCTTTCGCGCCACCGCTCGACGCGCTCCCCCATGTCGTCGCGTCTGTGTTCTGATTCGGGTTCTGTCACGGTACCCCTCGTCCGATGGTGAGCGACCGACGACCCTCGTTATGCCGTTGCTAACCCGCTGCACCGCTCCGCTCTGCATCTCTGCGGAGAGATATATAGACACTACCACGCCGGGATTCGTGGCTATAAGTGCGACCCGCGTCTGCCCCCAGTCGATGGCTACGGACCACGCCGACGAGGACGTCGACCTGCTCGACGCGTTCCGGCAGTTCTTCGCGCTGGAACGGGACGTCCTCGTCCTCTCGCTGTCGATGCTTGCGTTCTCGCTCGCCTTTCAGATGACCAGTCGCTACGTCCCCGAGTACATGCGGCTCCTCGGCGCGAGCGCGGGCGTCATCGGTCTCTACGGCAGCGTCGGCAACCTCATCAGCGCCGTCTACCCCTACCCCGGCGGGGCCGTCTCGGACCGCCTCGGCTCCCGGTTCGCGCTCACGGCCTTCGCCGTGTTGGCGACGCTCGGGTTCGGCGTCTGGTACCTCGCCGCTGTCGTCGGCACCGTCGCTGTCGGTCCGGTGACCGTCCCCGCGTGGGCGTTCGTCTTCGTCGGCCTGTTTCTGGCCCAAGCGTGGAAGTCGTTCGGCCTCGGCGCGACGTTCGCGATCGTCAAGCAGAGCGTCCCGCCGGCCCGACTGGCGATGGGCTTTGCCAGCACCGAGGTGTTCCGACGACTGGGTTTTCTCATCGGTCCGTTGCTGGCGGCGGGCTTACTCGCCGTCTCGGCGACGTTCGTCGGCGGCTTCCAACTCGTCTTGCTCGTCGCGATCGCCTGTGGTGCGGTGGCGACGGTGGCCCAGCACGTCCTCTACGACGCTAGCGAGGACACGTTAGGCAAATCCTTCGAGGGGGTAGCGCAGGTCCTCGACGACCTTCGGGGGATGCCGGAGACGCTCCGCCCCCTGCTCGTCGCCGATACGCTCGTCCGTTTTGCCAACGGCATGGTGTACGTCTTCTTCGTCATCGTCGTCACGGACTTCCTCTCGGTCGGGTTCTCCGGATTCGGCCTCTCGCTTCGGCCCGACGCCTTCTTCGGCGTCCTCCTCGGCGTGGAGATGGTCGTCGCTATCCTCTCGATGGCCCCCGTCTCGAAACTCGCCGAGTACGCCGGGCTGAAACCCGCCGTCGCGCTTGGCTTTTCGGTGTATGCTATCTTCCCGCTGGTGCTCATCTACGCGCCGGCGGACCAGTGGATACTGCTCTTGCTCTTTGCGTACTCGGGCCTCCGCTTTGCGGGCCTGCCCGCACACAAGGCGCTCATCGTCGGCCCGGCCGAACGCGACGCCGGCGGCCGCGTCACCGGGACGTACTACCTCGTCCGGAACACGCTCGTCATCCCCAGCGCCGCGCTGGGCGGATGGCTCTACGGGAGCGAGTGGGTCCTCTCGCTCCCCGAGGCCGTTGGCCCACTCGCGCTCCCCGAGTTCGCACTCCGAGCGGGCCCGGAACTGGCCTTCGGCGTCGCGACGGCGGTCGGCGTCGTCGGCGTCGCGTACTTCCTCGTCTTCGGCGAGGAGTTCGAGGCCTACGCGTGACCGACGACGAACGCCAACGCTAAACCCGGCCCGACGAACAGGGCACCAATGCGCGAGGCCCACCCCATCGAGCGAGTGGTCGGCATGGAGTACTACGTCAGCGACGCCGACGGCGTGGGCGGCCACCTGCGAGCGAGCCCCGAGGACTTCCGGGTCACCGAACTGGAGGCGTTCGATACGTCGCCCGTCGACGCCGACACCGGCGCGTACCCCCATCTGGTCCTCCGCGTCGAGTTACACAACTGGGACACGAACGACTTCGCGAGCGCGCTCTCCGACCGACTCGGAATCTCCCGCGAGCGCGTCTCGTGGGCCGGGACGAAGGACAAGCGGGCGGTCACCCGGCAGTTGTTCTCGGTGAAGGGCATCGACGCCGACGACGTGCCCGACGTGGACGGGACGGATATCGAGGTCGTCGGTCGCGCCGGCCGGCCGGTCCTCTTCGGTGACCTCGCGGGCAACGCCTTCGACATCGTGGTGCGTGACACCGAAAACGCGGCGAACGCCGCGAGCGTACTGGCGGACCTGCGGGCGTTCGCGGACAGTGAAGGGACCGAACCGCGGGACGGCGGCCCCGAGGACAGTGACGCCGACTCGCTCCCCGACGGCGAGTCGACCGTCGGCGTCCCGAACTACTTCGGCCAGCAGCGGTTCGGGTCGCGCCGTCCAGTCACCCACGAGGTCGGCCTCGCAATCGTCCGCGAGGACTGGGAGGGGGCGGTGCTCGCCTACGTGGGCAACCCGCACGAGCGCGAACCCGAGGCCACGCAGGCCGCCCGGTCCTACGTCGACGAGACCCGCGACTGGGAAGGTGCGCTGGACCGCCTGCCGCGGGCGCTGGGCTACGAGCGGTCGATGTGTCACACGCTCGTCGAGAACGGTGCCGACTCGCCCGCAGACTTCCGTGAAGCCGTCGAAACGCTGCCGACGAACCTCCAGACGCTGTTCGTCAACGCCGCCCAGTCCTACGTCTTCAACCGCATCCTCTCTGCGCGACTCGAACGGGGACTGCCGTTCGACCGCCCCGTCGAGGGCGACGTGGTGTGTTTCGCCGATAGTGACGCTCCCGAGGGACTGCGACTCCCGGACCCCGACCGCACCCAGCGCGTGACCGAGCAACGCCTGCGGACCGTCGAGCGACACTGCGAGCGCGGCCGGGCGTTCGTCACGGCACCGCTGGTCGGCACCGAGACGGAACTAGCCGACGGCGAACCCGGCGAGATAGAGCGCGACGTGCTTGCCGACGTGGGGCTCGAACCGGGCGATTTCGATCTGCCGGGCGAGTTCGACAGCGAGGGCACCCGTCGAGCGATTATGGTCCGGACGGACCTCGGCGTCGACCGCGACGGCGACGACCTGACGTTCTCTTTTGCGCTCCCGAAGGGCAGTTACGCGACGGTCCTCTTACGGGAGTTCCGCAAGACGGACCCGGACGCGTAGGGAACGCGAACCGTCTGGCTTATCCGGCCGAGCGCCCCTACACCCACGCATGGACTGCCGGCAGTGTGCGACGCCGCTGGACCGACCGGGCGACTACTGTCTGGTCTGTCACACTGCCAACACCGAGGCGGTCGTCCTCGAACTCGGCCGCGACCGGGCGACCGTCTCCTGTATCGCCGACGAGTCCGTCGTCGGCCAACGGACGGTGACGACGACGCCGGAGGGCGACGGCAGCGACGAGAAGAGCGTCGTCGAGTTGCGCAACTTCGCCGGCCTCGTCGCCGACGAAGTGCGGCGCAAGCGCCCGGAGGAGGTGTACGTCACCGGCGACCGCGACGTCATCGCCGCGGTCCGCGGTCAGTTGCACCACGAGTTCTTCCGCGTCGAGGGCGAGGACCCCGTCCAGCGGGTACTGGACCGACAGGGCGAACCCGCGCTGGACGTCGTCGACGCCGCGCCGGCCGAGAAGCTGGGCGGGAGTCACTCGACGCTCATCGGCGGCCGCTCCGGCCAGCGGGTCATCCACACTGTCGCCGGCCACCCGCACGTCAAGAAGGTCATCCCCGGCCCTATCGACGCCGGCGGGTCGAGTTCGCCCACGGGCGTCCGGGCGAAGGCGACGCGGGCCGACACCAACGGCAACGTCCGCGTCCTGATTCGGGACGGCTCCAGTGTGCAGGAGAACCGCGTCGTCACGACGGCTGGCGACCGGGAACTCGGCGAACACGTCCGGGACGACCTGAACGAAGCGCTGCGGGACGCCGAGTTACAGGACTGACGCCGTCGCTTCGCGCGCGGTTCGATAGTTCTACGACCGCCGTCGGGCGTCGAAGACGAGTGGGACGACGTGGAGGGCTCCCAACAGGAGAAAGGCGACCGGTTCGACCAGCGAGAACCGCACGCTGCCGATGAGGAGGACGGCCAGTGCGACGACGCCCGAGACGAGGTAGGCCCGGCCCCGGTCGGCGTGCCCGGGACCTTCCAACAAGCCGGCCGTCCAGCAGTACCCCACCGCGGCGGCGCCGACCCACGCGTGCCAGAACGCCAGCGGTTCGGGGACGAGTCCCGCGAGACCGGTCAGCGTCAGGCCCATCGCCGTGCCGTTGACCGCCCCCCAGACGAACATCGCGTCGGAGAAGCGCACGGCGTCCGGACCGTGTAGGACCGTCGTGCCCGAAAACGCGCCCACGAGGACGACCCACAGCGCAGTGGCGCCGAGGGCGGCGTTCGGCGGGTCGAGCCACGCGAGCGTCTGTGTCCCGCCCCAGCCGAGGGCGCCGACGGTCGCCCCGGCCAGCAGAAACTCGGCTTCCGTGAGGCGGCCGCTGGTCGCCGGGGCGACCGCTGTGAGGCGGGTCCGGAGCCGGTCTGTCACTGCCATCGCTGGTCGTTCGGTGTCGACGGTAATGGATGTGGCTGTCCCTACGCTAGCTCTGCGGCCAGCAGGAGGACGCTCGGTGCCACCAGCAGGACGACGCCCACGAACATGAGCAACGCCGGGAGCACGAGCAGCCCCATCTCGGTGAACAGCCACAGCCCGAGCCCCGCGAGCAGCGCGGCGAGCCCGACGAGGCGCAGTAGCCATGTGACGACACCCTCGAGTTCGGAGTCTGCGACGACTTCGACGACTTCGAGTGCTTCGTCCATAGCACCAGCACCGTTTGTCATGGCGACGGTTAGTCGCTGTGGCTACGGTTCTACCGCTCGGTGGGCCGCCGCGGGTGTGAGTGCCTGACGCAGTTCAGTTTACGTCCGTCTCGAAGGGCTTATGTGGACGCTGGGCCGACCAGAGAGTACTATGGCCAACAAGAGAGGACGAACCGGGAGCGCCGGTCGATTCGGCGCTCGCTACGGTCGCGTCGCCCGCCGCCGCGTCGCAGAAATCGAGTCGGAGATGAACGAGGACCACGCCTGCCCGAACTGCGGCGAGGACCGCGTCGACCGGCAGGGCACCGGCATCTGGCAGTGCAGCTACTGTGACTACAAGTACACCGGCGGGAGCTACAAGCCCCAGACGCCCGGTGGCAAGACTGTCCGCCGCTCGATCCGCGCCGCGCTGGCCGAAGACGAGGAATAAAGGGCCTCGACGCCCCACATATCTGGTATGAGCTACAAGTGTTCACGCTGTAAGCGCGACGTAACACTCGACGAGTACGGTGGCGTCCGCTGTCCGTACTGTGGTCACCGCGTTCTGCTGAAAGAGCGGTCGCCCGACGTCAAAGAAGTCGACGTCAAGTGACGGACACACACCGAACGATTCTCACGTTCGACTACCCGGACGAAGAGCGCGCACGCCGCGTCGAGCGGAGCCTCCGCCCGGAACTGGGTGCCATCGACGGCGACCGGACGACGGCGACGCTGACCCGCGACGGCGCGACACTGGAGTGTACTGTCACGGCCACCGACCTCGTCGCGCTCCGGGCGGGGTGTAACACGTGGCTGACGCTGACGAGCGTCGCCGAGGCCGCCGGCGAGTGTCGATAGCACGCGCCGCCCTCGGGCGATTCGACTATCGATTCAGATAAACTGACCGACAGTATATAGTTGGGGGAGGTGGTGGGTACGCCCAACACGAGACCGCGGACTACTGCATGACAGAGCACTCTCAGCCTCGGACCGTTGCTGCGGACAGCCAGCAGACCGAGCGCAGCACCGTTCTGTACGTCGATGCCGACGCCGCGTCACGCGAGCGAACACGGACCGAGATGACCGACCACCGGCCGGAGGTCGACGTCGCTGCCGTCGGGAGTTCCGATGCGGCACTCGACGTCGGCGCGTCGAGACCACCGGCGTGTCTCGTCGTCGACCCTGTGGGTATCGAAGCGGCCGACCACCTCGTCGAGACGTTCGACTGTCCCGCGATACTGTATTCGGCACGGGACCCGGCGGCCGTCGACGACGCATTGCTGGGTTCGTCGACGACGGTGGTCGAGAAGGGCCCCAGCACACACGGGGCCTTCCTCGCCGAGAAAGTCGTCAGCGTCACCGAGTCGGTGACGGATCGGTCGACGTACGCACTCCAGACGGCGGTCGACGACGTCGCGAACCGCGCCGACGAGGGCGAGTTGACGCTACTGGTCGACGACGCGGGCGACCCAGTTTGGTCGCGCGGCTCCGCCGAAGACGTCCCGGGCCTCGACTTCGAGACGGCGAACGTCTACGACGCGGTGGCGACGCTCGCGTCCGACACCGCGGCCGGGGACGTGGCGGACAGGCTCCGTTCGGACCCGACGGACCCGGTAACGGTTCGGGCCGAGACGGCCCGGGGCGAGCGGTACCTCCAGTTCCGGGGGTACGACCTGCCGGACGCTGCCGGATCGCTCCGACTCTTCGAGATCACCGACGTCACGCCAGCGGCCCGTCGGGAGGCCAGACTGTCGCTGCTCGAAATGCTGACCGAGCAGGCGCAGGACGGCCTGTATACGCTCGACGAACGCGGCGTCATCGACTACTGTAACGAGTCGTTCGCAGCGATGCTGGGCTACGACCCGTCGGAACTGACCGGCACACACGCGGCCGAGACGCTCGCGCCCGGCGAGTTGGCGAACGGCCAGCAGACCATCGAACAGTTGCTCACCAGCGACGCCGACGACGCGAGCGTCGACCTCACCTGCCGATGTAAGGACGGGACGGAGCGTGAGATATCCATCCACTACACGCTGCTCCGAGACGACAGCGGCGCGTACCGCGGTCTGAACGGCGTCGCCCGGGACGTCACCGAGCGCCGTGAACGCGAGCGAGCACTCAGGGAACGCACGAAACTGTTCGAAGGGTTGGTCGACCGCTTCCCGAACGGTACGGTGTTCCTGTTCGACGAGGAGTTCCGGTACACGGAAGCGGGCGGCGAAGACCTGAAAACACACGGTTTCGAACCGTCGGATTTCGTCGGGAAGACGCCACGAGAGGTGCTGCCCCCAGAGAACGCGTCGCTCCTCGAAGAGGCGTACGGAGCGGCCTTCGAGGGGCGGACCAGTGCGTTCGTCGACGAGTATCGGGGCGACCACTACTACGTGCAGGTGATACCGATACGCGACGACGACGGGGCGGTCGTCTCGGGCATGACCGTCGCACAGAACATCACGGACCGGGTGGAGTACGAACAAGAACTCGAACAGTCGAACACGCTCCTGTCGACGTTACTCGACGCGCTCCCGGTGGGTATCCTCGTCGAGGACGACGACCGCGAGATACGGACGGCCAACCAGCGACTCGTCGACATCTTCGACATCCCCGGATCGGCCGAAGACCTCGTCGGCACGGACTGTTCGGTCGCCGTCGAGCGCGTGAGCCAGCGGTTCGCCGACCCCGAGTGCTTCCTCGACGAGACAGCGCAGTTGCTGGCGGCCCGCTCGACCGACCTCCGAACAGACCTCGAACTGAGCGACGGGCGGACGGTACAGCGGAGTTACCTCCCTATCGACCTGCCGGACGGCGAGGCGAACCTCTGGCTCTACCGGGACGTCACCGAGCAGCGGGACCGGGAACGAGAACTGGTGCGAACGACCGAACGCCTCGAACTCGCGTTGGAGGGGGCCGAACTGGGCGTCTGGGACTGGAACGTCGAGACCGGCGACGTCTCCTTCGACGAGCGCTGGGTGGGGATGCTCGGGTACTCCCTGTCGGACCTCGATCAGCGGATAGAGACCTGGGAGGATCTGGTCCATCCCGACGACCTCGAACGCGCCTGGGACGCCATCGAGTCACACTTCGAGGGCGAGACGGACATCTACCGGTGCGACCACCGACTGCGGACGAAAGACGGCGACTACAAGTGGATACGGGACCTCGGCCGGGTGTTCGAACGTGACGAGGACGGCGACCCGATTCGAGCCGTCGGCATCCATCAGGACATCACCGAACAAAAACGCCGCCAGCGAGAACTCGAAACACAGCGCGACGAACTGGTGACGCTCACGCGGGTCCACGTCCTCATTCAGGACGTCATCCGAGCGCTCGGGACGGCGGCGACCCGGGACGAAATCGAGACGACCGTCTGTAACCGACTGGTCGAGTCAGACCTGTACGAACTCGCGTGGATCGGCGAGCGCGACGGGACGGGAGGGCCCCTCTCCCGGAAGACGACGGCGGGCAACGACGAGGGGTACCTCGACACCATCCAGAAACTCGCGGAACCCGCCGCTCGGACGAACGACCCCGGAACGACCGCTATCCGGACCGGCGAGGTACAGGTCATCCACGACGTGGCGACCGACGAGCGGATGGACGACTGGCGCGACGAGGCGCTGGCGCGGGACTTCCGCTCGGCCGCGGTCATCCCCCTCCGGCACGACGACGTCGTCCACGCCGCGCTCATCGTCTACGCGAACCGGGCCGAAGCGTTTAGCTCCAGAGCGCTCGACGCCCTCACGGTTCTGGGCGAGACAGTCGGATTCGCCTTCACAGCCGTCCAGAACAGACGGTTACTGACACGCGACCGGATCGTCGAGATGGAGTTCAAGTCCGAAGACCCGGACGCGTACCCGCTCGTCGTGGCTCGTCGACACGACTGTCGGCTCGAATCGGCCGGAAGCGTCGATATCGGCGAGGAGGCACTCCAGTACCTCACCGTCGACGGAGCCCCGCCAGCGGACGTTCTCGAGAGTCTGTTAGAGTTCCAGCCGGTACTCGACGGCCGGGTCATCCGGTCTGACGGGGATAGTGGCGTCGTCGAGTTCCAAACGACGGACACGTATCAGTCGCTGCTCTTAGACGTCGGTGCGCGACTCGTCGACGCTATCGCGGACCCGAATCGACTCACCTTGGTCGTCGAGGCGCCGACGGACGGCGATCCGCGGACGATACAGGAGACGCTCTCGGCCCAACTCAGCGGCTTCGCCCTCATTTCGAAACGGGAGCGCGAGCGCCGACCGACGACCGTCACGGACCAACCGCCGCTACAGGAACAGTTGACCGACCGGCAACTGGAGGTCCTCAGAGCGGCCTACCTCGCGGGGTACTACGAGTGGCCGCGGGATACGACGGCCGAACAACTGGCAGACACGCTCGACATCTCCTCGCCGACGCTCCATCAGCACCTGCGACGGGCCGAACGGAATCTGCTCGACGGCTTGCTCGACCTCTAACCACGGTATTACACAGTCGCGTAGGCGGCAGACCGTGCCTAGAGAACTAGGTGTTGCGTTGATGCCCGATACTGTCCTGCCATTACATACGTGTTCATGAGCGACCAGTCATCCGACCCGGAACAGCAGGACCGAACGTGGTGTGGGATGACTCCAGAGGACCGGGGCCTCACGACACCGATGATCGACGACGTGTTCGAGGCGCTGTCGGACTGGCGACGACGCGCGGTCTGTCGCTATCTCACGACCAGTGACGGAACGGGCGTCGACGTCACGACGCTTGCCACCGCTGTCGCCGACCGAGGGGAACAAACCAGTCTGCCGGTGGCCGATACGGACGTCGAGTCAGTCGAGGCCGAACTGGTCGAGACGCACCTGCCCGAACTCCATCGGCTGGGTATCATCGACTTCGACGAGCGGAGCGAAGCCGTCCGGTACTGGGAGTCACCCACTGTCGAGAAGTGGGCCGAACACGCCGCGGCCGTCAGCGACCGCACCGAGTTCTGATACTGCCGGCTGTACTCACGCGAACGGTTTCGCCACCCAGCGTGGTGACTATCTTCGGCAAGTTACGGCCAGCAGTATGACCGACACGTCCTTCTCCCTGTCGGCCGAGTGGCGACCATGGACCTCCCACCGGTCGGTCTGGGAACGATGGGTATCGACGATGCCGACACCGTCGCGGCGGCTATCGACGTCGGCTACCGGCACCTCGATACGGCACAGGTCTACGAGAACGAACCCGTCGTCGGCGACGGTATCGCTTCGGCGCCCGTCGACCGCGATGCACTGACCGTCGCGACGAAACTGTGGATCGATTGCCTCGCCGACGACGACGTTCGACCGGGCACCGAGGCGAGCCTCGACCGCCTCGGACTCGATAGCGTGGACTTGCTGTACGTCCACCGGCCGCGCGGCGACTACGACCCCGAGACGACGCTGCCGGCCGTCGACGCCGTTCGCGAGGCCGGCCTGACCACACACGTCGGTCTGTCGAACTTCGACCCCGAGCAACTGGCGACCGCCCGCGACCACCTCGACACTATCGCCGCACATCAGGTCGAGTTCCACCCGTATTTCCGTCAGGAGACACTGCTTGCCGACGCCCAGCGCCACGACTATCCGCTGGTCGCGTACTCGCCGCTGGCGGGCGGGCGGGTGTTCGACGATCCGACGATACGGGCTATCGCCGAGAAACACGACACGTCGCCCGCCGCCGTCAGCATCGCGTGGGTGACGTCCCACGACAACGTCGTCGCCATCCCGAAGGCGTCCTCGCGGGCCCACCTCGCCGCGAATCTCACGGCGGCGGACCTCGAACTCGACAGCGACGACGTCGAGCGCATCGACGCGATCGAGCGGCGAGAGGAACTGTTTCCCGAGTAGCCGCCCGAATCCCCACCGTTTCGTCGCTCTGTTACAACACCGACGCGTACGTCCAACGATCCGGTCGCGACGGTCGACGGCGTCCGGAACGGATCGCTACCCAGTACCGTCCGGGAACGGGCCGTCGGGTTTTCACTGCCGTTCCGAGACTCGCCTGTTCCCCGCTGGCCCTCAGATATTCACTGCCCGCGTGTCGCTGGGCGCTCGCTATGGGCTCAGACGCTGCCGATCACGCGGGAAGAGCACGGCTTCGCGGATGTTGTCCAGTCCGAGCATCGTCATGACGAGGCGCTCGCTATGGGCTCAGACGCTGCCGATCACGCGGGAAGAGCACGGCTTCGCGGATGTTGTCCAGTCCGAGCATCGTCATGACGAGGCGCTCGCCACCGAGACCCCACCCGGCGTGGGGCGGCATGCCGTACTTGAACATCTTGGTGTAGTACTCGAACGCCTCGGGGTCCAGCCCCTGCTGTTCGAACCCGGCGACCAGCTGCTCGTAGCGGTGTTCACGCTGGCCGCCCGAGACCAGTTCCATCGACGGGTGCATCATGTCGAACCCGGTCGAGACCTCCTCGTCGTCGTCGTGGTCCTTGATGTAGAACGGCTTGATCTCGCTTGGCCAGTCGGTGATGAAGTAGTGTTCGCCGACCTCCTGTCCGAGAACGTGTTCGGCCTCCGTCGAGAGGTCGTCGCCCCAGACCAGCGGCTCGTCGAGTTCGCCGGTGGCGTTGATCTTGTCCAGCGCGTCCTGATAGGTCAGTCGCGGGAAGTCGCCCTCGGGGGCCGCAAACTCGTCTTCGAGGCCGAGCGCTTCGAGTTCCTCGGCGCAGTTCTCGGCGACGCCCTCGTAGGCGGCCTTGACGACGTGTTCGCAGGCGTCCATCGCCTCGGTGTGGTCGTAGAACGCCGACTCGAAGTCGATGGAGGTCGCCTCGTTGAGGTGTCGCGGCGTGTTGTGTTCCTCGGCGCGGAAGATCGGGCCGATCTCGAAGACGCGTTCGAGGCCGGAGCCGACCATCAGCTGTTTGAACAGCTGCGGGCTCTGGTTCATGAACGCCTCGCGGCCGAAGTACGTGATGGGGAACAGTTCGGTGCCGCCTTCGGTCCCCGTGGCGACGATCTTCGGCGTGTTGATCTCGGTACAGTTCAGTGAACGGAAGGCCTCGCGTACCGAGCGCAGAACTTCGGCGCGAATCTCGAAGATGGCCTTGACTTCGTCCTTTCGGAGGTCCAGCGTTCGGTTGTCCAGTCGGGTCGGGAGTTCGGCGTCGACCTTGCCGGAGGGGTCGAGCGGCAGTTCCGGGTCGGCCTCGGCGATGACGTCGACGCTCTGGGGCGTGACCTCGACGCCGGTGGGCGCGCGTGGCTCCTCCTCGACCGCCCCGGTCACCGAGATGACGGACTCGCGGTGGACGTTCAGTCCCGTCTCCACGAGGTCCTCGTCCATCTCGTCTTTCTCGAACTTGACCTGAATCTTCCCGGTCGTGTCTCGCAGGATGAGGAACGCGATGCCACCGAGGTCACGAATCTCGTGAACCCAGCCAGCGACGGTGACTTCGTCACCGGGCTCGGCGTCCGCCGTGTAGGTGCGGTCGTCCATATCTCCCCTCTTTGCCGGGACGGACTTAAACTCCGTTTATTCGACCGCGCCACCGTCGAGGGATCCGGTCGACCGGACACGGTGGCGTGAGAGAACATGAACGTTTGTATCACGACCCGTCCAAACGGTGGCCATGACCGACAGCGAGTACCCCATCGACGACCTCGACCGGCGAATCATCCACGAACTGCAGAACGACGCCCGACACACGTCCGCGAGCGAGATAGCCGAGTCCTGTGACGTCTCGGCCCGGACCGTCCGAAACCGAATCGACAAACTCGAGCAGCGGGGCGTCATTCGCGGCTACGACGTCGACGTCGACTACGAGGCGGCGGGGTACCAGCTACACACGCTCATAATCTGTACCGCACCGATACACGAGCGCGAGGAGATCGCGCGACGCGCGCTCGAAGTGCCGGGCGTTGTCGCCATCCGTGAGGTGATGACCGGTGCCGACAACGTCCACGTCGAGGTCGTGGGCGTCGACGGGAACGACCTGAGCCGCATCGGACGCGACCTCAACGAGGTCGGACTCGAAGTCGTCGACGAGGACATCATCCGCAACGAGTACACGCGCCCGTTCCACCGCTTCGGCTCCGGCGGACTCGACGACGAATAATTCTGTAACGGGATCAAACCACCACTCCATTTCCGAACCGGAAATAAAAGCTAGACATTTATCGCTTCTCGGAATCATGGGTTGGTATAGGCCGGGCCGCCGGTCGTGAACCACCATGATGTCCCGACAGACGCTCCGAGACACGCTCGCACGAGAGAGAGGTCCGCCGTCGGTACTGGTCGTCACCGATCGATTCGTCGGCGCGGAAATCGCCAGCGAACTGACCGCGATAGCGACGGTCGGCGTCGTCACCGATGCCGAGAGCGTCGCTAACCGCGCGGATGGCGCGACGCCGACCATCGGTGACGTGACGGCGGTCGAGACACTCGCCGCTGCCGATGCGACCGACGCTGACGGCGCCGTCGTCGCCCTGACGTGTGACCGTCGAACGATGTTGGTCGCACAGTTGCTTCGGGCCCGCTTCGGCGTGCGTCAGGTCACGGTCCTCGTCGACGACCCCGACTTGTGTGCTACCTTCGACGGTATCGCAACTGCCACCGTCTCCGAGGCACCGGTCCTCGCTGCGGAGACCCGTCGGCAGTTCGAACCGACCCTCGATCTCACAGTCAGGGACTGACGATGCCGAAGGACCTCGAACGCGATCTCGGACTCCCGTCGGTCGTCGCCATCTCCATCGGCGCGATGGTCGGCAGCGGCATCTTCATCTTGCCCGCACTCGCGGTCAAGGAGGCCGGTGCAGGCGTCGTCCTCGCGTACCTCTTTGCGGGCGTGTTGGTGCTGCCGGCCGCGCTCAGCAAGGCCGAGATGGCGACGGCCATGCCCGAGGCCGGCGGGACGTACGTCTACATCGAGCGGTCGATGGGGCCGTTGCTCGGAACCATCGCCGGTGTCGGGACGTGGTTCTCCCTGTCGTTTAAGGGTGCGCTCGCGCTCGTCGGCGGCGTCCCGTACCTCCTGTTGCTGTTCGACCTGCCCGTGCGACCGGTGGCGATCGCGCTGGCGGCCCTGCTGGTCGTGATCAACGTCGTCGGCGCCGAACAGACCGGCCGTCTTCAGGTCGGCATCGTCGCCGTGATGCTGGCGGCGATGGCGTGGTTCGTCGTCGGCGGCGGGCCGGCCGTCGAGACGGCCGCCTACGACGGCCTCTGGAGCTACGGCGCCGAGGGTATCTTCGCCGCTACGGGGCTCGTGTTCGTCTCCTACGCGGGGGTGACGAAGATATCGAGCGTCGCCGAGGAGATCGAAGACCCCGACCGCGTCATCCCGCTGGCCATGCTGGGGTCGCTCGCGTTCACGACGCTCCTGTACGTACTCATCGTGGCCGTCATCGTCGGCGTCGTCCCGCTGGAGACCGTCGCCGGGAGTTCGACGCCCGTCGCCGACGCAGCCGACGCGACGCTGGGAGTCGCCGGCGTGGGCGCCGTCGTGCTCGCCGCCCTGCTGGCGCTCGTGAGCACCGCCAACGCCGGCATCCTTTCGGCCTCCCGATACCCGTTCGCGATGGCCCGCGACGCACTCGCGCCAAGCCGCCTCAGTGAAGTCAGCGACCGGTTCACGACGCCGGTCAACGCCATCACGCTCACCGGCGGCGTGATGCTGATCCTCATCGCCTTCGTCCCCATCCTCGAGATAGCGAAGCTCGCGAGCGCGTTCAAGATACTCGTGTTCGCGCTGATAAACGTCGCACTCGTCGGGTTCCGGGAGAGCGACACGGCCGTCTACGACCCGTCGTTCGAGTCGCCGCTGTACCCGTGGACGCAGGTGTTCGGGGCGCTGACCGGGTTCGCCCTGCTCACGCAGATGGGCGCCGTCGCCATCGTCGGTGCCGCGGTCATCACCGCGGGGAGTACCCTCTGGTACCTGTGGTACGTCCGCCGACGGGTGTCCCGCGAGGGCGCTATCCGCGAGTCCATGCGACAGAGCGTCGGACAGGAGGCCGTCGAGCGAACCGAGACGGCGCTCGACGATTCGCTCGACGAGACGGTGCTGGTCGCCCTCCCGGAGGACGCCGACCGGGAGAGCGAGCGGACGTTGCTCGAACTGGCGTCGACGCTGTGCTCCGAGGACGGACGGGTCGCGGCCGTTCAGTTCGACGAGGTGCCGGACCAGACCCCGCTGCGATACGCCTCCAGTGTCCAGACCGGGTCGGACGTCGCGTTCGAGCGGCGCACGGACGAACTGTCCGCGGGAGTCGACGCCCGCGTCGAGTACGCTGAACTGGTCAGTCACCACCCGGCGCGGGCGGTCGCCAACGCCGCCGCCGACGTCGACGCCGACCTGTTGCTGGTCGACCGCGACGCGACGTTCGGCGACGGCCGCCTGAGACGCGACGTCGACCGCATCCGGAAGCGGACCGACTGTGACACGCTGGCGGTCCAGACCCACGACCTCGACGACGTCGCGGCGGTCACGCTCGTCGCCACCCGGGGACCCTACGACCCGACGAAGGTGCGCGTAGGTGCGGCCATCGCTGACGCGACGGGTGCCTCTCTCCGACTCGTCTACCCGCTCCCGGAGCGCAGTTCGACCGAACAGCGACACGTCCTCGAGGCGTACCACGCCGATCTCGTCGCGGCCTGTTCCGTGCCGACCGAGGCAACGTTCACACCGCCCACGGGGCTCTCGGCGGCGGTATCGATGCCGGACGCCGAGACCAACATCGTGTTACACGGCCGTAACGGGGGACTCACCGCCGGCCTCTCGCGACAGGAACGGGCGACACGGGCGGTCATCGACGACAGCGACCACGCGACTATCACGGTCCACTCTGGTGGGGAGTCGGCCAGACCGCTCCGCCGGGTACTGGACCGACTCGCGTTCTGATACCCGCTATCGGTCGGCCGTCGCGGCCTTCGCGTCCTGTGCGCCCTTTACCGTCTCTCGCACGGCGTCGACGCCCTCGTCGTGGACGAGGTCGCCGACGACGATGGTGTCCGCGTGCTGGGCCATCGTCCGCGCGGAGTCGTAGTCGTGGATGCCGCCGCCATAAAAGAGGGTGGCGTCGTCTAAGATGTCGGCCGCGGCGGCGACTTTCTCGGTGTCGCCGAGCATCCCGGAGTACTCGACGTAGACGATTTCCTGCCCGAGCAGGTGTTCGGCGGCCTCGGCGTAGGCGGCCACCTCGTCGGCGTCTAGGTCGCAGTTGGCCTGCGTGTAGGCTGCGACGGAGGCGTCGGGGTTCATCACGATGTACGCCTCGGTGAAGGTCCGAGACCAGTCTATCTCGTCGTCGATGCGAATCCACTCCTTGTGGGCGCCGGTTATCCACGTCACGTCGCCGGCGTTCATCACGACGGGGATGAGGTAGCCGTCGTGGCGGTCGCTGTGGACGACGGAGGCGGGGTTCGACGGTTCGATGTAGACGGGGATGTCGTACTTCCCACAGGCGTCGACGACCCGCTTCATCTTCTCCTCGGTCATCCCGGTGGTGCCACCGACTTCGATGGCGTCGGTACCGGTCGCCGCCACGTCCTCGAACGTCTCGCCGTCGACCAGCGTCTTGTCCGGGTCGATTTTGACGATGTGGTCCCAATCCGCCCAGTCGCTCATACCGCTTTGACTTTTGCCTGTGGGCATAACGGCTTCGGATGGCGGAACCGTCCTATAGACACGTTCACACGGACACCCGACCTTCGTGGAGTGAGTGTACCAGCAGTTCTTAGCCGCTCGCGGCCCAGCACTGCCCTATGCAGCAACTCACGACCGTCGAAACGGTCCACGACACTGGGTCGTACCTGTTCACCGCGACGGGGCCCTACGGCGACCGCGAGGAAGTCGTCGTCGTGCCCTGCGAGGACGGCGTCGAGGCGTGGATCAACCGCTGTACCCACGAGAACCAGCGCTTCGACACCGGCCGAGGGGTCCCGACGCGCGACGGACAGTTACGCTGCCCGCGTCACGGGTCGCTGTTCGACGCCTGCGAGGGCGACTGTGACAACGGCGAGGCCGCGGGGACGACCCTGCCGGGCGTCGACATCGCCGAGCGTCACGGAACCGTCTTCCTCGTGGACGACGACTACGAGTTCCATCACGAGGGCGGCACGGACGACGACGAGGGACCGAGTTCCACCTCGCACCTACAGCTGTGACCCAGCGCGGATGACCGACGACAGCGACGCGAACGTCATCGACCGCGAAGACCTCCGTGCGGGCCGCGTGGAGTGTCCGCTCTGTGGCCGGCAACTCGTCGACCCGATGGCACACGCCGTGGTCTACGGGGCCGTCGACGCCGTGACGGTCGAGAACGCCGACGCTGTCGAGTGTCCGGTCTGTGACGGCGTGACGTTCGTCGTCGACGACTGATACTGGTGGCTGTAACAAACTGAAGTACTTCGCCACCCCGGGGTGGCGAATATCGTTACGAACTTACAGCCACCAGTATGAGAAGCAGGCGGTCGGAAACGCGGACGCGTTCAGGCTTCGAGTTCGGACTGCCAGTCTTGTACCTGTCCCGCGCTCACGCCCTGCACCTCGGCAGCGATGCCGTCGGGGTCGGCCGCCCGCAGGTCCTCCAGCGATTCGATGCCAGCGGCGGCGAGTTTATCCGCCGTCGCGGCCCCGATACCGTTCAGGTCTTCTAAGTCCTCGACGGCGTTGCGGGCCTGATACTCCTCGAAGTTACAGATGGGACAGCCCAGTTCCCACGGGTCGTCGCTGTCGGGGTCGACGACGAGTTCCGGGAGGTCGTGCTCCTCGCAGAACTCCTCGGTGACCTCGATGTCGCCGTTGCGGGGGAGCGGCAACGAGTAGTCGCAGTCAGGGTAGCGCGTACACCCGACCAGCCGGGACCCCGAACGGAGGTGTTTGATGGCGAGTTCGCCGCCTTCCTCCGCGTCGCCTCCTTCGGCGGCGTCACCGCCTTCGTCTCGTTGCTCCGCCGGAGCAACGCCACACTCGGGACAGGGACCGATGACTTCGTCGTCGCTCTCGTCGGCCTTCTCGGCCTCACAGCGGGGACAGCCGTGGACGAAGGTGTCGCGGCCGGCGAGCATCTTCACGTGGTGCATGTCGTGTTCCTCACACGTCTCGTCTAGCACGAGCGGCTCGCCCGTCGACGGGAGCGGTAGCGTGTTCCGACACTCCGGGAAGCCGTCACAGCCGACGAAGTACGACCCCTGTCTGGAGCGCCGGACGAGCATGCTCTCGCCGCACTCGGGACACGGGCCCAGCGTCTTGTCAGCTTTCAGTGACTCCTGTAAGTGCTCGCCGATTTCCTCACGAGAGGCCGCCAGTTCGTCGAACACTTCCTGGAGCATCTCGCGGGACTCGTCGGCCACCTCTTCGAGGGTCGCCTCGCCGTTGGCGATGCGGGTCATGTCCCGCTCTAACTGGGCGGTCATGTCGTCGCTGACGACCCGGTCGGCGAACTCCTCGGCGGCCTCGACGACGGCGTTGGCCAGCGCCGTCGGTCGCGGCGGGTCGCCCTCGATGTAGCCGCGGTCGTACAGTTTCTCCAGCGTGTTGTGCCGGGTCGCCTTCGTCCCGAGTCCCAGGTCCTCCATCGTCTCGATGAGGCGGGACTGGCCGTAGCGGCGGGGTGGCTGGGTCTGCTTGGCCTCCAGTCGGACGTCCGAGATAGCGAGCTCCTCGCCCTCCTCGACGTCGGGGACGTGGTTCTCGCTGGCGCTGGAGTAGGGGTAGACGGCGTGGTAGCCCGGTTCGACCAACCGCTTGCCGTTGGCCTTCAGCGACCGACCGCCGGCCTCGCTGACGACGCGCAGGCGCTCCCACGTCGCCGCCTCCGCGACGGTGGCGAAGAAGCGCCGGACGACGAGCTCGTATATCTCCCACTCGTCCTCGGATATATCTGCCTTCGAGGGAATCTCTCCGGTCGGGTGGATGGGCGGGTGGTCGGTCGTCTCCTCGTCGCCCTCGGTGGCGACGATGTCGTCCTGTTCGAGCAGGGACTCTGCGTCCTCGCCGAAGGTCGGCGAGCCGACGAACTCGTCCAGCAGGACGTCCTCCTCCAGATCGTCGGGGTAGACGGTGTTATCCGTCCGGGGATAGGTCATGTAGCCGGCGGTGTACAGTTCCTCGGCGATGGACATCGCGCGCTGGGCGGAGTAACCGAGCGAACTGGCCGCAGAGATGAAGGCGGTGGTGTTGAACGGCGTCGGCGGACTGTCGGTCCGGGTACGCCGGCGGACGCTCGTCACGGTGGCCGCGTCGACGCTCGTCAGGTCGGCGTAGGCGGCGTCGGCGTCGGCCTCGTTCCAGACGCGTTCGGCCTCGCTGCCGTCGTCGTCGTAGAAGTACTGGGCCTCGAAGCCCGACCCATTCTTCTGGAGGTCGGCGAATATCTCCCAGTAGTCCTCGGGGTCGAACGCCTCGATTTCGCGCTCGCGGTCGACGATGAGTTTCAGCGTCGGGGACTGGACTCGGCCCACCGAGATGAAGTCGTCGCCCAACTGCCGGGCCGACAGCGAGAGGAAGCGGGTCAGCGCCGCGCCCCACACGAGGTCGATGATCTGGCGGGCCTCGCCGGCGGCCGCGAGGTCGAAGTCTATCTCCTCGGCGTCGGCGAAGGCGTTGCGGACCTCGCGCTCGGTAATCGAGGAGAAGCGCACGCGCGAGACGGGGATGTCCGTCTCCTCGCGGATGAGTTCGTACGCTTCCTTCCCGATGAGTTCGCCCTCGCGGTCGTAGTCTGTCGCGACGACGGCCTCGTCGGCCCGGCGAGAGAGCGTCTTCAGCGTCGTGACGATGTTCTCTTGGGTCGGTTCCTTGGTCACCTCGGCGTCGATGAGTTCGGCGGGTTCGACGTCGCGCCAGTCGTTGTACTCGGGCGGGAAGTCGACGCCGACGACGTGGCCCGAGAGGCCGACGACGCGGGTGTCGCCCCACCGATAGACGTTGACGCCGTTCCGTCGCTCGGCCGTCGCGCTCCCCTCCGAGAGGATTTCGGCGATTCGCCGGGCGGCGTTGTCCTTCTCCGTGATGATCAGCTCCATCGGACACCACCTGCGGTAGTCATTGCCGGTCGCTACGCCCGGAGACGTTCTAAAGACTTTCGGCGGAAATCGGCCGACAGCGCGGGTGTGCGGGCGCTTGCGGGCGCACCTACACGCACGCGCGGTGGGGGCTGATAGGTCGGCACGCGCCGGGTACCACCATCCAAACGGTCGCTCGGACACGACGCCGGCATTAAATAATATATTGGTGTATTGACGATACTAGTGTGTTATTAGTTAACTTTTAACAATGTGGGGTGCCTTGACCCGCTCGTCCCAGTATCGACGTGACCCGGTCCGGCGGTCGACGAGGCGTCGGCGACGCACACCAGTCCACGACGTTCCGATAGCGACCGTGAGAAGGACCGACACCGACACGCCACTGTCCGACCCCCACGACCAGCGTGCGAACTGTGGCGTGGGCGTCCTCGTGAACCTCGACGGGCGGCGAACGCACGCCGTCGTCGAGGACGGGTTCGAGGTGCTGGAGAACCTCGACCACCGCGGCGCACGCGGCGCGGAGGCGAACACCGGCGACGGGGCCGGGATGCTCGTCCAGAAGCCCCACGCCTTCTTCGCCGACGTCGTCCCCGACCTCGGCGGCTACGACGAGTACGGCGTCGGAATGGTGTTCCTCCCACAGGACCCCGACGAGCGCGACCGGTTCCGTGACCTACTGGAGAGCGCGGCCGCCGACGAGGGCTTCGAGGTGGTCGCGTGGCGCGAGGTACCGACGGACAACACCGGCCTCGGGAAGACGGCGCTGGACAGCGAACCCGCCGTCTGGCAGGTGTTCGTCGAACCGACGGACTCGCTCGCCCCCGATGACCTCGACACGCGTCTGTACGTCCTGCGCCGGGTCGTAGAACGGCGGGTCGACGAGCGGAACCCGCCCGGCGCGGACCGCTTCTACGTCTGCTCGCTGGACCGCCGGACCGTCGTCTACAAGGGCCTGCTGACGAACGGCCAACTCCGGTCGTACTACCCCGACCTCTCGGACGAGCGCGTCCGGACGAAACTGGTCTTCGTCCACGCGCGGTTCTCGACGAACACGCTCGGCGCGTGGGAACTGGCCCACCCCTACCGGAAGGTCGTCCACAACGGCGAGGTCAACACCCTCCGGGGCAACCTCAACTGGATGGCTGCCCGCGAGTCCGACCTCGACAGCCCCGAGCTGGGCGAGGCCGTCGAGAAACTGACGCCCGTCACCCACGCCGACCAGAGCGACACGGCCGTCGTCGACAACGTCCTCGAACTCCTCGCCGAGGGCGGCCGCCCCCTTCCGCATGCCCTCCGGATGCTGGTCCCCGAGGCGTGGCACGGCGACGACGCCATGGACGACGACCGGCGGGACTGGTACCGCTACCACGCGACCGTCAGCGAACCGTGGGACGGCCCCCTCCTCGTCGCGGCGACCGACGGTGACCGCGTCGGCGCGGTGCTGGACCGTAACGGTCTGCGCCCCTGTCGGTACTACGTCACGACCGACGACCGACTGGTGATGGCCAGCGAGACGGGCGTCCTCGATGCGGACCCCTCGGAAGTGGTCACGAAAGACCGCCTCCAGCCCGGGCAGATGTTCTACGCCGACCCCGACGAGGGTCGCATCGTCCCCGACGAGGAGGTGTTCGACCGCCTCACCGACGAGGACTACGGCGCGTGGGTGTCCCGCGAGCGAGTCGACCTCTCGGACCTCGTAGACGGGAGCGACCCGCCACCGTCGCCGCCAGCGGACGCCGGGGTCGGCGCCCGGCAGCGAGCCTTCGGCTACACGCGCGAGCATCTGGACCGCCTCGTCGAACCGATGGCCGAGGCGGGCAGTGACCCCATCGGCGCGATGGGCAACGACACGCCGCTGTCGGTGCTCTCGGAGCGCAACAAGACCCTCTTTACGTACTTCAAACAACTGTTCGCGCAGGTGTCGAACCCGCCGTTGGACTACATCCGCGAGGACGTCGTCACCTCCCTGTACACCCACGTCGGCCGCCAGCGGAACCTGCTCGGCGAGACGCCGGCCCACGCCCGACGCCTGTTCTGCGAGTCGCCGATACTCACCCGCGAGGAACTCGCCGCCGTCGAGAACGTCGACGAGAACGGCATCCGCGCCGCCACGATAGACCTCACCTACGAGAAGGGAGCGACGACCCTCGCACCCGCCGTCGAACGCGTCCGCGAGGCCGCCGACGCGGCCATCGACGACGGGTGCGAGGTGCTCGTCCTCTCGGACCGGGCCGTCGGCCCCGACCGCGTGCCGATTCCGTCGTTGCTCGCCGTCGGCGCGGTCCACCACCACCTCGTCCGCACCGGCCGTCGCACGCACGTCGGGGTGGTCCTCGACTCCGGCCAGCCGTGTGCGGTCCACCACGTCTGCACGCTCGTCGGCTACGGGGCCGACGCGCTCTGTCCGTCCCTCGCCTACGAGAGCATCGACGCGATGGTCGCGGACGGCGTGCTGGAGTGCGACCGTGAGGAGGCGCTGGCGGCCTACCGGCACGCCCTCGACGACGGCCTCCAGAAGGTGATGGCGAAGATGGGCATCTCGACGCTGTCGAGTTACAAGGGCGCGCAGGTGTTCGAGGCCGTCGGCCTGGACTCCGGGTTCGTCGCGGAGTACTTCGCGGGGACGACGGCCCGCACGGAGGGCATCGACGTCGACGACTTGGAGGCCGACGTGCTCGAACGCCACCACCACGCCTTCGAGGCCGACGCCGGCACGACCCTCGACCCCGGCGGCGAACTCTACTGGCGGCGCGACGGCGAGTTCCACCAGTGGAACCCCAACACCATCGGCAAACTCCAGTACGCCGCACAGGCCGGCGACTTCGCGGCCTATCGGGAGTTCGCCGAGATGGTGAACGACCAGCAGGAACGACTCCAGACGCTCCGGGGCCTCCTCGAACTCGACACCGAGAGCCGTGAGTCGGTCCCGCTCGAAGCGGTGGAACCCGTCCACAGCATCGTCGAGCGGTTCTTCACCGCCTCGATGTCGTTCGGGTCGCTCAGCAAGGAGGCCCACGAGACGCTGGCCGTCGCGATGAACCGCATCGGCGGGACCGCCTGCTCCGGCGAGGGCGGCGAACCCGTCGAGCGGTTCGGCACCGAACGCGAGTGCGGGAACAAGCAGGTCGCCTCGGGCCGGTTCGGCGTCACCGCGACGTATCTGGCCAACGCCGACCACCTCGGCATCAAGATGGCGCAGGGGTCGAAACCCGGCGAGGGCGGTCACCTCCCCGGCGAGAAGGTCAACGAGATAATCGCCGAGACGCGCAACACGACCCCCGGCGTCCCGCTCATCTCGCCACCGCCCCACCACGACATCTACTCCATCGAGGACCTCGCGCAACTCGTCCACGACCTGAAGTGTGCGAACGCCGACGCCGACGTCCACGTCAAACTCGTCTCCGAGGCCGGCGTGGGCATCATCGCCGCCGGCGTCGCGAAGGCGAAGGCCGACGCCGTCCTGATAAGCGGCCAGTCGGGCGGCACCGGCGCGTCGCCGAAGACGAGCATCAAGTCCGCCGGGTTGCCGTGGGAACTCGGCATCGCAGAGGCGAACCAGATTCTCCGGGCGAACGACCTGCGCTCGCGCATCCGGGTGCGCGTCGACGGCGGCATGAAGACCGGCCGGGACGTCGTCGTGGCGGCGCTGTTGGGTGCCGAGGAGTACGGCTTCGGGACCGCACCGCTCGTGACCTGTGGCTGTATCATGCTCCGGAAGTGCCACTGCAACACCTGCTCGGTCGGCGTCGCCACGCAGGACCCGGACCTCCGGGAGAAGTTCCCCGGCCGACCCGAGTACGTCGTGAACTACGTGACCTGCATCGCACAGGAGGTCCGGGAGTACATGGCCGAACTGGGCGTCCGGTCGATGGACGACCTCGTCGGTCGGGTGGACCTGCTCTCCCAGCGCGAGGTGAGCCACGAGCGGGCGGAGTCCGTGGACCTCTCGGCGCTGCTAACCGTCCCCGAGGGTGGCGGTCGACGGCAGACTCGGACGCAGAATCACGGACTGGACGAGAAACTCGACCACGAACTCCTCGACCGCGCCAGACCGGCGCTGGAACGCGGCGAGTCCGTCGACCTCTCGCTCCCGATTCGCAACCGGAACCGCACGGTGGGAGCGATGCTGAGTTCCGAAGTCGCCGACCGCTACGGCGAGGCGGGCCTCCCCGACGACACCGTCACCGTCGAGTTCGAAGGGTCGGCCGGGCAGAGCTTTGGTGCCTTCCTCGCGTCGGGGGTCACGCTCTCGCTGGCCGGCGACGCGAACGACTACGTCGGGAAGGGACTCTCCGGCGGGAAACTCGTCGTGCGGACGCCAGACGAGGCGGCCTACGACGCGACCGACAACGTCGTGATCGGCAACGTCGCGCTGTACGGCGCGACCGACGGCGAGGCCTACGTCAACGGCGTCGCGGGCGAGCGGTTCGCCGTCCGCAACTCCGGCGTGACGGCCGTCGTCGAGGGCGTCGGCGACCACGGCTGTGAGTACATGACCGGCGGCGTCGTCGTCGTACTGGGCGACACCGGCCGGAACTTCGCCGCGGGGATGTCCGGCGGCGAGGCGTACGTCCTCGACAGGGACGGTCGGTTCCGCGACCGGGTCAACACCGGGATGGTCCACTTCGACCCACTGGACGACCGGGACCGCCGCCTCGTCAGACGGATGGTCGAGAACCACTACCGCTACACCGGCAGTGACCGCGCCCGCGAGGTGCTGGACGACTGGGAGACGGCCGTCGCGCAGTTCGTGAAGGTGATGCCGGACGCCTTCGCCGCCGTGCTGGACGACCGACTCGCCGAGGGGGAGGACCCGCGGGCGTCGCTCCCGCCGGAACCGGCGGCCGCCGCAGAACGGGTGACCACAGATGACTGAGCCACATCCGAACGGCTGGCGCGACCACGACCGAGCGGACATCGAGAAGCGCGACCCGGCGGAGCGGGCCGACGACTTCGACGAAATCTGGCAGGAGACGTGGGACGCCGAGACGCTCCGCGAGCAGGGGGAACGGTGCATGGACTGTGGCGTCCCCACCTGCATGAGCGGGTGCCCCATCGGTAACGTCGTCCCCGAGTGGAACGACCTCGTCTACCGCGACGACTGGAAGCGGGCGCTCGAACGACTCCACGAGACCAACAACTTCCCGGAGTTCACGGGCTACACCTGCCCGGCCCCCTGCGAGAGCGCCTGCGTCCTCGCGTACAACGACGACCCGGTGACCATCAAGAGCATCGAGCGCGCCATCGTCGACGTGGGGTGGGCGGAGGGGTGGATTACGCCCGAACCGCCGGCCGAGCGGACCGAGTACCACGTCGGCGTCGTCGGGAGCGGTCCGGCGGGACTGGCCGCCGCCCAGCAACTCGCCCGCGTGGGCCACCGCGTCACGGTGTACGAGCGAGACGACGCGGTCGGCGGCCTGCTGCGCTACGGCATCCCCGACTTCAAGTTCCGGAAGTCCCGCATCGACCGCCGAACCGACCAGCTACGGGCCGAGGGCGTCACCTTCCAGACGAATACCGAAGTCGGGAGCGGCGTCACAGCCGACACCCTCGTCGCGGACCACGACGCCGTCTGCCTCGCCGTCGGCGCACAGCGCCAGCGGGACATCGACCTCCCGGGCCGGGACCTCGACGGCATCCACTTCGCGATGGAGTACCTCCGCCAGACGAACCGCGAACAGGCGGGCGACGACGCCGAACGGATTCCGGTCGAGGGGCGCGACGTCGTCGTGCTGGGCGGCGGCGACACCGGGGCCGACTGCGTGGCGACGGCCCACCGACACGGGGCGTCACAGGTCGTCCAGATAGGCATCCGGGAGCGACCGCCCGAGGACCGGCCGCCGAACAACCCGTGGCCCGAGCAACCGAAGACCTACCACGAGACCTACGCACAGGAGGAAGACGGGAGCGAGGCGTTCGGCGTCGACACGCAGGCGTTCGTCGACACCGACGGCGACGGCCACGTCGACTGTCTCGACGCCGAGCGGGTCGAGTGGAGCTACGACGAGGACGGTGCGCGCGCCGAAAAGACCGTCGTCGACCCCTCGCTGGAGATCTCCGCCGACGTCGTGTTCGTCGCTATCGGGTTCACCGGTCCCACGAACAACCCGTTCGAAGACCTCGGGGTCGAACGGGCCGCAGACGGCACCTTCCAGACGGACGAGCGGAAGATGACGGCCGTCGAAGGGGTGTTCGCCGCCGGCGACGCGACCCGTGGGCAGTCCCTCGTCGTCTGGGCCATCGGCGAGGGGCGCGACGCCGCCCGACACGTCGACGCGTACCTCACCGGTGAGACGGACCTCCCGCCGAGTCTGGCGACGGACAACCCGCCGCTGCTCTAGTCCGGGGTGAGCGGTTTCGCCACGCGGACACGTCGCACGTCGCCGTCTCGCTCGACAGTCTCGCCTCGCTCGAACCCGTGTCGTTCGAAGAAGCCGACGGCGGTTCGCGGCGTGGCGGCGCGGAGGCGGTCGCGACCCGCCTCGCACGCCCGCCGTTCGAGCTGCTCCAGAAGCGTACTCCCGCACCCGCTGCCCTCGTGGTCCGGCGCGGTGTAGAGCGCGCCGAGTTCGCCCGTCTCGGTGTTCACCGCGCCGTAGCCGACGGCCGTGACCTCGCTCTCTACGACGAGGACGACCCACGCCGGGTCGGCTACCCACTCGGGCAGGCGGTCGTCCGGCGACGCCACGAGGTCCGCGAACACCGCGCGGTCGTACTCGCCGGTGAACGCGGCTTCGATTGCCTGTCGGCGAATCACGTCGAGTGCGGGGACGTCGGCGGCGGTGGCTTCGCGGACGTTCATGCGTGGTCGGACGGCGTGGCGTCCGTCGTCGGAATATCGGCCGCCTGCGGGTTGACTCTACCGTCCGGTCGCTCGGCCGGCCGTCGACCGCGCACTGGCCCACCGATAGCCGTACACGCCAACCTCGGTGAGAAGCCACCCGACCAGCAACAGACCGGCCAGCGCGGCGTAGAAGAGGTCCCACCCGCTCATCCACACCGGGCGGAGCCACGGCGCGTAGTGGCCCCACAGCGTCCCGAGTTCCTCGCCGACGCCCGACAGCGGCGTCCCGGCGGCCGTCGCGGTGATGAACGTCCCGACGCTCGTCTGCTGGCCGCTCCCGGCGACCAGTCCCGCGCTGCCGGTTATCTCGTAGGTCCCGGTCGCGTTCTGCTCGCGGATGGTCGGGCCGTTCGAGCCGTCTCCGTGAGCTACTCGCTCGGCGTCGTAGGGCCCCCACGTCGCGTAGTACTCCCAGACGATTTCGCCGGTCGGCGTCACCTCGATGACGCGGTGGTTCAGCGTGTCCGTGATGAGCGTGTTGCCGTTCGGGAGGCGGTCGGCGTCGCGCGGCCAGTTGAGCGAGTCCGACCCGACGGACCACGTCCGGGTCCACGTCCCGTTCGTGTAGGCGTACTCGACGACGCGGTTGTTGCCGCTGTCGGCCACGAGAATCGTCGGCGTCCCGTCCTCGCCTTCGAGGTAGTCGGGGTTGTGCTGTTCGCGCATGACGCTGTAGTTGTCGTCTTCGCCGAGTCGCCTATCGATGTCTTTGGTCGTCCGGTTGATGAGAAGCACTTGGTCGAAGTTTCGCGGCGAGACGAGGAACTGGTCGTCGCCGACCGGATCGACGTCGTTGCTGTGGGTCCAGTCGTCGTTCATCCCGCCGTCGGTACTGTTCGGGAAGTGGTTGCGGTAGCGCCAGCGCCACGTGACCGACTCCGTCGTCAGGTTGTAGACGACAATTTCGTCGTTGGACACTTGCTGACTCTCGTTCCACGCCCGCATGTGCGAGACGACCAGCGCGGTGTCGTTGAGTTTGTCGACGTCGTGGGTGTCCTCGTAGGGCAGCAACTGCTCCCACTCGCGCTCGTTCGTCTCGGGGTCCAGTTCGTAGACGAGGGTGTTGCCCGAACGCGGGGAGACGACCAGCAAGTTCCCGTTCGGAAGCGGGTCCACGTCGAAGAACCACGCGTCGGCCCCCTGCCGACTCTGGTAGGTCCAGTTCAACCCGCCGCGTTCGTCCAGCGCCACGAGTCGGGCGGGCTTCTTCGGGTTCGTGTTCCCGCGGAAGGTGTACCCCTGCGTACTGACGACTGTCTGGCCCTCGGCCGCGTCCGTGACCGTCCCACGCTGGAGCGCTTCGCTGTCACTTGGCTCGTAGGTCAGGGCGCTGACGACCGACGGCGTGAGCAACGCCACGACGACCAACAGGACGACGCCACGGATGAGCAGACGTCGCGGGGGGCGACTGGAGAGCACACTCGCCTTCAGAGGGTCCCGGGATTAAACGCTTCGAGACTTTTCGGATCAGTTGGCGTCGGTTCGTCGTCGGGTGTTCACTACCCGCACACGGCCGGTCCGAACTCCGATGCCCTCTTATCGCGCTCACCCGAACGCCGATGCATGGAGCGACGGACTGTCAGGATACTCCGGGCTGTCGCCGCCGCCCTCGTCTTCGCGACGGCGGCGTTTCACCTCCGGTGGGGCCTGCCGCGGAGCATCGTCTACTTTCAGGCCTACGGGCTGTTCCCATCTGGCGGTATCGTCCCGGACCCGCGGCCGTACCTCTTCGTCGTCTTCGCGGTGCTCCTGCTGTCCGGCCCCTATCTCGTGACTCGCCGGGTCGTCAGCCTCCGCAACGCCTACATCGGGGGGACCCTTCTGCTCCTCGGCTCTATCGCCGCGTGGGTGTTCTGGCACGCCACCGGTCACGGGGCCTTCCTCGCCGACGGGGCCCAAGCCGCATCCACGGCTGCGAGCGGTCACAGCCACGGGAGTCAGAGCACTGTGTTCCTCATCCTCGACCACTTCGACACGGAACCGCTGGAGACGGCCATCAAGACCATCGAGTTCCTCGGCGTCGCCATCTTCGTGACGCTGCTGTGGAAGGACCCGGCTATCGTCCCGAACGAGCGCGCAGAACGGGCCGAGGCCGACAGCGCCAGCGAGAGTTAGTCGTCGGTGGTCGTCGACTGCTCGGTGACGGTAATCGTCGCCGACCGCTGGCCGTCGGGCCACGACAACACGAGTTCGTACTCCTCGCCCGTCAACCGGCCTAGCGGTGCGCCGTCGCTTGCGCCCCACGTTATCCGTCCGGTGAAGCTCGCAGTCTCACCGGCCGCCACGTCGCGTTCTAGCAGCGTCGGCCACACCGTCGCCCGCGGGACAGTCGCCCGGAACGTTCCCGGTCCCGTCCCGACGTTGGCGACGGTAACGTCGGCGACCAACGAGTCGCCGGGCGAAACGGTATCGGGGAGCGTGAACTCGCGTACCTCGAAGGACGGGTCGCCAGTCAGTCGTTCACGCTGTGGGTTCGACAGGTCGTGTGACCATGCCTCGCCGTATTCGAGCGTCGCACTGTCTACGGTGTCGCGTACGTCCACGACGAACCCGGTGACAGTCTCGTCGTCGGCGACCCGGTCGGTCGAGTTCGCGATGGTCTCGAAGTCCGCGTAGGTGTCCCGGGGTGGTTTCGGGGCGTATCGCTCGCCGTCGACGACCAGCGAGAACGCCTCCGGGTCGACGCGACTCTCGTCGACGTACCTCGCGAACACCAACTGCGTCCCGTCGGGTGACCCCGAGACCATCCGACTGTCCACCATCGCAGTGTGGACGACGCTGTCGGTCACCCAGACGCCGCCGAGGTCGGGCGTCACGGCCTCGGTCTGTTCTGCGGTCGTCGTGGGTTCGGTCCGTTCCGCGGTAGTCGTGCTGGTCGCTGGCGAGTCGCTTCCGGTTCCGAGACAGCCACCGGCGGCGAGCAAGCCGGTACAGGCCGCGAGGACCGAGCGACGAGAGCGCTGGGAGGGCATACGCGGCGGCTACCGAGGGCGGTGGTAAATATCTTCTACCGGACGTCCGACTTCGCCTCGTCCGCGAAGAACCGCTCGCTGGTGGCGAGCAGTACGCTACTCTTCGTCCAGTTCCTCGCGCAACATCCCGTTGACTTCGCCGGGGTCCGCGCTGCCGCCCCACCTTTTTCTGCCTCGGGTGTGCTCCCTGCGGTCGCACACCACTCGTTGAAAAACGTGGGCGAAAAAGGCGCGAATCGCACGACGATTCGCGTGAAACTGCTCGCTGGTGGCGAGCAGTACGCTACTCTTCGCCCAGTTCTTCGCGCAACATCCCGTTGACTTCGCCGGGGTCCGCACTCCCGCCGGTCTTCTGCATCACCTGACCGACGAGGAAGTTCAGGGCGCCGCCCTCGCCGCTGTGGTAGTCGGCGACGGCGTCGGGGTTCTCCTCGATGGCCGCCTCGACGGCCTGCTGGACCTCGTCGCCGGAGGTCTTGCCCAGTCCTTCCCGCTCGACGACGGTGTCCGGGTCCTCGCCCTCGTCCAGCATGTCCCGGAGGACCGTCTCGCGGGCGTTCTTCGCGGTAATCTCGTCCTCGGCGACGAGTTCCACGAGGCGGGTGACCTCGTCGAAGCGGTCGTCGACGTCTGTAATCTCCATGTCACGGTAGTTCAGTTCACCGAGGAGGTTGTCGGCCACCCACGTCGCGGCGAGGCCGGCGTCGAATCGCTCGGCGACGCTCTCGAAGAAGTCCGCGACCTGCTTCGTGCTCGTGAGTTTCGAGGCGGCCTCCTCGGAGAGGCCGTACTCGGCGACGAAGCGCTCGCGGCGGGCGTCGGGCAGTTCCGGGATGGCGATCTCCGCTTTCCAACTCGACACGCGGAGCGGCGGGATGTCGGCCTCGCGGAAGTAGCGGTAGTCTTTCTCCTCCTCCTTCGAGCGCATGGAGACGGTGTTGCCGTGGGTCTCGTTGAAGTGACGGGTCTCCTGTTCGACGGCGCGACCCGACTGGATGAGTTTGCGCTGGCGCGACGCCTCGAAGGAGAGGGCCTGTTCGGCGCCCTTGTGGCTGGAGATGTTCTTGACCTCGGTGCGGTTGGCGTCTTCGAGGACGGACTCGTCGATGTGGCCGTCCTCGCCCACCTCGTCGGCGTCGACCATCGAGAGGTTCGCGTCGATGCGCAGACTGCCGTCGCGGGTGGCGTCGAAGACGCCCAGATATTCGAGGACCTCCTCGAGCTTTTCGAGGAAGGCCCGCACCTCGCCCGGGTCGCGGAAGTCCGGTTCCGTGACGATCTCCATCAGCGGCGTCCCGGCGCGGTTGTAGTCGATGAGCGTGTAGTCCGCACGCTCGATAGAGCAGGTCCGCGATTCGAGCGGGCCGGTCCCCTCGCGGACGTGCTTGATGGACCCGGGGTCCTCCTCCAGGTGCGCGCGTCGGATGTCGACGGCCCGTCGCTCGCTCTCGACGCTGAACTCCAGTTCGCCGTCCTGACAGATGGGGGCGTCGTACTGCGTTATCTGGAAGTTCTTCGGGAGGTCGGGGTAGTAGTAGTTCTTCCGGTGGAAGGTCGTCTCCTCGGGGATGTCGGCGTCGATGGCCTTGCCCACCTTCACGGCGGCTTCGACGGCACCCTCGTTGACGACCGGCAGGGCGCCCGGCAGGCCCAGACAGACCGGACAGGTGTGGGTGTTCGGCTCGTCGGTTGGCTCTGTCGAGCACCCGCAGAATATCTTCGTCTCCGTCTCTAGCTGGACGTGGACCTCCAGCCCGATGACGGCCGCGAGTTCGCGGGACTCGGCGGCTTGCGCAGTCATTACCCGTCGTTCGGTGTCGGCTGGCTAAAGGGTAACGACCCCCGCCGGCGTGGTTCGCCGGACCGCTGCCCCCCGACCGCCACCGCCCGGTCGTTTCAACCGGTAGAAATATTTGTCACAAATGGTTAGTTGTATAACATGAGCGCGACCCAATCTGTGCTGGAGCACCATCTAGAAATGTTCGGCGAAGGCGACGTAGACGGTCTGATGAGCGACTACGCGGACGACGCCGTCTTCATCTCCGCGGACGGGATGCTGGTGGGCCACGACGACATCCGGTCGATGTACGAAGAACTCCTCCCGGAGTTCGACGACCCGTCGGTGTCGTTCTCGCTCGACGAACAGGTCGTCAGGGACGAGTACGCCTACATCGTCTGGCACGCGGAGACGCCCGAGAACGTCTACGAGTACGCCTCTGACACGTTCGTGATTCGTGACGGCGAAATCGTCGCTCAGACGCTCGCCGCCGACGTCTCGCCGAAAGACTGACGAGGCCACTACCCGACGATTCCGCCAGTTTTCGTTCCCTGCTCTCTCACCGGTCTTCAGAGTGCCTTCGCACGTCCCGACACGTCCGAGTCCCGGCTCTGCGACCGGCTTCCACAGAATCGGCCGACCGGACCCCTTCCTCGCGGGGAATCACACAATCAACGACAGACAGATGCGCAATAATAAGTTAGCTATTTTACAATTCCGGCGTAACTCCAGCGTTGCCCACTACGCCGACGCCGACGACGGACGACGATTTTTCGGACGGGCACTGGACAGCGCGACGACCGACCTTTCGAGCGATTCACACCAATGGAACCATACAGACGGGACGTACTCAAGGCGACAGGCGGAACGCTGACGGCCGCTGGCGGTATCGGCGGTGTCCACGCACAGCAAGACGACGGCGGACAGGCGGACGACGGACAGCAGGATGACGGCGGACAGCAAGGCGACGCGGATCTGCTGGCGAACACGTGGATGCACTCTGGCGGGACGACGCCGTTCAGGGGGGCACACGGCCACCGGAACTGGAGTCCGTGGCCCATCGCCCGACGAGCGGAGATGCTCAACGAAGTCGGGTTCAACGCTATCGGCCTCATCGCACCCGACATCCAGCACATCCTCGACTTCGAGTTCGCGGCCGAGAACAGGACGCAGGGCCTCCAACAACTGAACAGCGTACTTCAGCAGAACAACATCGACTTCGTCGAGCTGGAGTTCCTCACCGAGTGGCCCTTAGCGATGAACGACCCGCGCCGACAGGCCGAACAGGAGACGCGGCAGTTACTGCTCGAAGCGGCCGACGTCCTCGGCGCGAACCACATCAAGATAGGGAACATCAACGGCTATCCGGTGGCGATGGAGGACCTCCAGCAGCGGTTCGCACAGGTGAGCGACCAGTTCGCACAGGTCGACGCGGAGGTCGGACTGGAGTTCTTCCCGGTGGACCCCAACGTCCAGACCATCCCGCAGGCGCTCGAAGCCACCTCACAGACCGACAACGGCGGCCTCTATCTGGATCTGTGGCACAACATGAAACTCGGCGTCGACTTCGAGAACATCCGCTCGCTCTCCGGCGGCGACATCGTGGCCGTGGAGTTCAACGACGGCTACGTCGAGACCACGATGTCCTTCCTCGAAGAGACCATCAACCTGCGAAAGCTACCCGGCGAAGGCGAGTTCCCCATCTCCGACTGGGTCAGCGCCGTCCGCGCCGGCGGATTCGACGGCCCGTGGGGTCTGGAAATCCTCTCCGAGGAGTTCCGGCGCTTCGAGATGGTCGACGCTTATCCGCGGGCGTTCGAGGCCGGCGCACAGTACGTACAGTAACCGCTCTCTCTCTTTTCGCCGCTTCTTCGATGTCGGTGCGGCCTCGACGCGGCGTCTCAGACGTACTGTTCGGCCGCGTCGAGGTGCTCTGCGAGCGTCCCGAGGAACCGGGCGGCGTCCGCCCCGTCGACGACCCGGTGGTCGAAGCTCAGGTCCAGCGGCATCTGTCGCCGGAAGACGACGTCGCCGTCGCCGTTCTGGGTGGCCCGCTCGGTGATGCGCCCGACGCCGAGGATGGCGATTTCGGGCGGGTTGATGATGGGGTCGAACGAGTCGACCCCGAGTGGCCCGAGGTTCGACACCGTGAACGTCCCGCCGCGGAACGTGCTCATCGTGTAGTCGCCGTCTCCGACGCGCTCGGTCAACTCGCGACGCTCGCTCGCGAGTTCGCCCAGCGACTTCGACCCGACGTCGGCGACGACGGGCGTGACGAGGCCGTCGTCGATGGCCACGGCGACGCCGACGTTGTGTTCCTCGTACAGCACGTGCGTCTCGTCCTCGAACGTGGCGTTGAACGCGGGGTGTTCGTCGAGCGTGTCCGAGAGCGCACAGAGGAGCACGTCGACCATCGAGGGGCTGACGCCGTCCTCGGTCGGGTCTGCGGCGGCGACGGCGCTCAACAGCCCCTCCGCGTCGACACTGCGATTGACGGTCACGTGGACGGCCTCCCGATAGCTCTCCTGTAACCGACTGGCGATGGTCTTGCGCATCGGACTCAGCGACCGTTTCTCGCGGACGGTCCGTTCCGCGGCTTCGTCGTCGCTCATGCCGGCTCCACCCACGCGAGCGTGTCCCCGCGTGCGAACTCGTCGTCCTCGCCGCAGACGACTTCGACGAGTGTGCCGTCGGCTGGCGCGAGAACGTCGAGACTCACCTTCTCTATCTGCACCTCACACAGGCTATCGCCTTCGGTGACGCTCGCACCCTCCCGCGTGAACCAGTTGACGACGACGCCCTCGTCGCTGTCGGCGTCGTCGGGCCACTCCCCGACCGTCACTTCGACCCGGTCTGGGTCCCCGCTCATCGGTCACTGGGTCCGTTCGACCGCCGCTTCGATATCGTCCACGTCGGGGACGACTTCGTTCTCCAGCGGCCGCGAGTACGGAATCGGCACGTCCGGGATGGCGAGACGCTCGACGTTGTCCAGCGCACCGAGGTTCTCCTCGGCGACGCTGGCGACGATTTCGCCGGTCACGCCGAACGAGCGGTAGTCCTCGTCGACGACCACGAGGTTCCCGGTCTTCTCGACGGACTCGACGACGGTGTCGGTGTCGAGTGGGACCAGCGACCGCAGGTCGACCACCTCCGCACTGACGCCGTCGTCGGCCAGCGACTCGGCCGCCTCCAGCGCCCGGTGGACGTGCAGGCCGAGGGTGACGATGGTCACGTCGTCGCCCTCGCGTTTCACGTCGGCACTCCCGAAGGGGATGGTGTAGTCCTCCTCGGGGACGGGGGTCTTCGGCCCGTCGGGGGCCGGGAGCCACCCGATGCCCATCAGGCGCTTGTGGAACATGTACATCACCGGGTCGTCGTCCCGGATGGCGTTGTGCATCAGGCCCTTCGCGTCGTAGGCCGTCGACGGCACGACGACCTTCAGCCCGGGCACGTGCGCGAAGGTCCCGTACAGCGTCTGGGAGTGCTGGGCGGCGTCGTTGTAGGTGCCGCCGACGGCGGCCGTCAACACGAGCGGAACGCTCACGTTGCCGCCGCTCATGTACGTGTTCTTCGCCATCTGGTTGTATATCTGGTCCATCGCGACGCCGAAGAAGTCGACGAACATCAGTTCGGCGATGGGCCGCATCCCCTCCTGTGCGGCGCCGACGGCCGCGCCGAGGTAGGCCGTCTCGCTGATGGGGACGTCCATGATGCGGTCGTAGCCGAACTCGTCTAAGAGGCCCTGCGTGGAGTCGAAGATGCCGCCGTAGTCGGCGACGTCCTCGCCCATGTAGAACACCTCCTCGTTCTCGCGCATCTCGTGGGCGATGGCCTCGACCATCGCCCTGCTCATGGTCAGTTCGCGTTCGATTACCTTCGAGTGTTCTTTCTGTGCCATCAGTCGTCACCCCCCGCGAGGTCGTACTCCGGTTCCGTGTCTGTCACGCCGCTCGGTGGATTGACGAACATATCTTCGTGTGCCGCGCTCGGGTCCGGTTCCGGCTGGTCTTTCGCGAACTCGATGGCGTCCTCGACGCGTTCGTGCGCGTCGTCCCGCATCTCCGCTATCGCCTCCTCGTCGACGCCGTGTGCCTGCAGGTCGGCTTCCAGTCGGGCGATGCTGTCTCGCTCGGCGGCCGCCTCTTGGTCTTCCTCCGGGCGGTAGCTCTCGGGGTCGCCCATGAAGTGGCCCATCCGCCGGTGGACCTGCACCTCGATGAGCGTCGGCCCGTTCCGGTCGCGGGCGCGGCCGATGGCCTCTTTTGCGGCGTCGTAGATAGCGACGGCGTCGTCGTGGTCGACGCGGACGCCCGGCATGTCGAACCCACCGGCCCGCTGGGCTCCGTTCTCGACGTCCGTGACGCGGTCCTTGGGCATGCTGATGGCCCAGTCATTGTCCTCGATGACGAAGACGACCGGCAGGTCGTGGACCGCCGCGAAGTTCAGCGACTCCAGGAACGCCCCCTGGTCGATGGCCCCCTCGCCGAGGTAGGCGACGGCGACGCTGTCGGTGTTGCGTTTCTTCGCGGCGAGTCCCGCACCGGCCGCCGGTGGGCACCCCTCCGCGATGATGCCACTACACGCGAAGTTGACGTCGGGGTCGAACAGGTGCATGTGGCCGCCCTTCCCCTTGCCGAGGCCCGTCTCGCGGCCGAATATCTCGGCGGTCATCCGCTCTAGGTCGACGCCCTTCGCGATGGCGACGTGGTGCGGTCTGTGCGTCGCCGTCACCGCGTCGTCGTCCCGAAGGTGTTGACAGACGCCGGCGGCCGCCGCCTCGTGACCGGCGGCGAGGTGTAACTCGCCGGGAATCGGTCCGGCCGAGATGTCGAACGCTGGCTGTTTCCCCTCCAGATACTCCTCCTGCAACCGCTCTTCGTAATGGCGGGCCGTCACCATGTCGACGTACATCTCTTGTAATTCGCTAACTGATACCATGGTAGCCCAACGTGAAGTTTAGACTGAGCTACATATAACGATAGGGGGTTCGACCGGACGGCGTCGCGGACGGGCCGCGCACCGCTCGGGCGACGGGCCGATTCGAGCAACTGTCTCCGCGGCCACCTCTCTCGTCGGTCACTATCAGCCGTTCGAACATTGGACTCCGACCGAGGCGACAGTCCCCCGTCGACACCGCTACCGAGGGCCCTACGGCAGCGTTGGGCGTTCGGTCCGACGTATCAGATCCACTGCCAATGTCTGACGTAAGTTTATGACGATAGCGTGGCTGGGATTGTGATATGTGCGGCAACCGCGTCGAGGAACTAGAAGAGCAGGTTCAGGAACTGCAGGCTTCGGTCGAGGGGCTGACCGACGAACTCGTCGAGTGTAAGGTCCGCCTCCGCGAACTGGAGAACACAGTCGACGAGGACAGCGGCTTCGGGGCTGACGCCCACAACGGCAGCGCCCGGAACGAAGCCGTAGCGTCCGAGGAGACCACGACCAACGAGGAGGAGATTCTGACGCCGGAGGCCGACACACCTAACACGGAGGCCACCGACGACACCGACAAGGAGGCCGAGGCCGCGTCCGAGTCGGAGTCCGAGGAGGACTCCGGGTCCGACATCATCGTCGCGTAGGAGACGGCCAACTACCGCATGCATATCAAAGAGCTCGTCCTCGACAACTTCAAGAGCTTCGGGCGGAAGACTCGCATCCCGTTCTACGAAGATTTCACTACCATCAGCGGCCCGAACGGCTCCGGGAAGTCGAACATCATCGACGCCGTCCTCTTTGCGCTCGGACTCGCCCGCACCTCGGGCATCCGCGCCGAGAAACTCACCGACCTCATCTACAACCCCGGCCACGCGGACGAGGACGTCGACGTCTCTGGCGACCGGCAGGCCAGCGTCGAGGTCATCCTCGCCAACGAGGACCGGACCCTCGAACGCGCACAGGTCGTCAACGCCGCCGGCACCGAAGACGTCGGTGACGTCGACGAGATCTCGATCAAGCGCCGGGTGAAAGAGACCGAGGACAACTACTACTCGTACTACTACATCAACGGCCGCTCGGTCAACCTCTCGGACATTCAGGACTTGCTCGCCCAAGCGGGCGTCACGCCCGAAGGGTACAACGTCGTGATGCAGGGCGACGTCACCGAGATAATCAACATGACGCCCGGGTCTCGTCGAGAGATTATCGACGAGATAGCCGGCGTCGCCCAGTTCGACCAGAAGAAGGCCGACGCCTTCGAGGAACTGGACGTCGTCGAAGAGCGCATCGACGAGGCGGAACTGCGAATCGAGGAGAAACAGACCCGTCTCGACCAACTGGAGGACGAACGCGAGACGGCACTGGAGTACCAGTCGCTCCGCGAAGAAAAGGAGGAGTACGAGGGGTACCGCAAGGCCGCAGAACTCGAAGACAAGCGCGAGGAACTCGACGCCGTCGAGGACCGCATCGCCGAGTTGGAGGCCGAACTCGCGGAGCTTCAGGCAGAACTGGACTCGCGACAGGGGAAGGTCGTTCGCCTCGAAGACGAACTCCACGAACTCAATCAGGAGATAGAGCGCAAAGGCGAGGACGAACAACTCGCGATCAAGCGCGACATCGAGGAGATCAAGGGCGACATCTCGCGGCTGGAAGACAAGATAGCGACCGCAGAGGAGGCCGTCGAGGACGCCGAGAACGAGCGCAGACAGGCGTTCGTCCAGATAGACCGCAAGCAGGAAACCATCGACGACCTCGAGTCGGACGTCCGCGAGACGAAAGTCGAGAAGTCGAACGTCAAGGCCGAGATCGCCGAGAAGGAGGCCTCGCTCGCCGACGTCCAGCAGCGCATCGACGACATCGGCGAGGAGTTCGAGGAGATAAAGGACGAACTCGAAGCGAAACGCGACACGCTAGAGCAACTGAAGAGCGAACGGAACGACCTCCAGCGAGAGCAGGACCGCTTGCTGGACGAGGCCCGCCGCCGCTCCAACGAGGAAGACGAGAAGCGGGCCGCCATCGAGGAGGCCGAGGCGGAGATTCCCGACCTCGAAGCCGACATCGAGGACTTAGAGACGGAACTGGAGAAAGCCGAGAAGAACAAGGCCACCATCGGTGAGGTGGTCGACGACCTGCGTGCCGAGAAGCGGGAACTCCAGTCGGACTTAGACGACCTCGAAGACGAGATCAGCGCCAAACAGCAGGAGTACGCTCAACTCGAAGCGAAGGCCGGCGAGGACGGGGACTCCTCGTACGGCCGAGCGGTGACGGCCATCCTGAACGCCGATCGAAGCGGCGTCCACGGCACCGTCGGGCAGTTGGGTGGCGTCGACCCCGAGTACGCGACGGCCTGTGAGACGGCCGCCGGCGGGCGACTCGCCCACGTCGTCGTGGACGACGACGGCGTCGGGCAGTCCTGCATCGAGTACCTCAAGGCGCGCAACGCCGGGCGGGCGACGTTCCTGCCCATCACGCAGATGCAGAACCGCTCGCTCCCGTCGCTGCCCAGCGCCGACGGCGTGGTCGACTTCGCGTACAACCTCGTGGACTTCGACCCCGAGTACGCGGGCATCTTCTCGTACGTGCTGGGCGACACCGTGGTCGTCGACAGCATGGACACCGCCCGCGACCTGATGGGCGAGTACCGCATGGTGACGCTGGACGGCGACCTCGTCGAGAAATCGGGCGCCATGACCGGCGGGTCCTCCTCGGGGACCCGGTATTCGTTCTCCGGCGGCGCCGGGAAACTCGAACGCGTCGCCAAGCGCATCAACGAACTGGAGGACGAACGCGCGGACGTGCGCGACGACTTGCGGGACGTCGAGGACCGACTCGACGACGCCCGCGACCGTGAATCCGACGCGACCGAACAGGTCCGGGACATCGAGACGAGCATCGAGCGCAAGGAGACCCAACTCGAAGAGACTCGCGAGCGAATCGAGACGCTCGAATCTGCCCTCGAAGACATCGCTGCCGACCGCGAGTCGGTCGCCGACGAGATGGACGAACTGGAGGCCGACATCGAGGCCAAGAACGAGGCGATCACCGATATCGAGGCCGACATCGAGGAGCTAGAGGCCGAGGTACAGGATTCGGACCTGCCCGACCTCACCGACGAACGCGAGGCCATCGAGAGCGAGATAGACACGCTGGAGGACCGCCTCGACGACCTCGACGCCCAGCTCAACGAACTCCAACTGGAGAAGCAGTACGCCGAGGACGCCATCGAGGACCTCCACGACGACATCGAGACCGCCCAGAACCGCAAGGCCGAGAAGGAAGAGCGCATCGCCGACCTGGAAGCACAGGTCGAGGCGAAGCGGGAACTGAAAGCCGAGAAAGAGCAGGAAGTCGCGGACTTAGAGGACGAACTCGCCGACCTGAAAGGCGAGCGCGAGGACCTGCGTGAGGACCTCCAGGACGCGAAGGAGGCCCGCGACGAACAGCAGTCGAAGGTCACCGACGTCGAACGTGACCTAGAGGACGAGACGGAGGAACGCGAACGGCTGGAGTGGGAGATAGACGAACTCGAGGCGCAGGTCGACGACTACGACCCCGAGGACGTCCCCGACCACGACACCGTCGAGGCCGAAATCGAACGGCTCACCGGCGAGATGGAGGCGCTGGAACCGGTCAACATGCGCGCCATCGAGGAGTACGACCGCGTGGCCGACGATCTCGCGGACTTAGAGGACCAGAAGGAGACGTTAGTCGAGGAGGCCGAGGGCATCCGGGACCGCATCGACACCTACGAGGCCCGCAAGAAGGAGACGTTCATGGAGTCGTTCGACGAGATAAACGACCAGTTCCAGGACATCTTCGAGCGCCTCTCCAGCGGGACCGGGCACCTCCATCTGGAGAACGAAGACGACCCATTCGAGGGCGGCCTGACGATGAAGGCCCAACCCGGCGACAAGCCCATCCAGCGGCTGGCGGCGATGTCGGGCGGCGAGAAGTCCCTGACGGCGCTGGCCTTTATCTTCGCCATCCAGCGGCACAACCCCGCGCCGTTCTACGCGCTGGACGAGGTGGACGCCTTCCTCGATGCGGCCAACGCCGACCTCGTCGGCGAGATGGTCGACGAACTCGCCGGCGACGCCCAGTTCGTCGTCGTCTCGCACCGCTCGGCCCTGCTGGAACGCTCGGAACGGGCCATCGGCGTGATGATGCAGGGCGACAACGTGAGCGCCGTGACCGGTATCGACCTCTCAGGTGAGGGGCCGGACGAGGAGGAGGAGGAGGCGGTGGCGGATGACTAGCGAGGGGCCGACCGAGCAACGCGAGGGAGGGCCCTCGGAAGCGCGAGCGGTGAACGAAGTGACCCGCGAGCGAGGCGGTGGTGAGCGATGACTAGCGAGGGAGGGCCCTCGGAAACGCGAGCGGTGAGACCCGCGATCGAGGCGGTGTACTGCCATGACTGACGACGACATCCCGCTGGACATCACGGGTCACGAAGACCGCGAGCCGCGTGGCGGCTCGAAACAGTCGCGCGGGGAGGGGACCGACCCGCAAGACCGCGAACGACCCGGCGACTCGGGGTCGTCGCTGTTCGGGGACGGATCGGACGACCCCGAAGAGACGGCGGACCCGCCGGAGGACATCGAGTTACTGAACGAGGCGGGCGATTCGGACGGCGACGATGACGGCGACGACGCCGCCGAACCCGTCGAGGTGCTCGTCCAACTGGCCGACGACGGCGAAATCGACCCGTGGGACATCGACGTGGTGGAGGTCACCGACAAGTTCCTCGCCCGTATCGACGAGAGTGACCTGCGAACCGGCGGGCGGGCGCTGTTCTACGCCTCCGTCCTCGTTCGGATGAAAAGCGACGCGATGCTCGGCGAGGACGAGCCGGAGGACCCGCCGGCGGAGCCGTGGGAGCAGGCGATGACCGAGGACGCTCCCATCGAGGAACCGGACCCGTTCTCGGCGCTGGAGTCGGAGATGGACCGGCGACTCGAACGCCGCCGGGCCCGCGGGATGCCCCAGACGCTCGACGAACTCGTCCGGGACCTGCGGGACGCCGAGCGGGACTCGTGGTGGAAGGAGTCCCGCGAGTACGACACCAGCGGATCGCCCAGCGGGTTCCAGCGCGGGACCCAGGAACTGGACTACCGGAGCGCCGACGACATGCGGATGGACGACGAGCCGTCGGCCGCCGACGTGACCGGCACCGCCCACGCCGAGCAGATAGACGACATCATCGACGACGTGTACGCGGCGGTCCGCGAGCAGTACGACCAGGGCCGCGACGAGGTGCTGTACAAGGAGGTCGAACACGCGGGCGGGTCGCGCGTCGAGACGTTCCTCGGCCTGCTGTTTCTGGCCCACCGTGGACAGGTCGTCCTCCAGCAGGACGACGTGTTCGGCGACCTCTGGATTCGAGACCCCAACGCGGTCAGCGGGTCCGAGGAAGCACTGGCGGACTAACTGGCGCGCCGGCCGTCCGTTCGCATCCGTCCGGCTGGCAAACAGGTTCAAACGGGTCGAGTCCCTACTGTGTACAATGGCACAGCAGTCGTCGCCGACGGAGCTTCCGGACCCCGAGCGACTGGCCGACGCCTTTCGCGTCTACGAGATAGACCCCGACGCGGAGGACGGCGTGCGCTACTACGGCGAGCCACAGACCGAGTCCGAGCAGGTACTCCGTCGGGTGGGTCCGACGTTCCGCAAGCGCGGCTACCGCGTCCGACTCCAGCGCGAGACGGGCGAACACGTCCTCGTGGCGAGCGAGCGGTCGCTGGGGGTCGACGGCGTCCCGTGGCTGAACGTCGTGCTGGCGGTGGCGACGCTGCTCTCGACGCTGTACGCGGGGAGCCGGTGGTACGGGCTCTCTCTCGCCGACGACCCGACCGTCATCGTGCAGGCGTGGCCGTTCGCGGCCGCGGTGCTTGGCATTCTCGCCGTCCACGAGTTCGGCCACTACGCGCTCTCCCGGTACCACGAGGTGCAGGCCAGTCTGCCGTACTTCATCCCGTTGCCGTTCAACGTCATCGGGACGCTCGGCGCCGTCATCCGGATGAACGACAACATGCCGGACAGGGACGCGCTGTTCGACATCGGCGTCGCCGGACCGCTCGCCGGTCTCGCCGCCACAGTCGTGGTCACGGCCGTCGGCGTGACGATGGACCCGATTCGGGTCACCGGCGGCGTCGCAACCCAGATAGAACTCGGCTACCCGCTGTTGATTCGCGGTATCGCGGCGCTCATGGGCGAACAGGTCGTCTACTCGAACCCCGCGGTCATCCCGAACCCCGTCGTCATCGGGGCGTGGGTCGGCGCGTTCGTCACGTTCCTGAACCTGCTCCCGGTCGGGCAACTCGACGGCGCACACGTCACCCGGTCGCTGCTCGGCGAGCGGATGTCGGCCGTCCAGACGGCCGTGCCGGTGGTGCTGTTCGGACTGGCGGGCTACCTGTTCGTCTTCGAGAACGGCGACGCGGCGGCGCTGTGGGGCTTTTGGGGCGTGCTGACGCTGGTCTTCGGCCGCGTCGGCTCGGTGACGCCGCTTGACGAGACGGCCGTCGGGCCGAAGCGGCAGGCCATCGGCGTGCTGACGCTCGTCCTCGGCCTGCTGTGTTTCGTCCCGGTCCCGATCGCCATCTCGCTGTGACTGCGCTCAGATGCCGTACGGGTCGTACGTCGGCCGCGAATCGCTCTCGGGGTCGACGTCGTAGCGGTCGTGCCACTCTGTCAGCACCGCGTCGGCGTCCTCGCCGAACAGGACGACGACGCCGAACGGGCGCGAGTAGCGGTCGGCGTCGGGTGGGTCGGGGTCCAGAAAGAGGGCGTGGGTCGCGGGGCCACCGATAGACGGGAGGACCGAGAGCGTCCCCTCCATCGGGACGAGGCCGGTGAGGACGCTCGGGACGAACGACCCACCGGGGAGCGGGTCGCGGGGTTGGACGTGCAGTTCCGCGACCGGCGTCCCGTCTTCTTCGATGACGATACTGCTCGGGTGGCGCTGTCCCTCGGACCAGAGTTCTTCGGCGAGGGCGGGCATCTCGGCGTCGACGGCGAAGGACATCCGGACGCCACCGACCCGCTCTACGGACTGGATGGACCACGCCTCCTCGGAGTCGTCCGGGTTGCCGGCCAGCGTCGCTTCGACGAGGTCGCCAGTCCGCAGCGAGTCGATGCGTGCCTGCCGCTCGCCGTAGCCCGACTGGTACACCGTGTACAGGCGCGTGGCGTCAGTATCGAAGAAGTTGCTGTGCGGGACGGACTCGACGACCCGATAGACCCGGAACCGACCCGTGCGCTGCTCCATGGGGTCACTATCGGCTGGGTCGGTAAGACTCCGCGGGTTCCGCTACGTGACCGGTCGGAGCCACGCGGGTGACGACGTGCCACGGGCCGTCGTAGACGTAGCCCTGACAGCCAGCACAGTCCCGGACCGTCTCCCCGTCGGGGTACCGACCGACGGCGATGTCCTCGACGTAGTAGCGGCCGCCGATGTGGTACGGCGTCGGAAACTCCGTCGTTGGCTCCGGGAGGGGCCGGGCAGGTATGCCTGTTGGGTGGCACCCCCGAGGCCGGGGAAACACGAAATAGGCGGGGGCGTGAACACGGTGATATGAGCGAGTCAGCGGGAGTTCCCGAACCCGACTTCGAGGAACTCCGTGCGGCGGTAGAGCGCCTCCTCGACGAGACGGTCGACCGGGAGGACACGCTTGCGGTGTCAGTCGAGAATCTGGAGGTGGACGTGCCGATACGCTTCGGCGACGACGCACCGCGCGCGCGGTGGCGGTTCGACGGCGACGTGACCATCACTGTCGACGGCATCCGACAGCCACTCCGGGAGTGGATAGAACTCCACGAGGAGCGGACCGTCGAACGGCCCAGCGACGACTAGAACGACTCGACGTGGGGCCGCAAGTCGAGTTCGAGCGTCCACGCCGAGCGGTCCTGCTCGACCAGATGCCAGTACGACGCCGCTATCTCGTCGGGGTCGAGGTACTCCTCGGCGTCGCGGTCGGCGGCGGGGGCGTCCGGGCCGAGAATCTGGCCGTCGACGACGACGTGTGCGACGTGGATACCCTCCGGGCCGAGTTCGCGGGCCATCGACTCGGCCATCCCGCGGACGGCGAACTTCGCGGCGCTGAAGCCGATGGCACCCCCGCGGCCGCGGACCGCGGAGGTCGCGCCGGTGAAGATGACCGTCCCGCCGTCGGTGTCGAGCATGTCGGCGACGGCCTCCCGCGAACAGTGGAGGCCGCCCGTCGGCCCCACGTCGAGTGCGTGGGCGAACTCGTCGTCGGAGATGTCTTGCAGGCCCTTCCACGCGCCGCCGCTGGCGTGGTTGACGAGGACGTCGACGGGGCCAAACGCCTCCCGAACGCGCTCGAACCCTTCGGCGACGGCCTCGGGGTCCGTGACGTCCGTCGGGACGGCGATGGCTCGCTCCCCGATGTCGTCGGCGAGGTCGGTGACGTAGTCCTCAGAGCGTGCGAACAGGCCGACGCGGCAGTCCTCTGCGACGAACCGACGGGCGAGCGATGCGCCGAGGCCGGGGCCGACGCCGGCGACGACGGCAGTCCGTGACATACTGACCTAGACGCGAGGCGGTCCGAAGAAACTGTTGGGCACGAAACTATTTCGGTCGTCCCGGCCGAACGGCCGCGTATGTCTCACGACACCTGTGCGACTGACGACCCGGAGCGGGCGGCCGAACGGTCGGCGACGGTCGGCGGGTTCCTCGGCGCGGTGGTCGGTGCCGGCGGCGGGCCGGTCGGGGCCGGTATCGGCGGTCTCGTCGGTGGGTCGACGGGGTACGCGGTCGGATACACGCTGGCCGAGATGGCACACGAAGACGACCGCGAGTCGGTCAGTATCCCGGTCGAGGAAGATTCCGAGAGCCCCTGAAACCGGTTTGGCGCAGACGTGTTGGGGAAAGAGAAAGAACTATGCCGGGCCGGGGCGTATGGTAACACTGAACATGACTCCGACGAAGATACGCGAGCGCCTCGAAGAGTCGGAGGGCCGCGTCGACACCGAGAAACTCGTCTCCGCGCTGGAGTACGTGCGTGACGACGGCCGCCGCCGTCACTGAGACCGATTCCCGTTGCAGAACGGCCCGTTTTAGCCGTCGCTGAGTCGCCAGCCGTCGTCGGTAGCGACGGCCACGTCCCGGCGCACCATCTCGGCCATCACCTCGTCGAACCGGTCGGGCTGGGCTATCTCCATCTCGGTGTGGCTCACGTCGTGGTACTTCCGGAGGAGTCTGCGTACGTCGTCTTCGGTGTGGACCTGCTGGTCGCTCTTTCTCATGACGCCGGCGAGGAGTTCTATCATGTCCTCGACGAAGTTCCACGGGTAGACGACCCACGCCCACTCGTCTAACCGTTCGCCGACGAACGCCGGTTCGTGCTCACTGGTCTGGAGCAACTGGAGCGTCGCCGTCCGCACGCTGTTTGGGTTCCGGTCGCGCACGCACTCGGCGGCCGTCTCGATGGACTGGCCGGTGTCGGCGATGTCGTCGACGACGAGGACGTCCTTGCCCTCGACGGCGCCGTCGGCAAGCGGGTACCGGACTTCGGGTTCGTCGCCCTGCTGGGCGGTGCCGACGTAGTGTTCGACTTTCAGGCTCGCGAGGTCGTCCAGCCCGAGGAAGTCACACAGACAGCGGCCGGCGAACCAGCCGCCACGCGCGAGCGCGACGACTACGTCTGGCTCGAAGTCGGCGGCCTTCACGTCGTCGGCCACGTCGCGGCACAACCCGTAGATGTACTCCCAGTTGGTGATGGTACACGGGAACTCCTCCGGTAGCTCGCCCATACAGGAGGGCGTGGACGGGCGGCCTTAACGGTTTCAGAACGTGTACGCCAGCATCACCTCGTCGACGCGCTTCTCGCCGAGCAGGTAGTGTTTCTTCCGGACCGCCTCGCGCTCCCAGCCGTGCCGTTCGAGGAACGTGATGGCGTTGCCGTTGGTGCGCGCGAGGCTGTTGTACACCTTCCAGTAGCCGTGGGCTTCCGCCCAGTCCAGCGCCCGGTTCAGCAGGCGCTCGCCGATACCGTAGCCGCGGTAGTCCCTGCGCACGCCGAGCGTCAGTTCGGCGGTCCCCTGCAGTTTCTCCGTCTGTGGCAGGGTGAGGTGTGACCACCCGACGATGTAGTCGTCGACGGTAGCCACGAAGAACAATCGCGACCAGACGGTGTTGTGGCGCGTGACGGTGTTCTCGTACTGTAACTCCTCGACGAGGTTCTCGCCGATGACGTACGTCTGCCGGTCGGTGACGGTCCGGATCGTGTCGACGAGCGACTCGAAGTCCTCCTCGCGGGCCGGCCGGACGACGTACGTGACGTCCGGCGTCTCGTACTCCCTCTCGGCCCCGGCGTCCACCCCGAGTTCCACCGTCCCGTCTTGCCGTTCGACGTACCCCCGGTCTTGGAGGTAGTCGAGACGCTCGTCGAACTCGTCGTCGGGGACGTCGACGGCGTCTCGCACCTCGTCCAGCGCGGGAGCGCCGTGTCGGTCGACGAACTGGTAGATGCGCCTGTCCGACTCGGTTTCGAACGCGAGCGGTTCCAGTATCGTCATACGATCTACACTTCGCGGAGGAACCGCTTAACCGTTCGTCGTTTGTTACCATGTGACGTGGCTGTAATCGCGTCGGGTAGCACGAACTGTTATCCGCGGGGTCCCACAACACGGTGCCATGGAGACGCGACAGGCCTTGCTCGTCGACGCGTTCGCCGCGGAACCGATGGCGGGCAACCCGGCCGGGGTGGTGCCGGACGCGAACGGACTGACCGACGACCAGATGCGGGCTATCGCCGGCGAACTGGGCGCTAGCGAGACGGCGTTCGTCCTCGACAGCGAGGACGCCGACCGCCGACTCCGCTATTTCACGCCCGAACAGGAGGTCGACCTCTGCGGGCACGCGACTATCGCGGCTCACGCCGCCCTCTTCGAACGCGGCGCCGTCGAGGCCGGCCAACACACGATGGCGACCGAACGCGGCGTCCTCGACGTCGAGACGAAGGCGGACGGGACGGTGTGGATGGAGCAAGGCGAGGCCGACATTCGTGAGGTCGACTGCGCGCTCGACGAGGTGGCCGACGCTCTCGGCGTCGACGTGGCGACGTTACAGGACGTCGGCGCGGACCTCCCACTGGCCGTCGGCGACACGGGGTTCCCGTGGCTACTGGTGCCGGTCAACTACTTCCAGCATCTCAGCGGCGCCGACCCGAACCCGTCGGCCATCGAGTCGCTCTGTGAATCGGTCGACGCGATGGGGGTGTACGCCTTCACGTTCGACACTATCGGCGGTCAGTCGACGCTCCACGGACGGGCGTTCGCGCCGCGAGCGGGTATCACCGAGGACCCGGTGACCGGCACCGCCGCCGGGGCCTGCGGGGCGTACATCCGCCGGTACGGTGCTATCGACAGTACCGTCGAACAGGTGGTCGTCGAACAGGGGCACTTTCTCGACCGGCCGGGCACGGTAAAAGTCGACACGGACGGACTCGAAGTGTGGGTCGGTGGGCGGGCCGTAACGACGCTCGACGGGTCACTGACGGTGCCTGTGGTCGACGTGGACGACGAGATTCTCGAAGTGTAGTTCGCTCGGATTCGAGTGAACGACCCCCGGTTGATGCCGGCACCGGAAAGTCCATAACAGTCGTTCATGAACCAGCACATGAGTCAATGCCTACATTGTGGCTCGACGAAATCGGTGCCGACGACCTAGCGCGGGTCGGCGGCAAGGCGGCGTCTCTCGGAGAACTGACCGCGGCGGGACTACCCGTCCCGTCGGCGTTCGTCGTCACCGCCGACACGTACCGGTCGTTCATCGAAGCAACCGGTATCGACGACGAGTTGTTCTCGGTGGTCGACGTCGACAGTGACGACTCGCACGCCCTCGCGGAGGCGGCCGAGCAAGCACAGGAACTCATCCTCGAAACCGACGCGCCGGAATCGGTTCGGGAGGACCTGCTCGCGGCCTACGACGAGATGGGTGACGAGGACGTGGCGGTGCGGTCCTCGGCGACGGCCGAGGACCTCCCCGACGCCTCCTTTGCCGGCCAACAGGACACCTACCTCAACGTCTCCCGGGCGGACCTCCTCCGGCGCGTCAAGGAGTGCTGGGCGTCGCTGTTCACCCAGCGGGCGATCTACTACCGCAACGAGCAGGGGTTCGACCACGACGTGGTGGACATCGCCGTCGTCGTCCAGCAGATGGTCGACGCCGAGAAGTCCGGCGTCATGTTCACGAGTCACCCCTCGACCGGCGCGGACACGGCCATCCTCGAAGCCGCGTGGGGCCTCGGCGAAGCGGTCGTCTCCGGCGCCGTCTCGCCGGACAACTACGTCGTCGACCGCGCGACCGAGGAGATAGAGGAGGTCACCGTCGCCGACAAGAAGGTGATGTGCGTCCGCGGCGAGGACGGCGAGACGGTCGAGCGGTCGGTTCCCGAGGAGAAGCGAAACGAACGCGTCCTCTCGCCCGAGGAGATCCACCGCCTCGTCGAGGTCGGCGACCGCGTCGAGGACCACTACGGCACCCCACAGGACGTGGAGTGGGCCATCTACGAGGGCGAGGTGTACGTCCTCCAGTCCCGGCCGATAACGACCATCGACGAGGGCGTCGACGCCGGGACGTCCGGCGAGAGTTCCGAGAGCACCGGCGTCGCCGACGGCGGGTCGATGCAGAGCCAGTCCGACGACGTGCGGCTATCCGGTATCGGGTCCAGCCCCGGAAAGGTGACCGGCGAGGTCCGCATCGTGACGAAACTGGACAACCTCGATAAGGTCGAGGAGGGCGACATCATCGTCACGGAGATGACCACGCCGGACATGGTGCCCGCGATGAAACGCGCCGCCGGCATCGTCACGGACCAAGGGGGGATGACGAGCCACGCGGCCATCGTCTCCCGCGAACTCGGCGTCCCCGCCGTCGTCGGGGCCGACGACGCCACCGAACGACTCCGAGACGGCCAGATAGTCACCATCGACGGCGACATGGGGACCGTCGAACAGGGGACCGAGATAGACGAGGCCGACGACGAGCAGTCGGAACTGGCCACGCCCGAGGTCGACCAGCAACACTCGCCGGTCAAGCCCATGACCGGTACCGAGGTGAAGGTCAACGTCTCGATTCCGGAGGCCGCGGAGCGGGCCGCCGCGACGGGTGCCGACGGCGTCGGGTTGCTCCGCATCGAGCACATGATCCTCTCGACGGACAAGACGCCGGCCCGCTACGTCGAGGACCACGGCGAACGGGCCTACATCGAGGAGATCGTCGAAGGGGTACGGAGCGTCGCCGAGGCGTTCTACCCGCGGCCGGTACGCGTACGCACGCTCGATGCCCCCTCCGACGAGTTCCGGCAGTTACAGGGCGGCGAGGACGAACCCAGCGAGCACAACCCGATGCTCGGCTACCGCGGTATCCGGCGCTCGCTGGACCGCCCCGGCGAGTTCAAACTCGAACTCCGGGCGTTCGAGCGCCTCTACGAACTCGGCTACGACAACGTCGAGTTGATGCTGCCACTGGTCACCGACGCCGAGGACGTCCTCCGTGCGAAGTCGCTGATGCGGGAGGTCGGTATCGACCCCGAGAAGCGCGACTGGGGCGTGATGGTCGAGACGCCCGCCAGCGCGCTGTGCATCGAGGACCTGTGTGAGACGGGACTCGACTTCGTCTCCTTCGGGACGAACGACCTCACCCAGTACACGCTCGCCGTCGACCGCAACAACGGCAACGTCGCCGACCGCTTCGACGAACTCCACCCCGCCGTGCTGGACCTGATGGGACAGGTCATCGGTACCTGCCGCGACTACGACGTGGCCACGAGCATCTGCGGGCAGGCCGCCTCGAAACCGGAGATGGTCCAGTTCCTCGTCGACGAGGGCGTCACCTCCATCTCCGCGAACATCGACGCCGTTCGCGACGTCCAGCACGAGGTCAAGCGGGTCGAACAGCGCCTCCTGCTCGAATCGGTTCGCTGACAGCAGCGTCGACGGACACCAGATTTTTGCGGTTCGCGTCGTCCGACGGGTATGTCACGGCCATCCACGGCGGAGGCCAAGAGCATCAGCGAGGGCGTCTCTTACATCCCGTTCGGCATCCCGGGGCGCGTGGCGGCTTCGCCGCCACGTTAGACGAGGTCGGTGACACCGACCTCGCGTTCGACGGGCACGTCCGCGGATTCCGACGGGGAGTACGGTGTTGCTCGCTGGTGCGGTGGCTCACTCGTCCGCGAAGTCCTGGAAGGTGGGGCGGTCGTACTCGCCGGGGAACTCGTCGACGGGGACGGCTACCTGTTCGCCTTCGTCCATCTCTTTGAGCGTCACCTCGTCGTTCGCGAGGTCCTGTTCGCCGACGATGACCACCGTCTCGGCGTTTATCTCGTCGGCGTAGCCCATCTGCGCGCCGAACGAGCGGCCGGCGACGTCCGTCTCGACGACGTGGCCCTTCTCGCGCAGGTCGCGCGTGATCCGGGCGGCCGTCGCCCGCGTCTCGCCCACCTGCAGGACGTAGTAGTCCGTCGACAGTCCTTCCTCGGGCCAGACACCGGCCCGCTGACAGAGGAGTTGCAGCGTCGCGTGACCCGGCGCGAACCCGACGGCTGGGGTCGGTTGGCCGCCGAACCCTTCGATGAGGTCGTCGTAGCGGCCGCCGCCGAACACCGACCGGGAGACCTCGCCCGTCGAGTCGAAGCACTCGAAGACGACGCCCGTGTAGTAGTCCAGTCCCCGAGCGGTCGTCAGCGACAGCGTGAGGTGGTCTCGCACCCCGAAGTCCGCCGCGGCGTCGAGGACGGCCCGGAGGTTCTGGGTGGCCTCGGCGACGGCCTCGGAGCCGGTGATGTCGGCCAGCGAGTCCAGTTCGTCGGCCTCGACCTGAAGCATCTCGTCGAAGGAGTCCGCTTGCCCGTAGCTCAGACCGGCCTCGACGAGCGCATCGAGGTACGCCTCGCGGTCGACTTTCGCGCGCTTGTCGACGGCGCGGATGGCCTCGCGGGTGTCCACCTCGGCGTCGAAGGAGTCGAGCAGGCCGGCGAGGATGTCGCGATGGGAGACCCGAATCTGGAAGTCCTCGTCCGTGAGACCGAGGTCGGTGAGCATGTCGACGGCGACGGCCAGCACCTCGGCGTCGGCGGCGGGGTCAGAGGAGCCGAAGATGTCGACGTTGGTCTGGTAGAACTCGCGGAAGCGGCCCTGCTGGACCTGTTCGTAGCGCCAGAACGGGCGTGTCGAGACCCACTTGACCGGTTTCGAGAGGGCCTGTTGCTTCTCGACGAACATCCGGGCGACGGTCGGGGTGAGTTCCGGCGTCAGCGCGACGCTGCGGCCGCCCTTGTCTTCGAAGCTGTACAGTTCCTCGACGATCTCCTCGCCGCTCTTGTCCGTGTACATCTCCGTCGGTTCGAGCGCGGGCGTCCCGATCTCCCGGAAGCCGTAGCGCTTGGCCACGTCCTCGATGGTGTCCATGGCCCACCGGCGCGCCGCCATCTCCTCGGGATAGAAGTCGCGAAAACCCTTGACGCGGTCGTACATACACCCGCGTACAGGCAGGGCGCGCTTGAACCTGTCCGTTCCTGACGAGGGGACCGACGGTCTCTGGACGGCGTGGCAAGTCGGGGGGTGGTGACCGCAACGAACGTGTTCGGGGACGGCCCCGACGCTCGGGAACGCGGTTTTCCTTATATGTGGTTCCTGCCGGGAGGTGGTGGTGTGAGCTACCATGACTTCGCGTAGAACGTTCGTGCGTGGACTTGCGGTGACGGCCGTCGGCGCGTCGCTCGCCGGGTGCTCTTCCGGCGGCGGGTCCAGCGGCGGCGACTCCGACACCACGGAGTCGACCGGCGACGACGGCGGCAGCGGCGACGGCGGCAGCGGCGACGAGTGGACCCAGACCAGTACCGTGGAGATGACCGACGAACTGGCCTACGAACCCAAGCAGATACAGGTCGAAGCCGGGACGACGATCACCTTCGAGAACGTCGGCAGCATCGGGCACACGGTGACGGCCTACGAGGACAAGATTCCCGACGGGGCCGACTACTTCGCTTCGGGCGAGTTCGACTCCGAGCAGGCGGCGAAAGACGGCTACGGTGAGAGTCAGGGCGGCAACGTCCCTGCGGGCGAGAGCTACGAGGTCACGCTGGAGACGACCGGTACCTACGAGTACTACTGCATCCCTCACGAGATGAACGGGATGGTCGGGTCCATCAAGGTGGTGTGAGTTATGCACGACGACACTGCCGAGGTCCGCGACCCGACGGACGTCGTCGACGAGTACGAGGAGGCCCTCGACAGCGTCCTCTCGGACGTCGACGCGCCCGAGCCGGACGATGACGGGGGCGTCTCGCTTGGCCTCCCCGGCCTCTCGCTCAACCGCCGGGACTTCGTGAAGGCTGGCGTGGCGGCCGGCGCGATGGGAGCCGTCGCCGGCTGTTCCAGCCTCAACGGCGGCGGTGGCGGGCAGGCGACCGAGTCCGGCGGTGGCGGGGTCGACCACTCCGTCGCGCCCGGCGAACACGACGAGTACTACGGCTTCTGGTCGGGCGGTCACTCCGGGGAACTCCGGGTCATCGGTATCCCCTCGATGCGGGAACTGACCCGCATCCCGGTGTTCAACACCGACTGTGCGAGCGGCTACGGCTACACCGACGATACGAAGCAACTGCTCGAGGACAGCGGTGGCTACTCGTGGGGTGACAACCACCACCCGAACCTCTCGGAGACCGACGGCGACTACGACGGCGAGTACCTCTACGTCAACGACAAGGCCAACGGGCGCATCGCCCGGGTGAACCTGACGTACTTCGAGACGGACGCCATCACGGACGTCCCGAACATGCAGGCCATCCACGGCTGTACGGTGCTGTCGCCGGACACGAAGTACGTCTTCGGCAACGGGGAGTTCCGCGCGCCGCTCCCGAACGACGGGCGCGACCTCGACGATCCCGATAGCTACACGGCGCTGTTTGCCGCCGTCGACCCCGAGTCGATGGAGACCCAGTGGCAGGTCAAGGTCGACGGCAACCTCGACATCAACGACTCGGGTAAGAAGGGGCGGTGGGTCATCGCCTCCGCGTACAACAGCGAGGAGGCCACCTCCATCCAGGGGATGACCCGCGACGACCGCGACGACGTGAAGGCCTTCGACATCCCCGCCATCGAGCAGGCCGTCGAGAACGGCAACTACGAGGAGGTCAACGGCATCCCCATCGTCGACGGCACGAAGGAGAGCCCGCTCAATCAGGGCGACCGGCCGATAGTGAAGTACATCCCGACGCCGAAGAGCCCCCACTGCGTCGAGGTCGAACCGAACGGCGACTACGCGATGGTCGCCGGGAAGCTCTCGCCGACGGTCACCATCATCGACCTCAACAAACTGCCGGAGGTCGAGGATCCCGCCGACGCGGTCGTCGGCCGACCCCGCGTGGGCCTCGGGCCGCTGCATACGACCTTCGACGGCAACGGCCACGCCTACACGTCGCTGTTCATCGACTCTCAGGCGGTCAAGTGGGACATCGAGGCGGCCGTCGAGGCCGAGGAGGGCTCCGAGGAGCCGATCATCGAGCGCCAGGACGTCCACTACAACCCCGGCCACATTCAGGCGCTCGAGGCGATGACGACCGACCCCGACGGGGAGTGGCTCGTGAGCTTGAACAAGCTCTCGAAGGACCGCTTCCTCCCGGTCGGCCCCATCATGCCCGACAACGACCAGCTCATCCACATCGGGCAGGGCGAAAAGGAGATGGAACTGGTCGCCGACCACCCGGCCTACCCCGAACCCCACGACTGTGTCTTCGCTCACAAGGACAAGATAGACGCCAAGAAGGTGTACGACCCCGAGGACTACGAGGAGACGTACATCACCGAGGAAGCCTCCGGCGTCGAACGCACCGGCGAGAACAGCGTCCACGTCAAGATGACGACCAAGCGCTCGGAGTACGGCCTCCCCGACTTCACCGTTCAGGAGGGCGACGAGGTCCGCCTGACGACGACCAACATCGAGGGCATCCAGGACATCATCCACGGCGTCGCCATCCCCGAACACGACATCAACTACGCCGTGGCGCCACAGGACACGCGCGAGGTCACGTTCACCGCTGACGAACCCGGGGTGTACTGGATCTACTGTACGTTCTTCTGTAGCGCCCTGCACCTGGAGATGCGCAGCAGGATGCTCGTCGAACCGACCGAGGGGTGAGCGACCCCGATCACGGAGGTGACTAGCCATGCAACGACCCACCCTCGACGACTTTCGTGAGGTCCGGCGCGGCCTGCCGGTCGTAGCGGCGGTGCTGTTCGTCGCCGCGCTGGCGTTCCCGATGTGGCGCATCAGCGTCCAGGCGGTCCAGTACCCCAACACGGTGTTGCACGTTCAGCTCTACGCCTACCCGCATCTCACCGGCGACTTCACCGAGATGGCCCGGCTGAACCACTACATCGGGTTCTACTACCCCGACCCGGTGTTCGTCGAGCCGAACTTCCCGGTTCAGGAGCGGGCCATCGACGTGCCGGAGTGGTCGCTGGGGCCGGTCGCCTTCGTGGCCGTCTCGCTGCTGTCGGTGTTCGTCGCCGTCGCCCCCACGACCGAGAAGCTAAAGCGGGGGCTTACCTACCAGTTCGTCGGTACCGTCGCCGTCTTCGGCGTGCTGGTCGCGGACATCCAGTACCGCCTCTGGCAGGCCGGCCACACGCTCGACCCCGACGCGCCCGTGATGGGCGTCAGCGGGTTCACGCCGCCGCTGTGGGGTCGTTACAGCGTCGCCAACATCACCAGCGTCTCCCGGTTCGGGCCGGGCGCGTACATGGCGATGGTCGCCGTTTTCCTGTTGGCCGTGGCGTTGTTCTACCGCGACGAACCGGTGACGGTCCGTGAACTGCCGGGCCGGGTCCGTAGACGCGTCGAGCGACTCCTCGACCGGGGGACCGGGGCCGAGGAGCCGACCGGACCGACGACCGACGCCGACACGGGGGACCGCTGACGATGCCACGGGAGCGTCTCGAACGGGCCTTCGCGCTCGCGACGGCCGTACTGGTGGTCCTGTCGGTGCTCACCGTCGCCGCGAGCGGGAGCAAGCAGCCGGCCGGGGACCTCGCGTTCGACCCCGAGGTGCCCGACACCGACGGGTTCACCGCGCCGACGACCGACGGGACGGCGACGGTCGACGGGGAGACCTACGAGAGCCTGCAGGCCGCGGTCGACGCCGCCGACCGGGGCGAGACCGTCCGCCTCGACGGGCGGTTCGACGAGACGGTCGTCGTCGACACGCCGAACGTCACGCTCGCGGGCAGCGGTGCCGGCACGGCGCTGCTAGACGGCCGTGGCGAGGGGACGGTGCTGGCCGTCGAAGCGTCCGGCGTGACCGTGCGGGACCTCTGGGTGCGCAACAGCGGCTACAGCGCCGCCGACAACGACGCCGCCATCTACGTCAACGCAAGCGGGGTGACGGTTCGGGACAGTCGCGTGACGGCGATGACCTTCGGCATCTGGCTCAACGACGCCAGCGACGCTCGCATCCTCGACAACACCGTCGTCGGCCGCGAGGCGGTGACGCCACTCACCGCCCGAGGCAACGGCGTCCAGATATGGAAGTCCGAGGACGTCGTCGTCCGGGGCAACCACATCACGACGGTCCGGGACGGCATCTACTACAACTGGGCGAAAGACGTCGTCGCGGCGAACAACACGATGTGGGACCTCCGCTACGGGGTCCACTACATGTACTCCGACGACTGCGTGCTGCGGAACAACACCGCCTTCGACAACGACGCGGGCTACGCGCTGATGGTCTCGAAGCACCTCGAAATCGTCGGCAACGTCGCGGTCAACAACACCGGTCAGTCCGGCCACGGCATCCTCGTCAAGAGCATCGACGCGACGGAGATACGCGGGAACCACCTCGTCGGCAACGAGAACGGGCTGTTCGTCTACAACTCCGTCAGCAACGAGATAGCGGACAACCTCGTCGTGGGCAACGACGTGGGCGTCCACATCTCCGCCGGCAGCACCGAAGAGACCGTCTACGGCAACAGTTTCGTCAGGAACGACCGGGCCGTCCTGGCGGTGCTGTCCGAGCAGGTGTACTGGAACGAGAGTCAGGGCAACTACTGGTCGGGCGCGACCCCGACCGACGTCGACGACGACGGCGTCAGCGACACCCGGTACCAGCCCGCCGGCGCCGTCCAGCAACTGACCGCGAGACAGCCCGCGACGCGGGTGTTCGCCAGCAGCCCGGCCTTTGACGCCGTCAGGCTGGCCCAGTCGTCGGTCCCGGTCGTCGAGTCGCCCGGGGTCGTCGACGCCCGCCCGCTAACCGAGCCGCCACACGAGAACTGGAGGACGTACTATGAGCGTGATTGACATCGACGACGTATCGAAGGCCTACGGGGAGGTACAGGCCCTCGACGGGCTCTCGCTGTCCGTCGACCGGGGCACCACCCTCGGCGTGTTCGGCACCAACGGTGCCGGCAAGACGACGCTGTTCAAACTGCTGGCCGGGCTGAACCGGCCCGATTCCGGCGAGGTGACGGTCGCCGGCGGCGACCCGACCGAGACGGCCGTCCGCGGGCGGGTCCGGTATCTCCCGGAGGACGCCGGCTTCCCACCGAACCTCACCGGCCGGGAGATACTCCGCTTTCACGCGCGGGTCCGGTCGACGCCGGCCGAGCGCCGCGAGCACCACGTCGAACGGGTGCTGGACACGGTTGGGCTAACCACCGCTGCCGACCGGCGGGTGGGCGGCTACTCCAACGGGATGAACCGCCGGCTCGGACTCGGTACGGCGCTGGTCGGCCGCCCGGAGATACTCGTCCTCGACGAGCCGACCGCCGGGCTGGACCCGGAGGGCATCCGGGCGTTCCACGAGGTCATCGAATCCCTCTCGAACGAGACGGACGTGACCATCGTCTTCGCCTCCCACGCGCTCTCGGAGATAGAGCGCCTCTGTACGGACGCCGCCGTCGTCGTCGACGGCGACGTGGCAGTCGCGGGGCCGGTCGAGTCGCTCCGCTGTGCCGCCGGCGACGCGGTGACCGTCCGGTTGACGCTGTCGACCCTGACGGCCGCCGAGGACGCGGCCAGTCATCTCCGGCGGCAGGGCGCGACGGGGTCGGTCACCCGGGCCGGTACGGTCGTCGAGGCCGACTGTCTGCCAGCCGCCGCCTACGACCTCGTCTGCGGATTGGGGCCGGACTACGACGTCGAGCGGTTCGCGGTCCGCGAGCCGGGGCTGGAGGCGGCCTTTCACGAGGCCGTCGACGCGGCGCCGCCGGCGTCGCTCGACGACAGCGGCCAGTCGGGCGGTGAGACCGCGTGACCCCCGCCGAGGACGGCCCGGACACGTCGGCGGACGGCGGCGTGGCCACGGCACCGGCCTCGGGGGTCGCTGCCGGGTCCGTTTCGGGGGCCGGACTGGCCGACAGCCCCGTCCTCGCCATCGCGAGTCGCGAGTACCGACTGGCCGTCAGGAGCCGCTGGGCCGCCGGGGTGGCGCTACTCTTTGCCCTGTTCTCCGGGGCGGTGGTCCAGTTCGGGGCGACTGCTGTGGGGCCGGGCCGGTTCGGCGCCGTGGTCGCGACCATCGCCGAACTCGGGGTCTATCTGGTCCCGCTCGCGGCGCTGGCGATGGGGTACGACGCCGTCGTCGGCGCCCACGAGCGGGGGTCGCTCGAACTGCTGTTCGCGCTCCCGGTGTCGAAGGCTCGCGTCGTCGCGGGCGTCTACCTCGGCCGTGCGGGCGTGCTAGCCGGTGCGATGCTGCTGGGCTTTCTCCCGGGCGCTCTGCTCACGCTGTGGTACGTCGGCGTCGCCGGCATCGGCACCTACGCGGCCACCGCGCTTGCGGCCGTTCTGACCGCGTGGGCGATGCTCGGGGTCGCCGTGTTGCTGTCGACGGTCGCCGCCGAGAAGACCCATGCGCTCGGGGCCGCGCTGGCGGTCTGGCTCTGGGTGGCGCTGTTGCACGACCTCGTCGCGCTCGGTGCCGTCGCCGGGCTGGACCTCGGCGGGCGGGCCGTCGCCGCCGCGGTCCTGCTCAACCCCGTCGACTGCTTCCGCGTGCTGGCGCTGGCACAGGTCGACGTCGTCGCCGGCGGGTTCGGGAGCGTGCTGGCGGCGGCCGGCCTCTCGACGCCGACCGTCGCCGGCGCGCTGGTGGCGTGGGTGGCCGTTCCCGTCGGCGTCGCGGCCCGACTCGTCCGTCGCCGTCGGCTGTAGGGCGACAGGGGAGGCGGGACACGGCCGAGCAAAACGGCTAAATCGCTCGCCCCCATGCCTACCGATAGAATGCTTCAGCGGGCCGAGCCACAGGAGTTCGACCGGATCCTCTCTTCGATGTGTACCGTCCCACACCCCGCGGCCCGCGACGCGGCCGAGCGCTTTCTCGCGACCAACCCCGGCGACCCCGGCACCTACGAGACGGTCTCCGGACTCGAAACCGAGGCCGTCGACTACCTCGGCGAGGTAACGGGACTCGACGACCCGTCAGGCTACGTCGCCTCCGGCGGGACGGAGGCCAACGTTCAGGCCGTTCGCATCGCCCGCAACCGCGCCGACACCGACGACCCGAACGTCGTTGCCCCCGTCCACGCGCACTTTTCGTTCACCAAAGCCGCGGACGTCCTCGACGTGGAGTTGCGGACGGCACCGGCCGAGGACTACCGCGTGAATCTGGCGGCGATGGCCGAACTGATAGACGAGGACACCGTCTGCGTGGTGGGGGTCGCCGGGTCGACGGAGTACGGCTACGTCGACGCCATCCCCACTATCGCCGAGTTGGCCCACGACGCCGATGCGCTGTGTCACGTCGACGCCGCGTGGGGCGGGTTCTACCTCCCGTTTACCGACCACGACTGGCACTTCGGGCACGCCGACGTGGACACGATGACAATCGACCCACACAAGGTCGGGCAGGCGGCGGTGCCCGCCGGCGGGTTGCTCGCCCGAGACGAGGCACTACTGGACGAGTTGGCCGTCGAGACGCCTTACCTCGAATCGACGAGTCAGTTGACGCTGACGGGGACGCGATCGGGTGCCGGCGTCGCCTCGGCCGTCGCGGCGATGGAGTCGCTGTGGCCCGTGGGCTACCGCGAGCAGTACGAGCGCTCGATGGAGAACGCTCGCTGGCTCGCCGACCAGTTGCGCGCCCGGGGCCACGACGTCGTCGACGTGGAACTCCCCCTCGTCGCCGCCGACCTCTCGGTGCCGATGACCGACGAACTCCGTGAGCGCGGCTGGCGCGTCTCGAAGACGGGCGCCGGCGAGATGCGGGTCGTCTGTATGCCCCACGTCACCCGGTCGATGCTTCGCTCGTTCGTGGCGGACTTAGACTGGTACTGAGAGTGTCACTCGTCGGGACCGCCTTCTATCGGTGTCGCAATCTCACTACCCATGTCTCCGGAGCGCACATACCAAGCTTTAGGACCCCGTATGGGTAATCGGCGAGTGTGGATTCGGTAGTCCCGCTTCCGATGCTGATTGCGTTAGTCGGCGAGTGTTCGACAAGCTCTGCCCTTTCTCCTCTAGAGGGGGCCGTCTGCACCGCGACCGGCCCGACGGGGCTCGGCATAATCGCCGTCTACTCGTTCCTCATCGCCTTCGTGCTCCCACTGCCGAGCGAGGTGGTCCTCGTCCCGGCCGAGACGCTCCGGCTCGGCTTCTCGACGACGGGGAACCTCGCGGCCATCATCGTCGTCAGCGCGTTCGGCAAGGCCGTCGGGAGCCTCTTTGCCTTCCACATCGGACAGGAGGCCAAGGAGTACGGGCCGCTCGTCCGGTGGATTCAGCGCTCGCGGTTCGACATCATCGCGTGGTCGGAGAAGAACACCATCAAACTCGCACAGCGCTACGGCTACGTCGGCCTCGCGCTGGCACTGTGTGTGCCGTTTTTCCCCGATACGCTCTCTATCTACGCCTTCACCGTGTTAGAGGAGGATTATCTCCGCTTCGGTGCGGCGACGTTCGCCGGCAGCGCCGGCCGCCTGCTCGTCACGCTGGGGCTGGCCGGCGGGACGCTCGCGTTGCTCTGAGTGTCGCGGTTCCGTGTCACGACCCGTCACTCTCCCTTTATCGCCTCCGGGGTCGAATCTCTAGCATGGAGTACAGAACCCCCTCCCCTCAGACCCTCGTCGGGGTACTCGTCGTCCTCGTCGGGGCGGTCCTGCTGGGCCAGACCACCGGCCTCTACCCGTCGGTGAACCTCCTGCGGTTCGTCCCCTCCCTGTTCGTCTTCGTCGGCCTGTACGCGCTGGTGACGAGCGGACTCCGCAACGTTACGGGCCCTCTCGTGGTCGTCCTCCTCGCCGGAGCGTGGCAGGCGGTCGCGCTCGGCTACCTCGTGTGGGGTGACGTTTGGCAGTTCTGGCCGCTCGTCGTCGTCCTCTTCGGCGTGTCTCTCTTGCTCGGTCAGTTCAGAACCCGAGCGCGCGAGACGACGGCGGGGACGGTGACTGGCCTCGCCGTCTTTGGCGGGAGCGAACAGCGGTCGGCCTCGCAGGCGTTCCGGGGCGCGGACCTCACGGCCATCTTCGGGGGCGCCGAACTGGACCTCCGCGACGCCGCGATTCCCGAGGGCGAGACGGCGACAATCAACGCCACGGCCATCTTCGGCGGCGTCGAAGTCGTCGTCCCACGGGAGTGGAACGTCCGGATGGACGTCCTGCCGATTCTCGGGGCCGCCGCCGACGAGCGGACCCGGTCGCCGGAGGAACACGAGGCGGTGGACCTCGTGGTCACCGGCCTCGCGAGTTTCGGTGGCGTCAGCGTGACTAGCTGACTCGGCGGGCCGTTCCGGCGCGCCAAACCAACCCCCTTTTGACCCGCGGGCGGTACACGACAGGTATGAGCCACGACGAGTTCCCGACGGACCAGCCAGCGGTGGTGACCTGTGGGCTGCCGTACGCGAACGGCGACCTGCACGTCGGTCACCTGCGGACCTACGTCGACGGCGACGCGCTCTCGCGCGCCCTGCGACGTCTCGGCCAGCAGACCGCCTTCGTCTGCGGGTCGGACATGCACGGCACGCCCGTCGCCGTCAACGCCGCCGAGGAGGGCGTCGAACCCCGCGAGTTCGCCCTGCAGTATCACGAGACGTACGCCGAGACGTTCCCCCAGTTCAACGTCGAGTTCGACAACTACGGCCACACGGACGACGAGACCAACACCGAACTCACCCAGAAGTTCGTCCGCTCGTGGATAGCCAACGGCCACGTCCACGAGAAGGAGATTCAGGTCGCGTGGGACACCGAGGAGGACCAACCGCTCCCCGACCGCTTCGTCGAGGGCACCTGTCCGTACTGCGGCGAACAGGCCCGCGGCGACGAGTGCGACGAGGGGTGTCAGCGCCACCTCGAACCCGGCGAAATCGAGGACCCGGTCAGCACCATCACCGGCAACCCCGCCGAGTACCGCGCCCGCGAACACAAGTTCCTCCGTCTGGCGGACTTCCAGGAGTACTTACAGGGCTTCCTCGACCGCGTCGAGGGCACGGACAACGCGCAGAACCAGCCCCGCGAGTGGATCGAGGGCGAACTGCAGGACCTCTGTATCACGCGGGACATGGACTGGGGCATCGATTATCCTGCCAAAGACGCTGACGACCCCGAGGACCTCGTGCTGTACGTCTGGGTCGACGCCCCCATCGAGTACGTCGCCTCGACGAAGCAGTACTCCGAGCGCGTCGGCAAAGAGGCGTACGACTGGGAGCTGGTCTGGAAGGTCGACGGCGAGGCCCAGCACGGCACCCAGTGGGACGACGAGTGGAGCGAGGACAGCGGGGAGATAATCCACGTCATCGGGCGCGACATCATCCAGCATCACGCCGTCTTCTGGCCCGCCATGCTGCGGGGCGCGGGCTACAACGAGCCACGAACCATCCTCGCCACCGGGTTCGTCGGCATCGACGGCAACGCGCTCTCGACGTCCCGGAACCGCGCGGTGTGGGCAGACGAGTACTTAGACGCCGGCTTCCACCCCGACCTGTTCCGGTACTACATCGCCACCGGCGCGGGCTTAGAGACCGACGTGGACTTCTCGTGGGACCGCTTCCAGGAGCGCGTCAACGGCGAACTCGTCGGCAACGTCGGCAACTTCATCTACCGCTCGCTGCTGTTCGCCGAGCGCAACTACGACGGCACGCCCGACGTCAGCGTCAGCGACGACGTGCGCGACCGTATCGAGGACGCGCTGGACGACTTCGCGGCCACCGTGCGCGACTACGACGTGCGGACGCTCGCCGACGTGGCTATCGACCTCTCGAACTACGGCAACGAGTACATCCAGCGCAACGAACCGTGGAACCTCGTGGACGACGACCCCGACCGCGCACAGCAGGTCATCCGCGACTGCGTGCAGTTGACGAAGGCCGTCGCCGTCGTCATGCAACCGGTCCTGCCGGGCAAGGCCGAACGCCTCTGGGGGCAGTTGGGCGAGGAGGGCTCCGTCGCGGACGTCTCGCTCGACACCGCGCTGGAGGCCCCGCCGGCCGAGTTCGACGCTCCCGACGAACTGTTCGAACAGGTCGAGGACGACCACATCGAGGAGTTGAACGACGAACTGCAGGCCCGCATCGAGGAAGCCAGCGAGGACGACGAGAGTGAGGACGCGGACGACGCGGGCGAGGACGACGAGGCTGCGGCCGCCGACCTCGAACCGCTCGTCGAAGAGCGCATCGGCTTCGAGGACTTCGAGGGGGTCGACATGCGCGTCGGCGAGATCGTCAGCGCCGAACCGGTCGACGGTGCGGACAAACTCCTCAAACTCGAGGTCGACATCGGCCACGAGGTTCGACAGGTCGTCGCCGGCCTCGCCAAGCTCCACGATGTCGAGGAGTTGCCGGGCACCCGGGTCATCCTGCTCGCCAACATGGAGAAGGCCGAACTGTTCGGCATCGAGTCCAACGGGATGGTACTCGCCGCGGGCGAGGAGGCCGACCTGCTGACCACCCACGAGGACGCGCCGCTCGGCACGCGCGTTCAGTAACGCGCTCTCCGTCCCTTTTTGTAGCTGTCGTCCGTAGACCGTCGCACATGGCTGCTGACGGGTCTGACGACGACCGGGTCGCCGAATCGGACGACGGCTTCGTCGAGGAGTACGAGTTCGCGACGGAGGCCGACGTCATCGACGTCGAGGGCGAGACAGAGGGCTCCGTCGCGGGCGCACTCGCGCCGGACGCCGAGGTAACGCCCGGATCGCCGTCGCTGGAGAACGTCCTGTTCGTCGCACTCGGGGTGTACCTCTCGACGCTCGTCCTCGGACAGATGGTCGTCGGGTCGGCCGTCTACGCGCCGACGACGCTCGCGACGATTACCGCCGTCGTCGCGGTCGGTGCGGCCGTCTGTTACGCGCTCTTCGCTCGGAGCGACCCCGACACTTAATCCTGCGCCCGCCCTACGATAGCGTATGGTAGTTCCCCTGGTCTCGCTCTCTCTCGCCCCCGCCCAGGTCGACCCACTGTTCAGTATGTCGCTCTCGCTGTTGCTGTTTCTCGCCGGGGCCGGACTGGTCGTCGCGGAGGCGCTCGCACCGGGGACGCACTTTTTCGTCCTCGGTATCGCGCTGTTGACTGCCGGTCTCGTCGGCCTGTTCATCCCGGCGAGTCTCGGCATCTTCGCGCCCATCATCCTCGCGGTCGTCGTCCTCGCGACGACGGCGGCGACCCTCTGGGGGTACCGGCAACTGGACTTCGCCGGCGGCGACCGCGGCCAAACCCTGAGTTCGAGTTCGCTGCAGGGCCAATTTGGCACCGTCACCGAACGAGTCACGAAGAGTGCCGGCGAGGTGAAACTGGAGGACGGCGGCTTCAACCCCTACTATCAGGCCCGAAGCGTCGACGGCGTCATCGAGGTCGGCACCGAGGTGATGGTCGTCGACCCCGGCGGCGGGAACGTCATCACCGTCGAGGCGGTGAACGCGACCGACGACGACATCGACAGAGCGCTGGAACGTGACCGGGCGAGCGAGGCGGAGCGAGACACCGAATCCGAGCGGGCGTGACCGTGCGAACAGTCAGTATGTGACAGACGCACCGAAGGCTTTTCTTTCAGCGTCCCGGAGTCTCAACCGTTATGTTCCCCGCGATAGTGCCGCTACAGATTGGTGGGATCATCGGCTTCGTCACGGTGATCTTCCTCCTCTTGGCCATCGCGCTGGTGTACTCCAGCGTCGTCATCATCCGCCCGTATCAGAAAGGTGCTTACACCGTCCTCGGGACGTACCGTGGCATCCTCGATCAGGGGATTCACTTCATCTATCCCTTCGTCTCGGACGTCACCCGATTCGACATGCGGACCCAGACGCTCGACGTGCCGCGACAGGAGGCCATCACCCGTGACAACTCGCCGGTGACCGCCGACGCCGTCGTCTACATCAAGGTGATGGACCCGAAGAAGGCGTTCCTCGAAGTCGACAACTACGAGCGCGCCGTCTCGAACCTCGCCCAGACCACGCTCCGTGCCGTGCTGGGCGACATGGAACTGGACGACACGCTGAACAAACGCCAAGAGATCAACGCCCGCATCCGGAAGGAACTGGACGAACCCACCGACGAGTGGGGTGTCCGGGTCGAGAGCGTGGAGGTCCGCGAGGTCAACCCCTCGAAGGACGTCCAGCAGGCCATGGAGCAACAGACTTCCGCCGAGCGGAAACGCCGTGCTATGATTCTGGAAGCGCAGGGTGAACGCCGCTCCGCCATCGAGACGGCGGAGGGTGACAAGCAGTCCAACATCATCCGCGCGCAAGGTGAGAAACAGAGCCAGATTCTGGAAGCGCAAGGTGACGCTATCTCGACGGTGCTGCGCGCGAAGTCCGCCGAGTCGATGGGCGAACGCGCCGTCATCGACAAGGGGATGGAGACGCTCGGCGAGATGGGCAAATCCGAGTCGACGACGTTCGTGCTTCCGCAGGAACTCACGTCGCTGGTTGGCCGCTACGGCAAGCACCTCTCGGGCTCTGACGTCAAGGCGGACGGCCACGTCCTCGACGCGCTGGACTTCGACGAGGAGACCCGCGAGATGTTGGGACTCGACGACATCGAGGAGATTCTCGGCCAGATAGACGAGGAGGCCGAAGTCGACGTCGAGGCCATGGAGCAGGAAGCCCAGAAGATAAAACACGGCGAGGATTCGGGCCTCGACAGCGCCGACGAGATGATCGAGCAGATGGACGCGGAGATCGACGGCGAGAAGACGGACATCGCCGGTGGCCCCGACGACACCACGGGCGACGACGAATAAGCGTAGCCGAAGACGTTTTGTAGCAGAATCACTTCTGCTCCACTATGACACGGGACGGCGGCGTCGACGAGGACAAGCGTGCGACGCTCCGCCGTTTCGCCGCCCTCGGTGCCGCCAGCCCCTTCGTCCGCTTTACCGACGACGGGAGCGATAGCGACGCGCCGGATGCCATCGCTGGCTACGTCTCCGCCCACCCCGGCACTCACTTCTCGAAACTTCGCGACGACCTGCAACTGGGGACGGGCGAGGCCCAACACCACCTCCACCGCCTCGAAAACGACGGCGTCGTCGCCTCGCAGAAGGACGGCGACTACCGCCGGTACTTCCCGGCGGACCAGTTCACCGAGTTCGAGCAGACGACGCTGGGCTACCTTCGGCGGGCGACGCCCCGCGGGATGCTCGTCACCATGCTCCGGGACCCGACGGTGACCGCCTCCGAACTGGCGTCGGCGCTGGACGTCTCCCGTCCGACCATCAGCAACTACGCTGCCGACCTCGAATCGGCGGGCCTCCTCTCACGCGAGGACGGGTACGCCATCACCGAACCGGAGACGATTCTGACACTGCTCGTTCGGTACGCGGACTCCTTTGGCGGCGACGCGGCCGAACTGGCGAGTGAGGCCGACTCGCTGTTCCGCTACGACCCGTAGCGGTCGCTCGCGAGTCCGAGAACGCGAGGCGAGAAACGGTGGTGCAACCGGCGGGAATCAGGCCTCGACCATCCACGTCGTCGAGGAGGAGTACCCCCACTTCTCGACGTCGATGTCGTAGTCGCCGCTGGCGATCGCCGTCATGTTCGTCCCGACTTCCTTCGCCGAGAGTTCCAGTTCGTCACCGATGAGGCGGGACTTGAAGTACGTCTGTTCGTCGGCGTTCGATTGGAGGTACTCCAGGATACGTCGCTGTTTCTCCGAGAGCGGGGTGTCGGCCGCCTGTGCAGTCGCGCTCATTGCTACACTCGTTCGTTCGGTAGGTGAACCCTTAGTGGGTTTGGTACAGTCGGTTAACGCCTCGCCGTCTTGCGGTTTTTGCGCTAAAGTCCGGCCGACAGTGACGGCTGTAGTGTCGATACCGTCCCGGTTGGTACGTCGGGGAAACACACGCACCGAGCCACGCATCTCCGTCTGTCCGGCAGTTCTTTAATAGTGGGCGGTCAGTATGCCGAACGGAGGTCTATTACATTGGAAATCTCCGACGAACTCCTGTGTCTGTTCAGTGCTGAGGTCAGCGACGACGGCGACCGGTACGTCGTCGAAGTGCCACGCCGCGAAGTCGAGACGGGGGCCGTCGACGCCGGTGGCACGTATCGAGTCGCACTTATCTCCGCGGACGCCGAGAGCGACGAGACTGCCGAGAGTACCGAGACGGAGACGCCGCCGGACCAGCCACAGCCGCCGGTCGAACCGGGCGAGACCCGCTACGTCGAAATCGAGGACATCGGCAAGCAGGGCGACGGCATCGCTCGCGTCGAACGCGGCTACGTCATCATCGTCCCGGGCGCCGACATCGGCGAGCGCGTAAAGATAGAGGTGACCGAGGTCAAATCGAACTTCGCAGTCGGCGAGATTCTCGACGAGGACGTGTAGGTCACGGCTCCCTTCCGCGACCGCCGACCCACAGCGACTGCGTCGTCTCTCTCTCTTTCGGGTGTCGTGGGGCCTCAGGCGTCCTCGAGCGGCGTCCCGTCGGGCCGTTTCTGCCCTTCCGAGTCGTGGACTACAACGCCGTCCACGTCCGTGGGTTCGTAGTTGTCGCGGACGCCGACGGCTTCTTCGAGTTCTCTGATGGCCCGCTCTTTCAGCGCAGCGGCCAGTTCCTCCGCGTCCGCCCGCGAGATGTCACGCCCCAACCCCTCACACTCGTGCGCTCGAACCATCCCTCCTTCGTCGTCGGTGTCACCGGCTTCCCGTTGGCCTTCCAGCGCGACGCTGTCGACGGCCTCGCCCATCGGCTGGCTCGTCCCACCCAGCGCGACGCTAAACGGATAGGTCCGGCAGATGAGCGGTCGGTCCTCGTGGACCGTGCACGCGCCCACGCCGTCGTCGTCCTCGGCGTAGAACGTACAGTCGCCGCAGTCGTCGGTCTGGAGCGCCCACTCGAACGTCTCGCCTTGCGGCCCGTCGGGTGACTCCTCGATGCCGTAGGGCATCGGCCGGGCGATATCCCGGAAGTCGTAGTCCCCCGCCGACTGCAACTGTCGTATCTCGTCGGGGAACACGGTCGCCGTGTGTGGTCCGGGTTCCCCGGCCGTGTCGCTGTCGCCGTCGCCACAGGCCGTCTCGCCGGCCTTACAGCAGGCCCCACAGCGCGTACACTCGAACCCGATAGTCTCGATGGCGTCGGCGAGCGCCGCGACGTCGAGGTCACGGGCGCGTTCGAGTTCGGATTCGAGAGACTCCATGGTTCCCCGTTGGTGTCGACGCTCAAAAAGGCGTCAGTCGGCCGGCCGTGCCCGCTGGCCGTCCCAGCGTACCGTCCCTTCGACGGCCAACTTCTCCAGATGGGCGACGACGGTGGCCCGAGCGAGGTCACGGACGCCGGTCAGGTCCTTCTCGTAGGCGCGGTCGAGCACGTCGCCTACAGTCGTCACACCGGCCTCGACGGCCGCCCGGACGCGGCGCTCGCGGTCCAGACGGTGGCGGAGCAGTCGCGCGCAGGCCCGTCGCGGGTCCGCGATGGTGGGTCCGTGCCCGGGGAACAACCGGGCCGGATTCCGGGCGTGGAGGCGGCGGAGCGAGGTCAGATACGCCCGAACGTCCCCTTCGGGCGCGCCGACGACGACGCTCCCCTCGGCGACGGCGACGTCGCCACTGACGACGCCCGATCGGGTAGCGAACCCGACGTGTTCCGGCGCGTGGCCCGGCAGGTCCACGACGTCGACGCCGTCGCCGGCCGGTATCGTCGTCCCTTCGACGAAGGTTCGGTCCGGAGCGACACCGGTCGCAGCCTCGAACGCCGCTTTGCGCCCGCGACGCGCCCAGACGGTCGCCCCCGTCTCGCGGGCATAGTGGGCGACCCCGCCCACGTGGTCGGGGTGGTGGTGCGTGACCGCGACGTGGCCGACCGAGGCGTCGCTGACGGCGTCGCTCAGTGCATCGGTCCGGCCGGCGGGGTCGACGAGCAGCGCGTCCGGCCCGGCACCGAGGTACGCGGCCGTCTGGCCTGTCGGGGCGCGCGTCGCTACTGGAACGTCGAGCCGTGTCCACGTCATCTGGTAGTGCGTGACCGCGCGCGAGGAAAACTCCGGCGGGTCGGCGGTTACGCGGTGAGGAAGTAGACCTGCTTTCGGGCGTCGGTGAAACTGTACCGAGAGCCGACGAGTTCGGACTCTTCTAGCCGGTTCAGGGCGTATCGGACTGTCCGGTCTGGCAGGAGCGACGACTCCGCGAGTTGGCCCTGCGAGAGCGGTGCGTCGTCTTCGAGTACTTTCGCGACGAGTTTCGCGCTGGGTGGGAGTTCGCGCAGGCGCTCGCGGAACTCGTCTTCGCTGAACGGGGAGGCAGTTACGTCTTCGGTGGTAGTCGTGCTCATACTGAACGCTGGTCCAACTACACTGGTAAAACTTGGCTATATGTATGACCAAACAATACGGATTGTGAAATGTGTATAATGGGGCCTTATACAGACGCGCCGTCCTCCGGTCCGTCCTGTCGATGCAGTGATGGCTGAGCACACAGTTCGGTGCCCGTGACTGCCACCTCGCGGGCGGTGACGGCCACACTGAACTCCGATTCCAGTATCGTTTTATCCCCCCGGCGGCGACGATTGTAGCGTGAAAGGGCAGGAGTGGTACCAGGCCGACACCGTGGCCGAAGAGTACGAGGCCAAACGGTTCTCTCGTGGTGGCCGTCTCATCGACCGCCGAGAGAAACGGGCGGTGCTCGACGCCATCGGTCCCGTCGACGACAAGAAGGTTCTCGAAGTCGCCTGTGGCACCGGCCGATTTACCGTGATGTTGGCCGAACGCGGGGCCGACATCACCGGCCTCGACATCTCCGGGCCGATGCTTCAGCAGGGCCGCCAGAAAGCAAGGGCCGCCGACGTCGCCGACCACGTCGAGTTCATGCGCGGCGACGCCGCCCGCCTCCCGTTCCCCGACGACTACTTCGATACGGTGCTGGCGATGCGCTTTTTCCACCTCGCGGATACGCCTGCGGCGTTTCTGGCCGAGATGCGCCGGGTCGCCAAAGAACAGGTGTTTTTCGACACGTTCAACCGCTTCTCGACGCGGTCGCTGTACAACTGGGCGCTCCCGATGGGGTCGCGGCTCTACTCTCGGTGGGAGATAGACCGCTTGTTGGACGGCGCGGGACTGGAACTCACCGAGGAGTCTCACGACTGGGTGCTTCCCTACGGGTTCTACCGCAAGATACCGAACGAACTGGCCGCCTCGTTCCGCTCTATCGACACTGCCATCGGTGGGACGCCACTCGGCGACAAACTGGCCTCGGTGTCCTACTGGAACACCCACGTCTAATCACGCTCACGGCTTGCACTCTCAGGGCCGCACGCGGTTCTGATCTGCCGAGTACGACGCAGTTACCCACGAACAGCCGTTCGACACCGTATTTTACGCGAGACGGGCGCTCCGGCCCGCGACTTTTAAGCGCTTCCAGAGCGGTATCGAGACGTATGGAGCTATCGGTGGTGGTCCCGACGCTGAACGGCCGCGAGGAGTTGGCCGGGAGTCTGGACGCACTCGCCGAGGAGGTGCCCGACGCCGAGACCATCGTGGTCAACGGCCCGTCCGCCGACGGGACGACGGGGATGGTCCGTGACAGGGACGACGTCGACGTGTTGGTCGAGGTGGCCGACCGCTCGGTCAACGTCGCGCGGAACGCGGGACTGGACCGGGCGACGGGCGACGCTGTCGCCATCGTGAGTCAGGGACTCTCCGTCGAGTCGGGGTGGGCCGAGGCGGTTCGGTCGGGTGTCGACTCGAGCGTGGCGGTCACCGGCCCGACCCACGAGCAACTCGTCGCGGGGATGACGACCGAGTCGAAGGAGACGCGGACCATCGCCGGCCGGGACGTGACGTACTTCAATCCCGGTAACGTCGCGTTCCGCCGGACGGCCATCGACGCGCTCGACGGGTTCGACGAGTACCTGCAGATCGGCGGGTCACGCGACGTGGCACACAGGTTGGCCGCGCGTGGCTACACCGTCGGCTGGGACGCCGAGATGTGCGTCAGCCGTGAGTTCGAGGCCGACGGCGGCATCCGCGAGACGGACTGGAACTGGAAGTACCGCTCGCTGGCCTACCGCCTGCTGAAGAACTACGGGGTCCGCCCGACGGTCGCACGCCGGATGCTCAGTCACGCCGGCATCGACGCCGCCGAGGCGCTGAAAGACGTCGCTCGCGGCGAGACGCCCCCGTCGAAGTGGCTCGGCACCGGCCGAGACGTACTTCGAGGGCTCGGACTGGGGAGCAAAGACGGACTGGTCGCGCGGTACCGGGACCGGAGCGACGCCAGAAACCCCAACGGACGGTCCATCCGTGCGGACCGAGCGGTCACGGTCTACGACCGGCGGTGATCAGGGCGCGAGTTCCTCGACGACGCGACCCGGGTTGTTCGAGAACACCTTCTTCATCGCGTCCTCGGGCACGTCGAGTGTGAGGATCTCCATCACCGCGACGTTCGGGTGCGCGTTCGGCGCGCCGCTTCCGAACAGGACTCGGTCGGGGTGTTCCATGATGGCTCGTTCGAGCGGGTCCCGGTAGCGGACGACGCTCGTGTCCAGATAGAGGTCGTCGTATCGACTAAGCAGGTCGATGGTTTCGTCCATCAGGTCTCGTCGGAGCGGGTGGGCACCGAAGTGTGACAGGATGACCGGAAAATCGTACTCGAGTAACTCGCTCGCCACGGCGCTCGGTGGGAAGGCTTCGCCCCCGTGGACGAGGACGGGCAGGGAGACGTCGGCCAGTCGCGCGAGTACGTCCTCGTCGGGAAGCCCGTCTTTCGGCGGGTGGAGTTTGAACCCGGCAAAGCGGTCGTCGTAGGCGTACTGTTCGACGTCCTCCGGGGAGGTGTGGTCTTCTCCCCGACTGCTGGTGAGGTTCCGTAGGGTCGAGCCGGGTCCGCTCCCGGCGTCTCTGGCACCGTTCACTCTGGCGAACGCTATCAGTGGTCGCTCGACGGTCATGCGAGCGACGGCGTTGTTCGCTTTCAGATACCCCTCCTCGCGGGCGTCCGGGTGGACGACGCTCCGGACCACCCCCGCCTGGTGCATCTCTCGTTCGAGCTGTTCGGGGTCGCCCAGTCCGGGCCGGGGCCGGCGCTGTTCGTCCGGCTCCACCCGCGTATGGACGTCGACCACCCGGAACCCGTGTTCCAACTCCAGCATCTACCCCACTGTGTGCGGAACCTCGTATTAAATCATCGGGCCGTTCGCGGCCAACAGACGCCGAGAAGACCGGTGTATCGGTGTCTCGTCTGCGGGTCGCGTGCGGTCTCGATGGGGCGCACCTTCAAAAGCTTTATATAGAACCGCTTACGATGATTTAGGTGAGGTTACACAGCTATGTCATCTGGCCAGCGACGCATGGGCGGCCAGCCCCTCTTCATTCTCGACGAGGACGCCCAGCGCACACACGGAAAGGACGCACAGTCGTCGAACATCTCCGCCGGAAAGGCCGTCAGCGAATCGGTACGTACCACGCTCGGCCCCCGCGGCATGGACAAGATGCTCGTCTCCGACAGCGGCGACGTCGTCATCACGAACGACGGCGCCACCATCCTCTCGGAGATGGATATCGAGCACCCGGCCGCACAGATGATCGTCGAAGTCGCCGAGACCCAAGAGGACGAGGTCGGCGACGGCACGACGACGGCGTCCGTACTGGCCGGCGAACTGCTCGCGAAGGCCGAGGACCTGCTCGACGACGACGTCCACCCGACGACCATCGTCGAGGGGTACCACGAGGCCTCCCAGCTGGCGCAGGAAGCCATCGACGAGGAAGTGCTCGACGTCGACCTCGACGACGACACGCTCGTCGAAGTCGCCGAGTCCTCGATGACCGGGAAGGGCACCGGCGACGTCGACGCCCACCGCCTCGCCGAGGTCGTCGTCGAGGCCGTCCGCCACGCCAAGACCGACAACGGCGTCGTCCGCGACAGCATCGAGGTCCACACCCAGACGGGTGCGGCCACGTCCGCGACGGAGCTCGTCGAGGGCGTCATCATCGACGACACCCCTGTCCACGACAACATGCCCACCTCGGTCGAAGACGCGAGCGTCGCCGTCATCGACGCCGAACTCGACGTCCGCGAGAGCAACGTCGACGCCGAGTACAACGTCACCAACGTCGACCAGCTCAACGCCGCGCTCGACGCCGAGGAGGAGGAACTCCGCGGCTACGCGCAGGCCGTCGTCGACTCCGGTGCCGACGTCGTCTTCGTCACGGACGACGTCGCGGACCGCGTCGCCTCCCAGCTCGCGAAGGCCGGCGTCCTCGCCGTCGAGAGCGTCAGCTCCTCGACCGCGAAAGACGTCGTCGAGACGACCGGTGCGAAGCGACTCGGCTCCGTCGACGCACTCGACGAGGGCGCACTGGGCCACGCCGACAGCATCAGCGTCCAGAAGCACGGTGACGAGGAAGTCACCTTCATCCAGGGCGGGGCGGCCGCCGAGTCGGTGACCGTCTTCGCCCGCGGTTCGACCGACCACGTCGTCGACGAGATCGAGCGCGCGCTCAACGACGCGCTCGACGTCGTCGTCGCCGCGCTCGACGCCGGTGGCGTCGTCCCCGGTGCCGGTGCGACCGAAATCGCCATCGCGGACCACATCCGTTCGACGGCGGCGTCCATCGAGGGCCGCAAACAGCTCGCCGTCGAAGCGTTCGCCGACGCCGTCGACGTCCTCCCCCGCACGCTCGCGGAGAACACGGGTCTCGACGCCATCGACGCGCTCGTCGACCTCCGCTCGGAACACGAGAGCGAGGGCATCGCCGGCGTCATCAGCGAGGGCCAGACGGGCGTCATCGGCGACCCCGTCGAGTACGGCATCTTAGACCCCGCCGCGGTCAAGCGCGAGGCCATCGACTCCGCGACCGAGGCGTCGACGATGATCGTCCGCATCGACGACGTCATCTCGTCGAGCTAGCGAGGTCGCTCGCGACCTCGATCACGAGCGGCATCGCCGCGAGTTAGACACCCGAGGGTTCTGGCCCGAGGGCCTACGTCGACGAGACTTCGAGTCGACCCGACGGCCGTAACGCGGTCGTTCGTGACGACAGACCGGCCGATTTTTTGCAGGCACGTGTTGCTCGAAGAACTGACCGTCGAGGAAGTCGTGGAACGAGTACTGGGCGTCGAGTCGACGCCCGAAATCGCTGGGACAGCGAATGAAAATGGGACAGACACGAGTCGGAACTCGTGGTGCGGCGACGCCGCCGGTCCGGTCGGACCGACGAACCGTGCCCACGGTAGCCGTCGCCGCGAAGGTCGGAACGGGGTACTCCGATGAGTTCAGCGAACACCTCCCATCGCTCGGTCTGGGACCGTCGGCTGGCAGGTGGCGACCCTCTCGTCGCTCGGGCGGCGCCTGTTCGACTGCCACCGTGCCGGCAGGTTCACCATGTGTTTGTTTAGGTGGGCCTAAAACACTAAAACGTATCGGTCGGCCGGCACACCGACACGCGGTCGCTCACTCCTCGACGACGACGGTCCCCTCCATCCCGGCGGCCTCGTGGGGGATGCAGACGTAGCCGTGTTCGCCGACCGTCTCGAAGGTGTGGACGTAGCTCTGGCCGGACTGGACGGCCCCCTCGCCGTTCTCCCAGCCCTCGCGGGCGGCCGACTCGCTCTCGAAGCCGCCGGAGGCCCAGTAGGTCGCACCGTCGGGCAGTTCCTCCTCGTAGGCCGTGACGGAGTGGGGCTCCCCGCCGACGTGCGTCCACGCCACTTTGTCGCCGACGCTGACGGTCAGGTTCTCGGGGTCGTAGGCGACGGCCGTCATGTCGACCACGTGGTCGGCGTCCTCGGGGACGCCCTCGACCACGTTCGGGCCGCCGGAGAGCGACGTCTCGGTCTCGGGTTTACCCTCGCTCGTGCCGCCAGCGGCACCGCTGGGTGCGGCGTCGCTCGCGCCGACGACGGCGAACTGTGCGGTCCGCGTCGCGGCTGCGAACGCCGCGGGGTTCGCCTCGCCGGCCTCCAGTCCCTCGATGTAGCTGTTCAGCGCGCTCTCGAAGCTCTCGTACGCCGCTGCGTCAGCGCTCTCCAGTGCGTCGTGGACCGCCGCTTCCTCGAACGTGGCGAACACGTCGCTCGCCACGGCCGGTGCGCCGGTGTCGCTCCCGCCGCTGGCGGCGACGATTGTCGAGACGGAGTCCAGCGCGGCCGCGTAGAACGTCTTCGCGGCCGCGTACACGTCGCCGTCGTTCTCCGCGGCGGAGACGACGCCGGCCAGCGCCTCGTCCTCGAAGCGGCCGTACAGCGCCTCGTCGGCGTCTTCGAGGGCTTCGTGGTAGCCGGCGGCGCCCGATTCGAAGAAGGAGAGTGCCTGCCGGCCGCGGTCGGCGGCCCGACTGTCGGCCCCGAGCGCGTCGACGGCGGCGGCGTCGAATGCGAGCGCCTGCATGTACGTCGCGCCGGACCCGCTCGCGAGCGCGGGACTGGTGGTCTCCTCGAAGGACAGGAGCGCCGAGCGGACGCCCTCGTGGTGGGTCGCGACGGCGTCGTCGTCCCCTTCCTCGTAGGCGGTCTGGAGGCCGGCGAGATGCTCCTCCTCGAAGGCGTGATAGAGGTCTTCGCTCGCGCCTTCGAGCGTCTCGTGGAAGCCGAGTTCGTCGTTCTCGAACCGGGCGAACAGGGCCTCGGCGACGGCCGCGGCCTGCGCGTTCTCGTCCTGTCGGTACAGTTCGCGCGCGTCCGCGAAGCGGGCCTTGAAGAAGCCCGACTGGAGCACGGGGGCGGACTCGCCGGCGAGCGCCTCGACGCCGGTCACGAGGTTCGAGTCCACCGTCTCGACGGCGCGCTCGATGCCCTCCGAGTCCCCGTTCTCGATGGCCGTAGTGAGGTCGGAGAGCCCCGACTCGAACCCTTCGTAGGCCTCGCCGTCGGCCGCCTCGAAGGCGTCGTGGGCGGCCGCGCCCTCGAAGTGTGCGAAGACGTCTTCGATCATCGTCGCGGCAGTGTCCGTCTCGCCGCGGCGGGCCAGCCACGCCGCGTCGTACACGCGGGTGCGGTAGGTGTTGAGCGTCGCCGCGTGGGCGTAGTCCGTGCCCGGCCCGCCGGCGGCCGTAAGCGCCGCCGCGTCCCAGCCGCGGGCTTGCATCGCCGCGAGATGCCCGGCGTGGGCGATTCGCTCGTCGGGCGCGAGCGAGTACGCACCCTGTACCGCGGCGTCGAGCGCAGCGCGGGCCTGCTCCGTGACTCCACCGGCGTCCTCGCTACCTGCGGCCGCACCGATGTCGTCGAGTGCGCCCTCGAAGGCCTCGTAGGCCTCGCTGTCGCTCGATTCGAGTGCCCCGTAGACCAGTCCGTCCTCGAAGGCGATCATCGTCGACTCGGCGATACTGCTGGCCGCCCCGAAGGCGCCGACGCGGGCAGCGAGTTCGGCGTTCGCCGCGCGCGACCCGAGCCACAGGATGTCGAGTGCGCGAGCGCCCCCCTGGCCGGCCGTGGCCTGCTGGGCCGTCTGGAGGCTGTCGGCGGCGTCGCTTGCGGCGTCGGTCGCGCCCTCGACGTCGCCCTCGGCGAGCGCCGACTGGACAGCACCGAGTCGGTCCTCGAAGCCGCCGTAGGCCGATTCGGACGTCGATTCGAGACGTTCGTGCGCGCCGTATTCGCCGTTGGCCCCCTCGAACCGGGCGAACACCGACTGTGCGACGCTGGCGCCGGCACCGGGGAAACCGGCGCGGCCGAGCGCCACGGCGTCGAACAGGCGGGACCGGTAGACGTTCCACTCCGCCGCGACGGCGGTCGTCGGACCGACGGCGGCCTGCTGACCGCCCCCACTCTCCTTGTCGTCCGTCGATCGCTGTTTCGGCGTCGAGTTCGTTCCGGGACACCCGGCGAGCAGACCGCTCGCGGCCACCCCTACAGTCTTCAACAGGTCTCGTCGTTCCGGCATACGACTGATTAGGCCGGCCTAAAACACTTGAACCCGTCGGTTTTTCGGCTAGCCTAAACCATGACAGACCGAACGAGTTCGCCTCACCAGCCGAGTTCGACGCTCTCGCCGACCCCCACACCGAAGGCGTCGTCGCCCCGGCCACGGTTGACCGCGAGTTCGACGTTTCCGTGGCTTCCGACCGTGACGAGACGAGTACCGGCCTCGACGGCGGCGTAGGCTCGCCTTACCGGGACGGACGCGCCGTCGACGGTGACGGTCCCGCCGAACTGCGCTTCGAGGACCGCGCCCGGGACGTTCGTGATGGCGTTCCCGAAGTCGTCGACGACCAGCACCTCGCCCGTCGCGCCGCCGTCCGAGACGGCAGGGTCGGGGAACTGCAGGTCCACGTACTCGTTCGTCGGCGTGGTCTCCTCGAGCGTTTCGAGCGCGTCGACACCGGCGTCGTGGACCCGTGCCGCCGCGGGTGCGAACACGTCACGGCCGTGGAACGTCGTGCTCGGCGGGTCGTCGTAGGCCCACGTGAACGCCTCGAACTCCTCGTCGGTCAGTTCGCGGGCCACCGGGAGGAGGACGCCGTTGTCCGGGCCCACGAGCGCGTGCCCGCCCGCGCGGACGACGATAGCGTCCCGGTCCGTACCGACGCCGGGGTCGACGACCACGCAGTGGACGGCCGGCGGGAAGTACGGGAGCGTCTGCGTCAGCCAGAACGCCGCCGTCCGAACGTTCTGCCGGGGAAAGTCGTGTGCAATGTCTTCGATTCGGGCGTCGCTCTCCCGGCAGATGACGCCCTTCATCGCCGCCGGGTAGGGCGACCCGAAGTCGGAACTGAGCGTGATCATCCCTCGTCGCCGATGGCCGGTTCGTCGACGGCCTCGTCCTCGGCCGTATAGCGGTCCAGCGAGTCCGAATCGGAGACGTGCTGGAGCCGTTTGATGCCGTTTATCTCCTCGATGGTGTCGACGACGGGGTCGGGGACGCGGTCCCGCCACGACTCGTCGGCTATCATCCGCTCGCGTATCTCCGACCCCTCCAATCGGTCCCGGTCGAACATGGGCGATTGGCGCACCTCGATGCCGCTTTCCTCGAACAGGCGAACCACCAGCGGGTTGTTCGAGTACGCCACGTCGAAGTCCGGGCACATGCTCTCGACGTGGCTCACCCAGACGGCGTTGCGGTTGATGTCCTCCAACGGGACGACGTAGGTAGTGAGATCGAAGTCTTTCACCGCCTTCGTTATCATCATGATGCGCTCGCCGGCCGTGAACGGGTCGTGGGTCGTGTGTGAGTCGTCGGCGCTGCCGATGCCCAAGACGAGTTCGTCCACCTCGTCGGCGATGCGACCGACCATCGCGTGGTGGCCGTCGTGGTACGGCTGGAAGCGACCGATGTAGAACCCTCGCATACCCGAGTGTGTGGTGGGTGGTTTGATAAACCCGACGACGGTCCACGGGCCACGGGTTCGGAACCGCTTACCCCGACGCCTTCTGGCGGTTATGGGGGTGTGGCAAGGTCGGTCGCGGGGAGAAAGTATATCAGTCGACAGTCCTTCCAACCGAGTGTTAGCAACGTTTGTATGAGCGACAACACCGACACTGACGCGGCTCCCGACCCCGACCGGGAGAGCGAGGACGCCGACGAGGCCACGACGGGCGACGGTCACGAGACGACCGACGAGCAGCCGTCCGAGCCATCGGTCGACGAGCCCACGAACGGGGACGGAGCAACGTCGGATACGACTCTCGGCAGCGACGTCGAGGTGGAGGGAGAATCCGGCCTCCAGGACGACGAGGAGAACCTACTCGGCGGTCTCGATATCGACTCGACCGCGGAGATAGAGGTGCCAGAGCGTCTCGTAGACCAGGTCATCGGGCAGGACCACGCACGCGACGTCATCAAGAAAGCGGCAAAGCAGCGCCGCCACGTGATGATGATCGGCTCGCCCGGGACGGGCAAATCGATGCTCGCGAAGGCGATGAGCCAGTTACTCCCGCGCGAGGAACTGCAGGACGTGCTCGTCTACCACAATCCAGACGACGGCAACGAGCCGAAAGTCCGCACCGTGCCCGGCGGCAAGGGTGAACAGATAGTCGAGGCCCACAAAGAGGAGGCCCGCAAGCGCAACCAGATGCGGACCTTCCTGATGTGGATCATCATCGCCATCGTGATGGGGTACTCGCTGATCATCGTCCAGCAGTTGTTGCTGGGCATCCTCGCGGCCGGGGTCATCTATCTCGCCTTCCGCTACGGTTCCCGCGGCAGCGACGCCATGATTCCGAACCTGCTGGTCAACAACGCCAGCCAGAAGACCGCCCCGTTCGAGGACGCGACCGGCGCCCACGCCGGCGCGCTGCTGGGCGACGTCCGGCACGACCCGTTCCAGTCCGGCGGGATGGAGACGCCGAGCCACGACCGCGTCGAACCCGGCGCCATCCACAAGGCCAACAAGGGCGTGCTGTTCGTCGACGAGATCAACACGCTGGACATCCGCAGCCAGCAGAAGCTGATGACGGCCATCCAGGAGGGCGAGTTCGGCATCACCGGCCAGTCCGAGCGCTCCTCCGGTGCGATGGTCCAGACCGAACCGGTCCCGTGTGACTTCATCATGATCGCCGCGGGGAACCTCGACGCGATGGAGAACATGCACCCCGCGCTGCGCTCCCGTATCAAGGGGTACGGCTACGAGGTGTACATGGACGACACCATCGAGGACGACCCGGAGATGCGCCGGAAGTACACCCGGTTCGTCGCACAGGAAGTCGAGAACGACGGCCGCCTGCCCCACTTCACCGAGGAGGCTGTCCAAGAGATCATCCTCGAAGCCCGCCGCCGCGCGGGCCGGAAGGGCCATCTCACCCTGAAGTTCCGTGACCTCGGTGGCCTCGTCCGCGTCGCCGGCGACATCGCCCGCGCCGAGGACAAGGACTTCACCACGCGCGAGGACGTCTTACAGGCCAAGCGTCGCTCCCGGTCCATCGAGCAACAGCTCGCGGACAACTACATCGAGCGCCGCAAGGACTACGAACTCACCGTCAACGAGGGCGACGTCGTCGGCCGCGTCAACGGCCTCGCGGTCATGGGCGAGGACAGCGGTATCGTCCTCCCCGTGATGGCAGAAGTGACGCCCTCGCAGGGCCCCGGACAGGTCATCGCGACCGGCCAACTGCAGGAGATGGCCGAGGAAGCAGTGCAAAACGTCTCGGCCATCATCAAGAAGTTCAGCGACGAGGACATCTCCGAGAAGGACGTCCACATCCAGTTCGTGCAGGCCGGTGAGGGCGGCGTCGACGGCGACTCCGCCTCCATCACCGTCGCCACCGCGGTCATCTCCGCGCTAGAGGACGTCCCGGTCGAGCAGGACATCGCCATGACGGGGTCTCTCTCCGTACGCGGTGACGTCCTCCCGGTCGGCGGCGTCACGCACAAGATAGAGGCCGCCGCGAAGGCCGGTCTGGAGACGATCATCATCCCCGAGGCCAACACGCAGGACGTGATGATCGAAGAGGAGTACGAGGACATGGTCGAGATCGTTCCGGTCTCGCACATCTCCGAAGTGCTGGAGGTCGCCCTCGCCGGCGAACCCGAGAAGGACTCGCTGGTCGACCGCCTCAAGTCTATCACGGGCAAGGCGCTCGAACACGACGTCGGGCGACAGGGTAGCGGCAGTCCCAGCCCGCAGTAGATGCCCCAGTGGGCCGCCTTCGTCGGCCTGACGGGACTCCTTTTAACCGCGCTGCTCGCGCTCGCACGACTCTCACAGCGCGCGCTCCCCGGTAACGACGGCGCAACCGCCCGCATCGACGGCTTCGGCGGCACCGAGTCGGACGGGCCGCGGGACCCGACGATTCCGCGCTTCGAGACGCCGGAGGTCGCACGCCGACGCGCGCATCTCGAAACGCAACTCTCACCCGACGAGGTCTCGGCCGGCGCGTTGCTTGCCAACGTCGCGCTCACACAGGGGCTGTTCGGCGCGCTCCTCGTGGGTGGGGCGTTCTACTTCCAAATACCGCCCTCGGCGTTCGGCGTCACGGACGCCGCACTTTCGACGGGGCTGCCGGCGCTCGGCCTCGGCGTCGCCGCCGGCGTCGGGTTCTGGGTCGGCAACGAACTCGCGGCGGTGATAGCCGACGGGTTCGGTATCGCCTTCGACGAGTCGCTCCGGGAACTGCTCGCGCCCGATTCGCTCGGCGGGTGGGTGGTCCTGCTCGGACTGATCTTACCGACGATAGCCGTCGTGGAGGAACTCCTCTTCCGCGCGGCGGCCATCGGCGTCCCCGTCGCCGGTCTGGGCGCGCCCGCGTGGGCCATGGTTCTCGTCTCGTCGGTGGCGTTCGCCCTCGGCCACGGCGCACAGGGACGCGCGGGCATCGTCGTCACGGGCGCCCTCGGCTCGGCGCTGGCGGTGCTGTTCGTCCTCACGGACAGCCTGCTCGCGGTCGTCGTCGCCCACTACCTCGTGAACGCGCTGGAACTGGTCGTCCACGAGGGGCTGGGCGTCGACCGGCTGTCGGTTTCCTGAGTGACCGTCAGGCCCGCCACGGCGCCGACCGCAGCGCCGTAATCGAATCGAGAACGTGGTCGGCGGCGGACTCCTCCGGCCGCGCTCCGTCGGGCACCAACACGCTCGTCACGCCGGCGGCCTCGGCCGCCGCGACGTCGCTTCGCGCCGAGTTTCCGACGTAGACGGTCTCGTCGGGGCCGACTCCGAGGTCGGCCATCGCGACGTCGAGCGGCTCCGGGTCGGGCTTGGCCGGCGTCTCCCACCCCGCCAGCACGACCGTCTCCATCAGCGTTCGGAGGCCCAGTGCGTCTATCTTCGGCGACTGCGTGTCCGGTCCGCCGTTGGTCACGAGTCCCAGACGGTACTCGTCGGCGAGCGAGTCAAGCGCGTCTTCCGCGCCGTTGATGTACGCCACGTCGCTGTAATCCCGGAGCCCCTCGTAGACGTACGCCAGCCGGCGACCCACGGCCCGGTCGCGGCCGTCCGCTTCGGCCAGGCGCTCGAAACACTGCTCTCGCCGGCGGACATCGCTCTCGGTCCCGCCGACAGTGTGGACTGCCGCGACGTACTCGTCCCAGGTGAAGAACGGGTCGAGTCCGCACCACGAGAAGGCCTCGGAGAGAACGGCCCGGCCATGGCGGCGCTGGTCACACAGCGTCTCGTCGAGGTCGAAAAGGACGGTCGTGATACCGGCCATCGGGCGACGCTGCTCGTGGGCCGGACTACAGTACTTCGATTCGCGGCGTCAGCGCCCCTCGACGGCCCGCAACTTCTGCTCGACCGGCGGCGGGGCGGCGCTGGGGCCGTCACGCACGCGGTGGTCGGGAATCAAGAGGGGAACGGGATTCGCCGCCAGCGCCTCCCGAACTTGTGTCAGGTCCTCCTGCTCGCTGGCGCTCAGGCCGGGCGTCATCCGGGCGATCTGCTCGACGGTGGCGTCCTCGCCGTAGGGAATCTCACGTACGGCTTCGAGCACCGTTCGCTGGTCGGTCGGGACCGTCAGGCCGACGGTCACGTCCGCGAAGTCGTCCTCGGCGCCGTTGAGGTAGTCCTCGATGCGGTCCAACAGCGGGTGGTCGTCCTGACTGTCCGCTTCGGGCGTCTTCGGAAACGAGAGCGAGATGACTCGTTCGCCCGCCTCGCCGAACTGGACGAACCGGTCGAGATATGCAGATTCTCGGGCGTAGATACCTGCATCACTCGTCGGAGTCTCCATGGCCGAGTCGAGGGCCGGTCGGGTCTTCAAGATTGGCACCCGGCGACGACGGCAACACTTATGTACACTTCTGTACGTTAATGTTCAGTAATGGAATCCGATGCGGGACTGGCACAGGAAGTCGAGTCGATACTCGCGGCGGCACGCGAGCGAGGCGGTGGGGGCGAGCGAGTCGCTGTCGACGCGCGCTCGCTCACCGACGCTTTCGCGGCGGCCGAGGCGGACGGGCGCGTCCCGATTATCGCGGAGGTCAAGCCGACGAGTCCGACCGCCGACGGCGAGCGAACCGACGACCCGGTCGAACTGGCCGAGCAGATGGTCGCCGGCGGCGCGGCCGCGCTCTCGGTGTTGACCGAACCCGACCACTTCGGCGGGTCCGCGAAGACGTTAGAACGGGTCCGCGAGGCCGTCGACGTTCCCGTCCTCCGGAAGGACTTCGTCCTCTACGAGGAACAACTGGACGTCGTCGAGGCCGACGTCCTCCTGCTCATCGTTCGCTTTCTGGAGGAGGACGGGACCGACGACCTCGAAGACCTCCTCTCGGCGGCCCGCGAACGGGGCTTTCAGGTACTCGTCGAGGCCCACACTGCTGAGGAGGTCGAACGGGCCGTCGACGCCGGGGCGGACGTCGTCGGCGTGAACAACCGCGACCTGGCGAAGTTGGAAGTCGACCTCGAGACGTTCCCACGGGCGGCGATGGCGGCCCCCGATAGCGTCACCCTCATTGCGGAAAGCGGCATAGGGACACCAGAAGACGTCGCACAGATGCGCGCGGCCGGCGCCGACGCACTGCTCGTCGGGTCGGCCATCATGGACCACGGCGGCGATTCGGACGTGGCCGAGAACACGCGGCGACTGACAGACGCGGAGACACAGACATGAGTACTGACGACGCACACGACCCCAAGTTCGGCGAGTACGGCGGACAGTACGTCCCCGAGGCGCTGATGCCGGCTATCGAGGAGTTAGCCGACGCCTACGGACGATACGTACTGGAGAACGAAGACGGCTTCATGGACGAGTTCCGGGAGCGACTGGCGGACTTCGGCGGTCGGCCGACCCCGCTCCAGTACGCCGAGCAACTCTCGGCCCGCTACGACACGGACGTCTATCTCAAACGGGAGGACCTGCTCCACGGCGGCGCGCACAAACTCAACAACGCGCTCGGGCAGGTCCTGCTGGCGAAGTACATGGGCAAAGAGCGCATCATCGCCGAGACGGGCGCCGGACAGCACGGCACCGCGACGGCGATGGCCGCCGCGCATCTGGACATGCCCTGTGAGATATACATGGGCGAGACGGACATCGCCCGCCAGCGACCCAACGTCTTCCGCATGAAGATCAACGGCGCCGAGGTCAACCCCGTCACGGTCGGGCGCGGAACCCTCAAGGAAGCCATCTCGGAGACGATGCGCGACTGGGCGACCACCGTCGAGAACACGCACTACGTCATCGGCAGCATCGTCGGTCCGCACCCGTTCCCGAAGATGGTCCGGGACTTTCAAGCGGTCATCTCCGAGGAGGCCCGCGAACAGGCCATCGAGGAGACCGGCGGCCTCCCCGATTCGGTCGTCGCCTGTGCCGGCGGCGGGTCGAACACGATGGGCGCGTTCGCCGAGTTCGTCGGCGATTCGTCGGTCGACCTCGTGGCCGTCGAGGCCGGCGGCTCCTCGCTCACCGTCGACGAAGCGAAGGGCGTCGCGCCCAACTCCGCGACGCTCTCGACGGGCGACGAGGGCGTCCTCCACGGCGCGCGGACGAAACTCTTGCAGGACTCGGACGGCCAGATTATGGAGTCCCACTCCGTCTCCGCGGGACTGGACTACGCCGGCGTCGGCCCGGAACTGGCCCACCTCGTCGACGAGGGCCGCGTGACGCCGGCCAACGTCGACGACGAGGCGGCGCTCGAAGCCTTCCACCGCCTCTCGCAGGACGAGGGCGTCATCCCGGCGTTGGAGACAGCGCACGCCTTCGGCTACCTGGAGCGCGTGGCGGGGACCGCCACGGACGGTCGAGCGGCGGAGCCGCGAGACGAGCATCACGACGAACTGGGCGACACCGTCGTCGTCAACGTCTCGGGTCGCGGCGACAAGGACCTCGAAACCGTCATCGAGGAGACGAGCAAGCGTGACCTCTCGATTGCGCCGGACATGTCTATCCTGAACCGCGTCGGTGGAGGTGGGATCTGATGGGGCTGGAACGCGCCTTCGCGGACGAACCCGCCTTCGTCCCGTACCTCGCCGCCGGTGACCCGAACTACGAGGACTCGCTGGCGTACGTCGAAGCGCTCGCCGAGGGCGGCGCCGACGTCATCGAACTCGGCCTGCCGTTCTCGGAACCCATCGCCGAGGGGAAGACGATTCAGGACGCCATCGTCCGCTCGCTGGAGTCGGGGATGACGCCCGACCGCTTCTTCGAGTTCGTCGAAGACCTCGACGTGGACGTGCCGCTGGTCTGTATGACCTACTACAACCTCATCTATCAATATGGCAGCGAGGAGGGTCCCCGTCCCTTCGTCGAGAAAGCCGCCGACGTGGGCATCGAGGGGTTCGTCGTCCCCGACCTGCCCGCAGAGGAGGCCGGCCCGCTCCGCGAGGCCTGCGACGAGTTCGGACTGGACCTCGTGTTCATCGTCGCGCCGACGACGCGGGGCGACCGCCTCGACCGGATGATGGACCAGGTGTCGGGGTACGTCTACGTGCAGGCCCGTCTGGGCGTCACCGGCGCGCGCGACGACGTGGACGACGCCACCGAGTCGTCGCTGGCCCGGCTTTCCGACTGGGACGTGCCCAAAGCCGTCGGGTTCGGCATCAAGACCGGCAACCACGCCGAGGAAATCGTCGCTTCGGGCGCCGACGGCGTCATCGTCGGGTCCGCGCTCGTCGACATCGTCGCCGAGGGCTACGAGCGCGGCGACCCGACCGGGGAGATAGCCGACGAACTGGAACAGTTGGCCCGCGAACTCAAGCAGGGCGCACTTCGCGGGGCACAGAACCGGCCGCAACCGGAACGCACATAATCGCTCTTGCCACACTCTCGCATATCATGAACGCAGGGACACGCGCACGACTCGAACGCATCGGGACAGACGGGCAGTACGTCGTCGTCCCGATGGACCACGGTATCACCATGGGCGCCGTAACGGGGCTCAAAGACATCGAATCGACCATCGACGCCATCACGCGCGGCGGGGCCGACGCCGTCCTCACCCAGCGTGGCATCGCCGACCGCGTCCACCCGAACAAGAACGACGCGGGCTACATCGTCCACCTCAACGGGTCGACGACTATCGGTCCGGACGAGAACGACAAGCGCCGGACCGGGACCGTCGAGGACGCCATCCGCGCCGGCGCTGATGCCGTCTCCTTCCACATCAACGTCGGGAGCAAGTACGAGCGCGAGCAGATCAGCGCACTCTCGGACCTGACAACCGAGGCGTCGAAGTACGGCTTGCCGGTGCTGGCGATGGCCTACGCCCGCGGCCCGGACATCGATCCCGAGGCCGACGACTACAACCAGTACGTCGGCCACGCCGTCCGCCTCGCGGAGGAACTCGGGTCCGACGTCGTGAAGACGGGCTATACCGGCGACGCCGAGAGCTTCCAGCACGTCGTCGAGTCCACGTCGCTCCCGGTGGTCATCGCCGGCGGCGCGAAGGGCACCGACAAGGAAACGCTCGATATGGTTCGCGGCGCGGTGGACGCCGGGGCCGCCGGCGTCTCGATGGGTCGGTCTATCTTCCAGCACGAGGACCCCGAGAAGATCACGCGGGCCGTCGCCAGCGTCGTCCACGACGACGCGGAGGCCGACGACGCCCTCCGTGAGGCCGGCCTCGCCGTCGAAGCCTAGAACCCGAACAGCGACCGTATCTGGGCGCCGAGCGATCTCTCGTTCGCCGTCGACTCCTCGTCATCGTCGTTCATCACGCTCTCTCTTTCGGGGGCGTCCCCCGTCTGCGCTCGCGCCGAGCGGCCGGCCTCGTCCGACTCGGCAGTCGCCGTCTTCGTCACCTCGTCGGTACTCGTCCCGCCGACGGGGGCTGGCCCGCCTGCGTGGTCGTCGTCGGCCACGCCGCTATCGGTCGTCGCCCCTTCTCTCCCCGGTTCCTCGGTTACCGATGCCCGTGGTCGAGTGCCTTCGTCGGTACTCGTCTCGTCGGCGGGCGTGTGCTGTCGGCGCGGTTCTTCGTCCGGTCCCGCCTCGGCGGGGCCGACGGTCGTCTCCCGACCGTACGCTTCGGGTGCGACCGTCCGCCCGGCGGTGGCGTCGTCGGTCTGCCCGGCGTCTCGGGCCGAGTCTGTCCCGGCGGCGTCGACACTGCTGGCCGTCGAGTCGGGCGACGGTGGACCTTCGACCAGTTGCCCCGCTATCTTCCGGTAGGCGATGGCTGCGCCGCTTTTCGGGGCGTTCGAGATCACGGGGAACCCCTTGTCCTGGGAGTGGGGCACGGCGTCGTCTTCGGGGACGTGGCCGAGCAACTCGACGTCGAGGAAGTCGGCGATCCGGTCGGCGCCGGGTGAGGCGCCCGTCCCCGACTTCGTCAAGACGAGGCCACGGACGTCGGTGTCCACACGGTCTGCCAGCTCCAGCGTGTTCCTGACGTTGCGTATCGAGGCCACACGCGGCGTCGAGACGAGTACCACGTCGTCGGCCACCTGTATCGGTCGCATCGTCTCTTCGCTCAGGCCTGCGGGGGTGTCGAGGAGGACCACGTCGTGGTGCCACCGGAGCGTCTCGACGACCTCGGACAGTCGGTCGAGGTCCGTTCCGGCGTACCCCGCGAGGTCAGTCCCGCTCGGAACCACTGAGAGGTCGGTGTCTGTCTCGTAGATGGCTGCTTTCGCGTCGGCCTCGCCGGCGAGGACGTCGTGGAGCGTCGTCGCCTCGCTCACGTCGATGTCGATCTCGAGAAAGTCCACGAGGTTCGCCATCGCGAGGTCCAGTTCGACCGTGACTGTCGAGTAGCCGGTCTGGGCCAGTGCCGCCCCGAGGTTGATGCTCGTCGTGGTTTTCCCCACTCCACCCTTTGCCCCAGCGACCGTGTAGACGCGGTTGTCGATCATGCTACCACATAACGAGATAGTGTTGCGTATACAATCTATCAATCAGATGTATAATTCTATCGGTCACATTGTCACGTGCGATATTCGTAGCGGCCGGCCCCTCGGGTAGCGGACGCCGGTCGTGTCGCTTCGAGCGGTCACCGGCGCGTCGCCTGCAGGTTCCGCCACGTTCAAGCCCCACCGTTGCGGACGTGGCGGTATGACACGAAGCGTGTGGCTCAAAGCCGACGACGAAGTCGGTGACTGGGAGACGCGAAAGCGGCGTATCACCGCCGGCCTCGAAGCCGGCGTCGACTGGGTACTGGTAGACGAAGCCGACGTAGAACGGGTGCAGGACCTCGGAGCCGTCAACGTCGCCGCCTTCTCGAACGGCGACGTCCACGTCATGGACGCCGAGGGCGACGACTCCGACGCCGACGCGACTATCGTCGGCAAGGACGGCGAAGGCGACGGGACCGTCGACCTCCCCTCTGATTTCTCTGGATCTGCCGACCTCTCGGCGCTCCGTCAGAACGGTGCCGGTCCCGAGGGCGGATACGTCCGCATCTTCGACGAGGACTACGAGGCCTTCGCCGAAGCGGTAGCCACCGAGGCCGACTACACAATCGTCGTCAGCGAGAACTGGCAGATAATTCCACTCGAGAACCTCATCGCTCGGGTCGGCGAGGAGACGGACCTCATCGCCGGGGTCACCTCCGCCGAGGACGCCCGCACCGCCTACGAGACGCTCGAACGGGGGGCGGACGGCGTGTTACTCGACACCGACGACGTCGACGAGATCCGCAAGACCGTCGAGGTCCGCGACGAGGTGGGTCGCGAACGACTCGAACTGGAGTACGCCGAGGTCACTGCCATCGAACAGACCGGCTCTGCCGACCGGGTCTGTATCGACACGGGCAACCTGATGGAACACGACGAGGGGATGCTCGTCGGGTCGATGGCGCGCGGTCTCTTCTTCGTCCACGCCGAAACCGCGGAGTCGCCGTACGTCGCCTCGCGGCCGTTTAGAGTCAACGCTGGAGCGGTCCACGCCTACGTCCGCACGCCCGACGGCGGCACGAAGTACCTCTCGGAGTTGCAGTCCGGCGACGAGGTCCAGATAGTCGACGCCGAGGGCCACACGCGCGAAGCCATCGTCGGCCGCGCGAAGATAGAGAAGCGCCCGATGTTCCGGATACAGGCCGAAACCGAGGACGGCGACCGCATCGAAACGTTGCTGCAGAACGCAGAGACCATCAAGGTCCACACCCGCGACGGTCGCACCGCCGTCACCGACCTCGAACCGGGCGACGAGATTCTCGTCCACTACGAGGACACGGCGACGCACTTCGGCGAGAAGATAGAAGAGAGCATCATCGAGAAGTAAACGGCCGACCGCTCACCGTCGGCACGGCACCCGTCCTACTGTTCTGCGCCCGCCTGCGGGCGGTCGAGTTCTGTCGTACACCAGTGACAGAAGTCGATGTCCTCGTCCAGTTCCTTCCCGCAGTTTGGGCACTTCGCGCCCGCTACGATTTCCGTGGCCTCGTTCTCCCGGGTGGCCATCAGGTACGCGTCGGCCATCGAGAGCGCCCTGATAGCCAGCAGCGCCACGGCCACTTCGACCGGGAGGGCCTCAGAGACGGCGAGTACGTTGTCGACGGTGAACCCGTCCTGAAGCGGTGCCACCACCTCGTCACCGATGAGCAACGTCGACGTGCTGACGACGAGGCCGAACCAGAGAACCGCACGGAGCCACTCCCGCAGGTAGACGTGTCCCAACCCGGGATAGAGCAGGGCGAGCGTCGCGGCGAGCCACGGCCGCTTTCGCCCAGTATCAGTCATATTCCGAACGTCGGTGGCACACTCCCCTATATCTTCCGAACTACTGAGGTGTCAGCGAGCAGTGTATCGGTTTGTGTTGCCAGCGCGCCGTCGCACCAGCGGGTACCCGCCGCGCCGATACGTGGTGTCTCGTCGCTGACCGACTGGCTGGCGTGACTCATACTGGTGGCTGTAACAAACTGAAGTAATTCGCCACCTCGGGGTGGCGAATATCGTTACGAACTTACAGCCACCAGTATCAGCGAAGCACGAGGAGATACGTCAGTACCGCCAGCGCAAGCGCCGTCGTGGCGACGCTTCGAAGTGTGAACGACGCGAGGTCGAAGAAGCTCAGCCCCCAGACGACGACGGTACTGAACGCGAGCGAGAGGAGGAGATCCAACACCAGCAGCACACGGATGTCTCCGTCGGATGCCATACCCCTCTGTGGGGGCTGGGGCGGTCTTATTTGTGTGGATTAGTTGTTGACGATCTGTCTAGATAGATGGGTTCATATTCCGCCTGTCCGAAGGATGCGGTGATGCTCCACAACCGCGAGGGCACTCCAGTCGACCCGGTCCCGTTCCTCGTCGTGAGCGGGCTCGGGTTCGCCGTGAGTTTCTCCTTTGGCCCCATCTACGCCATGGAACTGGGGGCCTCGTTCCCGGTAGCCCTCGCCGTCGCGGCCGCGGTGACCGGCCTGACGTCCGCCGTCGCCTACCACCGCTACGTCTGGACAGAGCGGCCGTCCCTCAGGGGAGAGATACCCGCCGAGGCGCGGTTCAGGCGACTCCTCTACGGCGTCGTCGGGGGCTTTCTGGCCGTCGCGGCGCTCGCCTTGCCCCTCGTTGCCCAGTAGCCCGTGGAACTATGGCAGGCGGCGGCGACAGCACTGCCATGCGCGAGGTCGTCCAGACGCGGTTCGTAGACGCGACGCCGGCCGAACTCGAACGCGTGCTCTCGCCGTCGACCGTCCTCGAAGCCGAGGGGACCTTCACAGTCGTGGCGACAGCGGACACCGACGAGGGACAGCGAGTCACGGCCCGCGGCGGTGGGATGGAGGCGGTGTTCGAGTTCGAGGACCGCGCTGACGGACTCCACTACCGACAGGTCGGCGAACAGGGGCCGTTCGAGGCGATGGAGACGACGCTGACGTACGTAGCGCGGGACCACGGCAGCGACGTGACGGTCCGGTCGTCGGTCGGTCTCGGACTGCCCCTCGCCTCGCTGACCGACCGCATCGCCGCCTGGAAGCGGCGCGGCGAACTCGACCGGATGCTGGACGGACTGGCCGACAGCGTCGCCTGACGGCCGGCCGCGCGGCGGTTGTGCGTCGGGGCCACAATCCTACACGAACGTTTATGTTCATCACGTGGGTACGTCGACCCATGAGTATCCTGACGACGGTCAAGGAGGTGCTACGGGCGTCGACGCAGTCGGCGAACCGCGGCGACGTCACCGAGGAGATGTCGCAGGGTGCCTACTGGTGTGACGACTGTAACGAACGGATTCGAGACGTCGACGTCGAGGGAGCGGGGACTCCGAACTGCCCGACCTGCGGAGACGAGATGCGGTTCGAGCGGTCACAGGGGTCGACTGGGTGTGCGTGCTGACCGGCGGAACACGTATCTGGGACGCGCCTGCTACCAATACCCATGAACGTAGATGAACGAATTCGGGCCTACCTCGATACTGTAGAGGAGTGGTTGCACGGCCTCTATCACGGGATGATAGAGCACCCGTCCTTCGAGAAGATAGAGAAGGAAGCCGAGGACACGGCGGACGTGTTCATGTTCGCCTGTTTCGCCGACGCCTTCGGTATCCCGAGTCCCGTCTCCTACTACACGGCCGAACTCCTCCCGTACCTGACCGACGAGTTCGTCCAGTGGGAACGGCGGATGTGGGACCGTCAGTCGTACATCGAACGCAAGGGCCAGCAGTATCACTTCTAACATGAACAAGTTCGTCTTCTTCGGCGGGAAAGGCGGCGTCGGCAAGACGACCGTCTCCAGCGCCTACGGATTGAAGTGCGCTCACGACGGTCTTCGGACCTTGCTGGTCTCGACGGACCCGGCCCACAGCACTTCGGACGTCTTCGACCAGCAGTTCGACGACGACCCGAAACCCGTCGAGGGCCACGAGGACCTCTTCGCGATGGAACTGGACCCCGACGAGGAGGTCCAGCGCCACATGCGGGAGATAAAGTCGACGATGTCGGATCAGGTGAGTCCGGCCATCGTCAACGAGATCGACCGCCAGATAGAGCTGGCCCACCGGACGCCCGGGGCCTACGAGGCGGCGCTGTTCGACCGGTTCATCGACGTGATGCGAAACAGCGACGAGTACGACCGCGTCGTCTTCGACACCTCGCCGACCGGCGGGACGCTCCGACTGCTCGCACTCCCGGAGTTCCTCGAATCGTGGATAGAGCGGCTCACGGCCAAGCGCAAGGAGAGCGTCGACCTCTTCGAGAAGGCCGCTATCGGGGACAAGGAGGCCCGACAGAAACTGAAAGAGGACCCCATCATCCGCCGACTCACGGAACGCAAGGAGATGTTCGAGTTCGCCGGCGAGACGCTACGCGAGGAGTCGGCGTTTTACCTCGTGTTGAACCCGGACGAACTCTCTATCGAGGAGTCCCGCCGTGCTATCGACGACTTGACCGACGCGAACCTGACGGTCGGCGGCCTCGTCGTCAACAAGGTCGCACCGGCACCGGACGACGACGAGACCGGCAAAGGCGCGACGTATCTGCGGGAACGGCACCGGACCGAACAGGACCGACTCGAACGTATCCACTCGGAGTTCGACCAACCGGTCGTCGCCGTCATCGAACAGCGCGTCTCCGAAATCAAGGGCGACCTCCTCGCGGAGGTCACCGAGGAACTCGGCATCGAGACGGCCGCGTCCCCGCCACAGGCATGACCATTCCGGGCGGTCCGACGGGGCCGGCGTAGCCACTGCTCGGTTTCTCTCTGGCGATTCCGACCCCAATTGTCCACAATTATTAAATACTTTTTGCCCACAGATACGGATGAGGGTAGACAACATGGTACAAGTACTGTGGCTCGTCGTCGCGACGCTCCTCACGTTCAGCGTAGGATACCTCGGGTATTCGCGGTATCTCGCACAGTTCGTCGAACTGAGCGACGAAAACACGACACCGGCACACAAGTACGAGGACGGACAGGAGTACGTCCCCTCGAAGAAACCGGTGTTGCTGGGACATCACTACTCCAGCATCGCCGGGGGTGCGCCCATCGTCGGGCCCATCACGGCCGGCGTCGTCTGGGGGTGGGCCCCGGCGCTGCTGTGGATCGCCATCGGCAACCCGTTGATGGGTAGCGTCCACGACTTCGTCTCGCTGTCGGGGAGTCTCCGACACGAGGGGAAGTCCATCGGCTACATCATCGGCGAATACGTCGGCGAACGGGGCAAGAAGATGTTGCTGTGGTTCGCGTTCCTCACGATCATTCTCGTGGTGGCGGTGTTCGCACTCGTCGTCGCCATCGTGTTCAACGCCTATCCGCAGGCCGCGACGGCGAGTTTCGTGTACATCGCGCTGGCGCTGGTGTTCGGGGTCTACCTCTACCAGCTAGACCTCCCGTTCATCCCGGGGACCGCCGTCTTCGTCGCCGCAGTCTTCGGCGGCGTGTGGGTCGGCCTCAACTTCCCCATCGCACTGTTCCCGGCCGCCGAGGGCTCCTCGTACGTGGCTGGAACGACTGTTCTGTTCGGGTCGGGACTGGCGTCGATAGTGCCCGCGGCGGGCACGCTCGGTGCCAACACCGCCGGTTGGATTCCGGTCATCCTGCTGTATGCGGCCATCGCGTCGGTGCTCCCGGTGTGGATGTTGCTCCAACCGCGTGACTTCCTCTCGTCGTTCCTGCTGTATGCGGGGGTCGGCGGGGCGCTGCTGGCGGTCATCGTCGGGACGTTGCTCGGGACGTCCGCGGAACCGCTGGTCATCGAACTCGAAGCGTACTACGGCTTCATGGGGACGGCGGGCCTGCCGCTGTTCCCGCTGCTGTTCGTGACGATCGCGTGTGGGACCATCAGCGGCTTCCACTCGCTGGTCTCTTCGGGGACCACTGCGAAGCAACTGAACAAGGAATCAGACGCCCGCCCCATCGGCTACGGCGGCATGCTCGGTGAGGGGCTCCTCGCGACAGTCGCACTCGGCACCGTCGCCGTCGCCGGCGTCACGGCTGGTGGTGGCATCGGCCGTGCCCTGCCGAACTTCGCGTCGGGCGGCGCCGTCATGCTGACGAGTTTCGGCATTCCACAGCAGGTCGGTGCCGTGTTCATGGCGCTCGTGCTCGTTAGTTTCCTGCTGACCTCGACCGACACGGCGGTCCGACTCGGGCGCTACATGGCCGAGGAAATCGTCGGTACGCCCGACGCCGAGTCGACCGTCGTGCGACAGGCACAGGAGGTCGGCATCAACCGCTACAGTAACGCCGCTATCCAGTGTCTCGTCGCCTACGCGCTGGTCGCCAGCGGGTCGTGGGCGAGCCTCTGGCCCCTGTTTGGCGGCGCGAACCAGTTGCTTGCCGCGCTGGCACTGCTGACCGCGACGGTGTGGCTGGCCAACTGGGACGACGACAAACAGCTCATCAGCACCGGCGTGCCGATGGCGCTGATGACCGTCATCACCGTCTGTGCGCTGTTGTACCTCTCGCTGTACCAGAACCTGTACCTCCAGTTCATCCAGGGCGGCTTCGCCGAGGGTGCGGGTATCTTCGCACGCATCTCGGTGGCCGTCCAAATCGTGCTGGCACTGGTGTTGGTCGGCCTCGCGCTCTCGCTGGTCTGGATCGGCTACAAGAACATCCGGACCGTGCGCGAACGGCCCGGTGCCGCCCCGGCAGACGACTGAAGCCCGCTCCAGCGGCGTCGGCGACGCGCCGACCGCCGTTCGGAGACGACGCCTCGCAGTACTTTTTCAGTGCGTGACGCCAGCGACGACCCGCTTGACTCGCTCGTGGTCGGCCACCGAGCGCGGGGCGACGGCGACGACGGTGACGAACTCGTCGCCGTCGCGCACCGACGCGACCGTGACGACCACCCGGGTCGACTTGCCGTCGTAGGTCGCGACGCCGGTGTCGGTCCGGGCCACCGTCTCGTTGCCGAGCAATCGAACCGTCGCGTTCTCGCCCCGTGTCAGCGACTCGACGGCGTAGGTCGACTGGAGGTAGCCCACGAGGTCGGCCGTCGAGAGCGTGTCCAGCGGGTTCCGAACGGTGGGCTGGTTCTCGACCGGTCGGACGGCTGGCGCCGTGGCGACGAGGAGGAGTGCGGGGCCGCTGTCGGTCCCGCGCCGGTAGGTCGCGATGGGCGTCGTCGCCGTCACCGGTCGCTCGGCGTCGAGTTGCACGTCACCGCTGATGACGGACTGGACCGTCGTGTTGAGCGTCCTGTTGGTCGTCCCGACCCGCTCGTAGCCGGTTCCGTCGAGGGCCGCCGCGTCGACCGTGGCCGGTGATCCAGCGGCGACCACGCGCGACGGGCCGCCGGAACACCCTGCCAGTGCGACGACGGCGACGAGAGCGAGGGCGACGACCGGTCGAGTCATCCCAGCCAGGCCCGAAGCCGACCCAGCAGCCCGCTCGGTCCCGCTTCGAGGTCACGCCACAGTTCGAAGGCGGCGGTCACGTCAGCCTCCGTACTCCCGACGGCGTCCTCGCGATCGGGGGCGACGACGGCGAGGTTCACTTCGTAGGCACCGTAGTAGCCGTACTTCAGCAGCGTCCGGTCGCGGAACCCGTCGACGTACGACCGCACGTTCTCGGGGACGTCCGAGACGACGAGGACGAACGTGAAGTCCGTCCCCTGATGCTCCTCACTCGGTTCTATCCACTCCTCGGCGAGGTCGTGCCCCAACTCGACGAGTGCGTCGAGGTCGGCTTCCGAGACGCCGTCGGCCCGCCGGACGAACAGGTGTTCGACCGTCTCGTAGTTGGCCCAGTTGATGGACTGGTGGAGGAACTGCTTTTGGCTCTCGACGTACAGGCGGCCGTACATCTCGAAGCGCTCCCCGCCTGCCGCGTAGTCCCGCTGGAGGTCGTAGTTGAACTTCAGGCGGTCGGCGACGCGCTGGAGATACTCGTCGTCCCACGAGGGCAACTCCGCCTCCGCCTCGGCCACCGTCTCGGGCGCGTCCGCCGGCCGGTGAGTGTCGTCAGATTCGCTCATCCGTCTGGGTCGTACGGGTGGACGTCGTCGACGGACGGCGCACCGACGACGAACGCCCGGGCTGGTTCAGTGGCGGCGTCCGGATTGTACGCTCGCTGTGGGCTGTCGGGTTCGACGACGAACACCTCGTCGGCCCCCACTTCGAACGTCTCGTCCGGCGTCTCGACGTGGAGGGTGCCCGAGAGTACGTAGAACACCTCTTCCTGGTCGTCGTGGTAGTGATAAGCCAGCGGAATCTGCTCGCCGGGTGCCACTTCGTAGACGTTCGCAGCCATCTGTTCTAGCCCTGCGACGTCGCCTAGGGCCCGCTTGACGCATGGCCGGTCTGGCGTGGCGCTCACGTCGCCGGGTATAATGTGATGATACCCCATACCGCACACTCGTCGGCGATCCACCTAAAACGTCTGCCCGGAGACGACGCGGCCCGCAGTGTCGACGTTCGCACAGAACCCGACGACGACCGGTTGGCGTCACCACTGAACGCAGTGGTCGGCGCTACCCACGCAGACGAGTTCCGAGGCCGAACCGAGGCAGTTGACACACCGACCGCTCGCTGACGGGTCCCCGCGAGCCACGCACAGAGACAACCTTTATTCGTCTCTCCCGACAATCATCACGGTATATCATGGGCAAAGAGACAGAGACCTGCGGTCGGTGTAGCATGACCACCGTCGTAGACGTCTCGGACGGCGACGGGTCCAGCGCGTTCGGTAGCGAGCGCATCGAGGTGTCCGACGACGAGGCTCGGGCCGTCTCACCCGCCGCGTGGCTGTCGGGCGTCAAGCGCCGCCTCGACGACGTGGCGACGCGGCTGACCTACGGCCGGTAGCATCCTGCTTTCCAGTCACCGCCGACGCCTTCGACCGGCGAGAGACCAGCGGCCCGGTCCACTGAGCGACACCGCCAGCGTTCGAACGTCGGTCACTTCTCGCTCTGTAACTGCTCGACGAGCGAACGCAGGGTCGCGAGGTCGTACTGCCCGGGGGCCGTCGCTTCGTCCGGGTCGACCGGCGCGTAGCCGATGCGAGAGCCATAGAGCGGCGCGACGGCCCGCGAATGTCGGCCGGCCTCGCCCATACACATCGTCGCCACCCGTTCGTCGGCAGCCGATAGCGTACGGGTCGCGCCGAGCATCGCGAGGACGTCGTCGGGCGAGTGGGCTGTCGACGCCATCTTCCCCACGTCCCCGTACTCACAGGCCCGATCGAGTCGGTCTTCGATGGCCGCCCGGTCCGGCGTCGCCTCGAAGTCGTGCGTCGAGACGACGACGGACGCGCCGTGGTCGCGGGCGTGGTCGGCCACCCGGCCGGCGTCGTGGTCGCCAGCACCGTCGAGCGCCGCGAGTTCGAGGTCAACCGCCGTCACCGAGTCGTACTCGACGGCGCGTTCCAGCGCGTCGAGTCGGGCGGCGTCGTCGGGCGCTTCGCCGCCCTCCCACCCGACGCGGTTGGTCACGAGGACCGGCAGGTCGCCGTCGTAGGCGTCGAGCTGGCCCAGCGGGTCCTCGGCGAAGTCCATGCGGAGTTCGACGCCGTCGGCGTCTTCGCGGGCCGCCGGTTCCATCGAGAGGTCCGACCCGGCCGCCAGTAGCGTGAACGAGGTGAAGTCCATACCCGGTGTTCGGCGGAGACGGAGTAAAAAGACGACGCCTCCGTGGCGGTCCCGCAGGCGGCTACGGGCGTCCCCAGTGCCCGCTCGCGAACGGCCGCGTCGAGAGCGTCTCGACGTCCGACCGGGTCGGCTTGAGGACGCGCCACGCCGTCGTCGGCCGCAGCAGCGTGCTCGGCGGCGTCTCCATCATGAACACGCGCACCAGCGCCTCGCGCAGGCGCCAGTCCGAGTGGGCCTGCCGCATCAGGCGCGCGATGTATCGGTTGAACAGGTCGGTGCCGCGGGGTTTCGGACCGGTCGTCGACGGGAACTCGAAGTCGCCGCCGACTGCGATCGACCACGGCACGTCGACGATCGGTTCGACCGCCTCGAAGAACCGCAGTCCGAACCCGGTGTCCTCGGCCGACGCCAGCGTGTGGTGGAGCACGAGCGCCTCGAGGGCCGCGACCGACATCCCCTGCCCGTAGATGGGGTTGAAACTGCACAGCGCGTCGCCGGTGACGACGAGGCCGTCCGGGAACCGGTCGAGGGCCTCGAAGCGGCGGCGCCGGTTAGATGGGAACGGGTAGTGGGCGACGTCGGCCTCGGTCAGCTCCTGTTCGTCGACTATCTCGGCCAGTTCGGGCACCGGGAGGGTGGCGGCGAACGCACGCAGTTCGGCCGGGTCGGTCGGCGGGTGGTCGCCGTGGACGCCCGCGAACGTCACCACCCAGTGGCCGTCCTCGACCGGGAAGACGCCGGCCCCGCGGGTGCGTGGCGGGTCCGGCGGCACGAAGAAGGCCCGGTGGTCGCCGGTCGGTCGCTCGGCGCTGATGGTGCTGTAGGCGATGTCGATGTGGACCTCGTCGACGGTGGGTGACTCGTAGCCGTTGTCACCGAGCCACGCCGCCGTCTGACTCGTCCTGCCGGTCGCGTCGACCACGAGGTCGGCCGCCACCTCGTCGCGGCCGCCGTCGTCTCGCAGTTCGACGCCGGTGACCGCCGTGCCGTCCCTGTTCGTCAGGTAGTCGACCTGCCGGCACTCGGTCCTGAGCGTGACGCTGTCGATGGCGGCGAGACGTCGACGGACCACCTGTTCGAGCAGCGGGCGGGTCGCGGAGTACATCGGCATGCGCGTCTCTCCGTCCGCGAGGAAGCCGCCCTTCTCGTAGTGTTGAAAGTCGCTCATGGTGTCGACGAGCAGGCCGCCGGCCGACAGGAGTTCCTTGCTGTAGCCCGGGAACAGGTCCTCGAGGGTGGCCCGGCCGGCCTCCTGGAGCGCGTGGACGTGGTCGCCTTGCGGCACGCCGCGGCGAGTAGTCGGTTCGTCCGGGAGCGAATCACGCTCGACGACCGTCACCGACTCGAAGCCGTCCGCCAGCACGCGCCCCGCCAGCAACCCCGCCATGCTCGCACCGACGACTACCGCGTGGTCTCCGACGGTGTCGACCGCGTCGCGGTCGTATCTGGGTACGGTTGTCAGGGTCATCGCAGGTATCCCCACTGTCCTGTTCTCACCTCGGCGTGTTAACAATTAGCGCGATACTCGTCGTGCCGACGACCGGCGTCTTCCACGCCGCCCCCGCTCACCCGGTCACTCGACGGGCGTGTGGGTCACGCGATACCCCTCGTCCGTTCGCTCGACGCCGTCGACGGCGTACAGACGGATGCGACGCTCCTGTTTGGTGTTGACCGCGAAGTCGTAGTGTTCGGCCTCGTAGCCCGGTTCCTTCCCGGCGTCCCGGTACTGTTCGACCCACTCGCGGTGGTCGGCCAGTCGCTCGCGGGCCAACCGTTCCGAACGGTCCGGGAGACGCTCCACTCGTTCGGCGAGCGCTCGCACCAGGTCGGGGTCGCGCTCGACGCCGACGGAGTTGCGGGCGCCGGCCATCGCCGCCAGCGCCGTGGTGCCGGTGCCGAGGAACGGGTCCAGCACGGTGTCGTCGTAGACGGAGAACATCGAGACGAGGCGGTACGGAATCGCGAGCGGGAACGCGCCCGACCGGTCGCGCAGGCCGTCGTCGATGTCCTGTGCTTCGCCGGGCAGTTCCCAGAGGTCCGAGAACCACTCGTTGCGCTCCTCCCAGAAGTACGCGCTCTCGTAACGTCGGTCGGCGCCGGGTTCGAGGCGGCGTCGCTCCCCGTTGCGGAACACGAGGATGTGTTCGTGTTCCAGCGTCGGATAGGCGTTGGGCGGGACCATTCCCGACCCCATGAACTTCGCGCCGCTGTTGGTCGGTTTCCGCCAGAGGATGTCCGGGAGCGCTCGCATGTCACGGTCGGTGAACCGGTCGGTTATCTCCGCGTGGTTGGGGTACGACCGGAACCCGTCGTCCAGCGACCGCGTGGCGTCGCCGACGTTGATACAGGCGATGCCGCCCGGCACGAGGACGCGCTCGATTTCGGCCCACACCGAATCGAGCACGTCGTGCATCAACTCGAAGGCCCTGTCGCCGTCGCCCTCGTCGAGTGCCACCCCGACGTCGGGGTCCAACGCGGCGAAGATGTCGTCCCACATCTCTATCATCGGGTACGGCGGCGAGGTGACGACGAGTTCGACGCTGTCGTCTGCCAGTGGCAACTCTCGGGCGTCGCCCGTGACGACCCGGTGGCTCGTCTCCATAGCGACCTCTGAAGTCGACGGGACTCGTGTCTTGCGGTTATCGGTCGTCGAGCAGGTTCTGAATCTCGGTTATCTTCGCGGTCTGCTGTTCGTTGGCCGCGGCTATCTGTTCGATTTCGTCGGCGACCTCCTCGGCGTTCTCGGCGGTCAGGTCGACCATGCTGGCGACCTCTTCGGTCGAGGCAGCCTGTTCGTCGGTGGCGGAGGCGACTTCCTCGGCGCCGCGGGCGGCCTCCTCGACGGCCTCGTCGATGTCGCGCAGAATCTCGACGGTTCGACTCACCTGCTCGATACCCGCTTCGACCTGTTCGTTGGCGTCGTCGATGCTCTCGACAGTGTCCTCCGTGTCGGCCTTGATGTTCGAGACGAGTTGCTCTATCTCGGTGGCGTTCTCCTGGGACTCCTCGGCCAGGCTCTTGACCTCGTTGGCGACGACGGCGAACCCTTCGCCGGCCTCGCCGGCCCTGGCCGCCTCGATGGAGGCGTTCAGCGCCAGCATATTGGTCTGGTCGGCGATGTCGTTGATGACCTCCACTATCTCGTCTATCTCGTCGATACGGTCGCGCAGTTTCTCGACGTCGTCGGAGACGTTTTCGTTGGCCTCGTCGACAGACTCCATCGCGTCGATGGCGTCGTCGGCCACCTCACGCCCTTCGTCTGCGAGGTCGCGCGCGCGGTCGCTCACTTGCCGGACCTGACTCGCGCTCGATGCGACTTCCTCGACGGTCGCCGAGAGGTTCGATACCTCGCCTGCCACCTCGCGCATGTTCTCGGACTGCTCGTTCGCGAGGTCGCTGATCTCCTGCGAACTGGCGGAGACGCTCTCTGAGGTGCGCAACAGCTCGTCGATAGCGGTGCCGAGTTCCCGGTCGCTGGACCCGGCAACACTCTGGGCAACGTTGCCCGAATCTGAAGCCATGTTCCCACCGCGACGGTCCAGCAGATTAAACATATCTCCGTGGTTATCAGCCGTGATTCTCCACCGGCGCCCGTACCGGACGACGCCCGAGACTATCCGACGGTTGACCCGCTCAGGCGACGGGGAGGTCCTGCTCGGCTTCGAGGAGTTCGTGATAGCGGTTACGGATGGTGACCTCGGAGATGTCGGCGACTTCGCTGACGGCGGCCTGCGTCGTCTTCTCGTTGGTCAGCAGTGCGGCAGCGTAGACGGCAGCGGCGGCGAGGCCTACCGGAGACTTCCCGGAGTGGACGCCCTGCTCTTTCGCGTTCTGGAGGAGTTGTCGGGCGCGGTGTTCGGCTTCGTCGGAGAGCTCCAGCGAGGAGGCAAAGCGGGGGACGTAGCTCTCGGGGTCGGCGGGTTTCACTTCGAGGCCGAGTTCGCGGACGACGTAGCGGTAGGTGCGGGCGATTTCGCTCTTCTCGACGCGGGAGACGTCCGTGATTTCGTCGAGCGACCGCGGGACGCCGGCCTGCCGTGCGGCGGCGTACACCGAGGCCGTCGAGACGCCCTCGATGGAGCGGCCGGGGAGCAGGTCCTCGTCGAGCGCGCGGCGGTAGATGACAGAAGCCGTCTCGCGGACGTTCTCGGGCAGACCGAGCGCGGAGGCCATCCGGTCGATTTCGCCCAGCGCCTGCTTGAGGTTGCGCTCTTTGGAGTCACGGGTACGGAACCGCTCGTTCCACTTGCGGAGGCGCTGCATCTTCTGGCGCTGCTTGCCCGACAGGGAGTTGCCGTAGGCGTCCTTATCGCGCCAGTCGATGTTGGTCGACAGGCCCTTGTCGTGCATCATGTTCGTCGTCGGCGCGCCGACGCGGGACTTCTCGTCTTTCTCGCTGGAGTCGAACGCGCGCCACTCCGGCCCGCGGTCTATCTCGTCGGATTCGACGACGAGCCCACAGTCCTCACAGACCGTTTCGCCGTGTTCGTCGTCCATCACGAGAGAGCCGCTACACTCCGGGCAGGCGGTCGATGTCGAACTCGATTCCTCTGTCTGCTCGTCCGTTCGTTGTCGTGTTCGCGTGTGTTCGCTCATTGGTTGCGAAGGCGGGTGCTCACCGGGTGGGACTCGCCGTAGAACCCGGAGGCAATCGGTAATACTGCGTCTGTCCGAAAGAGATTTAAAAATTGTGGTATCGGAACGAGGACGGGCGACTCACGCCACGAAACAGTCGTTTGTGTACGACACCCACGACCATTCAAATAACAACACTCATGAATCATTCAGCAGTTTCCGGAGATATGGACGTCGCCGTCGGGAGCGAGAACCCGGTCAAGCGGACCGCTGTCGAACGAATTCTGCCCGACGCCACCGTAGTGTCGGTCGGCGTCGACTCCGGAGTGGCCGAACAGCCGTGGGGTCGCGAGGAGACGGCCACGGGCGCACGGAACCGAGCGACTGCGGCGCTGTCGGACACCGACGCCGACTTCGGTGTCGGTATCGAGGGCGGCGTCGCCGACCGAACGGAACCCGAGGGCCTGTGGCTCGTCATGTGGGCGGCGGTCACCGACGGCGAGACGACGGCGTTCGGTGACGGGCCGTCCATTCGACTCCCGGCGGCTGTCGCTGGTCGCGTTCGGGACGGCGAAGAACTCGGCCCGGTACTGGACGACAGACTCGGCCGCGAGGCCGTCGCCAAACGGGAGGGCGCCGTCGGCGTCTACACCGACGGGCGGGTCACGCGGACGGACGCGCTGGCCGACGCCGTCGCCGGCGCGTTCGGACCGTTCCTGACCGACCGGTACGATAGCCGCTGATCCAGCCTCGTCGACACAGACGCCGAACTCAGTTCCCACTCGTCCCGCGGTCTACCTCGTCACCGGCGTCCGGGGACGACCCGCCACGGTAAGTATCCAGTCCGATCACGGCGTTCAACGGGCACTTCTGCGTGACCGCAGTGACCGTGAGGACGAGGCCCACGAGCAGTGCGAGTCCCCCGAGAACCAATCCAATCGTCCCCGCTGCCAGTGTCAACACGCCGCCCAGCGCTGCGATGCCGACGAGGAACAGGATCGGTCCAACGACGAACCGTGCGGTGCGGTCGAATCCACCGACGTTCTTTTCCATAGTGGTGTTCACCGTGCGGTAGTACGCCGCCAGTGAGGATAAAGAGGTTGGATAGTTCACATTATCCGCCCGGAGATCAGTTCGACCGGGTTTCGGTCCCCAACTCGTCGCCCGAGCGGCCAGTCGTCTTCCGGCCCTCGTCGGTGTCGAACCCCGCGAGGGCGTTTATCGGACGCCAGCGTAGTCCCGCTGTGGGGAGGAAGACGGGCCCGACAGCGGCGGCGATGATCCCGCAACGATGGCCAATCGCCCGGCGTCGAGACTGACGACACCCAGACGTATCGCGGCTCCGACGACCAGCGAGACCGGGCCGAACAGGAGGCGACCGATGCGGTCGTACCCGCCGACGTTTCGTTCCACGGTTTCGGCACCGGTTCGACATACGTTGATACGAAATACGACTCGAACTGTCACGACGCTTCGCTGGAGACGTGCGGTCGAACAGCGTCACGGCGGCGCGTCGGCGGTCAGTCGGTCGCCTCGGGTTCGGCGTCGGCGGCGGTCCGGGACTCCTCGACGGCTTTCGTCAGCGAGACGTTGAGCCACGCCATCGAGGTGACGCCGCCGACGATGGTGACGGCGTTCTTCACGGCGTGGTCGACGATGGCGACCGAGAGCGCCGTCGCGACGCCGATACCGGCGGGTGTCAGCGGCACGACGATGACGGTGAACGCGCCTTCGTAGAGGCCGACGCCGCCGGGCGTGAGCGGGAGCACCTTCGCGAGGTTGCCGACGCTGACGGCGAAGAAGCCGACGGCGACCAGCGAGGGAGTCAGCGGGTAGCCGAAGGCGGCGAAGACGAGCAGTGCCGTCACCACGTCCAGCGCCCAGATGGCGAGACTCGCGAGGCCGACGCGGGCGAACGAGCGGCCGTCGCCGGCCACCGTCTGTACGTCGCCGACGAATCGCTCGACGACGCCCGCAACGTAGTCGGCGTAGGAGTCGTCGCTCAGGCGGCCGACCGTCCGGCGGACGAGGTTCCGGTCGGAGTGGGCGCTGGCGACGATGGCGACGACGGAGCCGATAGCAGCCACACCGACGAACGCGGCGACGGCGATAGCCGTCTGCCCGCTCGCGGCGGCGTCACCGCCCGCCACGTCGCCGGTGACCGCGCCGACCAGCGTGTCGGCCGACCCCGTCGCCGCGAGTCCCATCAGCACGACGCCGGCCAGTAGCGTGATGGTCAGCAGGTCGAAGACGCGCTCGACGGCCAGCGAGGCAAAGCCCGTCGGGTACGGAATCGAGCGGCGGGCCTTCACGACGTAGGCACGCACGGCGTCGCCCGCCCGCGCCGGGAACACGAGGTTCCCGGTCTGGCTGATGAACACCGCGCCCGTGAGGAAGTCCCAGCGCTCGCGAAAGCCCATCGACTGCAGGATGTCACGGTACCGCGCGCCACGGAGCGGCCACGAGAGCGCGTAGACGACGGCACTGGCTCCGACGAGGGCGGGGTCCGCACCGGCCATCTCGTCCAGGACCGTCCGGGGGTTCAGGTACTGGGTCATCAGGAGGAGCGCCACCACGACCAGCGCCGTCCCGGCGCCGAGCGACACGCGGCGGGTGATTCGCGGACGAACCGACAGCTCCCAGCCGGTCCGAAGAATCTGGCTCCCCATCCCGAAGACGTCCCGGACGATGTCGACCTTCGAGTCGCCCTTCGGTTCCCAGTCGACGGCGAACTCCTTGACGCTGAACCCGCGCCGCTGGGCCTTGACGAGCATCTCCGTGTCCCAGAACCAGTGTTCGTCCTGGACGGACGGTGCGAGCGCTTCGAAGGCCTGTCGGTCGAACGCCTTGAAGCCGCACTGGTGGTCCTTGAGGTCCGAGCGCAACACTCCTCGGACCAGCGTGTTGTAGCCGATGCTCGGGATGCCACGTTTCGCCGGGCGGTCCGCCCGGTTTTCGGGCATCCAGCGTGACCCCGTCGCCACGTCGTACTCGCCAGAGCGGACGCTCTCGACGAGTTCTTCGAGGTGGCGCATGTCCGTCGCGAGGTCGGTGTCGAAGTACACCAGCGTCTGGCCATCGGCCCGGTCGAAGGCGTACTCCAGTGCGCCCCCGCGACCGAGGCGTCTGTCGGAGTGGATGTGTCGGACACGGTCGTCTTCGTCGGCGAGTCGGGTCGCTATCTCCGGCGTCCGGTCCGCACAGCCGTCCTCGGCGACGATGACCTCGAACGCATCTTCGGGGAGAAAGGCGGCGAGCGTCTCCAGCGTGACTGAGACGGTCCGCTCGATGGTGTCCTCCTCGTTGTAGGCGGGGAGGACGACGCTCACCTCGACGTCGTTCATTGGTGTCCACTGAGCGAGGGAGCCAAAAGTACCTTCTGTTCGTTCGAACGCACGCTGACCCACCAACACCGTGTTAAGTCCCTAGAGAGGTGCTAATGTGTGTTCGACGGGCCGTCAGCCGGCTCCGCCGTGGGACTGGGCCGTGACGAACGGCGAGAGGTCCTCACCGACCTCCGTCTCGGATTCGTAAGGTCGGCCTACGAGGATGTCCCCGGCACGACTCTTCCCGACGCCGGGAATCGTCGACAGTTCGTCCATCGAGGCGCTGTTGACGTCGAGTGGGTAGGGGACGCCGGTCACCGACCGGTAGCCGTGGTCGGTGATGGCGACGTCAATCGTCTGTCCGAGTTCTCGCTCGCCCGGCAGTCCGACCAGCAACGGGTAGGTGCCGAGTTGCCGGCCGAACGTCTTGCCGTCCTGATGGTACTCCAGATGGACGTCCGGCAGCACCGTACCCGGCGGCGCGACGCGCTGGAGCATCGGGTTGTCAATCTCCTCGCGGACCTCCCGCTTGTACTGTTTGAACAGTTGTTTGTGGTCTTTCGCTATCTCTGCGCCGGTGTCGGCCATGTCCGTCCCCTCGAAGGCCATCACCTGCCGGATGTTCACGCGGCGGAGCATCAGGCCCTCGTCGTAGACGCGCTGGAGGAACCGCTTGTTGTGTTCGAACGTCTCCCGCGTTTCGCCTTTCAGGCCGTGGACGAGGTTGATGCCCGGTAGGAGTTTCGGCAGGCGTCGCGCGGCGTCGTCACCGAAGTTCGGCGCGGAGTCCCTGTCGCCGCCGGGACGGAATCCGCCCACTTCGTTGACTATCTTCACTGCCTCGAAACACTCGTCGGCGGTGACGTTGAGGTTGTTGTCGCTCTGGACGGCGGGGTCGGCCGACTCGAGGCCGAACGCGGCGGTGTCGCCGGGCGTGTTGTGCTCGGCGATGATGCGTATCCCCTCGCGTGCCTTCTCGGGCCACTTGACGATGGTGATGGGGTTCATGTTGTCGAGGTGGAGCGTCTCTAAGTCCGGCGCCACCTCGCGGATGCCGCCGTAGAGGCGACGGAGCGCGTCGGGGTTCGGCGCCTCGCCGTCGCCGCCGTAGGCGAGGATGTCGGCCTGCCGACCGAGACGGAAGTGCTTCACTCCGCGGTCCGAGAGCGCGTCCACCTCGTCGACGACGCTCTCGGGCGGCCGGAAGTCCGGATTGCCGTACATCGGTTCCGTGCAGAACGAACAGCGGTACGGACAGCCCCGAGAGGTCTCCATCTCGCAGATGAGGTACGCCGGGTGGTTGGGGTGCTGTTCGACGACGAACGCGCCCGACCGGGCCCATCGCGTCTCCTCCTCGACGGAGCGGTAGCGGTTCTCGAACCCTTCGAGGCCGGAGTCGACGAGGTCGTAGACGGCCGCCTCGACGTCGGCCATCGCGAGGAAGTCGAAGTCTAAGTCGTCGCGCGCCGTTTCGCTGGCGCCTTCGTTTGCCTCGCCCACGCCAAAGCGGACGGGGCCGCCGATGACGGAGGTACCGTCGGCCGTCCACGCCAGTTTCCGCACCTCGTCAGGTTCTGCCGGTGTCCCGCCGACGTACTTCCCGGGGACGGTCATCCCGCCGACGTACACCATGAGGTCGGCCTCCTCGACGTCGCGCCACAGGTGGCGGTCCTCGCGGAGTTCGTCGATGGTGTGGTAGGTGATCTGCTCGCGGGGGACGCCGGCGTCGACCATCGCACCGGCGGCGTACCGCGGGTACGTCGAGATGTAGGGCGGCACCCCGAAGTGTGCGGGTTCGTCGACGTAGCCGTCGACGATGGTCACGTCGAGCGTCTCGGGGTCTACAGTCATGGGCGCGGATTGACGCTCGACGCCTAAAACGGTGTCTGGTCGGCCACGTCGTGTCGGCGAAAGTTGACATGATTACAGGAACGTAACCAGTCACAACAAATATATATTGGATTTGCGTATATATTGGTACGATTATGAAATCCACGTTATCACGCAGAGGCTTCTTGGGGGCGCTCGGTGCGACGGCCGCCATCGGTCTGTCCGGGGGCGCACGCGGCGCACGTAGTGGCTCGATTCACGCGGTACGCGGTGTCAAGAACACGCCGCCGCCGGGGAAGTCCGTCGTCGGCATCTACCCGGCGTGGTCCCGCTACGAACGTGACTACATGCCGGGTGCGGTTCCGCTGGACCAGATCACGCATCTCCAGTACGCCTACCTCGCCGTCGAAGAGGACGGGAGCGTGGGCTACGCCGACCGGTTCGCCGACACGCGCAACCTCGCGGCGTTCCAGGCCCGCAAGAAGGACCACCCCGACACGAAGCTGGTCCTCTCCATCGGCGGGTTCTTCGCCTCTCAGTACTACTCGAAGGTGACGGTCGACAGCGCTCGCCGCGCCCGCTTTGCTCGCACCGCCATCGAGATCCTGCGCGAGTACGACTTCGACGGTCTCGACCTCGACTGGCGTTACCCCAGTGGCGAGGACGCCGACCAGTACACCCGCGACGGTGACATCCGCCAGTTCACCCTGCTCGTTCAGGAGGTCCGGCGACAACTCGACGCCGCTGGCGAGGAGGACGGCAAGTCCTACGAACTCAGCCTCTCGGCCGCCATCAACCCGAACTTCGCCGAGGAACTGGTCGTCGCGGAGTTGGCCGACGCCGTCGACCGGGTCAACGTCGTCTGCTACGATTTCGCCGGGCCGTGGGACGAGTACACCGGGTTCGGCGCGCCGCTGTACAACCCGTTCCCGGACAGCGTGCCGGACTTCCAGTACTACACCGCGAACGCGATGGACGCGTGGAAGGCCCGCCCTATCGACCCGGCCAAACTGAACCTGACCTTCGCGACGTTCGGCCGCGGCTACACCGGCGTCGACCCCGCGAACCGCGGGTTCGACCAGCCCTTCGACGGCGTTCCGGACGGCACCTTCCCCGCCGAGGAGCAGGGGACCTACGACTTCTGGGACATCGAGTACAACGTCAACGCCGACAACGACTACGAGTACTACTGGCACGACGACGCGGCCGCGCCGTACCTCTACTCCGAGAACGACCGCGAGTTCGTCAGCTACGACAACATGCGTTCGGTGGCGCTGAAAGCCGAGTACGTCCTCGACAACGACTTCGGCGGCATGACGATGTGGGACTTCCACGGCGACAAGTACGGCGCGTTGCTGTACACCGTCAACGAGGCGCTGGCCCAGTAGTCGAACGCTCGTCGGCCGACGGTTTCGGGCCGCTATCCCTGCCGTTCGAGGTCGGCCACAGCGAGGTCGACGTTCCTGACGTTCGCCTTCCAGATGGCGTCGAAGAGGTCGCCCACGACCGGAACCGCACCGATGCCCACGTCCAGCGCGACGTTCAGGAGCATCCGGGCCAGCGCTCGTCGGGAGACGCCGAGTCTGCCTGCTTCGAGGACGATGTACAGCGAGCAGAGTCCGGTCACGACGTCGCCCGCCACCGGAAGCAGGCCCAACAACGGGTCGAGGCCGACGTGGACGCCGACGCCCGGAACGCGGACGCTCTCGTCGAGCAGGTGTGCGAGCGTCCGAAGCCGACCCAGCGACGACGGTTCGCCGTCCATAGCCCCGACTCGGGCGCTGGGCTGATACGTCGTTCGCCGATATCACTCAGTCGTCGGCCCAGTACGGTGTCGCGTAGGCGACGAGGCCCACCGTCGGGTGCCCGTCGACGTTCTCGCGGATCCCCTCGAACCCCCCGTGTTCGTCGGTCATAGACGGCGTACCGGATCCGCACAGAAATATGGCCCTTGGGCTACACGTAGATGGTGCCTTCCTCGACGGTGCCGACCGGCGTCGGCCGAGCGCCGTCGGCGACCCGGCCGGCGGAGACGGCGGCGGCCAGCGAGTCGAGCGCGTCGTGGTTCCGGTGGTACGTCTCCCGGTGGTCGCCGAGGTCGACGCTACAGGCCGCGACGGCCTCGACGTTGGTCTCACGTCGGGCCCGGGCCCCGTCGGTGGTCTTGTACCCCTCGCGGTAACAGCCAAGCCACCCGAAGGTAGCCGCGGGGTACACCTCACAGACCACCGTCTCGGCGTCGTGGCCCTGCATCGGCGCGACGGCGGTGTCGGGGTCGTCGGCGAGGCGGCCGAGGACGTCTCGGGCGCCGTGGTAGGTCATGCTCCGGACCCGGTTCGTGTACGGACAGAGCGCCGCGCGCCGGGCGTCCGTCTCCCGTCGAATATCGCGTTTCCCGGCGGTCATCTCGGCGGTGTGGCGACACGCTTCCGAGAAGCCGTCGGAACTCGCCGGCCCACTGTCACTACAGACCCACTCGAGGAAACCGCGCCAGTGGCCGCCACACTGGGCGTCGAGCAGGGATTGCGGGAGGCTAAAGGGAAAGTCCAGTCCGACCGTCCCGACGTCGTCGTCCCGGATTCGTTCGACGAGGCCGGCGTGTGCGCTCTCGCGGTCACGCCCCCACTCGGCTGTCGCACGATAGCACGCGTCGATGCACATCCCTGCTGCAGTCTGTGTGGCTTCAGTCACCCACAACGCGTCCCCGGCCGCGCTCGCTCCGCTGAAGTCCACGCCCAGAACACCGGAACCCATGCCTGTCCCCTCTCCACGGGAGATAATCAATGTTCGGACGGGTACAGCGCCGGTTCCGCCTCCGAAAGCGGTTTGAGCCTCACGAACCAACCAACGACCATGCCAGCCACTCTGGAGGTCGTCTGTACCGACGACGACTGCACGCTCGATATGTTCGAGCTGCACTACACCTACGATATGCCCGACGACACCGGCGTCGGGGACTTCACCTGTCCGTACTGTGGCGAGGCCGACACGCTGGAGGCCGTGGAGCTATGATTCGCGGCATCGGGGAGTCTATCGGCAACGCTATCTTCGAGAACATCGGTCGGGCCGCCGGTCGGGTTCAGGAGAACAAGCCGCTGCCGGCGGACTTGCTTGAGTCCGAGGACGCCTATCTGGTCGTCTTCGACGCCCCCGGTGCAACCGCGAGTGACGTGCAGGTCCGGTACGTCGACGACCGCGTCGAGGTCCGCATCGACCGCTTCCGGGACTTCCACGACGGCTTCGAGATGCGCTATCCCGGCCGCGGACTGGCGCTCGACGGGTCGGTGACGCTCCCCGAGGACGCCGTCGTCGACGCCGAGACCGCGACGGCGACGCTGAAACACGACGGGACCCTGCAGGTCCGCATCCCGCAGTCCGAGACAGCGGCCGACGACGAGATCGAAGAGTAACCGACACCGCGCGCTGTTTTCGCCGTTTTACGACGCATACGTCACCAGTCGGCGGTTGGGTCGCCCAGCGGGTCGAACGACTCGTCGCCGTCGAACCGCGTCGGGTCGACGCGAGGGCCGAGCGGGACGGACAGGGTCGGGTCCGCATCGAGCACCCGTTCGGCGAGGAACTCGCCCAGCGCCGGCGCTCGCATCAGGCCGTGACCCTGCCACCCAGCGGCGACGTAGAGGCCGTCTGCGACGTGCCCGACCAGTGGGTCCCGGTCGGGCGTCGCCGTACAGAGACCGGCCCACGAGCGAGCGACGGCCGGTGAGAGCGTGGTCGCTTCGTCGAACTTCGCCAGCGCCGACTCGACGAACTCGGGGTCGGCGTCGGCGGTCCAGTCGTCCGGGTCGGCGGCGTGGGCGCCGTTCCCGACGATGATTCGCTCGCCCTTCGGGCGCCAGTAGAACTCCTCGGTCGCGTCGTAGAACGACGGGAGGCCGGCGTCGACCGGGGTCGTGACGAGCGCCTGTGCCCGGTAAGTCTTCAGAGCGAGCGAGACGCCCACGTCGGCAACCAGCGGTTTTGCCGCTGACCCGCCGGCGACGACCACGGCGTCGAACCGTTCGCGCCCGTCGCTCGTTTCGACAGTCTTCGGGTCGGCGAGGGTAGCGGGCGTCTCGGTCAGGATGGTCACGCCGGCCGACCGGGCGCGTGCCGCCAGTTCGGTCACGACCGCATCGGGGTCAAGCGTCCCGGCCGAGTGGGCGATGCCGGCGGCGGTGACGGTAGACGTATCGAGATGCGGATACCGTTCTGCGAGCGCTTCGGGCGACAGTTCGGTCACGTCTCGTCCGTGGGCCTGCATCTCGCGGACCTGCTGGCGAATCGCCGTCGCGTCGCCGTCCTCGCGGGCAGCCCAGACGTACGGACACGGCGTCAGCAGATCCCACTCGCGGTAGCGGTCGAGTGCCCGGGCGGCGACGGCGGCGTCCACCGACCCTGCGAAGGCGTCGTAGCAGATGCCCGCTGCGCGACCCGTCGCACCGCTACCCAGTTCGTCACGTTCGTAGAGCGCCACCGCCGCGCCACGGTCGGCGAGGTCACCGGCGACGGTGAGTCCGACACAGCCACCGCCGACGACGGCGACCCGCATCTATCCGAGGAGCGGGCCGAGGCCGCGGGCCGGGTACCCGACGACGGTGTCGGCGCCAGCGTCCCGCAACTGGTCGGTCCGGTCGGCTACCGTCTCCGGGCGGCCGACGAGCGCGTAGTCCCCAACGGCCTGTCGGAGCACGTCGCGGGCCCGGCCAGTCGCCGCGCTGTCGGTTCGCGCGTCGTCCGGGAGGGCCTCCCGAACCGGTCGTCGTCGGGCGGCGTAGTCGCCCACGGCGTCCAGTACCGCGTCGTCGTCGCCGGTGAGGACCAGCGGTGCGTACACCGCCACCTCGCCGTCGAACCCGGCGGCCCTGAGCGCCCGGAGGTCTCTATCGGTCGAGCGCGAGAGCAGTTCGTACTGCGTCCCGCCGACGGCCATCGCGAGGCGTTCGATGCCTTCGGTTCCCACCCATGGGTCCGTGGCGTCGGCCGCAGCCGCCCGGAGCCGCGGTGCGACCGCTCGCTCGGCCTCCGTCGCCGTGAGGTAGGCACCGTGGCCGGCCACGAGGACGCGGTCGACGGCCTCGGGGACGGCATCCAGCGCCGAGTCGTCGCCCAGCGGGTCGTACCCGTCGGCCCGCACCGGCGTCGTCAGTCGGACCTCGGCGTGGTCGGTCAGCGTCGCCAGCGTCTCGCAGTCGGGGACGTGCTCGCGGCCCTCGTAGTCGACGGCGAGGGTCTCGACGTCGAGGTCGACGGCCCGCGCCGGGTCGACTTCGGCCGGCTTGAGCGCTACTGCGTCGATGCCAACGTCGGCCAGCGTCCCGGTCGCGAGTGTCGTCATTCGTCAGTGGATTCGTCTCGGTGAGGAAAGCCCTGTCGTTCTCAGCGAATCTGGTCCCGTACCGACTCGGGGAACTCGTCGTCCGGGCCCGCGTACCGGTCGGGTTCGGGTGGCATCTCCCAGTCAGTCGCCAGTTCGAGCAACTGGACGAGCATCCGCGCCGTGGCCCCCCAGACGGTGTAGCCGTCGACGTAAAAGAAGTGCAGGCGTATCTCGCCGTAGTATGGATGGTCGCGGTGTTCGGACTCGTAGTTGTCGAGGTCGGTGAGTTCGGAGACGGGGAGGACGACCACCTCGGCGACCTCCTCGTCGCTTGGGGTGTACTCCCGGTCGGGGATGCGCGCCACGAACGGGCGCACGGAGTAGTGCGAGACGGTCCGGATGTCGTCGAGACGCCCGACCACGTGAGCGGCCTGCGGGTCGAGACCGATTTCCTCGTTGGCCTCCCGGAGTGCCGTCCGGAGCAGGTCGTCGTCTTCGGGTTCGTACCCCCCGCCGGGGAACGACATCTGCCCGGGGTGGTCTGGCAGGTGATCGGCCCGTTTCGTGAACAGGATGCCCTCCCCTTCGGGGCGAGTAACGACCGGCACGACCACGGCTGCCTCGCGCTCCTCGTCGTCGACGACGACAGCGTCGTGTGCCCTTAGCCGGTCGAAGTCCATACCGAACCGAAGGTGTGTACGTCCTTAACTCGGTCGGGTCCTCCCAGTCAGGCGTCGTCGAGTCGGTCCCGGGCCGCGTCTAGTTCGACCGCCCCCCACGCTTCGAGGTCGTAGCTCGCGTCCAGCAGCGACGCGATGCGGTCCTCGTCACCGGCCTGTACCGCCTGTACGGCGTCCTCGCGGAACTGCGATTCTGCGGCACGAGCCACGGTCTCGTCGGCGAGTGTTCGGTCGGGGACGTCCATGATGTGTGGGAGGTCCCCGGCCCCTTCTGGCAACGACGGGAACGCCGCGGGACCGACGACGAGGAGTTCGTCGGCGGGACGCTCGTCGTGGTCGGCGACCGAAAGCAGGTGGTACGACGTGAGCGCTTCCTCGATGTCCCCGGCGAACGCGTCGGCTTCGACGTCCTCGCCCGCTTTGAACGCGAGTTCAGAACACGCCCGTCCGAGTTCCGTCCGAGTGAGCGCACCGAAGAGGTCGACGACGCCAGCGAGGTCGTCGGCAGTCAGGTCCATATCGGGTGCGCGGCCCCCAGCGGCTTCAGCGTTTCCGGGCTCAGGCGGCGGCCGTCCTCGGCAACCGGCCGCTGAAGTGCAGCGTCAGGAGCGCGAGCAAGAGGACGACCAGTCCGGCGCCCATCCACTCGAAGATGGTCGGGAAGGCGACGCCAGCGTCCAGCAGGAACCCGAAGATGACGCTCCCGGGGGCCTGTATCATCATCATGCCCGCGCCGTAGGCCGCGTACGCGCTGGCGCGGTGGCGGTCCGGGAGCGACCCGAGCAGGTACGTATCGACGGCGGGGAAGCTACTGTGGATGACGTAGCCCGTGACGGCGCTGAAGGCCACCAGCGGCCAGAACCCCCGAACTATCGGAAGGACGAGGATACAGCCAGTGAAGGCTGCGACGATGACGAGGATGTACGGGAGCGTCGGCAACCGGTCGGCCAGCCGTCCGCTGACGTAGAACGCCGGCACGCCCGCACCGAACGTGACCTGCAGGAGCGTCCGTCCAGTCGCCTTCGTGAGGCCGATACTGTCGAGGTACGTGACGTAGAAGTTGAACAGTCCGTTCCACACCATCGTCGTAAAGCCCAGCGTCGCTACCGCGGTGAGGACGATCGGCCACTGTGCCAGTACCGCCCCCAGCACGTCCCTGTCCTCGCTGCCGGCCTCGGGGAACGCCGTCCGGCGGGCGATCAGCGTGAACACGACGGTCATCACCGCCGCGGCGACGGCTATCGCCTGTAGCGTCACGCGCCAGTTCCCGACGACGAGCGCCGCGGAGACGAGCGCCGGTGCGGCGACGGCGGCGAGTTGGCTGGCGACGCCGTGCTGGCCGAGGACGCGGCCCGGCGCGTCGGGGTACAGTTCGCTGATGAGCGTGTTCGCGGCGATGATGTAGACGCCGCTTGCGAGTCCCATCGTGAACGCCCCGACGAGCAACAGCGTCGGGTCCGAGGTCAGCGCGGTAAAGGCCGCCCCCACCGTCAAGACGACGCCGGAGCCGAAGACGGCCTGTGCCCGGCTCACTCGGGTCAACAGGAAGCCGGTCGGGAGCCGCGTCACCGCACTCCCGGCCCAGACGAGCGTCGCCAGTAGCCCCAGCGTCGCACTACTCGCACCCGTCGCGACCCGGATGGGTTCGAGCAACGGCGCGAACACCACGCGCGAGAGGTTGATGAGAAAGACCAACCCGAGCAACGAGCCGAACACTGACCGTCGAGACACACCGGACAGTCGTCGCTCGCCCCGAAGATTGTTCCGAATCGCCACGGTCTTTTTATCCACGGCTGTCAGAGCTAGTCGTATGGACTCGGTCAGGAAGGCCCTGCGTGCGGGTGACGTCGAGAAAGACGGCTACGGTCGACTCTCGTGTACGGCGTGTGACGAGCCACTGTCGACGGACAACGACCCGGACCAGGTCGGCAAGGTTCGGGTCTGTCCCGACTGTGGGACAGAGTGGAAAGAACTCGGCTGACACCCAAGCGGCGGGCTGCCGGGCCGGACTCGTCTCGCACTTACTCGAACACTGCGTCGAACGCTTCCGCACCCAGCGGCTCGTACCGCCCGGCGTCGACGTTCTCCTCGGCGTGTTCTGCGGACCCCGTCCCGACGAGCGAACAGGTCACGCCGGGGGCGCTCCGCGCGAAGTTGAGCGCTCGCTGGGCGCGGGTCTCGCCGTCGAGTTTCCCCTCGACGCTCTCGGGCATCTCCTCTGCCAGTCGTCCCTGCATGATAGACGCGCTCGTGAACACGTCGAGACCGGCCTCGTGAGCGAACCACAGCGCCGACTGCGGGCCGTCCGCGCCGTCGTGGGCCGCGACGCTGAACGCGTCGGCCATGAACACGTTGAACGGTAGCTGGATGGCCCGGAAGTGCGTCGCCGTGTTTCCGGCCGACTTCGCGGCCGACCGTGCCCGCTCGACGACTTCCGGTAGCGAGAGATAGCTGTCGTGACTCTCGGGGACGCGAAACGCCTCCCACGTCGCCACCCCGTAGTGTTTCAGGTCGCCGGCCGCCGCTCGTTCCTCCAGTCGCTCGAAGGCGGCCTCTAGTTGGTCGTACACTTCTGCGCGGCTGTGCTCGGCCAGTTGCGTCTCGGGGTTGTGGACGTAGTAGAGGTCGACGGTGTCCAGTCCGAGGTTGTCGAGCGACCGGTCCAACTGGTCGGAGAGGAACTCCGGCGCGATGCAGTGCTGGCCGCTGACGAGGGCGTCGGCGTCGACGATGCCCGTGTCGACGTACTCCGACTGGACGTACGCACCCGGGTTCTCGGGTCGCTCCCCGTCGAATGGGACGAACCCGCCCTTCGTCGCCACGACGACGGCCTCGCGGTCGACGTCCGCGTCGGCAAGCGCCCGCCCGACGACGCGTTCGGAGCGCTGGTGGCGGTAGTTGATGGCCGTATCGAGGACGTTGACGCCCCCGTCCAGCGCGGTGACGATGGCGTCGTGGTAGGCGTCGTCGCGTTCGTCGGTCGGGTCGCCCAGATACGTACCGACGCCGATGCTGGAGACGACGCCGTCGCCGAACCGGCGGTAGAAGGTGCGCGCGAAGTCGTCGTGGTCGTCCCGGTACGCCCATGTCGCCTCCCGTGTTGCCATACCCGCGCTTCGTCCCGACCGGACAAAAGGACCGAGATTCAGCGCTCGCCGGCCATCGCGTCGAACACGTGCTCTCGCAGGTCATCGCGCGTGATACCGTCGCTGGGGCCGATGCCGGCCATGTACTCGACGGGGATCTGTCCCCCACCCATCCGCGCGTGGCCGCCGCCCTCTCCCATCGGAATCGACTCGACGACGGACTCGATGGCTCGGCCGATGTGGACCCGGTCGTCGCGGGACCGACCGGCGATGCGGAGCGTCCCGTCGCTCTCGCCCACGACGACGACGGCCGAGATGCCCTCTAGGGTCTCCAGTTCGTCGGCGGCCTGCGGGATGGCGTCCGTGTTCGACACCTCGCCGACGTCGCTGTACGCGAACGGCGGGTCCACGACGCGCTCGGTGATGGCGCGGGCCTTCACGTCCAGTACCTCGGCGTCGATCTGCGGATTGGCGATGCGGTTGAGCAGGTCGGGGTCGATGCCCTCGTAGAGGTACGCCGCCGCGGCGAAGTCGTCCGAGGAACACCCGTTGGTCAGCGACCGCGTGTCCGATTGGATGCCGTAGATGAGGCCGGTCGCGACGTGACTCGGGAGCGCGTCTTCCGGGACCTCGGCCGTCTCGACGCCGCCGTCTGTCAGCGCCGTGTCGACGTCGTAGAACCCCCAGTCACGCGCCTGAAAGTACTCGGCGAAGATGGTCGCACACGCCCCGGTATGGGTTCTGACGTCGGTGAACTGCCGCCCCGTGCCGCCGCCAGGATGGTGGTCGACGACGGCGACGGGGTCGATATCGCTCGCCCCCGGAAACCCCCGCGCCTCGTTGTGATCGACCAACACGACGTGGTCGGCGGCGATGTCGCCGGCGGTCTCGATGCGCTCGAAGTCGAGGTCGAGCACCGTCTCGAAGGCTCGGTTCTCCGGCCGGCGAATCTCACCCGGATAACAGAGCGTCGTCTCGGTGTCCACCGCCGACGCCAGTTGGGAGACGGCGAGCGCCGAGGACATCGCGTCGGGGTCGGGGTTCGGATGCATCAGCACCGCGACCTCGTCGTACCGGCCGAGCACCGACATGAGTCGGTCGGCCGGCGTCCGCGTGAGATAGCGGTAGACGGCGACGGCGAGGCCCGAGACGACGAGCAGGGCGAGCAGAGCCGCGACGACTATCGTCGGGTTCTCGATGGCGTAGGCGGTGACCCGTTCGGCCTGTGTCGCGAGGTCCCCGGCAGCCACCTGTGACATAGGCGTAGATGCTGCCGGATACGATAAGAAGGTTCCCCCCGCGATTAAGGTGCCGTAAACTCCCGTATAGCGTCCCGATACCCCTCCCGAAACGTCGGATACGCGAACTCGTACCCCAGCGACCGAAGCAGGTCGTTCGAACACCGCTTGCTCGTCTGGATGCGGCGCGTCGCCGTCGACGAGAGGTCGGCGTCCGCCAATCGCTCGGCCTTGGTCTGTTTTGGCGGGAACGGGACGTCGCACTGCTCGGCCAGCCAATCAGCGAACGCCCACTTCTCGACTGGTTCGTCGTCGACGACGAGGACGACGTCCTCGCGGTGGTTCTCCTCAAGCAGGAACCGAACGGCCCCCGCCGCGTCGTCGCGGTGGACCATGTTGAGGTAGCCCGCCGTTACCGGGCCCTCTAGATACCGTTCGAGCCGATAGCGGTCCGGGCCATAGAGGCCGGCAAAGCGAGCGACGGTGCCGTGGCCGCCGTACTCGACCGGCCGCTCGCGGGCGATGCGCTCGGCCTCGGCCAGCACCTCCGTCTTCTCCGTCTGCGGGTCCAGCGGCGTCTCCTCGTCCACCCAGCCGCCGTCGTGGTCGCCGTAGACACCAGTACTGGACGTGTAGACCAACCGATCCGGCGCGTCGCCGCGGTCCCAGAAGTGGTCGATGGCCGTCCGAAGACCGTCGACGTACACCTCGCGGGCCGCCTCGGCCCCGCGGCCGCCGGAACTGGCCGCGAACACGACCCAGTCGACGTCCGGGACGGCCGAGAGCGCGTCGGCGTCGGTAACGTCGGCCTGTACGGCCTCGAAGCCCGCGTCTTCGATGGCGGCTACGCCCGGGTCGGAGCGACGGACGCCCACGACGTCGTGGTCGGCCCGTAGCTGTCGCCCGAGTTCGAGGCCGACGTAGCCACACCCGAGTATCGCGACGCGTGCGGTCATCGCTGCTGACTCTCGATGTAGCTGTGGAGGACGGCGTACTCGGCCATCGTCATCGGATAGCGCCCCTCTATCTTCTGCTGTATCTCCTTTGGCTCCATCTCGTCGCCGATGCCCGAAGCCAGCGCCTCGACGTCCATCACGGCCGTCGTCATCCCCATCAGGAGGATGTCCTGTGCCTCCGCCTGAATCGCGTCGGCGTCGGGCCGATCCGGGTCCGTCGCGAGGACGGCCGCCGCGTCCGAGAGCGTGAGGTCGGCCGCCTCGCCGGCCGCCACCGCTTCGACCGTCTCTCGGTCGAGGCCGGTCGCCTCGACGACGGCGTCGACGCCGACTGTCTCGACCGTCTCGGCCAGGACCGACTCGTAGGCGGCCAGCAGCGACTCGGGTGACTGCGTTCCTGCGTCGGGGAACTCCGCTCTGAGCATGGACACCGGTACGCACGGGGGGTATTAGTCGCTGTCACTCTCCGGACGCCCCGGCGGTGGGCCACCCCGCCGATTCCTCGACGGCGACGCCGTCCTTGTCCCCGACACCGCGCGGCCGTGGCGGGACGACGATTACGACGCCCGTATGCGCTCGAAAGGAGAGCCGCGTACTCTGCCCGAGCAGTTCCGCGTCCCCGTCTTCGTCCACGTCGAGATAGACCCGCTCGCCGTCGCGGGCGTACGTCGTCGTTGCCCCCGGCGTCGTCGGCGGGCCGTGGCTCGCGGTCACCGCAAAGCGGGCGTACTCGCCCTCGACGGTCACCCACCAGCTGTTCGTCGTCGCGACCCACTGCCACGGCGGCACAAGCGGGAGACCCGCCGGCAGCGTCTTCGTCCCGAGACGGCGTTTTGCCAGCTGCTCTGCCCGGCGCCGCCCGGCGCTTTCGATTCGCTGGCGCAACTGGTCGCGCGCCACGGTTCGAACCGTCGAGGCCGTCTGGTTGACGACGGGCGTCTTCGGTCGGGCTATCGGTCGAGCGAGGGCGTCGTCGGTGGTGCTCCGCAGTCGCATCCAGAGCCAGTCGCGTTCGACTGCCGAGAGGCCCCGTCGGTCGGCGGCGACTGTGGCGATGCGCCTCGCTGCCGACCCGTCTGCCAGTGCCTGCCCACGCGCGGCGGGCGTGTCCCAGCGCCGAAGCGCAGCCTCGACGATCGTCCGACTCGCCGCGCTGTCGGCGTCGGTCTCCTCGCTGACTGTCCCCGCGAGTTCGGCGGCGACGTGACTGTTTGCCTGTTCGACACGATACCGTAATCGGCGCCGGTGGCTGTCGAGCGTCGCGTTCGACGTTCTGTTGGCCGTCGCGTTCGCCGCGGCCAGCGTCGTCGCCGCCGTCGCGAGACGCGTTCTGTCCCCCGACGCCATTGCACTGTCGGTCACCACGGCGGCCGCGTCGCCGTAGGGGGCGGTGAACACGTTGACGTTCCGGGCGACGAGCGGGTGTTCGCTGCCCTCGATTGCGGGGTGGGACTCCTCCGACACCGAGGCCAGCGTGAGATACTGTGGCCGCGCGTCGACCCGCGTCCGAAGCGGACCGGCCGGGCCGGTCGGCACCGGGCGCGAGCGCGGTATCTGTGTGTCGCGGGCGGTCAGGCTCTTCCGGAGGTCGACGAGCGATCCCCCGGTCCGGTTCCGTAACTGTCTGTCGACGCCTTCCCGGGCCGAACCGCGCCGCTGTGCCCGGACAGCGAGTCGGTCGTCCACCGCGTCGAGGTAGGCGATACGGGCCGCGACGCGGGCCTTCTGTGCGGCGCTGTCGTAGGTGTCGGGCGCGTCGACGAGGGCCGCCCGCCGGTCGGCGAGTTTCCGTCGGAGTTCGCGAGCCGGGTTCGTCTCGAACGTGCCGACGGCCCCGCGCTCGACGGTCACGTTCGTCGCCCGGACGCGCTCTCGCAACCGTCTGAGGTCGCGGTACACCCACGGTCTGAGCGAGTCCGGTCGCTTCCCCGTTACACTCACAGTCGGCGTCCGAAGACGACCCTCCGCGGCGCGTTCCGCGACCGCATCCCGGCCGCCAGCACGGCCGACCAGTCCCCGCTCGGCCCGCGGTTCGACGTCGGCCAGATTCGGCCCACTCACCGGGCTTCCCTCGCGGTCGTGGGCCGTCCGGATTCGCTCGTCCGGCGCGCCGGAGTCGCTCTCGTGACGCCCGACGAGTGTGACGGTCACCCGACGGCGCTCGGTCCGACTCGACGCCGTCGACCGCCGCTCGCTTCCGTTCTCCCAGAGGGCCACCCGCGTGTACTCCACCTCCACGGTCCGGCCGAAGCTATCGAGTTCGTGCCACCCGTCCGGCACGCTCGGCCGCGGGTCGACCGCGCCGACCGCGTCGGTGCTGTCGGTCGTCTGTTCGCGGACGAGCGTCCAGTTCTCACCCGGCGAGGGTGGTCGCGGCGGTCGACCGCCGCTCACCCGCCGACTGTCCGTGACCAGTCGCACGTCGACGGTGTACGCTGTGGCCGTCGTCCGCCCGAGCGCTTCGGGTGCTGCGACCGAGTGGAAGGCGTCGTCGGCCGTCTCGTTGACCCCGATACGCATCGTCTCGTTCGCACGCGGATGGTCGCCGGAGGCCCCGCCCGTACTGATGTCCTCGCTCGCGGGGCGATACGCCGTCCGCTTGAGGACTTCCTGTGCGAGGGCGGTGTTGTTGCTGCCCGTGATGACGTCCTCGACGCCGACCATCGCCGTCGCCTCCGTGAGCGACCGTCGGCCGTCCGGGTCGCTGCGCCCGAACGTCGACCGCTGAACGCCCAGTAGCGCGCCGTTGGTCGCGAGACTGACGTGTCTGTTCGCGAGAACGTTCTCTATCGGCACGCCGCCGTACTGGGCGTAGCCACGTGCCCACACGATGGGGTAGAGTCTGGCCGTCAACCGCTGGCTCAGCCCCGGCTTGTCCAACCCGTTGTTCACGCGCCGCTCGTAGGTCTGGACCTGCTCGTGGAGTGTGAGGACTGGCGTCGCGACGACGACGGTCGGCGAGACGGTACGACGGGTGACCACTCGGTCGCCGCGCCGAACCGTCAGCGTCACGTTCTCGACGGTCGCTCTGAGCGCGGTGCCGTTCGGGCCGGCCCGTGCGATGGAGACGCGTTCTATCGCCTCCCGGTACTCCGCGGTCGTCTCGACTGCCGGCACGCTCGCCGTCGCCTCGACGCCTTCGCTCGTCGCCCCGACGCGGCGGAGACGGTCACGGACCTGCAGATAGATCCGCAGGCGGAGGGCGTCCCGGAACGGCCGAGAGTCGTTCAGGGCTCGCCCGACGGAGGTGTTCGCCGGTTCGAGCACCGGATCCGTCGACGCCCGCTGTCCGGCCCTCGACACGGCGTCGCGCATCGCCGTCTGTGTCTCCGCCGTCGCGCGGTCGAGCGTGCGCTCGACGGCCGTATCGCGCGGTGCGGGCGCCGGCCGAAGCGTCGGTGCGAGCGTCAGGCTACTCACCAGCAACAGGACGCCCAGCAGCGCGAACGGCACCCGGCCGCGCGTGTCGTCAATCACGCCGACCACGTCCTGACTGTGACGCGGACGCGCTCGGTGTGTACTGCCCGGGCCGCGGCGGCCGGCGTGTCAAAGCGCTGTCGCATATCGGCCGCCAAATCGCCGGCGAGCTGCACCGTCAGTCGAGCGTTCAGGTCCGACGCCGACTCCGAGTCGAGTTGCAATCCGTCCGCGTCGGTGAGGCGTGCCATCCGTCGGTATCGCGCCGCCATCAGCCGGTCGCCGGGATAATCCCCGCGGAGGGCCAAGCGGGCTTGTGAGGGAGGAAAAAGCCCCTCGACGACAGTCGACGCGACCACGACCGCGACGCCGAGGTAACCGGCCTCGTGCGCCCCCCGTCGCGCTCGGCTGGTCGCGTTCGCCATCGGACTCGCGACGCTGACCGTCGCCGTCCGCACGTCGGCCGAGGGAGGCGGCTGTTCACCGACTCGGGTCGTCGCACGGACCGGCGCGCCGGGGTACGGGTCCCAGCGAACGCGAACCGAGGTCTGCCGACCCGATTCTGACAGTCGCTCCCGCGTCGTGTTCGCGACCGCTCGTTCGAACCCCCTGCCCGCCGTCGACAGTCGCTCGCCGTGTACGGTGACGCCGCTCATCGCCGATTCTGCGAGCAGTTCGGCGATAGTCCCGTGGGCCGTCCGCCGGTGGCGGGCGGTGGCGTTGGCCGTCCACTCGGGCGGCCGACCCGGCGAATCGAGCGCGTACTCGACACTCGCGGTACTCGTCGCGAGCAGTTCGGCCGAGTCGGCGGCTGGGTTCGCCGCCTCCGGCGGGTCCACGGTGACGGCGCCGACGACGGCCGTCGCGGCGGCGCCGACCAGCAACAGGAACACCGTCACGTCGACGACGGTACTGGTGGCACGACCCGTCACCACACGCTCACCCGTAGTGTCCCACGCCGGACCGCTGCCGGGGCGACTCGGACGCTGACCGTCCGTCGGGCCCGTGCCGTGTCCACCGGTGGCGACGGTCCCACGCTCCAGCGCTGTCCAGCACGGACCGTCACGTTTCCCTCGTAGCCAGTCGGAATCACAGCGAGAGCGTCGGCCACCCGGTCGGGCGCGACAACACCGGCGGTACTCAGTCGCTGCTCCACGGAATCGGCGGTCGGCGCCGCGACGTTCCGGTCGCCGGTCGCGGACACCAGCGCGCCGTCGAGGACGCCGGCGTACAGCGCCAGTCCGGTCGAGACGGCGAAGACTGCTACGAGGGCCGCGAGCGGCTCCGTCGCGCCCCTATCCGACGAGCGTGACATCGACTCCTCCCCAGGCGACGTGCCTGACGGTCAGTCTCTCGGGTGCCGGACGCCACCCGGTGTCGGCGGTGCGTGCTCGCTCGGCCGCCCGTCGGAGACCGGTGGGCGACCCGAAGTACCGACTCGGCCGTCCGCCCTCGAGTACGGCGGCGAGGCGCCCGTCGAGCGCGGGGACGAACGGTTCGAAGACCGTCGCGTGAGCGACTCCTCCATCGGAACGCAGACCGATTTCTCGGTCCGACAGGGACCACTCCACAGCGTCCAGTTCGCGGGTGGCGACCGACCCCGCTGGACTGGTCGCGACCTCGTCGACCGTCGCGGCGGTGGCCGTCGCGTCCGGCGGTGCCGACGCGGGCAGCGAGACGACGACGCCGAAGACGGCGACGCTCACGGTACCGAGCGCCACCCAGACGTACAGCGTGTCGACGTGCGTATCGAACATGGATGGCCTGCCCCCGCCTTCCGATTTAAACGCTGGCGTCAGACCAGCAGTCCCGTCGCCACGACGGCCGCGAGGTACGTCGCCGTCGCCGAACAGAGCGCCAGTCCCACCCGGTACCCGACGCGTGCTCGGTCCAGCCCGCGGTGCAGGCCCGTCGAGAGCGCGGTCAACACCGCTGCGAGGACGAGACAGTACCAACCGACCACCGGGCCGAGCGTGGCCGCCGAGACGGCTTCGATGGGGCCGCCGCTCTGCATCGTCCCCGCGAGCGCCACGGTGGCGCCGCCGACGAGCGGTCCGAACAGCGCGGCGGTGTTCGAGAGCGTCCCGGTGACCTGTGCGAGGTCACGGCGCGTCTCCCGTTCGACCGCCGAGAGGTCCGCCAGATGCTCCCCCATCGTCGTGATAGTCTCGCCGGCCGGCGGGCCGATATCGGCGGCAGCGTCCAGTAGCACCGCCGCGCGCCGGAGACGCGGACTCGGGACTGTTCTGAGCGCGCCGTACTCGCCACAGAACGCCGCTTCGATGCCGACGCCGAGCGTCCGCTGGCGGTGGAGCGTCGCGCCGAGACGGTTACAGAACGGCGCCGGCGTCACGTCGACCGCCTCCTCTAGTGCCGCCTCGACCGACTTCCCGCGGTCGACGCGCCGCCCGATAGCCGTCAGCGCGTCTGGCAGCCCGTCCTCGATGTCGGTGACGTGGTCCCGGACCTCGCGAACCGGGCGATAGTGGACCACCAGCGCTGCGCCGGTCCCGGCCCCGAGCGCCGCGATTGGCGGCCCCCATCCGGGTACGACGAGGGCCCCGACAAGCCAGCCGGTGACGGCGGCCACCATGCCAGCGGTGAGGGCCGGGACCGGCGTCGACGGCACGTCGGGGTGACTCCGCGGTACCACTGCCGGCGGGAACGCGATCGGTCGCTGCGCGAGGAGCCACGCACTCGCGACGACGAGGGCCGCCGGGAGGACCATCCCGTAGGCGACGACGAGTAGCGGCGCGGTCACCGGGACGCCCGTGGCGGCCGCTGCTGGCAGGAGAGACACCATCGCAAGCGGGAGCAAGACGCCAAAGGCGTACAGTCCGGTCGCGGGAGCGCGCAGGTCGGCGGCGAACGTCGCCATCTCGTCGCGGGTCCCGTCGAGAATCCGCCGCCGTGCGGTCGCGAGTACGGCCGCCCGCTCGTCGGGCGGTGCGACGGCCGCTCGCTGGACGTGGTGTATCGCCGCTTCCAGTGCGGGAAATTCGTCGCTCCACCGCTCGGCGAACCGCCGGAGCCCGTCTCGTGGCGTGCCGCTCGCCTGTCGCCTGTGTGCGTCGAGTCGGTCGGCCAGGAGGCCGTCGGCGGCCGCCGCCGCGAACGCCGTCGCTCGTTCGGAACTCGGCCACAGTGTCATCCCCAGACTCAGCGTCACGACGAGCGACGGGGCGGCCCCCAGTGCGCGTATCCGCCGGGCCTGTGCGGCCAGCGGGATACCGTAGCGACCGGCCAGCCCCGCCCCGACTGCGACGAGGAGGCACGCGGTGCCACCGACGACGGCGGGCGTCCCGGACTCGACCGTGAGGAGCGTGAGACCGAGGAGCCAACAGGCGACGGCGACGGCGTAGCTCACGGCGAGTAGCCGCTCCGGGCGATACCCGACACCCAGTACGTGGGTCGCCCTCCGGTAGCGCTCCGGGACGCTGATGGCGTCAGTCAGCCGTTCGGCGAGTTCGCCCGAGTCCAGTCGCTCGGTCATCGCTCGGTCGTCCCGGGTTCCGTCCTCGGCGACTGACTGGCCTGCTCTGTGAAGCTAGCGCTTCGCGTCTCGACCGTGTCGAGCACGCTCGCGTAGGACTCGCCGGCGTGCGACAGGGATTCGAGCAGGTGACTGTTCCCCCGACCGAGCCGACCGGTGGCTGTCGCACGCTCGCCGTCGCGTTCGAACAGCGACGCGAACCCCACGCCCTCGCCGTGGTCTCGCACCTCCTCGACGGCGGCTACGCCACGGCCGGCCTCGGCCGTCGGTGGGGCGAGCGTCACGAGGAGGTCCGTCGCCGCGAACGCGCTCTCCGGGACGCCGAGGTCCGAGACGAGCCGTTCGCGCACGCTCTCCCCGCCCGAGCCGTGTATCGTGCCCAGCACTGCGCTGTCGCCGTCGCCGACCCGCATCGCCTCGTAGAGAACGCTGGCCTCCTCGCCGCGGACCTCGCCGACGACGAGGGCGCCTTCTCCGAGTCGAAGCGCGGTCCGTAATGCCTCGCTCGCGTCGACCGACGGCCCGTCGCCGCTCGCGGTTCGCAACGGCTGGACGTCCCGGCCGTCGGACTGCAGGTCCGTGACGGGGAGTTCCGGCGTGTCCTCGATGACGACGGTTCGGACCGACCGCGGGAGTTCCCAGAGAAGCGAGCCCAGCGTGGTGGTCTTCCCGGCGCCGCGGGGGCCGGCGACGAGACAGGCGGCACCGCGCTCTACCGCGACCGAGAGCAACCCGGCGACTCGCGGTGAGACGGTCCCGTTTGCGACGAGGTCGGCCAGCTGCCAGCGTGTCTCGTCGTGGGCCCGAAAGGCAAAGGCGAGGCCGTCGCTCATCGGTTCCATGACGCCAGCGACCCGGACCTGTCGGTCCGCGACAGTAGTCGTCGCGTCGAGCGTCGGACTCGCCCGCGAGAAGGCCCGTCCGCTCGCACGGCGGAACGTAGACGCGAGCGTTCGTGCGCCCTCAGCGGTTAGTCGAACGTTCGTCCGCATCGTCTCGCCGTCGACGCGGACGCGCAGCCGCGTCTCGCCGACCGGTGCCGTCGCGAACACGTCGGAGACACGGGGGTCGGCAAACAGGTCTTCGAGGACGCCCAGCCCCCGCGTGTGTTTCCGGAGGACGGCCCCGAGTGCGGCCGCTGTGGTGCCGTCGTCGGTAACCGCCGATGCGGCCTGATACGGTGTCGGCTGGTCGTCGAGCGGTGCGGTCGCCAGTCGCTCGACGGCCGACGCGAGGGTGGCCGTCGTCGCCGCGTCGAACTCGTGTTCTCGGGGGCGCACGTGGTAGCAGTCGAGCGAGGACGCCGGCGTGTCGTACCGCCGGACGACCGCGTCGGTCTCGACGGTCCGACGGTCCCGAAGCGTCGCGTCGTCTGGCGGACTCGCGGCGATACGGGCGTCGCTGACTGCCGGACCGACGTACGGTTCGAGCGCGGCGTCGGCGTTCGCTCGCTCGGCGGCCAGCGCGAACCCAGTCGCCGCGGCGACGTCGGCGACCTGCCCCGCACGGCCGGTGGCCTCCGTCGCGGCCGCCAGTGGCTCACGACGCGCGCGGTCGGCCAGTCGCTGGTCGAGCGGTGCGACCCGCGTGGCGAAACGCCCCGCCGCGACGAGCAGCGCGGCCGCGCCGTCGAGGTAGGCTCGCTCTCGCCCGTCGCTTCGCGTGACGACGGCGTCGACGTCTGTCCCTCCCAGCGCGTCGATTACCGTCGCTCGACAGTCCGGCGAGCCGCCCAGTCGCCCGCGCTCGGGACACTCGTCGGCTGCGACCCTGAGCGTCTCGCCGTCGAACGACGGACGACATCGACAGGCCTCGTCGTCTGTGGCGTCGTCCGTGAACCATCGACGCATCTATCCGTCCCTCCCCGACCTGTCGGCGGTGCCAGCCAGCCGCCGAACCGTCACGACCGTCTGACCGTCTCGAACCCGTAACCCGAACGCGAGACGGTGAACCCCGGATTCGCGGAGCTTGAGTGAGCCGCCGGCGGGGCGTATCGGCACGCCGACGAGGCGTTCGCTGTGGCCGCTCGCGTCGCCGACCCGCCAGCTGGCGACCCCTACGCCCTCGCGACTGTGGAACCGGAGCGAACTGACGCCGGCACTCGTCTGGGTTCGTTCCGGAAGCCGAATCGCTGTGACTCGGCGCGCACCTCGGCCAAGCGTGGCGTCGTCGGTGGCGACCATCGTCTCCAGTCGCTCCGAGAGGGCCGACAGTTGCCGCTCGACGGTGGCGTCGGCGGCGTCGGCCTGTGCCGTCGAGAGTGCGGGCGCCGTCACCGCGAGCAACGCCGCGGTGAGCGCCGCACCGAGGACCACCCGGAGTATCACAGGAGGGCCCGTATCCGTTCGAGGACGCCGCTGTCCGGCGTCGCCGACTGGTCGGTCTCGTCCCCGTTCGCGACGGGAGTCGTCGGGTCCTCGGTCGCCGGACGGGGCCGCTCGCTGTCTCCCTCGTTCGGTGTAGCCTCGGGCGCCTGCCACCGCCCGCGAGAGGGAGCACCCGTCGCCGTTGTCTGTTGCGCTGTGGCCGGCGACGACGGCTGGCGGTCGTCCAGTGCGTCGTCGAGACGGCGTTCGAGGCGGTCCGTCGCGGCCAGTGCGGTGTCGGCACGCTGTTCGACGTCCTCGTTGACCGACCGGACGTTGCCGACGTATCCCCGGAGTGCCTGCGTGGCCGCTTCGAGGTCCGCAGTGCGTTCGTCCAGTCGGTCGACTCGGTCCTCGACCGCCGTCAGTCGGGCGTCTAGTTCCGCGCGGTCCTCGACCGCCGGCAACCCGTGATCGCCGTCGGTGACGGCACGTTCGACGGCCCGAACCCGCTCTTCGAGTGTCTCCACGTCGGTCATGGCCGGCCGTGGTCTCGGCACCGTACTTGAACTCTCGTGTGGAGCCTCGCGGGACGAACCTTTTTGACCGAAGGCGAAGCCAGACGCCCTGTGACCGAGAGCGATCAGGTGAAGGCGGCGCTCGCAGCGCTCGCCGACGGTGAGGCTCGCGATGCATCTCGCATGACCGACGGGTCTGCGGACCCGGAACTGCCGACAGAGACGTCCCCGGAGCGGTGGGGCCGAGCGGACTATCGGACGGTCATCGAGCGAGCAAGTCGGGCCACCGACGACGTCGACGCGGCGGCCTCGTTCGTCGAGACGGTCGGCGTCGACACGCTCGAACGCGCCGTCGAACGGGCCGAACACGAGGTGAGTGGGCTCGCCGAGGAGGGGCGTACGGCGCTCGCGGCCTTCGAGCGGTTCCGGGCGGCCGCAGACGGTGACGGTCGCGGTGAGTGACACTCCCGACCGCTCCTCACTCACGCGTCGGTGACCACTTTCACCGCGGTCGCGACACCTCTTTAGGAGGCGCTGGCATACGACCTGACAGATGACACGGGTGATACACACCGGCGACACACACATCGGGTACCAGCAGTACCACGTGCCCGAGCGCCGGCAGGACTTCCTCGACGCCTTCCGCCGCGTCGTCCACGACGCCATCGAGGACGACGTGGCGGCCGTCGTCCACGCGGGGGACCTGTTCCACGACCGGCGGCCGACGCTTTCGGACATCATGGGGACGCTCGACGTACTAGAGGACCTCGCCGAGGCCGACATCCCGTTCCTCGCCGTCGTGGGCAACCACGAGGCGAAGCGAGACGCGCAGTGGCTCGACCTCTATGCGTCGCTGGGGCTTGCGACGCGGCTGGACGGCGAGCCGACCGCCGTCGGCGATACGGCCTTCTACGGCCTCGACTTCGTGCCGCGCTCGAAGCGTGACGCGCTGGAATACGACTTCGAACCCCACGACGCCGACCACGCGGCGCTCGTGACCCACGGCCTGTTCCAGCCGTTCGACTACGGCGACTGGGACGCCGCCGAAGTACTCGCCGAATCTTCGGTCGACTTCGACGCCCTGCTACTGGGGGACAACCACAAGCCCGGCAAACGGGAGGTCGAGGGCGCGTGGGTCACCTACTGCGGGTCGACCGAGCGTGCGAGCGCCAGCGAACGCGAGGACCGCGGGTACAACATCGTCACCTTCGACGGCGAGACGCGCATCACCCGGCGCGGCCTCGACACCCGCGAGTTCGTCTTCGTCGACGTGGAACTGGGGCCCGAGGAGGGCGTCGAACGGGTCCGGAGTCGCGTCGGCCAACACGACCTCGACGACGCCGTCGTCATCGTCAGTATCGACGGCGACGGCGACCCCATCGCCCCGGCAAGCGTCGAGGAGTTCGCACTGGACGAGGGCGCACTCGTCGCGCGGGTCACCGATCACCGGGAACTCGCGGCCGACGAACGCGAGACGAGTGTGAGTTTCGCCGACCCCGACGAGGCAGTCACCGAACGCGTCCGGGAACTAGGTCTGAGCGGCGCCGCTCGCGACATCGACGAGACGGTCCGGGCCTCGAAAGTGGCCGACGCCAACGTCGCCGACGCCGTCGAGAGCCGCGTTCGCGAACTGGTAGCGGAGGACCCGGACTCGCTGACGGGCAGTCCCGACGAGGCAGTCGGCGCCGACGACGCGCCCGAAGCGGCGGCGGCCGAACCCGACGGTGGCGAGACGGACGCCGCGGACTCGACGCCCGAATCCGGCAGCGAGGACGCACCGCCGGACGACGATGGTGGCCAATCCAACGTGGAGGAGTTCCTGTGAGGGGGGACTACTGATGCGGTTCCAGCGCGTCCGTCTGGAGAACTTCAAGTGCTACGACGACGCCGCCCTCACGCTGGACCCCGGCGTCACCGTCATCCACGGCCTCAACGGGAGCGGGAAGTCCTCGCTGTTGGAGGCGTGTTTCTTCGCGCTCTATGGCTCGAAGGCCATCGACGAGAACTTAGAGGAGGTGGTCACCATCGGGGCCGACGACTGCACCGTCGAACTGTGGTTCTCCCACGCCGGCGGCGACTACCACCTCACCCGCCGCGTGCGGAACACGGGCGAGCGAGCGACGACGGCGAAGTGCGTGCTGGAGACGCCCGACGACACGTTCGAGGGCGCGCGGGCCGTCCGCCGCCGCGTCACCGAACTCCTGCGGATGGACAGCGAGGCGTTCGTCAACTGCGCCTACGTCCGGCAGGGCGAGGTGAACAAACTCATCAACGCCTCGCCCGGCGACCGGCAGGACATGCTGGACGACCTCCTGCAACTGGGCAAACTGGAGGAGTACCGCGAGCGGGCAAGCGACGCCCGCGTCGGCGTCAAGCGGGTGCGTGACGACAAACAGAGCCGACTCTCGCAACTCGACGAGCAAATCGAGTCCAAGGAGGACCGAAACCTCCACGAGCGGTTGAACGCGCTCGAATCTGACCTCTCGGAGACCCAAGACGAAATCGAGCGCATCGAGGACCAGCGAGAGACGGCCGCGGGGACGCTGGAGCAGGCCCAGTCAGTCCTCGACGAGTACGAGGACCGCCGCGAGACGCTTTCGGAACTGACCGCCGACATCGGGGACTTGGAGGCCGAGATCACCGAGACCGAGACCGAACGCGAGCGCCTCAAACAGCGCATCGCGGACCTGAAGGAGGAACGCGAGTCGCTCGAATCGGACCTCTCGGAGACGCTCGCGTCGACGGAGGTCGACGAAGCCGACCCCGACGCCGTCGAGTCGCGTCTCGGCGAGTTAGAAGACCGGGCGGACGACCTCCGCTCGCGCATCGAGGAACAGCGAGTCGAGGCCCAGAAGCACAGCGGCGAGGCCGACTCGCTCGAATCGCAGGCCGACGACCTCCAGTCCCGCGCCGACGAGAAGCGCGAGGCGGCCGACGACCTCGAAGCCGACCTCGCGAGTGCCCGCGAGACAGTCGCCGACCGGCGCGAGCAACTCGACGATATCGACGACGACATCGCGACGTTGGAGGCGCGGTTCGACGACGCCGACGTGGGCCGTGACGAGGCGGAGAGCCACCGAGACGTCGTCGCCGAGGAACTCGACGAGGCCCGCCAGCGCGTGACGGAACTGGAGACGAAGCTCCAGAGCGAACGCGAGGCGCTGGCCGAGGCCGAGGAACTGCTCGACGCCGGTAAGTGTCCCGAGTGCGGGCAGGACGTCGAAGACTCGCCACACGTCGAGTCCATCGAGGACGACCGAGAGCGCGTGGCAGAACTGGAGTCGACGCTGGCGGACGCCCGCGAGATGGTCGAGACGCTCGAAGCCGACCGCGAACGCGCCGAGTCGCTGGCCGAGGCCGCCGACCGACTGTCGACGCTCGAAGCCAACCGCTCGAACGTGGTGCAACTCATCGAGGAGAAGGAATCGGGTCTCGAAGCCGACGAAGAGCGCGTCGAGGAACTCCGCGAGGCCGCCGCGGAACTCGAAGCCGAGGCCGACGCGAAGCGCGAGGCCGGCGAAGAAGCCGAACGGCAGGCCGCCGAGTGCCGGTCGGTCATCGGCGAGTGCAATCAGGAACACCAGACCGTCAAACAGGCCATCCAGCGACTGGAGCGCGTGTCGGACCTGCTGGACGACGTCGAGGAGTGCGAGACCGAAATCGAACAGCTACGGCAGCAGCGGTCCCAGCAGGCGGAGATGAACGACCAGCGCCGGGACCGCCTCGCAGAGAAGCGCGAGCGCAAGCAGGAACTGGCGGAGAAGGTCGACGAGTCGCGCGTCGCGGAGGCCCGGAACGAGAAACAGCGCGCCGAGAACTACATCGAGAAGGCCGACGCGAAACTCGACGAGTTGCGCGAGCAGCGAGACGAGTACCAGAGCGCTATCGGTGCCGTCGAGAACGAACTCGACGAACTCGCCTCGCTCCGGGAGCGGCGCGAGGAACTGGCCGACGACCTCTCGAAACTGGCGGGCCTCTACGACGAGGCAGAACAGCTACAGGGGATGTACGGCACGCTCCGGGCCGAACTGCGTCAGCGCAACGTCGAGACGCTCGAACGGATGCTCAACCAGACGTTCTCGCTGATCTACCAGAACGACTCGTACTCCCACATCGAACTCGACGGTGAGTACCAGTTGACGGTGTTCCAGAAGGACGGCGAACCGCTGGAACCCGAGCAGTTGTCGGGCGGCGAGCGCGCGCTGTTCAACCTCAGCCTGCGCTGTGCCATCTACCGACTGCTCGCGGAGGGCATCGAGGGGTCGGCCCCGATGCCCCCGCTCATCCTCGACGAACCCACGGTCTTCCTCGATGCGGGTCACGTCACCCAACTGCTGGACCTCGTCGAGTACATGCGGGACGAAGTCGGCGTCGAGCAGATTCTGGTCGTCAGCCACGACGAGGAACTCGTCGGGGCGGCCGACGACCTCGTGCGGGTCGAGAAGGACGCCACCTCGAACCGCTCGCACGTCGACCGGGTCGAGCGTATCGAGGAGTCGGTCGCGGAACTGGCCTAGCGGTCGGTGAGCGCTTCGACGGCCGCGCTGGCCGTCTCGGTCACGTCGTAGCCTCGCTGGCCCATCACCTCGGTCTCTTCGAGCAGTCCCGCGGCGCGAAACTCCCCGAGCAGGCCGTGCAGGTCGCTCTCACAGAGGTCGTAGCTGTCCAGCAGGTGATGGACCGAGAGGGGGCCGCGGGCGTCGAGTTCCACGAGGAGGCCCAGCGACTGGTCGTCGTGAGCGGCCGAGACGACCGTCCGAACGGCTTCCGGCACCGCGTCTGCGGCGGTCACGAGCGGTGACTCCCCCTCGACGGGTTCGAGGTCCTCGTTGGGGACGTGTCGCTCGGCACCGGTCTCCGGGTCGCGGACGAGACTCGCGTCGCTGGACTCTTTCAGCAGGATGTAGTGGGTCCCCGACGCGTCGCGAACGGTGCGCATATCGGCGGTAGCCGGCGCGCGTGGTTAGCCGTTGTGGTCGGCGTCGTCCGGGTCGTCGGCCGATCGGTCTTCGCTCCGAACCTCGTCTTCTCCCGCCTCGTCGTCTGCCGTCCGCTCTCGCTCGAACTTGACGTAGCGTGCGGTCCCGTAGGCAAAGGCGAGGAGGCCGACGAGGAACACCCGAATGCCGAGGTCCACGCGGCCCTCGAAGTAGACGAGCATCGGGCCGACCGAGAGCCCCAGTAACGCGACGTTGAACACGAGGACGAGTTTCCAGAACAGGCCGGCTACCTCGCTGTTTGCGCTCCCGTCGGGAGGACTGGGCGCTTTCGGGACGTCCGGGCCCAGACTCTCTGGATCGAACTCGTCCGGTTCGAAGGGACTCTTCTCTGAGAGGACGCCGGGGTTACTGTCGGGGTCCGTCTCGTCGGGACCGTCTAGCACGACCCTAGTTGAGACCGCGACCACTAAAAGGACTTCTCAGTCAGGCCGCGTCCTGCAGTTCGAGCGTCGTGTCCGTCTGAATCCACGCCAGCGGCTGCTGGGCGTCGTAAAACACTGTCCCCTCGTCGGTCTCGTAGGTCTCGGTGGTCTGCACTGCGTCGGGGAGTGCGGGTTCCGACCTAATATCGTCCGCCCTGTCCGACTGACCGTCGGGAGATGCGTGGTGCGACATGGGGACGTCGTGCGATGGTATGTCATTGCCTACCATATATCTTCTGTCCGTGTCAAACACCGCCGACCACCGACGTTTTTATGGGGCGTCTCGAAGGGTCGGCAAGCATGAGTGACGAAGGCCAGCGCACCTTCGGGGATTTCGAGGTAGACGGGGGCGGTGACGCTCGGCCGGCCGAGGAGGCAGCGGCCGTCGCCGGCAACGGGGGGAACGGGACGACTGTCGTCGACATCGACGAACGCCAGTTCCCCGACGTTTCCGAGACTGTCGAGTTCGTGGTCACACAGGTCGACTACACGGTGGAGGGACAGGGCGACGACGAGTACCCCGTCGTCCACGTCTTCGGCCGAACCGACGACGAGGACCCGGTCCACGCACGCGTCTACGAGTTCGAACCGTACTTCTACGTGCCGGCGGACAGCGTCACCGAGGACCGACTGCGACAGTACGACCGTATCGTCGACTGGCGCTACGAGGACGAGAACGGGGACCCCTTCGAGTCGATTCGGGGTGAACGACTCCTGAAGATTATCGGGCAGACGCCCCGGGACGTCGGGCAAATGCGGGACGACTTCGACCACTACGAGGCGGACATCCTCTTCCCGAACCGCCTGCTCATCGACAAGGACATCACCAGCGGGGTCCGGGTGCCGGCCCGCGAACTCGACGACGGGAGCTACAAGGTCCACCACGAGGAGGTCCGGCCGGTCGAAGCCAGCGCCGAACCGCGTGTGAACACCTTCGACATCGAGGTCGACGACCGCCACGGGTTCCCCGAGGACGGCGAGCAGACCATCGTCTGTCTCACCTCCCACGACTCCTACACGGACGAGTACGTGGTCTGGCTGTACGAATCCCCGGACGGCATCGAGGGGCCCGAAGCCCTCGCGAAGTACGACCCAATCCGCGAGGACGCCGACTTCGAGGCCGACGTGCGCGTCTTCGAGGAGGAGGAAGCGATGCTCGACGCCTTCATCTCCTACATCGAAGACACCGACCCGGACGTGTTGACGGGGTGGAACTTCGACGACTTCGACGCCCCCTATCTGCTGGACCGCATCGAAGAACTCCAGCGCTACGACCACGACTACGACCTGAACGTCGACCGCCTCTCGCGGGTCGACGAGGTGTGGCGCAGCGACTGGCAGGGGCCGGACATCAAGGGCCGGGTCGTCTTCGACCTCCTGTACGCGTACAAGCGCACGCAGTTCACGGAACTGGAGTCCTACCGTCTGGACGCCGTCGGCGAACAGGAACTCGGCGTCGGGAAGGAGCGCTACACCGGCGACATCGGCGACCTCTGGGAGGACGACCCCGAGCGCTTGCTGGAGTACAACCTCCGGGACGTGGAACTCTGCGTCGAACTCGACAGGGAACAGGACATCATCGACTTCTGGGACGAGGTCCGCACGTTCGTCGGGTGTAAACTCGAAGACGCGACGACGCCCGGCGACGCCGTCGACATGTACGTCCTGCACAAACTGTACGGCGAGTTCGCGCTCCCCTCGAAGGGCCAACAGGAGAGCGAGGACTACGAGGGCGGCGCCGTCTTCGACCCCATCACCGGGGTTCGAGAGAACGTCACGGTGCTGGACCTGAAGTCGCTGTACCCGATGTGCATGGTGACGACCAACGCGAGTCCCGAGACGAAGGTCGACCCCGAGACCTACGACGGCGACACCTACCGCGCGCCCAACGGGACCCACTTCCGGAAGGAACCCGACGGCGTCATCCGGGAGATGGTCGACGAACTGCTGACCGAACGCGAGGAGAAGAAGGGCCTGCGAAACAACCACGACCCGGACGACCCCGAGTACGAACGCTACGACCGTCAACAGGCCGCGGTGAAGGTCATCATGAACTGCTTCACGCCGGACACCGACGTGCTGACCCCCGACGGGATCAGAAACATCCGGGACCTCGAAGTCGGCGACCACGTGTACTCGCTGGATCCCGAGACGCTGGAGATGGAGGTCAAACCGGTCGTCGAAACGCAGGCCTACCCGGAGTACCGCGGCGAACTCGTCGACATCGAGACGAGCAAAATCGACTTCCGCGTGACGCCGAACCACCGGATGCTCGTCCGGAAAAACGAGACGAACGGCATCACCGAAGACGGCTATTCGTTCGTCGAAGCGGGCGACCTCGACGACGCCACGAACTACGAACTCCCACACGACTGGGACGGCCCGGACGGCGAACGGCTAGACGAGGTGGACCTCGTCGACATGCTCGACGGTTCGTTCGAGGTGTGGTGTGACAACGACGACCACGGGCACACTCTCGCCGCGGAGGTGGGGTACCGTCCGGATAAGATGCAAAAGCAGGGCGAAGACGGGACCGGCTACGTGTTCGACGCCGAATCGTTCCGGGAGCACCGTGCGTATCTCGACGGGAACTGTTCGGGGTTCTACGTCCACGCCGAGCGCGGTCGCAAGTGGGTGCCGCGGTTTTACGACGGCGACGACTTCCTCGAACTGTTGGCGTGGTACATCACCGAAGGGAGCGTCTACACGTCCGAGGACAAGCAGTTCGGTGACCAGTTCCGGAGCAGTTCGACGGCGGTGAACATCGCACAGGACGCGGTCCCGGACGGCGGGTCCGGTGACGACCGCGCGCGGATCGGCACCCTCCTCGACAGCATGGGGTTCGACGCGTACGTCGACGAGAAAGGGTACCAGTTCACCTCGAAACTGCTGGGTGACCTCCTCGAACGGCTCTGTGGCGGCAACAGCTTCGAGAAGCGGATTCCCGAGTTCGTGTTCGACACGACGCAGGCACAGAAACGGGCCTTCCTCGATACGCTTATCGCCGGCGACGGGGACTGGCAGACCAACAGTTGGCGCTACAGCACCGCGAGTGAGCGGCTCCGGGACGACGTCTTGCGGCTCTGTGCCCATCTCGGACTCACCGCCAGCTACACCGAAGACAGCGGCACGTACCGCATCTACGTCACCGAAGACGGCAAGAACACCCTCCGCATGCACCGCTCGGGCGGTACCAGCACCGCGACCGACGGCGTCTACTGTGTCACCGTCGCGGACAACCACACGCTCATGGCCGGGCGCAACGGCACGTTCCAGTTCGTCGGCCAGTCCCTGTACGGGGTTCTCGGGTGGGACCGCTTCCGTCTCTACGACAAGGAGATGGGCGCCGCCGTCACGGCAACGGGCCGAGAGGTCATCGACTACACCGACGAAGTCGTCGCCGAGGAGGGGTACGAGGTCGTCTACGGCGATACGGACTCGGTGATGCTACAGGTCGGCGACGTCGGCCCGGAGGACGTCGACGGCGCCGTCGAAGTCACCGACGAGATGCGGGCGAAACACCCCGAGATGGACGACGACGAACTCACGACGATCGCGGCGACCATCCAGAAGGGGTTCGAACTCGAAGAGACCATCAACGCCTCCTACGACGACTTCGCGCTCGAACGGCTGAACGCGCAATTCCACCGCTTCGAGATCGAGTTCGAGAAACTATACCGGCGGTTCTTCCAGGCGGGCAAGAAGAAACGCTACGCCGGCCACATCGTCTGGAAGGAGGGCAAGCACGTCGACGACATCGACATCACCGGCTTCGAGTACCAGCGCTCGGACATCGCCCCCATCACCAAACGCGTCCAGAAGGACGTCATCGACCGCATCGTCCACGGCGAGGACGCCGAGAACATCAAAGACTACGTCGGCGAGGTCATCGAGGACTACCAGGCCGGCAACGTCGACTACGACGACGTGGGTATCCCCGGCGGCATCGGGAAGAAACTGGACAACTACGACACCGACACCGCGCAGGTCCGCGGCGCGAAGTACGCGAACCTCCTCCTCGGCACGAACTTCAAGAGCGGGTCGAAACCCAAACGTCTCTATCTCGACCGAGTCCACGCGGACTTCTTCGAACGCGTCGAGGACGAACTCGGCCTCGACCCCAAACGCGACCCCCTGTACGGGGAGTTCCGACGGAACCCGGACGTCATCTGCTTCGAGTACGCCGATCAGATCCCCCCCGAGTTCGAGATAGACTGGGACAAGATGCTCGACAAGACGCTGAAGGGCCCTATCGCCAGAATCTTGGAGGCGCTGGACATCTCGTGGAACGAGGTCAAATCCGGGCAGGAACAGACCGGACTCGGTCAGTACATGTAGTCGCCGGCCCGCGCCTTTTCCAGTCTAAGAAATATTGTTTCTATATACGAAAGTCGAGTACGCTGCAATGCGAAAGCTTGATGGGTGAAACGTACCTCTTTTCGGTTGACCTAAGAGACCACTATGGCAGTACTCGAAATCAACAATCTCCACGCCGAAGTCGCAGAAGAGGACGGTGAGACGATTCTTCGCGGTGTCGACCTCGAAGTCAACGCCGGTGAGATCCACGCGCTGATGGGTCCCAACGGGTCTGGCAAGTCCACGACAGCGAAGATCATCGCCGGGCACCCGGCCTACGAAGTCACCGACGGCGAGGTCCTCATCCACCTCGAGGACGACGAGTTCGGGGCGGACTTCGAGATTCCGGAGGACATGCGCACCTGGAACCTCCTGGACCTCGAACCGAACGAGCGCGCCGCGCTCGGCATCTTCCTCGGCTTCCAGTACCCCGCCGAAATCGAAGGGGTCACTATGGTGAACTTCCTTCGCACGGCGCTCAACGCCAAACTCGAAGAGCGCGAGGAACTCTTCGAAGAGGACGAAGAAGAGGCCGAGGCCGACGGCGAGGACACCAACGAGGACGCCGCCGGCTACGATACCTCCCCGATGGAGGGCAACGTCGAGGAAGGCGAGGTCGGCGTCGCCGAGTTCCAGCAGATCCTCCAGGAGAAGATGGAGCAACTGGACATGGACGAGAAGTTCGCCTCCCGCTATCTCAACGCCGGGTTCTCCGGCGGTGAGAAGAAGCAAAACGAGGTCCTGCAGGCCGCCATCCTCGAACCCTCCATCGCCGTGCTGGACGAGATCGACTCGGGGCTCGACATCGACCGACTACAGGACGTCTCCAACGGCATCAACGCGCTGCGCGACGAGCAGGGTGCCGGTATCCTCCAGATCACCCACTACCAGCGCATCCTCGACTACGTCGAACCCGACCACGTCCACGTGATGCTCGACGGCCAGATCGCCCAGAGCGGCGGCCCGGAACTGGCCGAGAAGCTAGAGGACGAGGGGTACGACTGGGTCCGCGAGGAAGCCTACGAGGCCGCGTAACACCCTTCCCTTCAGAGTCACAACACCTACACAACAATGAGCTCAGATCAAGACCACCTCAAAGAGACCGACACCGAGGCTCGCTTCGAATTCAAGAAGGAGGAGAACTCCGCCTTCGAGACCGAGAAGGGCCTCACCGAGGAGACCGTCCGGGTCATCTCGGAAGACAAGGACGAACCCGAGTGGATGCTTCAGCGCCGTCTGCGCGCACTGGAGCAGTTCCAGCAGATGCCGATGCCCGAGGGCTGGCCGGGCGCGCCCGACCTCTCGGAAGTCGACATCGAGGACATCGTCCCGTACATCCGCCCCGACATCGAGACGCGCGGCGGCGCCGAGTCCTGGGAAGACCTCCCCGAGGAGATTCAGGACACGTTCGACAAACTGGGCATCCCCGAAGCCGAGAAGAACGCCCTCTCGGGCGTCGGCGCTCAGTACGAGTCCGAGATCGTCTACCAGAACATGCAGGAGCGCTGGGAGGAGAAGGGCGTCATCTTCTGTGACATGGACAAGGCCGTCCAGGAGCACGAAGACCTCGTCAAAGAGCACTTCATGACGAAGTGTGTCCCCCCGAGCGACAACAAGTTCGCCGCACTCCACGGTGCCGTCTGGTCCGGCGGGTCGTTCGTCTACATCCCCGAGGACACCACCGTCGAGATGCCGGTACAGGCGTACTTCCGCATGAACTCGGAAGGGATGGGCCAGTTCGAGCACACGCTCATCATCGCCGAGGAGAACTCCGAGGTCCACTACATCGAGGGCTGTTCCGCCCCGAAGTACTCGGCCTTTAACCTCCACTCCGGCGGCGTCGAAGTGTTCGTCGGCGAGAACGCCCACGTCCAGTACTCCACGGTGCAGAACTGGTCGAAGAACACGTACAACCTAAACACCAAGCGCGCTATCTGTGAGGCCGAGGGCACGATGGAGTGGGTCTCCGGCAGCATGGGCTCGAAAGCCACGATGCTGTACCCCTCGACCGTCCTCAAGGGCCCCGGCGCGACGGACAACCACATCACCATCGCCATGGCCGGCGAGGGCCAAGACATCGACACCGGTGCGAAGGTCTATCACAACGCGCCCGATACGAAGTCCACCATCGAGTCTAAGTCCATCGCGAAAGACGGCGGCCGCACGAACTACCGCGGCCTCGTCCACATCGCCGACGGCGCCGAGAACTCCTCGACGTCCGTCGAGTGTGACGCGCTGATGTTCGACAACGAGTCCACGTCGGACACGATGCCGTACATGGAGATTCAGGAGTCGAAAGTCGACGTCGCCCACGAGGCGACCGTCGGTAAGATCGGCGACGAGGACGTCTTCTACCTCCAGTCGCGCGGACTGGACGACGACGACGCAAAGCAGATGATCGTCGCCGGGTTCATCGAACCCATCACGGAAGAGCTGCCCATCGAGTACGCGGTCGAACTCAACCGCCTCATCGAACTCGAGATGGAGGGCTCGCTCGGATAACCATGAGTACGCAGGTACACGCCACACTCTCCGAAGACCAGGTCGAACAGATCTCCGAGGACTTAGACGAACCCGAGTGGCTCCTCGAAACCCGGAAAGAGGCGCTCGCGGCGCTTTCCGACCTCGAGATGCCCGATGTCATCCAGACGCCGGGTCGCAAGTGGACCAACCTCGACGCGCTCGACTACGAGACGCTGGTCGACCCCCTCGACTACGCACAGGACAAGGACCGAATCGACGCCGAGGGCGTCGACGTCCTCTCCTGGAGCGACGCGCTCGCCGAACACGGCGACCTCATAGAGGAGCACTTCGGCTCGGTCGTCGACCCCCAGCGGGACTACCTGACGGCGCTGTCGACGGCGCTGTTCTCGGCCGGAACGGTCGTCTACGTCCCCGAGGGCGTCGACGCCGAGGACGTGAAGATTCGGACGACGATGAACAGCCAGTCGCTGTTCAACTACACGCTCGTCGTCGCCGAGGAGTCCGCCTCGGTCACCATCCTCGAACGCCAGACGACCGGCGACGACGTCGAGGGGTCGCGGTACTACTCCGGCGTCGTCGAGGCCGTCGCGGGCGAGAACGCCTACGTCCAGTACGGCACGCTCCAGAACCTCTCGGAAGAGAGCTACAACTACCAGGTCAAGCGCGGCCACGCCGACACCTACGGCACCATCGACTGGATAGAGGGCAACATCGGCTCGCGGCTGACCAAGAGCAACGTCGAGACGCGCCTGCTCGGTGACTCCTCCGAGTCACAGATCGTCGGCGCGTTCTTCGGCCACGACGACCAGCACTTCGACATCGCGGCCCGCGTCTGGCACGAGGCCGAACACACGGTCGCCGACCTCGTCACCCGCGGCGTCTTAGACGACGAGGCTCGCTCGGTGTACGAGGGTGTCCAGGACGTCGGCAAAGAGGCGTGGGACACCAGTTCCTACCAGCGCGAGAACACGCTGATGCTCAGCGACGAGTCCGAAGCCGACGCGTCGCCGAAGCTCATCATCAACAACCACGACACCGAGGCCTCCCACTCCGCGACGGTCGGGCAGGTCGACGCGGAGGACATGTTCTACATGACCTCCCGCGGTGTCAACCCCGAACGAGCGAAGAACATGCTCGTCGAGGGCTTCTTCGTCCCCGTCCTCGAAGAGGTCGCGGTCGACGAACTCCGCGACGACCTCGAGACCCTGATCTACGAGCGGCTTCGGGAGTAGCGAGGTCGCGCAGCGACCTCGGTTTCACGACCGACGGCTCGAAAGACCCCGTTCTTTCGGCGGCGACGCGACTCACAGGAGCGGGGGCTCGCGGGAGCTTCGCTCTGCTGTCGCCGACGGACGGCGCGAACGACGCCACCGCCTTTGCGGTCGGACACGACGCCGTCGAGCGACGGCACACGATTTGCGGGAATACCCGTAGCGGTAAGCGGGCCGAGAGCGGGCTATCGGTATGGTCGATTCCGTCGACTGGCAGGCCTACGGCGACGACCCGGCGCGGACCGTCGTCGGCGACGTCAGCGTATCGACGCCGGTCTACAGTCCACAACTTCGGCGGGAGAGCGCCCCGACGACCCGAAACGGCCGCGGGCGTACGTGGCCGACGCCGAACGGATGGTGGCACTCCTCCGTGACTGCGGTGTGTCGACCCTCCGCTACCGCGAGGACCCCGACGCGCGGCACCACGAAGCCGCGTGGCGTCGTCGGCTTCCGGACGCTCCGCTTTCTCCTCTGTTGATTCGGGCGGCCGCCCGGCCTACGCCGACCGCGTCTTCGGCCGGCCGAACCGAAGCCAGCAGTAGTCGTAACCGCCGAGTTCGACGGTGAGCGTGTCGCTGTCGAGTGAGTAACCGCCGGGTCCGAGCAGGTGCGTCGCCACGTCGTCCGGCGTATCGAGCGGAACCGTCACGGCGTCTGGACCGACGTTGTGGGCAGTCAGAAGCGTCGTTCCGTCCCAGTCGCTTCGGTGGACGAAGACGGTCGAGTCGTCGGTGTCGACGACCGACTGCTCGCCCCGAGAGAGTTCTGGGCAGGCCTTGCGGGTGGCGATAAGCTCCCGGACACGAGCCAGCAGCGAGTCGGGGTCGGCACGCTGGTCGGCGACGTTGACGACCTCGGGGCCGTATTCGCCCTCGACGAGCGGTCGGACGAACTCCTCGGCGTCGGCGGACGAGAACCCGCCGCTCGGCTCGTCGGTCCATTGGATGGGCGTGCGAACGGCGTCTCGGCCCGACAGCGACAGTTCGTCGCCCATCCCGATCTCGTCGCCGGCGACGACGATAGGCGTACCCGGCAGCGCGAAACAGAGGCTCGTCGCACAGGCGATGCGGTCGGTGTCGCCCTCCAGAATCGGGGCGAGGCGACGGCGGACGCCGCGACCGTAGATGCGCGTGTCGGGATCGGCACCGATGGCCTCGAAGGCGCGCTGGAACTCCTCGAAGGGGAGCGGCCCGAGGTTCAACTCGTCGAAGTTCCGAAGGAAGTTCGCCCACTGCCCGGCCTCGACGATGTCCGCGTACGCCGGGAGACGGTCGAACGCCTCGGCGAGGTGGTCTGCGTTCTCGTCTACGAGCGCCCAGACGAGGTGTGCGTTGGCGACGAACGACAGCAGGAGGTCGAATTCGTCGCCGTCCCCGAAGTACTGCTTGAGCCGTTTCGGTTCGTCGTCGGCCTCCGCGAGCAAGACGGTGTCTTCGTCGACGGCACTGACCGCGGCCTTCATCCGCTTGAACAGGGCGTGCGGTTCGTCGATAGAGACGGGGTCTGTGCCCTTCGCGCTTATCATCGGCGTCGCGGCGTCGACACGGAAGCCGTCGATGCCCCGTTCGGTCCAGAACTGGAGGGCCCGCTCCATCTCTTCCTGTACCGCGGGGTTCGAGACGTTCAGGTCCGGCTGGAAGTGGTAGAACTGGTGGTAGTAGTAGGCGTCGGCGGCCTCGTCGTAGGTCCAGACGTCCTCTTCCTCGCCCGGGAAGATGGTCTCCTCTTCGGGCGCGTCTGCGGGGTCGTCCGTCCAGAGGTAGTAGTCTCGGTACTCCTCGTCGCCCTCGCGAGCGCGTTGGAACCACTGGTGTTCGGTCGACGTGTGGTTGAACACGACGTCGGCGAGGACGTACATCCCCCGGTCGTGAGCGTCCGCTACGAACCGCTGGAAGTCGCCCATCGTCCCCAGTCGCTCGTCGATGCCGTAGTAGTCCGCGACGTCGTAGCCGTTGTCCCGCCACGGACTGGGGTAGAACGGCAACAGCCACAGGCAGGTCACCCCGAGGTCTTCGAGATAGTCGAGTCGGTCGCGCAAGCCCACGAAGTCACCGATGCCGTCCCCGTTCCCGTCGGCGAAGGTTTTGACGTCGAGCGAGTAGACGACCGCATCGCGGTACCATTCGGGGTGGTCAGTCATGGCTGGTCTCAGGTGGCATCTGCACTCCCCACGTGACTAAAGCTATCGGCGGTGCGCTGTGACAGGGAACGGCTTAAGTTACGCCCTCCCCGACGTTCGTGCATGATTCCCTCGCCACGTCTGGGGGTGTCGGCATGAGCCTGACACAGCCCGTCGGGTCGGACCACCAGCTCGCCCGGCTCCTCCAGATCGGCATCGTTCTCGAAGAAGTCGTCGAGGCACGGGCGGCGAAACACGCCGAGGAGACCGACGCGTCGCTGGACCCGGCGCTGCGGGACCTCCTGGACCACGCCGCTTCGGAGTCCGCCGACCACCGAAGTCGCCTCGAACAGCTCGTCGACGACCTCGAAGCCGAGACGGTCCCCTTCGAAGAGATACAGATGCTCGTCGAGGCACAGTACGAGGCAGACGAAGACTTCGACGGCGTCCTCTACGACCAACTGTGTAACGAGGAGACCGCCTACAAGTTCTACGACGACCTCATCGCGTCTATCGAAGCCTCCGACACGGCGTTCAGCGTCGACCGGGAGCGGTTGCTGGACGTCCTTCGGACGATTCGCGAGGAGGAGGCCGACGGCGTCGAGGAAGTGACCGATCTCATGGAGGAACGACAATGAACACGCAGGCACAGTATCTGAAGGCCATCTATCTCACACAGGAACAGGTAGACGGCCCGGCCTCGACCGGCGACATCGCCGAATTGCTCGACGTCAGTCCCGCCAGCGCCAACGAGATGATCGGCAAACTCGAAGAGCGAGGTTTGCTCGACCACGAGAAGTACAAGGGCGTCGACCTCACGGACGAGGGTATCCAGCAGGCACGGGACGCGCTCCAGAACTACTGTATCATCGAACGCTTCCTCGTCGAGGTGCTCGAAGTCGAGGACTTCCGGACCGAGGCCAAACAACTCGAAGGCGTCATCGACGAGACGGTCGCAGAGCGACTCGACACGATCATCGACCGGGAGCCGCAGTGTCCGGACTGCTTCAACGCGGAGGACGACGTCTGTGGATTACTGGAGGTCGAGGCCGAGGTTTCGAGCGACTGACTCTCGAAGCGTTCAAGTGGGTTCCGGCGATTCGTTCTGATACAGCCCTCCGCGAACGGCCAGTCGGCGTTCGCGTGAGGTCAGCGAAACGACCGAAGCGACGTCCCGTGGTGGTGAGCAATCTTGGAGAGATTGCGAGGTACACGGGACGAACGACGTGAAGTCCCGTGGTGTAGTGGCCAATCATAAGGGCCTTTGGAGCCCTTGACGGCGGTTCGAATCCGCCCGGGACTACTTTTGCCGCGAGCAATACCGCGAGCGGCAAATACGTCCAGCGGATTCGGGCCCAGAAGGCGAGAGGATTCGAGTCTTCGCGGTTCGAATCCGCCCGGGACTATCCACATTTTGTTACTAATCCCGGCAGAAACGTCAGTCGCGCAACCCTTCCACGCTGTCGCGCGCGGTCGCCGATCCGGCGCGCACCATACCAGTCTCAATTACCTCGGCGTTGGTAAGAGCACCGGCACTCGTTATTCGCCTCATTGCGACTACTCATCACCTCGCTCAGGGACACGTTGGCGAAGATGGCCAGCAAACGAGAAAATGGATCAACGCCGGTGGAATATATCTGATATATAACTATGGGAAAGCCACCGACGCGGCTTGCAGTTACCTACCTAACTCGATGGGTAGTCCGACCCGGTTCAATGATTGGAACCCATCATTACCCGACCAAAGCGACAGAATCGGCCGATACAGGCCGTCTTCTTGAGTAACCTTTTCTACGTGGGTCTATGTGAGTGATTATATAATGTCGTCTAACGGTCTGAATATCACCGCCGTCGAGGACACGGTGAGTTCCGTTCTGTCCCGCGATAAGCACCGATTTCAAGTCCCCGAATACCAGCGTGCGTACGCTTGGCAGGAAGACCAGTTGGAGGCCTTCTGGAACGACCTGATGTTGGTGAACGAGGGAGAAGTAGGCACTCACTTCCTCGGTTCCATCGTTGTCGTGAAGGAAGACAAAGGTCTCGACGAACTCGCAATTCTCCAGATCGTGGACGGACAACAGCGACTGGCGACAATTTCCGTTCTCCTCTGTATTATCCGCCAGAAGCTCCGGAAGGACGGCGACAAACTCGATACCGACTCAGATCCTGCCGAGGGAATCGACCGCAACTATCTGTGGGAGGAGGACGAGGACTTCGTCGAACAACCGAACCTCACGATGAGTACGTTCGATGACGAAGAGTACACACAGTTGCTAAACGGGCGATTGCCGTCGAACGAAGATAGTCAACTCGTCGAGGCGGCGGAGTTCTTCCACGAGAAGATCGCCGACAGGGATGTTAAGGAAGTGAACGAGATTCGTAAGCGGCTCGTGAACTCGATGACGCTGGTCACCATAGAGTGCGATAGTGAGGGGTCTGCGTTCAAGCTCTTCGAGACCCTGAACGACCGCGGACTAGAACTGAGTGCGGTCGACTTGATGAAGAACTACCTGTTCAAGACTGCCCACGAAGCACCGCGGCAGAAGATCAACTACGAACTGGTGCGGCGGGACTGGGAGGACACGATCAAGATCATCAAACCGGAGCTGACGAAGCCCGGACGATTCTTCAGGCACTACATTATGTCGGCTGAGGAACCAGATGTAACCGATCCCATCTCCAGCTACAAGCTCTACGACCGGTTTTGTGAGGTTCTCGACGAAGAGATTCCGGCATCTAATATCACCATCGAGGATTATGTGGCCGATCTGAAGCAGAAGGCGTCCCTGTATATTGACATCGTTCAAGCCGACACCGACCTCTTCGGCCAACAGGGAAACCGTGCCATCAACCAGAAACTTGAGAACCTCAACACGCTCGGTGTCACACAGGAACGGACACTCCTTCTTCGCTTGTTCACTGAGATCGACAATCCCAACCGCCTAATGCGGGCGTTGAACATCCTCGAATCATTCGTGTTCCGCTGGCGGATGACCGGCCAACAGACCGGGACGGACGTAGACGAGATTCACGCCACTCTCTGCTCCACCATTTTCGACGATCCTGATCCCATCGAACGGCTCCGGGAACGTCTATCCTCTATTGCTCCCGACGATTCCGAGGTACGGCTGGCCATCCGCACCGAGAGCTTCACTCGGAATGCCCGAACCCGCTACATCCTCACCCGGATGGAGAACGAGTACTACTCGTCGGGGAACAAGCGAGTCGACCCCAGTACGGTCGACATTGAGCACATCGCGCCACGGAAAGCGTTCTCGGCAAAAAAGTACAGCACGTGGCCAGCCTATCTGGATATGTCCCCAGAAGAATTCGAGGAATACTCGGACAAGATCGGCAACCTCACCATCCTTGACGAGCGCGTAAACGCCCGCGCTCAGGACAATCCCTTCGACCAGAAAAAGAAGGAGTATGCGTCCTCAGACTACGAAATGACGAAAGCCGTTTGCGAGCACAGTGAATGGGGCGCCGACCAGATTGATCAGCGAACGGAGACACTTGCGAACGCCTGTCCGAATATCTGGAGCTTCGACATCTAACGCTGCCCGGTCATATGGAACCGTAGTCACGCTGCAACCCGATTCGCTGGACGGAGGTCAGTCTCGGCCATTTTGTACCATCGTACTGCCTCCACCCGCGACTGTCTATAATTGCACGAACCTCGGCTCGCGCTGGCTTCACGAAAACGAGAACAGCCGCACGACCTATTTCTGATTCCGGATAGCTAACTCGGTCTGGTTGATCTCATCAAGCGGCTGGAGGTCGTCGATCTCGCTGATTGGTACACCCTCGTACAGCGACTCGACCATCCCGATTGTCCGGTCGCGACCGTCGCCGTGCCAGTACCGGATGTCCTGCTCTATGAACAGCCACGGGAGCGGGCGGAGTAGAGCCTCGGGAATGCGCCCCTCGGTGAAGTCGAACTGGTCGCCGTACTCGTCGATCACCTCATCGGCGCCTTTGCCGGCGTGGATGTCGAAGGCTGCCTGACAGAGCGCCTCGAAAGCCTCCTCGCTAGAGTGTGCCCGTTTGTGGGCGAAATCCGAGTAAATCTCGTCGTGCGATGGCCGCACCGTCGCGCTGTCGTTCCATCCTTCCACTCGAACCTGATAGTCGAAACCGTTGTTGAGCTGCCCGGGATGTTGGAGGTAGACATCATGTCCTGTCGATAACTGGTCGACGTAGAATCGATGCGACCCGCCGTGGTAGGGAACTGTTGTTGCGAACGTCAACACGACACCCATTCGCTGCTCGTTCAGCGGCTCCTCCCATTCGTGGGCATCCAGCATCGCCTCAACCGGTTCTGGGTAATTCTCAAATCCAAGTACGTGGCTTTCGGTCGTCATGATACCCGCAACCGACTCCGAACTAATAGATTATTTGATAATACTCTCCACTATCACCATCGGATCAGATTCGATTCCCTTCCCCGAAACGTGCGTTCACGCAAATAGAGGAATGGCCTGATCCGTACTAGTCGCTGAACGGTACTGTTATCCCGCGGTAATGTCTCGTTCCGCTATATGCCGATTCGCCAAAATCGCCCGCCGACGGACGAGTACGTCGAAGACTTCCTTGAACACGCTGTTCCATCGGCGATCCCGAACGACCGATTCATCGACTGGGACTCACTCAACACGGACATCGACAAGTATGAGGAGCAGATAGAGGCCATCACCAATCTCGAAGACGCTACCGAGAAGGAATTCGTAGAAGGTGTAGCAGACGCGCTGATGGCGGCTGACGACACCCGTGAGTGGATCGACTTCTACTTCGAACTCGTAGGCGAGCGCGGCAACAAGTACAGTTCCCTTGAGGGTGTTTGGAAGTTCTATCCCATCCAGCGGGCTATCGACAGTGGTGACCGAGAAGAGGCACTTGACCTTGCCAGCGTCCTCCAAGACGTTGGTCTCCAGTATATCGTGGACAAGGGGAACGTCCGCGACCACTACCGCGGGATGCTGGTTGGGATGGAGTCCCACGCCCGAAAGAACCGACAGGGACTCTGCTTCGAAGACGAGGTAGAGGAACGGGTCGCAGAAGTAACCGAACAGCTCAGGAACGACGGTCACGACGTAGAGTACGACGACGAGTACACGACGGCATACAACGACGACACGGGGCAAGAGAAGACGGTCGACTTCGCCATCTTTGAGGATGGCGACCTCTCGGTCGCATTCGAAGCGAACTGCTACAAGGTGCAGGGAAGCAAACCCTCGGAAATTCGTCGATCGTACAACCACGTCGCCCAGCGAATGCGGAACGACGGCGTTGTCTTTGTGTGGATCACCGATGGACAGGGCTGGGAGTCAATGGCGAACGTTCTCGCCGAATCGTATAACGACATCGTAGACGTGTACAACCTCTATCAGGCCGACGAACACCTCGCGGACGACCTCCTATCAGATTTTAACGGCGCGTAAGCTGCAACAGGATCTTTATAAACTAGAACGAGCCATTCTGTAGTAGATGGTCAAACCCGTTCTCAAGTGGGCGGGCGGCAAGCGACAACTCCTCGACGAGATCTACTCGCGCTTCCCCGCCGACCACGAACATTACCACGAACCCTTCTTCGGCGGTGGCGCCGTGTTCTTCGACCTTGAACCGGACGACGGGACGATCAACGACACCAACCCCCGCCTCATCAATTTCTATGAGGTGGTGCGCGATCATCCCGAAGACTTGATCTCGCGCCTCCGCGACCTTGACGAGCCAGAGGCCGACCCCAACACGGAGCAAAGGTTCGCTGAGGAGAACTGGAAGGGAAAAGATGTCGAGCAGTACTTCTATCAGCAGCGAGCCCGCTTCAACCGCCGTGCGTACGCCGACGAGGAGTGGCCGGCGAATGAGGAAGACCGAATCGAAGAAGCGGCTCTCCTCCTCTACCTCAATAGAACGTGCTACAACGGCCTCTACCGCGAGAACAGCAGCGGCGGGTTCAATGTCCCTATCGGTCGGTACGCCAATCCAGAGTGGGTTCAGGCCGACCGTATCCGAGCGGCCAGCCGCACCCTCGCTGACACCGACATCCGCAATGAGGACTTTGAATACCTCCTTGACGCCGTAGGAGAGGGCGACCTCGTCTACCTCGATCCGCCCTATCAACCGATGAGTGCGACCGCAAACTTCGCCGAGTACAGCGCGGAAGGCTTTGGTCAGGAAGATCAGAAGCGGTTGCTGGAGACTGTCAAGGAACTCGACGATAAAGGAGTCTACTTCGTTCTGAGCAACAGTGGTGTTATGTACGAGATGTACGACGACGCCGGGTTCCACGTTGAAAAGGAGGGCGCTACCCGAAGCATCAACAGTGACGAGACCGCCCGCGGCGAAGTGGACGAGATCATTGCCACGAACGTTCCCGAAAACGAGCGAGAGGAGACGGGACAGGCCTCCATCGCGGACTTCTAACCTACCCTTCGTATTCGCGTTTCGCTTCCTCAACCATTTCTTCCATCTCTGCGACTACTTCGTCACCGTGGGTCGCGACCTGTTTGAGGAAGTGTTCCTTCGCGTCCCAACCAGTAAGTTGGTTGTTCTCCAGAGCCGCATTGCGACCCTCAAGGCGAGTAAGAGCGATGAAGAACAACTGCCACATACTGCCGTAACCACCTTCATACCCTTCGTCCTCTGAACGGAACCACATCTCCAGCATCTGGAATATCTCTTCGTTCTTGGGTGACCACTTGATCCTCTGCCCGTCACCGTAGTCCCAGTAAAAAATCAACAGGAACTCATCAAAGCTACCTTCTTCATGGACGATGTTCGGATCACCGAGCTTCTCTGCCATACTTCACGGAATAGAATCAGATTACTTTTCTCTATCGTCATAATTCTGTAATCCGACACTACAGAGGTCTTTCACCAAATATTTCAAAATCGGATTTGAGGCCAGAATTAACAGACTCGCGCCACCGGCCCGCCGTCACCCGGTCAGCACCCGCTTCGCTTCCAACACCCGATGGAACTCGTCCGTATCGATCTCCTCATCACTTCCATCAGCATCCGGGTGGTTGTCCAAGACGTACTCCTCGTACGCCTCGCGGATCTCATCACCGGTCGCGTCCTCGTCGACACCGAGCACTTCCCGCGCCTCATCCTTGCCGAGTTCTCCACCAGATTCCTCTCCGGTAATCTCTGCGTCGAAATCGTACACGAACTTTGCCCACTCTGCTGTCCATTCGTGGTACTCCTCGGGGCTATTAACGTCTCGAGCATTGACCGCCATCTCCACCAGCCTGTTAGAATCGACACCACATTCCTCCTCAAGGAGGTGAGCAAGCAAACTGACCACCTTCGTCGCTCCGTGGATGCGCTCCTCGGACGACATCACCCTGTTCTTCGATCTCGTAGTCGTCTCAGAGATCGCGATCCGCTCGCACGCATCCGTCGCAAGATTCCACAGCTCGTGGACGTACTCGCTGTCCTCGACGCAGTAACCGGTCTCCTCCCACTCCATAACGTACGGTTCGATGTACTCCGCCACCTCGTCGGGATACCGGTCGGGCGACTTGATGTCATTTATCCCATAAACCGAATGGTCAGAAGTGGCCGATGCCGCCGCCACACGAATATCGTCGGTGGCGTCGTCGCCGACAATCCTGTCGTCGTGACTCGGGTGTGGCCGGATGACGCCCTCACGAATCATCTGCTTGCGGTAGTCCCTCGCGGTACTCACTGACATACCGAGTGAGCCAACGATCAGATCCTCGATCTCGTCCCAATCCATCCACGAAATCGCAACCCTCTGCTCCACTTCGTGGTTAATCATACCCACGAGAGCCGGGATGAGATGCCGCGGAGTCTGTTTCACCACGTCTGAGTCGCGCACGTCGAGCGTAGCCACATCGTCTGGATCGATGCACTCGTCGTGGTGGTAATCACCGGCAACGGCTTCGATCTGTTCCTCAATGTCGCTGATCTGCACCGTATCCGGGACGCTTCCCTTGGCCTCGTCGTCGCGGTCGGAAGATACCTCGTCGCTATCTCGGCCGTCAGAAAATATATCTGCGCCGTTCTTCTCAGATGATACGTTGATGCTGCTCAGCATCTCCTCCTGATTGGCGAGGATTTTCTGGAGGAGTACTTCCTGCTCTGCGGCGCTTTGGCCGGTGTTGCGGCTGTTCGCGTCGTCGATCACGATGGTACCGTCTTCGGTGATCGTGTGGCGGTCGAAGAAATCCTCGAGCGCCTTGTCGATGATGTCGGCTTGGCTGCTCGTGCTGTTGTCGGCCCAGTTGGAGACTCTCTCGCGGAGATCGGTGCTGAAGTAGACGGTGTAGCCGGATCGCTCTACCATCCATCTGACACTATAGAGTCTCTATAGGATAAACGCATCGTGCCAGTGACCATTCAACTACATTCTATAAATTTTCTATAGCTTGTACAGTAGTAGGTTGAGGTTGGAGAGAAGGGAGGTGGGGAACCGTCGAACCAAACCCAGCGTTCAGCGACTCTCGCGTCCGAACCGGCTCCCGGCTCACGACTCCTACGGACTGGCCGACGAGGACGCCGCAGATATATTTTCTAAGTGGGGTGAAAGTCTACAGTTCCCACACCTCTACCGCCAACCGACCGACGGCTGCCGACGACTACGGCGGGAACGACGTTCGACCGACCGGCTGGCGAGCGTCGGCCGCGTCGCCGCGTCTCTCGTGCAAGAGCGCCGTTGCCGCCGATTGTAGGACGCGGTTTTGCGTCACTTCTGTTGGTCGCGTCACTTTCGTTACGAGTGTTTCTTACGCTTCTCACGCCGCTTACGTCACCGACGACCCGAAAGTAAACCCCGGCGAAGCCGGTATCAGTCGCCGTCGAGGCCGCTGGGGGCGACCCGGGGTGCGATGATGACGGCGCCAGTGCCGTCGCGGACGAGCGGGCACGGCATCGGCAGGCAGTCGTACAGCGTGTGTTCGCTGGCGGAGTACCGGCCCTTGCCGTTCAGGACGCGGATGCCGAGTCGGACGAGGCGCGGGTCGATGATGGTGTTGCCCTCGTCGGTCTCCAGTCCGGGGCCGGCGGCGAGGTAGTCGTCGTTGTCCGGCGTGCTGTGCGCCCCGATGTCGGGGAAGCGGCTGTAGTACTGTGGCACGTCGATGGTGCCGTGGCCGTGGTCGGCGACGTAGTTGGCGACCGTCTCGGGCTGGCTGATGACCCAGCCGACCGTGCCCGGGGCGGGACGGGCCGTGGCGGGGGAGTCGTTGCTGACGTAGTTGATGGGGTGTGCGTCGACGCCACCTTCGTCGGGGAGGGTCTCGACGCGCGGGTGCCAGCTAGCCACGTCGTACGGGGGAGTGGGATCGTCTGGGTAGTCGATACTCGCGTGTTTCTGGGCGTGTGAGTTGCTCATAGATGTATCTGGGAGCTGCGAAGGCTGGTTGGTAAGCGAGTGCTGTGGCTGAGGGCAGCCTTTACGATGGACGCGCACCGAGAATCAGGCGGAGATCCCTACCGTGGGATTCCGCTTCGCCTCGATTCTCGAGCCCACGGTCGCCGTTTGGGGCGGCGACCCGGGGCGCCCCCTACTCGCCGTCAGCGTCGCCGCGGGCCTGCTTGGCCCACGGGTGGTCGCCACGGATGCGACTGTCGGGAAGGTCGGAGAGCACGTCGTGGGTGAGGTGCTTCAATCCGCCTTTGACCCGGAAGTCGCTGATGCTGGCCGTATGGACGCCGTGGTTGAGGTCGTGGTCGGCGTCCCGGTAGGCGAACCAGACCTTCATCGTCGCCTCGTCCGGGTTTTCGCGGTTCTCTTCGAGGTGAGCCCCGAGGACGTCGACTTCGTCAGTTCCAAAGTAAACCGTCATTCGGAATCACCCCGAATGCGGGTCTCGATTTCGGCGGCGGTGTCCAGCAGCGTGCGACGCTCGGCGTCGGTGTCGGCGAGAACGTCGGCCTTGCTGCGCATCCCGCCGGCAATGGCGGTCAGCATCTCGTCAGCGCCGGCGACGTAGGCGTTGCCCTCGATTTCGTCGCGGATGCTGTGGTCGTCGGGTTCGGCGGGTTCGGTGAGCCGCTGGTCGAGCTCCTCGGAGAGCGCGGCGTCGTAGATCGCCTTCGTGGCGTTGTCGTCGCGTCCTTCGACCGCAGCGAGCATCACGCTGTCACGGAGGGAGCTGATGATGGTGTCTGCGTTGGTGGTTGCACTGTTCTCCGTCTCGAGACAGATCTCGTTGCCGAGTCTGTTGGATTGCATACTTGTCACTATCGGGTTTCTCTGTCTTCGGCTGTTTCCGTACCTGTTCACCGGTTATTCGTCCGTTGTGGTATCTGTCCCTGTACTCTGGGTAGCTGACACCTCCTTGCAGTCCACCCTTATTCGGGGGTATAAAAAATGGGTTTGGGGTCAGCAGCCCTAGCAGACGTAATGAATAATAATTATAATTATCTTCGAAACTTCTGCCACTGTGAACGTTTTAAGTGATGACCTCATACCCACAGACGTGACTCAGATGCCGAGAACAGGACGGAAACGGTTCGAGAACGGGGTTAGGCGCGAATGCGTGACGCGTGGACGCGCCCGCGTGAATGGGGGTGTGCCGCCGCCCGGGTGACGGTTCCTCCCCGGGGCTGCACTGCGCTAGCGCAGTGATACCCACACCCCGAGTCTGGAATGTAAGCTCGAGGCGCACCCCCTTGGGTTCGCGTGGAGCCACCACCCACACACCCCTCGGTTCCGATGAACCGATACCCACGGTGGTCACCCAACCTTCGGTGTCGACGTCGCCGGGGAACCTATCGCACGTAGTCGTTGGTAAATCCGCCATCGCTGCGAGGCTGGTAGTAGCCACGTCGACCTCGATGCACGGGGAACAAGCTCTCGCTCCAAGAGAGGTCGGGATCCCTGTCTTCGACGTCGACACCGGGGCCTGTCCCCGCGGAGTGATGGGAACCCGCTCCTCGAGGAGATTGGGGAACCCAGCCCTGCGTGGCGGAGAGGATGCTGGGGAGACGCTGCCACAGGGTGTCTCCCCCTCTCCCGCGGTGCGGGCCTGTGTCCCGGACACGCGGACACGGACTCGAGATTCACTCCTGAGGTTGAGGCGGGGAACCCGGGCACGCGGAGCAGTGCGGAGCCACCGATAACCGCCGCCGAGACACCCATTATGATGACGGGAGGGGGTGTGTCGTGCCGGCGTCGCGGTGATTCCTCGGCGATGTTGTCGGGGTAGTATGCCGGCGTTTTCGACCCGGTGATTCCCGTCGGGGTGGTGTCGGGGAGCACTTACAGGCGTTGGTAACGTATCAGATAGCGTAGGGGTGACCCCAGAAGAAATCGACCTTGCACGAGAAGACCTCGAAGTTCTGCACGCGATCGTGTCGGCGCACAACCCTGTGACAACTAGTACGCTCCGCGAGCAACTGCATTGGGCCGACTCCAGTCGGAAAGTGCGGTACCGCCTCGACAATCTCGAGCAGCGGGGACTGATCGAGACGCGCAAAGACGACGACCGCTCCCCGGCGCACCAGATGCCCGTCCGCGTCGCTGCGGCGACCGATGCTGGCCACGAGATTGCCGAGGCGTATGAGGATGCACCGGAGACACTTCCGCTCGAGGTGCGCGTTGCACGCCTTGAAAACCAGATGTCGCCAATGAGGAACACGTACGGGAAGGTGAAGAAGCGTATCGCGGCTATCGAGGAGGATCTCGAGGAGCACGACGCCGACCTCGAAGAGGTCGCTGAGGAGATCCAGAATATCAAACGCTTCCTCGATGACTCCAGTTCGCGAACCAGCGCGAGTGATTCAGATGTTTAGAGATGATGAGACGCCGGAGAGTTAACTGCGGTACAATCTCGCTGGTGAGTATTCGGGCACGCTCGCGCTAACCGAGTCCGATATTGAGACGCTGCTTGAGGAGGGTGAGTTGGAGATCGAAATCGTTGGCGACCGTCGGAATTACCACCCGACGATCAAGGTCGTCGATGCCTCGTGTACCCGCGCGGGAGATAACTCGTGACCCCACTCTCCATCATCCTCGCTGCTGTCGTCGACTTTGCCGAGGTACTCCCAGTGGTGCTGGCCGTCAGAGTACGTTACACGATAGGCGTAGGGCCCGTGCCCTTCGATTTTCTCGTGGATGATCGTAGCCACACGGGTTGGTAATTGTAATTTGTTTTAATATTTGGCACGAAAACAGGGGTGCCCCATTATCCGTGTTTCATCGGAACCGAGGGGTGTGTGGGTCGGGACGGTGATCCCTCTCTATCAGGTGGTTTTTCATCGGAACTCGAGGGAGTGGAGTTACTCCTCGCCGTCGCCGTCCGGGCGGTCGTCGATCAGCCCGTCGGCTTCTTCGAGGTTCTCATCGTTGTCCATCCGCTCAACGCGTTCACGCGATACCTCGCGCTCGCGCTCAACTTCGCGCATCTCGCGGGGGTGGTCGTGGTAGTACGCCAGAGCGTGGTAGACGTCGGCGACGTCGAGGTCGAACCGGTCGGCCACCACTGCGGCTTCCTCTCCGCCTTCTTCGACGAGTGCGCGTATTTGCCGGACGGGGATGCGTCGGCCGTCAATGTGCGGCTCTCCCATCAGGTCACGGGAGGCTCGCAACGAATCGTCGTCAGTGTCGAGGTCGATGCCGAGTTCCTCGGCGACCTCCTCGGTCGAGTACTGGCGGTCGTCGTCTTCGACCTCATCGAGGCGATCGTCGATGGCCGCTTCCTCGCGCTCCGTCATCCCCTCGTCGCCGGCCATCGCCTCGATTCCCTCGCGCACAACCTCGACGTCAACGTCGTTTGCTTCGGCGATCTCCGCCGGCGAACGGACATCGAGCGTGTCGTCGGACTCGAACTCCTCATCAAAATCCGCCGCGGAGGGTAGTCTATCGGCTGCCTCCTCTGCATCCATGGGCCCGTCGTCGGCTTCGTCGCCAGTGTCAGTCATCGTCCCACCGCGTATCCGAGTAGTCGCGTTCGGCGATCTGGTCGATTACCTCGTGGGCGGTGGCGACACTCACGCTGACCTCGTCGGCGATCTCGGCGGGGTCGTCAGGTGCGTCGTAGTCGTGGAAGACGGTCTCGATGCGTTCGCGTGCCGTCCAGCCGCGCGGCCAGTCTGTCTCGTCGGAGGTCATACACGTGGGTTGGTTCGCCGGCCGGGAATGATTTTCTGTGTGGCTTGTTTAGGGCGTTTTCGCGGCTTCTGCGCAGGTTTTAGGGGGATGGGGAGAGACGTTGGTAACGGCGGGTTTCCGCCCCGCCGGTCAGGAGCCCCGCATCAGTCGGGGCGGTGGTTCTGGGGGAGCCATCCCCTCTTTCGACTATGATCGACAACGAGAACGAGATCACGTGTCCGCGTTGCGGCCAGCCAGCGTACGAACATCTGAAACCCGGGCAGAAGCACGAGATGGACACGATCGGTACGCATCGCGTCTGCTCAACCGAGGAGGGGACGTTTCTGCACTCCTACCAACAGTGGTCGGACGATGAGTGACGATGAGAAGAACTAGAACCGGCGGCGCGGGGCTGCCGAGTCCGCCGCCAATCTGCGTGACATGATGCGCGAGATCCTCGGCACACCGGGTGAGGAGGATGCAGACATCGAGGCGAAGCGGCACGCCGCTGCCGCGCTGGACGGCATCGTCCACGCGGAGGATGCGCTGCGTCTGTGGCGCGACCGCGAGGAGGAGGCTATCGAGATGCTTGGCGAGGAGCCGCGCGACGACGGCGAGGGGCAGGCAGCCCCGGGCCGGCATTTATCCGACAGTAGCGGTGTCGATACCCGTGCTATGGACGATAAGGAGAAGCTGAAGGCGCGACTGGCGATGTTCGTGTCTGGCTCATCGGGTTGGATCACGGAAGCGAAGGACGCAGACGTGGACGACGAGGTCATCAAGGAGGCCGAGGAGGCCCATCAGCACGCCCGGGAGGCGTTCGATATGTTCCGCGACGACGAGGGTTAGTCGTCGTTGGTAAGCTGGATGCGCCCGTCCTGTCGAACGACGAGTTCACGGTTGCCGAGGGTGTCGAGGACGGAGAGGACAGTAAGGTTGTGGAGGGCGAGGTCAGAAGCGATCTCGCTGGGTGGTGTGGGGCCGCGTTCTTCGAGGTAGAGGAGAATGAGTTTCGCTTGTGGAGAGGTTGCGTCGTGTAGGACTTGCACCGGTAGCTAGGTCGGATGCTGAAGCGGAAAAGTCGCATCCGGACGCGCGTGGATCAGTCGTCGGCATAATGGCCACCGCTGGTGGGAACGGTGGTGTTGGCCGTCGGCTGGGCGTCGAGCGGGTCGCCGTCGGCGTAGAACTCAACCTTCTCCCTCTCGCGCTCCAGCACCTCAGGGCTGAATTCACCCAAATAGTGGCGCCTGAACGTCTCCCAATCCTTCCAACCGCCCCAGCTCATCACAACGCTCGGTAGGACGCCTTGGCCGAGAATGTGGGTTGCCCAACTTCTCCTGAGGTCGTGAACGTCGACTCTATCCCAGCCCTCGTCGCCGGTCTCGGCTTCAAGGCGGGCGGTCGCGCGCATCAGCCAGCGGTAGACGGTTTTGTCGGTGTAGTCGATGATCTGGTCGTTGTCGTCAAGATCGCCGAAGTCGGCCATCGCTTCGACTTTGTTTGCGACGCTATCGGGGACGGGCGGCTCTCGGTAATGGTCGTGCTTGGCGTAGTCCTCCCAAACACGGAGGTGGTAATGTCCCTTCTCGTCGGTAACGATGTCTTTCACTCGGACGCGTGCGATCTCCTTGCGGCGGAGACCACATTGTGCACCTAGTTTGAACGCGATTTCCTGTTCAGTGTCTTCTGCCTCGTCAATCACCATCTCGATCTCGTCCTGACTGAGCCAGACTCGCTTCCCGTCCTCTCGGTCGGGATAAGGTTTCATTCGCATCGGTTGTTTTGGAGGGTGTCCTCCTATTCGAGAAGTCGGACTTGTCGACCGTAAGTGCTCTCGAAGCAAGAGTGATTTGAGGTAGTTGCTGGGTGAATCTGACCTCGAACGGGGGAATCCCGGACACCCCCTACTCGCCGAGAACCTCGAACTCCTCGACGCGACCCATCGACTCCGTATTGTGTTCGTTGATGGTACTGCCGGTCGCCGTCAACTCGTCATCAACGTTGTGGGTCACCGTAACAATATCCACAAGGAAGTTGTCTGTCGACGGCGCGTAATCCGTCTCACCGGTGTTCTCGAGTTTCACATCGACTTCCGTCTCTTCTCCGTTCCGCCCAAGTCCCGGCGTGACACCGATCACTTCGCCCTTGTGTGTGCCGTAGTCGCCGGCAAAGTCGATCCGAACCACGTCGCCTTCTTCGAGATTGTTGGTAATCTCGTCCATATCCAGCCGTCCCGACTCGTCTCACTTATTCGCGTCCTTCCCGGGCGACCGGCTACGACTCCGCCTCGACGTGGAGAACCTCGCCGACATCAGGATCGACCGCGACCTCGGCGCCGCAATCGGGACAGTCGCGCAGTTCGCCGTCGGGGTCAACACCCGTGAACACGATCTCGCCGCCGCGGTCGCGTCGCGGGCACGAGGCAGTGACGACGGGCATCAGTCTTGCAGCACCTCTTCGTCCCACTTCCGAAGCTTCTCGTGACGTTTCTCTTGGGATAGGACGGCGTGAGTCCCTCGTTCGGAGACCTTGTGCTCTTGGCCGCATTCGGGACAGGGAATGATTTCGACTTCGTGTTCGGTGATGAAGGACACACGACTGTCGCACGCCGCGCACGTCGTCTTGGTAACGGGCATAGCAAGATATTCGATGCGCGAGATCGCACTTGAATGCCGGCGAGCGGGCTGCCAGCGGGGCTGCGGGGGCACGCGGATCCTTATCCGGGTGGCTGCTCGACCGCGTTGGTAATGACGCCGAGCATTCGCGAAGTCGACCGAGAACAGCTCACCGAAGGGGAACACATCGAACTCGCCGTCGAGGAGTCCGGACACCGAGTCTATATCACCGCGGTTGAGGGCCAGACCGTCGTGGTCGTCGGCAACGGGAACGGCGAGCAGGCGTCGATCTCGCTTGACGACGAGGGTTGGCGGCTCAACGAGCCCAAGAAGGATTAGGACGAATCGTTGTTTGCGACTTCTCGTTGGAGGGAGAAGTAGCGGTACCAGCCGCCGACTGCGAGACCGGTCGTGAGCGGGAGTGCGACCACAACCCACCACGGTTCGACGCTGGCAGCATCGACGGCGAGCAGCACCCCGGCGGTCGTCGCCGGGTCGATTCACGTACGGATCACTCGTCATCATCCGCGTGGAGTTTGGCGGGATCTAGCTCGTAGAGTCCGCGGCAGACCTTGTTCACCTCGCCGCTCATTCGGAGGCTACTGGGGTCAAGCGAGGACGATGCCAGCGATAGCGAGGGACTGGACGATGATGATACTGCGCGTCCGCATCATTCGGCGATCCGTCCCGCGTTGGTAAATGATACAGCCGACAAGGGGATCTAGTGCCAGACTGACTGCCGCATCCGCAACCGGATCAGGTCGCGACCATACTCTTCGCGAGCATTCACACGGAACTCGTCCCATGCGTCGTCCGGCCACTCCTCATCGTGCGTCGAAACGGACTCGACCTCGCGCTTGATTGGGTCGACACGTAGTATCAAGCCGTCAATCGGCCCCATATCAGGCCAGAACGCACGCCGAAACGCCTCCACCTGCTGGTAATGACTATTTTGGATTTCGTGGGTGAGTTTGTAATCTGCCGCGTAGAGACCCTCGGGAAGACCATCGTCAATACGAACCAAGCGATCAATCTGCCCACCGAACCGCGTCCCATCTACGTTAGTAACGAACACCATCTCGTTTGCGAGGGGAGTATAATCCACAACATCAGTCCACCACATACTCGCCAGCATCGACGCATTCTGTGCTTGATCGACAGCAGCGAGCGAAACAATCCGCTTCGCTTCCTCAAAGCGATCAAAACGGTCGAAGTCAACCTCCTCGGGAGGGCTTACTGTTGGATCATCCTCAGCGACCGCACGCCACGTTGACAGCCAGTGACCATCGAATTCCTCTCGGAACAGGCCGCCGAGATCCTCGCTATGGAGGCCATCCCGATCGTCGTGCATCACGACCCCACGCGCTCGCCGATACTCCGGTGGTAAATCACTCCCATCCGACCCGTCACCGGGTGATGCTGTGATCGTGTTCACGGACAGGACAGGCTCGTCATCGTCGCGTTGGTAAAAACTCCCTCTGACGTCCTTTATCGATCCTCGATGGACACCACGTTGGGCCTGCTCTATCTGGCTATCAATTAACGGATTCCGCACCTCGCGTGCGTACTGTTCCTCGATTCCCATTCTGTTCGTGGAATGGGGCTCCGCCCCCTTATAGGTAGATTACTTGATACTTTTGGTTTGCTGGGTTAGCGCCGCGGCTGGCCACCACGCCCGCGGTAGTCCTCGATGTCGATTCCGAACCGTTCCTGCAACCGCTGCTCGTGCCACTCCGTCCACTCGCCGAAGCCGTGTGTTTCAGCCTTCACATCAAGCAGCGTCCGGACTCCTTCCTCCTTGATGTCTCCACTCCGGATCGCATCTTCCGCTGACTGACCGCTGCGACCAATCTCGTCGATTGCCGGCCCACTCGTGCCCTTGGCAATCTGCATCAAGAGATCCATCAGAGTATCCTCCGGGATCTGAACACGTGCGCTACACCGTGGGCAGTAGTTAGCCTCTGGCGTCAGAGCCGCCGAGCAACGCGGGCAACGGTCGAGTTCAGGCTCACCGATGCCGTCCTCATCAATATCGAATCCGTACCGTTGTAGAACCTGCTTGTTGATCTCGTCCTCTTGGATGTGCTCATACCGGTCAAGCATATCCGAGTCCCGACTCCAACCAGCTCGGTGCTTGATCTCCCTGTCCGTGAAGCCCTGACGCGCCCAAACCGTGACCGCGGTATGCCTGAAGACGTGAGGGTGGACATCTTCCGGATCAAGGTCGGTATCATCATCCCTGACGAGCCGCTCGAGACGTTGGCGGACGAGAGCCGGCGTCATACTGCCATCATCATCCTCACCTTTACTCCACCCCTCCGACTTATGAAATAGGGGAGCCTCGTCGGCGTTTGGCCGCGGATGCTCGTCGAACAGGTAGCTCTCGATATGGGCTGCCGACCACGTGAGCGGCTTCCGCTTGTCATCACCCTTCAAACCAGTCGCATCTGGGTTTGCTTGGAAAAATCCACCACCCGAATTCTCCCTGAAATCAACGTCCTTGACGCGCAGCGAAAGCATCTGTGCGATACGGAGTCCAGTATCAGCCAACATCGCGACGATGGCTCGGTCACGTGCCGTGCGACAACAGTCCTGTATCAGCGTCTCGATCTGCTCACGTGTCAGGATGTCTTCAGGCGTAATCTTCGTCTCATCCTTGTCTGAAAGTCGAATGGCGCCCCGAGCGGGCAACACGGAGGAGTAGTCGCGGCCAAATTCCTCAACGCGGGCGTTGCGGAGTTCGCGGCACAGCACGCGGAGTGCCTTCTCGTAGTTTCGCCGCGTTCCCTTGCTTGACCAACCGCGTTCTTCCTCAAGATCGTCAAGTACGGAGTCCATCTGCCGCGGGGTCAGTTCCTCGATGGGTGCGTCAGACTTCTCGGAGATTGCACGGAGCTTGCTGAGGTACTGGATGACTGTCGACGCGGCCATCTCCTTGTTGGCCGCAGACGTGAAATCCCACAGCATCCGTGCGTCCTCGTTGGTGAGCGAATCGAGTTTTTCCTTCTGACTCTGCAGTTGATCGTTCAGATTGTGCGGGTCATCGACCGGCATATTGGCCGACGTCTCGAAGGACTAACTAACAATTTGTGATTTATCCGCCCGGGACTATTCTGCGAGGAACGGACGTGACGAGACGACTCCTTCCGCCGCGCTGGATATCTCGATGCCGTGAGCCGCGACGTCTTCGGCGTCGCGTCCCGGCCACCGACCGCGACGTGGCCGGCGTCGGTCGCCAGTTCGAGACTGGCGAGCGGGACGAACCCCGGTTCGCGCTCTATCGGCGGTTCTCGGTATTCTGGGATTTGCTCACACGACTCCAAAGGAACGGCCGATAGCACGGTGCTACACGTCGGTACGGTCGGGTGGTGACGTGGGAAACGCCGCGGTCGACTCGGTTTGTGCGGTATCGAGTCCTGTGTGGCCGGTCGGGTCGAACACCGTTCCCACGCAGAGAGAACACTCGTACGCTGTTTTATCAGTACCGAACGACATTTCAGATATGGTCGCGGCACTCCACCCACTCTTCGGCAGTGGTATGGGCCTCGTACTCCTCGCGACTGGGTCGGTCGTCCGTGATATCCTCGTCGGGGTCAGCATCGCTGTCGTGTTGTTCGTGCTGTACTACGTGTTGATACTCAGGCCGGCACGGCGGCCCCCGCCTCGCAGGGAAGCGGACGATTCGCCGCCCCGGAACGACACCGGGAACTAGAGGTAGGCGGCGTCCCAGCGGAGTGGCTTCCGGACGTTCCCGCAGGAATCACACTCGATGCGTCCCATCGAGTCCATCGCGTTGGCGAGCGTGTTGCAGTTGCTACAGAAGTAGCCATAGCGCTCGTCGCCGTCTTCGTCGACGTGGACGACGTGGAACGGCGCGATAGAGCCCCGCTCGTGGTTGTCGTGGTCGACGTAGACGGTCCGTCCCTCAGCCGTCTCGACGGGTTCTCGGCCCCACTGTTCGGTCTCGCTGTAGAGGTTCTCGACGTAGGTGCGCCCGTCGATCTCCACCTGTTCGGTGCCGACCTTCTCGAAGCCACGGTCCTCGTAGAAGGTGTTCCCCTCGACGTTGTCCGCCAGTACCCGGCCGAGTAGATGCGGCGCACCGAGGTCCGCTAAGTGGTCGCGGGTCGCCTCGAACAGCGACGACGCGATGCCTTCGCCGCGGTGGGCCGGGTCGACGTGTAGCCAGAGCAGCGTCCCGGTGTTGTCCGCTGCAGTGACGCTCTCGGAGAACCCGACGACCTGTCCCTCTTTCTCGGCGAGCAACAGGAGTCGTTCCTCGTCTTCGAGCGTCTCTTCGAGTCGCCCCTCGTCGTACCACTCTTCGATGGCGCTGTTTATGGCCTGCGGACCGAGCGAGTAGGACGCCTGCAGCGACCGGCGTGCAACGTCCCTGATTGCCGGCCTGTCGGCTGGTTCTGCTGGTCGAAGCTCCATATCTCCTGTCTGGTCGGGAACTGGCATAAACGTACAGCCCATTCGCGATGACCTCGCGTTCCCTACTGGGCCTCGGAACTACGGGGAGGGCGCCGAGAATAAGCTTCTATTTGTGGGTTCCTGTGTCGTGTGTTGGGGCAGTAGTGGGTAATAGGGGGTGATTCCGGTGAACAACTGCCTGATGTGTACCATCGGCCGGCCGCACTGTCCGTGCCGACTAGCTGCTAGGATGTCCTGCAAGCGCACGACGCCTCGACGGGAACTCGTCTCGCCCGCGCTGTCGTCCCGCGCTCGCTCACCCATCGGGACTTCCCCTCGGAAACTCGATATTGTGTCGTCATCCCGTGATTTCTCTGGCGTATCCAGACGAGAGACCGCGTTCGCCCTGTCGTAACGCTAAAGAGTCGAACGTACCTTCTTGTCTGTAAGATGAATATCGGAACCTGTCGCCGGAGGTGGTGGTGTGGGCGTCGAGATTAGGGAGTCACCAGTCTCGGACGAGGAGTTCGAAGCGATGCAGGAGTTCGTCCACGATTACCTCGCCGCCAGCGTCGAGAACGAGGACGAAGGTGGCCGGATGCGGTGGTACCCGTGGCACTCCGCGGAGTACCGCTTCAATCACATCCTCAACGTGGTCGACATCGCGACGGATATCGCCCGGAAAGAGGGCGCGAACGTCGATGTGACTCGTGTGGCGGCCCTCTTTCACGACATCGCGAAACTGGAAGCCGAACAGGACGTCCACGCTGAGGCCGGTGCCCGCATCGCGCGCGAGTACCTCACCGCGCACGGTGACTACCCCGAGTCGTTCGTCGAACAGGTGTGTCGCGCCGTCGAGGACCACTCCTATCAGGGTGACCTCTCGAACCTCTCGCTCGAGACCCGGTGTCTCATCGAGGCGGACATCCTCGACAAAATCGGTGCCAACGGGACGGCACTCATGCTCCTGCGGATGGGCTACGAGTCTCGGACCCACATGGACGCCGCCGAGATGGTCGACCGCGTCATCGAACGCGGCGAAGACGCCAAGGAACGCGTCGAGAGCGACACGGCGGAGTCCATCGTCCACCAGCGACTCAAGCGCACGCGCTGGTTCCAGGAGTGGCTGGAGGCGGAAGTCGCCGAGATGGATACCGAGGATCGACTCGACGACGTCGCGACCGGGATGGGCGACTCGTAGCGCTACAGGAGCGCCCCGCCCACGTCGACGAGGGACGACTGGAGTCGACTGAGCACCGGCTCCGCCACCTGTGCGAGAAAGAGGAGGCCAGACCCCGCGAGAATCGCGGCGCTGACCCACGCGACCACCGGTGCCAGCCGTTCGACGCGCTTGCGGGCGGCGACGATTGCCGCCGGGAACCCCGTTATCCAGAGGACGATACCGCCAAACAGTCCCGCAAGCAACACCGGATGTCCGGTCTGGACGACGAGTAGCCCCGTCGCATCGGCCCCGATAGCGGGGAGATACGACAGGACGTCGAGCGTCCCGGGTTGGAGGAGGCCGACGCCGACGGTGAGCCAGAAGACGACCTGATACGGGTTCGTGAGCGCCAGCACCAGCGCCTTCCGGAAGCCACGACTCTCCCCGGCGTCGCCCGCCTCGGTCTCCACCGACGAGAGCGCGTTCGCGTCCTGTACGGCCCCGTAGGCGAACCACAGCATGAGGAGCCCACCGGCGGCGACCATCGCGTCCCGGAGGCCCGGCGTCTCGGTCACCACGGCCGCGGCACCGACCAGCGAGAGGACGAAAAAGCAGGCGTCGGCGGTCATCGCACCGAGTCCTGCCAGCAGTCCGGCCCGCCAGCCACGCAGCGCGCTCTCCTCGGCGATGACGGCGTTCATCGGCCCCGGCGGTGCCGCGAGCGCGAGGCCGAAGACGACGCCACCGACTGCCGTCGGAAGGAGTGCGAGCGGGCCGGGCGACTGCAACAGTGCCGAGAGCCAGTGATGCATCTACAGTACTGGAGAACAGAGAGAAAATACCGAACCGTCTAGAGCTTGCCGGCCTTCTGCAGCTTCATCAGGTCCTCGGTGTCGAGGGTCTCGCCTTCCTTGAACTTCTGGTAGATCTCCTCGGCCTCTTCGCGAGCGGCCTCCTGCTTCTCCTCGCGCTGGGACCGTTCCTGTTTCTCCTCTTTCTTGTCCAGTTCGCGCAGGCGCTTCTGGACGCGGACGAAGTCCTCGTGGTGCTGGTCGGCCGCTTCCTGGGCCTCGACGAACTCCTCGTGCTTCTCGTCGGCCTCGTCACGGATCTCGTCGGCCTCGCGGTAGGCCTCGATCATCTGGTTGTGATGTTTCTGGGCCTCGTCGGCGAGTTCCGTCACCTTCTGGTGGTGCTTCGAGGCTTCTGACCGGACCTCTTCGGCCTCCTCTTTCAGCCCCTCAAGGTCACCGCTCTGGTCGAGCTTCTCCTTCTTGCTCTGGAGCTTCTCGCGCTTGTCCTCGATCTTCTCGATGAGCTCTTTCTCGTCTTCCGAGGAGAGGACCTCGGTCTGCTGTTTGAACTCGAGGTCTTCGATCTCGTCTTTGAGTTCGTCGACGGACTTGCCCTCGTCGAGTTCGAGGTCGTTCTTGACGTTGTCGACCTTGTCGAACAGCTCGTTGGCCTCGGCGTTGAGCTCGTTGCGCTTGTCCTTGTGCTCTTGGACCTGCTCGTTGAGCTCGTCGCGCTTCTCGCGGTGTTCCTGGGCCTCGTCGACCTTCTCGCGCGTCTTCGCGTTCAGGTCGTCGCGGTCAGAGGCCCGCTCGGAGGCCATCTGGTTCAGCTCGTTCCGTCGGTCACGGAGCTGGCCGGCGAGTTTGATGAGCTCGCCCTTCGATTTGTTTTCGAGATCCTCTTCTGTTACTGTAACGTTCTTTGATTCGTCTATCGAGTCTGCCATTGTTGAAACCTCTATGCCATCACCGCTCTCGCACAGACAGGCGCTCCGCTATTGAGGGGCTGGCACCAATAACAAGGGTTCCCTCTCATGTTGGGCGCGACGCGATACTGCCTGAACGCGTGAGCGTTCTGGTGTCTGCTAGTACCGGGGGATATTGTTTAAATATTCCGGTGCATACGATACCGTGGCGACGCCTCACACACCCGAATACGGAGGAGTGAAGCATTCACACGGTTTCGAAATAGGTTATATACTGCCGCATATCTCGTACTCGTTCGTCACCACACCGTCGCCGACGGCGACGGCGAGCGTCAGTTCGTCGCCCGCGGCGAGCGTCAGCGACCCGACGGTGACGCGGCCGAACGGACCGACGGTGTGCTCTTCCTGCTCTCGCTCTCCGTTGTGGTCCCACTCGACGGTCACCGTCGCCGTGTCGGGCCGGTCGTGGCAGACGACGACGTCGCTCTCACCCGGCGTCGGGTCCGAGAGGACGACCTGCGTCGGTTCGTACCCGTCGGTGAGGACGGCGTACGCGGGTTTCGCCGTGCCGTCCTCTTCGAGCACGCCCATCCCGGCGTCCCCGACGTCTCGGAGGCTGTCGAGAATCGCCACCTCGCTGGCCTGTCGGCGGAGGTGTTCGGTCACTGTCTGGACGACGCGTGCCTGATAGGTCTGTGAGTCGGTGACGCCGCCGTCGACGCGAGCGTCGTGGGTCGCGCGGTCGAACCCCGTCTCGTCCGCCGGGTCGTCGGTACCCAGCGACCCCGCACCGAAGCCACCGACGACGTCGCCGACGCCGTAGTGGTCACAGAGCCACGAGAGGTCACTGACGGTGCCGTACTGCCAGCCAGGGTACAGCGTGACGGCATCGGGGTCGATACCGGGCGGGCCGATCACGGGGAACGCCGGGACCGCGTCGACGACGTCGGCGACGGTGTCGGCCGGGCCAGCGTCGTAGTCGGCCCGCCACGCCCGAAAGCGAAAGCGCAGGCGGTCGAGGAACCCGGACCCGAGGCCGTCGGCATAGGGGCTGACGGGGTCGTCGTGGACGCCGAGAGCTGTGAGGCTCGGATGATGTCCGTACTCCCGTTCTAGCTCGCGGGCCAACGACTTCCCGCGGTCCACGTCGAACCCGCCGGGGCCTGTCAGTGGGAGGTCCTGCCAGAGGAGGAGGCCGTGTTCGTCACAGGCCTCGGCGACGGCGGGCGGGGTCGCCTGTGCCCGCACCCGAACGAGGTTCGCGTTCGCGTCTGCGGCCCGGGCCACGTCCTCCGGCGTCGGGTCCAACAGCGTCACGCCACGCGCGGGGACGCGCTCCCCGTTCACTCGGAGTTCCTCGTCGTCGTAGCTGACCGTCCGCAGCCCCGTCGTGATCTCGTTCGCGGCGTCGTCGAGTTTCGCCCGGACGACGTAGCGCGGCTGGTCGCCCCGGTCGTGTGGCCACCACAGCGACGGGTCGCGCACGTCGATGGTGTGTTGGACCGTCGTGTGGCCCGACCCGGTTGCGACCCGCGAGCGGTCCATCATCCCGCCGCCGCGGACGTTCCCCTGCGGGCGAATCGAGAACGTGATGCGGTCGTCGATGGCCTCGTTCGCCACGACGTCGGCCGTCACGTCGACGGCCGCCCCCTCGTCGGTCAGCCGCGGTCGCGCCCGTACGGCGCTCACGTACGGGTCAGGGTAGGTCTCGAGCCGTGCACCCCACCAGATGCCAGGGACACACCGCTCGTCCGGGAGGGCCTCGGTGGCGTGGAGGCCACCGAAACGGTCCTCGGGGACCCGGCACTCGACGACGACCCGGTACTCTTCGGCGTCGGGCAGTCGGACCCGAAGCGGTGTGAAGTACGCGTCGTGTGTCGCGACCTGTTCGTCGTTACACCAGACGCGGGTCTGTGCGTACGTCCCCCGGAGGACCAGCACCGCGTGAGCTTCGTCCTCGTTCCGCGGGTCCGAGAACGTCGTCTCGTAGGCCACGGCGTCTGCTCCGGCGAACGCCGTCGGCCGGCCCGGCACGCTCACCGGGTCCCAAGTCTCCGGCGTCGGCATCTCGTCGTCCGGCGCTACCGCCGCGCCGCGCCACTCCAGCGACATACCTTGTGACCCGTCCGCTGGGGGCATATCCTTTATCCCCTCGGTGGCGGCGCCGGTTGCTGACGCCCGTCTGACGGGCCGTCGGCCCACCCCGACGCCGGCTATTACTTTCACTTTCACTCCGGGGACGGCTCGGATTAAGGTGGCTTCGGCCGCTCCGATAGGGTATGATTCACGACCTGCGCGATGGCACGGCCCCGACGTGTGACGCCAGTGACTGCGACCGACCGCTGGGGGAGCCGGCGCTGGTGTTCGAGACGGCGTGGGGTCGCCGCGAGGCATACGAGTGTGCCTGTGGCGCGGTGACGGTCACCGTCGCCCGGTCCGAGTCGTCCCGTTGAAATACGCCCGTCGGCTACGGCGGCGTATGCCACTCGAAGCCGTCGTCACCGCACACGGCCACGAACACGTCAGCGGTGAGCACGCGAGTACGCTGGAGGTCACGAGCGACGATTTCCTCACGCCAGCGGGCGACTGCATCCTCGGAATCGAGGCCGACACCGTCCCGGCTGACTTCGACGACGCGTTCGTCGAGGCGTGTCGGGACGCCGACGCGACCATCACCGCGACTATCGAGGTCGACGGCCACACGGTCACCGTCGAGGGGTCGGGCCACCCCGACCTCACCTTCGAGAGCGACCGGAGCCACGTCCTGCGGACGAGCGACTACGTCGACGACCGGACCGTGATGGTCGGCGCCGACGCGGCCGCCGGCGACGTCGACCGTGACGTAGTCGCGGCGCTGGCCGACGGCGCGGCCCTGACGCTGACGCTGACCGTCGACCCGGTCTGACTGCGTTTTCGCGCACCATCGATCCACACACCGACCGTGTTTGGTGAAGGGGTTTTGCCGCTCGGGACCCACCGGACAGACATGGCAGACCCGGAACCGGAGGAGAACATCAGCGGGGGCGAGTCGGGCGGCGGTCGGGCGGCCACGTTCGACCCGTCGACGGCAGCGACGCGGGCCGAGGCCGTCGTCGACCGCCTCGGCGAGATGTACTGGACGAAGACCTACGGCGGCCGGCCGGCCTTCGAGTGTCTGGTGCGCACGATTCTCAGCCAGAACACCTCGGACAAGGCCAGCCAACCCGCCCACGACTCGCTGATGGAACGGTACGGGGGGAGCGAGGCGCGAAGCGCTTCGGACAGTCCGAGCGGGGAGGGGACCGACCCGCGAGCGGACGACGGTGACCTCGCGGCGACGCTCGCCGAGGCCGACCAGCAGACGCTGGCCGAGACTATCTCGTCGGCGGGCCTGTACAACCAGAAGTCCGAGCGGATAATCGCTATCGCCCAGCGTATCTGCGAGACGTACGGCGGTGCCGACGAGTTCGACGAGTTCGTCCGCGAGGCGGACCCGGACGAGGTTCGGGACCGCCTGCTGGAGATGAACGGCGTCGGGCCGAAGACGGCCGACTGCGTCCTCCTGTTCGCGGGCGGGCGCGGCGGCGTCTTTCCCGTCGACACGCACGTCCACCGTATCGCCCGGCGGATGGGACTGGCACCCGCCGACGCCGACCACGAGACGGTTCGGGAGTACATCGAACGCGACGTCCCCCCAGAGAAGTGCGGCTTCGGTCACACGGCGATGATACAGTTCGGCCGGGAGTACTGCACGGCACGCAAGCCGGCGTGTCTGGACGACCCGGAAGCCTGTCCGCTCGCGGACCAGTGTGCGCAGGTCGGCGTCTATCCGGCGACGGGAGACGTGGTAGACCCCGCCGAAGCGCCGGAGTAACGGACTACTCGGCCGGTGACACGGACACCGCGCCGTCGCGAACCGTCACGCTGTACCCGACGTAGTCGAAGGTCACCGAGAGGTTGCAGTTCGCTCCCCGGTCGTCGGCGAACAACTCGTCCAGCGCCTCGGGGTTGACGCTCTCGTACAGCGATGGCAACGAACAGGGGTCTGTCCCCTCGAGGCGGCCCACGAGTTCGGGGACCGCGAGGCTCGCGAGGTCCGTGGTCGCGTCGAACTCCGCACGGGTCTCGTCTGTCCGGGTGTGGGTCGATACGTCCGTGAAGTCACACGCTGTGCCGTCTGCGACGGCGTCGTACCCCGACTGCCCGCGGACAGTCGATGGCGTCCGGTCGGTCATCGAGTCGAAAGAGTCCCGACAGCAGTAAAGCAGAGCGGGTTGACTATGTAATCTCTTGATACCGCCCGTGGCGAGTCACGTCTCGAGGACGTGCGATTCGACGAGCGTCCGGTAGCCTCGGCGGAGCCGGTTCGACAGCGCCTGTCGAGAGATGCCGAGTTCGGTCGCCATCTCCTCTAGCGTGGTGGTCCGGGGTTCGCTGAAGTACCCGCGTTCGTGGGCGAGCGTCAGCGCCTCGCGCTGTCTGTCGGTCAGTTCGGGGGCCCCCTCGATGGCCGCCGACCTCGCGTCGGTCAACTCCGACAGCGTCGGGACGATACCGGCGTCTCGACAGGCCCGGTCGAACGCCGTAATCGCGCGCTGTTCGTCGCCACGCACGTCGACGCGCCACCCAGATTCGGTGCCGACCACCGACAGCATCGTCACGTCGCTGTCGACGATTGCTCCCAGGAGTCCCTCGTGGGTCCCCACGCACGTACATCGGAGGAGCGACCGTCCGCAGACGCTGTCGACCAGCGTAACTGTCTCGAACTCCTCGACGGTCGAGAGGAACGCACGAACTGTCTCGCCGTCGACGCCCTCTATCCAGACGTACGGCATCACGGTCGACCCGGTCGGGACGATGCGCTCTATCTCGACGACGGCGTCCGGGTACGACTCGAAGACCGCTCCCAGAAGGAACGTCTCCGGCGGCATCGTGAACTCTGCGACGGTTGCCATCCTCGGCTATCTATCGCCCAACACGAAAAAGAATGGGCTGGGAACTCCTCGGTGGTCGCCGACCTACTCGGCCCGGTGACCCCACCGCTCGCCGCTCTCGGCGTAGCGGGCGTCGACGATGCGGTTGAACTGCTCGTCCGACAGCGAGATGTCCGTCGCGCCGACGTTCTCGTCTAATTGGTCGACGGTGCGGGCGCCGACGATGGGGACGCAGGTGAAGTCTGGCTGTTCGATGTTCCAGCGGAGCGCCACCTGTGCCGGCGTCGCGTCGAGTTCGTCGGCGACGGCACGAATCTCGTCCAAGACGTGCCAGCCGCGTTCCGAGAGGTAGTAGTCGTCGAACCGGTCGTCGAGCGAGCCACGGGCGCCCTCCGGTCCCTCGAAGGCCGTCGGGTCGTCGTCGTCGGTGCGCTCGTACTTCCCGGTGAGGAACCCGCCCGCGAGCGGGGAGTACGGACACACGGCCATGTCCTGATCCGCACAGACGTCGAGGTAGTCCTTCACGTCGTCGCGGTAGCCCGCGTGGAACAGCGGTTGGGTCACCTCGAACCGTTCGAGGCCCGCCACGTCTGACTTCCAGAGGGCCTTCGTCAGTTGCCACGCGGCCATCGTCGACGCGCCGAGGTAGTGGACCTTGCCCTCGCGGACGAGGTCGTTCAGCGTCCGTAGCGTCTCCTCGATGTCGCTGTCCTCGTCCCAGCGGTGGATGTAGTAGAGGTCCAGATAGTCCGTATCGAGCCGGTCGAGGGTCCCCTCTATCTGGGCGCGGATGTGCTTGCGGCCGAGGCCGGAGTCGTTCGGGCCGGGTTCACCCCGACCGTCGAAGGGAAAGTACACCTTCGAGGCCAGCACGACGTCCTCGCGGTCGTAGTCCGCTAGCCAGTCGCCGATGAACTCCTCGCTGGTTCCGTTGGGATTCCCGTAGACGTTGGCGGTGTCGATGAAGTTGATGCCCCGCTCCCACGCCGCATCGAGCAGTTCGTGAGCCTCCTCGCGGTCTGTCTCGACGACGCCACCGGTCTCGCGACCGAAGCGCCACGTCCCGAAACAGAGCTGTGAGACCGTCGTGCCTGTCGAACCGAGTCTGGTGTACTCCATAGCCGCTCCAACGGGGCCGACGATAAAAACGCTGGGGCGCCCGGCAACCCGAGCGGGTCACCCGCGTCGCCACGCCACCGCGACGGCGATACCCACGATGAGGAACGCGAGCAGGGAGAGGTTCGGAATCGTCAGCCCGAGGACGCGGTACTGAATCTGTGCGCAACTTATCGCGCCGATGCCACAGGTGGTCTGGGTCACCTGCAACCACGAGTGATAGGCCGCGAGGCCGCCGCCGAGACCGACGAGCGGCAGGGCCGTCCGTGCGACCGCGGGACGCCGCTCGACGGCGGCGACGCCGAGGACGACCACCTGCGGGTACATGAGGATGCGCTGGTACCAGCAGAGCCGACACGGCGTCAGCCCGAGTCCCAACGAGAGATAGAGACTCCCAGCGGTAGCGACCAGCGCGACCAGCGTTCCGAACGCGAGGAGCGACCGAGCGTCGAGCGAGACCCCAGTGCCACCGTTCCGGCTGTTCACGACAGTGAGAGTGCGCGCCGCCGGAAAAAGCGTTACGTGCGGTGGCGGGTGCGGTCAGTGGGACCGGTCGGCGGTGGCCTCGCCAGCGCTCCGTCGCTGGCGAGCGGGGGAGGGCAGGCAGTGACGAGCGTGGTGTGGGGAGCATACCGCTCGCCGTCGGCGAGCGGTTTCACCGTCAGAGCGTCACACTCTCGAACGACTGTAAAAAGTGGGTTCCCTAGACGAACCGGAACGTCTCTAAGTTCTCCGGGGTGAAGGTACGGACGTTGTAGTCGTGGTACAGCCCCGAGGAGAGGTCCTGCGTGGCGGACTCGTCGCCGTCGACACAGAGCACCTTCTCCGGGCGGGGATGCATCGTCTTCACGAAGTTCTCTAGGCCCTGCCGGTCGGCGTGGCCGGAGAATCCGTCTATCGTCTCGACGCGCATCTCTACCGATAGACTGTCGCCGTCGATGCGTACCTCGTCGGCACCCCGCTGGATGCGCTTGCCCAGCGTCCCCTTGGCCTGATAGTCGACGAAAGCGAGCGTCGAGTCCGGGTCGGATGCGAGGTGTCCGAGCCACGTCCGGGCGGGGCCGTCGGTGAGCATGCTCGGCGGCGCGAGGACGACGCTGGCCTCCTCGCGTTCGGCGATGGCCGCGCGGTCGTCGCCGTCCTCGACGGGCGTGAACTCGTCGGCGAGGAAGGGGTTGCGGTCGGCGTCGTGGATGCGGTCTTTGACGTCGTCGCGGAGGTAGTCGGGGTAGGTCGTGTGGACCGCCGTGGCCTCCCAGATCATCCCGTCGAGGTAGACGGGCATCTCGGGGACGTCGCCCTCGCGCATCGCCTCTTCTAAGACGACCATCAGTTCCTGTGCGCGGCCGACGGCGTGGACGGGGACGAACACGGTCCCCTCGCGGTCGGCGGCCTCTGAGACGAGTCGCTTGAGCTTTCGCTCGGAGTCGTCCTGGTCGGTCTGGTAGTCGTTGCGGCCGCCGTAGGTGGATTCGAGGACGAGCGTCTCGACGCGGGGGAACTCGTTTACGGCGCCGTCGAACAGGCGGGTGTTGTCGTAGTGGATGTCGCCGGAGAACGCGACGTTGTAGAGGCCGTCGCCGATGTGGAAGTGGACCACAGAGCTACCGAGTACGTGGCCGGCGTTGTGGAGCGTGAGTTTCACGTCCGGCGCGATGTCGGTGACGTCGCCGTACTCGAGCGGGATGCAGTGTTTGACCGCCTCGCGGACCATCTCGGTCTCGTAGGGGCGCTTGCGGCCGGCGGCGTCGGCGCGGCCGATGTAGTCGAGCGTCATCAGGCCGAGCAGGTCCCGCGTGGGTTCCGTACAGTAGATTGGGCCGTCGTAGCCGTGTTCGAACAGGAGGGGAACCAGCGCCGCGTGGTCGAGGTGGGCGTGAGTGAGGACCACGGCGTCCAGCGAGGACGCACCGGATCCGATGGCTTCGGGAACGTCGAGATACGGCTGTTCGGTTCGCTCGCCGGGTTTGTCACCGCAGTCGACGAGAATGCGCGTGTCGGCCGTCGAGATGATGTACGCCGCACGGCCGACCTCCCGGCATCCGCCGAGGGTCGTGACGCGGACCCACTCCTCGCTGGACATGGGGTCGCGGTGAATCTGGCGGCCGACGCGTTCGAGGATGTCCCGCCGGTCGTCGCGTTCCTGCGTGAGGAAGTCCCTGACGTTCGAGACGGTGGGCGACTCGATGGGCGGCGTGCGAACCACGTCCGGCGTCCAGCCGACCGCCTTGGTTATCTCCCGGAGCGTCTCGCCGCGCCGGCCGATGACCCGGCCCGGTTTCTCGGCTTCGATGAGGACTTCCCCGGTGTCGGCGAGGAACTGGAGGCCGCTGACGCCGGCGTCCTCGGGGATGATCTCACGAATCCGCTCCTCTGCGGTCTCCGGTCGCGTCAGCACGTCCGGATCGGGTCGGACGGTGATGCGCTTGCGGAGCTTCGACGCCAGTCGGCGGACGAGGTCACCGTCGGCGGCGAACTCCTTTGGGTCACGCGTGTAGATGACCAGTTCCGGTCCCTCGTAGGTGACGTCGGAGATGGAGATGTGGTTCGGAACCTCTTCGTCGATCGTTGCGCGTACGTCTTCGAGTTGCTTGTCTACCGTGCTCATAGTGTAGAACGGGCGGGCGGCCTGCTGGTGGCGTGTACTCCGTCGCGGGTCGGTCTGGACCGAGTGTCTGGTACGGTCATACAGTTGTCCGTTGTTCGGTGAACGACCTCCAGGCGGAGAACTGCCCGGAAAACCGATTGTACACGTCAGTACCCCGCTCGAATTATTAAAGACTTCGCACTCCGGAGCGGTCGGAGGCCGACGCTGTCTGTGTGGTCAGGCTGATTCGAGGGCGTCGACGGTCCGTTCGGCCGCATCCGGTGCTGCCCGTGCCAGTGCGGTCGCGACGACGTACTCCGAGACTGGGTCGGCCAGTTGCGCGGGGCGGACGTCCCCTTGGGCGCGACTCAGTTCCCAGTCGGCGCTCCAGACCCGGTCGGCGGCGTTCGTGAGCACGGTCCGGACCAGCCCCGGTGTCGGCCCCGTCCCGAGCGTGCTCTGCAGTGCGTCGACGGCGGTCTGCCTGAACCGACGAACGTCGGCGGCGCTCTCGACGCGGAACTGTTCGCCCTCCTCGATTCGCTGTCGGACCCGCTCCAGCGCGCCGAACCCGGCGAGGCGGCCGGTCGCGTCCAGCAGCGCGCTCGCTGGTCCGGCGGCCTCCGAAACCCGAGTGGTCCCGTCGACGGCCTCGTCTCTGACCTCCCACCGTACACGCTCGGGGGCCTCCCAGTCCCCGCTGGTCGGTTCCGGTGGGGCAGCCCGGGAGCGGAGGTCGGCCAACAGCGCCTCGGCCGCGCCGCGTAGCCGTGCTTCGACCGTACCCGCATCGGCCGGAAGCGAGGCCCGGAACTGCGCGTCGAGGTGGCGGGCGTCGTCGAGGTACACGTGGGCGGACTCGGCGGCCTCGCCCCACTCCGCGACGGTCAGCAGCGCCGATCCGTCGTGGTTGACCGAGGGTCCCTCGTCGTCGGTCGCGCGTCGGAGCGCCGTCTCGATGCGGGCGTGGACGAGCGCTGCACGCACCGGGTCGTCGCCGAGGTAGGTGTACTCGGAGTCGAACGACCGCGCCTCGGCGACCGCGTTCCGGTACTCCTCGCGCAGGGGAGCGGCCCGCCGCCCCTCGCTCACGAACCGCCAGCCTTCCGCCGCGTAGCGGGCGTTCTGTCGACTCTCACGGATCGCCCGCAACGCCATCAGCCCCGTCTCGGCCCGCCGGGCGTCGTCGATGTCCTCGGTCGCGTGGTCGGCCGCGTCGAGTACGTGTTCGCGGATGTGTCCGTTGGATATCTCGTCGGGGCCCAGCGGCGTCGGCAGGCCGGACAGGAGTTCCGTGGTCCGGTCGCGTCCGGCCCCGAGATACGCGTCCTCGATAGGGACCGGGACGGCCGGAAACAGCAGGTGGTGCGGGCGCTCGTCGTCGCCGGTGTCGACGTCCGGTAGCTCGTGGCTCCGAATGGTCGGCTCGTCGCCGTCGGCGAAGCGTTCGACGGCACCACAGCCGGCGAGTGCGCTCGCGCCGACGACGGCGAGGAACCCCCGTCGGGTCTGCCCCGCAGCCGGGTCCGTCACTGTGACCCCTCCGTCGTCTCCGTCGACTGCTCGGAGGGTTCAGTCGCCGTTGCGTCGTCGCTACTCGCGGCAGCCATCTCCGAGTCGGCCATCGGGCCGCGGTCACAGCTTCCGGACCCGATCGAGGAGCCGAATCCGTTCACCGAATCCGCGTCGAGGGCGGCCGGAATCCTGACGAGTCGAACCGCGAACACCTTCCGGTCGGCCCGGCAGGCTTCGTCGTAGGGACGGGTGACGCGCGCGTAGTCTGTCTGGACCTCGTCCGGCCGCCACGAGACACTGCAGAGTTCGAGGCGGAAGCACTCGCCGACCTGATGCGTCTCGACGTACACCGTCTCGCTGTCGAACGCGGTGGCGTCGAGGAACGCCCCGACGCGGTCCGCACCGGGGACGTCGGCGACGGCGACGCGGTCGGCGCGTTCGCGGCTGTCGACGAGGGCGTTCGTCCGGAGGTACGAGTGTTCCGACTCGGTGGGTCGCCCGCCGTCCGCCTGGTCGGGGTCTACGAGCCAGACTGGCGGCCGGTCGGTGTCGGCCCGGATGGCGAGGTTCTCGGGGTCGGACTCGGACCCGGCGAAGTCGCTTTCGCCGGCGGTGGCGGTCGGCGACGTTCGACTCGATTCGCCGGTACCGTCGAGCAACCCACCGCACCCTGCGAGCGCACTCGCGAGGCCTGCGGCTCCGTGGAGGACGCGGCGGCGTGTTGGAGGGACCATCGTCGGCGGAGCGACGAACGCCCACGGAATAAGTCTCGTGTTCCCGATACGCGCTGGCCTCGGCACTGGACCGGCCCGAGTCGTCCGCGCCGCCACACCGAAGGCGTCGGGCCGCGAGGATACCCTCATGCACGTCACACCTGCCGTCGTCGCCGAGGAGTACGAGTGGACCCTCGAACGGGCCGACGTGGTCGTGCCGCTGGTCAACGACACCCGGGACCACCTCGGGGACCTGTTCGGCGTCGACGTCGACGCCATCGACGAGCGAGCGTACCGCGAGGCCGTCGAGGCGGTGTTCGCCGACGGCGACCGGGCGGTCAACGTCGCGGCGCTCGTCCGTCTGCTCCGGGACCTCGACGTCGAGGGCGACTACCCGGGGTTCGTCGTCGACGAACTGCTCGGGCGCGAACTCGCGGGGATGCTCGCGGGCGACCAGCCGCTCCGATTGCTCGCGGAGGCCACGTTCCACGTCGCCGACGTGCGGACCCACGGGGCCGAGGGCGACGCCGCTGGGGCGGACGACCTCGACGCGGCGCTGGCCGCGGGCGTCCAGACGCGATTGCCGGGGTGGCCGTGGCAGGCGGACGAGAGTCCGTTCGGCTTAGAACGAGAAGGACGGCGTCGCTAGGAAGGCCGTCTCGTACCCCTCGTGACGGGAGGTCTGCGAGGGGGCGACGACGTCGACGCCGACCGAGGGGTCCGACTCGGCCGTCTCGACGACGGCGCCGTAGTGGTAGCCGAGGTCGGGGTGGAGCGCCGCGCCAAGCGCGTCGTCGAACACCGTCTCGCCGCCCGTCTCGACGGTTCCATCGAGGGACATCATCGGCAGGGGAACGCGGTTGTACGGCGTGCGGACAGAGACGGCCAGATACGACTCGCCGTCGGCGAGGAAATCGGCCTCGGAGAGCCACGTCGCGGCGTACACCCCGTCGCTGCCCTTCTTCGTCCCGAGTAGCGTCCCGGGCAGTTCGTCCGCGACCGGCGTCTGGGAGACGGGACGCATCGACATCTCCATCAGGTCGACGGCACCGCGTTCGCCCTGTGTCTCCGAGAACGCCTCGTAGGAGAGTTCGTCGAGCGCCGACTGTGCGAAGTCGAACTCGACGCTCGTCTCGGCGGCGTCGTCGAACCGCCCGGCGAAGGCGCCCAGACGGCGGTCCGAGACGGCGTTGACCCGGACGCGGACGGTGTAGAGACCGTCGCCGTCGAGTTCGTAGTTGTCGCCGTAGTGAAAGCCCATACTCTGGGAGATCATCGGCCACGGCGATTTCTCGTCGACCGTCTCGCCGTCCCGTTCGATGGTGATAGCGACGCCGGCCGAGATGGGCAGGACCATCTCCGTCTCCGGGTCCCACACCGTCGCCATCAGGTGGATGCTGTCGGCGTCGCGGATGTCGACGCGTTCGGTGTCGGTGCCCGTGACGGTCCAGAAACGGTGGGGAAACGAGTAGCCGAGGCCGACCATGTAGTCGCCCGCTTGTGCCATCCCGGCCATCCCCATCCCTTCGACGTGGGTCGGGCGGTAGGTGGCGTCGGGGCGATTCTCCACGAGTGGCGGCGAGCGTGTCGACTGGCTCTGGAAGGACCCACAGCCAGCGACGAGCGACGCACCGGCGAGACCGGTGCTGGCGAGAAACCGTCGTCGGTTCATACAGTCGGGTAGCCGCCTGCTTTCAAAGACGATTCTGGTACGGTGGGCGAATCAGGCAGGGTCGGCCGGGGGGAGCGCCCGGAGATTCCGCGGCGGCAGGAGGTAGTTCCCCCTGCGCTCGACGGTCATGTACTGGAGGATGCCGTTGTTGGTACGCTGCCCGACCGCGGAGTTCTCGGCCACGTCGGTGCCGTTCATCGCCTCTCTGGTCGCCACGAAGTCCTCGATGGACTGCTGGAGCGAGAGGAAGTGCAGGCCCGCCTCGCCGCCGTCTGTCGAGTCGAAGTCCCGGCGGAGGATGGTGGGGCTGTCGTCCTCGCGAGCGCGCGAGAGCTTCTGTGAGTGGCCGACGACGCCCTCTCGGCGGCCGCTCTCGACGGCGTCCTCGGGACACTCCTCGATGGCGCTGTCGGTGCCGAGGTTCTCGCCGACGCCCTCTACTTTCCCCTCGTCCGCGTGGGCGGGACAGAACATCTTCGAGACCCGTTGCTCGCGGGAGTCCTGTTCGTACCACTGCTGGAGGTGCAGGCGGATGAACGAGAGATGCTGGGTCGCGCCGCCGGCGAAGGGGCCGGCGTCGACGGTCACGCGGTCCTCGGTGGCCTGATTCCCCTTGAACCCGGACTTGAACCCCATGAACAGCGGGGCCTCCTCGGGGACGGGTTCGGAGTCGGGGATGCCGTCGACGTCCTGCTTCTCGGCGGGCAGGCCGGTCCCGACGAACCCGGTCCGGCGGTCGGCCACGCCGAACACGCCCGCGAACGACGACGGCATCTCGTGGTCGTTGACCGTCTTGCGGGTCCCCTTCAGCGCCTCTTCTGCGGCCAGCACCACGCTCTCGTGGTCGCTGGCGAGATGGAGGAGCGCGTCGGGCGTGTCGGGTTCGGGGTCCTCGAAGGGGGCCAGTGCTTTCGGCTCCGGTACGTCTACGCCCGCCGGGTTCGCCTCGAACCGGTCGAAGTAGGTCGGGCCGTAGCCGAGCGTGAACAGGAGGCCGTCGTTGCTCCACTCGTAGGCCTGCTCCAGCGTCGACAGCGCGTCTTCCACCTGCCTCCGGTCGCCGTCGGTCGGCCTCCCGTCACGCTCGTAGTCGAGCAACAGGAGGACGTGGTGGCGCGCCATCCGCGGGTTGCCGGCGTCGTCGGTCGCCAGCGCGTCGTTCCACGCGTGCTGGCGGGCCGGCAGACTGGCGGTGTCGTCGGTCCCCTCGGGTACGTCGGGTGCGCCACGGTCGAGACAGGCGGCGAGCGCGGCCGTCCCACCGATGGCGACGGCGCTCTTCGCGAACTCGCGTCGTGAGATACCGCGGTCTGTCATTGCTCCGGCCTAGGGTGGCGACCCATTACTGGATTCTGGTACACCAGCCGAACGCGACGTCTCGCGGGCTCGAACCCGTCGAAGGCCCGCTTCCGTCTGCTTCACTCCGGACTTTCGAGCAGATTGTCGACCAACCGCTCGAACCGGTCGGTGAGCCGCGCCGGGAGACTCGGGTCCAGTTCCCGGACCAGTCTGGCCGTCTCCGCAGGGTCGACGAGTTCGAGGGTGACGCGGCCGGCCTCGCGGCGCTTCTCGACGACGTCGTGTTCGACCAGACCGTCGAGGTGGTGTTCGAGCGTACTCCGGGCGATGCCGAGGCGGTCGGCGACGGCGTCGGGCCGGGCGCCGTCCGTCTCGAACAGTGTCGTGACGACGTCCCGGGCCGTCTCGCGGCGGAGCAGGGCGATGACTCGTCGCTCCCAGCCGTCGTACTCCGGCGGATAGTAGTGCGTTCGGCCGTTGACCGTCTCGGCGGTGACGTCGTCGAGTCGCCGCAGATGGTACTGGACCTGCCCCGTCGCGAGGTCCAGCGCTCTGGTCAGTGCCCGGAAGTGGATGCCCGGGTCGCGGTCGATGCGGTCCCGAATCAGCCGCCGCGTCTCGTTACTCATATCCCTCGTTATCCAGTCGTTTCTCGATCCGTCTGGAATAATAGACGGCACCTAAGACCAGCGCGACGAGGAGTACGTCGGCGGCGTGTTCGAGCGTGTGGTGGCTGTCGGGGCTGACGACGCCGACCATGGATAATCCGGCCAGTAGGGGCCGAGCGACGAGCGCGCTGAGGGCGAGCGCGACGAGCAGGTACGCCCGCGACCCGCGCCGACGGTAGGCGGCCAGTCCGAGGGCACAGAGGGTCGCCGTCGCGACGCCGGAGACGAGGAGGACGGCGCCGAAGCCGACGTGGACGTCGCCCAGATGGAACCCCAGATGACCCGGCCAGTTCATGGTGGCCTCTAGACGGCGAAGCCACCTGACTCCCTCGGTTCTGGCTGACTTTTTTACGCCGTCCGCGAGAGTCGACGGTATGGTCAGTATCGGGTTCGTGTGTGAACCGGACCACCCAACCTTCTGGCCGGTCGCCGAACGACTGGCCGCGCGGGGGTTCGACATCGAGTTCCTCCGGCCGACCGACCCGATCTGCCGGGCCGATGTCGACGGCCTCGAAGCCCTCGTTAACGGCGTGCTACACCCGGAGTCGTTCGGGGCCCTCCGCTATGCGGACCAGCGAGACGTCCCGACGTGGAACGGGTTCCTCTCGACGACGGCTTTCGCCTCCCGCGTCGTCGCACTCGACGCGCTGGACGCGATCGGGTGTCGCGTCCCCGACGTCCACTTTGACGGCCCGAAAACGGGGTTCGAGGCGGCCAGTCCGTTCGCGTGGCGCCGTCGGCCAACGGGGAGACAGCGGCCGTCGTTCTACGTCGAGTCGGTCCGGACCGAACCGGTCGACCACCGCTACTACGCCGTCGACGACGGACGGGAGACGCACGTCCGCGCACTGGCGATACGGACCTCGCTTTCGGGTACGGGCGAACCGGTGTCACAGACCGACGTCGACGTGATGCTGGCCACGCGCGTCCGTGAGCTACTGGAGCGGTTCGGCGCGCGGGCCGTCGGCGTGGACTTCACCCGCGGCGAGGACGGCGAGTTCTACGCGCTCCGGACGACGCCCGTCCCGACGTTCGCCGGAACGGACATGGGGCGGCGAGTCGCCGACTCCGTGGCGTCGCTGACGACCCTCGGCGCGTAGTGACACACCGCCCCGACCCTTCGGGGAGTTTATTAGCGGCGTGGGCCACGATTCCGGTAATGAGCGGCGAGCAGGAACTCGGCATCACGGAGAGCAAAGAGCATTCACCCGGCGAGTGGTACGCCGAGGTCGTCCAGAAGGCCGGCCTCGCGGACTACGCCCCGATGGGCGGGTTCATCGTCACGCGCCCGCGTGGCTATGCCGTCTGGGAACGCATCCAGAGTCACCTCGACGGTTGGTTCAAAGACACCGGCGTCCAGAACGCGTACTTCCCGCTTTTCATCCCCGAGAGCTATCTCGAACGGGAGAAAGACGTCGTCGAAGGGTTCGACCCGGAGGTCGCGTGGGTCACCCACGGCGGCCACGAGGAACTGGAGGAACGGCTGGCAGTCCGGCCAACGAGCGAGTCCATCATCGCGCCGTTCATGGCTCAGTGGACCCGCTCGCACCGCGACCTCCCGATGCGCCTGAACCAGTGGTGTTCGGTCGTCCGGTGGGAGGCCACCGAGACCAAGCCGTTCTTCCGCACCAAGGAGTTCCTCTGGCAGGAGGGCCACACGGCCCACGCCGACGAGGAGGGCGCGTGGGACGAGACGATGACCCGGCTGGACCAGTACGAGCGACTCTACGAGGAGGTCATGGCGATGCCGCCACTGAAGGGCCGCAAGCCCGAACACGACAAGTTCCCCGGCGCCCACACCACGACGACTGTCGAGGCGCTGATGCCCGATGGAAAGTCCGTGCAGGCCGCGACCTCCCACTATCTGGGCACCTCCTTCGCCGAAGCGTTCGACATCACCTACGCCGACGAGAGCGAGGAGGAGAAGGTGGCTCACACCACCTCGTGGGGCCTCTCGTGGCGCGCGATGGGCGCGCTCATCATGACTCACTCGGACGACCAAGGACTGGTGCTCCCGCCCGCGCTCGCCCCCACGCAGGTCGTCGTCGTCCCAATCTGGCAGGAAGACACCAAAGACGACGTGCTGGAGTACTCCGCGGACCTCGCCGCCGAACTGGAGGCGGCGGGCATCCGGGTCGAACTCGACGACCGGGACCACCGCAATCCCGGCTTCAAGTACAACGAACACGAACTCAACGGCGTCCCGCTCCGAATCGAAGTCGGCCCCCACGAGGTCGACGACGAGGAGGCGACGCTGGTCCATCGCCCCGACGGCGAGAGCGAGACGGTCGACCGCGAAGACATCGACGATACCGTCGCGGACCACCTCGACACCGTCCACGCCAAACTGTACGCCAGCGCCGAGGAGACGCTGGAGGGCGAGATTCGTAAGGCCGAGTCCCGCGAGAAGATTCTCGGCACCATCGGCCAGCACGGCGGCTACGTCAAGTGTGGCTGGTGTGGTGACGAGGACTGTGAGGACCCTATCAAGGAGGCCATCGCCGCCGAAATCGTGATGGTCCCGCTGGACCGCGACGAGGAACCGGTCCACGACGAGTGTGCCATCTGCGGTGAGGACGCCGAGGAGACGGCGTACTTCGCGAAGAGCTACTGAGTCTGTACTGACCCGACCGGAGCGAGGGGCAGCGTTTTTCATCGACGTTTTTCGAGGAGTGGTGGCGAGTGCAACGAGGCACCCAGCGACGAAAACGGTCGGACGGCGTACGTCTCAACGCGCTGTTGGCCGTACGGTCTTTCGAGCGGGTCCGGCCTTCGACGGCCGATGGCTCGGTGTAACCCGGCCGATATGTCTTCCGATGGACCCCTCGGGATGCGGAGAGAGTGCCCGTCAGGGAGGTCGAGGCCGCGCGCTCCGGCAACGCGTGTGCCGATTACACAACTTTCTTATCAAAGGGATACGACACTCGACACAGCTACCCATGGCGCTGATTCCGACGCTCTACTCTATCGTCGCTAACAATCTCCTCACTGCGAAAATCGCACTCGGCCTACAGATCGGCGGATTCCTGACGCTGATGGCCTTCGTGCTGACCTACTTCGGCGGTGCGGGCGGTATCATTCTCGGTCCGGCCGTCGGCGGACTCGGTGGGATGAGTATGTTACTCGGCGGGAATATCGAGGCGACGGTCGACGAAGAGTACAAGAAACACGTCCTCAACAACTGACTTCGCTGGGTGGGGGTCAACATGGTGGATGTCTCGCGGTCAGCGCTACGGGCGACATGAACAGGCAGTTCGTCGAGTTTCTACTCTTGCTCCCGATCGTCTCACTGCTCGCCATTCGCTGGGCACATCACATCTACTTCAAGTGTACGCAGTACCACGAACTCGCAGATCCCGGCGGGTGGTTTCACAGGGTGTATTATCGGATTACGAAGGACGAGGACATCCAGATAGAGAAATGCGGGGAGTCCTTCTGGATCAAAGTCTGGCACGTCACGAAGTACACGATCATCGCGTCGCTGTTTCTCTCGGTCGCAGTGACCGTCGGCTACCTCGTTCAAGACGTGGAAGTCACCGCCGAAACCATCCTCTCGATATATCTCACTGCGGTCGTGTTGAACCTCGTCATTCGGTTCGCCAGTCTGGCAACGTTCGGACGCCTCCAAGAGGGCGGTCGCAAACGGGTCCAGAGTTTCGGATACGCGTTCACGGTATCGACGTTCCACGCGGGGGTCTTCCTGTTTGCCGTCGCCATCGTCAGTCCGAACCAGTCGGCGGCTATCAACCCCTCGCTCATCACCGGCGTCGAACTCCACCACGCACTGATCGCGGTGTTCGTCCCGGCAGTGCTCGCGATGATTAGCGAGTCCGTCCTCGCACTTGTGAATATCCGGGGACAGCACAAGGACGAGTACGACAAGTGACCCAGCAGTAGTATCGACGCGGCCGTTCAGGAAAGGATGGGGCTCAGGGAGCGTGTGACTTTCTCCGTGCCCCCACAGAGGACTGTTACACGGGCATATATAAATCGGCGTCAGACTCGGGTCATACAAACGGCAGACAGCGACTGGACTCTCCCGAAAGGTAACAGGTTCGGCGACGACTATCGGGGCCGATGCGGCGGTGTCGCTGTATACGCGGCTTACTCTGTCGGTAACAACACCCTTATCCCTGCGTGTGTGTGAAACATGGGCATGGACGACATCTTTGTTGGACGGTTGATGTCCTCACCTGTAACGACCGTCTCTGCCGAGACGCCCGCCGAGACGGCTGCCGAACTGATGCTCGAAGCGGGAATCAGTTCCGTGGTCGTCGTGGACGACGACGACCAACTCGCGGGTATCCTCACCTCGACGGACTTCGTGGCTATCGCCGCGGCCGACGAGTCGACGGGAACGCTCTCTGTCGCTGACTACATGACTACCGACGTGGTGACGACGACGGCCAACGAGTCCATCGAGAGCGTCGCTGACCTCCTGATCGAACACGGCATCCACCACGTCCCCGTCGTCGACGACACCGAAGGCGTCGTCGGGATGCTGACGACGACGGATTTGACTGCGTACCTCTCGGGTATCGAGGACCCGACGCCGGCACGCGCGCCGAGCTAATCGGCCGGCAGACGGCGCAATAATTGCCGGCTCTTCGGCGACGATTCGGAATCGACGACGGTGGGCGTCTTTGTCAATCGCAATACAGCGCCAACTATCGTTACAAATATATATGTCCTAATGTGGGGCTAAAGAACACTAATACCTTCAGGAACATCCTCTTATGGGAGTCCCCGATAGATGCGCGCACACATGGTTGAGCGACACGACAGCGATCAGTCTGCGAGCGGGGCCGGGCTCGCGGACCCGACAGACGCACGGTCGAACTGCGGCGTCGGGGTCGTCATGGACCTCGACGGCGGCAGCGACCACGGGACGGTATCGGACGGGCTCGACTTGCTCGAAAACCTCGAACACCGAGGGACCACCGGTGCCGAGCAAAACACCGGCGACGGCGCGGGCATCATGCTCCAGATTCCACACGAGTTCTTCGCCGAGGAACTGGACGCGGACCTGCCTGCACCGGGCGAGTACGCCGTCGGGACGCTCTTTTTGCCGAAGGACGACGACGAGGCCACCGGGGGTCTGAAAGACCTCGTCGAGACGGAACTCGCCGGTGCAGGGCTGGACGTCCTCGAGTGGCGGACCGTCCCCACCGACAACGGTGACATCGGCGCGACGGCGCTCGAATCCGAACCGGCCGTCGTCCAGTTCGTCGTCACCTCGACGGACGGGAAGACCGGCGAGGAACTCGACAACCAGCTCTACGTCGCCCGCCGCGTGCTGGAGAACACCGTCGAATCCGAACAGCCGCCGGGCCACGAACGCTTCTACGTCGTCTCGCTGGCTACCGACGTCGTCGTCTACAAGGGCCTGCTGAAGGCCGAACAGCTACCGGAGTACTACCCGGACCTCTCCGATGAGCGCTTCGAGTCGACGTTCGCGATGGTCCACGCCCGCTTCTCGACGAACACGCTCGGCGCGTGGCACCTCGCCCACCCGTACCGCCGCATCATCCACAACGGCGAGTTCAACACGATTCAGGGCAACATCAACTGGATGCGCGCTCGCGAGACGGACATCCAGAGCGAGCGCTTCGGCGACGACGTCGAGACTATCAAACCAATCATCGACGACCCGAACCAGTCCGACACCGCGAGCGTCGACAACGCGCTCGAACTGCTCTTGCAGGGCGGCCGTGACCTCCCGCACGCGCTCCGGATGCTCATCCCCGAGGCGTGGCGCGGCGAGATGAACAACGTCTCCGGCGACCGGCGTGACTTCTATGACTACCACGCCTCCCTCGTCGAACCGTGGGACGGACCCGCACTCGTCGCGGCGACGGATGGCGACCGCATCGGTGCGGTCCTCGACCGCAACGGCCTGCGCCCGTGTCGCTACGACATCCTCTCGGACAACACGCTCGTCATGTCCTCCGAGGCCGGCGCGCTCGACCACGACGCCAGCGAAATCGAAGAACGCGGCCGGCTCCAGCCCGGACAGTGTTTCCTCGCCGACCCCGAGGAAGGCCGCGTCATCCCCGACGAGGAAGTCTTCGACGACATCGCCGACGAGAAGTACGGCGAGTGGGTCGCACAAGAGCAGGTCGACATCGACGACGTCGCCGACCGCGCTGACAACACGCCGCGCCACGAAGTCGACGGTTTGCGGAGCCATCAGGCGATGTACGGCTACACCTACGACGAGGTCGACCACCTCATCGAACCGATGGCCGAGAAGGGGAAAGACCCCGTCGGCTCGATGGGCGACGACACGCCGCTGTCGGTCCTCTCGCAGTTCAACCGCCCGCTCTTTACCTACTTCAAACAGCTCTTCGCACAGGTCACGAACCCGCCGCTCGACTACATCCGCGAGGAACTGGTCACCTCGCTCGAGTCCCGACTGGGCTTCCAGCGCAACCTGCTCGACGAGACGCAGGCGCACGCCCGGCAACTCGTCCTCGATTCGCCGATTCTCACCGACGCCGAGACGAAGGCCATCAAGGACATCGACGAGAACGGCATGTCGACGAAGGTCGTCGACATCACCTACGAGAAGGGCACGGACCTCCGCGAGGCCGTCGAAGACGCACGCGCCGAGGCCGACGCCGCGGCCGAGGACCACGACATCATCGTCCTCTCGGACAAAGCGGCCGGCGAGGACCGCGTCCCGATTCCGTCGCTGCTGGCGGTCGGTGGTATCCACCACCACCTCGTCCGCAACGGCCTGCGCAACCACGTCGGCCTCGTCCTCGAATCGGGCGACCCGCGCGCCGTCCACCACTTCGCGACGCTCATCGGCTACGGCGCGGGCGCGGTCAACCCCTACCTCGCCTACGAGACCATCGAGGACCTCGTCGCCGGCCCGGACGGCGCCGACCTCTCGGACGCCATCGACGCCTACATCACGGCCGTCGAGGACGGCCTGCTGAAGACGATGGCGAAGATGGGTATCTCCACGGTGGAGTCCTATCAGGGCGCCCAGATCTTCGAAGCCGTCGGCCTCTCCTCCGATTTCATCGCCGAGTACTTCGAGGGGACCACCTGTCGCACGGAGGGTATCGGCATCGAGGAGATAGAGGAGGACCTGCTCCAGCGCCACGAGGTTGCCTGGAGTGAGGAGGAACCCGAGATGCCCCGGCAGGGCGAGTACGAGTTCCGCTCGAACGGCATCCACCACCAGTGGAACCCCAACACGGTCGGCAAGATTCAGCAGGCCGTCCGTATGGGCGACTACGATACCTACAAGGAGTTCGCCGAACTCGTCAACGACCAGAACGAGCAACTCCAGACGCTCCGGGGCCTCCTCGAACTCGATTCGGACCGCGAGTCCATCCCCATCGAGGACGTCGAACCCGTCGAGGACATCGTCACGCGCTTCGAGACGGCGGCGATGTCGCTCGGGTCGCTCTCGCCGGAGATGCACGAGAACAACGCCATCGCGATGAACCGCCTCGGCGCCAACGCCAACACCGGCGAGGGCGGCGAACCGCCCGAGCGGTTCCACACCGAGAAGGAGTGTACGACCAAGCAGGTCGCCTCCGGTCGCTTCGGCGTCACCTCGGAGTACCTCGCCGCGGCCGACGAACTCCAGATCAAGATGGCACAGGGCTCCAAGCCCGGTGAAGGGGGTCACCTCCCCGGCAAGAAGGTCAACGAGATGATCGCCCACGTCCGCTACGCGACGCCGGGCGTCGGCCTCATCTCGCCGCCGCCGCTGCACGACATCTACTCCATCGAGGACCTGAAGCAACTCATCCACGACCTGAAGGCTTCGAACCCCGAGGCCGACATCAACGTCAAGCTGGTCGCCGAGGACGGCATCGGCACCATCGCGGCCGGCGTCGCGAAGGCCAACGCCGACGTGGTCCACATCTCGGGACACGACGGCGGTACCGGGGCGTCGCCGAAGACGTCCATCAAGAACGCGGGTCTGCCGTGGGAACTCGGCGTCGCCGAGGCCAACCAGATGCTCCGCGCGACGGGGCTTCGCTCGCGCATCAAGATCACCACCGACGGCGGCATGAAGACGGGCCGCGACGTGGCCGTCGCCGCCCTGCTGGGTGCCGAGGGGTACACCTTCGGGACCGCCTCGATGGTCACCTCTGGCTGTGTGATGGCCCGGCAGTGCCACGAGAACACCTGTCCGGTCGGCATCGCCACGCAGAACGAGAACCTGCGGAGCCGGTTCCCCGGCGAACCACAGCACGTCATCAACTACATGACGTTCGTCGCCCAGGAACTGCGCGAGATAATGGCCGAACTCGGCTTCGAGACGATCGACGAGATGATCGGCCGCGCGGGCGTCCTCGACCAGCGCGACGACGTCACGCAACCGAAGGCGAAGAAACTCGACCTCTCCTCGGTCATCGCCGAACCGGCCGACAACGACGGCCGGTACAAACAGCGCGAACAGGACCACGAGGTCGACGAGCAACTCGACTGGGACCTGCTGGAGGCGGCCGAACCCGCCATCGAGAACGGCGAACCGGTCGCCATCGATACGAGCATCGACAACGTCAACCGCGCGGTCGGTGCGACGCTGTCGAACCGCATCTGCCGGGCACACGGCGGCGACGGCCTGCCCGACGACACTATCCGGGTCGACTTCGACGGCACGGCGGGCCAGTCCTTCGGCGCGTTCCTCGCACAGGGCGTGACGATGGAACTGACCGGCACGGCCAACGACTACGTCGGCAAGGGCCTCTCCGGCGGGAAACTCATCGTCAACACGCCCGAGGCAGCGCCCTACGAGGCCAGCGACAACATCGTCATCGGCAACGTCGCCCTCTACGGCGCGACCCAGGGCGAGGTGTACATCAACGGCATGGCCGGCGAGCGCTTCGGCGTCCGCAACTCCGGCATCAAGGGCGTCGTCGAGGGCGTCGGCGACCACGGCTGTGAGTACATGACCGGTGGCGCCATCGTCGTCCTCGGGGAGACGGGCAAGAACTTCGCGGCCGGGATGTCCGGCGGCGTCGCCTACGTCTACGACCCCGATGGGTCCTTCGCCGAACAGGCCAACACCGGCATGGTCTCCATCCGCGAGACGCTGGAGGCGAAAGACCGCCAGATGATCACTCGCCTCGTCGAGAACCACGCGGCCTACACCGACTCGGACCGCGCGAACGAACTGCTAGCGGACTGGGACGCCGAACTCGACAACTTCACCATGGTGATGCCCGACGCCTACGCGGAGGTCATCTCCGACCGCGAACGCGACGACGTGCGCAACGAACCGCCGGCCGCCGCGACGCCCGCGGCCGAGGCCGGCGAGGCCGACTTCGCGGCCTCCTCTGACGACTGAGGACCGGCGTCGCTCCGTTCGGTTTTCGAGACGTCTCGCTCGCTCTCCGCGGGACAAACAGCAGACGAGAACGCTTCTCCCGGCCGCTGCGAGGACGGCTACGTACCGTCACGCTGCGGACGACGCGCCACGCTCGTCTATCCGGGCCGAGAACGCAGGTCGGCTAACGGCCGCTTCGAAACCCGGCTGTTAGCTCACGACGACCAGATTGTCGACGACGTCGACGCCGGCCCGGTCGAAGACGGCCCGCATATCCTCGCCCAACGCGACGTCGGTGATGAACACGTCGATGTCGTCGACGGTAGCGAACTCGCGGAAACTCTGCTGGCCCAGTTTGCTCCCGTCAGCGACGAGGATGACGCGATGGCCGCCGTCGACCAGCAAGGACTTGATGCGGGCCTCGTCCTCGTTCGACACCGAGAGGCTCCCGTCCTGTTGGATGGCGTCGGTTTCGAGAAAGACGATGTCGAAGTTCGTCTTGCGCAGATACGACTCGCCGCTCGGACCGACGAGGGCATCCGATGTCGGTCGGAGCGAGTCACCGACGACTTTCACCTCACCGCAGGCTTTCCGGAGTTCGAACGCGTTCTCCGGGGAGTTCGTCGCGACGAGGAGCGACACCGACTCCGGAAGCTCTCTCGCGACTTCCATCGTCGTCTGGCCGGTGTCGAAAAAGACGGCGTCGCCGTCGCTCAACTCTTCGACCGCCCGTTCGGCGATGGCACGTTTCCCGTTTGGGTTCTCGACGCTGTTCGTCACTCGGGCGTCCGTGACGTCCTCCCGTCCGTTCGTGGCAGGGAGCGCACCGCCGTGGAACCGCTCGATGAGACCGTCCTCGGCCAGCGACGCCAGGTCGCGTCGAATCGTCGCCCCCGAGACACCGAACGTCTCCGTGAGTTCCTCGACTGTGACCCTGTCACTGCTGTTTACTTTTCGAACTATCTCTTTTCGTCGTTCCTCGGGCAACATAGTCACGAGTTATTCCGTATCGAACGCGCCGGTTGTCGGTTCGTAGCTATAGTAGCGACGCGTATAGCCTTGTTTATAATCGACATTCTCGACACCGAGAGGCTCCACCGACGGAATCGGTACATTCGGTCTTGCATACGTCTACGACGGACACCCTCGTCCGCCGCACGCCGTTATATTTACAGTCTGTGTCGTATTCATAAATATGCGTTCCTCATATTACTCGGTGAGGACCCCAAACAGCGTCGCGACGATCGTCCCAAGGCTGCTGACGATAGCGCCGCCGTGGACACCAGTCGCGTAGTCGTACACGGCGATAGCCGCCAGTATCCCGGCGATGCCGAACGCAGCCAGTGTAACGCGTGACAGGCTACGGGTGGTGTCTGGTCGCATCGTCAGGCGGTCAGTTTCTGCTCGGACTTCGACTCGTAGGTCAGGGACTCCCCGGTCTGGGGGTCGAAGTACTGGAGCGAGTCGCGGTCGAATCTGAGGTTGACGCTGTCGCCCATCTGGACCGTCGTGTCCGGGTCGACGGCGGCCTTGATGGTCTGGCCGGTATCGAGGTCGAGTTCGAGGACCGTCTTCTCGCCCTGCGGTTCGACGACCTGTACGGTGGCGGGGTGGACGTTCGCGGCGATACCGTCCTGATTGAGCGAGATGTTCTCGGGGCGGATACCCAGCACGACCTGATCGTCCAGATACGCCTCCAGTTCGTCGGCGAACTCGTCGGGGATATCGTGGGTGTCCGTCCCGATGTCGAGTTGTAGCTTCTCTGCGGAGTCGCGTTCGAGCGTCCCCTCGATGAAGTTCATGCTGGGGGACCCGAGGAACCCGGCGACGAACATGTTGCGCGGGTTCGAATAGACGTGCGTGGGCGCGCCCACCTGCTGTATCTGCCCGTCGTCCATGACGGCTATCTGGTCGGCCAGCGTCATCGCTTCCACTTGGTCGTGGGTGACGTACACCGTCGTCGTCGATAGCTCCTCGTGGAGTTTGTTCAGTTCCGCGCGCATCTGCACGCGGAGCTTCGCGTCCAAGTTCGACAGCGGTTCGTCCATCAGGAACACTGCGGGGTCACGGACGATGGCTCGGCCGAGCGCGACGCGCTGTTGTTGGCCGCCGGAGAGTTCCGAGGGCTTGCGTTCGAGCAAGTCCTGTATCTGCAGGAGCTCTGCGGCTTCGGCGACCCGTTCCGTGATGACGTCCTCGGGCGTGTCGTGCTGTTCCAGCCCGAAACGCATGTTCTCGCGGACGGTCTTGTGGGGGTACAGCGCGTAGTTCTGGAACACCATCGCGATGTCCCGTTCGTACGCCCGCCGGTCGTTGACCACTTCGTCGCCGATGCGAATCTCGCCGTCCGTGGCGCGTTCGAGGCCGGCGATGAGGCGCAGCGTCGTCGTCTTCCCACAGCCGGAGGGGCCGACGAAGACGGTGAAGCTCTCGTCGGGGATGTCCAGCGAGATACCGTCGACAGCCGTGACGTCGTCGAATTCCTTTACGAGGTCGTTGAGTTCTACGTGTGCCATTGTTGGTTACTCCTTGACAGCTCCTTGGGTCAGTCCACTCACGATGTACTGCTGGAAGAACAGGCCGAACAGGATGCCCGGCAGGGCCGCTATCATGCCACCGGCGGCGAGGTGTGCCCAGTCGACGAAGTCGTCCGCGACGAACAGCGAGACGGCGATGGGCAGTGTCTGTGCCTGCTCCGAGGACGTGAGAACGAGCGCGAAGACGAACTCGTTCCACGAGAAGATAAAGGCGAGAATCGCCGTCGCGGCGATGCCGGGTTTCGCCATCGGCAGGATGATCTTGACGAACCCTTCCCAGCGCGAACAGCCGTCGATACGGGCCTGTTCGTCCAGCGACTCGGGCACGCCGTCGAAGTAGTTCTTCATTATCCAGACGGCAAAGGGGAGGTTGAAGAACGTGTACGTCAGTATCAGCGCGATTCGGGTGTCGTAGAGACTCCCGGTCAGGCCGCCGACGAGCGGCGGGTTCGACATGATGCTGAAGAACGGCACGATGAGCGCGATGGGCGGAATCATCCGCGCCCCGACGATAGAGAGCAACAGCGTCTTGTTGCCCATAAAGTCGTACCGGGAGAACGAGTAGCCGGTGACCGTCCCGAGCGTGACACAGATGACGGTGGTCGTACTCGCCACGATGAGGCTGTTCAGCGTGTACAGTTCGAAGGGTCTGTTCTGGAAGATTTCGACGTAGTTGCTGACCGTCGGCTGGGTCGGGACGAAGGATATCGGGATGTCCAGCACCGCCGACGTCGGTTTGATGCTCGTGATGAAGATGAAGTAGATGGGGAACCAGATGACGAAAACGTACAGTCCCAACAGTCCGTACGCGACGAGGCGCTCACGGACGACGTGGGACCACTCGTTTTCGGTGTCCAGTCCCAGTGCCGCTATCAGTTGGCCGAGAGTGGATTGTTTCGTGCTCATTGTTAGTAGGGTGACTCACCGAAGACTTTGTACAGCAGTGCCACGATCATGAACGTGACCGCGAGCAGGACGACACCGAGTGCTGCACCCTCTCCGGGGCGGTTGAATACCTGTGCGGTGCGGTAGAGCCAGGAGGCCCAGACTTCCGTCGACTTCCCCGGGCCGCCCTGGGTCATGACCCAGACGAGGTCGAGCGCGCGGATGTCGAAGATGATTCGGATGGTCAGGGCAACGAGGATAGACGGCTTCAGGAACGGATACGTGACGTTCACGAAGCGCGATATCTTCCCGGCGCCGTCGACTTCGGCGGCGTCGTACAACTGCTCTGGGACGTTCTGGAGCCCCGCGAGCAGGATGATGATGATAAAGGGCGTGAACACCCAGATGTCCGCGATGACGAGCGCCATCATCGACAGCGTCCCGTCCGAGAAGAACGCGATTTTGCTGGACAGGAGGCCGGATTGGGTGAGTATCCCGTTGATGGCGCCGTACTCCGAATTGAACATCCAGCGCCACATCAGCCCGCTCATCACGTAGGGGAGAATCCACGGGACGATGACGGCGGTCCTGAACCACCCGCGTCCCTTGAGGTCTTTGTCGAGAAGGAGCGCGATGCCCAGTCCCAGCGCGAACGAGATACTCACGCTCAGCCCGACGTAGACGAACGTGTGCCAGGTAATCGAAACGAAGTCCGGTGCGAGGCCGAGGAACGTCCCGCTGCCCCCCTCGGCGAAGATGAGTCGTTTGAAGTTCCGAAGGCCGACGAACTCTTTTTGACTGGTTATCGGATTCGTCCAGAAGACGCTGCTCCAGAGTAACTTCAGGGTCGGGTAGACGATGATGCCGGCTATCCAGAGCATCGTCGGGCCGACCGTCAAGGGGACGAACAGCCGGTCGAGTTTGCGTCGCAGTGATTGTTTTTCTGTCGACATGTGGTAAGGGTCGCTGTGTGATTAGTTGGCGGTTCTGTGACGGGTTCCGATCAGAGCAACCCGATGTCCTGATACAGCCGCTCGATGTTGCTCTGTGCCGTCTCGAGAGCCTTCTGTGGGTCCTTGTCGCCCAGAAGCGCGGGCGTGATCTGTTCGGCGAGGTAGTCGTCGACCTGTGGTTGGGCGAGATACGTCTCGCTCTTTGCGTGTTCGAGGTTGAACTTCATGTCCTCGAGCAGCCACGACGGGTACTGGCTCTGGATCTCCTCGGAGTCGTACACCGACGGGATGACCGCGGGGTTGCCCTCCACCTTCATGTTCGTCTTCGACGACTTCGTCGTCGTCATGAACTGAGCGAACTTCTTGGCAGCCCGTTTTTTCTCGGAGAACGCCGAGACGCTGATACCGTTCGTGTCCTGGAACGTCGCACGGGAGTCGGGACCTTTCGGGGGTTTCGCACTGGCGAGACGGTCCTTGCCCCACCCGTCGGCGTCGAGTGCACGTGCGCCCAGCGGCGTCCACGACTCCACGGAGGCTAGCTGGCCGGCGATGAACGTGTCGCCAGCGCCACCCTCGCCCATACTGGAGATGCCATCGGGAATCAGGTCCTGCGTGCGGAGTTTCGTGAAGAACTCCATGACGTCCATCCCCCCGTCGACGAAGACGGGCTCGTTGCTATCGTTGAACAGCTGGCCACCCGCCTGGTAGAGGAATTGCTTGAACGTGAACACGCTCTTGTTCGACCAGGTAAACGCGAAGGGCGACGTGTTCTCGGTCTTCAACTGCTGGCCCTTCGAGACGACTTCGTCCCACGTCTGCGGAGCCTCACTGACGCCCTGCTCCTCGAAGTGCGTCTGGTCGTAGAGGTACGTCCCCCACTTGCCGAACTCGGGGGCCATGTACGTCTTCCCGTCCAGCGTGACGAGGTTCTGGAGGTTCTTCGGGAAGTTCGACATGTGGCTGTCGCCCAGTTCGAGCGGTTCGAGCCAGTCGGAGGCGACGAAGTCCGCCAGCCACCACGTCGGGCCGTTGAAGGCGTCGACCGTCGCGTCCTTGTTCCGCCAGATGGTGGTGAGGCTGGTCTTTAGGTTGTTCCACGGCACCTCGTTGACTTCGACGGAGATGCCCGTCTCGTCCTCGAATCGCTCGATGTTCGCCTCCGTCCCGGGGTCGTACTTGAGGCTCCCGGCGTTGTAGAAGACGATACTGTCGGCCATGGACTCCGTGCCGGTCCCCGTGGTCTCGCCGGACCCGTCAGACCCGTCGGACCCGCTCTCGCCGTCCGAACTACCGTTCCCGCCACACCCCGCGAGTGCGACCGTGCCGATAGCGCCTGCTCCTTTGATGAACCGTCGTCGAGTTCGCTTGGATTGTCGCTGCATGCAAATGAACACCATTTGGGCATGGTTAATAAATTATGTGGGTTATTATTCACACATAATCACTACGAGGTATTACGTAACGCGTATCAAAACTCCCCAAGATGCCGTAATTCGGGTCAGAAACGCATATATTGGCAATTTGTGTGACGAGACACCTCGGCGGCGACTGCTGAGGGGCGTGAGCGATATCGTGCATATCGCGTGAACGGGTGAGCAAAATGTGCACGACTCGTCGCGTCGGTCGCCGACGGCGGTCGCGCTCGGTTCGGGGCAGCGGGACGTCCGACTGTCACCCAACTCGTTTTGACGCCGCCGCTCCATACGCCGGTATGGACGACGTACTCGTCATCGGCGGGACGCGCTTCATCGGTCGCCACACCGTCGCGGAGTTCCGCGACGCCGACTACGACGTGACGATGTTCAACCGGGGGACGCGGGAGAACCCCTTCGCCGACGACGAGTCCGTGACTCACTTCGAGGGCAACCGCCGCGACAGGGCGACGCTCGAAGCGGCCTCCGACGCCGTGGACCCAGACGTGGTCGTCGACTGCGTGGCCTACTTCCCGGCAGACGTCCGGGCCGCGACGGACGTCTTCGCCGACGCCGACGCGTACGTCTACGTCTCCAGCGGAGCGGCTTACGGCGAGGAGCGAGTCCCGAAACGCGAGGACGATACGGCGCTCGAACCGTGTTCCGAGGAGCAGGCCACGACCGACAGCGCCGAGACCTACGGGCCGCGGAAAGCCGAGGGCGACAGGGCGGTGTTCGCGGCCGCCGAGGCGGGTGTCCGCGCGATGAGCGTCCGGCCGACCGTCGTCTACGGCCCCCACGATTACACCGAACGGTTCGCCTACTGGGTGGACCGGGTGGACGTAGCGGACCGCATCGCCGTCCCGGGCGACGGTCTGAGCCTCTGGCAGATGGCCTACGTCGAGGACGTCGCGAGTGCGCTCCGTATCGTCGCCGAGAACGGTGCGGCCGGCGAGGCCTACAACGTCGGTGACGAACACGCACCCATGCTGGGGCAGTGGATAGACCTGCTGGCAGAGACCTGTGAGACGGGCGTCGAGACTGTCGGGGCCACCGCGCGCGACCTGGCGCGCAACGGCCTCGAACCACAGGATTTCCCCATGTACCGGAGTTCGCCACACGTACTGGAGACGGCGAAACTCAGGGCGCTGGGCTGGTCGTCGACCCCGCAGCGACTCGCGCTCCAGCGAACGGTCGCGGAACACCGGGAGAACGAGCGAACCGGCCGTCAGTTCGGCCCGGACCGAGAGACGGAGATCGCGCTACTCGACGACCTCACCGAGTGAGGCGCGACGGAAGCCGAGACGGGACCCGACGAGTCAGATCCCGAGGGCCGGCACCCACGCCGACCCGGGGAAGACGCCGACGATGGACAGCACCGCGATAGTGAACGTCGCGAGCGTGATAGCCGCCGCGGGCGGGTCCCAGTGCGTGTCGCCGTGGGCGTAGAATATCCGTTGCCACACCTCGCCCAGCAGCGCGCCGTAGATGCCAAACACCGCGGCGACGACCACGACCAGTACGCCGCTGGCGGTGGGGTCGCTGGCGACGACGGCGGCGCCGCCCGTCGACGCCGGCAAGGTCATGTGGTGCGTGACGGGGATCTTCTCGACGCCGAGGTTGAGGAACGTCAGCGAGGCCGCGCTGATGCCGAACCCGAGGAAGTAGCTCCCGGTCCGTAACCAGATGTAGCCGCCGAGGATGCCGGTGACGAGTCCGATGAGGGCGACGCCACTCCACTTGTACTGGTGGGGGAGCCACGGTTCGACGGCGAACCGTTCCTTGCCGGGTTTGTCCGCGTCGCCGCCGACCGCGCCCGCCGCCCGTTTCTCGCCGCGCTCGAACGGCGTCATGTCGAAGAGGCCGTCACCGGCGACGACGCCGATGATGGAGTAGCCCAGCACGACGCGGTGGAGCAGGGCGCTGAGGGTGACGCCCATAGCGATTGGGTCCCACGGGAGCGCCAGCGCCGCGGAGAACTGCGTGATGAGCATCCCCGCGATGCCGAACAGGCCACCGACGACGAGGTGGCTCGGTTCGGTGCCGAGCGCGAAGGTGATCGCTTTCGCGTTGTGGTAGTCGAAGCCGGCACCCATCTCGTTCTCTCTGGCGGCGTAGGCCGCGGCGGCCGCTCCGCCGGCAAAGGAGATGTGGGGGCCAAACACCGGGCCGAACGCGACTAGTCCGGTGACGTTCCCTGCCATCTCGGCCTGTGCGAATCCGGCGGCCTCGCCCGCGATGACCATGAAGCCGGTGAAACAGAACGCCGGGAGCGCCCCGAGTGCCGCACCGAAGGCGCCCCCGGCGAACGCGGCGATAAAGAGGATGACGAGCGTCGAGAACTCGATGCCCAGAACCGGGACCTGTAACAGCGTCCCTAGCATGGGTGGCTCCGCACGTGTTCGTTCGGGGACAGCCACGTCGTCACAGGGACGCCTCGCCTCGTCGGACCCGTTGTCGGTACCTGACCGCTCGATTCGACGTGTATCGCTATCATTGCTGAAGTGCGTCGGCGGTGCTGGCGACCCAGACGTCCGCCTCGACTGGAAAGATATCGCTACTTGACAGTATAGTTTGGCACCAGTTACCGCATCTGTGACAGACGACCGGACAGGGAGCGGGTCGACGTGGCCGTGGACAGTGTGTCGGAGTAATCTGGCGTTAGGTCGGCCTGACGGTCGCCTGTTTACACTCGTAGTCTTCGAGGAAGGCGTCGACCCCGCCGACGCTGATGCGTTCGGACCCGATGTCGACTATCAGCGAGTTCTCGAACCCGAAGTCGCTGTTGGCCGGCGAGACGAGGTTCTGCCGGACGTCGACGACGGTGCCGCTGATCGTCTCGAAGGAGTCGTCGGTACCGACCCGTCGGGCGTACAGGTCGACGGCGACGTCGTTGCCGGCCCGCAACTGCAACGTCACGGCGAAGACGAGAGGGCGGAACATCCGGTACGTCACCGGGAGCGACGGCGGTCTGGCCACGAGTAGTTCCTCGCCGATGGGCCAGTAGTTCCCCAGATAGGACCCGACCAGCACGGAGGCGACGTCGTGTTGCCGGAACGCGATTGCGCGGGTCTCGTCGTGGTCCCAACTCAACAGCGTCGCCGGCGATACGAACCCGCGCCGTTGGTCGGCCGCGAGCAGCGACGGCCCGCCGGCGAGGCCGGACCGGACGACGCTGGCGATGCCGTCGGCGTCCCCCTCCGGGGACGTCTTCAGGGCACCTCTCGGACCGTGGTTCGGGTCGCCGTTCAGCGAGAGGAGGACTAGGACGTCTCGGTCCCGCGCCCGCTTGAGTGCGTCCGCGACGGTCGGGAGCCGCTGGGCCGGTAACTGGAGGACCACCTCCGAGTCGGCCGCGTCGATGTGGCTCACCAGTCGCTTGTCCATCGTCGGCCGAGACTTGACGACTTCGAACGTGTCCTCCTCGCCGGTGTGTTGTTGGTACCGAGCGGTGACGGCCGACTCCAGCGTGTCGAGGTCGCTCTTGAGACGCCCGAACGCGTCGGCGGGGTCGACCGCTCGTATCTCCGTCGGCGTCCGGTGGTCCTCGACGGTGACGAAGCCGTCGGCCGCGAGGTCGTCACAGACGTCGTAGACGTAACTGGTCGAGACCCCGGCGGCCTCTGCGACGGTACTGGCCGTCGCCGACCCGCGCTCTACGACGGCGAGATACGTCTCCGCTGCCGTCTCCGAGAAGCCGTACTGCTGGAGTTTCCCGCGTATGGTCGCCGCATCTATGTCTGGTTTGTTCGGCATCGTGTGGTCCGTCGTACTGGGTGCCAGCGGGGCACTGCACCGGTAGTCCCGTCCTCTCTTCAGTACTTTAGTCTTTGGTCGACCCGTGTACGACGACGCGAGTTCGCTGTTGGGTGAGCCGCCCCGCTCGTCAGTCGTCGTCGCGGGTCCTGATGCCCTGCATCAGCGCTTTCACGTCCGCCATGTCGGCGTCACCGTCGTTGTCGATGTCGTAGCGTCCGGGGACGGGCTCGGAGTCGGTGATGCTCCGCGTGTTCTGTACCGTCAGCGTCGTCGTCGGGCCGTCCCGACCGACCGTGAGTTCGTAGTCGCCGGCCTCGACGACTTTCGGTTGGACGCCGAGGATATCGCCGGGAACGACTTCCAGTGCGGTGAGGTCGGCCGTCACGTCGACCGTCTTCGTCTCGCCGACGTCGAGCGAGACGCGCTCGTAGCCCAGCAGTCGACGCATCGGCTGGAGGACCGACCCGTACGACTCGGTGTTGAACACCTCGACGACGTGGTCGCCCGCCATCTCACCGGTGTTGGTGACGTCGACGCTGACAGTCACCTCGGACTGGTTCGCCGGATTCCCGACGGTGGTCCGGGACAGCGAGACGGTCCCGTACTCGAAGGTGGTGTAGCTCTGCCCGTGTCCGAACTCGAACAGCGGAGCGTTGTCGGTCCCGCCCGTCGACGTCGGCGGGTAGCGGTTGTACTGTACCGGCGTCGTCCCCACCGGCGTCCCGGCGTTGCCCGGCCAACTGAACGCGAGCTTGCCCGACGGGTTGTAGTTGCCCACGAGGGCGTCAGCGATGGCCGCGCCGCCGTCGCTCCCGGGTTGCCCGGCGAACAGCAGGGCGTCGAGGTGCGCGAACGTCTCGGGGCCACCGCGGGGACTGCCGGCCAGCAGGACGCCTACGACGGGCGTCGAGTCGTCCGTCGTCTCGCAGACGACCCGGACGAGTCGTTGCTGTGACTCGTCGAGGACGAGTTCGTCTCTGTCGCCGAAGCCCTCGTTGTGACTCCCTTCGCCGAGGACGACGACGACGGCGTCGGCGTCGGGTGCGGCCGACCGGACGGCCGACTCCTGCTCGTCGGTGAACTCGAACTCCCCGTTCTCGTCGCTCTGCTGGTTCTCGCCGTCGCCCTGTCCGGCCCACCACGTGGTGTTTTCGTACGTCGTCGGCACGTGGGTGAGACTGCTGACCCGGGAGCGGAGTTCCTCGGTCAGGAGACGCTGTCGCGGGAACGGGCCGCCGGCACTCGGCCCCTGCCACCCGAGCGTCCAGCCACCGTGTTGCATCAGCGCCCGCGTGTTGTTCCCGTCGCCGTCGACGCCGGGGCCGGTCAGCAGGACGTTCTCGTCGCCCGAGAGCGGGAGCGTGTCGTCGTCGTTCTCTAAGAGGACCAGCGACTCCCGTGCCAACTGCTCGGACGTCTCCTGTGCGCCGCCGACGATGCCGTCGATGCGGGACTCGTCGACGGTCGGTTCCGCGAACAGGCCGAGGTCGACTTTGCGTTCGAGAATCCGCCGTACCGCTTCGTCGATGCGTGCCATCGGTATCTCGCCGTCCTCGACCAGCGAGACGACGGTGTCGATGTACTCGACGGGACCGGGGGCGTTCCCGCCGTTGCCTATCATGTACATGTCGACGCCGGCGTTGATGGCCTCTTTCGTCGCCTGCCGGAAGGTCGGTGCGTAATCGTGGTTCGTCAGCATCCGGTCGAGGTCGTCCCAGTCCGAGACGACCATCCCCTCGAACCCGTAGTTCTCCCGGAGCATCCGCGTCAGTAGCCAGTGGGAGGCGTGGGCCGGTTTGCCGTTGACCGCGCCGCTGTTGACCATCACCGTGCCGGGTTCGGCCTGCAACGCCTCGCGGTACGGCGGGAGGACGTTCGTGCGGAGGTCTCGGAGCGAGGTGGACGCGGGCGCGCGGTCGTTGCCGTTGTTCGGGATGGAGTACGCGCCGAAGTGCTTGACACACGCGGTGAGTCGGTCGTCGTCCTCTAATCCGCGGGTGCGTGCCCGAGACATGTCGCCTGTGAGTTTCGGGTCCTCGCTGATGCCCTCGAAGAATCGACCCCACCGGGGGTCACGCTGGAGGTCCGTCGTCGGCGCGAACGTCCAGTGAGCGCCCATCGACGCCGTGGCGTCGCTGGTGTGACGCTCGGCCCGTTCGACGAGTGTGACGTCGCGCGTCGACCCCATGTTCAGTCGCTGGGGAAAGACGGTCGCACCCGCTAACAGGCCGTTGCCGTGCGTCGCGTCGACGCCGTAGAGGAACGGGACGCCGTGGTCGGCGTTCTGGAGGTTGTACTCCTGCAAGGCGTTGATGCCCGAGACCACCTCGCTTCCGTCGAAACTTGGCGGGGCTGCCCCGCCGGAGAGGACGGACCCGACGCCGAGTTCGCTGAAGTACTCGCCGACGGTGTCGACGCCGAAACTGTCGGGGACGTTCGACTCCCCGGGATCGGGTTCGAAGGAACTGATCGTCACCTGCGTCATCTGTCCCGCCTTCTGTTCGAGCGTCAGGTCGTTCAGAATCGCGTCTACGTCGCCGTCGGTCTGTGCCACAGCGCCGTTGGCGCCGGTGCCTACCGCCGCCGCTGCCGTCGCCGCTCCGGTCGCCTTCATGAACGTCCGCCGGGACGTCTCCGCGCCGGTGTCGTCAGCCGTGTCTGGGTTTCGTGTCATCCCGTCCGCAGCCACCCGCGGACGTTAATAATTGTTTCTGGTAATTACTGGTGAGACGACTGTCAAAGCATTTGTATCTGAAACATGCTCTCGGAATAAACCCCTGCAGTACCGTGTGAGGACAAACAATTTTCCCATCACGGGGAGGAGTTGGGGTATGTTCGAGAAATCTACATGGATACGCCTCCCGCGGAACGTCGTCATCGGGCACGGCGTGCTCGACCAGACGCTCGCCGCCGTGGAGGAACTCCACCTCTCGGGTCGGCCGCTGGTCGTCTCCAGCCCGACGCCACACGCTGTCGCGGGCGAACGGGTCGTCGAGCAGTTCGCGGCGGCGGGGTACGACCCGGCCGAGATCGTCATCGAAGAGGCGAGTTTCGACGCTGTCCAGCGCGTCATCGCCCACGCCGAGGAGGTCGAGGCCGGATTCGCCATCGGCGTCGGCGGCGGGAAGGCCATCGACATCACGAAGATGGCGGCCGACGACCTCGGCCTCGGGTTCGTCTCCGTCCCGACGGCGGCCAGCCACGACGGCATCGTCTCCGGGCGAGGCTCGGTCCCGGAAGGCGATACCCGCCACAGCGTCGCCGCGGAACCGCCGCTTGCGGTGGTCGCCGACACCGAAATCCTCGCCGAGGCCCCGTGGCGCTTGACCACCGCCGGGTGTGCCGACATCATCTCGAACTACACGGCGGTCCGCGACTGGGAACTCGCACATCGACTGAAGAACGTCCCGTACTCGGAGTACGCCGGTGCCCTCTCACAGATGACCGCCGAGATGCTCGTCGACAGCGCGGGTTCCATCAAGAAGGGACTCGAAGAGTCCTCGTGGATCGTCGTCAAAGCGCTCGTCTCCTCCGGCGTCGCGATGTCCATCGCGGACTCCTCTCGCCCGGCTAGCGGCGCCGAACACCTCTTTTCGCACCAACTCGACCGCATCGCGCCCGACGCCGCGCTCCACGGCCATCAGGTCGGCGTCGGCGCCATCATGACCGAGTACCTCCACAGCGGGCCGAAGGGGCGCTGGCGCGACGTCCGGGACGCGCTCGGCGCGCTCGGCGCCCCGACGACGGCCGACGACCTCGGCATCGACCACGAGACGGTCATCGAGGCGTTGACCACGGCCCACGAGATTCGCGACCGGTACACGATTCTGGGCGACGGGATGAGCGAAGAAGCCGCCATCGAGGCCGCGACGGTCACGGGCGTCGTCTAGACGAGTTCGCCGACCGCGTCGGGGTTCGCGTCCCACCGGACCGCCTCGTCGCCCCGCTGGCCTTCTCCTTCGGTCAGTTCTGCAGTGAACACGACGCTCAGTCGATACACCGTCTCGGCCGACTCGTCGTCACCGTTTCGCACGCCGGAGATGGTCGCTCTGACCGCGTCCGTCACGGTACAGTCGACGCCGGCGGCGTCTCGGACGATGCGCTTTGCCGCCGTCTCTAGGTCTTCGTCCGGGCGGGTCTGTCCACGCGGGAGCATCCACTCTCCGTCGCCCTCTCGTAGCATCACGGCGCCGTCCTCGTCGCGGACGATGGCGTGGACGTCGAGTTGGCCGTCGCGGGACCGCTCGACCGCTCGCTCGTAGCTCTCTTCGTCCACCTCGAACGTCGTCTGCGTGACCGCCGGCGAGCCGAACTCCGCGTCGAGCCGGCTCAGTCGCTCTTCGACGCGGGCCCGAGAGCGGTCGGAAACGTCCATGCCGCGTGGCTGGGACGGACCGCGTATAAACCCACTCAATCGCTCTCGGTGCGGATACGCTGGAGAACCGACAGAGAGCGATGGGGCTGTCGACTCCACCCGGCCGCTGTCCGGCGGTCGCTCGCGAGGCCGGTCTAAACGCGCCCGGTCAGACGTGCTCGTCGAGGAACTCGACGACGCGGGTGTACGCCTCGATGCGGTTCTCCCGCTTGCTGATGCCGTGGCCCTCGTCGTCGAATATCAGTTTCTCCACGGGGACGCCGTGGTCGGCCACCTCGTCGGCTATCTGCTCGGCCTCGCCGACGGGCACCCGCGGGTCGTTCGCGCCGTGGAGGACGAACAGCGGTGCGGTGATGCGCTCTACCTTGTTGATGGGCGAGACGGATTCGAGGAACTCGCGGTCCTCGGCCAGCGACCCGTACTCGGCCTCGCGCAGTTCGCGGCGCCACTCGCCGGTGTTCTGTAGGAAGGTGACGAAGTTGGCGATGCCGACGACGTCGACGCCCGCGGCCCACAGGTCGGGGTACTCCGTCAGCGACGCAAGCACCATGAACCCGCCGTAGGACCCGCCCATCGCGACGATGCGGTTCGGGTCGACCGCCGGGTGGTCGTGGAGCCAGTCGACGCCGGCCCGGATGTCCTTCACCGAGTCCAGCCGCTTCTCGACGTCGTCTAAGTGCGTGTAGGCCTTCCCGTAGCCGGTCGACCCGCGGACGTTCGGTTCGAGGACGGCGTACCCCCGCGAGAGGAAGTACTGTGTGAGGCCGGCGAAGGAGGGCCGGCGCTGGCTCTCCGGGCCGCCGTGGATGTCGACGATGACGGGGGTGGTGCCGTCGTTCTCGGCCGCCGGCGGGAGCGAGAACAGCGCCGGAATCTCGCGGCCGTCGAAGCTCTCGAAGCGGACCACCTCGGGTTCGACGAACGTCTCCTGTGGGATGCCCGCCGTCGACGCGTCCGTCCAGCGCTCGCTCTCGCCGCGCTCGGTGTCGACGACGAAGACGTTCGTGTTGACGCTGCGGCCGGTGACGCTGACGGCGAACTCCTCGGCTTCCGGCCCCCACGCGACGCCGCCGGCGAGGCCGCCGGGCAGGTCCGGTGACGGGAACGCCTCGACGTCGGTCGGCCCGTCGAACTCGCCGACCGTAATCTCGTTGTAGCCCTCGACGTTCCGGGAGTACGCGAGGCGGCCGGTGTCCTGGTCGATGGCGACACCGTCGATGTTCCACTGTTCGTCGTCACGAACGATTTCGAGGTCCCCCTCCAGCGAGAGGCGTGCCAGCGCCAGCGTGTCGCGTCCTTCGTCCGTGACCAGATACAGTGCGTCGCCCTCGGGGCCCCACGAGACGCTCGTGTACCGGACGCTCCCCTCGTGTGGCGTCAGGTGCGTCAGGTCGCCCGATTCGACGTCGAGGACGTACACGTCCTGGTCGAAACTGGAGTGTGCCTCGCTGATGGCGAGGTGCTGGCCGTCCGGCGACCACCCGGAGACGGTGAACCACCCGTCGCCTTCGTACACCAGTTCGGCGTCGTCGCCGGTGGCGTCGCGGTCCTGTACGTACACGTCGAAGACGGCCTCGTCGCGGCGGTTCGAGGCGAACGCGAACGCCTCGCCGTCGGGCCGCCAGCCACCCCAGCGGTGTTTGGCGTCGGGCATCGCCGTCAGTTCGGTCACCCGACCGTCGTCGTCCAGCCGGTACAGTTGGGCGCGCTCGTTGCCCCCCTCGTCCATCCCGAAGACGAGTTCCTCGCGGGTCGGCGAGTAGTCGACGAAACTCACCGGTTCGTCGTAGAAGGTCCGCTGGTCGGGCCAGCCCCCGGGTTCGTCCAGCGTCCAGACCTGTCCGACGCCGGTCGTGTCCATCAGGAAGGCCAGCGTTCCTTCCGGGGAGATGGAGGCCCCGTAGGCGCTGCGGACGTTGAGGTAGCGTTCGAGGTCGTAGTCGTACACGCCTCCCCCGAGGAGTGGCGCGACCAAAACCCTTGCCGGCGAACGGGTGGCTTTTTGAGAACCCCCGCCGAGACGATGGGTATGCGTGTCGCGGTCGTCGCCATGGAGACGAGTCACTACCGGGACACCGAAGGTCGACGCCGAATCGAACGCGTCGCCGGCGAACTGGCCGACGCCGGCCACGAAGTGTCCGTGTTCTGCTCGCAGTGGTGGGACGGCTACGGCAAGCGGTTCGCCCCCGAGGAGGTCACGTACCGCGCCGTCACCGTCTCGCCGACCGTCCCCTCGTTCTGTACGCGTCTGCCCGCACTGCTCGCGAACTACCGCCCCGACGTGATTCACGCGGTGCCCTCGCCGCCGTCGGTGCTGCTCGCTGCCTCGCTGGGCGGGACGCTCTCCCGAGCGCCGCTGGTCGTCGAGTGGTACGGCGACGAGGCCCTGCCCGAGGCCCGCCGGACCGACTGGTCGCTCCGCGCTCCGGACCAGTTCGTCACCCCCTCGGAACTCGTCCAAACCGGTCTCTGGGAGGCCGGTGCGCCCGACGACCGGACGACCATCGTCCCCGAGAGCATCGACATGGACCTCGTCCGCGAGGTCGACCCGGCCGAGGAAGTCGACGTGGTGTACGCCCATCCGCTGGACGAGAGCGCGAACATGGAGTCGCTGTTCCTCGCGCTGGCGGAACTCCGCCAGAAGGACTGGTCGGCCACCGTCGTCGGCGACGGACCCCAGCGCGAGGTCTACGAACAGGAGGCTGCCGACCTCCGAATCGACGACCGCGTGGAGTTCGTCGGCGCGTGTGACCGCGAGCGGCGCGTCTCCATTTATAAGGGCGCGCAGGTGTTCGTCCAGACGGCGTTCCGCGAGTACTTCGCGACCGACCTCCTGTGGGCGCTCGCGGCCGGGTGTATCGGCATCGTGGAGTATCAGGCCGGCTCCAGCGCCCACGAACTCGTCGAGCAGCGCGACCGGGCCTTCCGCGTGACGAATCCGCAGGAGATAGCCGACAAGATAGTCGCCTCGGCGGACATGGAACGGCGGACCGTCGACGAGTCGCTGGCGGCTTTCGACCACGACGCGGTGCGCGGCGAGTACGAGTCGCTGTACGAGCGACTGGTCGAGGCGTACGGGTTCTTCTGAGAGGGAGGTGGTGTTTGAGAATCGGCATTAATAACGGAGTGCTTAGAGTTGGTCAATTCCTCGTGCAACTCTGTCTCCGATGGCAGCACCGACAACTGATGCAAGAACAGCAACAGACAGTCCAAAAACAATAGCAACAGGAACGAACAGTACCGTTAGAACACCGTACTCGAACGATGCCGACCAGCCGTCTTCCAGAATCTCAAACACATGCCATATTGTCGGAAGGCCGCCCAGTAATCCAGTTCGCAAGCCAGCACGGCCGATTGATATCGGGGTGCGGTTGTAATGATACCCTACAATAACTCCTGCAAATAACACTGGTGTGAACGAAATAACGTTCCCAGAGGAGAACAAAGAAACCGCTACCGTAACCGGAACCGAACAGATTCCAAGTATCGTCGCTATCCGCAGCGATTGGTCGGTCTCCGAAATCTTTGGCAACTGAGTAAGCTCCATCTCTTATGAATCCTTCACGAGTGCCAGAGTGTATAAAATATACGATATATTATTTCCCGTAATAATATGCTGGTGTTCGTAGACAGTCTTCTAATCGGAATAGCAAGGTAGCTCACGCGGCTGCCCTGAGGAACGTGATTCCGAGATACTGCGTTACTACCACACGGGGCGCTGTACGAGCAATTGGTCGACGAACTCGGCCTGTTCTGATAGTGACTGCTGTAAGTCATTCCGGTATCGACCGCCAGCCAGCGGATGGTCGAACCGGTACATAGTTACAGCAATCACTATGAGCCATCGGCGGGGACGTTATCCGCCATCGTGTCGTAGACGCTTACAATGGACGACGCTCGACTCCTTCGTGCGTTCGTGCTTCCCGAGCTCGCGATGCTGTCGATCCTCCTCCTCTATCTCGGTGCCCGCCTCACCAGCGAGACGGGCCGCGCGGCGTCACTCTCGCGCCCGCTCACGCTCGCCGCGTTCCTGTTCGTCCTCCTCGAACTGCTGATTCCGCTGGCCGTCTGTCTCGACGTCTGCCGACGGCCCGACGACCCCGATATGATCCGGGTCCACGCCGCCGCGATGCCGCTCGTGAACGTCCTCGGCGTGCTGGCGTACCTCGACGACCGTAAGCGGTCCCGGGAGAAGTGACGCCACCGCCCAGACGAAACCCGTTTGCCCCTCTGGCCCGTCCCTGCCTGTAGTGACAGCAGAGGAGCCAGCCGACGAGACGGCCGGTACGACTATCGAACTCGATACGGTGTACGACGCCATCGACGCCGTCGGTCGGCCACATCTGACTGCGACGGAACTCTCCCGGAAGACCGACTTGACCCCCGACGAGGCCCGCGACGCCCTCGAAGCGCTCGCCGCCGACGGTGACATCCAGCGACAGGACGTCGCCGAGACGGACGCCGTCTGGTACCCGACCGACGTCGCCGAGGTGACCGACCGCGAACGGGTCGTCCTGTTTCCGGACCGCCGGGAAGTCGTCGTCGAGCACCCCGACCAGTTCACGCGGGCACAACTCTCGCAGTTCGCCCGCCTACAGGACTCCAATCGGTCGGGCGGCTACGTCTACGAGATTCGGGAAGCCGACGTCTGGGCGGCCCCCCACGAGTCGCTCGACGGATTGCTGGCGACGATGCGGGACGTTCTCGGGGAGCGCTCACCTCACCTCGAAGAGTGGGTGACGAGCCAGTGGGAACGCGCCCGCAAGTTCCGGCTCTACACGCACGAGGACGGCTACGTCGTCCTCGAAGCCGACAGCGACGACCTGATGGGCAACGTCGCCCGGCAGAAACTCGCCGAGGACACCCTGCGGGCGCCCATCTCGGACTCCGAGGCGTGGGTCAACGAGGACGCCACCGCCGAGGTAAAGCGCACGCTGTACGAGGCGGGCTATCCGGTCCGGGACGACCGGGAACTGGAGGAAGGCGACGCGCTGGAGATGGACCTCCTGCTCCGCCTGCGGGACTATCAGGCTGACTGGGTGGAGCGGTTCACCGAGCAGGGCTCTGGCGTGTTCGTCGGGCCACCGGGGTCTGGCAAGACGGTGGCGGCGATGGGGACGATGGCCGCCATCGGCGGCGAGACGCTGATTCTCGTCCCCTCGCGGGAACTCGCGACGCAGTGGCACGACGAACTCGTCCGACACACGTCACTCTCCGACGCCGACATCGGCGAGTACCACGGCGGGACGAAGGAGATCCGCCCGGTTACCATCGCCACCTACCGCACCGCCGGGATGGACCGCCACCGGAAACTGTTCGACCAGCGCAAGTGGGGGCTCATCGTCTACGACGAGGTCCACCACGTCCCGAGCCCCATCCACCGCCGGAGCGCCGACCTCCAGACCAAACACCGCCTCGGCCTGACGGCGACGCCGACCCGCGAGAGCGACGACGAGGAGGAGATATTCACGCTCGTCGGCCCGCCCATCGGCACCGACTGGGGCAAACTGTTCGACGAGGGCTACGTCGCCGAACCCGAAGTCGAGATTCGGCTGGTCCCGTGGGGCGGGGACGGGGAGCGCTCGGAGTACGCCGCCACGTCGGGTCACGACCGGCGACAGGCCGCCGCCAGCAACACCGGCAAAGTCGACGAGATACGGTACACGCTCGCCGAACAGCCGGGTGCGAAGGCGCTGGTGTTCGTCGAGTATCTGGACCAAGGCGAGGCCATCAGCGAAGCCATCGACGCGCCCTTCATCAGCGGCGAGACCCCCCACGCCCAGCGGGAGCGACTGTTCGACGAGTTCCGTCGGAGCGAACGTGACACGCTGGTCGTCTCGCGGGTCGGCGACGAGGGAATCGACCTGCCCGACGCCGAACTCGCTGTCGTCGCCTCGGGTCTGGGCGGGTCCCGGCGGCAGGGGGCACAGCGGGCCGGGCGGACGATGCGGCCCGCGGGCGACGCGCGCATGGTCATTCTCGCCACTCGGGGGACGACGGAGGAGGACTTCGTCCGCCGGCAGATGCGCCACCTCGCCTCGAAGGGCATCCGCGTGAACGAGACCGAGGCCGAGGCCGTCGACCCGCCCGTAGCCGAGGACTAGCGTAACAATTGAAACGATTCACACACCGACCGCACCGCGGTCGTGCGATCGGGTGTGCATTGATTTTCAATGGCTACTATAAGGCCCGGCCCCGTACGATGGCGAACGTTCCGCCGAGTTCGTCGGGGACCTCCTCGACAGTTGTTATCTCGAATCCGGCATCTGTGAGTAACTCACGGTTCCGATCGGCGCCGTGGAAACTCCACGCCATCCGCTCGCCGGTGTCCAACCAGTCGTCGTTCTCCCCGGCCCACGCCTCGGCCCCGACCGCGACGAGCAGGTGCCCGCCCGGCCGGAGAACGCGCTCGAACTCGGCGAAGACGGCGGCGTGTTCCTCGCGGGGAACGTGGATGACCGCGTGATAGGAGACGACGGCGTCGAACGTCTCGTCACCGAACGGGAGGTGAGCGAGGTCACCCTGTACGAGTCCGGCGCTCGCGACTCGCTCGCGTGCCGTCCGCAACTGCTCGCGTGAGATATCGAGACCGGGCACGTCGTGTCGCTCAGCGAGGACCTCGGTCGCTGGCGTACCCGCTCCACAGCCTGCATCGAGGACGAGACTCCCATCGTCGAGGGTCGACGCGAGTCGTTCGACGAGGGCACGTTCGCGCCCCGCTCCATCTCGCTCGGCCGCGTACGTTGCCGCTATCTCGTCGTACCCCTCCCTCACGACGTCCCGCTGGTTCATACCGTGGCTGGCGTAGCGGCCGATAAGTGCTTTCTGCCTATGTGAGGTCGTGTGAAATCTATCCACGTAGCGCCGCCGGGTCTGAACACCTCAGTCGCTAGAAACTGTAACTATATGTCTGTACGACCAAGCCGGGTCATGGTCCCCGCTATGACCTGCCCCGACTGCGGCGCGCAGGTCGAACGGGCAGACGACCTCGGGGCCGGCCGCCGCGTCCACCGGGTGCGTATCCACGACGACGGGAGGGTAACTGTCGCAGGCGACGAGACGGTCACACTCTGGCACTGTGCGAACTGCGACCTCGTGGTCGGGTTCAGTTAGTGTCGAAGCGCTCGGGGTCACGGACCGCCTCGGCGACGTTGACGGCAGCGGCGTTCTCCGCCACGTCGTGGACCCGGACGACGTCGGCCCCGCGTTCGGCCGCGAGCGTCGTCCCCGCGATGGTCGCCTCCAGACAGTCGCCCGGGTCCTCGCCGACGAGGCCGAACAGCGACTTGTGGGAGTGACCGACCAGAATCGGACAGCCCAGCGCCCGGAACTCCGCCAGTCGGTCCAGTAGTTCGAAGCTCTCGACGGCCGATTTCCCGAAGCCGATGCCGGGGTCGACGAGAATCTGCTCGCGGTCCAGTCCGGCCTTCTCGGCCAGCAACACCCGTTCGGTCAACTGGTCGATACAGTCCTCGACGACGTCGTCGTAGTGGATGTCGCTGTCGGGGTCGACCGGCGTCTCGATGGAGTGCATCACGACGACGGGAACGTCGCGCTCGGCGGCGACCAGTCGCATCTCGGGGTCTTCGAGGCCCGAGACGTCGTTGAGGATGTCCGCGCCCGCGTCGAGGGCCGCACGCGCCACCTCGGCCTTCCGCGTGTCGACGGAGACGTGGACGTCCATCTGGGCGAGGGCCTCGACGACCGGGACGACGCGGTCTCTCTCTTCGTCGGCCGGGACGACGTCCGCCCCCGGCCGGGTGGACTCGCCGCCGACGTCGAGGATGTCCGCGCCGTCTGCGATCATCTGCTCGGCGCGGGCGACGGCGTCCTCGACGGCGTTGTACTCCCCACCGTCGTGAAACGAGTCCGGCGTGATGTTGAGGATGCCCATGACGGCGGTGCCGTCCTCCCACGGATAGCCACGCGCGTCGTCTGGCTGCTGGATGTCCAGCGCCTCGCGAAGTTCGTCGGCGAACGTCGAGAGGCCGTAGGGCTGGCCGTCGAGTTTGTCGGCCAGCCGTCGGTACTGGGCCATCGTCGCCATCGTGACGACGTCGACGCGCTCCTCGTCCTGATCGTTCAGCCCGGAGATGGCACACTCACCGCCCAGCGACAGCAGTTCCTCCTTGAGGTACTGGGCCTGCCGCGGTTGGACGCGAGTTCGGAGGACGCGGTGGACGCCCTTCCCGCGCATCCGCCACGCGCCGGCGTCGGTGACGTGGGCGGCCTTGATAGTCTCGCGGGACTCCGAGATCGAGTCGACGCGTTTGGGAACCATCGCGCGCGCCCAGCGCGTACGGGCCTCCCGGACCGCGTAGAGCGACCCGGTGACGAGGACGGCGTCGCCGTCGTCGGCCGCGTCGAGCGCCACCCCGAGCGCACCGGCCACGTCGTGGCGCGTCTCGACGTCCGCATCGGTTGCGGACCGGAACGCCTCGGCGACGACCGCCGGGCTCTCGGCCCGGTCGACGTTCGGTTCACAGGCGACGGCGTGGTCGGCCGCCGACAGCGCCTCGGCGGCGCCCACGTGGTCCTTATCCACCATCGCACTGACGACGATGTGCAGGTCGTCGTAGTCGAACGAGTCGAGCGTCTCGACGGTGCGTTCGAGGCCACCGGGGTTGTGTGCGCCGTCGAGGACGACCAGTGGGTCCTCGCCCATCACCTCGAAGCGGCCGGGCCAGTGGGCGTTTCGCAGGCCGCGTTCGAGGTCCGCCTGTGTCACGTCGGCGACCTGCCGGACGAGTGTCGCCGCGATACCGGCGTTGTGGGCCTGATGCTCGCCAAGCAGGGGGAGGTGGGTGTCGACGTGCCAGTCCGGGCCGTCGACGGTGACCGCACCTTCGAGGCCGTCGCGACCGCCGTAGGTGACGGTCACGTCGGCATCGTCGCCGCCGCCGACGGTCACCACGTCGCCGGCCTGTTCGCGGACCGCGGCGAGGGCGTCGCCCGTCGCCCCGGTGACCAGCGGCGCGTCGTCGGGCGCGACGTGGGCCTTGTCGCGGGCGATTTCCTCGACGGTATCCCCGAGGATGTGCGTGTGCTCTAGCGTGACCGACGTCACGGCGCTGGCGACGGGGTCGACGACGCTGGTGGCGTCGTATCGCCCGCCGATGCCGACTTCCAGTACCGCGACGTCGACGTCCTGTCGGTCGAACTCCCAGAGGGCGAAGGCGGTCAGCGTCTCGAAGAAGGTCGGTGACTCCCCGTCGGCACCCCGTTCGGTGACGTACGGTTCGACCGCCTCGACGAACTCGACGAGCGCGGCCTCGGGTACCTTCCGTCCGTTGACTCTGATGCGTTCGCGTACGTCGTCGAGATGCGGCGAGGTGTAGAGGCCGACGTCCAGTCCGGCCTCCCGGAGGGCGCGCTCGACCATCCGGGCGGTCGAGCCCTTCCCGTTAGAGCCGGCGATCTGGACACAGCGAAGACCCTCGTGTGGGTCGTCGATATCGGACAACAGGCCCCGCGTGGCGTCGGTGCCGGCCCGTGACGCGAACCGGCGCAACTCGAAGAGGAAGTTCGCGGCCTCGTGGAACTCCATGCCCGGAGTATCGGAGCCGCGCGCTTTAGCCTGTCGGACCGGTGTACGCATCGAGCGAGGCCGCCAACTCGGCCGAGCGCCGTCGCCAACAGGCCCCTACTGCTCGTCTCGCCTGTCGTCCTGTATCCACCGGACGACGGCCCCGCTCACCGCGAGGAAAGCCACGCCGAGCAACGGCGCGACGTCGACGGACCCACCGGGCCGCGGGGTCGGTTCGTCGGCCGTCTCCGCGTCGCCGCTCTCGGACTCGGTCTGCCGGTCGCGCGCGTCCTTCGTGGCCCACTCGACGTTCGAGCGGTCCTCGGTCCGTCCGTTCGGTTCGGCGTCCTCGGGCGTCGGTTCCTCGTCGAGGACGGTACTGGCGACGGACTCCTCGCGCGCTGTCGCCGAGTCGTCCGGGGCCGGTGTCTCCTCGGCCTCGTCACCCTCCGTAGTCGCCGAACTCGGCCCGGCGGCAGTCGTGCCCCCGCCGGCCGACCCCGCAGTCGGTCGGTCGACCTTCGTCGTCGGCGGTGGTGTCTCCCCACCCGCGAGGGACTCGTCGTCGCCACCGTCACGTCGGCGGTACCACCAGATACCGACCGTTGCAATCCCGAGGAGGACCAGCGAGACGCCGACTCCCAGTAGCCCCCACTCACGGAGTGCCGACGGCGCTTCCGCCTCGGTCCCTGTGTCGGCGTCCGGGCCGCACTCTGTCTCCGCCGTGGTGCCCCGACTGCCTGCGGGCGCAGTCCCTGCGACCGCCTCGTCGGCCACCGTCGACGCCTCGGCCTCGGCGACGGCGACGCCGGGAACCGCGTCCAGTACCCGCGCGACGACGCCGGCGTCCACGTCGACACGGAGAATCGTGTAGTCGCCCATACCACGAACGACGGCCGGACGTGATTTAAATCCGCGTGACCGCGGGCCGGGGCCATCCGCCGGCCGGCGACTGAGTCGCTACGTCTCCGTTTCGACCTCTCGGTCGTCGGCGAGGTCACGCTGTTTGGCCGCGTCGACGGCACTCTCGCGCGTGGTCTCGACGGGACCGGACCCTGCCCGTCCGTCCTCGTCCAGTAACGTCTGTAGTTCCGCTTCGAGTTCCGCCTCCGAGAGGTCCCCGTCGACGTAGCGTTCGGTGAGTTCGGCGCGCCGCGCTTCGACGGACGGTTCGAACCGGTCGCCGAGGCCGAGTGCGGCGAGCGGCGGCAGGGCCGACTCGACGCGATGGAAGAAATCGGCCGCGCGCTGGCTTTTGGGCATCGACGCTCGACTGGCGAGTTCCGAGAGGAGCGCGGCGAGACAGACCACGTCGAGGCCGGCGAGGACGAGCGTCCCGAGAATCCACGCGGCGACGATACCCAGAATCGGGCCCCCGGTCACGAGCGTCGACAGCGTCGCGACGAGACCCACGACGGCGACGCCGACGGCGCCCAGCGTCGACAGGACGACGCCGGCAAACAGTAGCCAGTGGCGGTTTTCCGAGACCCAGTTCACAGTCCCACTAGTCACAGACGGGGCATATGGGTTTGGTCATCAGTCCCTGTCGTGTCCGTTGACGGGAACGTAGGACCGACCAGAATCGGAGAAGCCGCCAAGCACCCACTCGCGAACCGTGAGCCGGCTTTTCTTTCCGGCCTCGCGGGCCGATGCCAGCCGCCGTTCGGTCGTCTGGAAGTAGTTGACGACAGTGACCAACACGACGCCGCCGATAGAGTTGCCCAGCAGGACGGGGACGACGAACTGCGAGACGCCGACCCAGAGCGCGAGTTCGCCGTTGAAGACGAGATACAGCATCTCCGTCGCGGAGACGACGACGTGATAGAGGTTCCCGAACGGGATAGCGAGAAACGAGACGTACACGAGCGCCAGTCGCGAGATGCTGTCGCGAAGCGAGTAGTCGACCCAGACGACGCCGGCGACTATGAGGCCGGCGAACACCGCTTTCGAGAACAGCGTCCACCAGGGCGTCTCGATGGCCTTCTGTGCGAACCCCTCTGCCGCCGAGGCCGCCGCCGGCGAGAGCACGCCGGTCGAGGAGAGCGCGAGCGCACCGAGCAACCCGCCCGCGAGGTTGGCGAGGAGGACGAGTCCCCAGATGCGCATCAACGACGGCAGACTCGCCAGCCGTTCGAGGGTCAGTGCGACCGGCGGCAACGTGTTCTCGGTGTACAACTGGTAGTCCCCGAGGATGATGAAGACGAACCCGAGCGGGTAAAGCAGCGCGCTCAGAACCGGGTCGCCGTCCGTCGACGCGTACAGCGACGCGTACAGCAGGAACGTGACGGTGATGGCAAACCCCGCGGCAAGTCCGCTGAAGAACAGTTCCCGCGTGGTGGCGGTTATCTCTTCGTCTGCCGCGACGACGATACGCTGGAATATTTCGTCGGCCGAGAACCTGTCGCGGATGGTGTGCCCACCCGCCGGCGCGCCACTCTGTGAGACGTCGACGGCGTCACGGACCGCTGTTTCCCGGTCAGTATCGTCCGACATAGATCCACGGTTTACGACCGCTTTTGAAGCCTCTTTCGGGACGCTCCCGGCGGCGTCCGAACCACCGACGGCACACGCACCCGCCGTCCGTCGTCAGTCGTGTCTGAACGACCGCTGGCCGGTGAACACCATCGCGATGTCGTGTTCGTCGGCCGCCTCGATGACGCTCTCGTCGTTCTTCGACCCGCCGGGCTGGATGACCGCCTCGATGCCGGCCTCGGCGGCGTGTTCGATACCGTCCGGGAACGGGAAGAAGGCGTCCGAGGCCATCACGGCGCCCTCAGCGTCCTTGCCCTCGGCGTGTTCCTCGGCTTTCATCGCCGCGAGTCGGACGGCGTCGACGCGGGACACTTGCCCCATGCCGATGCCGACCGTCTCGGTGCCTTTCGCGAAGAGGATGCCGTTCGATTTCACGTGTTTGAGCGTGTGCCACGCGAACAGCATCGACGCGATCTGCTCGTCGGTCGGCTCCCGCTCGGTGACGACTTCGAGGTCCTCGGCCGTGAGGTGCTGGGTGTCTCGCTCCTGTACGAGGCGGCCGCCGACGAGGGGCTTCTCGGTCAGCGTGTCCGTGACCTCGAAGTTGTCAGTCACCTCGAGGACGCGGAGGTTCTCCTTCTGGCAGAGGACGTCGAGTGCCGCGTCGGTGTAGCCCGGCGCGACGACGACTTCCTTGAACGAGTCGATGATCTGTTCGGCGGTGGCGGCGTCACACTCGCGGTTGAGCGCGACGATGCCGCCGAACGCGCTCATCGGGTCCGTCGAGAGGGCCTTCTCGTAGGCGTCCGAAAGCGTATCGGCCGTCGCACAGCCCGCGGGGTTGGTGTGCTTGATGACGGCCGCCGCTGGCTCCTCGAACTCCTTGATGAGGTTCAGCGCGCCGTCGGCGTCGTTGTAGTTGTTGTACGACAGGCCCTTCGCGCCCTCGTTCAACTGGTCGGCGTGGACGACGCTGGCCTCCGAAACCGTCGTGTCGGCGTACAGCGCGGCGTCCTGATGGGGGTTCTCCCCGTAGCGGAGGTCGGCCGCCCGGTCGTCGGAGACCAACCGGCGTGCGGGGAAGGATCCGCCCTCGTCGCCCTCGACGTCGACGGTCCCGCTCTCCCAGTCGATATCGACGCGGCCCTCGGAGAACCACTTGACGACGCGGGGATAGGCCGTGAACTCGCCCTCGTAGAGGACGCGCTCTTTCAGGTCCTCCTCGTCGTCGCCCTCGAAGACCGGGATGGGTTCCTGCGTGACGATGGGGCCGCCGTCGACCGTCTCGTCGACGACGTGGACGGTACAGCCCGTCACCTTCACGCCCGCTTCGATGACCTGCTCGTGGGTGTCCTTCCCGGGGAAGTTCGGCAGGAGCGACGGGTGGACGTTCAGCGTCGTCGGCGCGCCCTCCAGGAACGTCTCGCTGAGGATTCGCATGTAGCCGTCCAGCGTCACGAGGTCGAAGTCGTACTCCGAGAGCGCGTCGAGGACGCGCTCTTCGTGGGCCTCGCGGGCCTCGTCGGCCTCGCGTTCGACGACTTCCGTCGGGATACCGCGTTCGGCGGCGGCCTCCAAAACAGGCGCGTCGGCGTCGTTCGTCAGCACGACGGCGAATTCCGCCCCGCCCGGGGCGCGGTCCGCGATGTTCATCAGGTTCCGGCCACGGTTGCTGGCCATACCGGCGAGTTTCATACCTGAGTGGCGGGTGGGGCCGTGCAAAGTAGTTGCGAAACGAACGCTGAGCGTATGAACACGACGGACACGGGCGTCGTTGTCACACGCACCGAGTCGGTGCCGTGTCGATGTTCCTTTGTAGCCGGCCCGTTCAGTCGCGGGTATGTCGAAGCTACGGTGTCAGCGGGCCGGAGCCGTCGCCGCGTTCGGTGGACTCCTGTGGGTCGGCTGGACCGTGGCACTGGGCGTCACCGGTCGCGAGAGGGACTGGATTCTGGTCGCCGTCTCGCTCTCGGCACTGGGCGTCGTCGCCGGCCACTACGCCGTCGAGAGCTTCCACGGTGCCCGGATGAAGCGACCCGGCACCGGCGGAGCGTGGCTGGGGGCGGCCGGCGGCGTCGTCTTCGCCGCCGGCCAACTGCTCCGGGCGCTCACCGGGGTCGGTGAGGTGGTCGTCGGACTGGGCGTCCTCGCGCTCGTCGGCGGATCGTTGCTTACGAGCGTCGGCCTCGTCAGGACCCGCGTCCAGCCGCCGTGGCTCGGCGTCTCGCTCGCCGTCGGGACCGTCGCGTTCCTCGGGTTCGACCTCTCGACGTGGGCGGCGCTCCCGTACGGACTGGCGTGGCTCGCGCTCGGACAGGACCTCTATCGATACGACCCGCCGGACGGCCGATTCGGGGACGCGAACGCGGATTACGGTTGGTTGGGGTAGCGAGGGGTGAGCAAAGCGCCCCCGTCGAAACGAGACGGCGACCAGTGGGTGCCCTAGCGAGGGCGCGACCGGCGGGAGCGCACTCGCTGTGCCGCCAGACCGTCGACGGCGCCAGTACTACCGCCGAAAGTCTGAGGTGGCTCCCTCGTGACGTGGCGCACGTGCCAGACCAAGACAGCGACCCGGTGGCGGCGGCGCTCTCCGGGTCGACCGACCTCTACGACGTCGCCGAGTGGGAACCGCGGTCCGCCCTCGACGGCTTCTCGGTCAGACTCTACGGGGCGTTGCACGCGTCCCGGCGCTGGCTCCTCATCGCGCTCGCCGTGCTCCTGTTCGTGGCCCAACTCGCGGCGACTGTCTTGCTCGCGATTCGCCGCCCGGAACTGGGCGTGCTGGCCGCGCTGTCGGTCGTCCCTGCGCTGGCCATCGTCGGCTACCTCTGGTACGGCGACCCGACGATGCGCGAACCGCTCGAACCGCTGGCCGTCACGTTCGTCCTCGCCATCCTCTTTGCCAGCATCGCCGCGCTGGTGAACACGCTGTTGCAACCGCTGTTCCAGTTCGTCCCCGTCGTCGGGATGGCGGTGTTCTTCTTCGTCGTCGTCGGCCCCATCGAGGAGACGGTGAAGTGGCTCGCCATTCGCGTCGGCGGGTACGGCACCATCGACGCCGTCGTCGACGGGGTGGTGTACGGCGCCGTCGCCGGCCTCGGCTTCGCGACCATCGAGAACGCGCTGTACATCTCGCAAGGGTACACGCAGGCGGCGTCGGCCCAGAACGGTGACCCAATCGTGGCGGCGCTCCAGACGGCGACCAGCAGAGCGTTCGTCGGCCCCGGCCACGTGCTGTACTCGTCGTTCGCGGGCTACTACCTCGGACTGGCGAAGTTCAACCCCGACGACGCCGGCCCCATCGTCGTCAAGGGCATCGTCGTCGCGGCGCTCATCCACGCCGTCTACAACACCTCGGTGACGTACCTCCCGGCACTCCTGCCGTGGAACACGGTCGTCTTCGTCGGCTTCGTCGTCGCCTTCGACGCTGCCGTCGGCTACCTGCTGTACCGGAAACTCCGGCGGTATCGGGACCACTACGAACGCGCGACGAACGCGTAGGCCGACGACGAGACGACACGCTTTTTCGGGCCTCCCTCGGAGAGTCGAACATGACCGAGAGAGGGCCACTATCCGCCGTGTCGCCGCTCGACGGGCGGTACGCCCGCTACACCGAACCGCTCGTCCCGTACGCAAGCGAGCGGGCGCTGATGCGCGCTCGCGTCGAAGTCGAAGTCGAGTACCTGCTGGCGCTCGCCGACCTCGATACGACGCCGCTCTCTATCGACACGGACCAGCGGTCGGCCCTGCGAGGGCTGTACGAGTCCTTCGACGACGAGGACGCAGACGTCGTCAAGCAACTGGAGACGGAGGGATACGGGGAGTACACCGCCACCAACCACGACGTGAAGGCCATCGAGTACTTCATCCGTCTGGGCATGCCCGAGGGCCTCGACGCCGACAACTGGATTCACTTCGGCCTGACCAGCGAGGACGTCAACAACCTCGCGCACCGTCTCCTCGTCAAGCCGGCCGCCGAGGAGGTGCTGGTGCCGGAACTGCGCGAGATTCGGGACACGCTCGTCGAGATGGCCCACGAGTACGGCGACGTGCCGATGCTGGCCCGAACGCACGGCCAGCCAGCGACCCCCACGACGTTCGGCAAGGAGATGGCCGTCTACGCCTCCCGTCTCGGGCAGGCTATCGCGCGGGTCGAACGCGCCGCCGACGACCTCGCCGGGAAACTCGCGGGCGCGTCGGGCACCTACGCCGCCCACCACGCGGCCTACCCCGACGTGGACTGGCCGGCCTTCGCCGAGTCGTTCGTCGGGTCGCTCGGGCTGGACCACGAACCGCTGACGACGCAGGTCAACCCGTGTGACGACCTCGAAGTGCTGTTCGACGCCTTGCGTGGCGCGAACAACGTCCTGCTCGACATGGACCTCGACATGTGGCTGTACGTCTCGGACCGCTATCTGGGACAGGAGACGGTCGAGGGCGAGACTGGGTCCTCGACGATGCCCCACAAGGTCAATCCGATAGACTTCGAGAACAGCGAGGGGAACCTCTCGAAGGCCAACTCCGACCTCGTCTTTTTGGGCGATTACGTCACCAACTCCCGCCTCCAGCGTGACCTCTCGGATTCGACGGTCAAGCGCAACATCGGCGCCGCCTTCGCCCACTGTCTCGTCGGCTACGGCAAGTGCCAGAACGGCCTCGCGAAGGTCGTCCCCAACGAGCAGGTGATGCGCGAGGAACTCGACGCCACCCCCGAAATCATCGGCGAGGCCGTCCAGACAATCCTCCGCCGCGAGGGACACGACGACGCCTACGAACAGGTAAAGAAGGCCACGCGCGGCCGTGAGGTGACTATCGAGGACTTCCGCGAGATGTTCGCGGACCTCGACGTGAGCGAGTCGGTGCGCGCGGAACTGGACGCACTGACGCCGGCGGGCTACACTGGTATCGCGTCGGACTTGGCAGACGACGTGTAGGGTGGCGTCGACCGCGGGACGGTCTCACGCCCGTTCGAGCGGGACGACCGAGACGTCGCCGTCGCTGTCGGCGGTCACCTCGTAGCCGCTGTACTCGAAGGTGACGCTGCCGGGCGCGTTACAGAAGATGGCGTCCAACGCGTCGCCGTCGATAGCGGGATAGAGCGTCTCCGAGAGGTCCGTCGGATCGACGCCCTCCGCCGCTGCGACGGCCATCACCACTCTGTTGCTCAACTGGTCGTCTGAACCCATACCGCCCGGTATCGACTGGTCCTTTGAATCTCTGGTGGCCGTAAGTATCCCTTACAGGGACAGTTTGGCGCTCACACGTCGCTCGCGAGAGCGCGTGGACGGGTGCGCTGCGATCGGAGGCGACGAGAGAACGGAACGCTCAGGTGTCGTCCCGCCTATCAGTCGGTAGATGGTTCTCGGTACCGACTCCCGCATCCTGACGCTGGCGTTCGCCCGGATGGCCGACGCGCTGGGCAACTCGTTTCTCATCATCGTCCTCCCCCTGTACATCGCCAGCGGGCAGGTCACGCTCGCGGGCATCGTCGGGACCGACCTGTTCGGGTTCGTCCTCCGTCAGGAGACGCTCATCGGTCTGGTCCTCTCGCTGTTTGGCCTGCTGAACTCCTTCGGCCAACCGATCACCGGTCGGCTCTCGGACCGAACCGGCCGTCGCCGGGCGTTCGTCCTCACGGGACTGGTCCTCTTCGCCGTCGGGAGCGCCGCCTACCCGTTCCTCACCTCGTACTGGTCGGTGCTGGCGGCCCGGGCGTTTCAGGGCGTCGGCGCGGCCTTTACCATCCCCGCGACGATCGCGTTGGTCAACGACTACGCCGAGAGCGACAGCGAACGCGGCGGGAACTTCGGCGTCTTCAACACGTTCCGGTTGATCGGCTTCGGGTTCGGGCCGATAATCGCGGGCGTCGTCATCACCGGTGGCCTCGGTGCCGAGGGCGTCGTCTCCTACGTCCTCGCCGGACTGACGTTCTCCGGGTTCACGGCCGCCTTCGCCGTCGCCGTCCTCGGGGCCGTGGTCAGTTTCGCGCTGGTGGCGCTGCTCATCGAGGACCCACCCGTCGCGGAGGACGCCGCGAGCAAGGACCTCTCTATCGCGGTGCTGGACCCCGACGGGAACGGACTGGACTCGGTGTTCGTCCTCGGCGTCGGCACGTTCATGATGGCGACGACCATCGCGCTGTTCGCGACGCTGGAGGGCCCGATCCGGATGCGACTCGACGAGTCGACGTTCATGTTCAGCGTCCAGTTCGCCGCCGTCGTCATCGCGAACGTCCTCCTGCAGGTGCCCATCGGCCGGGCGAGCGACCGATTCGGTCGCCGTCCGTTCGTCGTCGCCGGATTCGTCGTCCTCGTCCCGTCGGTCTACGCGCAGGGTCTCGTCACCGACCCGTGGCTGATGCTCGGCGCGCGGTTCGTACAGGGTATCGCCGTCGCCCTCGTGTTCGCGCCGTCGCTGGCGCTGGCCGGTGACCTCGCGGGGGCGCGCGGGTCGGGGACGACGCTGTCGGTGCTGACGATGGCCTTCGGCCTCGGCGTCGCCGTCGGCCCCCTCGCGTCCGGCGTGCTGTTCAACCTCGGAAGCTTCAGCACCCCCTTCACCGTCGGCGCGGCGATGGCCCTGTTCGCGCTCGGACTGACCTACTGGCAGGTCGAGGAGACGCTGTCTGTGGGCGAGGACTCCCCGCGACTCTCCCCGCAGGACTGACCGCGAGCGTTAAGCCGGCGACCGTCGTAGATCCTGACATGTTCGCAGACCGCACGGATGCCGGTGACCGACTCGCCGACGAACTCCGGCGGCAGGACGTCGAGGCGGACATCGTGCTGGCCATCCCCCGTGGCGGCCTCCCCGTCGCGCGTCCCGTCGCGGACGCACTCGACGTCCCGTTAGACGTCGTCGTCGCCCGCAAGGTGGGCGCGCCGGGGAACCCGGAACTGGCCGTCGCGGCCGTCGCCGACGACGGGACGACGTGGCGCAACGAGTCGCTCATCGGTTCGCTGGATCTGACGACCGACTACCTGGAGAGTCAGACCGAACACGAACAGCGCGCGGCCAAAGAGAAGTTCGACCGCTACCGCGCCGACCGGCCGCCGCTGGACCTCTCGGGCGAGCGCGTGCTGGTCGTCGACGACGGCCTCGCGACGGGCGCGACGATGCGGGCCTGCGTCGAACGGATCAAAGCGTCGGGAGCCGCGAGCGTCGTCGTCGCGGTGCCAGTGTCCTCGCCGGAGACGGCCGACGCCGTCGAACGCGTCACCGACGGCGTCGTCACGCTGGAGGAACCGCCGAACTTCAGCGCGGTCGGGCAGTTCTACCGCGACTTCTCACAGGTCACGGACGAGGAGGCGATGGCGCTGTTAGAGTAGTCGCTCGACCGTCTCACGCACCGCGCGCGCGGCGGTTCGCACGTCCGAGAGCCTGACGTACTCACGCTTCGAGTGCGCGACGGCGCCCACCTCGTCGGTGAGGACACCCGGCCCGAACACGACCGTCGGGGCCTGCTGAGCGAAGTAGGAGGCCTCCGTCGCCGCCTCGAACGGCCTGACCGTTCCGCCGCTGGCCTCTTGCAAGGTCCGGACCAGTTCCGCGTCGGGGTCCGTCGCGAACGCCTCCGGGAACGGCGTGTCGGGTCGGATGAGCGCCACGTCGAGATCCATCGCGTCGGGGAGCCACTGCCGGAGGTGTGCCTCCAGATCCGCACAGAACGCGTCGCTCGTCTCCGGCGGGACGCTCCGCCGGTCGAACGTGATGGTGCACTCGGCGGGGACCTGATTGGTCGCCTCGCCACCCTCAACCATCGACGGGGTGAGGATGGGGCGGCCCAGCGTCTCGTGGTCGTCCGGTCCTCGCGGTTCCCCGTCGTCACCGCTCGGGCCCTCCGAGGCGCTGCGCGCCTCGCGCTCGTCGTAACTCTCCATCGCCTGCAGAATCGGCGCAGCGGCACGAATCGCGTTCAGCCCGCTCCCCGGGTCGGCGGCGTGGGCGCTCTCGCCGTGGATAGTGACGGTGCCCTCGAACTGACCCTTCGCCGCCGTACACACGTCCAGTCCCGTCGGTTCGCCCACTATGTAGCCGTCGGCGTCGATAGTCTCGGCGAGGTGTGCGCCGCCGGTCTGTGTGGTCTCCTCGTCGATGGAGACGGCGAGCGTCACCGCGCCGTCGTCGGGGTCGACGGTGAGGAAGGCGTCCAGCAACGCCGCGAGCGGTCCCTTCGCGTCGCACGACCCGCGGCCACAGACCACGTCGCCCTCGCCCGCGTCCTCGCTCCCGTCGACTGCCTCGTCACCGGGCCGCTCCGTCCGTCGCTCGTAGGGAACGTGTGGCGGCACGGTGTCGATGTGGGTGTTGAAGACCAGATGCGTGTCGGCGCTCGCGGCGGCCTCGTGGTCGGCCGCGCCGCGCGTGGCGACGACGTTGCCGAGGTCGTCCACGCTCGCGGCCACGTCGGCCGCGTCGAGGGTTTCGAGCAGGACCGTCCGCATCTCGTCGACCGACTCGGTGGAGTCCGTCTCGACGGCCCGCCGGTGGAACTCCGCGAGGTCGAACGTCGCGCTCATCGCTCCAGACTCGTCACGTCGTCGAGCGTCTCTCGCTCCCGGACGATACGCGTCTCGCCGCCCTCCATGGCGACTTCCGCAGGTCGGGGTTGGGAGTGGAACTGGTTGGCCAGTTCGTAGCCGTACGCGCCGGCGTTGCCGATGGCGAGCAAGTCCTCACGCTCCGGGCGAGCGATTGGTCGGTCGGTACAGAACACGTCGGCGCTCGTACAGCACGGCCCGCCGACGGAGACGGGGTCGGCCTCGCGGTCCGGCGCGGTCACGTTCCGAATCGGGTGGTAGGACCCGAACATCGCCGGGCGGATGAGCGTCGCCAGCGAGGCGTCGACGCCGACGACGGTTGCTGCGGGCGTCTCCTTGACGGTGTTGACCTCGGTGAGGATGCATTCCGCGTCGGCGACGACGTAGCGGCCCGGTTCGAGTTTGATCTGGGCGTCCAGTTCCCCCACGGCGTCGCGGACCTTCTCACCGACGACCTGCATGTCGAGTGGCTCCTCGTCCTCGCGGTACGGGACGCCGAACCCGCCGCCGAAGTCGACGAACTCCAGCGGCGTGACTTCGGTCTCTATCTGCCGGCCCATGTCTGCGACCTTCCCGATGGCCCGACAGTGGTCGTCCAGGTCGTCGTGGAGGACGCCGCTCCCCGCGTGGGCGTGGATGCCGACGAGGTCGAACCGCTCGGCCACGTCTTCGGCCACCTCGGGTACCTGCTCGTACGGGATGCCGAACTTCGCGTCCTTCCCGGTCGCGACCTTCTCGTGGTGGCCCGTGCCGATACCGGGGTTGACGCGGATGGCGACGCGGCCGTCGTAGCCGCGTGCTTCGAGGCGGTCGAACGTGTCCCGGGCGCCGCCGGTGATGGTCAGGCCGGGGTGGTCTTCAGCGAGGGCGACGGCGTAGTCGAGGTCGCGGTCCGGCGGGTTGACCGCGGTGTACTGCAACGTATCCGGGTCCGCACCGGCGTCGATTGCACGCTGGAGTTCCCCCCACGCGGCGCACTCGATGTCGGCGCCGGTCTCCAGCAGTTTCGAGAGGACGGCGCGGCCGGTGTGGGCCTTCGCCGCGTACATCACGTGGGCGTCGGGGAACGCCGACGCGAACCGCTCGTAGTTCTCGGCGACGCGGTCCACGTCGAGCACGTACAGCGGCGTCCCGTGTTCGGCCGCGAGTCGACCGAGCCGGTCGTGGTCCCAGTCCGCGAGGCGGCGGACGGGCGGCGAGTCGTGACTCATTGGCCGTACAACGGCGACGGCGGCTAACAAGGGTTCCGCTTCGATAGCACCTCAGGGCATGCTCTCTGCGGTCTCGACACCCGCCCGCAGTCGGCCCCGAACGGTGGCGTAGGTCGCCCCGAGGAGGACGCCGTAGACGACGTGGGCGACGCCCACCGAGACGACGACGAGGAACGTCCCGAGCAACCCCGGAAGCGGCACCAGTGGCTCCGGGAACGACTGGACGCCCAGCGCTTGCATCGAGACGGGCAACAACACCCCCGTCGAGAGCAGCCCGATGGCGGCCGCGTAGACGACGCCGGCCGCGACGTACTCGGCCAGTTCAGTCGTCTGCTCGTCGACCAACGGATGCGAGACGAGGAGGCTGAACACCACGCCGGCGAGGACGCTGTTCAGCAGGTGGACGGCCCAGCCACCGACCACCGTCGGCCACCCGTAGAGCGCGCCCACGAACGGCATGAGGTTCGCACCGGCGTGGAAGACGATTCCCATTCCGACGCCGCCGACGAGTCCGCCAGCGGCGCCCGCACCCCACTCGTACCGGAGCGAGTGTGCGAGACGTGCGGTGCCGAGTCGCTCGCTCATACCGACCACTATGCGAGTTGGTAACAAATATACAACAGATAGTGTACGCCGGCGTCCGTGTGAGTAACGCGCGCTTACGCTCCGACACTCGATGGAGAGCGTGGTCTGTCTGCTCGCTACTACTCACGACTCCCTTTGGTCGCCGCTCGCAACCCGAGGGGGCGCTCTCCCCTGCTTAGTCTCTGAGCGCGTCCTCTCGCTCCGTCGCCTCCAGCGTCTCCTCCTCGACGTCGGTGGCGACGACGGCGGGCTTGTACGCGCCGCCGGGGATGAGGTCGTTCTCGCCGACCGAGGAGTCGACGAAGCGCTGGAACGCACGCCGCTCGGGCGGCAGTTCGCCGTAGATGACCTCGTCCTCGACGAGGTCGTAGACGGGGATGCGCGGGGTCAGGAGCGTGTTCTCGCCGACGACGCTCCCTTCGCCCACGACGAATCCGCTGGTCACGCGACAGCCGGCACCGAGCGAGACGTCGTCCTCGACGATGACCGGCGCGCTCTCGACCGGTTCGAGGACACCGCCGATGAGCGTGTTCGCGCCGAGTTTGACGTTCTCGCCGATCTGGGCACAGGAGCCGACGGTGTCACAGGAGTCGATGAGGGTGCCGTCGCCGACGTGTGCGCCGATGTTGACGAAGGAGGGCGACATCATGATGCAGTCCTCGCCGAGGTACGCGCCCCGGCGGATGGTCGTCCCGTCGGGCGTGTTCCGGGTGCCGCGCTCGCCGAGGTCACCGGTGTCTCGGAGGGGAAGGACGTCGTGGTACTTGACCCCGCCGTACTCTCGGCTGTGGGTCTTCCGGAACGCGAAGTTGAGCAGGATGCCCTGCTTGACCCACTCGTTTGCCTGCCACTCGCCGTCGACCTTCTCGGCGGCGCGGACGTCGCCGTTCTCCAGCGCGGTGAGGAACGCATCGAGCGTGTCCAGTTGCGGCGGTTCGACGTCCTCTACGGTGGCTCCCTGTTCGTACGCTGTCCAGAGGTCCCCGATGTTCTGTTCGAGGTCTTGTCCGAGCATCTTGGCCGTCGGTACCGCCTCCGGACGTATAGCGACCGGGGATTTCGACCGGTCACGGCGACGACACCTGCTGGGGAAACCGGCGTTCGAAAACCGCCGGTATCTCAGTCCGACCCTTCGCCCGGAACGTACCCGCAGTCCGGACAGAGTCCGACGCTGGTCGCTATCTCGAACTCGCCGGAACAGTGGGGACACTTCGACGCTGGCAATCGACCGCTGTGTTGCGTAGCCATACCTGTCGCTCCGGCGCCGCTTCGTATAAGGCTATGCGTTATATTGACCGAACTGTATTAGGGTGTCGAAGGGGCCTATGAGGCGTCGACGACCTCGCCGAACTCGTACTGTCCGGGGTCGCGGCCGACGAGCCACGTCGCCGCGTCCAGCGCGCCCGCCGCAAAGACGCCGCGGTCCTCGGCCCGGTGTGAGAGAGACAGCACTTCGTCGTTGCCCGCGAGGATGAGTTCGTGTTCGCCGCGGATGTCGCCCGCTCGACGAGCGAAGACGCCGATTTCGTCCTCGTCACGTGGCGCGTGGCCCTCTCGGCCGTAGACGGGGTCGACGTCCCGCTCTTCCTGAATCGTCGCGAGGATGCTGTTTGCCGTGCCCGACGGCGCGTCGACCTTGCCGTTGTGGTGGCTCTCCATGAGTTCGAGGTCGTAGTCGTCCAGCGCGCGGACGGCCTCGCCGACGAGTCGCTGGAGCACCTGAATCCCCTGCGAGAAGTTGCTCGCCTTCAGGAGCGGCACCTCCGCGCTGACGGCGGCGAGGTGGTCGAGGCCGTCCTCGTCGAACCCGGTAGTGCCGACGACCATCGCGACGCCCGTCTCGGCGCAGGCGTCGGCGACGGTCAGCGCGCCCTCGGGGGCCGCGAAGTCGACGACCACCTCGGCGTCGTACTCCCGGAGCGCGTCGGCCGCCTCGTCGGGGTGGACGACCGGGACGCCGTGGGCCCGTTCGACGTCGCTCGTGGCGAACCCGACGACGACCTCGACGTCGCGGTCGGCGGCCGTCTCGACGACGGCACCGCCCATCCGGCCGGTGAGGCCGTTGACGGCGACCCGCGTCATCGTTCTATCTCCGCGTACTCGTCTTCGAGGTCCTCGTCCTCGAGCACCGCGAGTACGTCACGCAGGTCGTCGAGGTGTTCCTCGGAGAGGCGCGTCAGCGGCGACCGGACGTTGGCGGGCCCATAGCCCCGGATGCGCATCGCCTCCTTGACCGGGATGGGGTTCGTCTCGACGAACAGCGTACGGAACAGCGGCCCCAGTTCGTGGTGGATGGCCCGAGCGCGTTCGTAATCCTCGGCCAGTGCCGCGCCGACCATCGCACAGGTCCGTTCGGGTTCGACGTTCGCGGAGACGGAGATACAGCCGTGACCACCGACAGCGAGGATGGGGAGGGTCATGCCGTCGTCGCCCGACAGCACCGTGAACTCCTCGTCGCGCGTGCGCTCGATGATCTCCGAGATCTGGTTCATATCGCCGCTGGCGGCCTTGAACGCGCGGATGTTCTCGTGGCTCGCCAGTTCGACGGCCGTGTCCGGTTCGATGTTGCGTCCGGTGCGCGAGGGAACGTTGTAGACGATTTGCGGGCAGTCGACCTCGTCGGCGATGGTCGTGTAGTGGTCGATAAGGCCCTGTTGTTCGGGCTTGTTGTAGTACGGCGAGATGAGCAAGAGAGCGTCCGCACCGGCGTCGGCGGCCCGCTGAGAGAGCGAGAGCGCCTCGCGGGTGTTGTTCGACCCGGTGCCGGCGATGACCGGTACGTCGTCGACGGCGTCGATGACGGCCTCGACGACCTCGACGTGTTCGTCGTGGGTCATCGTCGCGGACTCGCCGGTCGACCCGACCGGGACGAGGCCGTCGACGCCGGCCGCTTCGAGTCGCTGGGCGTCTGCTCGGAGTGTCTCGAAGTCGATACTGCGGTCCTCGTCGTCGTTGAACGGCGTACACATCGCGGGGTAGACGCCGTGGAAATCGATTGCTGTCATTGCTGAGTGCTGTGGTGTCGCTCTGGGATATGTGGTCCGGTTGCAGGCGGTGCGGGAGAAATCGACCCGTGACGGGGGTGCCACGCCCGCCGCGAGTCAGTAGTGGTGCGTGCGCTTACGTTTCGAGCGGACGCAGACGCCGCTGACGACCGGTCCGTCCGTGGCGTGAGAGCGGCGTCGCATGCTTGTGTGACAGACCGTGAGGGACTTAGCTGTTGTGTTCTTTCGTGTTCATCCGAAAACCTATCCGAGAGGGGCCGCCAAATCCAGTTATGACCGTATCACACCCGGGTCAGCGCGTCGCCGTCCTCGCCGACGCGCAGAACCTCTATCACACCGCCCGGAGTCTCTACACGCGGAACATCGACTACTCGGCCCTGCTGGAGGAGGCCGTCGACGGCCGGGAACTCACTCGCGCCATCGCCTACGTCATCCGTGCGGACTCCCCCGAGGAGGAGACGTTCTTCGAGGCGCTCGTCGACATCGGCTTCGAGACGCGCATCAAGGAGATAAAGACGTTCCAGGACGGGTCGAAGAAGGCCGACTGGGACGTGGGGATGAGTCTCGACGCCGTCACGCTGGCGAAACACAACGACGCCGTCGTCCTCTGTACCGGCGACGGCGACTTCGCTCGGGTCTGTCGCTACGTCCGTCACGAGGGCTGTCGCATCGAGGCGATGGGCTTCGAGGAGTCCTCTTCGGAGGACCTGAAAGACGCCGTCGACGGGTTCGTCGACCTGAGCGAGGACCCGGACCGGTTCCTGCTGTAGTGGTCACTCACGAGCAGTCGGTCTCGGCGAATATACGCTGTCGGGCTTAGACCGGGCGACCGTCTTCGGAGGTGCCAACGAGGAGCGCACCCGCCGCCAGCCCCAGCGCCGCGATGCCGGCGGCGACGGCCGGGATGGCGACGTCTATCGGTCCTGTCCCGAGGATGAGCGCCGTGCTGACAAACAGCAACAGCGCACCCAGTATCACTTTTCGGTTGTCGGTAGCCATTGTACCCCTCGCTTTGCGTTCATCCGGTATAAATTTCCCCAAAACCGACGGACGGGGGTGCGTTAGACAGTCACAAACACCACAGTATTACGGCCGCCTGTCAATATAGTGCCACGACAGTGGATCTGCCGCCGGACCGAAAGGGGGTTGGTGTCCCGGCCGTGAACACCGCCAATGAGCGAGAGCGAGTACCGTAGCCTCCGCCGCGGCGCAGACTACCAGTTCGGCCGCGGCGCGGGCCGGGCCCTGTTCCCGTCGGTCGACGCTATCGAGGTAACGCACACGAGTTCGGGCCGGCCGCGACAGGTCATCGCCGAGGACGGCCGTCTGGTCACCTACGGCACCGACGGCCGCTACACGCTGGGGCTTGCCGGCGGCCGCCGCCTGCACGCGCACTTCGAAGCGCCGCGTCATCGCGTCGTCGTCGGCGACGAGAGCGAACCGTTCGTCCGCGAGGGGCGCAACGCCTTCGCGAAGTTCGTCCAGCAGGCCGACCCCGACCTGCGTCCCGGCGACGAGGCGCTGGTCGTCCACGAGGACGGCGACTTGCTGGCCGTCGGGCGCGCGGAACTGCCGGGCCACGGGATGACCGACTTCGAGACGGGGATGGCCGTGAAGGTTCGCCGTGGTGCCGACGGCGACTGAACAAAGCACTTATTCGACCGCTCGGAACTGCGGAATATGCGCCGCCGTCAGGTCCTCACGGCCGCCGCCCTCTCCATCGCATCGCTCGCCGGGTGTACGGGTCCCGGTACGCCAGACGAAACGCCTACCGGCGACTCGACAGAGACCGACACGTCGTCGACAGAGACCGACACGGTGACGCCCGACCCCGACGACCCGATTCTGCTGGTCGTCAGTAACGGACGCGACGTCGAACAGACCGTCAGTGTGACACTCACGCGAGGTGAAACGACCTTACTCGACGAATCACCGACCGTCGAACCGGGCGGTCGTGCCGAGTTCGACACTGGCATCGCCGACCCCGGTGAGTACGAACTAGCGGTCGACGTCGAGGGCGACGAGAACAGGACGTTCCCAGTCACTATCGAGGCGTTCGACGTGCGCCACGGGTCGAATCACATCCTCGAACTGATGGCGGACAGGATGGTGTTGCTCGTCGAGGAGTGACTACCGATAGGCGTCCGCGAACACCTGTTCGCGCCGCAGCAGTTCCTCGACGCCGTGGTCCAGCAGACCCTCGCCGAGGCCGGTCGCGCGGTAGTAGGAGTACAGCCCCTCGCTGTCGGGTTCCTTGCGCTTGCGGTTCTCCACGAGGCCGACGTCGACCAGCGTGTCGAGGTGGTGGTGGAGCGTGTTTCCGGGCAGGTCCAGCGCCTCCCGAAGCTCTTTGGCGCTCATCGAGCCGTCGCGTTTCAGCCGATAGAGGATGCGAAAGCGCGTCTCGTTGCCGACGGCGCGTTGCATCGCCATGTACTCCTCGAACGTGAGGACGCCCCCCTCTGGCAGGAGGTCCGCCGGGTCGGCCGGCCCGGTCCCCTCCTCGGGTGTCTTGATGCCCATCTGTCTACCCGTAACTCGTGGCGCGACCGACATAACGGTTGTTGAGTCAGCCGACGCTGAGTAACGCCGTGTTTTATATACTCTCCGGGAGTGGCCCCGATATGCGCGCCCTCATCAAGTCCTCGCTCGGCGAGGTGGCCTACGGCGACTTCCTCGTCTACCTGATGGGTCCGTACACAACCTTCGACGTCGAGAAGTTGGTTCCCGACAGCGTCGACCCGGCGGCCGTCTCGCTCCCGGCCGCGAGGGCCGACGACGACGAACTCGACGAGATGATGGCGACGCTCCGCCGCGTGCAGGGTCGTCTCCGAGAGAACCCCGGCGTCAACGCCTTCCTCGCCGTCGACCCGGAGATACCGCTCTCGGAGATGGACGCCGCGAGCCAGAGCATCGCCTTCGCCCGGGCCAGCAACGCGACGCTGTTCGTCGTCCCGGGACTGGGCGACAAACTGGGCGTCGGGATGGAAGTCGGGTCGGTACTCGAAGACATGGACGACACCGACCGCGAACGGGTGCTGTTCGCCCACGAGGACGCCGTCTCCAGCGCGATGATTCGCAGTATCGGCCAGCGCTGGGACGCCAGAGTCGTCAGTTACGCCGACGAGGACGAACTGCTAGTCGCCGTCCGGCAGTTCGTCGCCGACCTGATGAACCGCGAACTGTACGGTGACCTACCCCGGAAGACGACGGACGACGGTGCGTGAGAGCGGACGGCCACACCGAGGCGTGGGCCGTTCGGTAGCTGTCTCATCGGTTGCCGTCCCGGTCGCGCGGCGCGCGACCGGCCTTTTTCGCCCACGTTTTTGGGTGGGGGTTGAGGACACGACGCGCCCGATGCCCCCGTCGAAAAAGGTGGGTCGCTAGCCTTTTTTATCCAGAACGCGCAGTCCGGAGTATGTTTGGAGGCGGCGGCGGGGGCATGAACCCTCGCAAGATGAAGCAGATGATGGAACAGATGGGCATCGACATGGACGACATCGATGCCGAAGAGGTAATCATCCGAACACCGGACGAGGAACTCGTCTTTACCGACGCGGAGGTCCAGTTGATGGAGGCGCAGGGCCAGAAGACGTATCAGGTCGTCGGCGATCCCGAGACCCGCGAACGGGGCGCCGGAAGCGACGACGTGGCCGGCGACAGCGAGACGGTCGAGAGCGGTGACGACGGAACCGCGGTCGACGCCGACGACGTCGAACTCGTCGCGATGCGAACGGGTGTGGACGAGGAGACGGCCCGCGAGGCCCTCGAAGACAACGACGGCGACCTCGCGGACGCCGTCGACCAACTGGAGTAACGTGTCCTACCTGTTCGTCCACGAGGACCGCGAGTACCTGCTGGACCCGGGCGAGCGCTTCGAATCGGACCTCGGCATTCTGGAGGTCCCCGAAGACGTCGAACCCGGCGACGTCGTGGAGACGCATCTGGGAACCGGCTTTACGGTCCGACGCCTCCGCGGCCCGGACCTGTTCAATCACCTCGAACGGACCGGCGCGCCGATGATGCCCCGCGACGTGGGCCTCGTCGTCGGCAAGACCGGCGTCGCCGCGGGCGACCGGGTCCTCGACGCGGGGACCGGGACCGGCATCCTCAGCGCGTACATGGGTCGACTGGGTGCCGACGTCGTGACCTACGAGATAGACCCCGAGTTCGCCGAGGTGGCCCGCGAGAACATGGCGGTGGCCGGCGTCGAGGACGCCGTCGAGGTCCGGACCGGCGACGTGACCGACGATCTCGACGACCTCTCGGGCTTCGACGTGGTGACGCTCGATACCGAGGACGCGCCGACCGTCGTCGAGCGAACGCCGACGTTGCTCGACCGCGGCGGGTCGCTCGCGGTGTACTCCCCGTTCGTCGAGAACACGCGCGAGGTCGTCGTTGCGGCCACCGAGGTGGGCCTCGACAACGTCGAGACCCTCGACACCATCCAGCGCGAGATGGACTTCGACGACCGAGGCTCGCGGCCGTCCACCGGTGGGGTCGGCCACACCGGCTATCTCACCTTTGCCCGTCGGCCCTGACATATCGGGCCTCCCCTCCCTGTCCCGGACTCGTTGGGCCGTGGTTTCAAGCCCCATTGACACGTACGTGTGGGTGTATGAGCGAAGCCGAGACTCCAGACGAGACGACGACGTGGCCCGAACTCGCCATCGGACTGTACGACCGGCTCACCGGCCGTAACGCCGAGATAACCTACGAGTTCGAGGACATGGAAGTCGACGTACCGAGCAAGACCGGCGACGACGCCGACTACGCACACTGGCGTGTCGACGGCACGCTGACTATTACTACCCGCGAGAACGAGTGACGACGACGACCGAGCGGCGGAACCACGAGCCAATCGAGACCGTTGCAGAGCTACTGGACGCGATAGAGGGCCGGCCGTCCCTCGGCGTCGAAGCGGACCTCGACGTCGAGGTGGACGGCTACGGGCTGACTGTCGTCGGCTACGACGACGTCGTCGCCGTCGACCTCCCGTCGCTCCCCGCCGCCCTCTCGCTGTGGCGTCGGCTCCCGGTCGATACGATGGACGTGGCGGCCGCGTTGGCCTCCGTTGGACTGACTGTCGAAGTGCAGACCCGTGGCGTCCCGGTCGCACGCATCGGAGCGGCCGCCGACCCGAGTCCCGTGGCTCGGCGTCTCGGACTCGGCCCCGTCGAACTCGTTCCGGAGGGGCCAGTACTGGCCGCCGTCACTCGACGGCGCGGATGAGCGAGAGCAGGTCGTCGCGGTACTCGCGGGGTCGGCGTCGGAGCCGTTCGGGCGGGTCCGACAGGCCGAGTAACTCGCCGATGGCATCGTCGGGATAGGCGCCGGCGGCGATGCGGAACCCGTCACCGTGCCAGACTCCGACCCATCCCGTTATCGACAGCGTCGCGTCGGTCTCGGGGAGCGGCATCGACGCCGTGTACGTCCGGAGCCTCGCCCGGGCACCGCTGTCGGTCCGAATCCGCTCCCGTCGACCGCGCTCGACGTCTTCGAAGCCGCGGTCACGCAGTTCGTCGGCGAACGTCGAGTTGGCCTCCGAACGGACTGTCGGGAGAATCATGGCCGGGCCGATACCCGGTGCCAGCGGGGGACGGAAGGTCAGCGCCGTCGCGAAGAAGAAGCGCCACTGGTGGTCGACGCCGGCGGCGGCCTCGGCCGCCGTACGCGTGCGCACGTCGTCGTACAGTTTCGTCGCGCCGACGACGCTGGCCGTCGGCAGTTTGAACACCGTCTCGACGCTCTCGTCTGTCAGTTCCCACCCCTCTTCGCGCAGGTGGTCTGCGGGAACGTCTGGAAACGAGGCGTCGTCGGACACGCTATCTCAGTGGTCGTCCTCGCGCCACTTGTGTTCACACTCGGTGCAGGTGAAAAACCGGGTCTCGGACTCGTCGGCGGCCCGAATCTGTTTCATCTCGTAGAAGGCCCGTTCGTTGCCACACTCCGGACAGCGGGCACCGGTCGTCGGCCCCATGTCCGCGGCGTCCACTTCCGAGGTGTCGACGATTTCCGACTCTTCTTGACCCTGCGTGGTGACGGCCATCTCCCGTTCGGCGTCGGCGTTGCGCGATTTCTCGTAGCCACAACTCTCACAGAGCCACACGTCGTCCTCTGTCTTCATCATCGAACCGCAGTCGTCGCAAAACTCCATTGTTGTCCTCCGTTAAGCAACGCGGGCGTGTTAAACGCCGGGGTTCGCGTCAGTCGTTGGTGACCCACGCCGGACACGGGTCCATGTCGTCCAACTGCTCGCTGTGGAACGTACAGTACGGCTGGATGTCGTCGCCGTCCATCACGTACTGGAAGTGCCGGCAGTTACCGCAGTAGTTGTCGGGTTCGCCGCGGTGGACGGCCGTCTCGGTGATGGGGTCCTGACCGGTGTGGGGCGTCGTCCCGCCGTCCGTGCTCGGGGCGGATTCTGGGCCGGCACTGGCGATATCCGGGTCGAGTTCGTGCTCCGACGGGCCGACGCTCGTGGACTGCTCGGCGTCGGTCTCGTCTGGTCGTCCGTTTGCGGACTGCCGGCCGGCGCTCTGTGGGCCGGTCGTGGACCCCGTCCCGCTTTGTGTACCCGACCCGGCAGGGGACCGAAGCACCTCGCTCTCGTCGCCGCCGTCACTGACTGTCCCGTGCCCCGCCTCGTGTCGGTTGGTCTGCGTCTCGACGCCGCCGTCCGGGTCCTCGCCGAAGAACCCGATGCCACCGAGGCCCGGAATCGAGCGAGCTTCCTCGACGAGTTTGATAGTCCCCTCCTCGGTAACTGCCATTCGAGCGGTGCCGCCCGGCGACTTCCGGGTGTTGAACGTCGCGAGTGCCACAAAGAGACACCAGAACGTCGTCAGGACGCCGGCGACGTAGACGATGCTGGTCCCGAGTGCCTGAAGCGGCGCGTTCGTCATCCAGTTGTAGGGGTAGATGTGCTGGAACACGGCGACGCCGAGCATGGAGACGCACGCGCCGAGAATCGCCGTCGCTCGAACGCGTCGACTCGCCGGCAGGACGGCGAAGACGCCGAGGACGACCACTGGGAGACCGATGCCTGCGAGGATGCCGGCGGCCTTCCGGGCGGCGTAGTCCCCGAGGCCGACCGTCGACCCCGCGTTCGTCGTCGCCAGCGCGATAGCGGCGACGAGTCCCGCGACCCCGGCGAGGAACAGCCCCGATCCGACGAGCTGCTGGCGACGTGACGCGACGCGGCCGACCTCCCCCTCGTAGACGTCCGTCAGACTGGTCATAGACGCCTCTAGGACGGCGTTCCTCAAAACTACCCGTCAGACGGGCGCATGACGTGCGCGCGAGCGACGCGTGGCGAACGGTGCCGACGGACCGCTCGCATTCCGAAAGCACTAATCGGGCCGGCGGGAACAGTTCGAGTATGAGCGACGACGATAGCGAGGAAGAGGCGCCGGCCGTCGAACTCGGCGAGGGGCCCGACGTCGAGGGGGCGCCGCTGGCCCGCGTCACCGCCCGACTCACGTGGGGCATCGAACACAGCACGGTCGTCGACCGAGAGGGGGACACCACCATCCGGACGCCCGACGGCCCACAGGAACTGGCCGTGGTCATGGAGGACGTCGACGTACCGTACTTCACCGACCGCCACGAGTTCGAGGCCGCGGTCCGTGAGGTCATCGGCACCGGTCCCGTCCCGACCGAGTAACTACGCCGACTCGTCGTCGGCACGCTGGTCTTCTGTGGGCGTCTCGTCCGTGTCTACCGTCGGGTCCGCCGGCGTCCCGACCACATCTTTCCGGTCGTCCCACTGATTGCTCGTCAGATACAGGGCGATACCGAAGACGACGACGACGGGGATCACCATCGCCAGCAGCAGGAGGAAGACGACGACCAGCCCGCCCAGTCCCGGACCCTGCAGTAGCAGGTACATAGCTGGGCGTAGCACGGGCGGGCTAAAACCGCTTTTGAGACGCTATCGCATGCTCTCTAGCGAGCGGACCGTATCCGAGATGAGCCACGCCGTCTCGACGTCGGGCGACTCGATGCTGAGTGCACAGAACGAGTCTCGGCCGTCGTCGACGGTGATGTGGTAGGCCTGACTCGTCAACTCCTCGGGCGGGGCGGTGTCTGCGGGCTGAGGGGACACAGTCGAACCTCACGGATTCGGACGGTTAAACCAGTCGATTCCGGCCGCAGCGGGCGTGAGAAGGGGACTCTCTGTCTCTTACTCGACACGCTCTGTCCCGTCGCCGTCGGCCACCTCGGACCGACCACGTCGCTTTCCGAACAGGTACGCGGCGGCGACGAGGCCGAGGGGGACGATCAAAAACGGCACCATCAGCAGGAGGATGATGATCAGTTCGGTAGTACCGGGCATGCCGGGGAACAACAGGAGTGGAGGGGACACACTGGGCAGTACCGTAGCGTCTGCATTAATCGTTGTCACTTCTGGGCGGTCAGAAGTCCGAGAGCTGTGACTGCAGGCCGGCGACGAGTTCGGACTTGCGGCGCAGTGCCCCCATACTGACCGGCAGACGGTCGCTCACGGCCGAGAGCGTCTCGCGGAACGACTGGCCGACGCCGGGTTCGCCGTCGAACGCGTTGCGGACCCCTTCACGGACCTGCCAGACGCCGACGGGCGCCCAGTAGTCGTCGGTGATCTCCCGGAGGACGAGACACTTCGCCTGTCGGCCGCGCTCCTGTAAGTGTTCGAGGACGCCGAGGCGGGCGGCGTAGTACGCGCCGGCCGTCTCCGCTACGTACCCCGTCCGACCCTCGTACCCCTCGTGAGCGCTCGACATGTAGTACCCCGTCCCGGGCCGGGGGTTCCAGACGCTCTCGGGTGCTTTCATCTCGACGAGTTCGAACTCCCAGCGGCCCGGCGCCAGCAGGACCCAGTAGCGGTTCCCCATGTACTCGTTGTACCAGACTTCGGGCTTGTCGATAGTGTCGCTGTTGCGCGTGGTCCCCCGGAGGTACTGGCCAACGGTGTCGTCGACTGCGGTGATGGACCACCGTGTCGGCACCAGCGACCGCTCGCTGGCCTGTCCGAGCGCCCCGGCCGAGAGGATAGTGTTGATGTCGTAGACGTCGAAACCGCGGCGGTAGAGGTACGTCATCGCGCCCTCGGCCTGCCAGTCGTCGTCCGAGAGCGTCTTCTCGACGGGCCGGGGGACGTGGGGGTTCTCCGCTAAGTCCGCGCCGGTCGCGTGGGCACGCGGCCCGGTCGGCGTCCCCACGTCGTCGAACTGCACGTCCAGTTCGGGCGTCCCGTCGAGTCCCACCTCGACGTCGACCGGATGGTCGGCGATGGCGACTTCGCGCTGGACGCCGACGAAGCCGTTCCACACGTCGTAGGCGCCGCCGGCGTCGCTCCCGCGGCGACCCCCCGTACTCACGGCGTCGACGGCGGTCGGTCGGGTCGAGTTGAGCATTCCCGTCCGTCGCTGGAGGACGTCCTCGATGCCGAGACCGGCGTCGTACCACTCGCTGCTCGTCGCGAACCCTTCGGCGGCGGCGTCCCGGTCGACGGGCGAGAGCAGGCCCGTCGAGACGTTCGGGTAGCCCGACCGGCCGACGAATATCTCGGGGGCCGTCGAACCAAAGAGCGAGTCGCCCTGTACCGTCTCCTGGAACTGCCGCTCGACGTCTTCGAGATGATCGGTGATGGCGTAGGACTTCTCCTCGGCGAGGCGACGCTTCTCGGCGGCCTCGTCACGTTCGAACCCCTCGATGAACTCGTCGAGCTGCATCTATCTGCGCTTTGCCCCTGTCGGGCATGAACCTGTCCCTGCCGAACGTCTGTGAACAAGTATTACGTACCTGGACTGAGTAACAACGGGTGATATAAATTATGGTGAATGCAACGAAGTGGCTCGGTTTGGCTGCAACCGTCGTAAGCGTCGTCGTCATACTCTTGCCGGCTGTCTTCTCGGTTCCACACACACAGGCACTGACGAACCTGCTGGTGGGCGAGGTAGCGGCGCTCGCCGTCGGTCATTCCACGTACCGGGCGGCCTCGGGTAAGCAGGCCGTCCCGCTGGCAGCGGTGACGGGCATCGTCTGTGGATTGTTACTGACGGTGTCGCCGATGTTCCTCTATGCCGTCGACCCGTTCCTGACGGTCATGCTCCTCTTCGGACTCGTCGTCACGGCCGGTGGCGCGGCGGCACTCGTCGACCGCTACGTCGGTGGCGAAGAAGGGCGCCAGACCGGCGCCCAGCGCATCGCGAAGCGCGCTGGCAACTGACCGGTCGCGCTCGACCGGGCAGACCACAACGGTTTTTGCGATTCCCGGGTCCTTCTCGAACGATGCCGGTTATAGAGTGTGACGAGGCTGTCACCCGAGAGCAGTTAGCCGACGCTGGGGTCACTATCGAGGAGGGAAACACCGGCCACGAGCGCTGGCGCGCGGAGTACGGCGGCGCGACGGCCGTCGCATACGAGGGGAAGGTCGTCGTGCAGGGCGACGACACCGCCAAACTGGAGGCGCTCCTGCGTGGCGAGGACGGCGGGCGCGTCCACGCCTACTTCGACGGCGCGTGCCGCGGGAACCCCGGGCCGGCCTCGGTGGGGTACGTACTCGTCGACGACAGCGGCATCGTCGCCGAGGGCGGCGAGACCATCGGCCGCGCGACGAACAATCAGGCCGAGTACGCCGCCCTGATCAAGGTCCTCGAAGTCGCCGCCGACTACGGCTTCGACGAGATACACGTCCGCGGGGATTCGGAACTCATCGTCAAGCAAGTACGCGGCGAGTGGAATACGAACGACCCGGACCTCCGGGAGAAGCGGGTTCGGGTCCGGGAACTGCTGACCCAGTTCGACCAGTGGGACATCGAGCACGTTCCGCGAGAGATAAACGACCGCGCGGACCAACTAGCCAACGACGCACTCGATGACTGACCTGCCAAGCGAGACGGTCGACGAGGTGGAACGTCTCACCAGACTCGCCCGGGAAGCGGTCGACGAAGACGAAGCGGCGGCGTACCGGGCGGAACGAGCGGCACTTCTCGACGAACGCGGCTACACCTCGCGGATTCGCGAGGAAGATACGGGCGAGATACTCGTCTGTCACCCCGCCGAGTGGGTCGAGGACGGCGTCATCCGCCCGGACCGCGTCGAGGACACTGACCGCGGTGTCGAAGTCAGACTCTCCGGGCCGGAGGCGCCCGACGAGTGGGAGACGGTCGAAGAACAGAACCGTCGTGTCGTCGACGCGGTCCGTGCGGACTACGGCGACGTCCACGGTGCTACCGCCGACGCGCTCGCCGATTTCATGGGCAACCACTACGCGAAGCCGATCGCGGACGCGACGACCGACGAACTGCGAGAGTTCCGCGAGGAGTACTTCCAGCGGAACGTCTGGCCGACCGACGAACAGCGGGCGCTGCTCGAGGAGTCGGTCCGTGTGACGGTCGAAAAAGCGGGTGGTCGGTTACCGGAGCAGTAAGTCGGTTACTCCTGAGCGTCGACGAGGTCGTGGAGCTCGTCGGCGCGGTCTTCGCCGGTGACGAACTTCGAGAACTCCCAGCCGAGCTGGTCGAGGACGGCGTCTTTGCCGTTGTCGGTCAGGGAGTACTGGTTGGTACGCTTGTCGAGTTCGCTCTTCTCTACCAGTTCCATCTCGACGAGGTCGTCGAGGTTGGGGTAGAGACGCCCGTGGTTGACTTCGTCGCTGTAGTACGATTCGAGTTCGCGCTTGATCGCGAGGCCGTATCGTGGCTCTTCTGCGAGAATGACGAGGATGTTTTGCTGGAACGCGGTCAAGTCCTTTGCAACGCCGGGGCTACCCTTGATGGATTGTGCCTCTGACATGGTTAGTTAAATGTCATCAAGCTATTTAACACTTGTTAACTCCGACGTACGAACGATTACTACCGGACGACAGAGACCCATATTTCATATAGCAACAACTATCGAAAATGCGGTATGTCCAGCAGTTGTACGGGCCAAACCCGTCTAGTTCCTGTCGCGTAGGGTGCCCTGAAGCTGTCTCTGCCGTGTTGGATAACTCTGAAAGAGTACTACATAAATACTTTGTGTATTACGAAGAGCGCGTCGTACGCACGATTCGCCCGTTCGACGCCGGGCCGTCTCGCTGCCTCCGCGCCGTCGCTCCGGGACGATTACGAAAGTAACTTTTGCCGGCGTCGCGCAGTCGCGGGTGATGACGAACCTCTGGGAAGACCTCGAAACCGGACCGAACCCGCCCGAAGAGATCTACGCCGTCGTCGAGTGCCTCAAGGGCGAGCGCAACAAGTACGAGTACGACAAGGACATCCCCGGCGTCGTCCTCGACCGCGTGCTCCACTCGAACGTTCACTATCCCTCGGACTACGGGTTCATTCCGCAGTCGTACTACGACGACGAGGACCCCTTCGACGTCCTCGTCCTCGTCGAAGACCAGACGTTCCCCGGCTGTGTCATCGAGGCCCGCCCAGTCGCGCTGATGAAAATGGACGACGACGGCGAACAGGACGACAAGGTCATCGCCGTCCCGAGCGAGGACCCGCGCTACGACCACATCGAGGACCTCGACGACATCCCCCAGCAGCAACTCGACGAGATAGACGAGTTCTTCGCGACCTACAAGAACCTCGAAGCGGGCAAGGAAGTCGAGACGCTCGGATGGGAGGACAAGCAGGCCGCGATGGACGCCATCGAGCACGCCCAAGACCTCTACGACGAGCAGTTCAACTGAACCGCGCTCGACCGCCCTTTTCTTTCGTGTCGTCCGTGTCCTCGTCCACGCCAGCGACAGCCCCGTCGGTCGAGAGCGCACGACGGATACGGGACGTATGCTCTCCGATAATATCGGCAGTCGTTGCCGATTATGTATGAGCATGGGTAATGTTTTGAGGATGGCGGCCGGTGTTACAGATACAATGGCGACCGATCAATCCGAGACGACACTTGCCGACGCCAGTGGTGGAGCGGAGCGAGAGGATCCGACGCCGCCGGGCATCGCCCACCTGACAGTCGTCCCGGAGAACGCAGAGCGGTAAGCGACGCGACGGCGACGGCGAGCGTTTTGCCGGTGTCCGTGACACAGCCACGAAAAGAAGCTTCTTGTCCCCGACCGGTCTAACGACGGGCATGGGTCTATTCGACCGTCTGAAAGGTGACGACGCTCCCCGCGTCGCCTTCTTCGGCATCGACGGCGTGCCGTACAGCCTCATCGACGAGCATCCGGACGTGTTCCCGAACCTCACCGACCTCAAGACCGAGGGGAGCGGCGGCCCCATCGACAGCATCGTGCCGCCCGAGTCCAGCGCTTGCTGGCCCGCTCTGACGACCGGCGTCAATCCCGGCCAGACTGGGGTCTACGGCTTTCAGGACCGCGAGGTCGGCTCCTACGACACGTACGTTCCCATGGGTCGGGACGTGCAGGCGACGCGCCTCTGGGACCGGGTCACCGAGGCTGGTCGAGACGCGACGGTGCTGAACGTCCCCGTGACGTTCCCGCCCCAGCGCAACGTCCAGCGCATGGTTTCTGGGTTCCTCTCGCCCGGCGTCGACAAGGCCGCCTACCCCGACGAACTGCGCGACCGACTCGAAGAGACGAACTACCGCATCGACGTCAACGCCAAACTGGGTCACGACGAGGACAAGACGGAGTTCATCGAGGACGCTCACGAGACGCTCGAAAAGCGCTACGAGACGTTCTCACACTACGTCGAGCAGGACGACTGGGACCTCTTTTTCGGCGTGTTCATGACCACCGACCGGGTCAACCACTTCCTGTTCAAACACTACGAGCAGGACGGTGAGTACCAGCAGGAGTTCTTCGACTTCTACGAGAAGGTCGACGAGTATCTGGGCAAACTCCGCGAGCAACTCGCCGACGACGTGACGATGGTCGTCGCCTCGGACCACGGCTTCACCACGCTCGAGTACGAGGTCCACTTCAACGAGTGGCTCGAACAGGAGGGGTGGCTGGAGTTCGAGGACGAGGACCACTCCGAACTGGGTGACATCAGCGAAGACGCCAAAGCCTACTCGCTCATCCCCGGCCGGTTCTACATCAACCTCGACGGGCGCGAACCCGACGGCGGCGTCGACGAGGACGAGTACGAGTCGGTTCGGAACGACCTCAAGGAGAAACTCGAGGCCCTCGAAGGCCCGAACGGCAACAAAGTCGCCGACCGCGTGGTCACCCGCGAGGAGGCGTTCCGCGGCGACCACGACGACATCGCCCCGGACCTCGTCGTCGTCCCGAACCACGGCTTCGACCTCAAGGCCGGGTTCAAGGGCAGCGAGGACGTCTTCGACGTCGGCCCCCGCAACGGGATGCACTCGTTCGACAACGCGACGTTGCTGATCGACGACGCCGACGCCACCGTTCGAGACGCGGACCTCTACGACATCGCGCCGACGATTCTGGAACTGCTAGAACAGGACTACGAACGGACCGAGTTCGACGGCGGCAGTCTACTGTAGACCCACTGTATCGAGCGGTTCGGACGTGAACCGCCGTCTCACCGACGACGAACGAAGCGAGTGGCCGGCCGTTCTCGACGTTTTCGCGACGAGTGGTGGCCGGAATCCGTCCGACGAAGTAACAAGTGGAGTTACAGGAGGCTATCCAGATTCTCGTTGTCGAACTCGTTGGGGTCCACGGTACCGCCCTGTGACTTTGCGGCCTCGTTGGCCTTTCGCATGAAGTCGTCGACGCGGCCCGACCGTTCGACGCCCGAGAGGACGACCAGCGCGGCTATCTTGTCCGACCCGAGCGGGAAATCGCCGCCACGGACCTCCATGCTGCCCGTCTCGTCTTCGACCCAGCGGCGAGCGCGTTCGACGCCTTTCCGGGAGAGTCGTTCCGGGTCGCCGGCGACGACCAGCAGGGCTGACTCCGCCTCGACGGCGTTCGGGAGGCTCATACTCGTCAGGAGGGCGTTGCGGGTGACGCTCGTGATGGTGTTGACGTTCTCGCTTGGGTCCTCGCTGGCCTGTGCACTGGCGTAGCCGATAGAGGATATACCGCCGCCACGGAGCGTGTTGATGATCTCCGAGGAGTCGACGACGCTCTCGCCGACGCCCTCGACGGCCTCGCCGGAGGCGAGCAAGAGGCCGACGCGCTGAGAGATGGCGTCGTTGATTCGCTTGTAGCCGTCGGCGACGCTGTCGCCGCTCCCGCGCCACGCGTCGTTGTCGACGAGGAGCAGCGAGTCGGACTCGCGGGCGGCCGTCTTGAGCGAGCGACCGGCGTTGGCCTGATAGAGGCCGCCTTCGTCCTTGCCGGGGAGGATGCCGAGGACGTACACGGGCATCTCGTAGATGCGCTTCAGTTCGCGCGCCAACATCGGTGCGCCGCCAGAGCCAGTCCCGCCGCCGAGACCGGCGACGATGACGACGGCCTCCGCCTCGGTCGTGATGCGGCCGTCGAGGTTCTCTAGTACCTCCGTGGCGTTTTCTTGCATTATCTGTGCGCCCAGTTCGTTGTCGCCACCGACGCCGTGGCCCTTCACCCGGTCCTGTCCGATGAGGGCTGTGTCGATGTCGAGGTTCTGGAGGTCCGGTCTCGCGGTGTTCACCGCGAGCGCGCCGCGAACGGCGTTGAACCCCATCTCGTAGTCGAACTCTGCGAGGGACTGTGTGACCTTCCCACCGGCCTGTCCCACACCAATCAGGACGACTTTCATATCCAACGTCTCTGGCGGGTAACTAATCAACGTTGCCCTGTTTCGAGAGGGGCTGCCGGGGATACCGGGGTTCGACGCGACGCCCGGTGGCGGGCCGCGGGGGCGCTCACTCGATACTGAGCGTGTAGATGCGCTTTCGCGCGTCCGCAAAGGAGAACCGGGAGTCGACGACGCCGACCTCTTCGAGTCGGTTCAGCGCGTATCGGACCGTTCGAGGCGGCAAAAGCGTCTCCTCGGCGAGTTGGCTCTGGGTAAGCGTCTCGTTGTACTCCAGTACCTTCGCGACGAGTTTCGCGCTCGGGGGCAGGTCTCTGATGGCCTCCCACCCGACTGACTCCTCGTCCTCGTCCTCTACGCGTTGGATGTCGGATGCACTCATGTACTCTCCCCTATCGGATACAGGATAATAATATTTCTCCTTCTCTCTCATGCGCACGAGAAATCTTGCGGCAACATTATCGGCGGCTGATGGCGGTCACGCCCGAAAGTTTACTTCCGAACCCATCCCCATTGGGCGTGTGGACGAAGTCGAGGTCAGCACGGTGGTGTATGCGCCCCCCGAGGAGATGTACGAGTTCCTGCTCGACTTCCCGGGGTACGCGCGCTACTCGGAGTACATCGACCGGGTTACACAGGACGGTGACGGAACGCCGGGGACCAACTACGACCTCGTGTTCTCGTGGTGGAAGCTCACCTACACCGCGCGTTCGGAGGTGACCGGGGTCGACGAACCCGAGCGTATCGACTGGCGTATCGTCAAGGACATCGACGCCGATGGGTACTGGTACGTCGAGGAGGTGTCGGCGCCGGACGGCGTCGACGTCGCCTCGCGAGTCGTCCTCCACATCGAGTTCGATCCGGACTCGGCGTCGTCGAACGCCGTCGACCTGCCACGACTCGTCTCGCTGGACTGGGTCATCGAGAAGGTCAAACCGTTGATCCACAAGGAAGCGACGCGAATCGTCGAGCGGGTCGTCGCGGATATCGAAGGGGAGCGCCGCGACGTCGACCTAGCGATTCAGACGGGGCCGGACTCGGTCTGAGTCCGGCCGGCGCCCGGTCGATTACTCGACGTCGGGCGTCTCGTAGTCGCCGCCGTACCGCATGAAAAAGTACGCGAGACCCAGCGTCGCGACCATCACGAAGGAGGTGGCGACCCCGAGCGTCTTCGCGCCGTTCGGGACTTCCGGAGACCCGCCGCCCCCGCCGCCGCCACCACCGCCGCCCGAGGTGGGGTAGTCGGTACCGACGACGACGGCGCCTTTCATACCGAGGCCTTCGTGGGGCACACAGACGTAGTTGAAGATTCCGTCCTCCTCGAAGGTGTATTCGTAGTTGACGCCAGCGGACGAGACGGGCGACCCGGAGTCGAGTGGGCCGTCGCCCTGTGACTTGACGTTGTGGCCACCGCCCTCGCCCGTCCACTCGAACTTCACGGTCGCCCCGTTGTCGACGTGGACTGCGGGTGGGTCGAACGCGTACGCGCCACCGTTGCCTTCCGCGCCGACAGTGACGGTTACCGTATCCTGCCCGGTCGCATCGACCGTCTCGCCGTCGAAGTTCTGGACGTTGCTGAACCAACTGCCGTAGTCCGGCGGACCGCCACCGCCGCCACCGCCGTCGCTCGAGTTGTTTCCGCCGCTTTCCTGTGCAGTAGCGGTCCCCGCGGCAGCGGAGGCCGCGGTGGCCCCTGCGGCGGTCCGCATGAACGCCCGGCGAGACACGTCCGCACTACCGTCTGTCATACTTCGGGTTTGGACGGTCCCCGTCGTGAATATGTCGGTTTCCAATCGCCCACCGTGACCGCTTTCCGAACTCCTTTCCGGCGTAGGCACTTGGGTCCCGTACATGTCTCAGCAGGACTCTACCACCGATAGCGTTCCGCGAGCGAGCGGCATGCCGATGCTCGGCCTCGGAACGTGGCAGAACGACGACCCGGACGCGTGTGCGACGAGCGTCCAGACGGCGCTCGAAGCCGGCTATCGCCACGTCGACACCGCACAGGCCTACGGCAACGAGGCCGCCGTCGGCGACGGTATCGCCGCGGCCGACGTCGACCGGGAGGACGTCTTCCTCGCCACGAAGGTCTGGACGTCGAACCTCTCGCACGACGACGTCCTCGACAGCGTGGGCGACAGCCTCGACGACCTCGGCGTCGACGCCGTCGACGTCCTGTACGTCCACTGGCCGAGCGGTGACTACGACGCCGAAGGCACGCTGGCGGCGTTCGACGAACTGTACGAGCGGGGCAAGATACGGAACGTCGGCGTCTCGAACTTCGAACCACACCACGTCGAAGAGGCGATGGACGTTCTCGACGCCCCGCTGTTCGCCAATCAGGTGGAGATGCACCCGTTCCTCCCCCAGCGAGAACTCCGGGCCCACGCCGCCGAGTACGACTACGAACTCGTCGCGTACTCGCCGCTGGCCCGCGGCGAGGTGTTCGAGAGCGACGTTCTCACCGACGTCGCGGACGACCACGGCGTCAGCGCCGCACAGGTCAGTCTCGCGTGGCTGCGCGAGAAGGGCGTCACGGCGATCCCGAAGGCCACCGGTCGCGACCACATCGTCGACAACCTGTCGAGCAGTTCCCTCGCCCTCTCGGACGAGGCAGTCGCCCGCATCGACGACGTCGAACGGACCGACCGGCGCATCGATCCGTCGTTCGGACCCGACGCGTGGGACTGACGGGTCGGAAACACACGTCGTCCGTCGTCGCTACGCCGGTCGGTGAACCGACCGGTTCTCTGTCGTTAGGCTGTCAGGACGGGCGTATCGGCCTGAAACCTTTAACGGTGGGAGGGGTAAACTGGCGAGTATGGCTACCGGGAGTGACGGGGTCGTCAGTGGGATACGCGTCGACCTCAGGCGGTTACACGAGACGTGGATGGAGATTGTCTACCCGCGCCAGCGCAACGCGGGCGACACTGTACTGGGCACGTGGACGCCGGACTCGCAGTTCGGCATGCTGCTGTATCGACTGTGGTCTGCCATCGGCGTCCCGGTCATCGGCCTCGTCTACCCCCTCGTGTTGCTCGGCGCGTTCCTCCGGTTCCAGACCCGCCGCATCGACGGGACGGCGACGCGGTTGGGCGTCGTCGGCGTCGTCCTCCTCTCGGTACTCGTCTGGGGCGGGCTCACCGCGCTGGCGCGGTTCGAACTGGACCTCGTCGCCGGTGGCGTCCTCGCCATCGGTCTCGCGGGTGTCGTCGCGACCGTCTCGGCGGCGCTTGCGGTCGGAGCGCGTACGGTGGGCGGGCGCGGGACGACAGTCGCGCTGGCCTACCCGTTCGCGATGACGGCCATCTTCCTCCCGCCGGTGGTCGCAGCGCTGTTCTCGAAGACGCTCGCCGCCGTCGTGCTCCCCGGCAGCACCGCGCTCGCCCAGTGGTTGCTCGATACCCTCCTCGCTCCGGTCGGCCTCGCCGACCTGTTCTCCCGGACGTTCGACCTCGAAGGCGCGGCCTACGTGGTGATGTGGGTCGCCATCTCGTTCCCCGTCGGGTGGGTTCTGGGACTGCTGGTGACGCTCGCGGACTTCGTCCGACCGACGGAATGACCGCGAGGACAACGTTTAGGCGCGCTCCACCCCAACCCTCGACCGGCATGGAATTCGACCTGACAAAGACCGCCGCCGCCTTCGTCTTGCTCTTCGGCGTCCTCGCCGTCGGCACGTTGATGAGTCCGATGACCACCAGTACCGTGATGATGGTGCTGGGTGGACTGCTCGTGTTCGGCGTCGTGACGCTCCTTCTGGGCGTCAAACACGGGGAGTACCGCGCCTCACACTGAGATATCGCTCGGTCGAATCACTCGTTCTTCCGGCACGTCGACGCCTTCCGGAGCGACGGCCACGTCGGCGTCGTCGTCGCCGAGCAACACCGTCGCCCCCGCCTGCATCGGCGCGAGCAGGCCGGCCACGATTGCGCCCGCGGTCGTGACGGGTGCGCGAAGCGCGACTGTCGTCTCGTCTGATAGGTCGTTCTCGGCGACGACTCGCTCGCTCGCCGCCAGCAGGTCGCCGTGGGTGTAGGTTCGTTCGCCGGCCAGCGCCGGGTCGTCGGGCGCGACGTCGCCCGGCGGTTGCAGCGGGTTCTCGCTCCACAGTTCGCGCTCGAACTGGGCGACGGTCGGGTCGTCGCTCGGCCCGCCGTAGGCGAGCGCCTTCGTCCCCGGTCCGAGTTCGTAGCGGTCCAGCCACGCCGCCGGGGCGACCAGCGCAGTCGCGTCCACGGCGCCCGGCGGGTCCACGTCGACGATTGCGCCGTCGAGCGTCGCCGCGAGGACGGCCAACAACGGGTCCGGAGCGGTCCCGAGATAGCCGGGTTCGTCGCCGTCGACGGGGTTCTTCGGTCCGGCGACGACGGCGACGCGGGTCCCCTTCCGGACGCCGTAGTGGCGCATGAGGTTCCCGCCCTTCCAGGCGTTCGTACAGAAGTCCCGGTAGCTGTACGGCGCGGTCCGTTCCGGTGCGGTAAAGAGGGGGCCGTCACGGCCGCGCCCGTCTGCGACGAGGTCGCCGAGTACCTGCATGGGCGTCTGTTAGGCGTGCCCGGACAAAAGCCAGACGGAACCCGCGCCGCGGAATCGATCGCTTCGACGCGACCCGCCGAGGCAGTTACAGGGAGTTCTTCAGTTTCTCGAAGAACCCTTCCTCGACGTCGACCTCCTCGCCGCCGGCCTCCGCGAACTGTTCTAAGGCGTCGCGTTGCTCCTCGTTGAGGCTATCGGGCGTGACGACCTGCACCTGTACGTAGAGGTCGCCGTTCCCGCGCCGGCGGAGGCGGGGCATCCCCTTGCCTTCCAGTCGGAACACCTCGCCGCTCTGGGTCCCGGCGGGGATGTCCATCTCGACGTCGCCGTCCAGCGTCGGTACGCTGACCGTATCGCCGAAGACGGCCTGCGGGAAGGAGATGGCGTACTGATGGGAGAGGTCGTCGCCCTCGCGGTCGAAGTCAGGGTGGTCCCGGACTGACAACTGTATCAGCAAGTCGCCGTTGGGACCGCCGCGTTCGCCGGGCGCGCCCTCACGTTCCATCCGGAGCGTCTGGCCGTCCTCGACGCCGGGCGGAATCTCCACCTCCAGCGACGCGTCGTTCTGGACGGTGCCGCTGCCACGGCAGGTCGAACAGGTCTCGTCGTACAGCGTCCCGTCACCCTCACAGCGGCGACAGGTGGCGGTCTGTTGGACTCGTCCCATCGGTGTCTGCTGGACCCGCGTGGTCTGGCCCTGTCCGTTACACTCCGGGCAGGTCTGGGAGTCGGCGCTCGGCGGATGGCCCTTGCCGTCGCAATCGTCACAGGTCTCCGGACGCGTGATGTTCAACTGCTTCGTGGTCCCCGTGTAGGCCTCCTCTAGATCTATCTCCAGTCGGGTCTGGAGGTCTTGGCCCTGTTGCGGGCGGTTGCCGCCGCCTCGGCGACCGCCGCCACCGAAGAACTGGTCGAAGATGTCCTGCATGTCGAACCCGCCGGCGCCGCCACCGAAGGGGTCGCCGCCCATGCCGCCGCGGCCGGCGCCACCGCCGGCGCCGCCGCGCTTCTCGGCCTGTTCGAAGCGCTCGTGACCCATCTGGTCGTACATCTGGCGCTTCTCGTCGTCCGTGAGGACCTCCTTTGCCTTCTTCGCCTTCTTGAACTTCTCCTCGGCGTTCGGGTCGTCGCTGACGTCGGGGTGGAACTCCCGGGCCTTCTCGCGGTACGCCTCCTGAATCTCGTCCTCGGAGGCGTCCCGCGAGACGCCCAGTATCTCATAGAAGTCCTGGCTCATTCGTTGTGCGATGGATACTGGACTCAGCCACTTCAACGGAACGGGTCTGGTACTGGTCGTCGCGTCGACGGGTGCGGCCGCCGTCGGAGCGTGACCGGGGCGCTTATTTCGGTGCCGCTGGACGGATGCACCAATGAGGGGGACCTCCCGGTCGGGCACGCGCGGTGTCGTGACCGTCGAGCGCGTCGCGGTCTGGCTACTCGCAGCGCTGGCCATCGCGGGGCTGGCGGCGCTCGTTGCGGGCCCCGGCGCCGACCTGCGGACGGCGACTCCCAGCGTCGACGTACAGGGCACCTACGACGCCGAGGCCGGGTCGATTACGGTGTCTCACACTGGCGGCGACCGACTGACCGCCACCAGCACGACCGAACTCGCCGTCGTCGTCACCGACGCCGACCGTAACGCGACGACGACGCTGCTGTGGGCCGACGAGGCGTCCGAGTTCCCCGTCACCACGGGCGACTCCGTCACCGTCGACGACCCCCGAGTCGACAGCGACGGCGACGGGGACTACCTCGACGGCGACGGCTCGGTCGGCTTCTACCTCGAATCGGGCGACACCGTCGCCGTCGTCTGGACGGGACGGCTCGTCGGCGCGCCGAACGAGCGGACGGCGACGCTGGGGACGGTCACCGTCGGGGACGGGACTGCGTAAGCGACTGTGACAACACGCACTCGTCTCAGCGAATCTTTACACTCACCTGTGCCGACTGTTCATACATGGCTACCGAGGACGCCTACCGCGAACTGTTCCCGCTTGCCCACCTCGCCGAGAACTCGCCACAACTGGCGCAGGTCGGCGGCCGGTCTATCGCCCTCTTCCACCACGAGGGAACCGTCTACGCCGTCGACAACCGCTGTCCTCACATGGGGTTTCCCCTCTCGAAGGGCACCGTCGACGACGGCCTCCTGACCTGTCACTGGCACCACGCTCGCTTCGAGTTGGCCTGTGGGGACACTCTGGACCTGTGGGCCGACGACGTCCAGACGTTCCCCGTCGAGATACGCGACGGCGACGTGTACGTCCACCCGGACCCCGAACCCGACGTGCCGCCCGAAACCCACTGGCGCAACCGACTGGCCGACGCGATGCAGGAGAACATCGACCTCGTCGCGGCGAAGGCCGTCATCAACGTAGACGACCTCGGCGAGGGTTTCACGACGCCGCTCGAAACCGCCGTGGACTTCGGGACGACCTACCGCTCGATGGGCTGGGGCCGCGGCCTGACGATCCTCGGCGCGATGGCGAACCTCTACGACGACGTGGCCCACGACGAGAAGCTACGCGCGATGTACGTCGGCGTCACCGAAGTCGCCGACGACTGCTCGGGCGAACCGCCACGCTTCGACCAGTACGAACTCAGCAATCGGGACCTCTCGAAGGCCCGCCTCAAGTCGTGGTTCCGTGAAACGTGTGAGGTCCGCGACGACGACGGCGCAGAGCGCTGTCTCCGCACCGCGGCCGCCGTCCTACCCCGCGAGGACGTGATCGAGATGTTGCTGGCCGCGGCCACCGACCACCTCTACATGAACGCCGGCCACACGCTGGACTTCGTGAACAAGGCCGTCGAGACGCTGGACCACGTCGGCTGGGCGCACGCCGAGGACGTCCTCGCCTCGACCGTCGACCAGTTCACCGACGCCAGCAGGAGTGAGGAACTGTCCCAGTGGCGCCAGCCAATCGACGTGGCGGCCCTGTGTTTCGACGCGCACGACGCCCTCCCTGACCTCGTGGCCGCAGGCGAGGGCCGGGAGTGGGACCGACCCGACGACTTCGTCGAGACGTTGCTCGCAGACGACCCCGAAACCGTACTCGACGCGCTGCGGAACGCCATCCGCGAGGGCGCGACGGCCGAACAGGTGACTCGGGCCGTCGCGCTGGCGGCGGCCCGTCGCGTCGCCCAGTTCGCGACCAGCAACGAGTTCAGCGACTGGAACACGGTCCACCACACGTTCAGCTACGCCAACGCCGCCCACGCGCTGGCCGCCCGCACCGACGCCATCGACGCGTACAGACCCTGTTTCGACGGCGCGATGTCGGTGTATCTGGACCGCTTCCTCAACACGCCCGCCGCGCCGATACCCGCCCCCGGTGAGTCGGACCGCGACCCCGCAACTATCCGCGCGGACCTCCTCGCGACGTTCGACGAACAGGGCCGGGTGAACGAGGCCGGCGAACTCGTGAGCGAACACTTCGACGCGGGCGGCGACGTCGACGCCCTGAAACAGGCGCTCGGCGAGGGACTGCTCCGCGAGGACGCCGGCTTCCACGAACTCCAGAACGTCGAGGCCGCGTTCCGGCAGGTGGCGTTCGCGGAATCCAACGACGAGCGACGCCTCCCGCTTATCGCCACCGCTCGCTATCTCGCGGCGCACTTCCCGACCCGCCGCGAACGAGAACAGACCTTCACTATCGCCCACCGCCTGTTCCGCGGCGAGTCGATTCACGGGGAGGAGTAGCGCTCGAAAAACGGGGTGACGGTCGGCGAAGCGGTCGTCGCGTTACGCTCGTCGCTCAGAGCAGGCTCTGACGAGCCGAAGAGGACGCCGACTTACTCGTCGTCGTCGCTTTCGAAAACCTCGCTACACTCGCTTTTCGAAACACCGTCAGAGCAAGCTCTGACGAGCCGAAGAGGACGACGACTTACTCGTCGTCGTCCTCTTCGACGTCCTCGAAGTCGGCGTCGACGTACTCCTCGCCCTGTCCGGCCGCACCGCCCGCGGCACCGCCGGCAGCGCCACCGGGTCCGGCACCGCCCATGCCGCCCGGACCGGCACCCGCAGCGCCACCGGCACCGCCGGCGGCCTGCTGGGCCTGTCCTTCGTACATCTGCTTGCCGATCTCCTGCAGTTCTTCGGAGAGGGCCTCGGTGACCGCCTCGTAGTCCTCGGTGTCGGCGTCCTCGTCTTCGAGGGTCTCCTCGACGTCCGCTATCTTCGCCTCGATGTCGGCGACGAGGTCCTCGTCGATGTCCTCCTCGTTCTCCTCGATGAGCGTCTCGGCGCGGCGCACGGCGGCCTCGGCCTCGTTGCGGGCCTCGATGCGCTTGCGGCGCTCCTCGTCCTCTTCGGCGTGCTGTTCGGCCTCCTCCTGCATCTCCTCTATCTGCTCGTCGGAGAGGCCGGCGCCGCCTTCGATGGTGATGTCTTCCTTGTTACCGGAGCCCTTGTCCTCGGCTTCGACGTTGACGATGCCGTTCTCGTCGATGTTGAACGACACCTCGATCTGGGGCGTCCCGGCCGGGGCCGGCGGGATGCCCGAGAGGGCGAAGGCGCCGAGCAGTTCGTTCTCCTCGGCGATCTCACGCTCGCCCTGGAAGACGCGGATCTGGACCTGCGTCTGGTTGGCCTGGGCCGTGGTGAATATCTTCGATTCCTCCGTGGGAATCGTGGTGTTCTTCTCGATGAGGCGCTCGAACAGGCCGCCCTTGACCTCGACGCCCAGCGAGAGCGGCGTCACGTCCAGCAGGACGATGTCGTCGACGTCGCCGGAGAGGACGCCACCCTGAATCGCGGCGCCCAGCGCGACGGCCTCGTCGGGGTTGACGTTCTTTTTCGGTTCCTGTCCGGTCATCTCCTCGACTTTCTCCTGGACTTGGGGCATCCGGGTCGAGCCACCGACGAGGATGACCTCGTCGATGTCGGACTTGCTGTAGCCGGCGTCCGAGAGCGCCTGCTCCGTCGGGCCGACGGTGCGCTCGATGAGGTCCTCGGTCAGGGACTCGAACTTCGCACGGGTGAGCTTCTGTTCGAGGTCGAGCGGCCCGTCGTCGGTCGTCGCGATGAACGGCAGGTTGATGCGGGTCTCCTTGCGCGAGGAGAGTTCGACCTTGGCTTCCTCGGCGGCCTCGGTGAGGCGCTGGAGGGCCTGTCGGTCCTCGCGCAGGTCGATACCGTGTTCGGCCTCGAACTCGTCGGCCAGATAGTCGATGATGGCGTGGTCCCAGTCGTCGCCCCCGAGGTCGTTGTCCCCGTTGGTCGCGACGACCTCGTAGACGCCGCCGCCGAGATCGAGGATGGAGACGTCGAAGGTCCCGCCACCGAGGTCGTAGACGAGAACCGTCTGATCGGACTCGTCGTCGAGGCCGTAGGCCATCGCGGCCGCGGTCGGTTCGTTGACGATGCGCTCGACCTCGAAGCCGGCGATCTCGCCGGCGTCCTTCGTCGCCTGTCGCTGGCGGTCGTTGAAGTACGCCGGGACGGTGATGACGGCCTTCTCCACCTCGTCGCCGAGGTACTCCTCGGCGTCGTGCTTGATCTTCTGGAGGATCATCGCCGAGACCTGCTCGGGCGTGTACTCCTCGCCGTCGAGTTCGACCGAGTAGTCGTCTTCGCCCATGTGCCGCTTGATGGACTGAATCGTCTCGTCGGGGTTCTTAACGGCCTGATTCTTCGCTGGCTTGCCGACGAGGCGCTCCCCGTCGTCGAACGCGACGACGGAGGGTGTCGTCCGTTCGCCTTCGCCGTTGACGATGATTTCGGGGTCGCCACCTTCCATGACCGCGAACGCACTGTTCGTGGTCCCGAGGTCGATACCCAGAATCTTGTTGCTCGCCATCTTACCCGCTGATAGCGGACTCGGCCGGTTAAAAGTTGCTAGATGGGCTGACTCACGAACCGCGACGAGTGGCCGCCTCCCGGCGGTTTTCGACGCTCACGACGGCGGCGACCGGAGAGTATATGAAGTACCGCAATCCGACCGTTCGGTCGTCGGGAGAGCGCTCACGGCGGGGCCGCCGCGCCGTGTCGAGGGCCGCTCACCGCGTTCGTGCCCTTTGCTACTGCTCCGCGGTTCGTTTCACTCACCGCGTCGCTTCGAGACCCCTCCCTTCGGTCGGCGTCTCGCTACTCCTCGCGGGTCACTGGGTTCCCCGCTCGCCCTTCGAGGGCCGTGCTCCCGTCGGTCGCACGCCCCTCGCTACTCCTCACTGACGGTGACCTGTGCCTCTCGGAGCACCTTCTCGGCCATCTCGTAGCCGGGGCGGTGTACGTCCGCAATCGAGCCAGCCGCTTCGTCGCTCTCGACGCGAGCGAGTACCTGATGCTGGGTCGGGTCGACGTCTTCTCCGGGTTCGGGGTCGATGACCTTGACGTTCTCGGCCGCGAGGACGTCGTCGAGTTGGCGCAGAGTCGACTCGACGCCGCTGCGAATGTCGGTGTCTTCGTCCTGTTGCAGGGCGCGTTCGAGGTTGTCGCGAACGTCTAAGATGCGGGTCACGAGGTCCTCGGTCGCGCGCTGTTTCTCCTCCTCGCGGCGCTCGTCCATCCGTTTCTTGTAGTTCTGGAACTCCGCCTGTTTGCGCTTGAGTTTGTCTTCGAGTTCCTCGGTCTCGGATTCGAGGGCTTCGACCTGACTCTCCAGACTGTCGGCGCGGGTCCGGAGCGCCGCGAGTTCTTGGGCCACGTCTTCGGGGTCCGACTCGGCGACGCGGTCGACCAGTTCCTCGACGGCCGGTTCGTCCGCTCCGGTCACGTCGTCGAGGTCGATATCGTCGGCGTCGATATCGTCGGGGGCCGCTTCCACCTCGACGTCCTCCGGAACGTCGTCGCTTGGGGGCGTCTCCTCCTCGGCGGCGTCCTGCTCAGTCATACACGATAGGAGTCGTCACACGAATAAAAGGATTCAGAAACGTCACGGACCCAGCGCGAACGCGTCGGCGGCGTACCGGAACTGGGTGCGGTACTGCTCCCATTCGTCGAGTTCCTGCAGGCGGTACTTCGCGAACGGCGGGTTCCGGACGAGTTCGAGTTCGGCGAGTCGCTGCCGGACAGGTTCATAGAGGTCGGCCCACGCCAGCGTTTCGAGTTTCTCTTCCGGTGCGCTGTCGCCCGGCGAGAATGTCACGCCGTCGTCCGTTCGCTCGATGTGTCCGTACTGAAAGCGCGTCCAGACCGTGTACTCACCGAACGGGACTGTCTCGGTCGGCGGCGGCGGGCGGCGGTACTGGGCCTTGAACCGCTGGTGGTCCTCGCCACCACCCCAGAGCAATCCCCGAGTGAGCACCTTGATACGCCGGTGGGCGTCGATCCCGCAGTTGTAGACGACGCGAACGTTCGAGAACTGACTCGTTCGGAACATCTCTGCGACGGCCTCGCTGTAGTGCCGGTCCTCCTCGTACTGGTAGGGGAGCGGGGTCTGGGCCGCTCGTTCGAGGACGGACCCGACGTCGTCACCCCGTCGGAGGTCCTCGTGTGGTCCGCTACCACGCCACGTCGCCGGGTCAGTCTCGTCGGGGTCGACCCACCGGTCCATATCGACAGTTCGAGACACAGGGTTATAGATGTTGTTTCGGTGAAACGTGGTTCACAGGAGCAGCGAGACGACCATGAGAACGAGGAAGATGACCACGAGTATCTTCGCGATACTCATACTCAGGCCGGCGATACCGCGGAACCCCGCCAGCCCGGCGATCACTGCGAGGACGAGGAAGACGAGCGCGTACTCGAGGAACCCGCCACTGAACTGAAGCGGGACGACGGCCAGAGAACGGATCATAGTGGTCCTTCGAGCACTGTGACATTAGTTATCAGTCTGGTAAAGGTGGGTAATTGCGTCGTTATTCGGCGCTGCGGCGGTATGCTGACCATAGCTAACCACCGACGGGCGTCCATCGACGTATGGGCGCTCCCGACCGACCGGAGACGCTCCGCGAGACCGGGCGTCGTGTCGTCCTCGCCAGTCGCGAGATGGAGTTCGGACTGACGGCGGCCGCGCTCGCGTACTACGGGTTGGTGGCGCTCGTCCCCGCCAGCGTCCTCACGATGACCGCCGTGACCGCACTCTGGGACGAAGCTGTCGCAGACGCGCTCGTCAGCGCCGCAGGCACGGCGCTCTCTCCGGTGGGGACTCGCCTGCTCAGGGAGGCCGTCACCGGTGCGGCGGGTCGGTGGCAAGCCTCGATCGGGAGTGCCGTCGTCCTCCTGTGGGGCGTGTTGCGACTGTTCCGAGGACTGGACGCCGCGTTCGCGAGGGTGTACCGGACAGAGTCGTCGGTCGGCGGTCGGTTTACCAACGGCCTCGTAGCGATGGTCGGCGTCGGCGGGGCCGTCGCCGCTGTCCTCGGCGTTCGCCTCGCCGTTAGCCTCACAGGAACGACGGTGACGGGCCCGGCAGTAGCGCTCGTTCGCGCCCTCGTCGTCGCTGCCCTCCTCTGGCCGCTGTACTACACGCTCCCCGACGTGGACCTCTCGGTGACGGAGGCGCTGCCCGGGACCGTCCTCGCTGCGGGCGGATGGGAGCTCCTCCGCCTCGGCTTCGACCTCTACCTCGCTGTCGGACCGCGCACTGTCTCGGAACTGCTCGGTGCGGTCGTCCTGTTCGTGACGTGGCTGTTCTTCGGCAGTTCGCTCGTCCTCGCGGGCGCACTCCTCAACGCCGTCGTCGCCGGCCGTCGGTGACGCCGCGAAACCGTTATCGGCGACCCCGACGAACCGCAGTCCGTGCTGGAGTTGACCTTCGAGTCGGGCACCGTCCGACTCGACGGGGACGTGCCACCGGGCCTGCCGGGCGTCGAGCGTGACGACCGGTCGAAGAGCGCCCGGGCCCCGGCCTACCGCTACGCGGAACTCCGGGCCGCGGTAGCCAACAGCGGAGTCGACTACGCCGACCGCGTCCTCGACACCGACTCCCTCTCGCTCTCGACGACGTACGACCTGCGCGAGTACCAGCAGGCGGCGCTGTCGGCGTGGCGCGAGGCCGGCGACCGTGGCTGTCTGGAACTCCCGACCGGGAGCGGGAAGACGGTCGTCGGCATCGCCGCGATGGTGGCACTCGACACCCCGACGCTCGTCGTCGTCCCGACCATCGACCTACTGGAGCAGTGGCAGCGCGAACTCGAACGGGAGTTCGACCGCCCTATCGGCCGTCTGGGCGGCGGCGAACAGCGCGTCGAGTCGGTCACCGTCGCCACCTACGACTCGGCGTACCTCCGGGCCGACGAACTGGGCGACCGGTTCGGCCTCGTCGTCTTCGACGAGGTCCACCACCTCGGCGGCGAGGGGTACCGCGACATCGCCCGACTGCTGGCCGCGCCGGCGCGGATGGGCCTCACGGCGACGTTCGAACGCCCCGACGGCGCCCACGAGGTCGTCGAGGAACTGGTCGGCCCCCTCGTCTACGACCTCTCGGTCGACGAACTGGCGGGCGACCACCTCGCCGACTACGACATCAAACGCGTCGAGGTCGAACTCACCGACGACGAACGGGAACGCTACGAGGCCGAACAGGGCACGTTCACGGACTACCTGAAACGGTCGAACATCCAGTTGCGCTCGGGCAGTGACTATCAGGAACTCGTCAAGCGCTCGGGCACCGACCCCGCGGCCCGGGAGGCCCTGCTTGCGAAGCAACGCGCCCGCGAGGTGATGATGAACGCCCGTCGGAAGGTCGACCGACTGGCCGACATCCTCGACCGACACCGCGACGACCGCGTCATCGTCTTCACCGCCTACACGGACCTCGTCTACCGTCTCTCCGAACGGTTCCTCCTGCCGGCCATCACCCACGAGACGGGCGCGAGCGAGCGCCGCGAGATTCTGGAGCGGTTCCGCGACGGGACGTACTCTCGCGTGGTGACGGCGAACGTCTTAGACGAGGGCGTGGACGTCCCCGACGCCAACGTCGCCGTCGTCCTCTCGGGGAGCGGGTCCGAGCGGGAGTTCACCCAGCGTCTCGGCCGAGTTCTCCGACCGAAGGTCGACGGCGGACGGGCGCTGCTGTACGAACTCGTCACGGAGGCGACCGCCGAGGAACGGGTCGCGCGTCGGCGCCGTTAGGCCCACTCACACCGCTGTGGAATCGGTAAGCCGAGTCACGGTTGCCTAAGGGCTGCATAAATAACGGCTTCGGGCCGGTCTGTTCGGCTGGATGCAGTCTCTGTTCTCTCTGGCACAGACCGTCCTGTGGAGGCGCGAGCGGTGCGCCTGATACAGATACGGGTCGAAGACGGCGACCTCGACACCGTTCGGGCGGTGCTCGACGACCGCGAGATAAGCTACGTACAGACCGACGAGGAGAGCGCCGGCGGTGAGGCGTCGCTCATCCAGTTCCCGATTCCGCCAGAGGCCGTCGACGAGGTGTTCGAGGAACTCGAATCGGCGGGGCTGGACCCCGACCGCTACGCCGTCGTCGCCACCGCGGAGACGGCCCGGCCGGACCAGTCCGTCGCGGCGGAGAGTCACGCGGACCGCATCTCCCACGACGAACTCCGTGGCCGTGCGGTCGGGATGAACCCCGGGGCCGTCACGTACTACGGAATGACCATCCTGAGCGCGGTGGTCGCGACGGCCGGCCTCTTGCTGGACTCGCCTGCTATCGTCGTCGGGTCGATGGTCATCGCGCCGCAGGTCGGGTCGGCGCTCATCGCCGCCGTCGGGACGACGCTCGACGACCGACTGCTGGTGAAAGAGGGGTTTCGCGACCAGCTACTCGGACTGTTGCTTGCGGTGGCGAGCGCGGCTACTTTCGGATTTCTCGTGCGGCACGCCGGGTTCGTCCCCGGTCAGTTGCGCGTGACGACGGTCCAGCAGATAGCGCAGCGCATCTCCCCCGGATTCCTCTCGCTGGCCGTCGGGCTGTGTGCCGGGGCCGCCGGTGCCGTCGGCCTCGCGACAGCGCTGCCGGTCTCGCTCGTCGGCGTCATGATCGCCGCGGCGCTCATCCCCGCGGCGGCCGCCGTCGGCGTCGGCATCGCGTGGGGCCTCCCCGCGGTGGCGCTCGGGGCGGGTATCCTCCTGCTGGTGAACGCCGCGTCTATCAACCTCACTGGTTTTCTCGTCCTCTGGGGCCTCGGATTCCGACCTCGGGATTGGGGACACGGGTGGCCGAATCTCGGGACGGTCCGGCAGTACGCGCCCACCGTGATGGCGCTGCTCGTCCTGCTGGCGACGTTTGCGGGTGCGAGCACCGTGACGGTGCGACAGATGCAGGTCGAGACGTCGGTCAACGATGCCGTCGAGGAGACGCTCGCCGACGAGTCGTACGAGGACCTCCGGTTGTTGTCGGTGCGGACCCGCTTCGGCGGCGTCAGCGTCTACAGGTTCGACCGTGAGGTCACGGTGCAGGTGAGTCGGCCCGACGACACGGCGTATCCCAGACTGGCAACCAGACTGGAGGCGGCGGTCACGGCTGCCATCGCCGAGGAGTCGAGCGTCGAGGTGACGTTCGTCGACCGGCAGACCGCTCGATGACCCGAGACGCGACCGAGTGACACGGGGCGTTTTTGTCCGTCGGTGCCGGAGTGTCCGTCGTGCTGACGAAGGACCTCCTGCGCGTCTCCCGGGCCGGCGGCGGCTACCACCCACAGTTCGCCGACGAGTCGCGGGAGCGACTCGCCGCCCGCGTCCTCGGGGTGTATCAAGGCCACGTCGGCGAGACGCGGGCGGACCTGCAGGCGGCGCTGGCGGACCTCGAAGGCGAGGCCGAGGACTTCAAACTCGTCCGGGGGGTCGCCAAACTCGTCGAACGGGAAGCTACCTTCGAGACGCGGGCGGCGGTCCCGCCGGAACGGGCACGCAAACGGGTGTTCGAGGCGGCAGAAGCCGTCGGCGTCGTCACGGAAGCGGAGCGAGCGGCGGCCATCGACCGGGCGGCGGACCGACTCGGTGTCGACGCCGACGCGACGGAGTCGTCGCTGTACGCCGATTTAGCGGACCGGCAGGTGCTCGCGGCGGTGGACGCACGCTGGACGCCGGCCGAACTCGTCACGCAGTACAACCTCTCGCTGGCCCAGACGGCGTTGTTCGACGCCACCGAGGTCCGGGTTCGATCGTCGGATCCGAAAGCGCTCGTCTCCGCAGTGAAACGCCTCCGTCTCATGTACGAGATACGCGAGACGCCGGCGGGCCGTGAAGTGATAATCACCGGCCCGGACGCGCTGTTCTCGAACACGCGCCGGTACGGAACCCGCTTTGCGCGCCTTCTCCGGACCGTGATCAACGCCGCCGAGTGGGACCTGACCGCGACCATCGACGACCGGGGGACCGAGCGCGAACTCCGCCTCTCGGACGTCGACGTCTCCGCACCCGGCACCGACCCCGTGGCCGAGGTCACGTACGACAGCGGCGTCGAGGCGGACTTCGCCGCTCGATTCTCGGCGCTCGGGCTGGACTGGCGGCTGGTTCGTGAACCCGAACCGCTCGCGGCCGGCGAACACGTCGTCGTCCCGGACTTCGCCTTCGAGTGGGTACCGGGCGGCGACGCCACCGTCCGCGATACGACCGACCCCGACGCCCCGTTCCGCGTCTTCTTCGAGGTGATGGGCTTTTGGACGCCCGAGTACGTCGCGAAGAAACTCGACCGCCTCGACGCGATGGACGACGTGGAGATGCTGGTCGCCGTCGACGAGTCGCTGGGCGTCGGCGAGGCCATCGAAGCGCGGGACCACCGCGCGATTCCGTACTCGGGGACGGTGCGGGTCAAGGACGTTCGGGACGCCCTCCGGCCCTACGAGTCGGAACTCGTCGCCGAGAGCGCGGCCGACATCCCCGAAGAACTGCGGCCCGACGCCGACGTTGTGTCGCTCGCCGCCCTCGCTGCGGAGTACGGCGTCAGCGAGGACGCCGTCGAGGACAAGTCGTTCCCGGCCCACGAACGCGTCGGGCGCACGCTGATCCGGCCGAGCGTCCTCGACGTACTCGGCGACGAAATCGAGGCGGGGATGTCCCTCTCGGACGCCCAAGTGGTCCTCGACGAGTACGGCGTCGACGACGACAGCGCCGTCCTCGCACGCCTCGGCTACCGCGTGGCGTGGACGGGCCTGAGCGGCGGGACCGTCCGAGAACGGGCGGACGGCTCCGGCGAGAACGGTGCCAGTGAGTAGGGTCGGTCCCGGACGCGGCTAACACCGGCCTACCCTTCGGGGTCGCCGATAGCCGAAGCATAGCTAAGTCGCCCCCTTCTCGATTGGGGACCGCATGACAGCAGTCAAGATCGTCAAGGTGCTGGGCACGTCGACCGAATCGTGGGAGGACGCGGCCCACGAGGCGGTCGCACAGGCCAGCGAGACCATCGAGGACATCCACGGCGTCGAAATCGAGGACTGGACGGCGACCGTCGAGGACGGACAGATAACGGAGTACAAGACGACCGTCGAGGTGGCGTTCCCCGTCCACCACCAGCAGTGATCTATAGTAGCCATCGAAAATCAATGCACACCCGACCGCACGACGGCGGTGCGGTCGGTGTGTGAATCGTTTCAATTGTTACTATCGTCGTCGAGGTCCCGCCGCCGCCCTTTCGGGACCTGCGACCGCAGTTCCCCGTAGACGTACAGGCCGACACCGATGGGTTCGACTCGCCCCGCGAGGTCGTGGGTGACCACGAGGTAGCCCCAGTCACCCTCCCAGTCGAGTTCCTGATCGTGGCCGGCCGCGAAGGCCGTGGCCTCGCCCTCTGAGAGGAGGATGACGTTCTTCGTCGCGTGGTCGCCAAAGCGCTGGACGGCCTCCAGCGTCGGTTTCCAGTGTTCCTGTCGCGTTCGGAGGAACGCCATCCCCAGTCCCTCGACGTCGACGGGCGACGGCGGGTCGCCGCGGTAGCACCATATCTTTCCCGCGCCGCGTTCCCAGAAGGTGTGGTCGGCGAACGTCTCCGGCGGGACGCCGAAGCGCTCCGCCCAGAAGTCCAGCACCTCCTCGCGGGTCGCGCGGCCCTCGTCTTCGCGTTCGTCGGCCGTCTCCGGTAAGCGCGTGAACTGCGTGCTGTCGTTGCTCATCCCGTCACCTCCAGTTTCGCACAGAAGAACCCGCCCGTGTCGTTGTGGTGGGGGTAGATGCGCTTTGCCTTCGTCACGCTCGGGTCGAACTCGTCGTCCTGCCACTCCGTGACGCCCTCGCGGTGGGTCAGGTCGAGGTCGTAGTCGACGACTCTGCAGTCTTCCTCGGCCAGCGCGTAGTCCAGCACCGCCTCGTTCTCCTCCGGGGCGAACGTACACGTCGAGTAGACGACGGTCCCGCCCGGTTTCGTGGCCTGCACGGCCCGCGTGAGGATGCCCTTCTGGACGCCCGAGATGCCCTCGACGTGCGAGAGCGACCAGTCGTCGAAGGCGTCGCGGTTCTTGCGGATGGTCCCCTCACAGGAGCAGGGGACGTCGACGAGCGCTCGGTCGTACTCCTCGCCACCGAAGGGTTTCAGCGAGTGGTTGCGGCCGTCCTCGTGCGTGACGGCGACGTTCGTCGCGCCCAACCGTTCGGTGTTCGACCGCAGCGCCGAGATGCGCCCGAGGTTGTTGTCCGTCGCCACCACCTCGCCGGTGTCGTCCATCTGGGCCGACAACTGGGTGGTCTTGGTTCCGGGCGCGGCGCAGGCGTCCCACACCCGCTCGCCGGGCCGGGCGTCGAGGACGGTGGCCGGCACCGCCGACACCTCCTCTTGCCCGTGAATCCATCCGTGGAAGTACGGCCAGTTCCGGCCCGGCGAGTCCTCGGGCAGGACGAACAGCAGGTCGTGCCAGTCCACTGGATCGTAGGCGACACCGGCCTCGTCTAAGGCCGTCCGCACGTCCGCGACGGTGGCCTTGATGGTGTTGACCCGGATCGCCGACGGGAGCGGCCGGTCGCAGGCCGCCCGGAACGCCTCCCAGTCGTCGACGATGGGGCGATACCGTTCGATGGGTTCCATTGGCCCGTGGTTCGTCGGGGGTCTGTTTGTGGGTTTCGAAGCTAGGAACGGTGGTTTCTCGGACAGCCGCCGGTGCTGTCGCCGTCTCACACAGCCAGAACCCGCTCGTTCAGTCCCGTCCATGCTGGCTGACAATCCAGCATCGGGTGGGACTGAAAGGGGCGGCGTGCTACGCGAACCCCGACGACGCAAGCACTGCACTGAGCGAAGGAAGCGCACAGCGAGTCGCGGGAGGGTAGCACGCCGGGGCTTTCTGGTTATTGTCGCCGGTCGTACTCGCGAGAAATCCAGCGTAGTAACGCTCTAGTAGCCCTGCCTTTCAAGCCGACGGCGGTCCTCTCTCGGGGTATGGCACACATACAGGTCCATCGGGACGACGTCGAACTCGACGAGCCGACACTCGTCGAGGGGCTCCCCGGGGTGGGGCTGGTCGGCAAGATAGCGGCCGACCATCTGGTCGACGCCTACGACATGGTCCACTACGGGACGGCCCACTGTGATGGCCTTCCGGAGATAGCGGTGTACAGCGAGGGCGACCCGACGGTCAAGGCGCCGGTGCGCATCTACGCCGACGAGGACCGAGACCTGCTGGTCCTCCAGAGCGACGCGCCCGTCTCGCCGTCGGCGGCCGAGGAGTTCGCCACCTGCATCGTCGGCTGGTTCGTCAGCCACGACGTGACGCCGATATTCCTCAGCGGGATGCCCGCGGAGAAAAGCGGTGACGTCCCCGAGGTGTACGGCGTCGCCACCGGTGACGGGGCAGCACTGCTTGAGGACGCCGACGTGAGCGTACCCACCGAGTCCGGGGCGGTCACCGGGCCGACGGGAGCGCTGGTCCACGAGGCCCAGCGCGTCGGCCTGACCGGCGTCGGCCTCATCGTCGAGGCCGACCCGCAGTTCCCGGACCCCGAAGCCGCAAGAGCGCTCTTGACGACCGCTATCGGCCCGCTCGGATCGTTCGAGGTGGACACGGAGGCGCTCGTCGAACAGGCCGAGGAGATAGGCAAGGCCAAAGAGCGGCTGGCAGAGCAGATGCAACAGGCCGACGAGGAGAGCACGAGCGCTCGACCGCTGGGGATGTATCAGTAATGGTGGATGCCGACGCACTCGAACGCGGCGGCATCGTCCTCGCCGTCGTCGTCGTCGCGGTACTGCTCGGCTGGGTCGTCTTCGTCGTCGTGCCCGACGACTTCGCCGAACTCCTCGGTGTGGTACTGGTGCTGGTGACGGTGGTCGTCGCCGCCCGCATCGGGAGCAACGCGGCCGGGTCGCTCGTCCCGGCCCACAACGTGGCCGAAGTCGCCGTCGAGGGGCCCATCACGCGGGACGGCGGTGGCGGCATCGCGAGTCCGCCGACCGGCGCCAGCGCCGACGACGTGGTCGAGCAGATAGAGCGGGCCGACGAGGACAAGGGCGCCGAGGCGCTCCTCCTGAAACTCAACACGCCCGGTGGCCAGATCGTCCCGAGCGAGGACATCCGTCTCGCCGCGGAGCGCTTCGACGGCCCGACCGTCGCCTACGCCACCGACGTCTGTGCCAGCGGCGGCTACGACATCGCTGCCGGGTGTGACGAACTGTGGGCGCGGGAGGGATCTATCGTCGGCTCTATCGGCGTCATCGGCTCTCGGGTCAACGCCAAGGACCTCGCCGATCAGGCGGGCCTCTCCTACGAGCAGTTCACCGCCGGCGAGTACAAGGACGCCGGGACGCCGCTGAAGGAGATGACCGACGACGAACGCGAGTACCTGCAAGGCATCGTCGACGACTACTACGACCAGTTCGTCGAGACGGTGGCAGCGGGTCGCGAGATGGACGACGAGACCATCAGAGAGACCGAGGCCCGCATCTTCCTCGGGACCGAGGCCCACGAACGGGGGCTCGTCGACGATATCGGTACCCGAGACGACATCGAGGACCGCCTCGAAACACACCTCGGCGAGACCGTGACGGTCGCCGAGTTCGAACCCGAACGGGGGCTGATGGGGCGACTCCGCGGGGGCGCCCAGCGGGTCGCCTTCGCGTTCGGTGCCGGCCTTGCGAGTACGGTCGGCGGTGACGTCGACGGCCTTTCTTTCCGGCGCTGAGTCGCGCGAGGGTTTTTTACCCTCCGACCCACTCTCGGCAACTGTGACCACGTTGGTGGTGTGTATCGATCGGGACAGCCCGGTAGCGGACGAGTGCCCGGTAGTCGGGAGCGACGCCGTCGAGTCGATGATTACCGAGACCGGTATCGTAGACCCCGAGGACAGCCGAATCAACTGCCTGCTCGAAGGTCTTCGCGTGGCGAACGACCTCGAAGCCGACGGGGACGACACCGTCGTCGCGGTGGTCGGTGGCGGCGGGGATTCGGTCGGGACCGACCGTCGGATAGCCGACCAGACGGAGGACCTCGTCGCCGAGTACGACCCCGAATCGGCCGTCGTCGTCGTGGACAGCGCCGAGGACGAGCGCCTCGTCCCGATTATCGAGAGTCGCGTCCGCGTCGACGCCGTCGACCGCGTCGTCGTCCGACAGGCCCGCGACATCGAGTCGACGTACTACCTCCTCAAGCAGTTCCTCGCCGACGAGGAACTGCGCAAAACGGTGCTGGTCCCCCTCGGTCTGGCGTTGCTCGCGTTCCCGGTCTTGCTCATCGTCGCCGACAGCACCACTATCACCGTCGGCGCCATCGCCGCCGCCCTCGGCGTGTTCCTCATCTACAAAGGGCTGGGTATCGACACCTACCTCTCGCGCCTGCCGGGCCAGATTCGCGAGGCCCTGTACTCCGGGCAGGTGTCGCTCGTCACCTACGTCGTCGCCGCCGGTCTCTCCGTCGTCGGGATATTCGCCGGCGCACTGGAGATCTCCTCGGTCGGGTCGACTAGCCCATTCATCCTCGCCAACCGGTTCCTCTTCGAGAGCGTTCCGTGGCTGACGGCGGCGGCGCTCGCTGCCTCGCTGGGTCGGTTACTGGACGAACTCCTCCAGCGAGACGGCGTCCGAAGCGCGTACGTGAACCTCCCGTTCGGTGCGGTCGCCGTCGGTCTCGTCGTCCGCGGCTTCTCGGCGTACTTCCTCGAACGGGCCGGCGTCTTCGGTTCGTTTCACGTCCCCTCTATGAACTTCGACATCGTCGAGATCAACGGCTTTCCGATGGACGCGGGCACTCGCCTCGCCATCTTCATCCTCGCCGGCATCCTCATCAGCCTCGTCGGCGTCCGCGTCGCCGCCTACGTCAGTCAGTCCGACATCGAGCAGGAACTGGCCGAATAGACAGCGATTTAGGCGGTCGAGAGCTACGGACGGCCATGACAGACGGCGCGTGGGTCTCGCTGTTCTCCGGCGGCAAGGACTCCTCGTGGGCGCTGTATCGGGCCCTCGAACGTGGCTATCCCGTCGAACGACTGGTGACGGTCCACCCCGAGGGCGACTCCTACATGTACCACGTCCCGGCGACGCGGCTGGCGTCACTGGCCGCCGAGAGCATCGGTATCCCGCTCTTGGAGGTCGAACCCGACGACTTCGGAGCCGACGACGTCGCGGACTCGGGCCGGCAGGGCGACGAAGAACTCGAACCGCTGGAAGCCGCCCTGCGCGAACTCGACGCGGACCTGCCGGACGGCGTGGGCGGCATCACCGCCGGAGCCGTCGAGAGCGAGTACCAGACCACCCGCATCGAGGCGATGGCCGAACGTCTCGAAGCGAACGTCTTCGCCCCGCTCTGGCAGGAGAACCCCCGTGACCTCGCCGACGCGATGCTCGACGCCGGGTTCGAGATTCGCATCATCCGCGTCGCCGCCTACGGTTTAGACGAGTCGTGGCTGGGTCGACGCCTCGACGCCGACGCACTCGACGAACTCGAAGCGCTCAACGACGAGTACGGCGTCCACATCCTCGGCGAAGGCGGCGAGTTCGAGACGCTGGTGACCGACGGGCCGCATATGGACCGGCGCATCGAACTGGAGTCCGAGACGGAGTGGGACGGGACTCGGGGAACGCTACAAGTCACCGACGCGTGGCTGGAGTGAGCCGAACCGGCCACGAGTGAGCCGTGCGAACGAGTGGCCGGCCTTTTTAGCGTAGATTTTTCGAGGAGTGGTTCCCGCAGCGCCCTCGGCGCGAGGAAACCCGACGACGAAAAAGGTACGGCAGGGGAGTTCGAGACACTGGTGACCGACGGACCCCACATGGACAGGCGCATCGAACTGGAGTCCGAGACGGAGTGGGACGGGACTCGGGGAACGCTACAAGTCACCGACGCGTGGCTGGCCGAGTAGCTGACTCAGGTCGTCCCTGAATCTCGTTCTTGTGCCCACTCCAGCACTGGCTGAAGCCGCTCGGCCAGTTCCGCGCCGTCGTCGGTCAGTTCGTACTCCACCCGTGGCGGAATCTCGTCGTACTGCTCTCTGGTGAGCAGGCCGGCGTCTTCCAGCGAGTCGAGGCGGGCCGACAGCGTCGACGTACTCGCTTCCGGGATGTGGGCTTCGAGCGTCCCGAACCGCACCGTCCCGTGGACGGCGACGACGCAGACGACGTCCATCACGTACTTTCGGCCGAGCAGGTCAAGTACGTCCGAGAGCAGGCAGTAACACCGCGGGTCGTCGGTGGCACAGTCGAATCCTTCCATAGCTTCGTCTCCGTGGACGTACTCTATCACTTTGGACTTCACAGCTTAATAACTTCGCATTGCAAAGCTAGAGTGCAATGGCAGACGACATGATCGACACCGACGACCTCGGACTGGAACTGGATCTCGACGATTTCGCCCTCCCGCCGGACGTGGCGGCGAACCTCGGAACCCTCTTCGGGTCGGACCCGCCCGAGACGGCCGCCGAGTGGGTCGCCGAGATGCGGGCAGTCAAGCGGGCGCTGGACGGCCGAAATCCGACCGCAGACGACCTCTGTACGACCGACGACGGTCGCCACGCGTTCGTCGGGGCCGACCACCGACAGGAGTACGTCTGCGTGCTGGACCCGCTCGTCGTCCCGTTTCTGCGGGACGAACCGGGGACGGTTCGGTCGACGACGCCAGTCCGGGAGGAGACGGTCGAGATCGGTATCGCAGCCGACGGCATCGCCCGGTCGCACGCAGACGCCGTCGTCTCGCTGGGTGTCTCCGATCACGTCGATCCCGACGCGGACCCGACCCTAGAGCGCATCTATCGACAGGTGTGTGGCTACGTCCACGTCTTCGCCGACGAACAGGAGTACGAGGCGTGGGCCGACGACGTCGACGCCGCGACGACGAGCGTCCCCGTCTCGACGGGCGTCGCGCTCGCTGGCGCACTGGCGACGACGCTGTTCGAGACCGGGGCGTGAAAAGAGTCGGCAGCGCTATCCGCCGTTGGTCAACTGCGTGTGTGCGCCGATGAGCGCGCCGGCCAGATCCAGGCTCTCGATGTGGGTGTCCTTGTCGATGATAGAGTTCCGGATGTCGGCGTCGACGATGGTCGCGTTCGGGAACACGACCGTGTTGTCCAGACTGGAGTTGACGACCTCCGCGCCGGAGAGGACGTGGACGTTGTCCCCCAGCGTCGTGTTCTCGATGGTGGCGTCCTCGGCGACGACGTTCTCGCCTTCGAGTTCCCAGCCGACGGCTTCGAGGTAGCTCTCGGGGGTGCCGATGTCGTACCACGCCTCGTCGAAGGTGAACGAGCGGACGGTCCCGTTCCCGACGAGCCACTGGATGAACCAGCCGGGTTCGTCGGGGTTGTTGCCCTCCGAGAGGTACTCCTCGAAGCGGATGGCGTCGGCCGGGAAGGCGTAGCAGGCGATGGAGACGAGCGTGCTCTTCGGATTGTCGGGCTTCTCCTGGAAGTCGACGACTTCGTCGCCCTCCGTCTCGATGAGGCCGTAGGACTTCGCCTTCTCTAGTGACCCGACGTCGTAGGCCGCAAGCGTCGGGTCCCCGTACTGCTCGAAGTGGTCGATGAACGCCGAGATGTCGAAGCTGATGAGATTGTCGCCGGCGACGACAAGCAGGTCCTCGTCCCCGAGTCCTTCGCGGTCGACGAGTTGGGCCAGCGCCCCGACGACGCCGAACTTCTCGTCTTCCTCGTTGGTCTCTTCGACCGTCAGGGAGACGTTCTGATAGGAACTCGCCGCGAGATGGTCCTTGAAGTCGTCGGCGAACCGCTCGTTCGTGCTGACGAAGACGTCCGTGATGCGATCGTCCGACTCTAAGTCAGCGAGGATGCGGTCGATGACTGTAGAGTCGCCCACCGGGAGGAGCATCTTGGGCCGGTGTTTCGTGACCGGCCACAGTCTCGTCGCGTACCCACCGGCGAGGACTATCGCTTTCATACCGGGGGCGACACCGCCGACGGACAAGTTCCTTTTCATCTGACGGCACCGGTCCATTTATCGGCGTCCACGGGAACGTCCAACGTATGACTGGGGACGACGGCACGCAGGACGTGGGTGGCGACAAACCGGCAGCCGACACAGACGAGCAGTTCGGGTCGGACCCGGCCGAGCAGGCCGCCGAGGCCGGCGAGAACGTCATCGACAAGGTAAACCAGATCAACGTCGAGCGGAAACTCGACGACCTCCGGGCGATGTACGGCGACCTGCCGGTGACCGAGGAGACGTACGAACTCTCGGCCGGCGACTACGCGGAGGTGTTCGCCGCGACGAACAGCACGGGCTACGACGGCAACAGCGTCGCCTTCCTCACCCGTGACGGCGAGACGTTTCCGGAGCTGAGCGAGAACATCCCGGAACAGGCCGGTCACGACACGCGGGACCGCGTGCTGATGGTGCTGGGCCGCGGGGCCGACCTGTGGGCGCTCCCGGGCGGTGGCGAGGGACAGCAGTACGAGTCCATGCAGGGAACCACGCTCCGTCGCATGGCCGAGCAGACTGGCGTCCGCGGGACCATCGAGGACGTCGACGAGGTGTTCCACCGAAAGTACTACCCCGACACCGACGCCGAAGGCTCGGTCCACACGCTCGACGTCTACTTCCGGGCCGAGTACGCGAGCGGGTCGATAGACGTAGACGAGTCCGAACTCGTCGGCGCGGCGTGGTTCGCCGAGCCACCCGAACACATGACCGAGGGGGCCGAACGCCTCTGGAAGCAGTTCCTCGAAGCGCGCGACCGGGGCGACGAACTCGACGGCGAGCGCGACGACACAGCGGCCGACGACGCGGCCTGACCGACTCGACTGACTGTCTCAGTGCTCGACGAACTCCACGAGGACGCCGCCAGTCGACGCCGGGTGACAGAACGCGACGTCGTGGCCCCACGCCCCCTCTCGCGGTGTCTCGTCGATGAGGTCGACGCCCGCGCCGCGGGCGGTCTCCAACGCGGCCGCGATGTCCTCGGTCGCGAGGGCAACGTGGTGGAGACCGGGCCCGTTCCGGTCGAGGTAGCGGGGAATCGCTCCCTCGGCGTCCGGGAGTGGTTCGAGGAGTTCGAAGTAGCCGTTTCCGAGGTCCAGAAACGTCACTCGTAGCCCGTCGAACTCTTCCTCGTGGGCGACCGGTGCGTCGAAGACGGTCTCGTACAGCGCCGCCAGCGTATCGGTGTCGTCGGTGGCGACGCCGGCGTGGTCGAACTGCATGTTCGGTCCCTCGTCCGGCCGACGTATAAGTCTCTGTCCCGCTGTCACTCCTCGCGCAACCGTTCGAGCCGTCGCTCGTACTCCTCGTCGCTCAGGTCACCGCGAGCGTACGCTCTCCGGAGTTCCGCGACGGCCGCGTCTCGGCCGCCGTCACCGCCGGTGACCGCCCGATAGACGAGATAGCCCAGGCCGACGATGGCCGCGAGGAAGAGCAGTTGGAACAGGAGACCGACGAGCCACATCCATCCCGATGTGGTCCCACCCCACATCCCGCCACCGCCCCACATCCCGCCGCCCATCATCCCGAACCCCATCATGCCAAATCCCATCGCGAGTGCCGGGAGGACGAGCAACACGAGGACGACGAGTCGGCTATCTCGTTCGGTCGCGGTCACGGTCGGACACCGCCAGCGTATCGATTCGGAGACATACCTAGAAGGACACGCTCCACGTTCAATGCGGTTCCTGTTACGATGTTGAACAGATCGCCGTGGAAAACCTTCGATTCGAAAGCCGCCTACATCGAGGATCCGGGCTGGTACTCGCCGAAGACGTCCCGCAGCACGTCACAGATTTCGCCGGTCGTGGCGTAGGCTTTCACCGCGTCGACGATGTAGGGCATGAGATTCTCGTCGCCCGCCGCGGCGTCGGCGAGAGCCTGTAGCGCGTCTTCGACCGCCTCGTCGTCTCGCTCCTCGCGGACGGCGGCGACGGTCTCCTGCTGGGCGGCCTCGACGGCCTCGTCGACCTCCTCGATGTCCTGTTGGCCCTCCTCCTCGACCTCGTACTCGTTGACGCCGACGATGATGCGCTCGCCGGCCTCCTGTTCGCGCTGGCGTTCGAAGGCCACGTCCTGAATCTGGCGCTGGACCCACTGGTTCTCGATGGCCCGGCGCATTCCACCGCGTTCGTCCACGTCCTCGATGATGCTGCGGGCTTCCCGTTCTAGCTCGTCGGTCAGCGACTCGACGTAGTAGCTCCCGGCGAGGGGGTCGATGGTGTCGGCCGCGCCGGACTCGTGGGCGAGAATCTGTTGGGTCCGCAGGGCGGTCCGCACGGACTCCTCGGTCGGCAGGCCGATGGCCTCGTCTTTCCCGTTGGTGTGGAGGCTCTGCGTGCCGCCCAGCACCGCCGCGAGCGCCTGATAGGCGACCCGGACGACGTTGTTCTCTATCTGCTGGGCGGTCAGCGTCGACCCGGCGGTCTGCGTGTGGAACTTCAACTGCTTCGACTTGGGGTTCTCGCTGTCGAAGCGCTCGTCCATGATCTTCGCCCAGAGGCGACGGGCGGCGCGGAACTTCGCCACCTCCTCTAAGATGTTGTTGTAGGACGCGAAGAAGAAGGACAGTTGCGGGGCGAACTCGTCGACGTCCAGTCCGGCTTCGATGGCCGCCTCGACGTACTCGATACCGTCGCCCAGCGTGAACGCGATCTCCTGTGCGGCGGTCGAGCCGGCCTCGCGGATGTGATAGCCCGAGATGGAGATGGTGTTGAAGTTGGGTACCTCCGCCGCACAGAACTCGAAGATGTCGGTGATGAGCCGCATCGACGGCTCGGGCGGGTAGATGAACGTGTTCCGTGCGATGTACTCCTTGAGGACGTCGTTCTGGATGGTTCCCCGTAGCTCTTCGCGGTCGACGCCCTGCTTGTCGCCGACGGCGATGTACATCGCCAGCAGCACCGAGGCAGGCGCGTTGATGGTCATCGAGGTGGACACCTCGTCCAGCGGGATGCCCTCGAACACCGTCTCCATGTCCGAAAGCGAGTCGATGGCGACGCCGGTCTTCCCCACCTCGCCGGCCGCCATCGCGGCGTCGGAGTCGTACCCCATCTGGGTCGGCAGGTCGAACGCCATCGAGAGGCCGGTCTGGCCCTCGTCTAGTAGGTAGTTGAACCGCTCGTTGGTCTCCTCCGCGGTCCCCATCCCGGCGTACTGCCGCATCGTCCAGAGACGGCCTCGGTAGCCCGTCGAGTAGACGCCGCGGGTGTACGGCTCCCGACCCGGGAAGCCCAGATCCGCCTCGTAGTCGAGGTCGGCGACGTCTGCGGGCGTGTACAGGCGGTCTACCTCGTGCCCCTCGGTGTCCGTCGTGAACGTCTCCTTGCGCTCGCCGAACCGGTCGACGGTCGGCTGGACGGCTTCGGCTTCCCACTCGGCTTTCGCCTCGCGGATCTCGTCCAGCTCGTCGGGGTCGAACATGGGGGTATCGTCGACCGGGCCCGGCTTAAGCGTTCGCGAATCCTTCCTGATTGTTCACGAGTTTCCCGTGTCCCGGGATTTATCTCGCTGCTCCCCGCACTCGGAAGCATGGCGATCGAACCCGGAGACGAGGTCTCCATCGAGTACGTCGGCCGCTTCGAGGACGGGAGCGTCTTCGATACCTCGCGGCTCGACGTCGCGCAGGCGGAGGGCCTGCTGGACGCACAGGACGCCGACCCACGGGACTACGCACCGCTGGCCTTCACCGTCGGTGCCGGCGACATCATCGAGGGACTCGACGAGGCCCTCGTCGGCATGGAAGAAGGCGAAGAAGCGACGATTACGGTTCCGACCGAGAAGGCCTACGGCGAGGCCGACGACGCGAAGGTCCGGGAATACGACCCGGAGACCTTCGAGGCGATGGTCGGTAAGGCTCCGGAAGTGGGCCTCCACGTCGAGGCGGAGAACGGCCTCCACGGGGACGTGACGGCGGTGCGAGACGACGCCGTCGCCGTGGACTTCAACCACGAACTCGCCGGCAGGACGCTGGTATTCGACGTCGAAGTCGTCGACGTCAGGTAGCTTAGCGCCCCGTATCGTACTTGTACGTCGCCTCGTCGGGGTCGATACCGAAGTCCTCGGCGGAGTCCTCCGGTTCGGACTCGACCGGTTCGTGGACCGAGGCGTTCTTGAACTGCTCACGCAACCGCTCGGGCATCCGGAACCGCTCTCTCTGGAGGCGCAGCGGCACGGCATCCGGCTGGATGTTCTCCCGTTTCGTCTCTAGTCGCTCCTGTAGTCGGTCGGGCAACTGCTCGGGTTCGATGCGTTCGAAACCGAACTGGGCGAGGTAGCTGTCGGCGCTCGTCAACGAGTACACCACGTCGAACCCCTCGTCGCTGGCGTACTCGACCAGTCGCTCGATGATGTGTGCACCGACGCCCTGATTGCGCCACTCCGGCAGGACGCCGATGCTCGTCAACTCACAGACGGGGTCTCCGTCCTCGGGCTTGTGGATGCGGATGCGGCCGAACCCGGCCTTCTGGTGGTCGTGCTCGTCGATAGCGAGCACGTAGTCGCGGGAGCGGAAGGCTGTGTCGTCCAGCCCCATCTCTTCGATGCGGTCCAGCAACCAGACTTCTTCGCGGTTTTTCGCGTCCCGGACGTACATACGTAGCGGTTCGCCGTCCGCGGTAAAAAGGGTTTGCAGCGTCTGCGTTCCGGGAGTCCGTGTCCGTCCGGGACACCGCCACGCAACTACTTAGTGCGTTGTCACCGAATCACACGCTATGGCTCCGGAGTCACTCGAAGAACTGGACCGCGTCGTCCACGAGCCGTCACGCGAGTTCGTCGAATCCACCAACGTCTGGCAGTTCATGCAGACGTACGATATCGACGACTACGACGCACTCATAGAGCGGACGTCCACGGACGTCGAGGGCGTCGACGAATCCGGCGTCGACTGGTTCTGGGACGAACTGGTCGACTATCTGGGCATCGAGTTCTTCGAGGACTACGACGCGGTACGCGACGATTCCGACGGGCCGCAGTTCACCGACTGGTACCCCGGCGGCGAACTCAACGCCGCCCACAACGTCGTCGACCGGCACGCCGCCCGCGACAACGGCGCTCGGAATCACGTCGCGCTCATCTGGGAGGGGGAACCGGGCGACGTCCGCCAGATCACGTACCACGACCTCCACCAGCAGAGCAACCGCGTGGCGAACTACCTCGACTCGGTGGGCGTCGAGACGGGCGACACCGTCGGTCTCTACATGCCGATGGTTCCCGAGGTGGCGAGCATCCTCTACGGGTGTCTGAAGGTCGGCGCCATCGCGGTCCCCATCTTTTCGGGGTTCGGCGTCGACGCGACGGCCACGCGCATCGCCGACGCGGAGTGTTCGGTGCTGTTCACCGGCGACGGCTTCTACCGCCGCGGGTCGAAAGTACTCCTCAAAGACACGGCCGACGAGGCCATCAGTGAAGCCGCGGACCTGACCGAGAGCGGCGACACGCCCGTCGAACACGTCGTCGTCTACGACCGCATCGGCACCGCAGACGACCCCGTCGACCGGATGACGTGGACGCGCCGCGACGAGTGGTGGGACGAGGCTATCGAGACGGCGGCCGACGGCTACGAGACGAAGTCGCTCCCGAGCGACGCGGCGTCGATGTTGCTGTACTCCTCGGGGACGACGGGCGAACCGAAGGGAATCGTCCACACGCACGCGGGAGCGCTCCTGCAGGCGGCGAAGGAGATCTACTTCGGCTTCGACCACAAGCCCGGCGACCGCTTCTTCTGGGTCAGCGACATCGGGTGGATGATGGGGCCGTGGACGCTGCTTGGCAACCACGCGCTGGGCGGTACCGTCTTCATGTACGAGGGCGCGCCGGACCATCCCGACCCCGACCGGTTCTGGGCGATGATAGACCGCCACGACCTCACCGTCTTCGGCGTCTCGCCGACGGCGATTCGCGCGCTCCGCAAGCAGGGTGACGAGTGGCTGGCGGGCCACGACCTCTCCTCGCTCCGTCTGCTGGGGTCGACGGGCGAACCGTGGGACCCCGAAAGCTGGCAGTGGTTCTACGACGAGGTGGGCGGCGGCGAGTGTCCCATCATCAACATCTCCGGCGGCACCGAGATAATGGGCTGTTTCCTGATGCCGATGCCCATCCAGCCACTCAAGCCCTGTACGCTGGGCGGGCCGGGGCTGGGGATGGACGTCGACATCGTCGACGAGAGCGGTGAGTCTATCGCCGACACGCACGAACGCGGGTTCCTCGTCGCCAGAGACTCCTGTCCCTCGATGACGAAGTCGCTCTGGAGCGGCGACGAGCGGTATCTCGAGGAGTACTGGTCGACGTGGGACGACCGCTGGGACCACGGCGACTGGGCCCAGAAAGACGAGGACGGCCTCTGGTTCCTCCACGGCCGGGCCGACGACGCGCTGAACGTCGCGGGCCGGAAGGTCGGTCCAGCGGAAGTCGAAGGGGCGGCGATGGAACATCCGGCGGTGAATCAGGCCGCCGCCGTCGGCGCGCCCGACGACACCACCGGGACGGCCGTCGTCCTCTACGTCGTCCTCGAACCGGGCCACGACCCCACCGACTCGCTCCGCGAAGCCATCCAGTCGACGGTGGGCGACGAACTCGGCAAGCCGTTCCGCCCGCGGGAGGTGCTGTTCGTCGACGCCTTCCCGAAGACCCAGAGCGGGAAGATACTCAGGCGAGCTATCGGCGCCGTCTATCGGGACGAGGAGTTGGGGGACATGTCCAGCATCGAGAACCCGGAGGCGCTGGACGCCGTCGCCGACGCCCGCTGACTCGTCTCAGTCGGCCGGTCGGTCCGCCGTCGGCACGTCGAGCGCGAGCAGTCGTGGCACCGACACTATCGCGAGGCCCAGTTCCGCGCCGCCGGCGACGAGGAAGGCGGCGAGATAGCCGAACTCGCCGGCGACGAACCCGCCGACGAGGATGCCGGCGAGGAAGCCGACGCTCCCGAAGGCGTTGAACCCGGCCATCGCCGTCCCGCGGCCGCTCTCGCCGGCGAGGTCCGTCACGAGCGCCATCGTCGCCGGCGCCATCAGCGCCCCGATGACGCCGACGACCACCATGCCGATGCCGGCCGTCAGGACGCTGGGAGCGAGGCCGACGGCGACGACGGCGAGGCCATAGAGCGACGACCCGGCGACGATGGGGACGGTCCGCCCGATGCTGTCCGAGAGGACACCGAAAGGATACTGGAGCAGCGCGAACGGTGCGAAAAAGAGTGCGAGCATCAGCCCCGTCTCGCCGGGGGTCAGCGCGAACACCTCCCGGAAGTACAGCGTCCCGACGAGGGCGAAGAAGCCGGCGGTAAGGCGGTCGATGAAGCCGAAGGCGTAGGGGATTCCCAGTGCCGGCGTCTCGCGGAGGCGGGCAGTCACGGCGGCGAGTCGGCCGTCGGTGTTCGAGGGCGCGCGGTCGGTCACCGTCGCGGCGAGGCCGGCGACGGCGAACAGCAGACCGCCCGCGACGTACAGCGGGAGCGTGGGCGAGAGGCCGTACAGTTGCCCGCCCAGCGGCGCGCCGAGGGCCGTCCCGGTGCCGATGGCGATGCCCGCCGCACCCATGTTCTTGCCGTGTCCGCCTGCGAGGTCCATCAGCATCGTCATCGCCAGCGAGAACGCGGCGATGGTCATCGCGCCCTGCAGCGCCCGTAGTACGATGATGCCTTCGAAGGATATGTGAATCTGCGTCGGGAGCCACGCCAGCGCGACGTAGAACACTGCGCCGCCCAGGGCACCGACCACGATGAACGGTACCCGCCGCCCGGTGGCGTCGCTCACCACGCCCCAGACGCCGGCGAAGGCGACGAAGGCGGCGAACTCGGCAGCCAAGAACCACATGCTGGCATCGAGATCCGTCGTGGCCCCCAGCGCTCGCACGAGGGTGTCGACGCCGGGATACAACAACACCTGTGCGAGCAGGACGGCGAAGACCACCCCGGCGAGGGCCACCCGCTCTCGGTGTACGCTCACACCGGGCGGTAGGACTGACGGACGAAAATACGTGTCGAACAAGCGACTCCTCACTCGCTCGGCGGCAGGAGACCGCGAACCGCCACACCCGACACTCCGGCGACCAGCGGCGTCACGATGGTCGACCCCATCCCGAGCGCGCCGCTTGAGGCCGCCGAGAGCGCCGAAAACCGGCCGAGGACCCCTTGGGCCAGTGAGGAACGTGGCTCGCACGCCACCCGAGAGCACGGTGCTGTGACTGCGGTCCATACGCCACGGGTGCCCCGTGCAACTGTACCCGCTCGGTCGGGTCGCCCGGCCGCAGGTTCAAGTGTGTCTGGCCCGCCCTCTCAGCCGATGCCGACCGATATCACGACGCGGGTCGTCCGGACGATACGGGACGTGACCGGAGACGACGACTGGTGTTCGCGAGCTCAGGTCGACTCGCTCATGGGGGCGACCGCCATCGACAAACGGGAGGTCGACCGGGCACTGAAGCGTGCCGTCGCCGAGGGGCGACTGGAGCGAGACGGAGACCAGTACCGGCCGACGGACGAGGCGTAGCTACCGCTCGCCGAGCGCCGTCCGAATCGCACGCGCCTCGGAGCGGACGGCCTGCCACTGCTCGATCGACCCGGGCACGTCGTCGGCGTCGTCGCCTCGAACACGCGAAGCCTGCTCGGCGATGCGTTGCTGGACCGACCCGGGGTCGTTCATTGCGTGAAGCGTGAGTTCGGCACCCTCGCTCCCGGCCGTGTCCACGGTGATGGTGCCGTGGCCAAAGACGGTGCCGAGGACGCCCTGTTCGTAGGCCGTGTTCTGGACTTTCCGGAGCGACAGTTCCGTCACCGTCACGGAGAGGACGCCAGTGCGGTGGTACAGCGCTCGCTCGGTCAGCAGGTAGTGGGTGGTCCGCCGCCAGAGCCAGACGGCAGCCGTCGGGACGGCGAGCGTGACCACCGCCAGCGGCACCGTCACGGCGAGCGAGACTGCGAGGGAGACGCCGACAGCCGAGAGCGCCGCCCAGCCGACGGCGGCGACGACGACGGCGCTGAGAAGTCCCATCGCGACCCCCTGCAGGACGACGCGGCGCCGTGGCTGACCCTGCCAGACTACGGTCTCTCCGTCCGCCAGCGACACCCAGTCGACGGCGTTCATGGGTGCCGGTCGTCCGCGCTGGCGTCTCCGCCCCGGTCCGTCCCGGCGTCGAGCGACTGGCGTATCGCGCGCAACTCGACCAGAATCTCGTCGAGTACGTCGGCCTTCGACTCGCCGTCGGCCGCGTCCGCCGTCTCGCCTTGGGCCTGCTTGACTCGGCGAGAGAGCTGTTTCTGCACCGCTTGTGGGTCCTCGACGCCCCGCAGCGTCATCTCGACACCGGACCCGCCGGCGGTGCTTATCATCACGTCGCCGTAACCGAAGTACCGGCCGATAGCGCCCACGGAGAAGGAGGTGTTTTGTACCTTCTCGAACTCGATCTCCGTGACGGCACGGCTGAAGATGCCCGTCTTCTTGTAGACGCCGTTCGTCGTGATGAGGTAGTCGGTGTTCTGCTGGCGCAGGTACGCCGAAGCGATGACTACGATCCCCAGACCAAAGAGGAGTATCATCGGGACACCGAAGAGGTACGCGCCGTAGAGCGATTCGCTGGAGGGCTGGCCCGACCAGACGACCTCTTCGTCGTCGTCCAGCGTAAGCCAATCGTAGTCGACACTCATGCGTTCGGGTCCACGCACCTGCCTGAAAAGTCTATCCGATAGTCTCGGGGTCCGAAGCAGGCGACGACGCTCGCCTCCCGACGATAGCCCGCGGCTACTGTCGAACCGGGTTCCGTCGCTGTCGAATGGGCCTTCTGCTGGGACGGGTCCTCATACTGGTGGCTGTAAGTTCGTAAAGATATTCGCCACCCCGGGGTGGCGAATTACTGCAGTTTGTTACAGCCACCAGTATCACTCGGCGCTGTGTGGCGGGACGAACCCGCAGTTGTCACAGCCCGTGTGTTTCGTCGTTACGTAGCTCATCTCCTCGCCACACTGCGGGCATTTGTACTGACTTGCGGCCATCACCGACCACTACAATTCGACATTATCTAAATCTTTATACGACGATTGTCGTTATCCGTGAGACACGCCGCACGTCGCGCCACCGAGGACGAAAGTCGCGTCCCGGCGGGGTGACGACCGGCACGCCGCCCGTCTGACACCGGCCCCGTCGTCGCAGTCTCGTCGCTCGCCGCGGGACACCAAGCGCAGTCATCGGCGCGTGTCGGTGGTGGCGACCGCCGTCGACGTGGTGTTACCGACGACGGCGACGCACATCGACTGTCGTCGAAGTGTAATCGAACCGAAGCGAGTCCCACGCGCTGGCTACCGCAGTCGCTGGCGGAGTCCGGTGCGCTGAAAAGGTGAGAGACGGGTGACCAGGGTGTATTCGAGTGGCCGACCTTACATGTAGCCGAGGTCGCGCAGGCGCTCCATCAGGTCCTCTTTGTCCTGGGCGCGGCCGGCGCGTTCGGTCGTGTTCTCCATGTCCTGCAGCCAGGCGGGCTCCTCGGCGGACTTATCCGTCGAGACCTCGCTACCGAGCGAGCGGAACCCGGCGAAGTACTTCGGCGACACCGGGACGTCCTCTTTCTCGATGCCCTCGGGCAGGTCGTCCTGCCCCTGCGGGACGTAGCCCTCTTCGGGGTAGCCCTCGACGGTGTCCGGCACGACGAAGTTCCAGAAGGCCTCCCAGACGTCGGCCTCGGCGAACTGGAGGATGGACTGGATACGGTCGTGGGGCGGGTAGATGTCGGGGTCGTGTCGCGGCGAGAAGAACGTCTCGTCGGCACGGGACTCCTGTTCGTCCCAGCGGATACCCGAGAGGATGCCGTCGACGTCGTGCTCCTCGATGGTGTCGTTGAGCGCGACCGTCTTCAGCAGGTGGTTGCCGACGTAGGTGTCGAGCAGGAACGGGAACGTGTCCTCCTCGTACTCGAGGATGTTGCGGATGTGGTGCTGGTTGTGGTCCGAGAGCGCGTCGACAGGGATGTCGTCGCCCGGTTCGAGGCCGTTCTCGTCGACGTACTCGCCGACGTCCTCGTTACGTGCCCAGATGACGTCGAGACCCCACTCGTCGGCCCAGTACTCGACGAACTCGATGAGTTCGTCGAAGTGCTGGTAGTGGTCGATGAAGACGACGGGCGGGACTTCGAGGTCGAATCGCTCGGCGACTTCCTTGACGAAGTACAGCGTGAGCGTCGAGTCCTTCCCGCCGGTCCACATGACGACCGGGTTCTCGTACTCTTCGAGGCCGGTCTTCGTGACCTCGATTGCCTTCTCGATCTTGTGGTTGATCGTCGGGTACTCCTCGGGCGATTCACCCTCGCCGTCGGTGTAATCGACGTCGAGGTAGTCGGGGAACTCGGCTGTCTCGGACATCGTGTAATGAGATATAATTAGGCGTTGTAAGTACTTTTTGGATAGTCGTGCAGGATGTGGACGGTTACCATAACTCCTCGCTCCCGAGACGCCTCCACCTTTTTTCACGCTTCCGCGCGTGCATTCACTCACGAATGTCGTCTCGCTACACGAGGATGTGGGCCGTCTGCCGGCGGTGGCTCGCACTCTACGTCCCCGTCGCCGCCCTGTTGCTCGGCGTGAGTACCGCTGTCGGGTTCCTCCTCGGCAGTGCGGTGCCGATAGAGTCGCTGCCGACCGCGCCAGAGGGCGGGTCGAACCCGTTTTTCCCCGACGAACTGACCACCTACTCCATCGCTCTCAACAACCTACTCGCGATGTTTATCATGCTGCTCGGTGCGGTGTCGCTTGGCAGCGTTACCGTGGTCGGTCTGGTTCTGAACGGTCTCATCATCGGCGCTGTCGTCGGCATCGCCCTCCAGCAGGTCGAACCCATCGTCGTCGCCGCACTCATCCTCCCGCACGGCGTCATCGAGATACCGGCGCTCCTCATCGTCGCGGCCGTCAGTCTCCGGTTCGCTCGGCTCACTGTCCGGTATTTCCGGGGCCTCGAAGACGAACTGGTGACGGAACGAGACGTGCGCGAAGCCGGGTGGCTGGTCGCCGTCGCGGTGGTCATGATTCTGGTCGCTGCGTACGTCGAGGCGACGATAACGCTCGAAATCGCCGAGCAAGTGGCTGGTCGGGACCTCGTGAGCGTCTGAGAACGGCCGGAGAATTAGCTGATGAACTCGTTGTCGCGCCAGTTGACCCCGTCTTCCTCGTCCTCGTCGGTCGGGTCTTCCACGACGTTGATGGAAGCGGGATGCTCTTCGCCGTCGACGATGCGGATGGCTTCTAGTTCCTCGTCTACCGCGGCGATGGCGGTCAGCGTCCCCTTTTCGGCGACTTTCGCGACCTCACAGAGGACTTCGAACATCGCGTACTGGAGCGCAGTGTTCTGCAGGACCGTCTCGCGGTCGCCCTTGAAACAGGCGTACTCGACGAGTTCCGACTCTATCTCTTCTTCCTCCTCTTCGAGTGTGCCCCACTGTGGGCCGCCACCGGTCGAACCGGTGCTGGCGGCGCCGGGCGGCCCCATCTCGTCCGGGTCCTCCTCGTAGACCCGGTTCTCTGTCACGCTGGCTTTGAGCTGGGCCGTCGGTGTGTACTTGCTCATGGTGTCGTCTTTCGCGACGGCACTCACGATGAGCGTGTTGTTCCGACGGGTGATCTCTACGTCAGCGATTTCAGGTGGAAGATTGGGATCCTCGAAGAAGTCGTAGGCGTCTTCCAGTGGCAGTTCGAGCGTCGAATGAAGTCTGTATACGCGGCTGGTCATGGTTGGGAGCGTGTGTCAATCGTCGACGGCCGTCCGCTGACGCTGGTGTCACCTGTATGTAGGACCCACGTGCTTATATGACCTGCCCTTCATTCTGGGTGTGGCAGACGTATGTGTGCGTGTGAATGCCGCTCGTGGGCCTTGGTAGCACATTAGAACGGTCGGGGCGACGAACGGCCAGCACTCAGTCGTCGGCCGCTGCGGTGTCGCCGGTCGCGTCGGCCTCGATGCTGGGCGGATACTTTCCCCGGTCCAGTCGGAGGTCGGAGGCCGGTCGTGCCATGCAGGTCAGGGCGTAGTTCCCCCGTTCCTGCTCAGTGAGGCCACGCGCGGCCGGTTGTGTCACCTCGCCCTCGACGATTTTGGCAGAACACGCGAGACACATCCCGACGCGACAGGAGTACTCCTGTGCGATCCCCTCCTCGATACAGCGTGAGAGGATGGTCTCCTTCTCGGAGACGGTAATCTCCTCGCCCGTCCCCACGAACTCCACGGTGTACTCGGTCATACTCCGGCTTTTCGGGCGTCCGCCAAAACTCTTTATCCCCACCACCACGGCGACAGTCGGAACGATTTTCTCTCTCCGGTTAGGACGAGGGTGCATGACCACTCATCAGTACGACGTAGCCGTCGTCGGGGCGGGGACGTCGGGCTGTTATGCCGCCGCGACAGTCGCTGACGCGGGCTACGACGTCGTCGTCGTCGAACGGAAGGACGCCGAGGAAGCGGGCCACATCGCCTGCGGGGACGCGCTGAAAGGGGCGAGTGACTTCCCCGAGGCCATCCCGAAGTCCCAACTCGAATCCGCCTTCACGAACACGGGCGTCGACCACGGCCGGTTCGAGATTCCACAGGAGGACACGGTGCTGGAGATTCCGGTCCCCGGCGAGCTAGCCGTCATCGACCGCTGGGAGTACGGTCGCTGTCTCATCGGGGGGGCCAACGAGGCGGGCGCCGAGTTCCACTACGACACCGTCGTCCAGGACGTCCTGCAGGACGACACCGGCGAGGTCACCGGTTTCGAAGCCATCCGGAAGGGCGACCCGGTCACCTACGAGGCTGACATCGTCATCGACGGAGCGGGGGCGCTTTCGCTCCTACAGGACAAGGCGGACTTCGAGGACGCCACGTTCGATACGAACGTCCGCTACTCGCAGTTCTGCTCGGCCTATCGCGAGGTGGTCGAAGTCGAGGACCCGGTCGTGTGGGACGACGCGCTGGTGTTCAAACCGACCGACCGTGCGGCGGGTTACCTCTGGTACTTCCCGCGTACGGACACCGAGATAAACGTCGGTCTCGGCTTCCAGATGAACGAGGAACCGATGGAACTCGTCGACGACCTGAAGGCCGACCTCGAGAACCGAGCGGAGTTCGAGGGCGCGAAAGTCAAGGACAAACTCGGGGCCGCGCTCCCGACCCGCAGGCCCTACGACTCGGCGGTCGCACCGGGCTACATGGCCGTCGGCGACGCCGCCGCGCACGTCAATCCCACGACCGGCGGCGGCATCGCCGGGGCGGCCTACGCCGGGCAGTACGCCGCAGAGCAGGCCATCGAGGCTATCGAGGACGACCGCACCGACGACGAGTCGGTTCTCTGGGAGTACAACGTCAACGTGATGGACCACTTCGGAGCGCGGTACGCCGCACTCGACGTGTACAACATCTTCGTGACGGCACAGGAGGTCGACGACCTGATGGGGCTACTGGCGTCCCTGCCCGCGACCAACCTCGCCGAGGCGCTGTACTCCGGGTCGACGAACGTCGGCCTCGGCCTGAAACTGAAGACGGCTATCGAGAGCTTCGGCCACTGGGGGCTGATCTACGACCTCTACCGGACGAAGAGCCTCGCAGACCGCCTGCTGTCTCACTACGAGGACTACCCCGACGACCCCAGCGGGTTCGCGGCGTGGAAACGCGAACGCGACGCCATCATGGACGACATCTACGAGACCACCGGCGCAGAGCCGAAGTATTGAGCCCGTTCTCTTCGTCGCGCTTTCCGACGCACAGGGCAGGTCACCAACAGTGGCCGACAGCACCCGCGAGGACCTCCACACCGATGGCCAGTGACCGCTCGTCCACGTCGAAGGTCGGCGTGTGGTGGCCGCCGGGGTGGTCGGTGCCGATGCCGACGTAACTGGCGAGACCCCCGCGCTCCTGCACGCGGTTCATGAGGTACGTGGCGTCCTCGCTCCCGCCGAGGTCGTCACGCTGGAGAATCGAGTCGACACCCGCGACGCCGGCGGCCACGACGTCGGCCAGTTCGTCGTCGCTCTCGGCGCTGGGCGCCTCCGCAGTGGTCGTGATACGCGACTCGCAGTCGTGCATCGCGGCGGCGTTTTCGACGACGGTGTCGGCCCTGTCACTCATGTACTCTTTCAGGTGCGTGGTCTCACCCCTGACTTCGCCCTCGATGCGAGCGCTCTCGGGGACGATGTTCGTCGCGGTGCCGCCCTCGACGACACCGGTGTTGACTCGCGTCGCGCCGTCGCTGTGCCGACGGATAGCGTGCATGTTCTGGACCGCCGTCGCGAGGGCCTGTACCGCGTCCCGACCGCCTGCGGGGCTCGCGCCCGCGTGAGCGGACTCCCCGGTAAACGTCACCTCGAACTGCCGGACGGCGAGGAACCCCGAGACGCCCGCGACGACTTCGCCGGTCGGGTGGTCGAGGCCGACGTGGACGGCCAACAGTCGGTCCACGTCGTCCAGTACCCCGCTCTCGGCGACGGCTCTCCCGCCGCCGATGACTTCCTCCGCCGGTTGAAAGAGGACGTGGAACGTCCCCTCGAACTCGCTCTCGGCGACGGCTTCGAGGACGCCGACGCCGAAGGCGGCGTGGGCGTCGTGCCCGCAGGCGTGCATGTACCCCTCGTTACCCGAGCGGAAGCCACCGTCTGCCGGGACGTGAGTGGTCGCGTCGGACTCGGTGATGGGGAGGCCGTCGATGTCGACGCGCAAGGCAACGGTCGGCCCGTCGCCGCGTTCGAGCGTCGCCAGCGCGCCGGTGAACCCGCCCGCCGTCCGTTCGAGGACGTCCTCGCGGGCGCCCGCCTCGCGGGCGCGTTCGTGCCACTCGGCGATTTCGTCCTCGTCGGGAACCGCCATCCGGGCGTCGGCGTCGAGGATCTCCGGTCCGAGGCGCAGATCGTCGACGCCGATGCGTTCGAGTTCGTCGACGATGCGACTGGTGGTGTAGAACTCACGCCACGCGGGTTCGGGGCGTCGGTGGAGGTCACGCCGCAGCGTGACTAGCCGGTCGAATCTACGGTCGTCCATGGGGACCAAAGGCCCCGGAGGGACTTATAAGGCATACAGGAGAAAACCCGCGACTTTAGCCGTGGGATGAATCCGTAAGCTCCGTGCAACAACCCACAAACGATAGCAGGCTGACTCTCAACCAATAAGTATCCACAAGTCTACATATGAAATATGGAAGTGCGGCGCACCGTCCCCGTTGCGCTCGACGTGGACAGCGACGACGCCGCACTCCTCGAAGACACCGTAGACACGTTCCTCTGGTCGGCACAATACGTCGTAGACCACGCTTTCAACGGCGAATACGTCACCACCAGCAAAACCACGCTGGACGACGAAACCTACGACGACGTGCGAGACGCCACGGACGACTTCAACGGTGGACTCGTCCAAGCCGCCCGGAACAAAGCCGCTGAAGCCTGCAAAAGCGTCGTCGCCCGCTGGAAGAACGGGAAGAAAGCCTCGAAACCCACATTCACTAGCCCACACGTCGTCTACGACAAACGCACAGCGACGTTCCACGAGGATTACGTATCCCTCGCCACCACTGACGGTCGTATCGAAGCCGACTACATCCTCCCTGACGAGGACAGTGACACACCGCACTCCGAATATCTATTCTCCGACCAGTACGAAACTACGGGTGCGGAACTGCACTATCGTGACGGTGATTGGATGCTTCACATCCACTGCAAGATGGAAGTGGAGCCTGAAACGTCGGCACAGGCAGCCACCGAGAACGGAACGGTTCTCGGGGTCGACCTCGGCGTGAACAACCTCGCTGTCACCAGTACAGGCACGTTCTGGACAGGCAACGAGTTCAACCACTGGCGACGAGGGTACGAAAAACGCCGTGGGTCGCTTCAACACTGTGGGACGCGGTGGGCGCACCAAAACATCCAGTCCGTCGGTCGAAAAGAAGAGGGTCGATTCAAGTTGACGCTCCACCGCATCAGCAACGAACTCGTCGCGGAGGCCCGCGAGAAGGGGTGTTCGGTCATCGCGTTCGAGGACTTGACTGACATCCGCGAGCGCACTGGCGCGTCGTGGGGGCACAAGTGGGCATTCAACCGTCTCTACGAGTACGTCGAGTACAAAGCCGAAGAACACGGCATCACCGTGGAGCAGGTTGACCCCGAGAACACGTCGCGGCGGTGCTCGCACTGTGGCTTCACCCATCCAGACAACCGTGACGGTGAAGAATTCGAGTGTCTGAAGTGTGGATACGAGAATCACGCGGACTACAACGCCGCGAAGAACATCGGGTTACGGTATCTCCGTCGCAACCAAACTGGAGGCGACGGAGGCGCACCGTTGGGCGTGCGCTTGAACAGCGGGACGCTGAACGTGAACGGAGGCTATTCTCCTGCCTCAACTGAGGCCAGAACGGGAGTCCACGCTGAATCCCACCGCTTTAGCGGTGGGTAGCTCAAGACCCGCTCCCGAGTTGGGTGCGTTGCTCCACGCCGACGTCGACGTGGACCCCGTCGGGAAACGCCTCTTCGGTCACCGACCGGGCGAACGTCTCGTACCCGACGATCTCGATAGTCCGGGTGTAGACGGTGTGGTTCCACGGGTCAAAGCGGCCGCCGTCGGGCCCCAGCGTCTTCGACTGTGGGACCCGGAGTTCGTCCGGTGACTTCGGGTGTGGCCCCTTCAGTTCGACGCCTTTCCGTTCGGCGCGTTCCTTGATGTCCGCCACGACGTCGTCGAGACGGTGGCGGTCCCCACTCGTGAGCGTTAGGGTCGTGACGAAGGGCATCTCTGGCCTGACTCTCACCGGCGAGGTGTAAAAGGCCCTCCGTTTCACGCGCCGGGTCTTCGGCGGAAGCGTAGCCCAAATTACACTACTGGGCGGCGGCTAAACCGTTTTCTCCCGGGCGCTCCGAGCTGAAAACTGGCGTTTCGGCTTCGCAGCCGGTGGCGGTCTCGCCTCCGATATTCTCTTAAGTACTGACGATGTAAATTCGTGCAATGATAGAGGCCACGAGCGCGGGAGCCATCCTCTTTCGCGATACGCGTGGCCGGCGGGAGTACCTCCTGCTCAAGAGCCGCCCCGGTGATTGGGAATTCCCCAAGGGCGGCGTCGAGGGCGACGAGGAACTCCAGCAGACCGCCATACGCGAAGTGAAAGAGGAGGCCGGAATCGGCGATTTCCGGCTCTTGGACGGTTTCCGCAAAGATTACGACTACGTGTTCGAGGCGAACGGCAACACCATCCACAAGACGGTCCACCTGTTCGTCGCACGGTCGTTCGAAGCATCGGCAGAGCTATCGACCGAACATCGGGACCTGCAGTGGCGCGACTACGAGCAGGCCGTAAACACCGTCACGCAGGACGGCCCGCGCGAGATACTTGAAGACGCACACGACTTCCTCGACGAGAAGTTCGAGGACGAAGAGAACGAAGAGTAAAACGTCGACGGCGGCGCGTTAAGCCGGTAGCGCTACCGGGGCGGTCGTGAGCAGGAGTGTCGCCTGTGTGCTGCTTCCCACACCCAGCACGAAGCTTCCGAGGACCGCCGCGATGATGATGAGTAGTGGAATCACCAGCAGGAGCGAGAGCGCAATTTTCGCCCCTGTCTCGCCGCCGAGTTCGACGGCGGCGATACCGATGATACCGACGAGGATGACGGCCCACGCTTCCCACGCGCCCTGTTCACTCGCGGTGCCGTTGTTCGTCTTGATGTAGAAGTAAATCGGAATCAGGAGTCCGATGGGGAACGTCAAGATCCCGACGATGAAGGCTGCGACCCACTGTATCGTCGTGTACTGGTCGAACGTACCGCCCTGACTCATCGTTGCTCACCGTCCGGGCACACAACCGTGTTGGACTCGTGCGGTGCCGCAGAAGTACGGTGATCGATCACTGCGTCGTTAGTTTGGCTGCTCATAGCAGAACAACTAGCCGTTTTTCAGCTTAGTATAAAAATGTGGGAGTGGGAACCGAACACCGCCCACCACTACCGGGTCGACAGAGAACCCCAACGAAGAGCGCCTGTTTTGGGCACGGGTCACCAACGCCCGGCCGCCCACACAGACCGCCGTATTCGGCGGGTAGCTACTACGCCTTCCTGCGATGGGTTATCGTGGCCGTGGTTTTATATACCATGTTGGAATACCGTCGAATGGACTATGATATTTGGATTCGACGGTCTGAATTCAAGAAATCGACGGTAGCAATTTTCGTCGTCTTGCTCGTCGTTGGGTTCGTACCGATCATCGGCCTCGTTCGCATCGTCCCGCTGTTCAAGGAGATTCTCCTCGGGGCCGCCGTCGTTGCGGTATTCACCAACATCGAGGACACCAAAACGGCGATCAAGTTCGCACTCGTGACCGGCATGATCGCCGCCGTCGCGTTCAACGTCATCTACATTCCGGGGTCGTTCGTCCTCGGTGGCATCCTCGGTGCGAGCAGCGGGACCGGCGATGCTGCCGGCGGGATGGCGATGCTTGCGGGCCTCGGTGCCCTCTCGAACCTCATCGGCCTCATCTTCATGTCGCCGATCGGGTACACTATCGGTGGGGCACTCGGCGGCGTCTTGAACCAGTGAGGTGACAGATTGGGGTGTGTCCGGTGGCACGCGCCGCGCCGTTCTTGCACCCGTTCGACTGCATCTTTTAGTCCCGCGCGTCCAACGTGCGGTGTGCCTGAAGTCGCCTCCGAGTTCGCCTTCGAACTGTGTGTCTGTCAGTGGGCCGAACGCGAGTGGACACCACGGCGAGCGGACTCGGCCGTCGTCGTCGCCCGCCAACTCGGGACGAAGTACCGCCGCTGGGACACGGTGGTCCTCGAATGTGACCCCGATGGCCTCCGCAGGCGGGCGGCGTTCGGCCCCGACGCCTTCGACTCGGACCTCCTGTACGTCCTCGAACACGCGCCAGCGGAGTGGACGTTCTACCGCGACGCCCTGCCCGACCCCGGCTATCCGTGGCGGTACGTCCGCGACGCGATCCACACGGCCGCCGACCGCGACGCTATCGAGACGCGCAAGCGGGGCAACCGCATCGAGGTTCGCCGCCGGTACGCGTACCCCGACTGGGTGCGCCGGGTCGTCGCCATCGAGAACAAACCGGACCTGACTGCGAGCGCGGCCCGTGACCTCGCGGGACAGATAGAGCGTGACGTGGCGCTGGGACTGGCCGACGAGGTGTGGGTCGCGACGGCCGAGACGGGCGAGCGCGTCGAACCGATACTGCTCGCGGACCTCCCCGCCGCAGCCGGCGTGCTGACCGTCGATCCGACGACGGGGACCGCAGAGACGGTGTGGGAGCCACGGTCCCTCGACACGGACGCACCGGGAACCAGAATCATCGAGCGGCCGACCGACGACGCCAGCGCCGCCCGTTTCGAGTACGCCGACCCCCAGTGGAAAGCAGAGAAGCGAAGAGCGATAGCCGAGCGAGCCTACGAGCGGGGCTGGCGGGCCTACGCGTCGACGATGCGGCCGGACTGTCGGCACTTCGAACTGCGGGCCGACGAGACGGGTCTCGTGCCGTCCTGTGCGGCGAAAGCCCGCGTTCCGACCCAGAGCGAGTGCCGTGGCTCGTGTCCCGAGTACGAACCGGAACCGCCCGCGTGGCGAGCGAAGGGGTGGCCCATCGACGGCGGCCCCGGGAAGGGTATCAAGCGATTGCTGGACCGCCGTCGTCGCCGGACGCGGCCCGGCTTACCGGAGGAGTAGCTACGCGTCGGTGACCTCGACGTCGACGTCGTCGCGGTCGATAGCCAATCGGAAGGTGGGAACCGTCTTCTGGACCGTCTCGACGAGGCCCTTGTCTGTGAGTCCGCGGAGCGCCGAGCGAACGTCGTCCACCTCGGGGTCCTCGCCGGCCTCGCGGAGCGCGTGCAGTACCGAGACGACGCTCTGGCTCTCCTCGTCGGGGCCGGCGATGACGTCGACGATGGCCTGCTGTAACGGCGTGACCCGCATCGTCTGGACGCGGTCGGATCCTTCGCCGTCTATCAACTCCGTCGCCTCCGGCGTCGCACAGATGAGGCTGTCCTCGTTACGGTAGTAGTACTCTTTCAGTTCGGATTCGAGGTACTGGTGGACCTCGCTGCCGCTGTCCATGCCCCACAGGTCCTGTAGTTCGCCGTTCTTCGTCGGCTGGTTGGCGACGATGTCGGCGAGTCGCTCGCGGGCCGCCTCCGAGAGGGTCATTGCCCGAGTGTAGCGCCACGGTGGTTACAAGCGTTCTGGAGTCGCGCGGCCACGGCCGGCGAGGGATATTTGCACGCTCGGCCCCTTAGGGCCGTAGATGGTGCGTTCCCGTTTCCTCGTCGCCGTACTGGTCGTCCTCGTCGTCGGACCACTGGCGACTGTCGGGCCGGCCGCCGGCGCCGACGCCCGCCTGACCCTCACCGACACGACGGTCACGCCGGCGACGCCGACCGCTGGAGCACCGATTACTGCCGAGACGACCGTTCGGCTCTCCGGCGGTAGCAACACGTCGCTCGCACTGGACAGCGTTCGCGTCGTCCGCTCGCCGGACATCGGCGAGGACGTGACACTCGGGAACGCGACGGCCCTCGGGCGCCTCTCGCCCGGCGAGACGCTCACCGTCCCGGTGACGTTCACCGTGAACCGGCCCCGATCGTACGACCTGCGACTCGTGGCCGTCGGGTCGGACGAAGACGGCGACACGGTGCGTGCGACCCGGCCGCTGACCGTCGGCGTCGAACGCGGCCAGCCACAGGTCGAACTCCGGACGGACGGCCTCGTCGCCCGCGCCGACACGCCCGTGACCGCCGTCGTCTCGAACCCGACGACGGCACCGCTCCGCGGCATCGAACTCCGGGTGACCGACCCGGCGACGGGCGAGCGGACCCGCCGAACGGTCCCGACGTTGGCCGCCGGGGCATCACAGACGGTGAACCTCTCGGTCAGGGCCCCCGAACCGGGCGAGCGTCCCCTCGAAGTGACGACGACGTTCGTCACGCCCAACGGCGTCGAGAGTTCCTCGACGTTCTCGAAGACAGTGGCCGTCGCGCCGCTGTCCACCGACGTCGGCGTCCGCGCACAGCGTGCACAGGGTGACGACACACAGCAAGTCCCCGGTGGCCTGACCGGCATCCTCGGCGGTGGCGGCGGTGGCGGGGCGCTCCAGCCACAGTCCGGCGACGACTCGACGAGCGAGTCGCGGGCCGACGTGACCGTGACGAACTTCGGGAACGCGGCCGTCGAGAACGTCGTCCTCACCGGCGAGACGCCCGACGGTACCGTCCTCTCTTCGGTCGGCAGGTTCGCGCTCACCGACGAACTCGCGCCGGGCGAGTCGACGACGGTGACGGTCGACCTCACGGGCGTGCGCACCACCGACGGGGTGCGGTTCGTCGCCCACTACGACGCGCCAACCGGGCGGACCGAGAGCGCCGTCGGCTACGACTACGCCGCAAAGCGCGGCGCGGCGGCCGTCACCGGCCTCGACGTCTCCGTCGATGACGACGGCCGCGTCCGCGTCGACGGCAACCTCGCCAATGTCGGGGACGGCGAGGTCACGAGCGCCGTCGTCGCCGTCCAGCCAACTCGGTACGTCGAACCGGCGTACCCACAGCGCAACTACTTCGTCGGCAGTGTCGCCAGTAGCGAGTTCGCGCCGTTCGAACTCACCGCGCAGGCCGACACCGAGAACGCCACGTCGGTGACCGTCAGGGTCGACTACACCGTCGACGGCGAGCGAGTCAGCGACACCACCGAGGTACCGCTCCCGGCCGAGGACGGCACGAACAGGGGCAGCGATCAGCAGTCGCTCGGTATCGCGCTGGCGGTGACTGTCGGACTGGTCGTCACCGTCGCCGTGACGCTGTTCGCCCGCCGCGCCCGTGACCGATGAGGACAGTCCAGACCAGTCCGGTCGAACTCGCGCCGCCGCTCCGCCTCGTCGACGTGAGCAAGCGCTACGACAGCGGCGCCGGCGGCGAGGTGGTCGCGCTCTCACACGTCGACTTCGCCGTCGCGTACGGTGAGATGGTGGCGGTCATCGGCCCCAGTGGCAGCGGCAAGAGTACGATGCTCAACATCCTCGGCCTGCTGGACGAACCCACGAGCGGCCGCGTCGAACTCCGCGGGCAACCCACCGTCGGGTTGACCGAGAAACAGCGCACCGACGCCCGACGGGAGTCGCTGGGCTTCGTCTTTCAGGACTTTCACCTCCTGCCGACGCTGACGGCGCTGGAGAACGTCAGGCTCCCGACGGCGTTCCTCCCCGGCGACGCCACCGACCGGGCGCGGGACTTACTCGAACGGGTGGGCCTCGGCGACCGACTGGACCACACGCCCGACGAGTTGTCCGGCGGCCAGAAACAGCGCGTCGCCATCGCGCGGGCCCTCGTCAACGAACCGGACGTGTTGCTTGCCGACGAACCGACGGGGAACCTGGACCGCGAGACGGGAACGAGCATCTTAGAGGAGATTCGCCGCATCACCGACGAGGAAGACGTTGGCGTCGTCGCCGTCACGCACGACGACCTCGTGACCGACTACGCCGACCGGACCGTCGAACTCGTCGACGGGGTGATTCAGGATGGCTGAGAACGGGCGTCGGTTCCCGGCGCTGTCGCTGGCGACGCGGAACCTCTCACGACAGCGGCTCCGAGCGGGGTTGGCGGCGCTCGGTATCGTCATCGGCGTGTTCGCCGTCGTCACGCTCGGGCTACTTGGCAACGCCCTGAGCGTCGCCGCAACTGAGGAACTGGGGGGCCTCGGCGATCAGGTCATCGTCAGCCCGGCGGAGGGAAGCGACGCGGAGTCACTGGACGCCCGCGACCTCGCGGCCGTCCAGCGGGCCGCCGACGGCCGGGGGACCGTCGTCCCGCTGAAGACGACGGGCGGGACGGTGCGAGCGAGCGGCGGTCGAACCGTCGCGCAGGTGTACGGCACCGACAGCCCGCAGGCGCTGTTCGGGAACGGGAGCGGTATCGTCCCGGCGTTCCACCGGCAGGGCGCTATCGTCGGTGCCGACGTCGCCGAGGACCTCTCGCTGCGGCCGGGCAGCACCATCACCGTCGAAGGGAACGAGTACCGCGTCGTCAGCGTCCTGCCGGAGGTCCAGAGCATCTCGCCGCTCCAGCCCGATTCGGCCGTCGTCCTCCCGCCGGACGAGTTCGCCACGTCGGGGTACTCGCAGGTGGTCGTCCGGGCGGACTCGGCCGCCGACGCCCGCGCGGTCGCCGACGAGGTGGACCGGCGCTTGAACGCCAGACAGGAGCGTGTCAGCGTCTTCTCGCTGACGAGCGTGCTGGACCGCATCGCGGAGTTCTTCGACCTGCTGAACGGCTTCCTGCTGGCCGTCGCGGGCGTTTCGCTCGTCGTCGCGGGCGTCAGCATCTTCAACGTGATGCTGATGACCGTCTCCGAGCGCCGGGGCGAGATAGGCGTCCTCCGGGCCGTGGGCATCCACCGCAAGCAGGTGTTGCGGACCCTGCTCGTCGAGGCGACGCTGCTGGGCGTCGTCGGCGGGGCCGTCGGTGCGGTACTGGGCGTCGTGGCCGTCGTCGTCACGGCCACGCAGACGGAACTGCCGCTGTGGGCCGTCCTCCTGCCCGGGAACGCTCTCGTCCCCCTCGGCGCATTCGCCTTCGGCGTCCTCGTCGCCCTCGTCGGCGGCCTCTACCCCGCCTACCGCGCCGCGTGGGAACCGCCGGTCGAGGCGCTCCGCGGCTGACCGGGGCGCTTTTGTCGAACGGCTGTCCACTTCGGCCCGTGCAGCCGTCCGCCACTCGGTCACCGACCCCCTCACATCAGTTGGTTACCAACCGCGACGTCGCGCCCGACGACGCGTGGGTCCGCGCGGAGAACGCCACGCTCGGAGCCTGTCTCGACGCGGGCCTCGACGTCGAACTCGCGCTCGACCTCGCCCTGCTCCGCGTCCACGCGCCCGCGGTGGCGGACGCCCTCGGCGGGCTGGCGTCCGTCGACGAACCGGTGTTCCAGACGGGCTGTCCAGTCGTCAGGGCGACGCCGGACGACCGGACCCGGATGCTGAACGCGCTCGGTATCGGGCGCGGCGAGCGTCCCTCGCTCTGGCGGGTCCGGGGAATCGACCGCATCGCGGCCGTCGACGGCGACGCGTGGCGGTACTATTCGGTTCCGAACAAGGAGGCGGTCCGGGTCCTCGACGACCCCAGCCCCGACCTGAAGGCCGCGATTCGGTCGACTATCGCCGACGTGCCCTGTACCGGGTTGTTCCCGTACGGGACGCTGGCTACGTGGACCGTCGCCGACATCCGCGTCGAACTCACCGCCGAGGAACTGTGGCTCGTCCGGGCCGACGGAGAGACCCAGTGGTACCCCCACGACACGTTGCAGGGCGTCGTCGTCGACCCGGCAGCCTGCGAACTCGTCCTCACGTGGCCGACGCGGCGTGACGGCGCGTCCTCGTCGCTCGGTCGGGTTGTCGGCCGACTCCTCGACCGTCGGAAGGAGTCGCCGCCCCGATTCCTCCACCCACCCGACGACGCCGTACTGGAGGCGGCGGCGACGGCCTACGAACTCGTCGCCGACCGTCTCTGTCAGGACTTCGAGGTCCGCCGACAGGCGGGTGTCGCGGCCCGCGTGCGCGGGTGACGCCCCGACGCGTGGCTTGCGCTCGAATTGATCCGGAATTATGTGCGTGGCCGTACGAGTGACGGTCGTGCTGGTCCCCGAGCCCTCACCGGAAGCGGCGAGCCACGCCATCCTCTGGAACGGTGCCGCCGCTTGCGTGCCCGCGGCCGCGTGGGTCCGTGCCGAACACGCCGTATTGGCCACCTGTCTCGACCGCGGCCACACCGTCCACGTCGCCGTCGACGAGGCGGTGCTTGACGAACACGTCCCGGAGACGCTGGCGGCGCTGCGGTCGCTGGAGACCGGGTCCGGCGCCCTCGACACCGACCTGACTGCGTTCCGCGCCACGTCCGACGACGCCGAGACGCTGTTTCGTGCCCTCTCTGTCGGAGACCTGTCGAAGCGGCCCGAAGACAGCCCTCGACCGACAGAGAGTGGGTGGCGAACGACGGGCGTCACCGAACTCGCCGCAGTCGACGGCGACGACTGGCGGTACTACTCGGTGCCACGGCAGCAGACGACGCGGGCCGTCGCGGACCCGCCAGCGTCGTTCCGGACGGCGCTCGAAGCGGTCCTCGATGCCATTCCCGCTGCGGGGCTGGCGCCGTCGCCGCCGATTCGAGTCCCCGCTGTCGACGAGGCGCGAGCGTTGCTCACCGGCACCGGCCTCAGAAGCACGCACCCCGAACGCGACACGATGTTCTTCCCGTACTGGAAACTGGAGGCCGCCGTGGCGGACTCGGCGACTGGGTGCGTCCATCTGGAGTGGGAGACGCCGCGGTCGGCGGCATCGTCGTCGCTCGGGCGGGTGGTCTGGGCCGCAGTCGAGCGGATTCGAGAGACGCCGCCCGAACGGCTGGACCCGTCGCCGGCCGACTACGAACGCGTGACCGCCCTGCTCGAAACCGTCGGCGAGTCGCTGCGCTACGACGTCGAGTTCCGACGGTTATAGCTCCGCGAGGGTGTCGGCGACGTCGTCCCAGTGACTCCCTCGCCAGAAGTGCTGCCCGCAGTTCCGACACCGCCAGACGCCTTCCTCGGCGGGGTCCGGGGCGTAGTCCGGCGTCGGTTCGGTTCGGTCGACGCGTTCGACCGGGGCGTTGCAGGTGCCACAGTGGACCGGTTCGTCCGAGAGGTCGAGGTCGAACCCGACCCCCGACAGCTCCCGGAGCTGGTCCTCGACGTCGCGTCGCGTGAGCAACAGCGCGTCGTCCATCTGCCGGGCCAGCCCTTCGTCTCGCGTGACCAGCCGACGGCCCTCGGTCCGGGCGAGCGCGAGGACGTCCTCGTCGGCCTCCGCCCCGCGGTCCAGCGCGTAGGCGGCGTCGTACCCGCACATCCGGAGATAGGACGACAGCTTGCCCAGCATCGCATCGAGCAAGAGGGGGTCCCGTCGGTCGGCGTCACTCATCGAGGAACTCCCGGACGCCCGCTGAATCCCGCGTGTTCAGGACGTCTCCGGCCTCGGCCCACCCGCGACGGGCCGTGTGGACGCCGTAGCGTATCTGTTCGAAGTTCCCGGGGCTGTGGGCGTCGGTGTCGATGACGATGGTCGCGCCGGCCTCGATGGCCTGCTTGACGGCGCTCCCGCTGAGGTCCAGACGGGCAGGACTGGCGTTTATCTCCAGTGCGGTCCCGTTGTCGGCGGCCACCTCGGCCAGTCGCTCGACGTCGACGTCCAGCCCTGCGCGTCGGTTCAGGTATCGCCCGGTCGGGTGCCCGATGACGTTCACTTCCGGGTGTTCGGCGGCCGCGACCAGTCGGTCGGTGCCGTCGCCGTCTAACGCCGCGTGTGGCGAGGCGACTACGACGTCTAGCTCGGCCAGCAGGTCGTCGGCAACCGAGATACTGCCGTCCTCGGCGATGTTGGCTTCGACACCGGTGAACACGTCGATGTCGGCGTCCGCCGCGACGGCCTCCACCTCGGCCAGTTGCTCGCGCAACTCCTCGTCCGAGACGCCGACGCCGCCGACCATCCCCGGCCCCGTCGCGTGGTCCGAGATAGCGATGTAGTCGTGACCGAACGCGGCGGCGCCCTCGACCATCTCCGCGACGGTGTTGCGGCCGTCGGACCACTCCGTGTGGGTGTGCAGGTCGCCGCGAACGTCGGCCTCGACGAGCAAGTCCGGCAGTTCGCGGTTCGCCGCGGCTTCGACCTCCCCGCGGTTCTCGCGCATCTCCGGCGGCATCCAGTCCATGTCCAGCGCCTCGTAGACGCCTTCCTCCGTCTCGCCGGCGATGCGCTCCCCTGCACGTTGGTCGTCGTCCTCCACGTCAGAGACGTCGAAGACCCCGTACTCGTTGACCTTCAGGTCCCGTTCGATGGCGCGGTTGCGGACCGCGACGTTGTGGTCCTTGCTGCCCGTGAAGTACTGGAGGGCCGCCCCGAACTCCTCGGGGACGACCACGCGCAGGTCGACCCGGACCCCGCCGGCCATCACGCTGGCTTTCGTCTCGCCGGCCTCGATGACGCGGTCCACGTCGGGCCAGTCGGTGAACGCCTCGACGACGGCCTCGTCCGCCGCGCTCCCGACCAGTACGTCCACGTCGCCGATGGTCGGCTTCCAGCGGCGAAGCGACCCACAGAGCGCACACTTCTCGACGTGCTCGACGTCGCGCATGAACGACTCGACGCGCTCGCCGTAGGGTCGGGCCTCGCCCAGCAGGGTCCGCTCGTGGGCCGTCCGCGCGAAGTCGATGTTGTCGAGGATGTTCTGCTCGGTCTTCGCGCCAAAGCCCTTCACGTCCTGAATCTCGCCCGCCTCGGCGGCCGCTTCGAGTTCCTCCAGCGTCGTGATCCCGAGTTCCTCGTATAGCGTGCCGACCGTCTTCGGGCCGACGCCCTCGACGGCGGTCAGCGCCGCCATGTCGACCGGGAGTTCCGCGCGGAGTTCCGCTAGCTCCTCGATTTCGCCCGTCTCGAAGTACTCGACGACCTTCGAGGAGATGGCGTCGCCGACCCCCTCTATCTCGCCGACGGCGTCTTTTCCCTCCGCTGTGAGGTCCTCGATGGCCGCCGGGTGCTCCCGGATGTTCTCGGCGGCGCGCCGGTAGGCACGCGGTTTGTACTCGACGCCTGTCGCCTCCAGCAGGTCGGCGAACTCCTCCAGCCGTGTCGCGATTTCGTCGTTCCGACTCATGTTATCTCCCTCGACCGGCACGGCCCGTGCCGGAATCTGCGTCCTCGTGGCCCAGCGCCTTCCGCAGGAACTTCATCCAGCGCTTGGTGTCGGCGGTCTCCTGGGCCTTCGCCTCCGCTTCGAGGTCCGCTGGACCGAGTTGTTCGAGTGCGTTCAGCGCGCGGTCGATGCCGATGATAGCCTCGGCGAGTTCCTCACCGCGCTCGTAGCTTATCTCTCCGTCCTCTATCAGGTCCTTGCGCTCGATACGCTCGCGTCGGAGGTTCTTCTTCGCCCGGTCGACCCGCTCGCGCTCGCCGCGCGGTATCGTGTCCCGGCGCTTTATCTCGAAGACGAACGACTGCAGGTCTATCGCTTCCCCCTGGACGGTGATCTCGTCGGGGATCGCCATACCGACGGTTGCACCATCCCGTTCGATGCGCTCTAACAGCTGTTTGCGCTCGAACTCTTGCACTACCATTCCTTTCGACCCACGGGGTCTTACCCGCTTCGTTCGGGGCAGTGACCGCGTCGGTATCTTTTTCGTTCTCTCTATTCCTATATCAGTACGTAACGAACGTCGACAGTTCGGTGGCTCACAGTAAGATGTCCCTAACGTTCGAGACGACAGCGGACAAGCCCGGGGTCGAGATAATCGACCCGGTCGAGCGTCAGCGCTACCGACTGTACACCTCCTCGCCCGTCTCGCCGACGCCGGTTTCGACCGACAGCTTCCGTTTCCCCGTCGGGTCGGCGGTCAGCATTCACACGAGCAGCATCGTCCTCCCGACCGTCGTTCCGGTTTACGTCCGTGACACGGCGGGCCAGATGGTCGCAGAGGTCAAGCAGTTCGAAGCCGAGACGGTTCCCGACGGCGCGTACAGTGTCGATCTCTGTACGCGCATCAAGACCTATCTCCGGGCCGACACCGGCTTCGATGTCAGCGTCGACATGGAACAGACACGCATCGACTTCGGCGACCCGACCGAGGTACGGGTCGGTGCCCGCTCGCGCCACGAACGGCCCGCGGCGACGGTCACGACCACCGGGGACCCCGTGGACATGATGGCTGCAGTCGAGACGTTCGGGTCGGCGCTGAAGACGACCGACCCCGAGCGCTCGTATCCCACGCTTCGGGGCCACCCGCCGGCGCTCGAACTCGGCGACAGCCTCGACGTGCCGTCGTCTATCGAGCGTCCCGACACGGGCGTCCACCTCGAACTCCCACCGGACCTCGGGTCTGTCTACGTCGCCGCCCCCCTCGCGTACTATCTCGGCGCGTCGGTCGACCCCGGGCCGGCGCCGCGCCTGTGGACCGACGACGGCTTCGAGTACTCGTTGTCGGGTCCGAGGGGCTACGAACACGAGGTCGAACGGACGCTGAAGCGACTGTTCTTCCTCGACTGCCTGACCCGGACCGAGGGGCTCTACCAGATAGACCTCCACGAGCGCCGCGCCGTGGAACCGTACCTCGACCTCGACTTCGCGGCGCTGTATGACCGACCGCTGACTGCCCAACTCGCCGCTTACCTCGACGTGCCCTACGAAATCATCGAGGACCACGTCCCCGAGTGGCGGTTAACGACGCACGTCGACCCCGCCGCGACCACCGCCCCGCAGTTGCCGTTCGTCGTCGACGACCTCGCCATCGTCCGGACCCATCAGACGACCCAGCGGACGGGCACCAGTACACCCGCCGGCGTCGACCAGACGCTCACCCGATCGACCGATTTCACGCGGTCTGCGAGCGCCGACGCCGAGGCGGACCACGGCCGGTTGGACTACGTCGAACCGCAGTCTGACGACACGCTCGAACAGGCGTGGATCGGCGACGGCGTCCCTATTGGCGCGACGAAACTCGTCCCCGAGGCGTTCCAGAACAGACTGGACCGCGAGACGACCGAGGGCGACATCACCATCAGGGTGGTCCAGAACGACGCCCGGATGGCCGAGGAACGCCAGGTTGCCGACGAAGTGTACGGCAACCGCTCGGACCTGCCGTTCGAGATAACCGTCCACGAGAACCTGACGACCGACGAACTCGCGACGGTCCTCACGACCGACGCCGACTTCTTCCACTACATCGGCCACATCGAGCGCGAGGGGTTCACCTGCGAGGACGGCACGCTCGACGCCGCGACACTGGACGACGTCGGCGTCGACACCTTCCTCCTCAACGCCTGCAACTCCTACCATCAGGGCCTGACGCTCGTCGAAAAGGGCGCTATCGGCGGCATCGTCACGCTCAACGAGGTGCTCAACGACGGCGCCGTCCGTATCGGCGAGTCCGTCGCCCGCTTACTCAACAGCGGATTCCCGCTCAGGGCCGCGCTCACAATCGCCCGCGAAGAGAGTATCCTCGGCGGTCAGTACATCGTCGTCGGCGACGGCGGGATCACGGTGACGCAGGTTGAAGGAGGTGTTCCAAACTTAATCAACCTCGAAAAGAACGGTGATGAATATGTCTTGGAAATGAGAACTTATGCTACCGATGAACGTGGGATTGGAACGCTGTTTGCGGCGCTTATAAACGAAAATAAACCATATTGCTTAACCTCTGGGTTGACGGCGTCGTTTATTACCGACCGTGAAGACCTGTTTAGGTTCCTGCACTTGGAAAACATGCCTGTTCGCTATGAGGGGGACCTCTATTGGAGTATGTCAGAGAAATTGACTAGCCAATTGTAGCTCATCGTCTTACTAAATGAGCCCTACTGACGACTAGCTGAATTTGTAAATTTCGGGACTGCCCAATTCACTATCAGCTGGGACCTGATTAAGGACCACTTATCGCAACAGTATTTCCTGCCGCCGCGCTCCCGGCCTGCGTAAGCAGGAGGAGAATCGTAAACAGTGCGCCAGCCATGCGTGGGTGTTCTGCGAGGTAGTCTCGCATCGTGGTATCGGACATGATACAGCAAAACAATCAGCGCAGTTTATATTAAAAATTTCTGAAGTGTTCAGACATATATAAACTTATATTAAGTCGAAATCATGGGTAGAATCGCCGTATCCTACGGTTAGGGCCGTCAGGGGCGATATTCTACCCTACCGGTCGGGATCTGACGGTCACTCCCGTCCCGGCTGGCGGTCGTAGTGTCTTGCTAGCTATCGACTATTGGTAATAGGTCACTACCAGCACTATCAGTATTGTTTTGTGACCGGCCACTAGATAGTCGTGTAGAGCTACGCACAGATGGCAAACTACGAGCATACGAACGCCACCCGCTTGCAGTCGCCGATTTCAACCCACTGCGGGGCCGGACTGGCTCGCAATCGAGGTTTCGAGAGCGACGGGCTGTGGCGTACTGAGAGCGAAAACGGGCTGTCGACGGGTGGCGCATGACGACTGACGGGACCGCAGGCGGCACGATCGAACTGTCACGCGACGTCCTTCGCGGGAGCCATCGCGCTTCGAACCGGAACGCCCCGCTCATCCGAACGGAGTCGTCTGACTCCGCCGAGGAGATGCAGTCAGAGGTGCCGATTCCGCTGGCGAAGGTCGAGACGGACCAGCAGATTCGCGTTCTGCACGTCGACGACAACCCGCAGATAGGCGACCTGATAGAGACGTTCCTCGAACGGGTAAACGACGAGTTCTGCGTTGTCAGCGAGACGAGCGCCGTGGCCGCGCTCGACCGCCTGCGCGAGGAGAACATCGACTGCGTCGTCAGCGACTACCAGATGCCCAACACCGACGGGCTGGAACTCCTCGAAATCGTCCGTGAGCAGTATCCCGACCTTCCGTTTATCCTCTTTACCGGGCACGGCAGCGAGGAGATAGCGAGTGAGGCGATTCAGGCCGGTGTCACCGACTATATGCAGAAGGGGACCGGAACGGACCAGTACGAAGTCCTCGCAAACCGCGTCGAGAACGCCGTCGAGAAACGTCGGACCGAACAGCAGTTCTGGAACGCGCTGTCGTGGTATCAGCGCCTCGTCGAACAGGAGATCGCCGGCGTTTGCATCGTTCAGAACCACGAGTTCGTCTACGTGAACCGGAAACTGGCCAAGACGTTCGGCTACACGCAGAGCGAACTCGTCGGTGCGTCGCCCGCGCGTATCACTGCCGCCGACGACAGTTCCTTCTTCGAGGACGTCCAGTCCGAGAACTACGGGGTTCAGGCGCTCGAGTCGACGTTCACCGGTATCTGCGCCGACGGCGAACGGGTGACCGTCGAAGTCTCTGGTGGCGCTATCGACTACGACGACGCGCCGGCGTGGATCGGCATCCTCCGGGCGACAGACGACTACCCGGAGAGCGAGGACTAGGGCCTCGGACGCTCGCTTTTGTCGCGGTCTCGCACAAGCACAACCCCTTTGGACGGCCCACCCGAAGAGCCGACAATGTCGGAGTGTGACGTCTGTGGTAAGCAAGAAAACATGCCCTACCAGTGCGGGCACTGCGGGGGGACCTTCTGTGCCGAACACCGGTTGCCCGAGTCCCACAACTGTGCGGGACTGGACAACTGGAACGACCCGCAAGGCGTGTTCGACAGCGGGTTCGACGACAGCGTCGACAGCGGCGGGTCGTCGCAGTCGGGCGGACTGACGGGCCGACTCGGGTTCGACACCGGTCCCGGTGGACCGATGGCGTACTTCCGCGGGAACATGACCTACGTGTTCCTCGCGGTGATGGCCATCACCTTCCTCCTCGAGATCGTCGTCCTCCGGGTACTCGGGAGCCAGCAACTGTTTCAGACGCTGTTCGTCCTCCATCCGAATAACCCGGAGTACGTCTGGACGTGGGTCACCTCCGTCTTCGCACACTCTCCGCGCGGGTTCTACCACATCCTCGGGAACGGCATCATCATCTACTTCTTCGGCCGCATCGTCGAACAGCAGTTGGGGTCGAAGCGGTTCACGGTGTTCTTCCTCGTCTCGGGGATGCTCGCGGGCCTCGGCCAGATTGCCCTACAGGCCGTGCAGGGGACCGGCGCCTACGGCGTCCTCGGTGCGAGCGGGGCCGCACTGGCCATTTTGGCGTTCCTCACGGTCCTCAACCCCGGACTCCGCGTGTACCTCTACTTCCTAATTCCGGTGCCAATCTGGGCCATCACCGGGTTCTACGTCCTGTTCAGCATCCTCGGGTCGCTGTCACCCGGGTCCGTGGGCCTCCTCGGGGGCAACATCGCCCACACCGCCCACCTCATCGGCCTCGCCATCGGCCTCTGGTACGGTCGGAAGTTCAAGAGCCAGATGCGCGTGCCCAGCCAACTCCAGTTCGGGCGAGGCGGTGGTGGCCCCGGCGGCCCGGGTGGACCGGGTGGACGCGGCCCCTTCTGAGATGGACGTCGTTCGCCCCGAGTTCGTCCCCGACCCGTCGCTGTCGACGGCCGAGATGGAGACGCTCCAGCGGGACATCGCCCGAGCGGCCGTCTTCGAAGACGACTACGCTGTCGACCCCGAATCGGTCGCCATCGACGGGCCGGTCGGACAGTCGACCCTCGGCGAGGCCGGCGACGGGTCTGTGGACGAACCGGACACCGACCGACCACTCGTCGCGGGCGTCGACCAGGCGTTCGTCGGTGACCGGGCCGTCTCGGCCGTCGTCGTCCTGCGCGGCCGCGAGGTCGTAGAGCGGGTGTACGCCGTCGAATCGACGGAGATTCCGTACGTTCCCGGACTGCTCTCCTTCCGCGAGGGCGGGGCCATCCTCTCGGCGTTCGCCGAACTCGACCACGAACCCGATATCGTGTTCGTCGACGGGAGTGGCCGCATCCACTACCGCGAGGCGGGCCTCGCGACGCACGTCGGCGTCACCCTCGACGTGCCGACGGTCGGCGTCGCGAAGAACCTCCTCTGTGGAACCCCCCGCGAGTCGCTGGACCGCAAACTCCCCGAAGGCGCGCGAGTCCCGATCGACGCCGACGACGAAGTGGAGACGGCCGAAAACGGGGTCTGCATCGGGTACGCCGTCCAGACGCGGCAGTACGAGTCAGAGACGCAGTACGTCAACCCGCTTCTGGTCAGTCCCGGCCACCGCGTCAGCGCCGAGACGGCCGCGGACCTCGTGTTGGCGACGGCCGCTGGCTACAAGCTCCCCGAGCCGACCCGATTGGCGGATGACTACGCCGACGAGGTCAAGACCGACGTGTGAGACGGCCGACCGCGACCGGGTGAGCTTAATTGTCCGGGGCGTGTCGGGCCCGCCATGGCCAAGACGGTGCTGATTACGGGTGCGGCCGGCGGCGTCGGTCGCGCGACCGCCGAGGCGTTTCTGGACGACGACTGGCGCGTGTGGGCGACGGCCGCCGACGAGGCCGACCTGACCGCCCTCGCCGAGGACGGCTGTGAGACGGCCGAACTCGACGTGACGAACGCGCGCGAGTGTGAACGCGTCGTCGAGGACGTGGTCGACGAGGCGGGACGTATCGACTGTCTAGTGAACGCCGCGGGAACGGCCCAGTTCGGCGCTGTCGAGGACGTCTCGACGGCCGACCTAGAGGCCCAATTCGACCGCAACCTGCTCGGCACCCACCGGATGGTCCGAGAGGTCTTGCCACACATGCGCGCCCGGGAGAACGGGACCGTCGTCACCGTCTCCAGCGTTGCGGGCCGCCTCTCGCTCCCGGGACAGGGTGGCTACGCGGCCTCCCAGTTCGCCGTCGAGGGTCTGAGCGACGCGCTCCGCGTCGAGGCGGCGGAGTTCGACGTGGACGTGGTCGTCGTCGAACCCGGTCCCGTTCAGACCGCGGGCGAGGACGAGGCAGAACGGGGACCGAACGCCGAACAGACCGGGGCGTACGACTGGCTCTATCAGGCACGGGAAGACTCGCGACTCGCCGGCGTCAGGGACGCCGTCTCGGTGACGCCGGGCGCCGTCGCGCTGACCGTCCGCGACGCCGCCAACGCCAGCGACCCCGCCCCTCGCTACCCCGTCGGCGAGGGTGCGAAACTCCTCCTGCTCGCACGGCACGCCCCCGCTCGGTGGCGCGACGCCGCGCTCTCGGTCGTCCGAAAGCTACTCGACTGACTCAGTCGAGACAGGCCGCCACGACGGCGAGCAGTCGCTCGCCGTGGACCTCCTCTGCGAACAGCGGGACCCGGCGGACCTCGTGGCCCCGGAACAGGTCCTGTGCGCGACGGAGAGCGTCCTGTTGGACCTGCCAGCGGCGGGCACAGAACTCGCAGTCGTCGTGGTTCGGCCCGGCGATGTCCACTTCCTGACCGAGCACCTCGCTGGGGTCCTGCATCACGCGGTTGACGACGACGGTGCCGACGGGGATGTCGAACTCCCGCAACTGCCCGAGCAGGCGTTCGGACTCGACGACGGAGAGTTCCTCGGGAACCATCACGATACGGAAGTCAGTCTTCGTCGGGTCGCGCAGAATCGCCCGCAGGTGCTCGATGCGGTCGCTGAGTTCGCGCAGGTCCTCGATTCCCTCCTCGGGGTCGACCTCCTCGTCGCCGCCGAACATCCCGGTGAGGTTGCCCATCATCCCCGAGAAGCGCTCGCGCAACTGGAGAATCTTCCCGACCATCGAGTCCATCGTCTCGGGCAGTTCCAGCAGTCGGAGCGTGTGGCCGGTCGGTGCGGTGTCCACGACGACGCGGTCGAACCGGTCGTCGTCGATGTAATCGAGCAGGAGACGCATCGCGGCGGCCTCGTCGGCCCCGGGCATCGACCCGCCGAGGAGGCCGTCCTCGCCGCCGACGGGACCGCCGTCGCTGGCGCCGCCACCGCCGCCGAGCGGACCGTCGTCCCCGCCGAGCATCCCGCCGAGACCGCCCAGCGCGTCGTCTTCCATGCCGAGGGGGCCCTCGCCGACGGCTTCCTCGGGGTCGATTTCGGCGGCAAACAGCGGGACGTCGTCTCGGATTCGCGTCGGGGTCGCGGGAATCTGCGTCTCCAGCGTGTCCGACAGCGAGTGGGCGGGGTCCGTCGAGACGACGAGCGTCGCCGTCCCGTCGCGGGCGGAGGCCAGTGCGGTGGCGGCGGCACACGTCGTCTTGCCGACGCCGCCTTTGCCGCCGTATAGCACGTAGTCAGGTGCGTCGACACCGGTCGGCGCGTCGATGTCGTCGACTGCCTCGACGTCGAGGTTGTTCATACCCGGGGCTACGTCTCTGGCCTTGAGTACTTCCCGAAAACGACGCGATGGGTCCGGTGTGCCGTCGGCGTCGGGTGCGTCGTCCGACGGGGGACCACTCACGGGGACCGGTCGGCGCTACTGGCGGGAGGACCGTGCTTCGCGCACTTCGGCACCGTCGCGCAGTTTGTCTTCGCAATTCGGGCAGACCCTGGGCCCGTGTGCTTCGGAGGCTTCTGGTGTGAAGACCCGCACGTACTGCTCGGTTACGAACTCACCGCAGTTTTGACACTCGGGCATCTCTTGTAACACTCGAATGATTCTGTATAGGCTTTTTGTTGCCAACCAAAAGCTCCGGTTAATAACTCCTTCCAGGCGAACTACCCGGCATTAATCGCGGTTTCGCCAGAACGAATCGAGTTGGTCGGCGAGGAACGCCGGTGTCATGCGGGTGAACTCTGTGCGTTCGCCTTCCGGCAAAAAGGGATAGACGGAGTGGCGCGCGTCCGGCGTGTACCGCCGTCCGACGAACGCACGAACGCCGACCTCCTCGCTCCCGCGGATGACGCGACCGATGGCTTGGCGCGCGCGGCGGACGGCCGGGACGGTCAGCGCGTACTCGAAGGCGTTCTCGTCGCCGAAGGCGTCGCCGTAGGCCCGCTGAACCGCCCGGACCCGAGGTGAGCCGATGTTGACAAGCGGCACGCCGACGACGGCGCAGGTCGACAGCTTCTCGCCGTCGTAGTCGACGCCTTCGGTCAGCGTCCCCCGGGTCGACGTGACCAGCACCTTCCCGTCACCGCCGAAGAACGCCTGTTTGCGGCGTTCGGTCGCCTCGTTGCTGGACGACTCGTCGACGACGACGGGTTTCTCGACGGCCTCCTGTAGATACGCCCCCGCCCAGCGCGCCTCCCGGTAGTTCGGCATCGCCACCATGACGTTGCCCGGCGAGCGAGCGATGGCCCGGAGCGCCTGTGCGTACTCGTCGCGGGTCGGGTTCCAGTTCTCGCCGAGCGGTTTCATCGCCTCGGGGTCGCCCCGATTGCGAGCAGTGAACGGCCGCGCGTCCACGAGGTACGACGCGCGGTTCGCTTGCGGGAACGGGAGGTCGTACGTGGTCGTCCGGACCGGGCGCGTCAGGTCGTCCTCGTCGTCGCCGTCGTCCGTCTCGGCCAACGCGTCCAGTCCAGAGACGCGCGTGAACACGTCGAGCGGTTCGAGCGTCGCACTCATCAGTACGCCCCCACCCAACTCGTCGAAGGCGTCCCGCAGCGCCATCGCCGGCATGCAGTTGTAGCAGAGCAGGCCCGCCGTGTAGACGGCCTCGTAGTCGGCGTCGGTGCTCCGGGACTCCTTCGGCGAGTGTTCGAGTTCTATCTCCCGCAAAAACGTCGAGTGATCCCGCTCCCACCACTGTCCGGCGATGACGCCGACGGCGGCACACACCGGTTGGCGGGCCAGTCCGAGTTGGTCGATGGCGTCCTCGACGGCCGCCCCGACTTTCGACAGCGAGCGCCAGAGCTGCCCGTCGTACCCCTTCTCTTCGGCCCACTCGGTGAGTTCGTCCTGCTCGACGGCGTCGGGGTCCCGGAGCGGTATCTCTCGGTCGTGCTCGGGCAGTATCTCGGGGTTCGCCCGCCATCCCTCGTGTTCCGCGTCGAGGAACGACGCCACGCGGTCGTCCAGCCACCGACCGAGGTCGTCGTAGAACTTCCGGGCGTGGTCGACCGCTTCGAGCGGTACCTCGCGGGCCGAGAGAATCTCTCGGACTTGTTGCTTGTGGTCGGCGCTCTGCTGGGCGCGCTGGACCAGCAGGTTACAGTCGTTGCGCGCCTGCGTGATGGTCTGCTTGCCCAGTCTATCGGAGAGCAGGTCCCGAACCCGCTCTTCGAGGCGGTGGGCCTCGTCGACGACGACGAACGTCTGGTCGTCGAGAACCGACGACAGCAGCGGTCGAGCGGTCGGGTCGAAGAGGTGATTGTAGTTGCCAACGACCACGTCGGCTTGCTCCAGCATCACGCCCATCACGCGATGCGGGCAGGTGCCCCGTTCGACCGCCGCCGGGAGGTAGTCCTCCAGCGTCACGACGTTGTTCGGTCCGGCCGAGAAGTCCACCGGAGACCCCTTGTTCCGTGCGTACCAGTCTGCCTCGAACGGGCAGTAGAGCGGCGGGTCGTCGCTCTCGGCCATCGACTCGGGTGCTGTGGGTTGTTCGGGACGGTACGGCGAGGCCGCGCCCGCCGTCGAGAGCGTGTCCTCGCCGATTCGGGTCTGAGCGGTGGCGTCGGGTCTGGCGGCCGCGGCGAGGTTCTGGCCCTTGCGCGGGTCCCACCACTGGTCCTCGTCGTCGACGTCGGTCTGGATGGCCGTCTCGGCGACGGCGGCCCCGTCCGAGCGGCCGTCGTCCTCGACGAGTCTGGCCGTCGCCTCGCGCAAGTCCTCACAGCGGTCGTGGGTGCCCACGTCGTCGGGGAACTGGCCCTCCCGTCCGTACGGACAGAGGTCCGTCTTCCCGACCAGCGCGATGCCGTCGAACGGGTCCTCGACGCCGGCGTTCAGCGTGCGCAGGTCGTCGACGAACTGCTGTAACTGCTGTTTGACTGGCGTGACGACGACGACTCGCTCGTAGCGGTCGGTGTCCCGAACGAGGTGGGCCGCGGCGGTCAGCGCCGCCATCGTCTTGCCGGTGCCACAGGGTCCCTCCATCGCCAGAAAGCCACGCGATTTCCCGGCCTCGATGGCGCGCTCGACGGCGTCGGCTTGGTTCTCGTACGGTGCCTCGAAGCCGAAGTACTGCCGCCATGACTCGTCGCCTGACGAGGCCGTGTCCCGCATCGGCACAGGATTAGGCGGCCCGGTATTTGAACCGCCGGGTTCGCCGGTACCGGAGCGACATCACGCCTCGACCGCGGGCGACGCAGTGACCGCAGACAGGTCGAAAAACGGGCCGAGGACGACGCCGGACTACTCCGGTTGTCCGCCGTCCTCGATAGTGGTCGCCGCACCCGTCACAGAATCGGGCCGCCCTGTCGAGTTCGCACCGCTCACGTCGAATTTTGCCAGCAGCGACTGGAGGCGCTCGGCCTGCTCACTGAGCGATTCGACGTTGCCGCTGACCTCCGACATCGAGGCGGCCTGTTCCTCTGCGGCCGCGGACGCGGTCTCGGTCTCGTCGGCGGTCGTCCGACTGATATCGGCCACCTCTTCGACCATCGACACCGCTTCTTCCGTGCTCGCGGCCTGCTCGTCGGTCGTATTGCTTATCTCCTGGATGCCGCTGTCCGTCTTTTGGGCGTTCTCGGCGACGTCGGTGAACGCGTCGGCGACCTCCTCGACCGCCTCGGCGCTTTCTTCCATGTACCGCTCGGCCGCTCGGGCCTCTTCGACGGTCGTCTCCGTCTGGGACTGTGTCTCTTCGATGAGCTGTTCGATTTCCGTCGCGGACGTCTGCGTCTCTTCGGCTAACTGTTTGACTTCGTTGGCGACGACAGCGAAGCCGTCACCGCTCGTCGACTCGCCGCCGGAACCGGCCCGCGCGGCTTCGATGTTCGCGTTCAGCGCGAGCATGTTCGTCTGTTCGGCGATATCGCCGATGAGTTCGACGATGTCACCGATCTCGGCCATCTGTTCGTCGAGCCGTTCGACGTTCTCGAGCGTCGTATCGATGGCCGCCTGCACGTCCCGTGCGTCGTCGAGCGCTCGCTCTGCGGTCTGTTCACCGGTGTCGGCGATTTCGGTCGTCTCACTGGCCGCCTCGGAGACTGTCTCGGCCGACGCGGCGACTTCTTCGACCGTCGCTGATAGCTCCGTCATCTCGGCGGAGACGGTTTCGAGCATCTCGTATTGGTCGCTCGCCCCGCTGGCAATCTTCTGAATCGACCGACTCACCTCCTCACTCGCCTGCTTTCCCTCTTCCGTGCCGACGTTCGCCTCGTCGCTGGTGGCCGTGACTTCCGCTGCGAACGTCTGTATCTCTCGCATCGCCGATTCCGTCTCGGCCATCATCTCGTTGAACGACTCGGCGATTTGGGCCATGGCCTCGCTCTCGCTCTGGGTGTCCAGCCGGACGCTGAGGTCACCGTCGGCCGCCCGTGTCATGGCCGCACTGTAGGCGTCGGCTTTCGCTTCGAGGGCCTCGTTGGTTTGCTCGACGGCTCGCTGTTTGGCCTCGGCCTCGGCTTTCAGTTCCTCGGCTTCGGCCCTGGCCTCCTCTATTTCCGCCTGTTTGGCTTCGAGATCGGCTATCTCTTGACTCCTCTCCTGTGCTTGCTGGAGCCGCTCGTTTGCCTCTTCACGCGACCGCTCGGTCGAGTACCAGTGAGACATCAACGCGATGGCGAGCGCGAGGACGAACACCCCATGGATGAGGCCCCAGACCCACGGGTTGTTGATGGCGGCGGTATGGTTGTAGACGCGACTCGGATTGATCATCCCGAAGACGCCGTGTGTGAGCACGACGTATCCGATTCCGAGGGCGAACGGCACCCAGTCCTCGTAGATGGCGACGACGGCCATCCCGACGAAGAAGTGAAAGTGCGCCTCGATGTACCCGCCGGAGAAGTGAACGAGGACGACGGACGTCGAGAGGAGTCCTGTTGTGGCAAGCGCGGTCCGTAGCCGACGTGGGAGTCGCGAGACGGTCGAGACGGCAACGATAGCGACGATGAGACCGAGTTCGAGTAGGGCGGTAGACAGCGGAACCGACGGAATCGTCGCACCCGTGACGAGCGTCTCCGTCCCCTCGAACAGCCCGAGGAGCAGGAGAAACGGGACGTGTGCCAGTACGAGACCGACGATTTTCCGGTGCCGACTCCGCCACGTCTCCGTGGGAATCGAGTCACCGCTCGGGGTGTACTTGACAAAATCCCGAAGCATCTGCATCCACCGATTCACACCGGGGACGCTGTCTTCGGATCTCGAAGTAGCGCCTGTCATACCTCTAGACTCGTTACAATTCGACAAAAGCGAATGGGGCGTGTTATCAATAATTGTAATCACACTACTAACCGGTCATCGTATACGGCGTCTCGCTGCGTTCGACTCGCCGGCCACGAAGAGCAGAACCACGATCATCATCGCCAGAAGCACCGCCGTGCCGTAGACGGGGACGCCCCGACGCTTCACGACGAACGGCGTTAGTCGTCGCTTTCCGCGCGCTGGCGGTCGCCCGTAGACTCCTCGTCCCCGAGCAGTTCCTCCCGGTGTTCGTCCAGCAGGGGAGCGCGACCACGGGGCCGAGGATTCGTCTCGGTCATCTTGATGGGGCTACCGGCGACAGTCATCTCGTCGTCGGCACCCGGTTGGGTGACGTCGGCGAGCATCTCCCGGGCGTGGACGTGCGGATCCTCGAATATCTCGCTGGTGTCTTGTACCGGGGCCACCGGGACGCGGCCGTCGAGGAGTTCCACGAGGTCGTCGGTCGTCTGCTGGCGGGTCCACTCGGCGATCTCGGCGCGCAACTGCTCGCGGTTACGGAGGCGGTCGGGCGTCGCCGGGTACGCCGCCGCGAGGTCGGGCCGGTCCATCGCCTCACAGAGCGTCTGCCAGTGGCGGTCGTTGAACGCCGCGACGACGACGTGGCCGTCGGCGGCCTCGAAGGCGTCGTAGGGGAACAGCGTCGGGTGGGAGTTCCCCTGTCGAGTCGGCGGTTCGCCGTCACAGGAGTACTGATAGACGGTCCGCTCGGCCAGCGACACCATCGCGTCGTACATCGCCGTGTCGACGTACTGCCCCTCGCCGGTCCGCTCCCGGTGATGGACGGCGGCGAGGATGCCGACGGCGTTCAGCGCCGCGGTGAAGATGTCGCCGACGCCCGGCCCCACCTTCGTCGGCGGGCCGTCCTCGGGGCCGGTTATCTCCATGACGCCGCCGAGCGCCTGCGCGATGAGGTCGAACGACGGCTGCCCTTGCCGATGTGTCTCGCCCGTACGCGGGTCGCCGAAGCCCCGAATCGAGGAGTAGATTAGCTGGGGATTGCGCTCGCGTAGAGTCTCGTAGCCGAGGTCGAACTTCTCCATCGTCCCGGCCTTGAAGTTCTCGACGACCACGTCGGCGTGGTCGACCAGCGAGAGGAACGCCTCGCGGTCCTCGTCGGTCCGCAGGTCCAGTTCCAGCGAGCGCTTGCCGCGGTTGACACTCTGGAAGTAGCCGCCGTAGGCCTCCGCCTCGGGGTCGTCGACGAACGGCGGGTTCGAGCGAATCATGTCCCCGCCGGGTCGCTCGACCTTTACCACGTCCGCGCCCATGTCCGCGAGCAGCATCGTGCAGTACGGTCCGGACAGGACCTGCGTCAGGTCGAGCACCCGCAGGTCGGCAAGCGCACCCATGGCGAATCCGACAGCCGGCGACGTGATAAATCTTGGTGATAAATCATTATATATTCTCTAGGGGCGTATTATCATGAAAGACCATTAAGTTTATACCGCCGCCGCGACCAGAGTGTCGTACATGCCCCGGACCGTCATTCTCGGCGTGATTGGATCCGACGCCCACGTCGTCGGTATCACGATTCTCGAGCAGGCGCTCTCGGCCGCTGGCTTCGAGGTCGTCAACCTCGGCGTCCAGACCTCACAGGCCGAGTTCGCCGACGCTGCGAAAGCTCACGGCGCCGAGGCTGTACTGGTCTCCTCGCTGTACGGGCACGCCCGGCAGGACTGTGAGGGGTTCCACGACCTATTGGACTCCGAAGGGCTCGACGTCCTGACGTACGTCGGCGGCAACCTCGCCGTCGGGCAGGACGACTTCGAGTCCACGCGCGAGACGTTCCGCGAGATGGGCTTCGACCGGGTCTTCGACGCGGAGACCGACCCCGAAGACGCCATCGCGGACCTCCGCAGGGACCTCAACCTCACGACCACCGAGGGCGAGCAGGTCAGGGTCGATAGCTGACCATGCTCACGGACACGAAGCTCGACGCCGACGAGCTACAGCACATCGCGAACGACTTGCGGGACAACTGGCACACAGGCCGACAGGTCGACTTCGAGGAGGCTATCGTCTTCCACGAGTCCCTTCCCGCGAGCAAGCAGTTCGCGCCCGTCCTCGAATCCGCAGACAGACCACTGCTACAGCCCCGTGCCGGCGTTCCCCTGCTCGAAGACCAGATAGACCTCCTCCGCTACCTCCAAGAAGAGGGTGGTGCCGACCTGTTGCCCACCACTATCGACTCGTACACACGCGACAACCAGTACGAGAAGGCGGAGGAAGGCCTCGCAGCCTCTCGAAACGGTGACACGGACGAACTCAACGGCTTCCCCGCGGTGAACCACGGCGTCGAGGACTGTCGCCGACTCATCCGCGCACTGGACGCCCCGATCGAGGTGCGCCACGGCACGCCGGACGCCCGCCTGCTGGCGATGGTCACCCTCGCCGGTGGGTTCCAGTCCTTCGAGGGGGGGCCCATCTCCTACAACATCCCCTACACGAAACGGCACGACTTGGCGACGACAATCGAACACTGGCAGTTCGTCGACCGGCTCTGTGGTGCCTACACCGAGCGCGGCGTCACCATCAACCGCGAACCGTTCGGCCCGCTGACCGGGACCCTCGTCCCGCCGTGTATCGCCATCGCGGTGATGCTCGTGGAGGGCCAACTCGCCGCGACACAGGGGGTCCGCTCGATTACGCTGGGCTACGGACAGGTCGGCAACGTCGTACAGGACGTCGCCGCGCTCCGAGCCTTGCGGAAACTCGGCGAGGAGTTCCTGCCAGACTCGGTCACCGTCACCACCGTCTTCCACGAGTGGATGGGCGGGTTCCCGCCGGACGAGGCCCGCGCCAACGGCGTCATCAGCCTCGGCGGCGCGACGGCCGCCGTCGCCAAACCGGACAAGGTCATCACGAAGTCCCCACAGGAGTTCCAGGGCGTCCCGACGAAGGAAGCCAACGCCTCCGGCTTGCGCACTACTAGACAGCTCATCGATATGATGATCGAGCAAGACATCGACCTCAACGGTATCGCCGAGGAACGAGAACTCATCGAGCGCGCCACTCGCGCGCTGATGGACGCCATCTACGAGGCCGGCGACGGCGACGTCGCACAGGGGGTCATCGAGGCGTTCGACTCCGGCGCGATGGACGTCCCGTTCGCGCCGAGCGACGCCGCCGCCGGTGCGGTCCTCCCGGCCCGTGACGACGACGGCCGGGTGCGCATCTTCGAGTTCGCGGACCTCGCTCTCCCCGACGACATCAAGGAGACCCACAAGGCCAGACTGGGCGAACGCGCCCGCACGGAGGGCCGTGACCAGTCGTTCCGGATGGTCGCCGACGACGTCGACGCCATCAGCGACGGGAAACTCATCGGGCGACCGAGCGGCAAACAGGGAGGTGCCAGCGATGCGGATTGAGGAAATCCGTGCGGTGCCGGGCCTCTCCGGGTTCTTCTTCGACGACCAGCGCGCCATCAAAGACGGCGCGACCCAGCGGGGCTTTGCCTACGACGGCCAACCGAAGACCGACGGGTTCGAGCGAGTGCGCGAGGCCGGCGAGTGCCTCATCGTGGAACTCGAACTCGCCGACGGCTCCGTCGTCACGGGCGATTGTGCCGCCGTCCAGTACTCCGGCGCGGGCGGTCGGGACCCGCTCTTTCGGGCCAGCGAATACCGCCCGGTCGTCGAGGGGAGCGTCGCCGACACGCTCCGGGGCCGGGACGCGACCCTGTTCCGGGAGAACGCGGAGGCGCTGGAGGCTATCGACCCAGCGCGCTCGGGCGGCGACCACCTCCACACGGCGGTCCGCTACGGCGTCTCGCAGGCGCTCCTGAACGCCGCCGCTCGCGCCCGGGGGCAGACACCGACGGCCGTCCTCGCGGCGGCCTACGACACCGACCCGGCGACGACGCCCGTCCCGGTGTTCGGCCAGTCGGGCGACGAACGGCGGACCAACGCCGAGAAGATGCTCATCAAGGGTGTCCCGGTCCTCCCCCACGGCCTGTTCAACAGCGTCGAGAAGGTGGGCGAGGACGGCGAGGGCCTGCGCGAGTATCTCGCGTGGCTCTCCGACAGAGCGGCCGAACTCGGCCCCGAGAACTACGCGCCGCGGTTCCACGTCGACGTCTACGGCATCCTCGGGAAGGTGTTCGGCCCGCCGTACGACCGCACCGAGGTCACCGACTACTTCGAGACGCTCCGGGAGGCCGCCGCGCCGTACCCCCTCCAGGTCGAGGGACCGATGGACGCCGGCGGCCGTACCGCGCAAATCGAGCAGATGGCCGAGTTGCGCGACGGGTTAGCCGACGCGGGTGTCGACGTCGACGTCGTCGCCGACGAGTGGTGCAACACCTTCGAGGACGTGCGGGCGTTCGTCGACGCGGGCGCGGCCGACGTGGTGCAGGTGAAGACGCCGGACCTCGGCGGCGTCCAGCGCTCCGCAGAGGCCGTGCTGTACTGCGACGGCACGGACACCCGCGCGTACCTCGGCGGGACCTGCAACGAGACAGTCACCTCGGCGCGGGCCTGCGCCCACGTCGCACTCGCCACCGATGCCGCACAGGTCCTCGCCAAGCCCGGCATGGGCTTCGACGAGGGGTTCATGGTCGTCACCAACGAGATGCGACGGGCGCTCGCTCGGGCGGACGCAGCGCCCACCGGGAGCGAGTCCGCCGGAGGGCCGAGCGGCGGTAGCCGCGAGGCGTGGCGGCCGACGGGAGGGGCAGGCCGATGACTGACTGGAGCGACCCCGACGCCATCGACTGTTCGGACGGGGCGACGTTCGACGACCTGTTGGACCGGGCCGACACCCGCGAGAAGGGCCACTACTTCGAGTTCTTCGCGGAGGGCGACGAACTCACCCACGACCCCGGACTCCGCCTCTCCCAACACGGTAGCGAGCAGTGGATGGGCCAGACGCTGAACCACGACCCGGCGTACTGGCGCTCCGACACGGCCCGAGAACGCGGGTTCGAGGACGTGCCCGTCCACCCTGACTACCTGCTGGCCTGCGTGATGGGTATCACCGTCGAGGACCTCTCGGAGAAGGGCGGCTACTTCCTCGGGCGCACCGACGTCGAGTTCCACCGGTCCGCACGGCCGGGCACCGAACTCGCCGTCACCTCTCGCGTCGTCGACACGCGGACCTCCTCGTCCCGGCCGGCCTACGGCATCGTGACGTGGGCGACGGAAGGCCGCGACCGCGAGACGGGCGAGACGCTCGTCTCCTACCAGCGGACGAACATGATTCCGCGCCGGGAGCCGGCGGCGACGGACGGCGGCGGGGAGGCCACTGGCCGTCCCGACGACCCGGATGGCGGGCCGGACCTGCCCGAGACACTACTCGCGCCCGAGGGCGGTCGTTTCGAGGACTTCCGTGACGCCCTCGACGACGCCGAGGCGGAGAGCGCCGCCGTCGCTTACCGCCACGAGCGCGGCCGGACGATGGACGACCAGTTGGTCGCGGGCCTGCCGCTGGCGACGCTCAACACCGCCCGTCAGCACCACAACCGCGACGAGATGGCCGACTCGCCCTCGGGCGACATCGTCGCCTACGGCGACGTGACGCGCTCTATCGCACTCGCACACGCTCGCTCGGACGAGGCCACCTACCGCGAACGCCGCTTCGCGGACGAGCGGTTCCACTCGTTCGTCACGCTCGGCGATACGATATACGGCTTCACCCGCGTCCTCGACTGTGACGGCGACGCCGGCCCCGAGGCGGCCGGTGCGGTCACGTTCGAACACGTCGCGTTCAATCAGGACAACACCCCGGTCTACAGCGGCCGGCGAACCGCACTCGTTCAGCGATACCAATGACAAACACACGACTCTGCCGCACGTTCCAGACCGCACCCGCTGCCGTCCCGCGTGACGACAGCGCGAAGTTCCTCGAATCCGGCCTCACCAGCGAGGGGTTCCAGACCCCCGACTGGCTGGTGCCTGACATCGAGGACGGCACCGCACCGTCGATGAAGGAGGAGGCCGTCGACAACATCGTCGAGCGCGTCCCCGACCACGCCCCCGACTTCGCCGGGAAGATTCTCCCGCGCGTCGAGTGGGCCTACGACGGCGCGCAGTTCCGCGAGCGCGGGACCGAGCAGGTCCGCCGCCTCGCCAGCGAGGTGGGCGAGCATCTCGACGGCGTCGTCTTCCCGAAGGTCGGCCGCCTCGACGACGTGCGCGAGGCCGCCGGGGTGCTGGCCGACGCCGAACGCGAGGCGGGTCTGGGGGACGAGACGCTGGAGATGGCCATCATTCTGGAGACGGCGGCCGCCCGCTCGGACCTCCGGGAGATCTGCCAGTTCGCCACCGACTCCCGACTCTCGGGCATCGTCTTCGGCCCCGTCGACTACACGGCGGAACTGGGCGGCCGTGCGATGCACGGCGAGCGACCGCGCTGGGACGGCCTGCTCGAAGCGATGTCCAACGAGACGAGCGCCGCGGGCATCGTCTCCATCGGCGGCCCGTTCGACCAGTTGTTCCACGAACGCGCCGGCGTCACCTACTACAACGCCGAGGGGTACGCCGACCAGGTCGAACACGAGGCGACCATCGGCATCGACGGGTCGTGGTCGCTCCACCCCAAACAGACCGCGCAGGCCAACCGCATCCACATGCCCAGTACCGAGGAACTGGACCGGGACCTCTCGAAGATAGAGGCGTTCAACGACGCCAAACGCGAGGGCACCGGTGCCGTCGTCGTCGACGGGCAGATGGTCGACGAAGCGACGTACAAGAACTTCGCCAACACGGTCCTGACGGTGCGAGCCATCGACGAGGCCCACCCGGACCAGACTGGCGAGTACTACGACGACAGTCTGTTGGAGCGCGCACTCGACGTGGACCTCGTCTTCAACTGACCGGCGGCGGACCAATCTTCAAGCCCATCCAGCCCCTTTAGCCGTCGATGAACGCCATCGAGGTGGACGGACTGACGCGGCGCTACGGCGACCTCGTGGCCGTCGACGACGTCTCTTTCTCGGTCGCCGAGGGCGAGATTCTCGGCTTGCTCGGCCCCAACGGGGCCGGGAAGTCCACGCTCGTCAACACGCTCTGTACGCTTCTCAGACCGAGCGAGGGGACCGCTCGCGTCGCCGGCCACGACGTGGGCGCCGACCCCGGCGGCGTCCGGTCGAGCATCGGCGTCGTGTTTCAGGAACCCGCTCTGGACGAGGAACTGACCGGGCGGGAGAACCTCCGCTTTCACGCCCGTCTGTACGGCATTCGCAAGCAGCGTCGCCGGGAGCGGATGGCGACGGTGCTCGAATTGGTGGACCTCGCCGACGACGCCGACAAGCCCGTCGGCGAGTACTCCGGCGGGATGGCGAGACGGCTGGAACTCGCCCGCGGCCTCCTCCACGAACCGGCGGTCCTCTTTCTGGACGAACCGACCGTGGGACTGGACGCGGGGACGCGCAAGACCGTCCGGGAGTACGTCGACCGCCTGAACCGCGAGGCCGGCGTCACCGTCGTCCTGACGACCCACTACATGGAGGAGGCCGACGCCCTGTGCGACCGGGTCGCTATCGTCGACGACGGCAGCGTCGTCGCACTCGACGCGCCCGACGCGTTGAAAGACGGACTGGGCGGTGACGTGATACGGCTCGGGACCGACGGCCCGGCGGCCGTCGAGCGGGCGGTCGGCGACGCGCCGTGGGTCCGGTCGGTGACCCGGACTGGTGACGGCCTCGACGTGGGCGTGGACGACGGCGAGCGTCGGGTCGCGGCGCTCGTCACCGCCGCCAGCGAGGTGGCCGGCGTCTCGACAGTCTCCGTCGACCGCCCGACCCTCGAACGGGTCTTTCTCTCGCTGACGGGGCGAACGGTCGCGGAGGCCGACGAGACGGGCCCTGGTGTCGCCGTGGCGGCAGAGACGGAGGCCGACGATGACTGACGGATCCGGCCGACTCGGCCGGGAGGCCGTCGCCGTCTACGGGCTCTGGAAGCGCGACCTCGTGCGGTTCTGGCGGGCCAAGAGCCGCGTCGTCGGCCTCTTGTTGGGCCCCTTCTTCATCCTCGTGTTCTTCGGCTTCGGGTTCAGCGACGCCCGCTTCGGGTCGATTCCATCGTCGCTGTCGTATCTGGAGTACCTCGTGCCGGGCATCCTCGGCTTTACGATGCTGTTCTCGGCGTCGTTCACCGGGCTGGCGGTGCTCTCGGACCGGGAAGTCGGCTTCCTGAAGGAGATTCTGGTCGCGCCGGTGAGTCGTACCGCCGTCGTCGTCGGCCGCATCGCCGGCGGTGCGACGACCACGATGCTGCAAGCACTGCTCATCCTCGTGCTGGCGGTGCCGCTCGGGTTCCGACCGGTGTCGCTCGTCGGCGTCGTCGTCGCCGTCGCCTTCCTCGTGCTCATCGCCGCGACGTTCATCGGCCTCGGACTGGCGATGGCCTCGCAGTTCAAGGACACGCAGGGGTACAACCTCATCATCAACTTCGCGCTCTTTCCGCTGGCCTTCCTCTCGGGGGCGTTCTACCCCCTCTCGAACCTGCCCGCGCCCCTCCAAGTCGTCGGCTACCTCAATCCGCTCACTTACGGTGTCGACGGCCTCCGAGGGGCGCTGGTGGGCTACTCCGAGCGAGCGCTCGTCGTCGACTTCGGCGCGATGGTGATCGCCGCCGTCCTGACGGTGGCACTCGGCGCGGCGCTGTTCCGGCGGGTCGAGGCCGTCTGACCTACTCGAAGAACGCCGCCAGTCGCTCGGCCGCCTCCTCGATGCGTGGCGTTACCAGTGCGAACCGTATCCAGTCCGACCGCGACTCGCCGAAGGCCTCGCCGGGCATCCCGGCGACGCCGGCGTCGTCGATAAGTTCGTAGACGTTCGCGAAACTGCCGGCGAACTCCGGGAAGCGAGCCATCACGTAGAACCCGCCCTCGGGTCGATTGTACTCCGCACCGGCGGCGTCCAGTGCCCCACAGAACGTATCGATGCGTCGTTCGAGCCGTCGGCGGCACTTCGCGTAGTACTCCGGCGAGGTGGTCCGTAAGGCTCGCTCGACGGCGTACTGGGCGGGGCGACTCCCGCTGACGTTGGTCAGCATGTGTCGTGTGCCGGCGCGGTCGACGAGATCACCGGCCGGGCCGTCGGGCGACGGGAAGACGGCGTAGCCGACCCGGAACCCGGTGATAGCCATCGACTTCGAGAAGGAGTTGGTCGCGACGACGTTCGGCGAGTCCTGTTCCAGTGCCGACGTGAACCGGCCGGCGTAGTCGAAGTGGTCGTACACCTCGTCGCTGACGAGGAGGGCGTCGTACTCCTCGGCGATTGCGACGAACTCGGCCATGGCGTCGGCGCCGTACACCGCGCCGGTCGGGTTGTTCGGCGAGTTGACGACGACGACGCTCGTCTCCTCGCTGGCGGCGGCTCTGACCGCATCGGGGTCGAGGTGGCCGTCCTCGTCGACGGAGACGAGCGTCGTCTCGGCATCGAGGAAGCTCGCACGGCCGGCGTAGTAGGGATAGACGGGGTCGGTCAGCAGAATCTCGTCGCCGGGGAAGTGGTCCATGCCGCCGGTCATCGCGAGGTGGTTGGCCTCGCCCGCGCCGTTGGTGACGACGACCCGCGATACGTCGACCCCGCGTCTGGCGGCTATCTCCTCGCGGAGTCCCTTGAGACCACGACTCGGCGCGTACTGGAACGCGTCGGCGTCGGCCTCGGCGTAGTCTCGCAGACCGTCCCGGACCCCCTCGGGCGGGTCCCAGTCGGGGTTGCCCGAGACCATGTCGACCACGTCTCGGTCGGCCCGGGCCGCGTACTGCATCACCCGGAAAAACTGTGGCGTCTCGTAGTCCATACCGTCGCTCGACGCTCCGCGGCCGTCTTTCTTTCCGTTACTGCCTGACGTAGAGGGTCAGCACGCCGAGCGCGAGGAGCAACAACCCCCACAGGAGGTCCGACCCGGGCAGGAACCCGAGGACGAGCGTCACGATACCGGAGGAGACGAGCGACCAACCGAGCGTGGTCTGGTAGGCCATACGACGTGTTGGTGACAGAGACAGAAAGGTTCGGGGCCGACGACTGAACGCTTATCCACGCCCGCGTGCAACGACCGGCTATGACCGACGACGAGACACCTATCGAGGAGCGCGTCGGCGACGTACTCCGGGACCGAGAGGAGACAGTCGCCGTCGCCGAGTCCTGCACCGGCGGCCTCGTCGGGTCGCTGTTGACCGACGTTCCGGGCTCTAGCGACTACTTCGACCGCTCCATCGTCTCGTACTCCTATCGCGCGAAACAGGAACTGCTGGCCGTCTCTCGCGAGGCACTCGACGCCCACGGCGCTGTCTCCGAACCCGTCGCCCGCGAGATGGCCCAAGCGGTCAGAGACACCGCGGGGACCGACTGGGGCGTCGCGACGACGGGCGTCGCCGGTCCCACCGGAGGTTCCCCTGAGACGCCGGTCGGCACCGTCTACATCGCCGTCGCGCACGCCGCGCCGTGGGAGACGAACGACTCCGACTGTACAGTCGCTCACTACGAGTTCGACGGGTCACGAACCGAGGTCAAACACCGTATCGCCAGACAGGCGCTCACGGACCTGTTAGCCGCCACACAGGAGGAGTAGCAAAACCTATCGGACGGCCGGCCATCGGACCGCGTAGATGAATAAACGCGGGCACGTTCTGAACGCGGTCCTGCTGAGCATCGGGCTGGGGTACGTCCTCGACCCCTCCGGGGACGTCTCGACGTTCGCGACCATCGCGGAGGTGTTCCTCCCGGTGGTGCTGGGAGCGCTGTTTCCCGACGTCGACACGGCTTTCGGCAAACACCGGAAGACGCTGCACAACCTCCCGGTCCTGCTACTCTTTCTCGCACACCCAATCTACCACGGCGGAAACCTCCAGTGGGTGTGGCTCGGCGTGCTGACCCACTACGTCCTCGACTATCTGGGGTCGCGGCGGGGTATCGCCCTGTTCTACCCGCTCTCGGACACGGAGTACGGCTTCCCGTCCGGCGTCACGACGTCTAGCGACCGGGCCGAGATAGTCACGGTGGCCATCACCGTCTTCGAGCTCGCGGCTATCGCGGTACTGGTCCACGTCCTGCCGCAGTACCTCCCGCCGGAAGTGACACGGGCGCTCGCCGAGAGCACGGCGCTCGTCGCCTAGTACACCTTGATGTCGTCGAACTTCCCGTCGTAGGCGACGTGGTCCGGGTGGGTCGGTGCCGTCCCCTGCAACATCACCCGGTCGAACTTCTCCCAACTGTTCTCGTACCCTAAGTGTGCGAACTCCAGCCCGCGGCGGAGCGTGTGGCGCAGACCGTCGCGGTGGACGATTCGGCGTGGGACCTCGTCTCGCAGGGCCCGTGCCAATCCGTCGGCCGTCTGCAAGGCCTCGTCGAACGCCGTCCACGCCTCGCCGATGCTCCCGTGGAGGTGCGCGTACGAGGAGGCGAACGTCGGCAGGTCCGTCTCGCGGGCGAACCGCCGCGCACGCCGGTTGTGGTGTGGGAGGTGTTTCGGGTTGTACACTTCCACGGCGTCGATGACACTGGCGTACGTCCGCAGTTCCTCGATGCCGAGGCTCACGCTCAGGAACCCGGGATGCGGGACCAAGACGGCGGCGTCCTGTCGCTCTAGCTCGGCCATCGTCCCGTCGAGGGTCAGAAAGTCCGGGACCTGCTCGTCGAGGCCGACGGCGAGGACGTGCCGGCGACGCTGCCACGTCCCCGTAAACAGCTCTCGACCCGGGATGACGGTCAACTCGTCGTCGGAGAACCGTTCGGCTTTCGCACGGATGTCCGGCAACCGCGTGAAGTGTGGGGCGTACACGAGGGCGTCGAGTCCCCGTGCCTTCGCTCGCTGGACGACACGCTCGTCCAGAATCTTGACGTGTAGGTCGACGTGGAACCCCTCACTCGTCACGGCTTTCGCTATCCCGGTGTCACAATTAGAGGTTTCCATTTACCGGAGTCGCCCGTCGTCGTGGCGAACGCTTTTGGTGTCGCACGGCCTGCCTCTCAGCAATGCCACGCTGGGAGTGCGCTATCGAGGGCGACGACAGCCAGTTCGACCGCGTCGAAGACCTCATCGTCCACCAATCGACCGAACACGACCGCGTCTCGTGTAAGGTGTGTGGGACCGTCGTCCCCGACGGCTACTTCGCCATCAAACACGCCTTCGACGAACACTCACGCGCGGAGTACGTCCGCGCCTACGACGCCTCTGCCGCGGAGGTCCGCCGCCGTGAGAACATCAAGGAATCCGTCGAGGCCACGGCCGACATGAGCGAGGTCATCGACCGACTCGAAGGCTAACGACCGATTTGTATTCTGTCGGGTTTCCTCGGCCGCCTTCGACGGTCTGTTTGGAGCCCTTCTCGCAAACACGCGGGAAAACAGCCGCTGACTCGCGTCGCTCGTCGACAGTGACCCGGCGGCGTCGCCGCCGGACGTTCGCTTACCGCTCCTCGGAGTCGAGGACGCGAATCTGGTCACCACGCACGGTGACCGGAATCGGGACCGTCGCCTCGTACAGTTCGACGGTGACCTGGTCCTTGCCCTCGTCGATACGCTGGACCTGGGCCTTCTCGCCTTTGAACGGCCCGGCGATGAGTTCGACGATGTCCCCTTCGGCGATACCCTCGACGTCGGGTTTCGGCGAGAGGAAGTGTTCGACCTCCGCGATGGAGGACTCGCCTTGCACGACGCCGTTGGCGTGTGGAATCTCGTCTAAGATACGGTCGAAGACGGCGTGGTCGTCGGCCTCGACCATCACGTAACTCGTCAGCGAGTCCGGGGCCAGCGCCGCGTGGATGTCCGGTTCCTCGCGGTTGATGATCATGTCCGCGACGGTGCGTTCCTGACTCGCCGTCGTCTTGACTGCGTAGATACCCATCTGTTTACACCGGTTTGCTGCCGGGGACGAAGGTCATTATGGCGAAGATGATGAAGCCGACGAGGCCGACGAGCATGATGCCGGCACCGGCAATCTTTGCGATCTGCGAGAACTCCTCCCAGGACGGCGTACTCGCCAGTTTGAGTACGCGAACGTAGGAGGTGAGGTCGTACGGGACGTCCATACCGAGGCGTACCCACTGGTGGCTTTTCTATATTGTGGTGCGCGACGGCCTGCGGGTGTCAGTCGTCCGCAACCGCCGACCGACCGTGCGAACGCCTCGACGACGGCTGTCGGGCCGTGTCGTCCCGACCGAGCGTGTCGGCAGTCTCGGTCATCCGCTCGGCGATGGCGGACTGCTGAGCGCTCAGCCGTTGCGTGGAGGCCTGCAACCGCTCGACGGCATCTCCGAGACCAGTGGTGTTGGTGCTGAGTCGCTCCATCGAGTCGCCGAGCGCCGATAGCGCGTCGCCGACGTCGGTACCGTCGTCTGTGCCGGTTTCGGTCATACACAGTACTACACGGTCGTCGAACCTCGCTTGGATACCTAACGAGTTAGGAACCGACGGTCGACCGAGTCAGCGGCTCGTCGACTGTCCGTCGGACAGACGACTGACTGTCTCGTTTATCTCTTCGACCTGTCTGGTCTGCTCGCGCGTGTTGGCCGCGGCGTCCTGCATCTCGGTCGAGACCGCTTCCGCCCGGCGCACGACTTCGTCCAGCATGCTCGCTATCTCCTCGGTGCTCGCGGCCTGGTCGTCGGTGGCCTCCGAGACCTGTTCGATGCCGCTCGCCGTCTCCTCGATAGCGGCGACGATGTCGGTCAGCGCCTCGGTCGAGTTCTCGACCTGTTCGATACCACGCTTGACCTGTTCGTTCGTCTCTTCGAGGTTCTCGACGGTGTCCTGCGTGTCGGCCTTGATTCGCCCGACCATCGCCTCGATCTCGGACGCTCGCTCTTGGGACTCCTCGGCGAGGCCCTTGACCTCGTCGGCGACGACGGCGAACCCCTCGCCGGCCTCACCGGCGCGTGCGGCCTCGATGGAGGCGTTCAGCGCCAGCATGTTCGTCTCGTCGGCGATGTCGTCGATGACGGCGACGATTTCGTCTATCTCGTCGACCCGGTCACGGAGTGCGGACACGTCGTCGGCGACCCGGTCTGTGGATTCGCCGACGTCCTGCATGACCCGTTCCGTCTCCTCTGCGGTCTTCTGGACCTCCGTAGCGGCGTCGTCTGCGTTCCGCGCCGTCGAGGCGACCTCGTCGCTCGTCGAGGCTATCTCCTCTATGGTGGCCGAGAGCGATTCGACCTCCTGACTGACGGTCGCGAGCGTCTCGGACTGCTCCGTCGACAGTTCGGAGACCCGCTGGCTGCTGTCCGCGACCGACTCGACGGAGTCGTGGAGGCTGTCGGTCCGTCCGGCGACGTCGGTGACGATGTCGTCCAGTCGCTCGGCCATCTGGTTGAGCGAGTCGACGACGTCGAGCAGTTCGTCGTCGACGTAGTCGGTCTCGGTGACGGACGCGCGGGCCTGCAGGTTTCCGGCTTCGATGTCGGCCATCGTCCCCTGCAGTTCCGCGACCATCCCCCGGAGTTGGTCCTGCCGGCGTGCGTCCTCGGTCCGGTCCTGTATCATCTCGACGACGCCGGTGAGCGTGCCGTCCTCGTCGTACATCGGGGCCGCGCTGAACCGGATGTGGCGGTCCTCCCCGCGGGCGTCCTTCATCACGCTCTGGTCGGCGTAGAGCGTGTAGTCGACGTCTTCGACCCGCGGGACGCCGTACTCCTCGTCGGCGGATTCGGGTGCTTCGATGACCTTCTCCGCGAGGGTCATCGACCGGCGTCCGTCGTGGTAGAACGCCGGCCCGACGACGCCGTGTTCCTCGGCGAGTTCGACAGCCTCGGCCTGTGATTCACCGGTCAGCGCCGCAATAGAGCTGTTCCAGTGCGTGATGTCGCCGTCGCCGTCGAGGACGAAAATCGGGGTATCGACGTGGTCCAGAATGAGCCGGTAGTCCAGTGGGCCGCCGGCTGTCCCGCCACCGGTGACTCGTGTCTCGTCTGTGCCGACTTCCGCGTCCGATTGTTCGTGAGATGCCGACCGACCTGTTCCCATATATTTGAACAAACCCAGATGTACTCGTATAATACTTATCTTTAATTACCGACAAGACGCCGAGCAGGTCGTTCGATAGCGGACCGACTACGGCGAAAACAGCGCCGCCCGTGACGGGTCCACTCAGTCGACGTAGTCGATGTCGTCGCCGAGTTGCTGGGCGGCCTTCTCCTGTTCGGCCTCGCTCTGGCCGTAGATCTGCGGGGACTCGACGCCGGTGACGACGATCATCGTCTCCATCTTGCCCTCGAAGTCGTTGTTGATGGAGGCGCCCCAGATGATGCGGGCGTCGGGGTCGATGCGGTCGTATATCTCCTCGACGACGCCTTCGGCTTCCTCGATACTCATGTCGGGGCCGCCGACGACGTTGACGAGCGCAGAGTTCGCACCGTCGAACTCGACGTCCAGAAGCGGCGAGCGAAGCGCCGAGCGGATGGAGTCCTGGGCCTTGTTCTCGGAGTCGGACTCGCCGAGACCGATCATCGCGACGCCGCCGTTCTCCATGATGGTGCGAACGTCGGCGAAGTCGACGTTGACGAGGCCGGGCTTGGTGATGAGTTCGGTCATGCCCTTGACTGAGCGCATCAGGACGCGGTCACAGATCTTGAACGCGTCTTGCAGGGGCATCGACGGCGCGTAGTCGAGCAGTCGGTCGTTCGGGACGACGATGACTGTATCCGAGACCGCACGCAGGCGTTCGAGGCCCGCGTCGGCGTTGGCCCGCCGGCGCTCGCCTTCCGCAGTGAAGGGGATAGTGACGATAGAGATAGTGAGGGCACCGGCCTCCTGTGCGGCCTGTGCGATGACGGGGGCGGACCCGGTCCCGGTCCCGCCGCCGAGACCGGCGGTGACGAACACCATGTCAGAACCGTCGATAGACTGCTGGATGTCCTCGATGTCTTCCTGTGCGGCCTCCTCGCCGATCTTCGGGACTGAGCCGGCACCGCGACCACCGGTGCGCTTGCGGCCGATGAGAATCTTCGTGTCGGCTTTCACCTCGTCGGCGAGGTGCTGGGCGTCGGTGTTCGCGGCGACGAGTTTCGCCCCGTGGATTCCCTCTTCCATCATCCGGGTGACGGTGTTGCCGCCGGCACCGCCACACCCCACCACTGTGATCTTCGTTTCGAGGTCCTTGACGACGCTCGCGAGTTCGTCGTCGGTCATCGTTCCCGAAGTCGACATCTCTTCTCTGCTCGGCGTCGTCTCGGTCGCCGTCTCGCCGTCGGAGGCCACGTCCTGTTCCTCCTCGGCCTCGTCGATGGCGTCGTCGATAATCGAGTCCATATTTAAATCCCCGTTACAGACGAACACTCATTAGTTTTCCCCCTGCGTCTGACACTCGTCTGACGATTTGGTCGCCGCCTTCGGGCGTTTTGCGGGCCGTTTTCTACAACGTAAATCGGCGTATACGTTCACGTTGGAACCGTTCGGGGCCGATCTCTTCACCATCGACTTCCACCGGCTTGCCCGCAGAGAGTTTTCCGAACTTCGGCCCTTCCGGAACGCCCGCGGTGCGTGCGAGGTCGGGATCGAACCGTTCCTCCCGAGCGACTAGCTGCTCGCCGTCGCGTTCGACACTGTCGTAGCGCTGGCGGAGGACGTCGGCAAGCACCGTGACGACGTCGTCGTGCGAGCGGTCGGCGGGCAACACGACGGGGCCGGTGACGACGGTCCCGTTCTGTTCGGTGTCGAACGCGAGCGCGTGACCGTCGAGCCACGATCGGACCGCCGCCTCGTCGATTCCGGTGGCCTCCGAGAGCAGGTCTCCGGGGAGTTCGACCACGGTCCACTCGCCGTCGTACCCCGTCGCCGGGTCGCCAAAGCGGAGGCCGCCACCGACGGGTGTCACCGCCGCTTCGAGCGCCTCGACGAGGTCGAGTGGGACGCCGCTGGTCTCCCGGACGAACGTCTCGTCGACGACACGGTAACCCAGCGCCGTCAGCGTCTCGACGAGGGCCGGCCGGTCGTCTTCCAGCAGCGCGTAGTCGGCGACACTGGCGTCGAAAGCCCTGTCGAGAACTGCGGCACGCTCAGTCTCGTCGTCGGCCCACGCCTCGAGTGCGTCCAGCGACCAGTCCGCCGCGACGTGGCCGACCGACCAGTCCGTCTCGCGGATCACGCGCTCGAACCGGGGCGCGTAGTGGCCGCCGCCGAAGCCAACGAGGTGTCGACGGGTGCCGTTCTCCCTCGGAGCGTCTGCTGGGACGCCGCGGATGTCGAGGATAGCCTGTGCCACGGCGCGGGCGGCGTCTGGGTCTCGCCACTGCGGTTCGGCGCTCCCGACTTCGACGAACATCGACGGCACGCCCACCTCGGTCGGGCCGTGATGTGTACACTCCATGCCCACCTCGTACTCCTCGGGGGCGTGGTCGGTCAGCGCGTGGACGACGGCGCGGTGTGTGCTGGGACACGCGCGGGCGAAGTGGCCGCCCTCGCCGCCGAACTCCGCCGCGCCGAAGTTCCCCGCGTGGTGGGCGGTCAGCAACTCGTCCGTCTCGCCGGCGTGCCGGGAGGCGAACACGAGACAGTCCGGGTCGTCGAAGGCGTCTGCGACGCCGTCGAGTTCGAGGTGGAGCGCGTCGAACTCGCGGAGTTCGGCCCCGTCCGTCCGGTAGACGGTCCCGCCGCCCTCGCCGTCCGCCCGGTCCTCGTCGGTCGTCTCGGTCCACGGCGCGAGTTCGAGGAGGTGCTCGCCGATGTGCGTCGACGCTTCGTCGGCCCGGGAGACGACGATAGCGAGCATCAGTCGGCTTTGTCCATGTGGACCGGGTCGTTGCCCAGCGCGGTCCGGAAGGCGTCACCGGCCAGTCCGAGGAGGTGTTTCAACGACTGCCACCGCAGGGCGAACAGGACGACGCCGGCGACGATGTACAGCGCCGTGTATCCCAGCAGGAGGTCGTGGCTCGTTATCGGCAGGACCAGGTAGTCCTGGATGAGCGCGAACTCGACGAGCACCTGACTGATGAACAGGGCGAACAGCACGACGGCCTCGCGGATGGATATCTCGAAGTTACAGAGGAGTGCCAGCGCGAAGAACGACTGACCGGCGGTAATCCATATCTCCGCGGCCTGTCGAGCGTCGAACGGGAGGACGCCGTACCGGCCCAGCGCGATGGAGTAGATGACCGCGATGGTCCCGATGAGCAGCGTCCACTGGTTGAGTTTCGAGGAGATGAGCGCGTTGAACCCCGCCGTCGACCGGGCCTTGTTGACGAGGACGGCGACGACGATGAGTTCCGGCGACTCGCTCGCCAGCGGCGCGATCCACTGGATCATGAAAAAGGAGGGGACGCCTATCTGGAGGCCGATCTCCTCTAGCCCGTGGGCGAACGGCTCGACGGCGGTGAATATCATCGCCCCGGAGTAGCCAAAGAGCACGAGGACGACCAGCGGCCGCCACGGCAGCGACCACTTCTGGAAGTACTTCGGAACGCCGACGGTGTGGTCGTGTGCCTCGATGTCGGACTTGAGGACGAGGCCGATGTAGGCCACGTACAGTCCCACGAGGAACAGCGTGTCCAGCGCACCGATGCCGCCGCCCAGCGGCACGGCGAACGCCCACGCGGTGGCGACCAGCAGGAACGCGATCTCCGTCGCGATGTCCGTGTCGAGCTGGACCACGTCGGCCAGGAAGCCGTCTCGCTTCTCGACGGCAGGGTCCTGCGTCGACGTGGACCGGAGGATGGTGAACACGGCGATGCCCGCCCACCCGATACCGATGAGGATGCGGTTGGCGCCGGTCATGTTCGCGATCGCGAGGTTGGCGTCGTGACAGGCCCGCGCGAGGGGCGTCTCGCCGGCCTCGATGGCGGCCGCCGAGAGTCTGGCACACGCCTCCGTCGTCGCCCCGCCGGCCCCCGCGTTCCACGCGAACAGCGCGTCGACGGCGTACTCCGGCGCGACGGCCAGAACCGCGAGGACGGCGATGGCGAACGCACGGGGGACGTCCTTCTCTGCCGTCTCCGCACCCCACGCCAGCAGGAAGGAGGCACCGAGCACGGCCAGTCCACTCACAGCGACGGTCGCGACGGTGCCGAGGCCGACGCCGAGGAGGCCGGCACTGACCCATCCGGCGGTCAGTGACACCGCGAGGGCGACCTGTACCAGGGGGTGACGTAGACGACTCACTAAGTGAGGACAGCACAGGTCAGCGTGAAAAACTTGCGAAAGCCCGGACGACCACCGAACTCCCGGCGGGGCGGGAGCGTGGCGTTCATATCCGAGGCGCGCGCTGGCGGGTGTATGGACGTCTACGGTCTCATCGGCAATCCGGTCGGGCACTCGCTGTCGCCGCCGATGCACGAGGCGGGGTACGAGGCACTCGGACTGGACGCGAAGTACGTCACCTTCGAACCGCCGGCGGACGAGGGCGCCGCCGCCGTCGAGGCAGCCGACAAACTCGGCGTCGCCGGACTGAACGTCACGATTCCGTTCAAACGGGACGTACTCGACGCCGTCGACCCGGACCCGTTGGCAGCACGTATCGGCGCAGTCAACACCGTCGACTTCTCCGGCGAGACGCCGCGGGGGTACAACACGGACGCCGTCGGTGCGGTCCGGGCGCTCGACCACCACGGGGTCGAGCTATCGGGAACGGCCGTCGTCGTCGGTGCCGGCGGGGCCGGTCGCGCCGTCGCCTTCGGCCTCGCAGACGAGGGGATGTCGGTCCGCATCGCCAACCGCACGGCGTCGAAGGCCCACGCGCTGGCGGACGAGGTTCCGAACGCCACCGGCCACGGACTCGGTGACTTCGATGCGCTGCTCGCCGACGCCGACGTTCTCGTCAACTGCACCAGCGTCGGGATGGACGAGGACGAGACGCCGGTGCCGAAGTCGGCACTCACGCCCGACCTCGCGGTTCTCGATGCAGTGTACTCGCCCATCGAGACGCGTCTGTTGCGGGAGGCGGCCGCCGTCGGTGCGACGACTGTCGACGGCGCGTGGATGTTACTGTATCAAGGTGTCGAGGCGTTCGAACTGTGGACCGGCGAAGACGCCCCGGTCGACCCCATGAACGAGGCGTTACGAAGCGGCCTGTAACCGATAGCGTACCAGCAAGAGATTAGTGCCGGGGGGCAGTATGACCGGATATGGGTCTCCTTCAGAAACTGAAATCTGCACTCGGACTCGACGAGGCAGAATCTACGTCTGCGGCGGGGTCGTCTAGTGACGTAGACGTCACTGTCGAGCGCGAACCATCTACTGAGAGCGAAGACGCGGTCAAAGGGACCGAGACGGCGACGACCGAGCGCGAATCAGATGTCGGGGCGGCCGAATCCGACGAGACGGCAGCGGACGTCGACGCGACAGTTCCCGAAGCCGAACCGGACGCGACGGACGACGCCGATGAAGAGCCAGAACCCGCGGTGCCCGAAGGGAGCGACGACCCGGTCACCGAGATCAAGGGTATCGGCCCGGCGTACGCGAAACGCCTCTCGGGGCTCGACATCGAGACGGTCGGCGAACTCGCCGCGGCCGACGCCGCCGAGATCGCGGCCGAGACGGACCTCTCAGAGAGCCGAGTCGAGGGCTGGATCGAACGGGCCCGGGCGTACTGACTGCCCGAACCGCAAGCGAATTACTCTCGCACCTGTTCTCTCTGCGTAATGCCAACGGTCGAGACCGACCGGGACACCTTCGAGCGCCTCACAGCGGACGCGCCGGAGACGGCCCGGATACCCGTCGCGGTCCGGATCACCGTCGACGACCCGTTCGAGGCCTATCGCCGGGCGCGCGATTCGGTCGGCGGCGTCTATCTGTCGACCACCGGAGGGCAGTCGGGGTGGGGCTACTTCGCGACCGCACCGGCCGACTTCACCGAGGTGGCTCCCGACGAGGGCGACACACTCGGAACGCTCGCCGGACTGCTCGACGAGGAGACGCTGGTCCGGGGCGACTGCGACGTCCCCTACCCCTGTGGTGCCATCGGTTGGCTCTCCTACGACGTCGTCCGCGAACTGGAGACGCTGTCGGACAGCGCCGTCGCCGACCGGGCGCTCCCACAGCTGCAGCTGGCGACCTACGACCGCGTCGCGGCGTGGACGGAGCCCCGCGGGGACGGCCCGGTGACGCTCACCGTGACCGCCTGTCCCCGACTCGACGACCACGACAGTGCCGGACTGGCCTACGAGTTCGGCAAGCAACACGCACTGGACCTCGCCCGCGAGGCCGTCGAGGGCGACCCGTCCGTCGGGGACCCGCCCGTGGAGACGGACACCGCCCGGTTCGAGAGCGACTGCACCCGCGAAGCGTTCGCCGAGCGAGTCCGGACGGTCAAACAGTACATCCGTGACGGCGACACCTTTCAGGCGAACGTCTCCCAGCGACTGAGCGCCCCGGCGGCGGTCCACCCCGTCGAGGCGTTCGACGCACTCCGGGCGGTCAATCCGGCCCCCTACTCCGCCCTCGTGGAGTTCCCGGGCGTGGACCTCGTCAGTGCCAGTCCGGAACTACTGCTCCACCGCGACGGCGACCACCTCGTGACCGAACCTATCGCTGGAACCCGTCCCCGTGGCGATACTCCCGAGGCCGATGACCGACTCGAAGCCGACCTGCTGGACGACGAGAAGGAACGGGCCGAACACGCGATGCTGGTCGACTTAGAGCGAAACGACCTCGGGAAGGTGAGTCGCTTTGGCACTGTCGAGGTGACCGACTACCGCCGCGTCGACCGCTACTCCGAAGTGATGCATCTGGTCTCGGCGGTGACCGGCGAGATGCGCGAGCGAGCGACCCTCGAAGACGCCATCGCGGCGGTGTTCCCCGGCGGGACCATCACCGGCGCGCCCAAGCCCCGGACGATGGAGATAATCGACGAGGTCGAGCGGACTCGACGCGGGCCGTACACCGGCTCTATCGGCGTCTTCGGGTTCGACGGCCGGGCGACGCTGAACATCGTCATCCGCACGCTGGTGCGGTACGCCGAGGAGTACCACCTCCGGGTCGGGGCCGGCATCGTCCACGATTCGGACCCCGACAGCGAGTACGACGAGACGCTCGACAAGGGTCGGGCGCTCGTCACGGCCGTCGACGAAGCGCTCGGTCGGCGGGCGCACCTCTCCGTGGAGGGGTCGCGATGAGCGACCCCCTCGGGAGCGAGGGCCGGCGGCGTGGCCGGGGCACACCGCCGAGCGACGACCTCGCGCCGACCGTCCTCGTCGTCGACAACTACGACTCCTTTGCGTACAACCTCGTCCAGTACGTCGGCGAGGTGGTCTGCCGACTCGGCGGTGACGAGGACGACGTGGTCGTCCGGCGCAACGACGCCGTCACCGTCGAGGAGATACACGACCGCTCCCCGGACGGTATCGTCGTCTCACCCGGTCCGGGGACGCCCGACGAGGCCGGCGTCTCGATGCCGACGTTCGCCGAACTCCGCTATCCGACGCTCGGCGTCTGTCTGGGCCATCAGGCGCTATGTGCGGCCAACGGGTCGACCGTGGGCCACGCCGACGACGTCGTCCACGGCAAGTCTTCGCTCGTGACCCACGACGGCGAGGGGGTCTTCGAGGGCGTTCCCGACCCCGTGAAGGTGGGCCGGTACCACTCGCTGGCGGTGCGGCGAGACGACTTGCCCGACGTGCTAGAAGAGACGGCATACACCGAAGACGAGGCGAAAATCGTCATGGGCGTGCGGCACCGCGACCACCCCCACGTCGGCGTCCAGTTCCACCCCGAGAGCATCCTCACCGACCACGGGAAACAGATGGTCGAGAACTTCTGTCAACTATGTACTATCACGTAGACGGCGAGGTCGTTCCGGCCGAGGCGGCCACGGTATCGGTGCTCGACCGCGGGTTTATGTACGGCGACGCGGCGTTCGAGACGGTACGGGCCTACGGCGGCGACCCGTTCGCGTGGGACGCCCACCGTGACCGGCTCCAGCACACCGCCGAAACGCTCGGGTTTGCCGACGCCGTCCCCGGCGACCTGCGTGAGCGTGTCGACGAGACGCTGGACGCGAACGACCTCACCGAGGCGTACGTCAAAGTCTCGGTAACTCGTGGGGTCCAACCCGGCAAACTGACGCCGGATCCCGAGGTGGATCCCACGGTGATCGTCGTCGTCAACGAACTCCCCCGTGGCGGCCGCGACGGGGAGCGAGTGTGGGACGGCCCGGCCGACGTCCAGACGGTGCGGACCCGACGGGCCCCCAGCGAGGCGATTCCGGCGGACGTGAAGACGCACAACTACCTCAACGGCATCCTCGGCAGACTCGAACTCCGGCGGGCCGCCATCGACGGCGACGCCGCCGACGAGTGCTTGATGCGGACCGTCGACGGACACGTCGCGGAGGGGGCGACGAGCAACCTCTTTTTCGTGACGGAGAACGGTCTCCGGACGCCGAGTGAGGATCTGGACCTCCTTCCGGGGGTGACCCGCGACGTCGTGATGGAACTGGCTCGCGAGGAGGAGTTCCCGGTGGAGACGGGCCACTACTCGCTCGATGCCGTCCGGAACGCGGACGAGGCGTTTCTCACGAACTCGACGTGGGAGATCCGCCCGATCGCGGCCGTCGACGGCATGGAGGTCGGGTCGGGTCCGATGACGAAACTGCTCCAGCGGCTCTACGACGAACGCGTCGAGACCGAACACTACTGAAAACGAAACCGTGGCCGGCGGCCCGCTCCGCCGGCCGGCGAGAGCGTATCGGCGCGTTACGGCGCGTAGCAGACCCACCCCTGTGGCGGAATCGAAATCTGGACCCAGCCGTCACTGTTGGTGGTGACGTCGCCGGAACTGCCGGTGTAGTCCTGTAGCGACTGGCTAGTCCAGGTGGTGTACACCCACTTGCTCTGCCACGAACCGGTGCGGTTGAGGCCGACGAGCAGGTTGTTGTTCCGCTCGTAGATGTAGAGGTTCTGGTCGACGTGGCGCGTGTAGGTCGCACCGCCGGCGAGGTTGTTCTTTATCCACAGCAGGTTCTGGATGTCGCCGTCGTCGACGGCGATGCGGTTGCTGTAGACCCGCGGATACCCCTCGTAGGTGAGGATGTACGCGTAGGCCAGTTTCTCGTACTGGGGCGGACTGCTGTCGTGGTTGGAGACGAAGGTCAGCGACTGGAACGGCGACTGGTTCACCAGTCCGGCGCCGTCGAGGGCGCGCATATCACCGTTTTGGTGGAACACGTCCTCCTTCATCGTGTAGTACAGCGGGTAGTCCGTGACAGACATCCCGGTGTCGGCGTACCCCTGGCAGTAGTCCACGCCGCCTTGTAGGACTTCGCCGACCTTGTAGAGGCCCAGGTCGTCTGCCCACTGGTTGGCGTAGTCGCTGAAGAACCACTCGGGGACGTGTTTCGCGGCGTCCCACCGAATGCCGTCGACGCCGAGGGCCGCGTACTTCTCGACGTAGTCCTTTAGTTGACCGCGGACGTACGACGACTCCTGTTTGAGGTCTTTCAACCCGACGAGCCAGCCGTTCTCGACGGACTCTGGGTCGCTGTAGTCTATCGACGACTCGGGGTGGAAGTCCTGCTCGCTGAAGTACGGCAGGTCCGCAAAGGAGATGCCCGGCGCACCGCGGAAGTCGTCGTTGGCGGCCATGTGGTTGATGATCGCGTCGGCGATGACGTCGAGTCCCTGTGCGTGGGCCTCGGCCACCATATCCTCGTACTCGGCTTCGGTGCCGAACACGCTGTTGAAGTTCTTGAAGTCGACCGGTTGATATCCCAGCGGCGGGTCGGTGACCCCCTGCTGGTGACTCCGGTCCAGACGGCTGTACTGTGCCGGCGGGACCTGAATCGCGTCGTAGCCCTGGTCTGCGATGGTCGAGAGGTTGCTCTTGACCTGGTTCCAGTCGGTGTGGTAGTACTGATACACCGCACTGGAACCGACCGCCTCGGCACCGCCAGTCGTTAGTGAAGCACCCGTCGCTGCCGCGCCGAGTGCGCCCATTCCTCTGAGTACGTCACGGCGGGAGACGTTCACGTCTCCCCTTGTGAAGTGTCGTGTCATCTGCGTGGTTTCCCTTGGCCGAATGTGGTTCGGACTGCCAAACCACAACTTATGATGAAATCCTACATAACATTAAAGATAAGGATGTCATCTAATAGTAATATATTTGCAGACAAACGTAATAAACTCACAACTAAAATGACTGTTGAATCGTGTTAGATGGCCTGTGAGGAACGTTTTCGACGCACCATCCGAGTCACCGATGGTCGACTGTTGACAACCCAAGAGAAATCTGGCTGCTGTCGGGTTCGCTCCCCGCCCTCTCAGACAACGTCTTCTCGCTCGACGCCGTCGACGTCCAGAATCAGATCGGTGCCGTTGGCCCCAGCGGGCGTCTGGAACCCGGTCGGCGCGTCGCCGTCGAGGACACGGTCGTCCGCCGCGTTCGCGACGAGCGACCCGGTGTAGCCGTAGGACCCGTAGATGACGAACTCGCCCATGCCCGCGGTGTTCGGCGGAGGCGCGGATAAAGGGTAGCGGCGTAGTCGGGTTTCCGACCGGGGAATTGAAACCGACGACTCACCTACCCTGACCCAGCATGGACGAGGACAGTCGAATCGCGGCAGTCAGCGACGTCCCCGAGGACGGCAGTTTCCTCTTTACCGTCCGGGACGGGTTCGACACCGAAGAGGCGATTCTGGTGCGACTCGCCGACGGCGTCGTCGCCTTCGAGAACTACTGCCCTCACTGGACGGACGTTCGTCTGGACAAGGGCAGCGGTGCAACGATGCGGGACGCGGAGCTGGTCTGTGAGAAACACGGCGCGACGTTCGAATCGGACACCGGGACCTGCACGTTCGGGCCGTGTGAGGGGGCCGTCCTCGAAGAGATAGCCGTCGCCGTCGACGACGGCGCGGTGTACCTGACCGACGACCGATACGAGTTCGAACAGCAGGGACCGTCGGGGGACCACGACCGGTCTTCGCGCGGGCGCATCGGCTTTTCGGGCCAGTAAGCCGGCCCTTCGCCACCCGGCGGCGATCCGCCTATCCGATCCGATAGGCGGGTTCGGCGACGCTCTCGGACTTACACTCCGGGCACCGACTCGGTCGGTTCGTCAGGTCGTCGAAGTCCGTGAAGCCACAGCGCTCGCACTCCGGCGGCGCGACGAGCAGTTGCTCGTCTGTCGCGTCGAGTGACTTCGCGATGTGTTCGACGTGCGTGAGCGCGGTGCTGGTCTGTATCTCGAACGTGTTCGCGATCGTCCCTGCGGCCATCGCCTCGTCGCGTAATCGGTCGGCGATGCGCTGGCGCGTCGTGCGACTTGCCTCGCGCATGGAATACCTTGGCAGGCGTCGACAATAGGTCTTGTTCCCCGACCCCGTCCCCGCCGATATTTATTAGCTTCCCAACACAATATGCGGGCATGGCCGAGACGACGCCGGTGGAGATGGACGCCGACGAGCGAGACGCGCTCCTCGGCTTCGGCGGAACCGGTGTCCTCGCCTTCGGTGAGTCCGGCGACGCCCCACCACACGCGATTCCGGTCTCTTACGGCTACGACCCCGGCGAGACGACGTTCTACTTCCGCCTCGCGAGCGGCGACGACAGCGCGAAGGGACGACTGGAGGAGCGGGCCGTCACGTTCGTCACCTACGACGGTGGCGACGGCGAGTTCAAAAGCGTGGTCGCCACTGGCCGACTGGAACCGGTCCGCATCGAGGACGTGGCCGACCGGTCGCTGGCGGGCCTCCAGAACGTCGACATTCCGGCCGTCGACGTCTTCGACCAACCGCTGTCGGAGGTGTCGTTCGAACTCCGCCGCCTCGTACCGGAGGAACTGACGACCCGACGGACGCGTGGGGCGTGACCACACCGACGCCACCGACACGAAGTTTACAATCCGTGCGAGAGTGTGTTCGAGTATGACGCGCCCCCTGATGGACGCCGTCCGACGACGGCAGTTCCGAACCGCGCTGTTCGTGGCCGCGGCCGTCGTCGTGGTTCTCACCGCGGCGGGATGGCTCGGGTACGGCAACTTCGCGACCACGCTCCCCGGCCTCGCCCTGCTCGTGGTCGCGGGGTATCTGGGCTTCCGAGCTAGCCGCTCGCTGTCGTAGCACCGACTGCGTCGCGTTCGCACTCCGACCCGCGAGACCGACCGAGAGCGGCGTGATTCCGGCGCTGAAAAGGGAGGTCAGCCGAAGTTCTCGACCTTCGCGTCGTCGGTGTCGACGCCGGCGGCCTCCAGTGCGGCCGTCGCGTCGTCGAGGAAGTCTGCGAACCCGTAGATGAACACCTGTCCGCCGTCGGCGACGGCGTCGGCGACGGCGTCGGTCAGGTCCGCATCGCCGTCCAGTACGTGGACGACGGCACCGGCCGCTTCGAGCGCCTCCAACCGGTCCTCGTGGATGGGCGTTGCGTCCTGATAGACGATGGCCGCCGCGTTGCCCTCGTCCAGCGCGCGCTCTGCGATGCCGACGGCGGGACCGATACCGGGGCCACCCGCCAGTAGCACCGCTCGCTCCTCGCCCTCGTAGTAGTCGGAGCCGAACGGGCCGGCGATGCGGACCGAATCTCCGGCTTCGAGGTCCGCGAGCAACGGCGCGACGGCCCCCTCGGGGTCGATACCGACGGTAATCTCGAACTCGTCCTCGACGTCGGGCGATGAGATGGTGTAGAAGCGCGACTCGTCCTCGCCGTCGACGGAGAGCGTCAGTTTGACGAACTGGCCCGGTTGTGCGTCGAAGGCCGACGGCGTCTCGATGTCGATGGCGACGGCGTCTGGGCCCACCGACCTGACTGCAGTGACGGGGAGTGAACGTTCGTCCATATCACCGACGAAGTCGGGGCCCGATAAGGGGATTTCGGTTGATTCTGCCGGATGTATCGAACATTATTTCAAAACCGAGTAGGCACGCGCGCGGGCACACACAGAAGCCTTTTCACCCCCGGTTTGCTACCCATGCGGTAGTATGCCAGACGACCTCAACTGGGCCATCGGCGGGGAGGCCGGCGATGGAATCGACTCGACCGGGAAGATATTCGCACAGGCGCTCTCCCGGGCCGGTCGACACGTCTTCACGTCGAAGGACTTCGCCTCACGGATTCGCGGCGGGTACACCGCGTACAAGGTTCGGACCTCGGTGGACCGCGTCGAGAGCGTCGTCGACCGCCTCGACATCCTCATCGCGCTGACCGAGCGCACCATCCACGAGAACGAGGACGAACTGCACGACGACTCCGTCATCATCTACGACGGCGAGCGAACGACGATGCAGGACGTCGAGGTGCCCGGCGACGCCACGGCGCTGGAAGTCCCGCTCAAGCGCCTCGCGGAGGACGCGGGTGGGGCCATCATGCTCAACGTCGTCGCGCTGGGCGCGGCCTGTGAAGTGACGAACTTCCCCATCGAGAACCTAGACGAGAGCCTCCAGAAGCGCTTCGGCGATAAGGGCGAGGCCATCGTCGAGAACAACAAGAAAGCCGCCCGGATGGGCCAAGAGTACGTCCAAGAGGAGTTCGACCACGAGTTCGGCTACGACCTCGAAACGACCGACGAGGACTACGTCCTGCTGAACGGGGACGAGGCCATCGGCATGGGCGCCATCGCCGCTGGCTGTCGGTTCTACGCCGGCTACCCCATCACACCGGCCACAGACGTGATGGAGTACCTCACCGGCCGTATCGACCAGTTCGGCGGCAAGGTCGTCCAGGCCGAAGACGAACTCTCGGCTATCAACATGACGCTGGGTGCGGCCCGCGCCGGGGCACGAGCCATGACCGCTACCTCCGGGCCGGGCATCGACCTGATGACCGAGACGTTCGGTCTCGTCGCGACCAGCGAGACGCCGATGGTCATCTGTGACGTGATGCGCTCGGGTCCCTCGACGGGGATGCCGACCAAACAGGAACAGGGCGACCTCAACATGACGCTGTACGGCGGCCACGGCGAGATTCCACGGTTCGTCATCGCACCGACGAGCATCTCCGAGTGCTTCTGGAAGACCGTCGAGGCGTTCAACCTCGCCGAGAAGTACCAGACCCCCGTCTTCCTCGTCTCGGACCTCGCGATGGCGGTCACCGAGCAGACGTTCCCGCCGGAGGCCTTCGACATGGACGAGGTCGAAGTCGAACGCGGCAAGGTCGTCGACGAGGACGACATCGACGCGTGGCTGGACGAGAAAGGGCGGTTTCAGGCGCACTTCCCGGCCGCCGACGGCGTCTCGCCGCGAGCGTTCCCCGGCACCACCGACGGCGCACACATGACGACCGGCCTCGAACACGACGAACTGGGCCGGCGGACCGAGGACACCGAGGTTCGCGTCGAACAGGTCGACAAGCGCGAACGAAAGGTCCAGACCGCTCGCGAGGAGGAGGACTTCGACTACCGCGAGTACGGGGACCCAGACGCCGACACGCTGGTCATCTCGTGGGGGTCCAACGAGGGCGCGATGCGCGAGGGACTGGAGTTCTTAGCGGAAGACGGCTACGACATCCGTTTCATCTCGGTGCCGTACATCTTCCCGCGCCCGGACCTCACAGCGGAGGTCGAAGCGGCCGACGACGTCATCGTCGTCGAATGTAACGCCACAGGCCAGTTCGCGGACGTCGTCGAACACGACGTCTTAGAGCGCGTCGACCGCATCAACAAGTACACCGGCGTCCGATTCAAGGCGGACGAACTGGCAGACGAGATCAAACAGACGCTCGCTGGTGACGCGGGCACGACAACGGAGGTCGAAGCAGAATGAGCTCAGACGTTCGATTCACAGACTTCAAGTCCGACAAGCAACCGACGTGGTGTCCCGGCTGTGGGGACTTCGGGACGATGAACGGCATGATGAAGGCGCTGGCCGAGACGGGCAACGACCCGGACAACACGTTCGTGGTCGCCGGCATCGGCTGTTCCGGGAAAATCGGGACGTACATGCACAGCTACGCGCTGCACGGCGTCCACGGTCGCGCCCTGCCGGTGGGCATCGGCGTGAAGATGGCCAATCCCGACCTCGAAGTGATGGTCGCCGGCGGCGACGGCGACGGCTACTCCATCGGTGCCGGCCACTTCATTCACGCGGTGCGCCGGAACGTCGACATGAGCTACGTCGTGATGGACAACCGCATCTACGGGCTGACGAAAGGGCAGGCCTCGCCGACCTCGCGCGAGGACTTCGAGACGGGTACCACCCCCGACGGGCCCCAACAGCCTCCGGTCAATCCGAAGGCACTGGCGTTGGCCTCGGGCGCGACGTTCATCGCCCAGTCCTTTAGCTCGAACTCCCAGCGTCACGCCGAGATCGTCCAGCAGGCCATCGAACACGACGGCTTCGGCTTCGTCAACGTCTATAGCCCCTGCGTGACGTTCAACGACGTCGACACCTACGACTACTTCCGCGATACGATCGTCGACCTAGACGAGACGGACCACGACTCGAACAATCGCGACCAGGCCAAGGACAAGATTCTGGAGAGCGACAAGGAGTACATGGGCGTGCTCTACCAGGACGAGGACTCGGTGCCCTTCGAGAAGCGTGAGGGCGTCGAGGGCTCGATGGCCGAGATTCCCGACGGCGCCCCCGAGGGCGCGATGGACCTGGTGCGAGAGTTCTACTAGTCGGGGGTGTCCACCCCGTCGCGGTCCGGCCGGTCGGGGCCGGCACGACTCTCGAACAACCGGCCCGGGCGACGCGCCCCGGTGTCGCCCCCGGCCAGCAGTCTGGCAGTCGACAGCACCACCGCAGTTGCGACTCCGACCGCCAGCGTCGGCAGCGGGTGACTGACCGCGACGAGCGCGGCCGCGAGCACCACCGTGAGGCCGACGCTCCCGCGGAGGGTCGGGCGGGCGTGCAGCGACTGTCGGTCGCCGGCGTCGAATGGACGGCGCATACGTGACAGTGGGCGCCCGCCCAGAAAAGTATAATCTGACGGATATTTCTGTAAACTCGCTTGCCGAAGCTACTTTCTGTAACTCCCGCGGAGGTTTCACCGCGCTGTGACTGCGATTTACCGCCCCGTAGTTCGCAATCGGTGACACGTCCGACGACAGCGAGCCGCTGGCGCCGACGAGGCGTTCGCCGTCCTCGGGAACGAGACGCGCCTGGAGAGTCTGCCGACGCTCGGCTCACCTTCGACCACGGGGGCGAGACGCTGACCCTGCGGGTGGACGAGGAACTTTGGATCGTCGAGGCCCGGCTCGGGTCCCGGGAGGACGGGTGACACACCCAACAGCGTTGGGACCGAAGCCATACCCGGACGTGCCCTACGTCCGGTATGCACGTCTTCTGGCACCAGCGTGACCTCCGCATCCCGGACAACCGGGGGCTGGCGGTCGCCGCCGGCGACGACACCGTCCTCCCGGTCTACGTCGTCGACTCGGACGTTCTGAGTGCGGTCGGGACCCGCCAGCGGACCTTCTGGATGGCCGGCCTCCGGGCGCTGAAACGCGCGTATCGCCGGCGCGGCAGCGACCTCCTGGTCCGGACAGGCCCGGCCGCCGACGTCCTCGTCGACGTCGTAGACGAGTTCGGCGCCGACCGCGTCTACTACAACGAACACTACCGACCGGCGCGTCGTAACCGCCAGCGCCGGGTGGACGACGCGCTCCCGACGGCGTCGGTGACCGACCTCGTCCTCGTGGACCCTGCCGATCTCGACGCCCGCTACGAGAACCACAGCCGCTTCTACGACGACTGGCAGGCCCACGACAAACGCCAGCCGGTCGAGGTGGCCGACGACGCCCTCGCCGACGTGGATGACGAGAAGCCGGTCCCCAGCCCCGAGGCCGACATCGACCTCCCCGACGCGGGCTACGAGGCCGCACGCGAACGCTGGGACCGGTTCCTCGCCGACGGCATCGACACCTACGCCGACACCCGCGACGACATGCGAGCGGCCGTCGAGCGCCCGGTCGGGGCCGTCTCGCGGATGTCGCCGTACCTCGCCGCCGGGATGATAGGCATCCGCGAACTGTGGCGCGACGCCAGCGAGCGCCACGCGGCGGCCACCGGCGACGCCCGGCGCAACGTCCAGAAGTACCGCTACGAACTCTCGTGGCGCGAGCAGAGCTACCACCTGCTGTACTACACTCCGACGCTGCTGACGGAGAACTACAAGCAGTTCCCCAACGCCATCGAGTGGGAGAACGACCCCGACCACGTCGCGGCGTGGAAACGCGGCGAGACGGGCTACCCGCTGGTCGACGCCGGGATGCGCCAGCTCGAACGCGAGGGGTACGTCCACAACCGCCCCCGACAGAACGTCGCCTCCTTCCTCACGAAACACCTGCTGGTCGACTGGCGGGTGGGTGCCCGCCACTTCGCCGACCGGCTTCTCGACCACGACCCGGCCTCGAACGCCGCCGGGTGGCAGTGGACCGCCTCCACCGGCACGGACTCCGTCGACGTGCGCATCTTCGACCCCGTCGCCCAGATGCACAAGTACGACGACGGCGCCGACTACGTCACCGAGTACGTCCCGGAACTACGCGGGGTCCCGGCCTCGAAACTCGTCGACTGGCCGACCCTGTCCGACGCCGAACGCGAGACGCTGGCGCCCGACTACCCACACCCCATCGTGGACCGAAACGCCGCCTACGAGCGCGCCCAGCGGGTGTTCGAGCGGGCGCTCGGTAAGCGGTAGTCCGGTCGGGCGTCAGTGATGCCCGGGCAACACGCTCGGATCTCCCGAGCGGTAGATGTACTCGACGGCGATGCCGGTCAGCGGCGAGTCGGCGTCGGTGGCGTAGGCTTTCGCGAGGTCCAGATACTGCTCGGTGACGTCGACGACGCGGTTGTACGCCGCCCGGTCGTCCGGCGCGAGGACGTACTCGGCGGTCACCGGCGTCAACTGCCCCTCGGCGCGGTCGTCGGCGTAGTCGTCCACGTCGTCGAGCCACACCTGCGCGCCGATGATCGCCAGCACGATGGCCTTCGCGAAGTCGTCGTCGACGTCGATGCCGGCCAGCCGGTAGAGGTCCAGCATGCCGTCGTAGATGACGCCGACGCGGGCGTACTGGGTCTTGCTGTAGGGGAGGTCCTTCTCGGCGTCGGTGAGCGTCGCCGGTTCCTCCTCGTAGTCGGCGAACTTGTACTCCTCGCGGATGGCCTCGCGTGCGTCCTCGTCGCCGTCTTCGGCCGCTTCCAGCAGTGCCCGGAAGTGCTCGTCCCGGTCCTGATGGGCCTCGGAGTAGTCGACGGCCCACTGGTAGGCGTCGGCGACGATGGACGGCATCTCGTCTAAGAGCCCGTCGAGGTGGGACTGGAGTGCCGCCTGTGCCGTCTCGGCGACCCGTCGGGGGTCGACGTCCGCGTCCGTCTCGAAGTCCTCGAACTCGTCGTCGTTGATGGCATCACGCATGTCGCCGTCGACGAGCGCCTCGATAGAGAGCCGGGTCATCTGCTCGGCCCGGACGACCATCTCGCGGGGCGAGAGGTCCGGCGTGTCGCCGCTCAGCGCCGCGCTCTCGACGGGCGGAACGCCGGTCGCTATCTCCTCGGTGACGGGGTCGCCGTCGGCTTCCCGTCTTGCCTCGCGGTAGACGTAGCCAAGCGTCAACTGTGCGGGCAGGATGAGTTTGGTGTCGTACGTAAAGGACACCGGCTGACCGAACTCCGCTTCGAGCGCGGTCTCGACGCGGTCGTAGACGTCGGCCATCATCCGCTCGGTTCGGTCGTCGATTTCGGACTTGAGTGCGAGGCTAGCGTAGTCGAACACGCCCGAGTCGGCGTAGTACCCCAGCACCGACCGGACGGCGGTCGGTAACCTCGGCCTATCGGCGAGTACGCCAGCACCTGTCTTGAGAACCATGTATCGTCTCCCGCGTCTGGCAACTGGTGTGGTTGGTGGCTCCTTTACCCTTTCGAGAGGCAGCGCTTGCTTCGGGTCGGCAGTGGATAAAGCAAGACTGATTACGCACACGAGTAACCCACAATCATGCGCGACCGCTTTGACGTGGTGATAGCCGGGGCCGGGCCCGCTGGCGGGCAGTGTGCCCGCGACCTGGCCGAGCGGAACTACGACGTGCTGGTACTCGAGACCGAGCAGGAATCGGAGTTCCCGCGTCAGAGCAACAAGTCCACCGCCGGAACCTTCCCCTCCGCGATGACCTCTTTTGCCATCCCGGACGAGGTGGTCATGCAGTACACGGACGAGGTGGTCCTCGAGTCCCCGAACGACCACTACGTCCGCACCCAGACCGGGGCCGTCCTGGAGTTCGCCGACTTCAAACGCTTCCTCGTGCGCGACAGCCGCGAGAAGGGGGCGACGTATCGCTTCGACTCGCGGGTGTCGGCCCCCATCATGGAGGACGGCGAAGTCGTCGGCGTCCGCTACGACGGCGACGAGGAGGTCTACGCCGACATCGTCATCGACGCGACTGGACCGGCGGCGCCGCTTGCGAAGAAACTCGGCGTCTGTGACCTCAAGCGCGACCATCAGGCCATCGGCATCGAGTACGAGTTCGAGAACGTGGACCTGAACCACGACGGCTACGCCGACCTGCGGGACGCGATGATGCTCCGACTGGACCACGACCTCGCGCCCGGCGGCTACTCGTGGATCTTTCACACCGGCGAGGACACCGCCAAGGTCGGCCTCTGTTACATCCAGAACGCGTCTCACCACGAGTACGCCAAAGACGGGATGGGTATCGACGACTATCTCGACTACTGGCTCGATACGGACCCGCGATTCGAGGACGCCGAGAAGATCGAGGGCACGCAGGCCCACCGCGGGTCCGCCCACATCCAGCCGCCGAAGTCGCTCAGCACGGACAACTTCATGGCTATCGGTGACACCGTCCCGACTATCGACCCGCTGTGGGGCGAAGGCATCCACAAGGGCATGAAGTCCGCCCGGGCCGCCGCTGCGACCGTCGACGCGGCGCTGACACCCGAGACGCCGGACACCTCCGCCGAGTCGCTGTCGGTCTACGACCAACTGTGGCACAGTCAGGTCGCCCCGAAGCACTCCTCGCGCCTGATGATGACCGAACTGCTGTATCTCGCGCCGAACGAGCGATACGACCAGTTGATGGCCGACCTCCGGCGGACCGACGACGATACGCTCACGCAGATAAACAACGGCGACCGTCGGGCCATCGCGAAGCTCACGCACCTCTCTGACGTCCCGCTGTTGGCCAGATACGCCCGCCGGCGCCTGACGAACTGATGGCAGGCGAACCCGGTGCGGCAACTTTTTCTCCGGCCGGTCGAACCCTCTGACAATGAGCGACAGCGCGCTCGGTGTCGTCGGAGACGAGGCCGTCGCCGACCGCCTCCGCGACGTCGGCGTCTCCGTCGTGACGGGGTCGCCGGCGGACCCGCCGAGTACCGACCGGGTCGTCGCCGTCGGCCAGACGGCCGTGAGTGGGGTCGGGACGAGCGGCCACGACCCGCTGTTGCTCCCCGTCGCCGCCGGGCGCGGCGTCAGATCGGTGACGCGGGACGCCGTTCTCGCGGCCGTCCGATCCATGGACGACGCCCACGTAGAGCGACATCCCGTCGTGTCGGTCACGACCGCCGGCGACACGGTCGGGAAGGCGGTGTGGGACGTGACTGCCGTCACCGCAGACGCCGCCCGGATCTCCGAGTACGCAGTAGCGACGTCGACGGATTCAGTTGGCCAGTTCCGCGCTGACGGCGTCACTATCGCGACGCCCGCCGGGTCGCCGGAGTACGCCCGCCGGGTCGGCGGTCCGGTGCTGGGGCCGGAGGGAGCGGTCGGCGTCACTGCGCCAATCGCGCCATTCGCGACGAACCCCGACCACTGGGTACTCCCGCTGGACGACCTCACCGTCTCTGTCGAACGCGACGAGGCGACCGTTGCGCTGTACGTCGACGGTGTCGACGAGGGCACCGTCGCCTGCGGACAGACGATCTCCATCTCGCGGACCGGGACGATGCGGGTCGCCGTCGTCACCGAGAGCCGGTCCCGCTTCGCCTGATTCCTGCTGAGATTGGAAAGACACTAATGGCCCTCGGACAGAGGATTGCGTATGCAGCCATCCGTCACCCTCTTCGGGCCACTGGACACCATCATGGGGACCACCGGTCCCGGTGGCGTGCTCCTCGTCGAGTACGTCCTCCTCGCGCTGGTGGTCGCCAACTTCGGGACGCGTATGCTGGCACACAGACGCTACACCGCTCAGTACGACGACGGTGGGGCCGAGGCCATCAGTCGGCATCCGGTCCACGTCGTGAGCAACGTTCTGTTGGTCGTCACGTCGTTCTACTACCTGACTCTCGCTCACCACGGCGGGATGGTCCTGTCGGTGCTCGTCCTCGGCATGGTCATTACCGACTTCTTCGAGTTCGAGTCCCGCAAGGTCGAAGCGCGCCGTGACCTCACCCTCGAACGACCGAAGGGCGCACTGGTCGCCGCGATGGTGGTCTTCCTCTATGCCGGTTACCAGAGCCTCTTCTGGGTCATCAAGGGCCCCTGGTCCGCCATCGTCTGACGGGCCGACGGCGTTCTCCGCGCTCTCCTCGCTCGCCAGCGGTCGCTCTACGTATCGTCAGACGGCACCGACGCTGCCGGACGACCCGCCACAGCAGCCGACTGTAGCCGCCGCTACTCGACGTGTCGACAACGGGGAGAAGTATCGCCTCAGGCCGACCGCTCGCTGAAGTAGTTGCGGGCCTCCTCGAACAGCGGGATGAGGACCCAGAAGGTGAGACAGCCGAGGACGGCGAACCAGAAGAACACGTCCATCATGGCGATGGCCATGTTGTCGAACACCGTCCGCGTCTCCGCCGGGGGCAGTTCGCCGATGAGTTGTGCGCCCTCAAAACTCGGTGTTCGGTACCAGCCCGCGATGGTCATCCAGCCGAGTCCGCCGACCATCAGCGCGGCGAACCCTTTGATGAACTCGTCAGCCATTATCGGACAGTTCGTCAGCGTCGTCTTTAGACTTTCCCATCTCTTCGGTGCGAAAGCGCGTCGAGAAGGCATAGACCACGGTGCCCAAGAGGATGAGGCCGATGCCGGCGATAGCCACCGGGACGTCTATCTCCGAGGCCGGTGCCGACGCTCGGTTGGTCGCGACGTCGACCAGGATGAACCCACCGACGACGCTGAAAACCGCGATGAGCGTCGAGAACACCGTGACGGTCTTGTAGACGCGAAGCGGGACCACGACCTCTCGGGACCGCCCGGCGTCCTCCGTGGCCTCGGCCTCTGTCGTCGGCACGCCCGACTGGTCCTCGGTCATCACGATAGCTAGGGACGCGAGGTACTTTACTGCGGCGAGACGGGGCAAGTCGGTCGGCGATGGAGACGGCGACCGCTCTCGAAGCGCAGTCACGTCGGGACGAAGGCGGGAGAAAACGGCGACGAGTTACTTCGGCGGTCGGAGCCGGTAGTACCGGCGATTGAGGTCGAACATGTAGCCCTCGCGCATCGTCTTCAGCACCGCGTAGGTGATGGTGGCGCTGACGATGGGGACGAGGAACGTCAGGTCGAACAGCAGGTGCGAGTCCATCGGGATGAGGTTCTTGATGGACAGCGCGGCGATGGTCAGACTGAAGATGACGCCGGACATTCCGACGGCGGCCCAAAAGGGCTGCTCGACCGGTCGTCGCGCCGACCCCTTGTTGATGAAGGGCACGATGGCGACGAAGCCGACGACGACCACGTTGGCCAGTACGCCGTACGTTCGGTCGGCCATCAGCTTCTGTCCGCCCAGTATCGAGAGGTCGGGGTTCAGCGGCCCGAGTTTGAGCAGGCCAAAGGACCAGTAGAGGTACCAGTCCGGCAGGATGATGGCCGGCGTCACGGCGGAGTTCGCCGGGTTCGGCATCTCTGGCGGGAGCGTCGCCGCGAGAAACAGGATCATCCCGACGAAGAAGCTCGTTAGAGCGAGGTTCCGAATCATCTCGTGGGGCCACGCCGGGAACGCGAGGACGTCGCGTTCGACGTAGTCGGACTGCTGGCGCAGGTCCTGATCCTCACGACGGGACCGCTCGAAGTACTCGTAGGTAAGTCGCGAGAGGCCCTGTGACCGCTGTTTGCGCTCGGACCACGTCGGCGTCTCGTCGTCAGGCGCGACGATACCGCCGCCCGAGCCGTCTGTGCGAACCTCGTCGTCTGTGTCGTTGGTGCTCATTGTATCAGTGTGGTTCCGCGATGCCCTGCATCCAGACGATGCCGATGTGGACGGCGATCAGTGCCGTCGTGATGAACGGGAGGAAGAACACGTGCAGGATGTACATCCGCTGTAGCGTGGCCTGCGAGAGGGTGAACCCCCCGAACATCAGCTGTGCGACCCACTCGCCGATGAGCGGGATGGACAGTGACATCTCGACGCCGATCTGGCCGGCCCAGAACGATAGCTGGCTCCACGGGAGCAGGTAGCCCGTGTACCCGAACACCAGCGTCAGCGAGATGAGGATGATGCCGATGAGCCAGTTGAGCTCACGGGGCTCCTTGTACGCGCCCGTGAAGTAGACGCGCAGCATGTGGAGGAACACCGCCGCGACCATGACCTGTGCGGCCCAGCGGTGGACCGAGCGCAGGAAGTACCCGAGGTTCAACTGGCCCATGATGAGCATCACCGAGTCATACGCGACGGTCGGCGACCCGTCGGCGGCCGCTGCGGCCGGGGCGTAGTAGAACCCGAGCAACGCGCCGGAGATGGCAGCCACAATGTACGCGATGGTGGAGAACGACCCGAGCGCGTACAGTGGGTACCAGTACCAGAACTTGTTGTCGAGGTTGTACTGCTCAGTGTGGCTCTTTGGCATCTGCATGTTGACCTTGTAGTACAGGTCCTCGAGAATCTCGAGGTAGTCAACGACGCGCAGGCGCTTATCGAGCCAGATGAGCGTGGTCAGGTATATCGATTCGAGTGGCGACAGCTCGCGCGATTCCATCCAGCCTTTGTGGTCGTGTTCGTCTTTGCGTTCTAAGCTCATGGGTTAGCCCTCCTGTGGCGGGCGTGGGAGCGCCACGAACTGTTTCTGGACCGGGCTGAACGGGTTGTACACCGACTGGTGGCACTGGCAGTAGATTCGGTCCTCGGCGCCGAAGTTCACGCTCCCTTCCTGTGTCTTGAAGCCGGGGACACAGCAGAAGTGCGTACACTTGTTGAGCCAGGCGATGAACCCGTCCTGTGTGGCCTCCGAGATGAAGCTCTGGACGCTGCTCGGGAGGTCACCGTACTTGCCCTCGCCGTTTGCCATCTTCTCGACTTCGACGGACCGGATCAGCTGTACCGGGACGCCGCCGCCCTCGCCGTCGCGCCAGTTGGCGCTCGCCGGTTTCCCGAGGCCGGACTTCCCGATGCCGTTGCCCCACTCCTGATAGTCCTCGAACATGTCGACGGTGAGCGGCGCGCCCTGTTCGATTTCGCCCTGCCAGGTGAACGACCCGGGACTGTTGAGGAAGGTGTTGTTTCGCTCGGCCTGCGGGTAGATACCCGAAGAACTCTGGATACCACAGTACTGGAACCAAGCCGAGGAGTAGTCGATGCCGCTACCGCCGAAGTCCCGAGCGATGGCGACGCCGGCTTCGGAGTCGAACTCGGGCCAGATGCCCTTCAGTTCGCCGCCGTCTATCTGGATGGGGATGATGGGCATCCCGCGCGGTGCCGGCCCGTCGGTGTTCTCCACACCGACGAACGTCGTCGTCCCGCCACCTTCGCCGGCGGCGTCCGTCGTCGCGTCGACGGCGGCGGCCCCACCGACACCGACGCTGGTGAGGGCCGCGCTGCCGACGACGCCCTTCACGAAACGACGCCGACCCGTCTCGGCTGGATACTTGTCTTCGTCTAGTGGCATATTACTTCTTGTAGTAGGGGTAGACTGCGCGTTTGATTGTCTCGACTAGCTGCTCTTCGTCTGCGAGCGTCTCGCCCTCGACGTCTTCCTGTCGGATGTAGAGGTCTTCCCACTTGCGACGGCGCTTCTTGACGATCATCACGTCCGGGAGGAACTCCTTGCGGTACAGAAGCATGATGAACGCCAGGTCCAGGAAGATTGCGGTCAGGACGCCACCGAGGAACATGTTGGCCTCGATGAGGCGAACGGTCAGCGACGTCCCGATACCGGACGCCCAGCCAATGAGCATCCCGTAGGTGAACAGCCCGACGAGTACGATCTGGATGACCGTCAGGAGGACGATGCCGACCGCCGCTGCGGTACTCTCGCGTGGCGGTTCGTACCGATGGATGTCGCCGTAGGTGGAGCCTTCGGATGCCATCAGTTGTTCCCTCCGCTGGTGTGTGGCGATTCACCGTACTTCAACTGGAAGAAGGTGAATATGAGCGGGATGATGACCGCCAGCCCGGCGCCGAAGCCGACGTAGTGGGGCTGAATCGGCACCCCTGCCTCGTGGGGGTTGACCTCCTTGGGTCCGCCGCCACCGATGGTCTGTGTGGGGTAGTCCTCCCCGACGACGATAGCGCCCTTCATCTGCAGCCCTTCGTGGGGGGCGCAGTAGTACGGGTAGATACCGTCGTTCTCGAACGTGTGTTCGTAGTTGACACCGGCGGACGCGACTGTCGATCCGGAATCCAGCGGGCCGTCACCGTCGGACTTGACGTTGTGGCCGCCGCCCTCGCCGGTCCACTCGAACTGGACGGTCGCGCCGTTGTCGACGTGAATCGCGGGCGGGCCGAACCCGTAGGCCCCGCCGTTCGCGTTGACACCGACCTCGACGGTGGCAGTGTCCTGTCCAGTCGCGTCGACAGTGCTCGTGGGGCCGGAGAAGTTCCCGACCTGATCGAGATAGCCGCCGTAGTCCGGTGCTGTCTGGCCGCCGTCACCGCCGCCCTCTTCCTGGGCAGCGGCTGTGCCGGCGGCACCGAGGGTGGCCGCAGCGCCTGCGGCACCCCCTGCAGTCCGGACGAACTCCCGCCTGTTCATGTACGTCCCGAAGTCAGGACTGTGTTTGTATAAACCCACCGGATACCGCCCGCAGGCACCGTCACACCGCGGCTTCGTCCGTCTCGTCGTTCTCCGAGTTCTCCCCTCCGTTCTTGGGGGCTAGCTCGGGAACGAAGTCGGGTCGCTCCCCGTCTTCGAGGCCGACCGCTCTGAGTCGGTCGCGGTACTCCTCGGCCCGAAACTTATCGGAGAGCCGAGCGTTCGCGACGGTGAAAAAGAGGACCAACGCGATGCCGACGAACGCCAGTCCGGCGACGAACAGAGCGACGATGTTTGCCCCCGGGCCGCCAACGACGCCCGCGACGGCGAGGACGCCACCGGCGAGGAGGCCGAGGCCGGCAAGCAACTGGGCGCCGGCGATGACCTGCAACATCCGGTTGCCGAGTTCGCCGCCGCCCTCCGGGACGGCTTCGGGTTCGGGGAGCGGGTTGTCGGGGACCGACTCGGGCACGTCGTATGAGTCCATCGAGCAGAGCGCGACGGTCGGCTTGACGTCCCGCAACACCGTCCCCTCGCCCTCGACGCTTCCGTCCGGATAGACGATGGCGTACCCTTCGTCGGAGTACGCGAGCACTCGCGGCGGGGTCTGGTGGCGCTCGATGCGCGCGAACACGTCGCGGGTCGAGACGCGGTTCCGGAGGTCCCGGGTCACTCGGTCGAGTAGTTCGTCGCCGGTTATCCACGAGTCCTCGTCGAAGGCGACGTCCCACTCCTCGGCGGTCATCTCGGCCATGTCGGCCGGGCCGAAGTCGTCGAAGTCGTACTTCTCCTCGACCTGTTTGCGGAGCGCCTCGGTGTCCACCTCGTCCATCTCCGCACGCTCGCTCGCCGCCCGAGCGGGCCGTGACCGGTCGGCGTCGCTGTCCGCGTCAGCGTCCGCCTCGGGCGACGTCGAGTCGGAGTCTGCCATTGGCGAGGATAGGGTTTCCTCCGACTTACGCCTTCTGACCTTCTGTATCCGGCACGTTTTAGCGCGCCCTGTCCTAACCCGGGATATGGTGTCGGACGGCGTCGTAGCTTCAGTCGCGCTCGTGTCGGTGACGCTGAGTTTCCCCTGTTTCGTCTACGGCGCGTACTACATCATCGAGACGGAACCGGTCACGTGGGACGTCCTGTTGCACCACCTGAAGTTCGTCGTCACCGGACTCGTCCTGACGACGGTACCGATGCTGGTCTGGATGGCGCCACGGTTGCCCGAGCAACTGGGGGGACTGTCGGCGGTCCACGCCTATCTCGGCTTGCAGGCCTACGCCCTCCTGCTGTTCGGCGGGACCGGTATCGTCCGCATCTTCCGGGCCAAACGGGAACACGACCTGTACAACGACTACGACGAGGACCTGTTGCTGGACGAAATCGGCGGCGACCAGATGAGCCACTGGCGCTCACGCCTCCGGATCGGCGTGTTCGGGTACGTCATCTTCTGGATGCTGGCGTACGTCGTCGGCGTCTCCCGGTACGTCCTGCGTTACGTCGTGTGAGATGGAGCGCTCGCCACCTCTTTTTGACGCCGCCGACCGCCGACACCGCGACGCTGTCGCAGGTCGTCGTTGGCACGGTGGCACTGTACACGCTCCTCGAGGACGTCGTCTCCATCGCTGGCGACTCGTAGTGTTTCTGTACGGAGCGTTCCCACAGCCCCAGATTCGCCGGCCGGACTCGTAGAAACGACGGTAGGTTGACAACAACGCCAGCCGAACTGTTAGGTGACGGCCCATGTACGACAGAATCCTCTTTCCGACGGACGGGAGCCCGGGTGCTAAAGCGGCGATGAACCAGACTATCGACCTCGCGTCGCTGTGCGGGGCGACGGTCCACGTGCTCTACGTGGCCGACAGCGAGAACGAAGTTTCGCACATGGTGATGCGCGACGACGACACCGGCTTCTCCGGGATGGTCAAACCCGACGAGATCGAGCGCGAGTCGGGGATGACCGAGACGGGAAGCGGCAGGATGGACGAGCTAGAGGCGGCAGGGACGAAACTCGTCGCTGCGGCGGCCGACGTGTTCGCGGACCACGACGTCGAGACGGTCACGTCGGTCCGTCGCGGAAACCCGTATCGGGCTATCATCGACTACGCCGAGGACGCCGACGTCGATCTCGTCGTGATGCCGACCCACGGCCGACGCGGTATCGACCGGTTCCTGCTGGGGAGCGTCACCGAGAAAGTCGTCCGGAGCGCCGACGTCCCGGTCCTGACTGTCCGTCTGCAAGAGGGGTCGGAAGACTCCTAATCCCCGGCCCAGAGAGCGCTAGTTCCACGCCTCGCCAGAGGCGAGGTCGACGTCGCTGTCGCCCTTCTCCGAGGGGCAGATGTCGGCCAGCACGCACTCACCACACTCGGCAGACCGAGCGCCACACACCGCTCGCCCGTGGTCGATGAGCAGGTGGGTGAACTGCTGCCACTCCGACTCGGGCACCACGTCGAGTAAGTCCTGCTCGATGGCTTCGGGCCGCTCTTTTTCGGTCAATCCGAGACGGCGCGAAAGCCGCTGGACGTGCGTGTCGACCACGATGCCCTCGACGACGTCGTGGCCGTGTTGCAAGACGACGTTGGCCGTCTTGCGGCCGACGCCCGGCAGGTCGGTCAGCGCCGACATCTCGTCGGGTACCTCGCCGTCGTGTTCGGCGACGATTTTCTCACCGATGCCCTTGAGGTAGCCACCCTTGTTGTTGTGGAACGTGATGCCGTAGATGTCGTCGGCCAGTTCGTCCTCGCTTGCCGCGGCGTAGTCCTCCGGGGTCCGGTACTTCTCGAAGAGGTCTTTCGTGACCTCGTTCACTCGCTCGTCGGTACACTGTGCCGAGAGGACGACGGCGACGAGCAGTTCCAACCGGTTCGAGTAGTTCAGCGAGATGGTCGAGTCGGGGTACTCCCCGTGGAGTCGCTCGACGACTGCCTCGGCCTGTGCCTCGCGACTCGCCAGCGGTGTTCCCATGGTACCACGACGGGACGGCCCACTCTTTGGGCTATCGTTCGCGGCAGGCCGGTGTGGGGCTCCGTGTCACCGCAGCGAAACGTTGTTGCCCGATACCACCGATGTGGGGCGTATGCCCGGCCCAGCCTTCCTCCACGGCGAGGACGTGACGCTGCACGTCGTCGAAGACGCCGACGTCGACTTCCTCTGTGCGACTATCAACGACCCAGCGGTCCGCGCGGGACTCGCCTTCGCCCGCCCGAAGACCGCACAGGCAGAGCGCGAGTGGGTCGACTCCGTCGCCGACCCCGACGCCGACGACGTGCACCTCCTGATCTGTGCCGACGGCGACCCGGTCGGTACCGTGGGTCTGGACGGCGTCGACGAACGGGCCGGCATCGGCGAACTCGGGTACTACGTCGCTGCCGACGCGTGGGGAAACGGCTACGCCACCGACGCGGCACGGACCCTCGCCGACTACGCCTTCACCGAACTGCGTCTGCACCGGATACAGGCGAAGGCCTTCGCCGGTAACGCGGCCTCGAAGCGGGTCCTCGAAAAGGTCGGGTTCGAGCGAGAGGGCGTGCTTCGGGACCACTGGTACCGCGATGGCACCCACGAGGACGTCCACGTCTACGGCCTCCTCGAACCGGAGTGGCGGGACTAGAGCGACGCGACGGCGTCCTGCACCGGACCGATGTCCGGCGGCGCGTCCGACGGCCGCTCCGGGTCGTCGGCCCACGCGAACCGGACTCGACAGGTCGCGTCGACGAGGAACGCCGATCGTCGCGTGCTGCCGTCGGGTCGCTGGACGCCGAACTGGGCGTCGACGCCCGAGTGGTCCACCAGCAACGGGAACGGGAGGTCGAGGTCCGCGGCGAACGCCCGATGGTCGTCCAGCGTGCCGGGCGCGACGCCGAAGACGGCGATAGCGTCGGTCAGCGACCCCCAGTCGGTGTCACGGAGGGCTTCGAGATAGGTGGTACAGGCCGGCGCGAAGTCCTCGGTGTAGAACGCGACGACCACGGGGACCTGCTCGCTCGCGGCGGAGAGACGGTACGAACCGACCCCGGCACCGGCAGTGCCGTCGAGGTCGAAGTCCGGTGCCGGGTCACCTGCGTCGAGCATACCGGCCGGACGCACGGCGGCGAAAAAAGCCTACGGGCGGGTGGCGCTCGGTCCGCCGACAGCGGTCGCTCGTCGGCGTCACGATAACGGAGGACAATCAGGGTCGGTAGTCGGGCCGCACGGTTCTCAGTCGGCCATCGTCTCGGCGCCTTTCGCCGTGTCGGCCTCCTCGACCGGGGTCGCTAGCTTGTAGGCCGCGTACAGGCCCAGCACGACCAGTCCGGCGAGGACGAGGCCAGTCCGAAGCGCGGGGTCGACCATCGGCGTCGCCACGATTTCGCCCGCGTCGTTCGTCACTGGGGCCGCCCCGTAGGGCGGGCCGGCGAGTATCTCCACGATGCCCAATCCGACGATGCCCAGCAGCATCAGTCCGCCGCTCAGTGCCATTGCCGCCTTGTCGATTATGTCAGTCATGGTTTTGTCACCTCGTTAGCCGAGTATGTACCGGAGTTTGGGGTGGCGCTCTACGAACGCCAGTTTCTCGACGATGGCGTCGAGGCCGTAGTACCGGCCGGCGCCGACGACCATCATCGTGGCGAACAGCAGCAGGCCCATCAGGTCGCCGTTGACCAGGCCGTGCCCGAAGCCCGCGTTGCCGACCCAGAACAGGACCATGAAGATGACCCCGCCGAAGGCCGCCAGTCGGGTCAGGGCGCCGACCATCAGGGCCAGCCCGATGAGCGTCTCGAACAGCGGGACGCCCGGCGCGATGAGCCACGCGAGGTTGTTGCCCATCCAGACCGGGATGGGGCCCAGCGCGGTGCCGGTCATCTGCTGCATGTAGGCCGGCCCGTAGCTGAAGGCCAGACCGTCCTCGATGAGTTTGGTCACGCCGGCGTGGAAGAACCACCATCCGGTGACCACTCGCAGGAACGCCAGCCAGTACGCCGTCAACGGCCCGTCCAGTGCGAGTTCGAACTCGTCGGCCAGGGGGTTGGTTGCTTGATAGGACATCGTTACCTCACATATAGACGTCCGCATGCTATACTGATATAATCAGAAGTGCGTTCCCACCGACTGAAAACGGTTCTGAGCGGCTGAGAATGGTGAATTGCGGATGGTCGGTGACACGGCCCCGTTCGGTTACGGGTTTTTATGCCGAACGTGGGTGGGACCGCTCGACACCCCACCGTGAGGTTCAACACACCGACTCGACTACCCTCCATCGAGATGGTACTGGAGTTGGAGGGTGCGTACACGACGGCGCGTGTGATGGTCGAGGACGAGTCGCTGGTCGAGGCCGGCTGTCGCGACCAGATCCAGCGTCTCGTCGATCACCCGGCGTTCACCGAACCGGTTCGCGTGATGCCCGACACCCACTGGGGTGCCGGTGCGCCCATCGGCTTTACGATGCCGCTGGGTGACCGCATCGTCCCCAACATCGTCGGCGTCGACGTGGGGTGTGGGATGGCGGCGACGAACATCGGTCCGGACCTGCCGCTGTCTGACGCCGAGCGAGAGCGCCGCGTCCGCGAGGGTGTCCCGATGGGACGAGACGTCCACGACTACGACGACGCCCCGCACCTCGTCGACGAATTCCCGTTCGAGCGAGCCAACCGCGTGTTCGAGCAGTTCGACGACGCCTTCGCCGAGCGGTTCGGCGAGCGCGTCGACCCCATCGAGTTCGACTTCGACGGCTACGACGGCGAGTACTTCGAGTCGCTGTGTGACCGCGTCCTCGCGGATCAGCGACAGGGGATGGGACACGTCATCCAGAGCGCCGGGACGCTCGGCGGCGGGAACCACTTCGTGGAGTTCGCACGCGCACGCGAGAGCGGTGACTACTGGGTGGTCGTCCACAGTGGCTCGCGCTATCTGGGGAAGTCCGTCGCCGAGTATTGGCAGTCGAAAGCCACGGACCGCCGCGCCATCGGCGCTATCCGCGAGCGGATTCCCGACCAGTACGCCGAGTTCCTGAAGTTCGACCCCCAGACGGTGAGCGACCCGGACCTCTACGAGTGGGTCACGGGCGGGAAGGGCGAGTCCCACATCCGAAAGAACCGACTCCGCCGGGAACTCGACGGAAGCGACATCGAAGACGCCTTCGACGCACTGGGGTCGCTCGGCCCGCACGTGGGTGGGGACGACGAGGGCCGCGACAGTGACCTCGATTGGTTGGAGGGGCGGGAGGCCCACGGCTACTACGTCGACATGCTGTTCGCCCAGCAGTACGCCCGCTGGAACCGCGAGTTGATGAGCGACGCCATCTGCGAGGCGCTGGGCGTCGACCCGGCCGACCGGTTCCAGAGCATTCACAACTACGTCGACTTCCGCGACCTGACCATCCGGAAGGGTGCGACCCCGGCCCGCGAGGGCCAGCGACTCGTCGTCCCGTTCAACATGGCCGAGGGGTCCGTCCTCGCCCGGGGGAAGGGCAACGACGCGTACCACCAGACGGCCCCGCACGGCGCGGGGCGGGTGATGAGTCGGAGCGAGGCCCACGACGTGGTCGATATGGACGACTTCGCCGACGCGATGGCCGACGTCTACTCCGAGTCCGTCGTCGAGAGCGTCCGCGACGAGGCGCCGATGGCTTACAAGGACGCTCGGCGAATCGTCGACGCCCTCGAACCGACCGCGGCGGTCGTGGAGTGGTTAGACGCCGTCCACAATCTGAAAGCAACGTCCTGACAGTCCTGTTAGCCAGCCGAAAACTACTATGCTGTCTCGACTCGTGCACTCGCATATGACCATCCTCGTGGCCGTCGCCAACGACGCAGTGTCCGAGGAGGTCCTCGACACCGCCGTCAAACTCGGTGAGGCGTTCGATGCGGAACTGTACGTCGTTCACCTGCTGGACGACCAACTCGCCGACGCGGAGGCCAAACAGGTGCGAGACATGCTCCGAAATCGTCTCGCAGACGAGACAGTGGTCGCGACGGTGGCGCTGGAACACGTCGGCCGGTCGAACGCTCGTGAGGGGACCCGTATCGGACAGGAACTGCTGGAAGTCGCGGCAGACGTCGACATCACCCACATCGTCATGGGCCACGAACCGAAGGGGCTCAGGGGGCGACTCGCGTCCGGCGACGCCGCCTTCTCGGTCGTCGACGCGGCGTCGGTGCCGGTCACTATCGTCCCGAATACGGGCGCGTGACTCACGCACCCGCCGACGAGATACGGGACCTACTCTGACGTCGCTCGTCGCTCTCGCATCGACTCGGAGAGTTTATCGAGACCGAGCGTCGCCAGAAAGAACGCGACGCCGAGATACAGGAGCGTCTGCGGTTCTGCGGCGAACCGACTGAGGAGGCTGTTCCCGTACCCGATGAGTGTCGTGAGAAAGCCCAGTAGCGACGTCGTCCAGCCGAGTCCGGTGACCCCCGCGAGTTGGTCGAGGGTGTCCGCGTTCGGCAGTGGCAGGTTCGGCAGGTCCATGCTGTGGTAGGTTACGCCTTCCGTCATAGGCGTTCCTCTTGTGGGAACTTACCGGAAACCGGCAGCAGGCAAGCCGATAGTATCCGGCCGCAACTGGGGCCCACTAGAGGCCCAACTCGCGACCGAGGACCAGTCGCTGAATCTCGCTGGTCCCTTCGCCGATCTCCATCAGTTTGGCGTCGCGATAGAACCGCTGTGGTGCGAAGTCGGTGGTGTAGCCGTACCCGCCCAGCACTTGCACGGCGTCCTCGGCGACTTCCCGACAGATTTCGCTCGCGTCGAGTTTCGCGACCGACGAGATGCGCGTCGTGTCCTCGCCCTCGTCGTACATCGTCGCGGCCTTCTGGGTCAGCAGTCGCGCGCGCTCTATCTTGCGGTCCATCTCGACTATCTTGTCCCGCACGGCGTCGAACTTCGAGATGGGCTGGCCGAACTGCTCGCGTTCGGTGGCGTAGGACTTCGCGGCCTCGAACGCGCCCTGTGCCAGCCCCACCGAGAGCGCGGCGATGGAGATGCGACCCCCGTTGAGCGTCTCGAGCGTCTGGTCCCAGCCGTCGCCTGCCTCGCCGAGCAGGCGGTCCTCGGGTATCCGGCAGTCGTCGAACAGCAGTTCGCAGGTGGGCGAGGCGTTCAGCCCCATCTTCTCCCACTCCGTCGTGACCTCCCAGCCGTCGTCCTCGGGGCCGACGACGAACGTCGAGATGCCGTCGTAGCCGGCGCCGGGGTCCGTGACGGCCTTCACGAGGACGGACCCGGCGACAGAGGCGTTGGTGATGAACTGTTTGGTCCCGTTTAGCACCCACTCGTCGCCGTCTCTCTCGGCCGTCGTGTCCATGTCGCTGGCGTCGCTGCCGCTCCCGGGTTCGGTCAGCGCCCACGAACCGAGGTGGTCGCCGGTCGCCAGCGGTTCGAGCCAGCGCTCCTTCTGGGCGTCGGTGCCGAACAGTTCGATGGGCTTCGACCCCAGCGAGACGTGGGCGGCGTAGGAGAGGCCGATAGAGCCGGAGACTCGGCCCAGTTCCTCACAGACCAGCGCGTACATCAACTGATCGCCGCCGAGTCCGCCCCACTCCTCGGAGATGGGGACGCCCATCACGTCTAACTGGGCGAGTTCGTCGAACACCTCGGCGGGGAATCGGTGTTCGTCCTCGATGTCCTGTGCGATGGGCGCTATCTCCTCGTCACAGAACTCCCGGACCGAGTCTCGAATCATCCGATGTTCCGCTGGGAGGGTGAAGTCCATGCCACCGGGTACGTATCCTGCCATCAAATACCATGGGGGGCACAAACCCTATCTGCCCGCCCCGCTTCCGTCCTGACGATGGCGTTTCGACGACTCCTCCGGGGAACGGTCCCGTGGGACCAACTGGAGGGCGTCGCCCGTGCGGTGCTGGAGCGGTACGACGAACCGTCGGGTCGCGTGGTGTTTCTGGACGCCGACAACTGGCTCTCGACGCCCTTCGTCGTCTCCGACCGCTGGTTCGTGAAGGTCATCACCGAGCAGAACTCGCTGGTCCACGCGCTCCTGACGACCGGCCGGAACCTCGGTGCGTTCTCCTCTGGCACCGAGGGCTTCTTCGAGCACTTCGGGACGCCGGCCCAGATGGCCGACCACGAACTCGACGCGACCGAGCGGATGCGCGAACTGGGTGTGAACGCCCCCGAACCCATCGAAGCCTTCGAGTACGAGGGGATGGGCGTCCTCGTCTTCGAGTACCTGCGGGACTTCCAGACGCTCGACGAGTCGTCGACCGAGACTATCGACCGCCACGCGGAGACGGTGTTCGACTACCTCCACCGGATGCACGAGGCCGGCCTCGCTCACGGCGACTTCCGGTGTGAGAATGTCCTCGTCGCCGACGGCGCGGTGTACTTCATCGACGCGACCAGCGTCCGCGAGGACGCTATCGACGACGCGAGAGCGTACGACCTCGCCTGCGCGCTGGGTGCGCTGGAACCGCTGATCGGCGCTCGCCGGGTCGTCCACGCGGCGGCACAATACTACTCGGCCGACGAACTGCTCGGCGCCGAGGAGTTCCTCGACTTCGTGAACCTCCGCCCGGACCACGACTTCGACGCGGCCGCCATCCGCGGCGCCGTCGAACAGCGGGCTAACTGACCTGCTTTTGGGACCGGGCCGTGACGCCGATGCCCGCGAGTATGACGACACCGCCGACGAGCGTCCACGGACCGGGTATCTCGGCGAGCACTAACAGCGCCAGCAGCGCGCTTCCGACGGGTTCGCCCAGCAGCGAGACGCTCACGAGACTCGACTCGACGTGACCTAGCGCCCAGTTCAACACGGTGTGACCGAACAGACCCGGCCCGACGGCCATCAGGAAGAACAGGAGCCACTCACGGGGCGGGTACGCAAAGACCGGGTGGCCGCTGCCGACGACGAAGACGAGCAAGCAGACGGCGGCGACGGCGTAGACGACAGTGACGTACGGGAGCAAGGGGAATCGCTGGCGGAGCGACCGCCCTGCGAGCACGTAGGCGGCGGCCATCACCCCGCCGACGAGTGCCAGCGCGTTCCCGTACAGCGGGTTCGCGCCGACGCCACCGCCGCCGAGCAGTTCGCCGAGCGACATCACGACGATGCCGGCGACGGCCAGCAGGATACCGGCCGTCGTCCCCCGCGTGACGCGTTCGTCGAGCAGCGCCCACGCCCCGAGTGCCACGAACAGCGGTTGTGACTGGACGAGCGTCACGGAGGCGGCCACGCTCGTCCACGCGAGGCTCTCGAACCACGTCGCGAAGTGGACCGCGAGCGCCACGCCAGTCGCCGCGGCGGCGACCACGTCACGCGGCGCAAGCCGTCCGAACGCGCCGGGGTCGTGTACCACCGCCAGCGGCGCGACTATGAGCGTCGTGATGACGACCCGGTGGAGCGCCGCGACGCTGGCGGGGGCGTCGCTCGCTCGGACCAGAATCGCGCTGGTACTGACCGCGAGGACGGCGACGACGAGGGCGATTCGGGGGTCTATCTCCGGGTCGCTCACTCGGCGTCGTCCGGGGTGTCGAAGTCGTGGAAGTGCTCGCCCTCCTCCTTCGAGAGGATGTCCAGTGCGGCGGCGCCGCCGTCTCCCGCCGAGATGATGGCCTGCCACTCCTGGTCGCGGACCATCGCGCCAGTGGCGTAGGCGCCGTCGACGCTCGTCTCCATCGAGACGGTCACGTCTACCACGTCGCCGTCGAACGTACAGCCCAGTTCCTCCGCCAGCGACCGGTCGGTGCCCGTCGCGAGGACGAGATACGCCGCCTCTGTCTCGCCGTCCTCGGTGGTGGCGACGAATCCGCCGTCGGACTGCTCGACGCCCGTCACCTCGCCGTCGCGTCGGTCGACGCCGAACCCTTCGACCTGTTCGCGGGCGTCTTCGAGGAACGCCTCGCCGTCCTTCGACTCGATACCGAGGTAGTTGAACAGGTGTGCACTGTGAAGCCACGTCTCGTCGGTGTCGTAGACCACCGTGTCGAGACCGTTCTTGGCAGTGAACAGTGCGGCGCTCAGGCCGGCGGGGCCGCCGCCGACGACCAGTACGTCCGTCATGTGTGTCAGTGAGTCACAGCGGTGGATAAATGTACGCCCGTGGATGGTCGGTACGCGACCGTGCCGGAGCGACGCTACAAACGCCGCTTGACCCATCTGAAGGCTTATTCCCCGATTCGTCCAGCATACAGACATGAACCGACGACGATACCTCGCCGGCATCGGCGGCGGGCTCGCGGCGCTGGTCGGTGCCACGGCAGTCGCGGACGCGACCAGAGCGGACATCGCCGCGGACGGGGCCCTCCACCGGCCTAGCGGTGCCCCGGTCGAGACGACGAAGACTGTCGACGCCGACGCAGTCACGTACCTCCCCGACCGTGACGCCGTTCGCGAGGACGGCGGGACCGAACCCTTCGGTGAATGGGTCCGCTGGACGGCGTTCGAACACGCCGCCGAGAGAGTCGTTCCGACCGTCGAGGACCGACTCGACGAACCTGACGCCGGCCTCGGTCGGGGGATACGCAGCCTCGTGTTCGGACTCGTCGTCACCGTCGACTACGGTACCACGCGGAATCGTGACGGTGAGGTCGTGAGCGAACCGACCGTTCCACTCGACCGGGTGCTGTCGGTCGCCCCCCGAACGGTGACCGTGACCGTCGAACTCGACGGCCGGTCTACGGTTCGTGAGGTCCCGGTCGCCGTCGAGGAGACGGCGACGCAGTATCTGGACGGTTAGGCTTCGAGCAACGCCCGAGTCTCCCGGTGTCGGTACCGGAACATCGGTTCCATCCCGAGAAAGCCCAGCGGCCCCGCGACACGTCCGAGCGGTCCGCCGGGGAGTTCGTACTCCACCCGGTCGTGGACGATGGTCGCGTCGTCGCCGTCGGCCCGGAACCGGTGGGTGTGCTCCCACTCGGGGAACGGTCCCTCGGTCATCACGTCGCGGAACATCGCTTCGTCCTCGCCCTCGTCGCGGGCGACGATTTCGGAGACCCAGCGCTGGCGCGGCGCGACGCCGAACGGCTTGACCGAGGAGACGACGACCGACCCCGGTTCCAGTACCTCGGGGTCTGGTTCCCCGTCCGGCCCGCGCGTCTCCTCGACCCTGAGGTGCATCCAGTCCGGAGTGAGGGCCACGAGGCCGTCGGCCGTCGAGTGAAACTCCCAGACTTCCGACAGCGGCGCCGACACGCGGACCTCTCGCTCGAAGACGGGCATACCGGGGCTTGGGGCGACACGGGGAAAACTGCGGCGGTGCCAGACACTGCGTCGAGAGGCGGCCGATCAGGGCCAGATGCCGCCTTCTTCGGCCGCGTCGACGACCCGCTCGATGGCGACGACGTACATCGCCGTTCGGAAGTTCGGCGCGTCGGTGCGCTCGTAGGTATCGACGAGGTCGCGAAACGCCGTCGTGATGATCCGCTCCAGTTCGTCGTTGACGCGGCTCTCGTCCCAGTAGAACCGCTGGCGGTTCTGGACCCACTCGAAGTACGACACCGTCACGCCGCCAGCGTTGGCGAGGATGTCGGGGAAGACGACCACGTCACGCTCCGAGAGGACGTCGTCGGCCCGGGGCGTCAGCGGGCCGTTGGCTGCTTCGACGATTATGTCGGCCTGTACGTCGGTGGCGACCGTCTCGTCGATTGCGTTCTCCAGTGCCGCCGGAATCAGCAGGTTGACGTCCATCGTCAGGAGGGCTTCGTTGCTCAGTTCCTCGGTCGCCCCCTCGAACCCGGCGAGGGACCCGGTTTCGGTCTTGTGGGCTTTCGCTGCGCGGGCGTCGAACCCGTCGGGATTGTAGACGGCCCCAGAGGAGTCAGAGACGGCGACGACGTTCGCACCCAGATCGTCGATGAGTTTCGCGGCGACGGACCCGGCGTTGCCGTACCCTTGCACGGCGACGGTGGCGTTTTCGACGTCCTTGCCGAGGTACTCGAACGCCTCGCGGGTCGTCAGCATCACCGAGCGACCCGTGGCCTCGACCCGGCCAGCGCTCCCGCCGGACTCGGGCGCCTTCCCGGTGATGACGCCGGGTTCGGTCGTGTTCTCTAACGTCTCGTAGGTGTCCTTTATCCAGTTCATCTCCCGCTGGCCGGTGTTGACGTCGGGCGCGGGGATGTCCTTGTTCTCGCCGATGATGGGCCGGAGTTCCTTCGCGAACGACCGCGTGATGCGTTCGACTTCGCTGTCGGAGTACTCGCGCGGATCGAACTTGATGCCGCCTTTCCCGCCGCCGTAGGGGATGTTGACGGCGGCGCACTTGTACACCATCCACCCGGAGAGGGCTTTCACTTCGTCGCGGGACACCTGCGGGTGATACCGAATCCCGCCTTTGTACGGGCCGCGGTCGCCGTTGAACTGCGAGCGGAAGGCCCTGAACACCTCGACCGAACCGTCGTCCATCTCGACGGAGAGGCTCGTTTCGAGGACGCGTTCGGGGTGTTTCAGGCGTTCGAGAACGTCCGTGGAGTACTCGAGGTAGGCGGCGGCGTCGTCGATCTGCTCTTGTAAGCTCTCGAACGGGTTCACCTCGTCAGACATACGTACTCCGTCGAAGAGTGGCGACAAAAGGGTGCCGCCGGCCATGGTCGGCGCCCGCCTTCGTGGGAACCAGACTACTGTGACCGGTCGACGCCCGCTCGTTCGAGGACGCGCTCGGCCTGTCGAATCTGCGGGGCGTCTATCATCTCGCCGTCGACGACGAAGACGCCCCCGTCGGCTTCGTCGCGGGCGCGTAGAATCCGCTCGGCCCACGCGACCCTGTCGTCGTCGGGCGTGAACACGTCGTTGACGACCGTCGCCTGCGCGGGATGGATGGCGAGTTTTCCGTCGTACCCCAACTGGAGCGCCCGGCGGGCGTCCCGACGGAGGCCCGCGTCGTCGGTGAAGTTGGGAAAGTGCGTGTCGATGGGCGTCACGCCGGCCGCCCGTGCCGCGAGGACGACGTGTTGACGGGCGTGGGAGACTTCGCTACGGTCCTCGCTCCCCGTCGCACCGATGTCCCCGGCGAGGTCCTCGGCCCCGAACACCAGCGCGTCCGTCGCCTCGACGGCCGCGATAGCCTCGGCGTGGAGGATCCCCGCCGCGGATTCGACGAGGGCGAGTATCGGGCAGTCGACGTCGGCCTCCTCGAGGAGGTCGGCCAGCAACTCGACGTCCTCGGCGTTCCGAGTCTTCGGGAGCATCACGCTGTCCGGTGCTGGCCCGGCGAGGACGACGGCGAGGTCGTCGGCCGCCCCCGAGCCGACGGGGTTGACCCGGACACAGACCTCACAGTCGGCCGGCAGTACCTCGGCGAGTGCGTCGCGGACGGTCTCGCGGGCGGCGGGTTTGGCGTCGGGGACGACGGCGTCTTCGAGGTCGAAGACGACCACGTCGGCGTCGCTACGCGGTGCCTTCCGTAGCTTCTCTGGCTCGTCGCCGGGGGAGAACAGGACGCTTCTGCGGGGCATACGCTCTCGTTTGGCGCCCCGGTCCGTAAGTGTCGGCGCTGGTGGTGCCCGGCGCGACACTCTCACTTCGGTCGCCGCTCCGACCACCCGGAGATCGTCCCGGTGTAGGCGGCCTGAAACACCACCAGTACCGCGACCCCGAACACGATTCCGGTTCCAAGCGCCGTGAGGACCGACGCCGGGACGGTGATGGTCCGTACAGTCACCCAGACGCCGACGGCGAAGAGGGCGATACCGGCGGCCACGGCGCGGCGCCCGAGTCTGGGCGCTCGCTGGCGAAGTCGCCGTCCGACCGACGACTGCGCCACCGGCCCGGCGACGGCGACGGTCACGGCGAAGGCTCCCCCGAGGGCCACCCACGAGACAGCATCGCTCTCGTAGATAGTGAGGGCCGTCGACACGGACGCGAGGGCGGTCACGATGACCTGGTCCCACGTCGGCGGAGCCTCGGGGAGCCATCCAGCGACAATCGAGCGGAGGGACACCTTCGAAAATTCCGGTCCAGTGACTAAGAAAGTAGGCCATCGTTCACCGCCCCACAGCCTAAGGGACCGGCGGGCGTCGGCCACCACATGGGCGGCCTGTACTACGAGGAGTTCACCGAAGGCGAGACCATCGACCACGCGAAGCGACGGACGATAAGCGAGAGCGACAACCAGCGCTTCTGTGACCTGACGATGAACCAGCAACCGCTCCACTTAGACGCCGAGTTCGCCGCCGAGACGCAGTTCGGCGAGCGCCTCGTCAACGGCCTCTACACGATGTCGCTGGCCGTGGGCCTGACGATTCCCGACACGACGGACGGCACCATCGTCGCGAACCTCTCGTACGACGACGTGGAGCATCCCTCGCCGGTGTTCCACGGCGACACGCTCCGCGCCGAGACGACGGTGACCGAGAAGCGACTGACCAGCGACGAGGAACGTGGCGTCGTCACCATGCGGGTCGACGTGTACAAGCAGGACGACACGCTGGTGTGTTCCTTCGAGCGAACGGCCCTCGTCCAGCGCGCCGAGGACTGACGATGACCGTGCCCGACCGCCGGCGACTCGCCACGTTCGGCCTCACGCTCGCAGGTCTGGCGGCGGCCCTCGTCGCCGTCTCGCTGAGCACCGGCGTCCGGATGGTCGCGTTGGCACCGGCGTACATGTTCACGCCGATGGTCGCCGGCCTCGTCGCCACGCTCACGTCGGGCCTCGCGCCGGGGGCCGTCGGACTGCGCGTCGGTCGCCGCCGGTGGCTAGCCGTCGCGGCGCTGCTGGCGCTGCCCCTCGTCGGACTGACGCTGGCGCTCTCGGTAGCCGTCCCGGGCATCGCCTTCGATCCGAGCGCCGACGCGCTTCCCGGTATCGCACTCCCGGGCGGCGTCGCGGGCGTCCTCGTTACCTTCGGCCTCGTCCTCGCGCTGGGCACCACCGTCAACGCCGTGTTCGCCTTCGGCGAGGAGTTCGGCTGGCGGGGCTATCTCCTGTGGGAACTCGCGCCGCTGGGGTTCTGGAAGGCGTCGGGCGTCATCGGCGCGCTCTGGGGGCTCTGGCACGCCCCTATCATCCTCGACGGGTACAACTTCCCCTCGTTTCCGGTCCTCGGCGTCGGCATGATGGTCGTGGCCTGCGTGGCGTTCTCGCCGCTGTACACCTACGTCGTTCTCCGTGCCGAATCTGTGCTGGCCGCGGCGCTGTTCCACGGCGTGTTCAACGGCTCCGCCGGACTCGTGGTCGTCTACGCCGTCACAGAACGACCCGTGTTGAACGAACTCGTCGCCAGTCCGGTCGGCCTCGCGGGTGCGCTGGCGTTCGGGTTGGCGACGGCGGTGGTCGGGGTCCGCGGGACGCCCGACTTGACTCGGGGAGCTCTCGGGAGCGAGTGAGTCGGTCCGAGCGGTTTTCTCTCCGGCGCTCCTCGAATCGAGTATGGCCGCCACACGCGCTTCCGAACTCGCAGAGAGGCTGGATCCGGACGCCGTCGCCCGCGTCGTCTCGGCACGATGTTGGTGCTCGCTGGCGTCCACAAACTCCTCGCGCCGGACGTATGGGCGGCGTACGTGGTGGACTGGCTGGCTCCGTTGCTCCTCGTCACTCCGGTTCAGTTCATGCTGATCAACGGCGTCCTCGAAATCGGGTTCGGCGCGGTGTTGGTCGCCGACCGCTACACGCTGGCCGCGGCGGCGGTGGCGGCCGTCTCGCTGGCCGCGACGGCCGCGTACCTCGCCGTCGTCGGCGTCACGGAGGGCGGCCTGTTCGTCGACGTGATGATACGCGACGTGGGCCTGACGGCGCTCGCGTCGGCGGTGCTGGTGCGGTCACTGGCACCGTCTTCGTGAGGCGGCGATACGAGTGCCGACGGGAGGTATATATGGTAGAACAGCCAACAAGACACATGACACTCAGTGCCAGAAACTCCCTCCGAGGAACCGTGACGGCCGTCGAGATGGACGGCGTGATGGCCGAAGTCGTGGTCGAACTCGACGACGGCCAGACGGTGACGTCGACGATCACTCGCGACTCCGCGGAGCGACTCGATCTCGTTCCGGGCGACGAGATCAGCGCCGTCGTGAAGGCCAGTGACGTGATGATCGACGCCGAGTGAGGCATCAGAGGACGGTTCCGTGTTTCTTCTCGGGGCGGTCTTTTTCGACGGTTTCGTACATCTCGAAGCGGGCGGCCAGTTCCGCCCGCAGGTCGCTGGGGGGGACGATTTCGTCGATGACGACTTCGCTCGCCATCCGGTGGACGTCGATGTCCTCGCGGTACTCTTCGCGGAGTTCCCGTTCGCGTTCGGCTCGTTTCTCCGGGTCGTCGATGGCGTCGAGTTTGTTCGCGTAGACGGCGTTGATAGCCGCTTCGGGACCCATAATCGCGATTTCACCGCTCGGGAGCGCGAGCGTCGCCTCCGGGTCGTAGGCCGGCCCGGACATGGCGTAGATGCCCGCGCCGTAGGCCTTTCGGACGACGACACACTGCTTCGGGACGGTGGCCGAAGACGTTGCGTAGATCATCTTCTTGCCGGCCTCCAGAATCCCCTCTTTCTCGACGCCCGACCCGGCCATGAACCCCGGCGTATCGCAGAGATAGAGGAGCGGGACGTTGTAGGCGTCACACTTCCAGACGAACTCGGCGGCTTTGCGGGCCGAGTCCGGGAAGATAGCGCCCGCACGCTGGGCCGGTTGGTTGGCGACGATACCGACCGAGCGGCCGTCGATGCGGGCGAACCCGGTCAGAACCTCCCTGCCGTACTCGGGCTGGAGTTCGAAGAAGGAGTCCCCGTCGACCACTCGCTCGATGACCCGATGCATGTCGTACCCCTTGTTTGGCTCCGTCGGGACGACGCCGTCCAGTCCCTCGGGGGACTTCGCTGGCGCGACGGTCTCCGCACTCGGCGGTTTCTGCTCGGCGTTGTCCGGCAGATAGGTGACGAGGTCCGCGACCAGTTCGCGGGCGTGTTCCTCGTCGTCGGCCACGAGGTCGGCGCTGCCAGAGTGTCGGGCGTGGACGTCGGGGCCCCCCAGCGTTTCGAGGTCGATGTCCTCGCCGGTGACCATCTCGACCATCCGCGGGGAAGCGATAGCCAGTGCGCTCATCCCGCGGACCATCACGGTGAAATCCGAGAACACCGGGGTGTAGGCCGCACCGGCGATACAGGGGCCGTACAGCACGCATATCTGCGGGACGGCGCCGGAGAGGATGGAGTGGTTGTAGTAGAACTTCCCGATGCCCTCGCGGTTGGCGAAAAAGCCCCGTTGCTGGTCGATGCGACCGCCCGAGGAGTCGACGAGGTAGAGCGCGGGCCGCCCGGTCTTGAGGGCGCGTTGCTGGAGGCGGAGGAACTTCTCGACGCCGCGCTCGGCCACCGAGCCCGCTTTGACAGTGAAGTCGTTGGCGGCGACGTGGACCCTGCGGCCGTCCAGCGTCGCCGCGCCGGTGAGCATCCCGTCGGCGGGGAGGCGAGTACCGTCGTCGTACTCCTCGACTTCTGGGCTGTCGGCGTGCCACGCGTCGAAGTTGGCGAACCGGCCGTCTTCGAAGTCCAGTCCGTCCTCGCCGAACCAGAGTTCGAGTCGGTCGCGGACGAACAGTTTGCCCTGTTCGGCGAGGCGCTCGCGGTACTTCTCCGGGCCGCCGCGCTCGATATCCGCTATCTCCTCGCGGAGTCGCTCCTCGCGCTCGGTGGGGCTGGCCTCGTCGGCGTCGCCGCTGTCGTCGGTCCCCGCGTCGTCCGTGTCGGCTTCGGCGACCGATTCGACGAACGTGGGGTCGTCGCTGTCGCCGACGTACACTTCGACTCGCTCCCCGACGTGTTCGGCGACGGCGGCGGCGATGGCCGACGCCTCGTCGCGGCTCGCGTCTGCGGCGATACGAACCTTCATACCGTGTCCCACGGCCCCAGGGGTCACAGTCCTTGCCCCGCTCGCGGCTCGATTATCATCGCTCGTAATGTCGCCGGTCGATTGATAACCGGTCGTAGGCAACTGACTGGCAATGAGCGTCGCCAGCGTCGGGGTGAAGCGAGGCCGTCGTGCTGCCGGGTGGATTCGTCGCGGTCTCCTCGCGGCGATACTCCTCGGCGCCCTCACCGTCGTCGCGAGTGGGGCCGTCGCGGCCGCCGACACCACGCCGCCGGAGTGGGGGAACGCGACGAAGGGGAACGCGACGACGATCCACGTGACCGTCTACGACAACGGCACGCTGGACCCCGAGAGCATTCAGGCCGAAGACTTCGCCCTGACTGCCGGGTCCGTCGCGAACGTCTCCGTCACGTCACTCGACGTCGACGGGAAGAACCGCACCGGAGCCCGCGTGTCCCTGTTTCTCGACGACCGAGTCGACACCAACAACGTCTCTATCGGCATCCGGAGCGGCGCCGCTATCAAGGACAGTGCACGTAACGAACTCGACGAAGGGACTGTCACCGTCTCGGGGATGGACTCCACGACGCCGCGGTATCGTTCGTTCGAGTTGCAGCGCGTGAACGAATCGACCGTCGAGATCCGGGCGGAGACGAACGAACGACTCTCCGCCCTCCGCGTCAGCATCGGCGGACCGACGACGGACGAACTGAACCGTTCGAACTTCACCGAATCCGTCGGCGACACGGCGGTGTACACGGCTCGCTATACGTTCCCGGAGGAGGGGCAGTACGCGGTCCTCTGGATGTCGGCCACCGACCGCTACAACAACAGCGTCAGGTTCAGCCGGTTGAAGAAGTTCCGCTACGACGGGTCCGCACCGAACGTCACGCTCGAAGGCCCCGAGAACGCCACCGTCGGCGACCCGGTGAACTTCTCTGCGGCCAACGCCACGGACGACCAGCGAATCGAGCGCTACCGCTGGCGCGTCGACGGCGGCACCATCATCCCGGGCGAGTCGATTCGCGTCGCGTTCGCGACGCCGGGCACCCACGAGGTGACCGTCGAAGTGACGGACCCGTTCGGCAACACTGCCGTCGCCACGAAGACAGTGACCGTCGCCACGGCCAACGGCAGTTCCGGCACTGTCAATCTCACACGGATCAACGCGACCCACGCGACGGCGACGGTCGACGGGACGGGGTTCGCACAGACGCTCGGGCCGTCCGACGACAGACCGCTCGTGTCCGGCGCCAACGCCTCGTTGCTGCGAGTGACGGCCTCGTTGCCCGACAACGGGACCGTTCCGGTCGCACTCGCGGCGCGAAATCGGACGCCGCCCTCGCTCGCGACGGCGACGGGCGACGCTGGACTCGCGGTGTTCGAGATAGACCACGGCGGCGTGCCGGCCGAGGGCGTGACGCTCCGGTTCGCCGTCGACCGGGCGGCGCTGGATCGTTCCGGCGTCGCCCCCGAGGCGGTCACGCTGTACCGTGACGACGGTGGCTGGGCGGCGCTGGAAACGACCGTCGTCGAGCGCGGCGAGTCGCGCGTCGTCTACCGGGCGACGGCACCGGGGCTCTCGCGGTTCGCTGTGGGTCTCGACAGATCACGGACCGCCGCCGTGACGGCCGAGACGCCGACCGAGCGGGAAACCGCGACGCCGACCGAACAGGTCACCACGACGCCGACCGAGCGGACGGACCGAGCGGGGACACCGAACATCCGGGTCACGAACGCCACCGCCGACGCCGCCGACCTCTCGGTCGGTGACCGGGTCGTCGTCACGGTGAATCTCACGAATCGCGGGACCGCGACGGGCGATTACCTCGTCACCCTCTTTCTGAACGATTCGACGCTCGCCACCCGCGAAGTGACGGTGCCGGCGGGCGAGGTGCGCACGACGGAGTTCGCCAGAGAACTGCCCGAGGGCGGTCCACTCGAAGTCGGAAGCCGGCGAGTCGCCACCGTCAGTAGCGGTGGTGGCGGGATCGCACTGCCGGGCGTCCCGACGCTCCCGTCCGTGCCGAACCCGCTGGCGCTGTGGCCCAGCGGTATCGTCGGGACGATACTGAGCGCCCTCGTGGGACTGGTCGTCGTGGTCTACGGTATTCTAAAAGCGCTGGCGATATACCTCGGTTACTGACCGGTCTCGGATTCGAGGCGGTCGATGAGCGACGCGTTACCGAGGTGAAGCGGCGTGCGCTCGTGGAGTTCGTCGGGGTTCAGGTCGAGGAGCGACTGTTCGCCGTTCGAGGACCTGCCACCGGCGGCCTCGACGATGTAGGCCATCGGTTGGCCCTCGAACTGGAGACGTAGTTTCCCTTCGGGTCGGGACTGCAGGGCGGGATACGCGAAGATGCCGCCGTACGTGAGCACCTGATTGATGTCGGCTATCATCGCGCCGCCGTAGCGGAGTTTGAGTTCGCGGCGAATCTCCTCGGCGAACGTCTTGAAGTCGTCCGTCCACGAGTCGACGCCGCCGCCGAACCCGAACACGGTCGGGTCCTCGGGGACGGTCACGTCGTCGTCGACCACGCGTCGGTCGTCGCCGAGGACGTACTCTTTCACGCGGCCGTCGCGGGCGACGACCATCGACGTGACGGGCCCGTAGATGACGAACCCGGCGGCCAGCAGATTCCGGCCCGTCGTGGGCGGGCGCTCGCTGTACACGCCGAAGATGGTACCCATGCCGCTGTTGGGTTCCAGATTCGAGGACCCGTCGAGGGGGTCCATCGCGACGTGCAGGCGTCCGTCGCTGGTCGCGACTTCCTCGCGTTCCTCGCTGGCGTAGGTGGCCACGCCGTCGATGCCGAGGATGCGCTCCTCGAACAGTTCGTCCGCCCGGAGGTCGGCCGCCAGTTGCTCGTCGCCGCTGGGGTTGACCGTGCCGCTGTGTTCGCGTTCCGTCGCGATGGCTGTTCGAACGTCGCTCGCCGCGTCCGCGATTGTGTCGATGACCTGTGCGACCGTCCGATCGGCCTGGGTGGCCGGGGCGTCGAGTGATTTGCTCATCTATGGTGGGGCTGGGTGGCGCGCCGGTCAGTTCGGGAGTGGGGCCGTCCGGCGAGTGATTCCCAGTGTGTCGTCACTCCCTGCTTCTTCCCCACACCATAAGTATCTTGTTGCTGACATTTACTACGGAGCGAGTCAATTATTCGGTAGCTCCGCCCTCGTTGGGTTTGATCATGGTGGTTAGTCACACATTTATTGAATGGTAAGGGTAGTTACTATTCGTCTAAGGTCGGCAGACTTACACGAACACGGGTCGAACCGACGGGTATGCAACTCGACGACATCGACCGCGTCGGCGTCGTGGGTGCCGGCACGATGGGCAACGGCATCGCGCAGGTCGCCGCCGCTTCGGGCTACGACGTCGTGATGCGCGACGTCGAACAGCAGTTCGTCTCCGCGGGGTTCGACGACATCGACGAGAGCCTCGGTCGTCTCGTCGCCCGGGACGAACTGACCCGGTCGGAAGCCGACCGCGCCCGGGACCGCATCGAAGGGACGACGGACCTCGCCGACCTGTCCGACTGTGACCTTGTGGTCGAAGCGGTCACGGAGGATATGGACGTCAAGCAGTCCGTCTTCGAGGACCTTGCGGACACCTGTCGGACCGAGACGGTACTCGCGACGAACACCAGTACGCTCTCTATAACCACTATCGCCAGCGTCGTCGACCGGCCCGAACGAGTGCTTGGCCTCCACTTCATGAACCCCGTCCCGGTGATGAAAGGCGTCGAAGTCGTCGTCGGCGAGAAGACGGGCGCGGACACGCTCACACTGGGACACGCGTTCGCGAAGGACCTCGGTAAGGAGACGTGGGAGGCCGACGACAAACCCGGCTTCGTCGTCAACCGCGTCCTCATGCCGTGGATAAACGAGGGTATCCGCGCCTACGACGAGGGCGTCGCCGGGATGGCCGACATCGACCGCGGACTGACCCTCGGGACGAACGTCCCGATGGGGCCGCTGGAACTGGCCGATCACATCGGCCTCGACGTCGTCCTCGACGCGAGCGAAACGCTCCACGAGGAACTCGGGGACCGGTACAAACCGGCGTACCTCCTCAAGCGGAAGGTCGCCGCCGGTGACCTCGGGAAGAAGACCGGCGCGGGGTTCTACGAGTACGACTGACCCGCCGTGGCGGCCGGAATACGATAGCGGACAACCGACTGGGCGTTGCCGAACAGTAAAGTCACGGCCCTCGATACCTTGACACATGGAGTTCAGTCCCACAGCGGAGCAGCGCCAGATACAGGAGATGGTCGCGGAGTTCGTCGACGAGGAGGTGGTTCCGCGCGCGGCCGAGATAGACGAGACGGACGAGTTCCCGTGGGACCTCGTCGACGAGATGGCCGAGTTGGGGCTGATGGGGATGCCCATCCCCGAGGCGTACGGCGGCGCCGGTCTCGACTACCACAGTTACGCGATGGCACTGGAGGAGATCTCCCGCGGGAGCGGGGGCCTCGGCACCATCGTCGCCGCCCACATCTCGCTGGCCTGCAACATGGTCTACGAGTTCGGCGACGAGGCCCAGAAGGAGACGTACCTCACCCCGATGGCCGAGGGCGAGGACGTCGGCGCGTTCGCGCTCTCGGAACCCGGCGCCGGGAGCGACGTGCCCGCGATGACGACGACGGCCGAACCTGACGGCGACGGCTACGTCGTAAACGGCGGGAAACTGTGGATTTCCAACGGCTCAGTCGCAGATACGGTCGTCCTGTTCGCGAAGACGGACCCAGAGGCGGGCAACAAGGGCATCTCCTCGTTCGTCGTCCGGCCCGAGGAGGACGACGGGTTCATCGTGGAGGGCACGGAGCACAAACTCGGTGACAAGGGCTGTCCGACGGCGGAACTGCGGTTCGACGACATGTACCTCCCCGAGGAACGCCGCCTCGGCGACGAGGGCCGCGGGTTCGTCCACGCGCTGAAGACGCTCAACGGCGGGCGCATCACCATCGCCGCCCGGGGCGTCGGCATCGCACAGGCAGCGCTGGACGAAGCCCTACAGTACGCACAGGACCGCGAGCAGTTCGACCAGCCCATCTCGGAGTTTCAGGCCATCCAACACAAACTCGCGGACATGGACACGAAGACGTCGGCCGCCCGACTGCTGATGCATCAGGCCGCCGACCTGAAGATGCGCGGCGAGAACTACGTCAAGGAGGCCGCACAGGCCAAACTGTACGCCTCCGAAGTCTCCCGCGAGGTCGCCAACGAGGGCATCCAGATCCACGGCGGCTACGGCTACACGAAGGACTTCCCCGTCGAGCGGTTCTACCGCGACGCCAAACTCAACGAGATATACGAGGGGACCAGCGAAGTCCTCCGCAACACCATCGCCGACGAGTTGCTGGACTGATACTGGTGGCTGTAAGTTCGTAACGATATTCGCCACCCCGGGGTGGCGAATCACTTCAGTTTGTTACAGCCACCAGTATGAGTTACTGTTCGCCGTCCGCGTCTCCGAGATTCTCGCCCATCCACGCGTAGTGCTCGCGCAGGCGACGCTCGCCGCCCTCGGTCAGCGAGTACTTGTCGGCGATGCCGTCGGTGCGGTGTTGGACGAACCCGGCGTCCGCCATCGCCTCCAGCGCCCCGTAGAAGCTCTTCGGTTCGATGCGCGCGTCGTACCGCCGTTCGAGGCGCGTCTTGAGCCGTTGGCCCGTCAGTTCGCCGTCCTCGGCCCCGGCGAGGATGACGCACATGTCCCGCCGCCGCCCGCTCTGGAACCACTTCGCCATGGCCGGACCACGTCGGGCACCCCTTCGGGTGTTTCGACTTCGCGCCGGTCACGGCGGTCACCGACCGGTCCGGACGGCGCCACAGCGATACCGCCCCAACCGCTCACGCTCGACCGTCTCTGGACCGTCGAGGTCCGTCCGCTCCGTCGCCACCCACAGGCTCACCGCCGTCATCCCGTCGTCGTGGGTCCGGTTCCACCGCTCACAGAGGAACGTCGCCAGCGAGCGGCGGAGTCTGGGTTCGGTACGGGCGTCGTCGAGGAACTTCCGCCAGCGCTCGTTCGGGTACCGCGACGCGGCCTCGGTCGGGCGCGAGCGGTCGTAGGGCTCCCCGGTGAGTGCGTCGACGCGCTCGCCGCTGGTCAGGTTCGCGGGGGCTTCGTACCACCACGTCGCCAGCGGCGGCGACGGCGCGAACATGTCCCACGAGCGGTCCGTCAGTCGGTCCGGCGTGCCCGCCGGCGCGGCGACGACGCCGAGTCCGACGGCGTTCGTCACCAGAATCACGGCCAGACAGCAGGCCGCGAGCGCGCGGGCGATGCGAGAGAGCGCTGGAACGCGGTCGGCCAGCGGCGTCCGTCCCGAACCGACTGCCGAGAGCGACGCCAGCGGCCGGAGGCGGTCCGCGGCGCGGTCCCAGACGACGCTCGGGAACAGCGCGAGCAACCCCGTCACCGAGACCAGCGGGAACACGCCGATAGAGAGCGTCAGCACCATCCCGAGGTGGGCGCCGACGAACGCGCCGACCAGCGCCGCCCGACGCCACCCGGTCAGGACGACGAGCAAGGGCGAGGTCAGCAACATCCCGACCCAGAGCCAGTCGACGAGCGTCAGGAGCGGTGCCCACCCGGCGACGACGTCACCGAGCAGGACGGTGAAGTGGTCCAGTTGGAAGACGTAGCGGACCGCGTCGCCCCGAAGCCACACGTCGGCTCTGAGTTTGACGACGGCGTTTGTGGCGTAGACGACGACAATCTGTGCCAGCAACCCGACCGTGGCGGGACCGACGACGCTGTGGTCGTCGGCCGCCCCCTCGGTGGCGTCGGCGGCCCAGCGGCTTCCGAGAGGAAGGAACAGGCCCCAGAACAGCAGTCGGCGCAAGAGTACGTCCCCGCTGTTGAGCACGAACGGGTTCCGGACCTGTATCGAGACGAGGAGGACGAGCGAGACGAACGTCGCGAGTCGGGTCCGATAGCCGACGAGCAGCGATAGCGCAGCGACGGCGGCGGCGAGACACAGGAGTCCCTGTACCCACGCGGCCCCCGAGAGCGCGTGTAACGAGATGACGTCCCACCCGGGGTAGAGCGTGCCCAACACCGACCGAGGGAGGACGCCGGCGTCGGTGTAGAAGGCGACGAGGTCCGGCAAGCGGCGTGTGAGGTCGACGAGGACCACGAACGCAAGCGAGATACGAAACGCGGCGAGAGCCCGGCGGTCGATGGCAAACCGACGAGCGAGCGCCTCGCGGACTGTCGGCGTCACGATGTCCGGAATCAGCGCAGTCGCGGACATAAGTCTTCCACCTGCCGTACACCGACAGATTTCATTGGGTGTGGTCCGAACGTCGAACCGATGGCAGACACCGAGGACCCGACGGAAGCGACGGCCGACGATATCACCGCCCGCTATCGAGAGACCGAGACGGAGCGACTGCTCACGTTCGAGGCGGACGGCCGCACGGCCGCCATCGCCCAGAACGTCGAGGGGTACGCGATGCTGAAGGTCAGGCCCAGCGCCGACGGCGACGAACTCGAACGCTACTACGGGTTCGATATGGCCTTGGACCACGCCGCCGAGTTGCTCGGGACCTCGCCGAACGCGCTGCCGGTCCCCGAGGCGGCCGCCGACATGGGGATGTAGTCGACCGATACGAGGTGCCCTTCTGCGAGATGTGCCCTGTGAGTGTCCCGCCAGTACCCGGTCGCATCAGGGCCGTGTACCTCCCGACTCCGTCGTAGGCTGGCGGTTTCGCTCGGCTAGCACTGACTATTCAGGTACGTTCGTCTACGTGTCGGCCATAGCCATATACTGCAGTCATATAAACGATTCTTACCTCCGATGGCCAGCGGACACGTGCATGGTCGATCTAACTCGACGGACACTGATTTCTAGTACGGTCGCTGCGGCACTGGGGGCAAGTGTCGCCGGGGTCGCGAGTGGTGAAGAAGTCGCCGAGACGAACACTCCCGGCGCACCCAGCGTGAAGGGGTCACTGAAGCGGTTCTCCTCGACGGCGTTCGGTGCCGAGGTCACCGGCCCGTTCGTCTTCGAGGACGGGTCGCTGCTGTACAGCCTCCAGCACCCATCGGAGGACAACCAACCGCCGTTCGACACGGCCGGAGTCGGATACTTCAGCGGGTTCCAGTTCGAACTCGACGGGGACAACGACGACTTCGACGAACTGTCGACGCCACAGTCCGATACGGAACAGCGGCAGATTCGCGCCGCCGACGGCGAGTACACGCTGTTCGGTCAGGGCCGCGACGAGATAAACGGCGGCACAGAGCGTCTCGGGGTCACACAGACGCCCGACGGCACCGACATCTCGTGGGACAACTTCGACGGCAGTCAGTACGGGGCGGCCGGCACGAACCCCGACTGCAACCAGTTCGTCCCGTCGAACGACGACGGGACCGAGGGGTACCTGTTCACCAACTGGGAGAACAGTCCCGGCAACGTCTCGCGGATTCCGCTCAGCAAGACCGAGGACGGCGAGTGGGAGGCCGATCTGGAGAACGCCATCAACCTCGCAAACACCGACCCGTTCCGGGAACTCGGCGGGACCCGAATCAACTGCTACGGCGACCGGAGCCCGTGGAACACGATGATCTCCTCCGAGGAGAACTACGCTCACGTACGCGTCTCCCTGACCACGACGGTCGGCGACGTCGTCGAGGCCGGCACCGGCAAGGGCCTGCTCGGCGCGTGTCAGTTCTGGAACCGCCCGAACCCGGCCGGCATCCAGAGCGCCGTCGACGAGTACTACGGCGACGAGTCGTGGTACGTACAGGGCTCCTGGGCGATGAAAGGCGTCGAGTTCCTCGCGTACTATCTGGGCGCCGAGCAGGTGGATCAGGGCGTGTACGGCAGCACGATGGACCCCATCGGTGACACCTACCCGAACCCGTACCGCTACGGGTACCACGTCGACATTCGAGAGCCGACGGCCGAGACCCCACAGCCGATCAAGTACTACGTGATGGGGCGGGCCGCGTGGGAGTCGCCGAACATTCAGGCCGACGAGCAGACCGTCTACGGCTGTTCCGACGGCGACAGCAAGGGCATCTACAAGTTCGTCGCCGACGAGCCGATTCCGAGCTACGACGACCCGATGGACGTCGAGGGGACGCTCTATGCCCCGAAGATTACGAACGACGCTGCCAACGCCGCCGAGGCGGGCACCCGCAACTCGCCGGCCGACACGCCGCTCGAAATCGAGTGGCTGGAACTCGGTCACGCGAGCAATCGCGAGATCGAGTCGTGGATCGCCGAGTACGACGACATCACGCAGGTCGACTACCTCGAAACGCACGCAGAGACCGACTGGGAGTCTGACCTCGACGCGGCCCTCGAAGAGGCCGACCGTGCGGTCGTCGAGAACGGCAACCAGAACTACGTCACCAACGAGGAGATCGTCGAGTGGGCCGAGCAGTACGAGTCGAAAGGACCCGACAAGGTGGACGAGGACCTCCGGAAGATTCCGTTCCTCGAAACCCGTGCCGCCGCGAAGGAAATCGGGGCTTCCATCGAGTTCAACAAGGCCGAGGGCGTCGACAGCATCGACGGCGCCGGTCCCGGCGACTTCGTCTACTTCGGCATCTCGTCGTTCAACGACGACCTCGCGAACGAGCAGGGCGACATCCAGCTCGACCGCGTCGACGGCGGTGTCGTCTACCGCGCCGAGCTCGAACCGGACTACAACGTCTCGACGCTCGAACCGGTCATCGTCGGTCCGGACTTCACCGACGCGCCCGCGGACGCCGACGGCGCCCTCCGCAACATCGACAACCTCTACGTGATGGACGACGGCCGAGTGCTGTGCTGTGAGGACGGGTTCGGCGGCCCGGCGCGCTCGTACCCCAACGACTGCCTGTACGTCTACGAACCGAACCTCGTCGTGGACGTGGCGTCCGTCGAGACGGCCATCAAGTCGACGGCCGAGGCGGCCGTGACGGCGTCCTCGCTCCCCGACGGTTTCACCGCCGCCGAGATGACCGTCTCCGTCGAGGACGCTCGGGTGGCCGACATCACCGGCGTCTCGGTGCCAGAGGGCCTCGACGCCGCCGAGGCGACCGTCAGCGGCGACGGTACCACGGCGACCATCAGCGTACGCGACCCGGTCGGTACCGTACAGGCCGGTGCGATGGACGTCACGCTGGCGACGCTCGAACTCACCGGCCAGAGCAAGGGACAGACGGAACTGTCGGTCACCGTCGATTCCCTCGCGGACGAGGGCGGTAACGCGCTCGACGTCGAAGGGCGAACCGGGCAGGTCACCTCGATACCGCCGGGGCAGTCCGACGACAAGCCCGGGAAAGGCCCCGGCGTCTGTCGGCCGGAGCAGAACTAACACGCGACCTCTCGGGCTCGATTAGCCCACCCTCTCCACTCAATGTCCCAGACTCACGATCCGGCGACGACCGACACGGCGTCTCTCTACCGCGAGTACGTCCTCGACGTGCGAATCGTCGAGTACGAGACCGCGGCCGGCGAGACTCGGTATCGGTTCGACGCGCCAGAGCACTGCGGTATCGAGTTCGAAGACGAGGAGACGGCGGCGCTGTACGCCGACGTCTACTTCGACGTCAACGGCTTCGAGGAGGCCGGAACCGGCGAGCGCGGCGTCCCGCCGGCGATCATTCAGGCCGGTCGCGACACGCTGGTCGCGTACTTCCTCACCCAATCCGACGTCGACGTCCACTGGGTGGCGTCCTTCTACGGTGAGAAACCGGAGAAGGTCCAGCGCTACGCCAACCGCGTCAGGAAGCGGGCCGAGACGATTCGGAGCGGCATCCGAGAGCGCGGGCTGGACTGACCGCGGTCCACCGCGTTTCGCCCGAACCACTATAGCACGCGAGGCCGACGACGTCGGTATGTCGACGACACTCGACCACTTCGACCACCCCGCGTGGCTGACCGCCGCCGGAACGCTCGCGGGCTACGGCCTCGTCTTGCTGTTCCTGTTTCTCCTGCTGTTTGTCGCGCCGTATCTGGTCTTCCCCGCGTAGTCCGCTGGGTACCCCAGTCTTCGTTTTCCCCGTGGGGCGGGGGCAAGAGTCAAACCGCACGCCGTGGTAGCAGGTGGCATGAGTGTCGAGCAGGAGCAGGGCGAGCGTACCATCCGGTGTCTGGTCGCGAAAGTCGGCCTCGACGGCCACGACCGAGGGGCCCACGTCATCGCACGAGCACTCCGCGACGCCGGGTTCGAAGTCATCTACTCCGGTCTGCACCGGTCCCCCGACGAAGTCGTGCAGGCCGCGGTCCAGGAGGACGTAGACGTCGTCGGCATCTCCATCCTCTCGGGGGCACACAAGACGCTGGTCCCGAAGATTCTCGACGGCCTCAAAGAGTACGACGCCTTCGACGACCGTCTCGTCCTCGTCGGCGGCATCGTCCCCGACGACGACAAGGCCGACCTCCGCGGGCTGGGCGTCGACGAGATATTCGGACCCGGCGCGTCGATGGAGGAGATGATCTCGTACATCCGCGAACACGCACCCGATCGATGAGCGACCTCGTCGCGGACCTGCTAGCGGGCAAACACAGCGCACTGGCGCGAGTCATCACGAAGATAGAGAACCGCTCGCCGGGCTACCGGGAAACCGTCTCGGAGTTACACCAGCACACCGGCCACGCCGACGTCGTCGGCGTCACGGGCAGTCCCGGCGCCGGCAAGTCCACGCTGGTCGACAAGGTGGCCGCCGAGTACCGCGACCGCGGCCTCACGGTCGGCGTCATCGCCATCGACCCGTCCTCGCCGTACTCCGGCGGGGCGGTGCTGGGCGACCGCATCCGCATGGCCTCGAACGCCGGTGACATGGACGTGTTCTTCCGGTCGATGTCGGCCCGCGGGTCGCTCGGCGGGCTATCGACGGCGACGACGGACGCCGTCACCGCGCTAGACGCCTTCGGGAAGGACGTGATAATCGTCGAGACGGTCGGCGCCGGCCAGAACGAGGTCGACATCGTCCGGACCGCCGACACGGTGGCCGTCCTCGTCCCGCCGGGGAGCGGCGACGACGTCCAGATGCTGAAGGCAGGCATCCTCGAAATCGGCGACGTGTTCGTCGTCAACAAGGCCGACTTAGACGGCGCCGACCGCACGGTCCAGCAGTTACGAGAGATGTTACAGGGCCGGGGCGGTGGGGCGGGCCACCACGGTGCGATGGCGGCCACGGACGAGAGCGCGATAGGGCCTGACACCGAGGGCGACGCGGCCGACGAGCGGTGGGACCCGCCCATCGTCGAGACGGTGGCGAACCGGAGCGAGGGCGTCGAGGCGTTTATCTCGGTGCTGGAGGACCACGCGGACTACCTCGACCGGACCGGCAAGCGAGAGCAACAGGCCCGTGACCGGTTCGCCGCGGAGATACGGACGCTGTTGCGCGAGGACGCAAACGAACTGGTGTCCGGCGAACTCGACCGCCACGGCGGCATCGAGTCGGCCGTCGACGCCGTCATGGCTCGCGAGACGGACCCCTACACCGTCGTCGACGAGGTTCTCGCGCCGCTCCGTGAGTGTCTCGACGCCGAGAACGCCCCGTGAGGGGCGAAGGGAAACCACGCGGATGACGACGCCCCGTCAGCGCGCGGCAGACGGGGATTGTTCCGGGGTTCCCTTATAACATCCCATCCACCGTCCGGGCCGTTTCGACCCCTCCCCACCACGTATAAACAGGGTCCGGCCCGTATACCGGGGTATGAAGCTCCGAAAGGCACTGGGTGTCGCCGTCGGTGCGGTCGGGACGACGGCACTCCTCAATCGCGTCCTCCAGTCGCGTGCCGACGAGTTCGAACCGCTGTTGCCGGGCGACCAGCGGACCTACCGCTGGCGTGGCTTCGACGTCGCCTACACGGAGGCCGGGGATCCGGACGACCCCGATCTGGTCCTCCTGCACGGCATCAACGCGGCGGCTTCCAGCCACGAGTTCCACGCTATCTTCGAGCGGTTGTCCGAGGAGTACCACGTCCTCGCGCCGGACCTGCCGGGGTACGGCCACTCGGATCGGCCGCCGCTGCTGTACTCGGCGTCGCTCCTGACCACGTTCGTCCGCGACTTCCTCGAAGCCGAGACCGACGACGCCACCGTCGTCGCCTCCTCGCTTTCGGGCTCGTATGCCGCTATCGCCGCCCGCGACGTCGACGTGGCCGAACTCGTCCTCGTCTGCCCGACGGACTCCTCGATGGGCAACCGGAACGTCTGGGTCCGGTCGCTGCTCCGGTCGCCGGTCATCGGACAGGCGCTGTTCAACCTCGTCGTCTCGAAGGCCTCCATCCGCCACTTCCACGACGACCACGGCTACTACGACATGGCCAACCTCACCGACGAAGTCGTCGACTACGAGTGGCAGAGCGGCCACCAGCAGGGCGCGCGGTTCGCCCCGGCGTCGTTCCTCTCCGGCTTTTTGGACCCGGAGGAGGACCTCGGCGACGTGCTGGCGGACCTCGACGTCCCGATAACGCTGGTCTGGGGCGAGGACGCCGACATTTCACCGCTCGACGACGGGCGCGATCTGGCCGAACGGGCCGACGCGACGCTGGTCGTCTTCGGCGACTCGCTGTTGCTCCCGCACGTCGAACACCCCGCCGAGTTCGTCGACGTGGTCCGGGGCCGGACGGCGGAGATTCGCATCGAGAACGAGGGTTAACGCGGCCGGAAGACGACGGCCCGGTCGCCGGTCGTCTCCCGTTCGCCGACTTCGATGCCGACGACCGCTCCCATCTCGACGTCTTCGGGGTCGACCCCGCGGACCAGTCCCGTCACCGACACCGGACCGAAGTCGGCGATAGCGGTGACGTAGGGGGCGTCGTCCTCGAACTGCGGCGTGGCGACGGTGATGGTCGTGTGGGTCACGATGTCGCCGCTGTCGGGCAGCGGTTCGTCGCGCAGTTCTCTGGACCCACACTCGGGACAGACGCGACGGGGTGGCAGCCAGCCGTGGCCGTTCGCACACTCGACGTAGTACCCGTCGTCCGCTTCGATGGCGTCTAGCCACTCGTCGTACTGGCCGTCGGGGGCGGGTTCGGTCACGCTTTCACCTCCAGTACGTGGACCGTGGTAGACGCGACGGTGCCGCCGGCGTTGTGTGCGACGCCGACGGTGCCGTCGGGGACGGCGTCCGCCCGCGGGTGCGTCCCGTCTAAGACCCACGCGACGGTCGCCAACTGGGCGACGCCGGTCGCACCGACCGGGTGGCCCTTCGCCTTCAAACCGCCCGAGAGGTTCACCGGCATCTCGCCGTGGCGGTCCGTCTCGCCGTTCGTCGCCGCGTGGATGCCCTCGCCGCGTTCGTAGAGGCCCAGCGACTCGATGGCCAGCACCTCGGCGATGGTGAAGCAGTCGTGGACCTCGGCGACGTCGACGTCCTCTGGGCCGATGCCAGCGTCCCCGTACGCCTCCTCGGCGGCCTTGTCAGCGGCGGGCGTCTGTGCGAGGTGTGGCCGGTCCTGTAACGCGAGGTTGTCGCCGCCCTGTCCGGTGCCGGTGATGGCGACGGGGGCATCGATGTCGTGGTCGGCGGCGTACTCGGCCGTGGTCAACACGGCCGCTGCGGCCCCGTCCGTGATGGGGCAGGAGTCGTACAGACCGAGCGGACTGGCGATGGTCGGTGCCTCGATGGCGTCCTCGACGGTGATCTCCTTCTGTATCTGGGCGTGCTCGTTGACCAGCGCGTGCTCGTGGTTCTTCACGGCGATGTGGGCCAAATCTTCCCGAGAGCCGCCGTACTGGTCGAAGTACGACCGCGCCATCAGCGCGTACGCGCCGGGGAAGGTCATCCCCGCGCGGACCTCGTAGAGGTCGTCGGCGGCGATGGCGAGGGCGTCGGTCGCCGCGGCGGTGCCGATGTTGGTCATCCGCTCGGCGCCGCCGACGACGACCACCTCGGCCTCGCCGTTGCGGAGGTCCCTGACGGCGGACCGGACCGCGGCACCGGCGGACGCACAGGCGGCCTCGAACCGGGTCGCCGGCGCGTCGACGCCGATAGCCTCGGCCATCAGCGGCCCCTGATGGCCCTGATGCTCGGCGAGTTCGCCCATGAAGTTGCCGTAGTAGAGCGCATCGACATCGTCCGGGGCGACGCCGGCGGCGTCGAGCGCTTCCAGGCCCGCCTCGGCGAACAGGTCGCGACCCGTGCGTTCGGGGTGTTTCCCGAATTTCGTGACACCGGCCCCTGCGACTCGTGGGTCTGACATTACCACACAGTGGGCCCCGCATTCTTAAATGCCTGCCGACTGTGTGGGGTTTTGCCACGATTTCGCCCGCCCGAGAACGCAAGACTGCGACACTTATGTCAGATTTCAGTTTGGTTCCCACGAGAGATATATGACCTTCGTGGGTATCGCACTATGGCGTGCGGGTCAGTCGACGATCTCGGCGATTCGCTGTGGCTCTCCGGAGAGCGACGGGTCGGGTTCGACGATCTGGAGCACTTCGTGGTCGGTGACGTCGGGGTAGGACTTATCGATGGCGTCCTCGATGAGTTCTTTCTCCAACCGGAACTCGGTGCCGTCGTAGACGACGTCGACGCCTTGCTCGTCGAACGAGAGAACAGTCATGGCGGTAGATACGGCCGTTCAGAATAAAAGTGTAGTCTCTCGCGGGGTGCTCGCCAATCAATCACACACGACCGTCAGACGACAGTCAGACGCGCGTCGTGCGCGCCCTCAGGCTTTAAGACCGTCGAAAACGCGTTAGGTGGTGTGCCAATCGGCTCTGACCCGCTCTCCGAACTCGCGATTCCCGACGGGACCACCGTCGAGGAACACGACCTCGTCACCGACGGCGACGTCATCATCGGTGGGCAGAGTACGGTCGAGTTCGGCGTCCGCGGCCGGTCGGTCATCGCCGACGAGCGAGTCCGTTTCGGCGGCCACATCGAGGCCGAGGGCGACTGCCGCCTCGACATGTGGTGTGACGTCGAGGACAACGTCCTCGTCGGCGAGGACGCCTACATCGGCGAACGCGTCCACATCGGCGGCGAGTTGCGCGTCGCCGGCGACTTAGACATCGGCGACGACGTCGACATCGAGAACGGGTTCGAGGCCAACGGCTGGATAGTCATCCGCAACCCGATGCCGACCATCGTCTTCCTGTTCGTCTACCTCTCGCAACTCCTGCGCATCGGCGAGGACGAGGCCGCACAGAGCCTCGTCGACGAGATGCTCGGCGACGACGCGGACGACCACGACCCGATACTCGTCCCGCGTGGCGCGAGCGTCTCCGACGACGCGTGGCGCGTCTCCACACCGGCGACCATCGGCGACGACTGCCGCCTCCACGGCAACATCCGCGCCGAATCCATGGAAGTGGGCCGCGACAACGTCGTCTTCGGCAGTCTCCGCGCCCGGGAGGACGTGGTGGTCGGGAAGGGAACCGAAATCAAAGGCGACGTGACGACCCGCAACGGCGACGTCCGGGTCGGTCCCGGCACGAAGGTCTGGGGCGACATCTCCGCGAAGACCGTCGAACTCCACGAGAACGCCACCGTCGACGGGAAGATTCGCGCCCGCGACGGGACGCGGATGCACACCGACGAAGTGCTCGACCGGCCCGACGAGTCCGCCGCCGCGATGGCCGAGATGGCCGAGGAACTCGAACGTGACGGCGCGGACGAGGACGGCGAGACGGCGGACGCGGCGGACGCGGTGGACGCGGCCGACGGAGACGAGTCAGCGCCCTCGGAGCAGATGGAGACAGACGATGACGACGAGAAGGCGGTCGACGGAGCGGACGCCGACGACCACGAGGACGCGGCCGAGGCCACCGACTGAACGGAGACGCCTTTTGGACGGTCGACCGACTCACTCCGGAGTGGCGCCGCCGCGGAGAAGCGAGCGCCCGGCCCCGACGAGGACGGCGGCCGTCAGCACCGCGCCGACCACGACGACCCAGACGCCCGAGAAGAAGACCCCGCCGGAGGAGAGGTTCAGGTCCGCGACGGCGTAGACGCCGGCGAGGAGGGTCAGTGCGGCGAGAACGACGATAGCGGCGTCGCCGACGCCGAAGGGACCGGCCCGGAAGCGCCGGCCACGGTTCACGAGCACCGCGACCGCAAGCGCGGTCGGTGACAGTGCGACCGTCGGGAGCGTCAACGGACCGACGTAGAGCCACGTGGGATACGCGGCGACCGGAATGACGAACTCGGCGACGTAGACGAGGGCGGTGACGACCGCGAGGGCGGGAACCAGTCCGCGTAGCGGGCGGCGCGGCCCGGAGCGGTGGACGTCCGTGCGCATACTTACCGTGCTCTCGCCGGGGGCATAACGGTCGGGGAGGGTACGACTCACCTTTGACCGACGGAACCGAAACCCCCTTTCCGCCTTCTCTGGTAGGGGGTAGCATGCTCTCTATCGCACTCGCTGGCAAACCCAACGCCGGGAAGTCTACCTTCTACAAAGCGGCGACGATGGCCGACGTGGACGTCGGGAACTACCCGTTCACGACCATCGACGCCAACCGCGGCGTGAGCCACGTCCGGACCGAGTGTCCCTGTCTCGACCGCGAGGAGCGCTGTGGCGACGACGACTGCCGGGACGGCAAACGCTACGTCCCGGTCGAACTCATCGACGTCGCCGGCCTCGTCCCCGGCGCCCACGAGGGCCGGGGCCTCGGCAACCAGTTCCTCGACGAACTCACGAACGCCGACGTCATTCTGAACGTCGTCGACGCCTCCGGCGGCACGAACGAGGAGGGCGAACCCGTCGAAGTGGGCGAACACGACCCGGTCGAGGACGTCGACTTCGTCGAGACGGAGATGGATCTCTGGCTGGCGAGCATCGTCGACCGCAACTGGGAGTCCGTCGAGCGCCAGTCGCGCTCGCCCGACTTCGACCTCGACGAGGCTCTCCTAGACTTGCTCGCCGGCGTCGGCGCGAGCGAACTCGACGTGGCCCGCACGCTGCGTGAACTCGACTACCCCGAGGACCCCATCGCGTGGACCGACGACCACCGGGAGGCGCTGGCCAGAGAGATACGCCAGCGGACGAAACCCATCGTGGTCGTCGCCAACAAGGCCGACGTCGCGCCCGAGGACAACGTCGAACGCCTGCGGAAGGCCGCAGAGCTAGTCGTTCCGGCGACGGCCGACGGCGAACTCGCACTCAGGAAGGCCGCGGAGGCGGGCGTCGTCGACTACGACCCCGGGGATTCGGACTTCGAGATTCTGGGCGACGTGAGCGACCAGCAGCGACAGGGGTTAAACCGTATCCGCGAGGTCATGGCCGAGTACGGCGGCACCGGCGTCCAGCAGGCGATGGACGCCGCCGTCTACGACCTGCTCGATCACATCACGGCCTACCCGGTCCAGAACGACACGAAGTGGACCGACGGACAGGGGAACGTCCTCCCCGACGCACACCTGCTCCCCCGCGGGTCGACGCCGAAGGACCTCGCTTACGCCGTCCACTCGGACATCGGCGACGGCTACACCCACGCCGTCGACGCCAGGGAGAACCGCCGCATCAGCGACGAGACGGAACTCGAAGAAGGGGCGGTCGTCAAGATAATCAGCGAGAACTAAGCGAGCGGCCGGAACCACACCGCGGCCACGAGCACTGCCAGAAAGAGGTACGAGCCCCGAATCAGCAGTTTCGTCGCCAGTTCCGACTCCGCGCGGTGGGCGACGGCGGCGACCATCCCGAACGCGGCGGCCGCACCGGCCGCACTCGGTGGGACCCCGGGCAGCGTGAACGCGAGGGCGACGACGCCGAGCATCGCCGCCACGAGCAGGGTGCGGGCCAGTTGCCGCGCTCGCTGCGGTCCTACCACCACGGCGACGGTCCGCTTCTCGATGGAGCGGTCGTAGTCGTAGTCCTGCTCGTCGTCGATTATCTTGATGCCGGTGAGCAACACGAGAAAGACAGCTGCGAGCCCCAGCACCCGCGGACTGAGCGCCGAGGCCTGCGCGTAGTAGCCCCCGAGCAGCGCCAGCGCGATACCGGTCGGATACCCCATCGTCGCCCCCACGGGGTTGAGGTCCAGTTGCGGTGCGTGCGTGTAGCCGATGACCCACGTCGGGAGCGTCAGGAGGGCCGTGCCCGGACCGACGACCAGCCACAGGCCGACCGTGCAGGTCAGAAAGCCGAGTCCGGCAGCGACGAGTGCGCCGCGACATCCGCCGACCGTAAGCGGGTGGTCGTCGTCCTCGCCGCGGACGTGGAAGTCGACGTAGCCGTCCTTGACGTGAGCGGTGTAGACGGCGAAGAACATCGCCGCCGCGTGGAGCGTGGCGACGGCGATGGTGACTTCGCCCGCGAGTAACGCGCCGAACAGCGACGTCGCCAGCGGCGGGAGCATGAACACGGGGTGTACCTGTGAGGCGAGGGCTCTGCCCGCCGCGACGGGTCCGGACTCGTGTCGGGCGACTGCCATACCGCGATACAGGGACCGGCGTGTCAAAAAGTCTCGTGCGCTCCCGTCGCGAGGTGCGTTACTGCCAGTTGTCGCGGTCCAGCACGAACGAGGCGATGTGGGAGGCGAGTTCTCGACCCGCGTCCTCGCTGGCGGTGTGGAGTTCACCGGAGACCGGCCCGGCCTCGCCGCCGACGCCCTCCGCCTCGGAGATGGGGTCGGTACCCGTGGGATACGGACGACGGGAGCGAACCCGGTCGCGCAACCGCTGGAGCGTGGCCGGCGATAGTTGCTGGTCGAGGTGCTGGAGGTCGTAGCGGACGATGTAGCCACGCGTCGCCTCTCGGACGGCGACGACGGGGTGCCCGCGGTTCGCACAGCGTTCCCAGAGTGCCTGTTGCTCGTCGCGCGTCGCGTAGACGGGGACGTTCGACGGTGCGAGGTGGTCCATCGGAAAGCTGTACGTGTCCGACCCGTATCGACCCTTCGGCTACTGCGATAGACGACGGCTACCGTAACGTCGTGTAACTCAGGCCGGCGATGGCGACGAACTGGAGCGCTCGTAACACGAGGACGGCCTGCTGGACGTGGGGGTCGCCGGCGTAGAAGCTCTGCATCGAGAAGAAAAAGTACAGGGCGACGGCGTTCTCGACGAGCATCGCGAGGGCAAAGGCCACCAGCCCCGCGACCAGTCCGGTCCGGAAGGTAGCGTAGTTGCGCACCCAGACGCCGAGCAGGGGTATCAGCAGGAGGACGTTGATACCCGCGAGCACCGCCGCGGCGGTGATGAGCGTCCCCATCGCCATCAGTCTCTCGCCCCCGGGTGCCGTCCGTCTGTGCTGTCGCTCATCTGTCCATCTGCTCCACGATGTCCTCGAAGGTGTCCCGGTACTGGTCGAACCGGTCCGTGAGGAAGTACAGTTTGGCGTAGTCCTCGTCGCCGGACTCGACGACGTCGTGCTCTTCGAGTTGCTCCATGTGGTGGCGTATCGTCTTATAGCCCACGTCGAGTTCGTCGGCGAGTTCGTTGGCGTTCATCGGTCGCTCCGTGAGGGCGTCGATGATGCGCGCCCTGTTGGCACCGCCGCGCGTCGCCGTCAGCAGGTACCAGAGCGCTTTCTCCATCCCTCTCGTGTCCTGACTGTTCGTGCCTGTCTCAAAGGTCTGTCTCTCGGCGGCCCGCCCGTCGACGCCCCGCCGGTCGCTGTCGTGTGCGTGGACCACGGCAAGTTCGGGCGGAGGGACGCTAGCCACGGCCAAAACCGTTCTTACAACTCTCTTCCGAGACTGTCCCAAATTCGGACTACTCGCGAATCGCGGCCGTCGCCTCCGCCATGACGTCGATGGCCTCTTTCAGCGTCTCCATGTCCGTCGCATAGGAGATGCGGGCGTAGCCGTCACCGTTCTCGCCGAAAGCGTCGCCCGGAACGACGACGACGCCGCGGTCGATGACTTCCTCGACCCAGCCCTCGGGTACCTTCGGCATCGCGTAGAACGCGCCCTTCGGCGTGGGACACTCCAGCCCCATCTCTTCGAACCCCTCTAGCAGGACGTCGCGGCGGGCCTCGAAGGCCTCGCGCATCTCGACCACGGGGTCCTGTGGGCCGGTGAGCGCCGCCTCGGCGGCGTACTGGGCCGGCGCGGAGGCACAGGCCTGTGCGTACTGGTGGACGCGGAGCATCCGCTCGATGCGCTCGGTCGACCCCGTGACCCAGCCGAGGCGCCACCCGGTCATCGAGTAGGCCTTCGAGCAGGCGTTGACGACGACGACGTTGCCCGTCTCGTCGAACTCCGCCGGCGAGCGGTGTTCACCCTCGAACACCTGGTGTTCGTACACCTCGTCGGAGATGCAGAGCACGTCGTGCTCGCTCGCGATGCGGGCGAACTCGCGCATGTCCTCGGGCGACTGGACGGCGCCGGTCGGGTTGGCCGGCGAGTTGACGACGAACGCCGCGGTGTCCTCGGTGATGGCGTCCTCGACCGTCGCGGGGTCCATCGTCAGGTCCTCGCGCAGACCCACCGGTTTGGGCGTCCCACCCGCGAGGTGGGTCAGCGCGTCGTAGGAGACGAACCCGGGGTCGGGGAAGACGACTTCGTCGCCCGCGTCGACGTGGGCCTCCAAGGCGATGTGCAGGGCCTCGCTCCCGCCGGAAGTGGCGATGACGTCCTCCGGGTCGACGGCTAAGTCGTTGTCCCGGTCGTGTTTCTCGGCGATGGCCTCGCGGAGTTCGAGTGTCCCCTTGTTCGACGTGTAGGCGTCGACCTTGCCCGAGCGGATGGCGTCGACGGCGGCCTCGCGAGCGTGGTCCGGCGTCGGGAAGTCCGGTTGCCCGAGGCCGAGGTTGATGGCGTCCTCGCCGGCGGCCTCGAACACCTCGCGGATTCCGGAGATGGATACCTGTTCGACGCGGCTGGAGAATTCGGTCATGTTCGTTCCCTTCGGCCGGTGGCCGATAATTCTTCCCGATTCGCCGAGCCGCTGTCCCGATCATCAGCAGACCGTCACGTCGTCGCCGCTTACGCGGTGCGCATCCGTGGGCGTGACCCGATAGACGGCCTCCGACGCCGTGTCGGCGAACACTCGGTCGTCGCCGGTACCGACGGTGTAGGCGTACGGGAGCGTCACGCGGACGTAGACGCCGTCGGAACTGACTCGCGTGATGCGGGCGTCCCGTGACGGTCCCGCCCCCTCGTTGGTCCCCCAGTCGGAGAGGCAGTCGGCGGATTCGAGATGTCCCTCGACGTACGCCGTCTCGGCCGCCAGCGCACGCCGTTCGGCCGTCGTCGCCGAGACAACTCCCGCGGCGAGGACGAGTCCCACCAGCGCGAGTCCGTAGAGGAGCGTCCGTCGGGTCGATGGCATCCGTGTCCGAGCGATAGTCTGGTCGGGGTGAAGTCTTTGGGGAGGCTTCGACGGCGGTTTGAGCGATTCGCCGGTCGCCGGGCGATGCTACCGAACCAACGACATCGCGATAGCGCCCCCGCCGCCGACTTCCTCGCGTCGCCGCCGGGCGGTCCTACCGAACCAACGACATCGCGATAGCGCCCCCGCCGCCGACGCTCATCCCAACCACGCCTCTGTCGTGGTCCTCCCGTTCCATCGCGTAGGCGAGCGTCGTCGTCAGGATGCCGCCGCTGGCGCCGATGGGGTGGCCCAGCGCCACCGCGCCGCCCAGCGGATTGTGCGTCTCCGGGGGTATCCCGAGTTCGTCGGCGACGTACACCATCTGGGCGGCGAACGCCTCGTTGAGTTCGAAGTGGTCCACGTCGTCGACCGAGAGGTCGTTTCGATCCAGCAGTTTCGAGACAGCGTCACAGACCGCCAGCGAGAACTCCGCGGGGTCGCGGTAGGCGACGGCGTAGTCCTCGACGTGGGCCATCGGGCCGAGGCCAGCGTCGTCGACCGTCTCGGCGTCGGCCAAGAGGACCGCTCCCGCGCCGTCCGAGAGTTTCGAGGCGTTGCCCGCAGTGATGGTCCCATCCTCGCCGAACGCTGGGGGCAGTCTGTCGAGGTCGTCCATCGTCGTCTCTGGCCGCGGCCCCTCGTCCTCAGTGACGAGGTGGTCCCCGACTTCGACCGGGACCATCTCCTTCTCGAAGTGGCCCTCGGCGATAGCCTCGCCGGCGCGGTGGTTGCTCCGCCGGGCGTACTCGTCCTGTCGCTCGCGGGTGACGTCGAAGCGCTCGGCGATGCGGTCGGTGAGCGTCCCCATGTGCGCGTCGTAGTTCGCGTCCCACAGGGCGTCGTGAATCATCGCGTCGACCAGCGTGGTGTCGCCGTATCGGCGGCCGCCGCGCATCTCGCGGACGAGATAGGGCGCGTTGGACATCGACTCCATCCCGCCGGCGAGACAGGCCGACGCCCGGCCGGCGTCGATGCGGTCGACGGCGTTCGCGATGGCTCGGAGTCCGGACCCGGAGGCCTCGTTTGTCGTCGTCGCCGGGCACCGATCGGGTAGCGGCGAGTCGACGACGACCTGTCTGGCCGGCACCTGCCCGACGCCGGCCTGTACGGCGTTGCCCAGACACACCCAGTCGACGAGGCCGTCGTCGACGCCGGTACGGTCAAGGACGCCCTCGACGGCCGCTCGTCCGAGATCCGTCGCCGACTTCTCGGAGAGGGCGCCGAGGAGGCTCCCGTGTGCTGTGCGCGCGCCGTCGACCACGACCACGTCGGTCATATCTCGACATGATGCCGAGACTACAATACTGTTGGCCCCGGTGGCGAACCCACCGGCCGGTCACTCGCCGTCGTCACTGGTCGCGTCGCGTAGCGACTCTATCGCCGTCTCCAGACGGCGGAGGATGGCGTCGGCGTCGGTGTACCCCTTGTCGTACTCCTCGTAGGCCGCGTCGGCCTCGCCGAGGAACGTCTGGACCGCGTCCGTCACGTCGTCGGAACTGTCGTCGTCGTTGCTCATACCGGACCAGACGACTCTCGGCGGGAAAAGGGTTCACTGTGTGACGTCGTAGCCGACGCTCGCGTCCCGCAGGGCGTCGGTGACACGCCCGACCGTGTCCTGTGTCGCGACGACGACGGCGTCCATCCCGCGAGAGGCGGCGTCGGCGGCCACCTCGCCCGCCGCGAAGTACGTCGTCGGTTCGACGCCGGCCTCGCGGAGGGCGGCGACGGCCTCGACGCCCGCCGCCGTGACGATAGACACGTTCTCGCAGGCCGAGGCGATGTCGGCCGTGTCCGTGGCGGCACCCGACCGGACCGGCGGGACCTGCAACACGCTGACGTGGCCGGGTTCGAGGTCGATGACGCCCTCGAATCCGGTGACGCCGACGACCGACCCGGCCTCGGCGCTCGTCGTCGTCACGCCCGTCGCCCCGCCGTCGTCACCGGGCGCGGCGTGGAGCAGGCCTTCTGAGAGCGATAGCGAGACGGTCTGGCCTTCCGCCAAGTCGGCCTCGGCTATCGCGGCGTCCTCCTGAACGCTCCCGAGGACGTCGTCGGTGACGTGGTCGACGAACCGCCGCATGTCGGTGGCCGACTGGAACACCCAGTCGACGCCCTCCTTCGTGACCCGATAGCGCGAGCGCCCCTCCTTCTCGACGAGGCCCTCGTCGACGAGGTCGCGGATGTACTCGCTGACCGCCTGACTCGTCACTCCGACGGCCTCAGCTATCTCGCCTTGACTGACCGCGGGTTGGCGCTCCGCTATCTCCACGAGGATGCGAAAGCGCGTCGCGGCCCGTTTGTTCTCGAGGACGTCGACCATAGTGGTCCGTAGATGGCACGGCTAAAAATACCTCTGTCCTGCGGACGCCAGCGATATGTGCGCGTAGCCCCGATGCCGACCCAATGGACGGACGATACGACGACCGAGCGCTGGTCGTCGACGACACACTCGTCGTCGCCGACCTCCACGTGGGCCGAGGCACCGGGGGGAATCTGGAGTTTCCGGTCGGGTCGGGAACCGACGTCGGCGAGCGGTTCCGCTCGCTGGTCGAGCGACACGACCCCGAGACGGCCGTCGTCGCCGGGGACTTGCTCCACTCCTTCCGGACGGTCCCACGAACCGTCGAGGACACCGTGGCGGGCCTGAAGGCCGCGTGCCGCGACGGTGGTGCTCGCCTCGTCGTCACGCCGGGGAACCACGACACGATGTTGGACTCGGTGTGGGACGGGCCGGTTGAGCGAGAGTACCGAATCGGCGACACCGTCGTCCTGCACGGCCACGAGGCCCCCGAGAGCGACGCCGACCGCTACGTCGTCGGCCACGACCACCCGACCATCGTCATCGAGGGCCAGCGCCGCCCGTGCTATCTGGTCGGGACGGGGCAGTACGAGGGCAGCGACGTGGTGATGCTCCCCTCGTTCAACCGCCTCAACGCTGGCGTCGTCGTCAACGAACTGTCGGCCGCCGATTTCCAGTCGCCGCTTCTCACCGACGTCGACCGACTGGAACCGATCGTCTGGGACGAGAGCGCCCGCCAGACCCGGTCGTTCCCGCCGCTGGGGGAGTTCCGACGGATGCTGTGACGAGGCGTCGGCCGGCGGGAGACGCCCTCGAACGGCGCGGTGACGCGCGGAATCGGAGCGTATAACGGTAGGTATTTGGGCTACCGCGGTGGACGCACGGATATGGTTCAGACTGGTGCCGCGCTCGCGCTTATCGCGATAACGCTGCTCTGCTTGCTGTTGCTGTACTTCGCGACGATAAAGTACGTCTCGGCGGTCCTCCTCGATGACGAGGGGGGTCACGAGGGAAACACGAGTAGCGGCGGACCCGCAGCGTAGGCCCGCCGCGACGGTTCTGACAGACCGCGTTAGAACAGTAGCTCCGCCGCGATTTTCCCGCTCTCCAACGCGCCCTGTATCGAGGACCAGCGGGTGTAGTCGCCGGCCAGCACGACGTCCCCGTCGGGGGCGTCCGGGGCGGGCAGGTCCGCCCGGAACCCCGGTGGCTGGGCGAACTGCGCGAGGGGGACGTGGTCGGTCCGGCGGTGTTCGAGCGCGTCGAATCCAGCCGCGGGGTACCACGACGCCAGCGTTTCTCGAACGTCCGCCGCCAGCGCCGCGTCGTCGCCGTCCGGGACGCCGAGGAACGTCGCGCTGTACAGTTCCATCCCCTCGGGGGCGTACTCGGGGGCGACGGCCGACATCGGCGCGACGGTGTTCGGGCGGTCGTCGGCCGCGTTGAGGACGATGCGCTTGCCCATGTCGGGGGCCTTGCTCGTCGGGAGCGAGAAGTACTGGGTGACACAGCCGAGCGTGTCCGTCGGGATGGCGTCGACCCGGGTCAACTCCGTGGCCGTCGCCGGGTCCGTCGCGACGACGGCCCCGTCCGACGTCACCGTCTCGCCGCCCACCTCGACGGCCACTTCGTCGTCGGTGCCCTCGACGGCTTGCACCTCGCGGCTCGTCTCGATGGTCGCGCCGGCCGAGACGGCGCGGTCGGCCAGCTGCTCGGGCATGGCCTGCATCCCCGCCGCGGGGACGACTATCTCGCCCTCGCTGAGCATCTTGTAGGTGTACTCGAAGACGGCGCTGTCGGTGCCCAGCGAGCGGTCGAGCGTGATGCCGCCGTAGAACGGTGCCGCGAATCGCTCGACGAAGCGCTTCGAGAACCCCTTCTCGGCGAGGTACTCGGCGATGGTCTGCCCGCCACCGGGGCCGTCGAGGATGGTCTCGGGGTCCCGCTTCGCCAGTTCCCGCTGGAGCCTAAAGAGTCGGAGTTTGTCCGCCGTCCGGACGTCCGTGTTGAACAGCGTCTGCGGCGCGGCCGTCGGGTTCCGAAGCGGGTCCGACAGCACCGACCGGTGGTTCGGCCGGGCGATGGTCGCGCCCGGGGTGAAGGGTCGCGGCGAGAGTGCTTCGACGTCGAGTTCGCGCTGTACCGCCGGATATGCCGAGAACAGCACCTGAAACCCCCGGTCGAACGTGTAGCCGTCCTCGCGGGCGGTCCGGACCCGCCCACCCACGCCGTCGCTCGCTTCGAACACCGTCACGTCCAGTCCCGACTCGGCGAGGTGACGGGCCGCGACCAGTCCCGCGAGGCCCCCGCCGACGACGACCACGTCTGTCATGGGCCGTCGTTCGGACTCGTGGCTCATGAGGATGCTGGAGTGGACCGGACGACACTTGTAGATGCCGTCCGCACGGCCGGGTATGCAGACGACAGCGGCGTTCCGTGGCCTCTCCTGTACCGCGTGTGACGAGTCGGCCGACCCCGACGAAGCGCGCTGTCCCGACTGCGGCGGCGTCCTCGCCCCAGAGTACGACGCCGACGAGGTGGCGAGTGCCGACGACGCCCGACCGTTCCCGACCGACGCGGCCGTCAGCATCGACGAGGGGGCGACGCCGCTCGTCGCGGTGCCGACGCTGGCCGCCGAACTCGGCGTCGCCAGCGCCGCGGTCAAGGACGAGGGTCGCAATCCGACCGGGTCGCTCGCCGACCGGAAACTCGCGCTGGCCGTCTCCGCGGCCGTCCAGCAGGGGGCCGAGCGAGTCGCCACCCCTTCGCCGGGGAACGGCGCACAGGCCGCCGCGGCGTACGCCGCCCGCGCCGCCGTCGACTCGAAGGGGTTCGTCCCCTCGCGCTGTCCGTTCCTCAACAAGGCGATGGTGAACGTCCACGGCGGCGACATGTACGTCGTCGAGGGTCGCTATCCGGACGCCGTCAACGCGTTCGAGGACAGCGACGAGACGTTCACGTCCGTCGCGCCCGGCCACCCCTTCCGCGTCGCCGGCGGGATGGCACTGGCGCTGGAACTCCTCGCGGACCGCGCGTGGACCGCGCCCGACGCCGTCGTCCATCCGACCGGCCACGGCGAGACGGTCGTCGGCCTCGAACGCGGGTTCGCGCTCGCCGCGACCGCCGGTCTCGTCGACGCGGTCCCCCGACTCTACGCGGCCCAACCGGAGTCGTCGGCGCCCATCGCCGACGCGGTGCGCGACGGTGTCGCCGACCCGACGCCGGTCGAACACCCAGATACGATCGTCGGCCCGCTCGAAATCCCCGATCCCGCCGCCGGGACCGCCGCTATCGATGCCCTGCACGCGACCGACGGCGGGGCGGTCGCAGTACCCGACGAAGACGTGTTGCAGGGTGCCGTCGACGGGTGTGAGATGGGCCCCGAGGTGGGGGCGACCGGCGGGACGGCCGTCGCCGGCGTCCGAGCGCTCGCCGACCGCGACGCCTTCGCGCCGGACGAGGACGTGGTCCTCGTCAACCCGGTCGCCGGGAGCAAGGAGGCCGACCTCTTGCGCTCACACCTGATGAGCCAGGGCCTCTGAGCCGCCGGTAGGGATTTGACGGGGCGAGCCGACCGTTCGATATGGCCCCGTCCCCGCTCCCCTCGGACGACTCCGTACTCGACCGCTACTTCTGGGCGCGGCACGCCAACCCCCTGAGCGGGTGGTCCCGCGTCCCGACGCTACCGCTCCTGATTACCTGTCTCTACCGGCGGGACTGGCGCGGCCTCGCGCTGACGCTCGCGTTCGTCGTAGTCAACCCGTTCCTGTTCGCCCCGCCCGAAGACGACAGCGCGTGGATGACGAAGGGGGTGTACGGCGAGCGACTCTGGACGAAGGGGGACCACGACGCGACTAGCTACCCGACCGTCCTGAACTATCTCACCGGCGTGGCGGCGCTGTACGCGCTCTACGCGGCCGTGCGCCGTCGCCCCGCGGAGACGGCGCTCGCGACGGCGCTGTCGATGGCGCTCAAACTCTGGTTCGTCGCCGAGATGGTCCACCTGTACGAGGCCGAACGAGACGCCAGCGCCGGTGGGTGACTGCCCCGGAGTGCCCGAACGGTTTTGTGAACCGCGGGGGGAACTGACGTGACACCGAATTGAATAAATATGTCCCGTCGCACCCTCCTGCCGTTGCTGATTGTCTGCCTCGTACTCACCGCTGGCTGTTCGTTCTTCGGCCCGAACCCGGACAGCTATTCGAGCAGCTACGACCTCAGCGTCGGCGTCGATGCCGACGAGACGCTCCGGAACGTCACCATCCGCGTGCCGTTGCCACAGGTCGACGGCAACGCCACGTTCGAGGCGACCGATGTCGCACCGAACGGGACGTTCGATGCGCGCGTCGTCGAAACCGAGTACGGTCCCATGCTGGAACTCACCACCGACGAGTTCACCGTCGAGACGCGGTACTACCGCTACGTCGAAGAAGGTGGCGTCGGCCGGCAAGAGGAGATATCCGAGGCCGAGTACGACCCGGAGAACCCGAACCACGCGAAGCGGACGCGCCGCACCGCCTCGACGTCGGCGCTTCGGGACGCCACCTACCCCATCGAGACGCGAACGCCCGTCGGCACTTCACCGACGTTCTACGGCGACGGGGTCACCCGGTCGCTCACCGACTGTTCGCTCCCTTACCGCGACGAGACGGCCTGTTTCACCTACGACGCGCCGGTGTTCCTCTCCTACGACGCGCCAGCGACCGCTCGCGTCGACGCGAGCGTCATGGTCGTGGGCTCCAACGAGTGGTTCTCCGGTGGCTGGACGGGCAACAGCTACGCCGACCGCGTCCACGCAAACGCCACCGGGCCACAGGACAGGTGGGTCTCCGCGTCGGGCCACACCGAGACGGGTCGGGGGAACTACCCGTCCCCGGAGCGCTGACTACGAGGCGTGCTGTTTCGCCATCGTGTAGGCCTCGCGGACTCGCTTGAACTCCTCCTCGTCGCCGCCGTGGTCCGGGTGGACCTCCTTCACTCGGTCGCGGTAGGCCGACTTCACCTCCGAGAGCGTCGCCGTCTGCCGGAGTCCGAGTTCGGCGAACGCCTGCAGCGTGGGGTCGGCCGACTGCTCGGGGTCCGGACCGAGCGACACCTCCGGCGTCTCGAAGGGGAGGCGCGCCCCCAGATGGACGCCCGGCATCTCGTGTTCGACGAGGACCGGCCGCGTCGGCGACCGATCGATGCGGTAGTACGCCCGGGCGTCGAACGTGATGGCCACGTCTCGCTTCGGGAGGTAGAAGGCGACGTGCTGGCCCTCGACGAAGTGGTTCTCGGCGAACTGCTCGTCGATGGCCTGCAGGTACTCCCGTAACTCCGCGCGCCGGCGCTCCTCGCCGCCGTCGCGGACCTGCCGTGCCTGCTGGTCGGCGGGGAAGAGTCTGTCTGCGACGACGAACAACCCAGCGACCAGTACGCTCCCGCCGGCACCGAGTAGTACGCCGAGGACCAACCACTCCGGTACCGTACTCGGATCTGCCTGCACGCGACTCCGTTGGCGCCGCCGAAATAAGAAATTCTCGCTGTTATCCGATGTACCGCAGATCCTCGTCGGCCGGCGACGGCGCGTTCTGTTGTTCCATCTCCTGAATCTTCCGGACGACTTCTTCCATCTCGTCGGCACGCTCCTCTAGGGACTCGTAGTCCACGTCGAAGCCGACGACGTCCTGTAAGATTTCGAGGACGGCCTGTGCGCTCTTGGGGTCGACCAGATAGCCGGACGTCTCGCCCATGAGACAGGCCGCCGTGATGTCACGTCGGCCACCGAGGCCCAGCAACAGACCGGAGACGCCGACGATGCCGCCGGCGGGTTCGTCCTCGCGGAAGACGACGCCCGAGTCTTCGAGCGTGTCGGCGAACTCGTCGGTGGTCGTCGCACCCAGCACGTCGTACTCCTCGATGAGTTCGCCGGTGGGGACGCCGCCCAGCGCGAACACTTCACCGACGCCGAAGTCCTCGCCGACGTCTAGGAACGCGTCGGTCAGGCCGTAGTGACCCTCGCTGTCCTGTGCCTGATGGTCGCCCGAGAGGACGAGCATGTCCCGTCCCTCCTCGGGCGTGACGGCGTGGAACTCGGCACACGCCAACTGAGCCGTCCGGTCGTCGATGCTGACCTGCGGCGGGAAGTGCGTCGAGTAGACGCGCCGGACGAGTTCGCTCTCCAGTTCCTCCAGCAGGTGCTCGGCGGCGAGTTTTCCGACGTGCCCGACACCGGGGAGTCCCTCGACGAGGACGGGGTCCTCCAGGTCCGGGTCGGCGAGTACTTCGATGTCGAATTCGTCCATACCGCCTACGTGCGGTTGCGGCGCTTAAGTGAACGTCGATACTCGCCGTGGGGGTCCGTCGGGTCGAACGGCGCCGGAGCGCTGTTGACGGCGTCGGCACCACACTCGGGACAGGAATCGGAGAGGGTGTACACCGGGCCGTCGTGTTCGGCGTCCCACGCCGAACATACCCGGATGTCAGACTTCATCGCTACTCGTCGTCTTCGGTCCGCTCGCGGTGGTACTCGCCGGTCCCACCGTGCTCTTCGACGACGGCCTTCGCGCGGGCGGCGCTCTCTTCGAGTTCGCCCTCGGCCGTCTTGTAGTCGGGCGCCTGCACCTGAATGCGGTACTCGGGCGACCCGACGTAGGTGACTTCGAGTTGAATCTCTTCGGGCACCTCGCCGTTCCCTTCGGCCGCTTTCAGCGCCTCCTTGATGACGTCGACGCCGTCGTGGGTCGGGCACTCGAGGTCGACGTAGCCCGTGACGTTGACGTAGGGCACCGAGACGTTGTTCCGGGCCGTCTGGACGATGGCTTCGACTTCGTCCTCGTCGAGGTCGGTCTCGTCGAGGGCGTCGGCGCCGTGGATGGCGGCGGCCTCGAACCCGTCGTACAGCGAGCCGAATTCGGCCAACAGCGCGTTCGCGATAGCGCCGTAGGTCTCGTCGTCCAGGTCCTCGCCGAAGGCCAGTTCCATCCAGTTGTCGGCCTTCTGCTCGTTTTTCCACTCCTGAATCTTCTCTTTGCGCTGGTGGTCGTTGACGTCCTTGATAGAGAGGTCTATCTGCTGGGACTCCTCGTCGACGTCTAACACCTTGGCGACGACCGTCTGACCCTCGTTGACGTGGTCGCGGACGTTCTTGATCCATCCGCTGGCGACCTCGGAGATGTGACAGAGGCCACGCTTGCCCTCGTACTCTTCGAGGTCGACGAACACGCCGAAGTCCTCGATCTCGTCGACCTTGCCGACGACGAGTTCGCTCGGTTCGGGCCAGCCGCTGTATTTCATCCTATCGGGCCTCGACGACGTCGGTCACTTCGCCTTCGATGGCGGCCTTCCCACCGGTGGGACGGGCGAGGGTGTGGCCACAGACGGCACACGAGACCTCGCTCGACGCCTTCTCGAAGAGGGTCTGTTCGTTCTCGCAGTCCGGACAGGCGACGGTGACGAAGCTTCCAGCCATGATTACTCCTGGAACTCCAGTCGGCCGGCGCGCCATCCCTCGCGGAGGTGGGCCTTGCCACACTCGCCACAGCGGTACTTGAGGTCCGTCTTCTTGGTGGGCTTGTCCCCACCCGGGACCTTCGAGAACTTCCCGTCGTTCCCGATACCGGAGTTGCGCTTGCGCTGGCGGTCGATCCACTTCATTCCGGTCTCGCGGCCAGAACGGACCTTCTCGACCTCGTGTTCGTTGTGCTCGTTACAGTGCGGACAGTACGTATTGAAGCGTCGCGGCATCTCCATAGATATCGACCTTACGGAGCGATTTGGTGTGGCCGCTTAAAACCCGTTTGGTTCGGAGTCGCGTCGCCGTCCCCGCATCGTGTGGTGACCGTTCTCTCGCTCGCCTTCGAAGTCACTAAGTACGCCGTTTTCGAAGCCACTGGTATGAAGAAGCTCATCATCCACGGGGATCCCGGCCTCCGGAAGGGCGGCCGCATCGAGTACGACGGCGACGAGTACGAGGTGTTCGCCGTCGCTCGACAGGGTGACTGGCACGGGCCGGACCGGCCGCAGCTCTGGTGTACTATCGGGCAGGAAGACGAAGAAGAGACGTTCAAACGACAGGACTACATCCCGAACCACCTCGACACCGACGACGTCGAGGCCGAAGCCGTGACCGTCCTCCGCGAACGCGGGGCATCGAACGCCGAAGCCTAGACTCGGACGGCCGATTCTCAGAGCTGTTTCTGGTGGACGCGGTAGACCACCACGCCGTCGGTCCGTTTTACCGCCGTCACGCCCGAGACGTGGTCGACCGTTATCTCGCCGTAGCGGGCGCGCTCTGCCGGCCCGACGTAGACGTACCGAACGTCGTACTGCCGGAGGAGCGCTATCTGGTCGCTGGCGCTCCCGGTGTATATCGTCCGGACGTCCTCGACGCGCGTCTGATACACCGTGTCGTTGCGGTACTGGGCCTCGTGGTACCAGCCAGCGACCGTCGGCAGGCCGGTCAGGCTCGCCGGGGCGCTGGAGCCTTTCCCCTCGTCGGGGTTCCACCGGTAGCCGGCGGGCGCGGCGGTGACGATGGTCGGTCGCCCCTCGACGGTCCGGTCCAGCCACCGGATGGCCTCGGCCTCTCGCGGATGCTCGCGGTCGAGGTAGGCGGTTCCGTTCAGCGTCGGCTCACCGGCCGCGTCGACGTGGTTCGAGAGCGCGAACGCGCCGTACACCGACGTCGAGAGGACGAGCAGGGCGACGAACGCGCGCACGCCGGTCGTCGTCGCCGCTCGGCGCGTCTCCCCGTCGGGCCGCCAGCGGGTGAGGAGCCACGCCAATACGGGGCCGACGGCGGCCGCCCAGAGCACCCACACCTGCATGTACGTCTTGAACACGGTGTTCATCCGGCCGATGTTCTCCTTCACGAAGACGAACTCCACGAGCAAGACGAGGCCGGCACCGGCCAGAATCAGGACGACTTCGAAGTCGACGGTGCGGTCGCCGCCGTCGGTGAGCGCGGGCACCGACTCCAGCGACCGACTCAGCGACGGCGACCGGGCGAATAGCCACGCGCCGGCGACGAGCGGGACGAGTAGCCCGACCGCAGCGAGGTCGACCGTCGCGCCGAGGAAGACGACGCCCACCGTCGCCGCGCCGACCGCCCGCGCTCGGTCCGTCCCGAGCGCCCGCCCGGCCTGCGCGTAGAGGTAGAGCGCGAACGGGAGGAGGAAGATGCCGTGGACCGAGAGCAGTTCCAAGAGCGACGAGCGGTCCGGGAGGACGGCTACCTCGCGGCCGCTCGCCGCGCCCAGCCAGAACGGGAGCGACCACAGCAAGCCGACGAGGACGATGGCGACGGCGACGGCGAGTGCGATGCCGACGCGCACCGCCTCGTGTGTCAGGCCGGTCGTCCGGAGTCGCTGGCTGACGCCGTTTGGCAACAGCGTCGTCGGGTCTGACGGGGCGAGGACGACGGTCAGCATCGCGAGGCCGGCGACCGAGGGGAACGACCACGTGTTCGTCACGGCCATCAGGCCAGCGAGGGCCGGGAGCGCGCCGAACAGGAGTGCCAGTCGGCGGCGCCACTCGACGGCCGGCGTCTGGTAGTAGCTGAAACACAGCGCGGCCGCCAACAGCAGGAAGCCCGTGCTCATCATGTGGGCGTGCATGTCGCCGTTGAGCCACGCGAACAGTGGGAACTCGTCGATGACGAAGGCCGCGCTGGGCTCGTAGGTCACGAAGTCACCGGCGTCGTCGGTGATGACGCGGCTGGCGTCCCAGTAACTGAAACGGTCGGGGCTCGTCGCCAGTCCCTCCACTTCGTATCCGGCGGCACCGGCCACCCACTGCCCGGCGCCGTCCGGCAGAAGCCAGATGAGGAGGCGCATCGGCGTCGAGAGGTTGCTGGCGATACCAACGAAAAAGGCGGCGAGTCCCGCGGCCACCCGTCTCGGGACGCCTCTGTCGGCGGCGATGGCGCCCGCAAGCCCGTAGGTGGCTGTCACCAGCGTCGCGTAGAACCCCGCGAGCGCGAGGTTGTAGGCGTACTGGCCGGCCGTCCCGGTGAGACGCGTGAGGATGGCCGCAAGCAGGTGGCCGCCGTAGTAGTACGCGACCGGTTCGCCGGCGAACCACATGTCTTCGGGCGGGAGCGTGTCGGCCCGCAGCAGCGATTTCAGCAGGCCGTAGTCGAGGAACTTCTCGCCGCCGATGGGGACGATGGCCGGGTCGAGGGCTCTGACGGCGATCAAAACGCAAAACGCGAGGGTGAACACGCCGGCCACCTCCGCGTACGCGCGCCCGTCGACGGTGACGCCCCGGACGGCGGCGACCACCGCGGCGGCGACGAGGACGAGAAGGCCGAGGTAGATGCCGGCGGTCAGCGAGAGGCGGCCGACGAAGTAGGTGACGAGCCACAGTGTCGAAAGCGCCACCGGGATACCGAAGGCGACGCCGCGATTCGCGAATCGCGGGAACAGGGCGGCGGCGACCGTCGCGCCGACGTAACAGAGCAACAGGTAGAGCGCAAGCCAGAGGACGACGAGGCCGTACTCCATCACCCGCGAGAGTGCGACGCGGGCCTATACGTCTTTTGCACCGCCCGCCCCTGTTTTGTACCGTGTCGTGCGTCTTCGAACTGTTTTTACTCACCCACGGAGGAAGCTAGCACGATGTCGCGTTCCGTCGGTATCGTCGTCCCGGCGTACCGCCCAGACGTCGCCCAGTTGCGGACGTACGTCACCGCTATCGACGAGTATCTCGACCCGGAGACCATCGTGGTCGAACTCGACGCCCCGAAGCGTGACGTGCCCGAGCGACTGGCCGACCTGCCGGCGCGCATCGAGACGGTGCCGTACCGCCGGGGGAAGGGCGCCGCTATCACCGCCGGGTTCGAGACGCTCTCGACGGACGTGCTCGTGTTCGCCGACGCGGACGGGTCCACGCCCGTCGACTCGCTCGCCGAAGTGGTGTCGCCGGTCGTCGACGGCGGCGCCGACCTCGCGGTCGGGTCCCGCCGGCACCCCGACGCCGCGGTCGCCAGCCACCAGACGTTCGCCCGGCGGTTCCTCGGCGACGCGTTCGCGTGGCTGGCCGGCCGACTGCTCGACGTCTCGCTGTACGATTATCAATGCGGCGCGAAGGCCATCGACGCCGACGCTTGGGGGCAGGTCCGGAGTCACATCTACGAACCCGGGTTCGCGTGGGACGTCGAACTGGTGGCCATGGCGGGGGCGCTCGACCTCCGCGTCGTCGAGGTGCCGATAGCGTGGGAGGACAGACCGGGGTCGACCGTCTCGCCGGTCAGGGACTCTGTTGCCCTCTTCCGGGCGCTGCTGGCCGCTCGTCACCGGGCGAAACAACTCAGCGACGACCGCCTCCACACCGCTATCGCCGCACGTCGGGAGGACCCGACGGCGCTCGTCGAACGTGACCGATGAGCGGACCGAGTGACCGTCTCCGGCACTTCCTGCCCGACCGCTTCGAGTCGCTCGTCTCCGGCGTCCGCTTCGGACAGTTCCTCTCCGTCGGCGTCGTCGGCGCGATCAGCGACAACACCGTACTGGCCATCCTCGGCCTCGTCTTCGACGTGCCCGACCTCTGGGCGAAGGCGGCCGGTATCGAGACGGCGATTCTGGTGATGTTTCTCGTCAACGAACACTGGACGTTCTCGACGATGGGTGCCACCGGCCGTGGCCCGTTCCTGAAGCGACTGGTGAAGTCCCACATCGTCCGGTCGGGCGGGGTTACGATCCAGCTACTCGTCTACTGGGTCCTGACACAGTACCTCGCCATCGAACTCGTCGTCTTCGAAACGGACCTCTGGTTCATCGCTGCGAGTCCAATCGCTATCGCCATCGCGATGGTCGTCAACTACGTCTTCGAGAGTCTGTTCACGTGGCAGGTCCACCGCGACGGGGCCACGTAGCGCGTCACTAATTCACGGACGGCACTCGAATCACAACCCTTAATGAGGGGGCTCGGGTATGAACAGGTAGCGGGATGGGATAGCCAGGAGATTCCGGCGGGCTCATAACCCGCAGATCGGTAGTTCAAATCTACCTCCCGCTACTTCTCAGCGAACTACGCCCCGAAGCGTCGTCCACGTGACGAGACGTTAGTGCGTGTGTACGGCACATAGAGTTCGAACGAGACGAGCGATGGCGAGGGTGTTCTCGCAGTTCGAACTCTCTCTGCTATATTCTATCGCACACAAGTCCGTGAGCCACGAACCGTTCGCGTAGATTCGAACTATGCCACGGGCAACCGAACCGGTACCCGCGTGACGGACTGCAAAACCGCGGGACTACCCGTCGCCGTACTCGTCGACGATGACGACTTCGCCGTCCTCCACGCGGACGTTGATGAGCGTCTTCGCGCTGTAGCCGGCCTCGTCGAGTCGGTTCTCGCCGTCGGCTTTCTTGATGACACAGACGATGTCGCGGATGTCGGCGCCGATGTCTTCGAGCGCACCGGTCAGGGCCGCGAGCGTACCGCCCGTCGAGAGGACGTCGTCGAGCACCAGCACGCGGTCGCCCTCGTAGACGTCGTTGACGTACATCTCGTTCTCGGAGTAGCCCGTAACCTGAGAGAGCGCGACTTCGCCGTCGAGCCCGTACTGGCGCTTGCGGACGACGACGAGGGGGATGTCGGTCATCAGGGAGACGGCCGTCGAGAGGTGGATTCCCATCGCCGCGGGCGTGACGATCTTGTCGACGTTCTCCAGTTCCGCTTTCCGGATGATCTTGATGACGATTTCGCGGAGGAGTTCCGGGCGCAGCATCGGGACGCCGTCACTGATGGGGTGGACGAAGTAGTGATAGCCGTCCTTTTCGATGATCGGCGCGTCGAGGAGCGACTTCTTTAGCAGGTCCATGCTGGCGGTACTGCGAGGCCGTACAAAAATTCGTCGTCAACGACTTAGACGAGTCGAAGCAGTTCACCGAGGGCACGAACCATCGGGAGCGCGTGTGTATCGCCGAGCGCGTAGTACTCCACCGCGGCCAGGATGCTGAACAGCGCTGCCGAGCTCGTGGCGAGTCCGAGCAGCACGGCTCCGATACGCCCACTCCATCGCTCGGTGCGACCCGTGAGTGCCCACGCCGAGAGTGCGAGTGCCGTCGACAGCGAGAGGAGGGCGTGCAACTGGAACGCCGCTCCGATACCGTTCACGCCGACGGCGACGGCGACGACGACCAACTGCCCGCCGAGCAGTATCCCGGCTGCCAGCGTCCAGCAGAACGCCCGCCAGTGGGCGTCCAGTACACGCCGGACCGTCGGCAACCGGACGAGGAGATAGACGCCCAGCGGGAACAGGGGGAACAGGTACCTGACGGTCACCTGTGCGTGAATCGGGAGTCGACTCGTGTACAAGAGCGCGACGCAAACGGCGGTGAGCGTAACGTAGACGTCGGTCACGCGAGCCGCCGACAGCGTTCGCCCGGTCAGCGACTTGGGTCGGGACCACGTCTGAAGCACGGGGACGACGGCGGCTACGCCCGCCAACAGCGGCGCGGACTCCAGCAACGAGAGGTTGACTGCTTCGCCGTCGGACTGATTGAGACTCGTCGTGAACGTCCCGGAGCGAACGAACGTCCGCGATACGTCTATGGGGTCGGTGACGAGCGCTCTGGCCCCGACCAACAACTCTCGGAACAGGACGACGAGGGGAGTGGCACCTGCCTCCAGTAGCCCGACGACGGGCGCGAGCGGAGAGAGTACTGCACCGCCGCGTCCGGACCCGCCACTGGTGGCGATACTCCCTACGGTTCTCGCTCCGCTTTCGCCTGCCGCCGCAATCAGTCGCGGCGGGCGAAGTGGCGACCCGGTGACGAGTGTGTTCGTCACGATAAGCGGGACGAGCGACAGCGCGAACGCCGTTGCGAGCACCACCAGCGTCCGCGGGCGATTGTCCGCCGCAGTCGGTACGTCGATGACCGCGAGGACGACGCCAAAGAGGAGGGCTTCCGGCGCGTGAACCCACGCGTAGAGGCCCACGAGAGCGTACGAGAGTGATCGAAACGCCAGTGGGCGGGACACAAGCACGCCGTCGGCGGCTGTTCGACTCCGATAGAGTGCGTACGCGACACCGAGGACGACAGTCGCGGTGACGACGTGGCGCTTCGGGATCGCCGCCCAGAACGCGAGCGGGGTCCCGAACACGAACAGGACCGCCGCCAGTGAGCCAGTTCGAACGGTGTGTAGCCGCGCGACCAGTCGATACAGCAGCACGGGTGCGAACGCAGCGACGGCCATGTGGAACAACTGGAGGGCGTGGAGGTGGGGAGCGGGGTCCATCGGCCGGGCGATGGCGACGTTCGACGCGAACAGACAGAGGACCGCCACGGCGCCGCCAGCCGTGACCTCGCGGCGCTCTGTGAGACGGCCCACCTGCACGAGGAGTGCCAACAGCACCAGCGACCAGAGCGCCACGAGCGCGATGCGGAGGTCGGCGACGGCGTCGAGTGCTTCGAGACCCCAGAGGAACGGCAGCGAGAGCACGAGTACCCCGTAGTTGCGTGCGATCACGGACCCGCCGTACTCCTCGGCCCCCGGCGTGTTCAGCCCCGGTCCGTACACAGCCTCGGTCAGGAAGACGTTCCCGTTCGAGAGACTGTACAGCCCGTTCGCGAGCGTGTAGGTGTCGGTGATGAAGACGGTGGTCCGCCAGAACAGGGCGAACAGACAGAGGCTCGCGAGGAAGAGACACAGGCCGATTCGGTCCCCGAACAGGACCGACCGGAGCGTCACCCACGCCGACGACCGCACGTCGGCGTGGAAGCGCCGGTTCGGTACCGTGTCTGCGCTCATCCGACCACCTCGACGGTGACGGCCCGTTCGGCTACGACCCGACGGCTACGGGAGTCCTCGACGACGACGCCGACCGTACCGTGGTACGTCTCGTTCGTGAGTTCGTTCTCGTCGAAACTGTCGGACTGTATCGTCGCCTCGTAGCGCTCCCCGACCGACTCGCTGAGGAAGTGGACGGTCGACCGGGTGTAGCCGAGTTCGTCGATAGCCAACCGGTACACCATCGTCGGTGACCCCGAAAGCGTCGAGAAGCGAACCGCCGCTGGCGGGACGGTGAGATAGTACCCGTCCTGTCCGAACGAGGCGCGCTCTATGGTCACCCGGTCGGGAAACTGCACCTCCGCGACTGTCACGTTCCCCGTTCCGTACGCGACGTCTCGTTCCTGTGTCAGCGAGACGCCGGGGACCAGCGGTCCCGAGACGAGCGCAGTAACGACGACGACGCTCGCCACCCCGACCACGACGGCGCGCGCGTAATCCATCGTTACGTAGCTCTGAAGAAGTGTAGATAAAAGCATCGCGGCGTGGCCGTCGCTACCGGGCTGAAAAAATACGAGAAAGGGAAGCGTATCGATTACGCTTCGGGTCCGTCGTCCTCTGCAAGCGTTGCAGACGTGTCGCCTTCCGGCGGTTCGTAGACGACGCGAACCTGGTAGTCATCGTTGAGAGCGGCGTCGATAGAGCTACCGGCGCTCACTTCAGTCAGACCCTCTGCGGTTTGCCAGTCATCGCTGCTGTTAGAAGCATCTAGGTCTATCCCTGGGCCACCCCAACTAGAGACGAACCCACTCCCACGCAGGTAGAGGCTGTTACCTTGGATGGTGTCACCACCGTCGTGCGTGATAGTTAGTACACCTTCGTCAGTTCCCCCGACGCTCTCGTCGTAGTCGAAGGCGAAACTCGCCTGTGGTGTCGTCTGCTGTGCCTGGTCGCCGAGTCCGAGGACGAACGACGCGATGACCGCCGCGAGGATGACCGTGATAGCCACCATCAGGATGACCCCGATGACGGGCGAGACAGCGTCGTCGTCGTTGATCAGTTGTTTCAGATCCATGTGTATGTATCCGCGCACACCGCAGTGTGTCGTTTCCCGAGCGATAATCCGTTCTTAACCCCACCACGTGAGGGAGTATCGCTCGCGAAGGTGTGCTGTCTCATCCCCATGGGGTGGGTGTACTTATACCCACACCACGTTTTAGACCTTCAAGGACGGCCTGAAACCCCTCAAGACCCACCTGTAAACCGAAAAACCGGGCTCGACGGCGGCGTGGATAAAACCGCCCGAGCGACCGCCGATTATTGCACGTGAATACTGGCGTCGTCACCTGTCCTCGCCGTCGACGAACTCGGTCAGCGTCATCTCGCGACCCAGCACGGTGTGATACAGCGCGGAGCCAGTCAGGACGACGGCCATCACCGTCGCCCACACGAGCGGCGGCAACAGCGTGAAGGGGTAGACGCCGACCCACAGGATCACGACGACGGCGAGACTGATCGCACCGAACGAGAGGTAGTACTCTCGCCACGGGAACTCGCTGCCGGGGACGATTTCGAGATACACCGTCAGTTCGTTCGTCTGTGGCGTCGTCGCGATGATGCCGCTGTCCGCGTCGTACTCGACGATGCCCGTCTCGTCCATGCGCGGCAGATGGGTCTGCTGGAGCGTCGTGTAGACGCGCTTGCGCTGTGCGCTGGAGACGTCGACCGACTCGCACTCGTACTCCCGCGATGCGACGTGCGAGGCGAGGTCGCCCAGCGTTACGGGCCCGCCATTCTCCCGGAGGTACTGCAGGACGTACCGTCGGCGCTCGTTCTGGAGCACGTCGAAAATCTCGCCCTTCGAGAGCGCGTCCGTCGAGTCGTCGGCCGGGTGGGCCTGTGCCTGCTGGCTCATGAACGGGTCACGCCCCTCCGCCCGGCCTGAATCATGTGTCGTAGTGATGCGAGTCGATAGTAATAATCGGTGCGGTCCGCTAGCCGTGCGCGCTCCGTCCCGAAAGAAAGACGGCTACGTGTTTAAGCGTCCGGACCGCTCCACTCGGCGAGCGTCGCGGAGTTGCTGCCCTCGGCGGACTCGTAGACGACGCGGACGGTATCACCGCTGTTGACGTTGACCGCGATGCGGTTTCCGGCTTTGATGCTCGACTGTGCGCTGTACCAGCTGTTGCCGCTAGAATCAGTCAAGGAATCCCATGCACCGTCGTCCTGTGACCCCCGGACGTAGAGGTTGCTGGCGACGATACTGTCACCGCCATCGTGGGTGATGTTTAACGAGCCGTCCGCACTGTCTGTACCACCGTCGTACGCTGTAACCGTACTCTCTTCAGTGTAGTCGAAGCTGAAACTCGCCTGCGGCGCGGTGTTGCTGACCTGGTCACCCAGACCGAGCACGAACGTTGCAATGACCGCTGCGAGGATGACTGTGATGGCGACCATCAGGATGACGCCGATGACCGGCGAGACGGCGCCGTCGTCGTCGAAGAATCGTTTGATATCCATGGTTAATCTTGTGTCCGACACGTTCGAGACGAACAGGGAACGACGAGGCGTTGCTCGTCCCGAAGTGTCCTTAGCCGGTAAACAGCGCGTATGCATATAAATGGACGGCACTAATTATCCACTGTGAAAATACCCGTAGCTATCAGGGCAACAGCAGCAACGCAACTGTGACGAAGACCGCAAGTACGAGGATACTGAATCCGATACCGGCCCGAAGCGGGTAGGCTGGGTCGTCCTCGTCGACACCGACGACCCGGCCGTAGAGCGCGTTCGGGTCGGTGACTGCGGCGGTGAGTACGCGAGTCGCGCCGACGACGGCCCGGTCGACCGCGGCGTACAGTTCCGTGACGCCGACGACCAACGCACGCGTGCCGTAGAACACCGCGGGATTGTACAGCGAGTCGACGTCGGGTACACGGCCGAGTTTCGAGAGGGGTTTCTTCGTCACCGCGAAGCCGAGCAGTCCGAGGACGGCGAGGGCAACCCCTTCGACGACGTGGGGGATAGTGTAGGTCTCGTAGACGTGCGAGACCACGTCGCCGTCGGTCACGTCGAAGGGCAGGAGGCTGAACAGCGCGTGGTCGAAGACGCCGTAGAAGACACACAGCGCCGCGACGGTCAGCATGGCGACGCTCTGCAGGCGGTTGGCGTCGGGGACGCTGCCCTCGTACTCGCCGTGGAAGAAGGCGTAGTAGCCGAACTTGATGAACGACATGAACGTGCCGACGCCGCCGAGCAGGAGCAGCCACTCGAGCGTGTAGAACTCGCCGATGGGCAGCGGCCCCTTCGAGAAGTGGTAGTGGCTCGCCGAGATGACGATGCCCTTGCTGACGAAGCCGTTGAAGTACGGGAACCCGGCGATAGAGAGCGCCGCGACGGAGAAGGCTCCCGCGGTGATCGGCATCTCTCGCCAGAGGCCGCCGAGTTTCTTCAGGCTCTGCTCGCCGGTGCGGTAGATGACGACGCCGGCGGTCATGAACAGCAGGCCCTTATAGAGGATGTGGTTGAACACGTGGGCGAACGCGCCCGCCTGTCCGAGCGCACCGCCGATGCCGACGCCGGCGATCATGTACCCGACCTGCGATTGGATGTGATAGGACAGCAGGCGGCGCATGTCGTTCTGGAACAGCGCGAACATCGCGCCGAAGACGGCCATGCCGCCGCCCATGTACGCGATGGCGACGTTCCCCTCTGGGAAGGCACGGAACATCCCGTAGACGCCGGTCTTGGTCGTGAACACGCAGAGGAAGACGCTCGCGGCGACGTGGGGCCGCGGGTAGGTGTCGGGGAGCCACGCGTGCAGGCCGATGAAGCCGACGTTGACGCCGATGCCGATTGCCGCGAGCGCCGCGGGAAGGCCCGCCGTGATGCCGGCCGTCTCGGGGCCGTTCGGGACCGACGCGAACAGGAACGTCCCCTTCGCCACGTACGTCTGGAGAATCGCGGCCATCAGGAGCGTCCCGCCGATGCCGTGGAGCAGCGCGTAGCGAAAGCCCGCTCTGACGGCCTTCCCGCCGTAGTGCCACACCAGCAGCGTGCTGGTGACGGCCATCAGTTCCCAGAAGAACAGCATCGAGAGCCAGTCACCGGCGAAGACGGCCCCGAAGCTGGTCGCGACGTACGAGAGGGCGAAGCCGGTCTGCGTGGTGTCGGCGTCGCTGGCGTAGGAGTACAGCACCGCGACGGCGGCGATGAGGCCGAAGATGAGTCCCATCAGCCGCGAGAAGTCGTCGACGTTGAACAGGACTGCTTCGAACCCGAGGAACGTCGTCTGGAAGTGCGCGCCGGTCGGCACGAACCAGACCCAGCCCACCGCGAGCGTGGGCACGAGCGCTCCGAGGGCGTGCCCGCTCCGGCGCGGCAACAGCGCGACGAGTATCGCCACGGGGAGCAGGACGGCGACCGGCGGGACGAGCGTCAGGAACTCGGCCATCAGAGCACCACCCCCGGCAGATTCCCGACGACAGTCTCGACGATTCGCAGGAACACGACGCCCCGTGGGACGACCCCGAGCAACAGCGAGAGCGTCGCCGCCGTAAGAATGGGGCCGAGCATGAACCACGTGCTCTCGGCGCCGCGCCAGTTGCGTTGGTCCCAGCCACTGGCCGGCGGCCCGCCGTGGTGTTCGACGTTCTCACGGTGTTTCCCGAGGTGGTCGACGTGTTGGGGTTCTGGGACCTCGTCGTCTCCGGCCGCCGCTTCCTCGGTCGCCGGGTCGACGGTCTCGGCGTCACCGCCGTCCGCTCGAACCGAGCGACCGCCGAGGACGGCTTCGACGAGCGGTTTCTCGTCGTGGCCCTCCGGGGACTCGAAGTACGCCTGGTAGACGATGGGCCAGAAGTACGCGATGTTCAGGACCCCGGAGACCAGCAGGGCGGCGGCGAAGACGAGGCCCCCGCCCTCCAGCGCGCCGATGACGAGGTACCACTTGCTGACGAAGCCGGCGACGAGCGGAATCCCGGCCATGCCGGCCGCAGCGACGCCGAACGCGGCCATCGTCAGCGGCATCCGCTTGCCGATACCGGCCATGTCGCTGATGTCGTCGGTGTGGGTCTCGACGTGGATCGCGCCCGCACAGAAGAACAGCGTGAGCTTCATGAACGCGTGGGCGGGGATGTGGAGCAGGCCGCCGACGAGGGCGTCCCCCTCCAGCAGCGCCAGCCCGAGGACGATGTAGGAAAGCTGGCTGATGGTCGAGTACGCGAGCCGGCGCTTGAGGTTGTCCTGTCTGAGCGCGATGACGCTCGCGGTCAGGAGCGTGAACGCGGCGACGGCGGCCAACGGCAGGTCGACGCCGAGGTCGCTCATCAAGTCCGTCCCGTACACGTCCAGCACGAGGCGAGCGATGCCGAACACGCCGCTCTTGACGACGGCGACGGCGTGGAGCAGGCCCGAGACGGGCGTCGGCGCGACCATCGCGTCCGGGAGCCACGAGTGGACCGGCATCAGCGCCGCCTTCACGCCGAACCCGGCCGCGAGCAGCGCGAACGCCGCTCGGGCGAGCGTCGGGTCGGCCGTCGCCAGCGCTTCGATACCGCCCGGCGTGAACGCCGTCGTCCCGGTGAGGAAGAACACGAGGACGGTGCCACCGAGGACGGCGACGCCGCCGCCGAACGTGTACGCGAGGTACTTCCGACCGGCCGCACGTGCCTCGTCGGTCTCGTCGTGGGTGACCAGCGGGTATGTCGACACCGTCAGCAGTTCGTAGAAGACGAACAGCGTGAGCAGGTTCGCCGAGAAGGCGACGCCCACCGCGGAGGCCAGACTCGCGGCGAACGACGCGAAGTACCGGGTCTGGGCGTGTTCGTCGAGCCCGCGCATGTAGCCGATGGAGTAAAAGCTCGTGACGATCCACAGCAGACTCGCCAGCGCGGCAAAGAGGATGCCCAGCGGGTCCGCGCGCAGGGCCAGTTGGATGCCGGTGGCGAACTGACCGAAGGAGAAGACGTACACTGTCCCCGAGAGCACGCCCGGAACCATGCTCGCAACGATGGCGAACTTCGCCGCGGCGACGGTGAGCGTGACGCCTTCGCGGACGTTCGGTCGCCCCTTCAGCGAGAGGATGATCGGGATGGCAACGGCCGACACGAGTACTGCGAGCAGCGGTCGGATGGATGCGACGTCTGTCATTGGTTCAGAAGTGGGGGGAGCGTCTGTTCGAGCAACTGTTCGAGCGCGGGGACGGCGGCGGTGAGCGCCACCGCGAGGACGGCCGCGAGGACGACGACGGCGATCATCCCCGCCGAGACGCTCGCGCCGCCGTCTGGCCGATAGCCAGACGAGGATCGGGAACCGTCGGTCCCCTCACCGCCGTCGGCGACGGCGGCGTCCTCGCGGATGGTCGGTTCGGCGAAGTAGAGCCGTTCGACCAGTCGGGCGAAGTACGCCAGCGTCAGCAGCGTACTCGCAAGCAGGACGGCGACGACGGGCCAGAGGCCGGCCTCCACGGCACCGACGACGATGTACCACTTCCCGAGGAACCCGACGGCCGGCGGGACGCCGACCATCGCCAGTGCGAGGACGGCGAAGGCACCGGCGGCGATGGGCGTCCGTGCGGCCATGCCGGCGTACCCGCCGATCGTGGTCGCACCCGTTTCACGCTCTATAATACCGCTGGCGGCGAACAGGCCGCCCTTCATGATGGCGTGGCCCAGCAGATGGACCGTCGCGCCGACGACGGCGATGGGCGTCGCGATGGTGAACCCGGCGATTACGAGGCCGAACTGCGAGACAGAGGAGTACGCGAGCATCCGCTGGACGTTGGTCTGTGAGACGGCGAGCGCGCTTCCGGCGACGATACTCACCGAGGCAAGCGCCAGCAGTGCCCAGCGGGCACCGGGCACCGCTTCGAGGAAGTCGACGGTGAACACCGAGAACAGCAGGCGAGCGAGCGCGTACGCCGACACCGTCGAGACGAGCGCGGAGATGAACGCGCTGACGCTGTCCGGCGCGTTCGCGTAGGCGTCCGGTTGCCACGTGTGTAGGGGAAACAGCGCCACCTTCACCGTCAGGCCGCCGACCATCAGGCCGAACGCCGTCAGGATGAGCGTCGAGTCGTAGCCGCCGGTCGCCGTCGCCAGTTTGTCCGCGAGGTCGGCCATGTTCAGCGTCCCGGTGGCCGCCAGCGCGTAGCCGACGCCCAGCAGGTACAGCGACGCGCCCACCGTTCCGATGATGAGATACTTCAGCGCGGCGACGGCCGAACTCGCCTCGCGGCCGCTGGCGACGAGGCCATAGGCCGCCAGCCCGGTGATTTCGAGGAAGACGTAGAGGTTGAACACGTCGCCGGTGACGGTCATCCCCGTGAGGCCAGTGACCAACAGGAGGAACTGGCTGTAGAAGGCGTTCGAGTGCGGGCCGGCGTGGCGTGCGTAGGCGAGGACGCCCAGCGCGACGGCACTTATCAGGACGACGACTGACGCAGAGAGGCCGTCGACGACCAACTCGATGCCGTACGGTGCGGCGAACCCGCCGACGGCGTAGGAGACGCTCCCCTCGGTCCAGACGGTCCAGCCGAGCAGTCCGGCCAGCGCCGCGTGGACGAGGACCGTCACCGTCGCGACGAGCCATCCGGCGCGGTCGGTAAACAGGCTAGCTACCAGCGGGACGGTCCCGCCGACGATGGGCAACACGACCAGTAGGACGGGGAGATGCTCAATCATAGTAGAGTTGCTCCAGTGTCTCTTCGTCCAGCGTCCCGTACTCCGAGTAGATGCGAACGATGAGCGCGAGCGCTACCGCCGTCAGACTCACGCCGACGACGATGGCCGTCAGGATGAGGACGTGCGGCAGCGGACTGACGTAGGGGCCGCCGCCGTCGGTGATGACCGGCGGGTTCCCGCCGGTGCGGTAGGCCAGCGTGATGAAGAACAGGAAGATGCCCGTCTGGAAGACGTTCATCCCGATGACCTTCTTCACGAGGTTCGCCGACTCCACCAGCATGTACAGACCGATGCCTAACAGCAGGACGACGGCGTAGTAGTTGTAGTGCGTCGTCAGCAGGTCCAGTTGTAACGGCGTCATGCTTCACCCTCCTCGTCGACGACGTGTCCGAACCCGGCCGCGAGCAGGAAGAACAGGCCGATGGCGACGCTGGCGACGATGCCGCCGATGCCCAGTTCGACCAGTTCGATACCGTACTTGCTCGCGTGCGAGAGGAACACCTCGTACTCGGTGTACTGGAGGAACTGCCCGCCCAGTACGATGGTACCGAGGCCGATACTGGCGAAGGTGAGGACGCCCCCGGCCGCGAGTGCGACGACGACGCGCACGTCCAGCCACTGTCGCGTGGATTCGATACCGTAGGCGAACGCGAGCATCATCACGACGGACCCGGCGATGACGCCGCCCTGAAACCCGCCGCCCGGGGAGTCCGCGCCGTGGAACATGATGAACAGCGCGAACGTGAGGACGAACGGCGCGACGACGCGTACCGTCGTCATGATGATGGTGCTCTCGACGTAGAGGCCGGGTTGGTCGTCGACGCTCATGCGAACACCTCCCGGCGCAGCACCGACAGCGCGGCGACGCCGGCCGCGAACACGACGACGGCCTCGCCGAGCGTGTCGAACCCGCGGTAGGCCGCCAGCACGGCGGTGACGGCGTTTTTCACGTCGGTCTGTTTGTAGGCGTTGTCGAGATAGTACTGGGTGACCTCGCCGCCGACGACGGGCGCCGTCGGGTCGCCGATGGCCGGCAGCGCGGGCACTGTTGCCCCCATCACGAGGACGAACCCACCGACGAGTACCAGCGTCCGGGGGTTTATGGATTCGAGCAGACGGTCTGCGTTCGGCGTGACGGTGTTTGCAAGTGCCACGAGCAACAGGATGGTCATGATGCCGGCCCCGACTGCGGCCTCGGTCAGGCCCACGTCGGGCGCCTGTAGGATGAGCCAGAGGATGGAGACCCCGAGGCTGTAGGCGGCAAAGGACATCACCGACGCCAGCGTATCACGGAGCAGGGCAGCCCCGAGCGCACACCCCAGGACGAACAGGAGCAGTGCGCCTTCGAGGAGGGTCAGGGTCATGTCTCTCCCTCCTCGTCGTCGAGCGTCCACGGTTCGATACCCTGGTCCTGGGCCGCCCGGGCGATCGCGTGGGCGGCCGTCGGGTTCGTGAGGAACATGAATACGAGGAGGAAGACGGCCTTCGCCGTCGAGATGCCCGACTGGAGGGCCAGCGCGGCGGCGCCGACGGTGAGGACGGCACCCAGCGTGTCGCTTTTCGACGCCGCGTGTGCGCGAGTGTAGACGTCCGGCAACCGGAAGATGCCCATCGCTGCGACCCCGCCGAAGAACGCGCCGAGGAGCGCGAGGGCGACGATGCCCCACTCGACCGGCGTCATAGCACACCCCCGTGCTCGACGTTGAACTTCGAGAACGCTATCGAGAGCAGGAAGTTCAGCAGGGCGTACACCAGGGCCACGTCTAAGAACACCGACTGGTCGAACGCCGCCGCGACCAGTGCGATGGCGATGACGGTGTTGGTCCCCATGACGTTGACCGCGATGACTCGGTCGTGGATGGTCGGGCCGACGAAGACGCGGTACAGCGCCACGAGGGCGAAGACGACGAACGCGGCCGCGATGGCCAGCAGGGCCGTCGAAAGCTCAACCATCCTGTCCCTCCCCGCCGTCCCCGCGTTCGCGGGGCGACGCGATGGCGGCGGCTTCGCGGCCGTAGAAGACGAACCTGACCGCACGCTCTAAGCTCCCTCCGAACAGGTCCTCGCGGGACCCGGCGGTCAGCGAGTGGATGTCGAACGCGCGGTCGGAGACGCTCACCGTCAGTGTCCCCGGCGTGAGCGTGATGCTGTTTGCCAGCGTCGTCACCGGGGCGTCACCCCATACCGCCGCCCGCAGTTCGACGATCTCCGGGTCGATGGGCAGGCTCGGGTGGAGCACGACGTAGGCGATCTGGAGGTTCGCGACGGCGATCTCCTTGAGCAGGTACGGGACGAACAGCAGCATCCGAGCGAGTTGCTTCCCGACGCGGACGACGGACGGCTGTTGGCTAAAGGCGACGGGTGCCAACAGCACCGCCGCGAGCGTCGCGGTGAGGAAGCCGGTGAGGAAATCGAGCGGCTTCCACGCGCTCAGCAACATATAGAACAGGTACGACGCGCCGAAGACGGTGACGTACTTCGGGAGCGAGGCGGCCCGCGTGAGGACGGTCGTCTCGGTCCGTCGCTCGACGGGTGCCTCCGCTACGTCGACGTCGCCACGTGTCAGTTCGAGTTGCAGCGGTCGCAACATCGGCGTCGCGCCACCGGGGCTGTACTCCGGGTCGAGGACGATCCGGTCGACTCCAACGTCGGCGGCGTATTCGAGTATCGCGTCCGCGTAGTCGCCGGGACTGAAGAGATAGCGGTCGGCGCCCAGCACCGCCGTCTCGACGCTGATACCTGCCGGCGGGTCCTCGCCGAGGTCTTCTTCGACCCACAGCTCGACTCGATCGAGCAGTTCGGAGGCTTCGGCGAGTTCTTCGGGGGCGTCCGGGTCGACCGATCGGGTGCTGGCGATATCGACGAAGTGGAGTTCGACCGGGCCGTCGGTGACCGCCGTCTTGGCTTCGTCGACGACGTAGGCGACGGTATTACGAAGCGTCACGGAGTCGTCGACCGGCACCAGTAGACGGTGGGCGTCAGATGCAGTCACGGTAATTTGTGAGAATCCTATCTCTGGGTGATTGACGCGCGCTACAGTCGTTACCGAAAGCGAGCAACGGGATACGCAAAACTATTTCGCAATCATTCGGTTGTCGATGGGCGTTCACCCAGTTCGTCGGCGAGTTCTCGAGCCACCCGCACGCCGAGGCCCTGCTTGTCGCCGACGTACTCGCTCGTCTCGTCGGCCCGGACGAGGAGTGTGCGGGTGTCCGTCTCGCCCATCACGCTCGCGTCGTTGGCGACGACGAAAGCGAGGCCGACCCTGTCGAGCAGTTCGCGGGCCCGGCCGACCAGCGTCTCGTCGTCACCGGCCGACTCCACCTTGAAGCCGACGATAGGGAGGTCGGGGTTGTCCTCGCGGACGGTGTCGATGAGTTTCGGCGTCCGTTCGAGCGTCAGCGTCAGGTCGTCCTGTCCGCTCTGTATCTTCTCGTCTGCGGCCTCGACCGTGTAATCGGAGATGGCCGCGGCGGAGACGAGTGCGTCGGCCGTCGGAGCCACGTTCGAGACGGCGGCCGTCATCTCTGTGGCCGACTCCACTCGCTCGACGGTGGCGTAGGGCACGTCCGGCCCGTCCTGTACGAGCGTCACGTCCGCGCCGTAGACGTAACAGGCCCGCGCGACCGCCCGTCCGGTGCGCCCCGACGCGCGGTTCGACAGCGTCCGCACCGGATCGACCGACTCGGTGGTCGCCCCGGCGGTGACGACGACGTGCCGGCCGTCGAGCGGCCGGTCCCCGGTGGCACGGGCAACGCCGGTGACGATAGCCTCCTCCGTCGCTATCTTCGCTTTGCCCTCCTCGATGCGCGGGTCGACGAACTCCACGCCCCACGATTCGACGCGCTCGATGGCGTCTAAGACACCGGGGTGGTCGTACATCGGTTCGTGCATCGCCGGTGCGACGACCACCGGGAGGCCCGCTCCCAGCGCCGTCGTCGCACACGTCGTCACCGGCGTGTCGTCGATTGCCGCCGCGACTTTCCCGACGGTGTTAGCCGTCGCGGGCGCGAGGAGGAGCACGTCCCCCCACCCGTCGACGCCACACAGGTCGACGTGTTCGACCCGGCCGGTTAGTTCCGTCACCACGTCGTTCTCGGTGGCGAACTCGACGGCCCACGGGTGGACGACGCCCGTCGCGGCGCCGGTCATCACCGCCCGAACCGACGCCCCCTGTCGGCGCAACTCGTGGGCCAGTTCCACCGTCTTGACCGCGGCGATGGAGCCCGAAACCCCGAGTACGACGTTGACTCCCTGCAACATGACTCACCCTTCGCCGTCACGGCCTAAAAGGTACGGTCCTCACTCCGCCGTCGGGCGACCCTCACGGGCCATGATGGCGGCGGCGAACGCGAGGACCGCGATGACGACGAGTCCGAGCGCGACGGCCGACCTGAGCGCGGCCGTCGGGTCGGCGGCGGGCGCGAGCATCGGGACGAGCAGGTAGCGTGCGGCGAGCGCCACGGCGACCCCACCGGTCAGTACGAGTGCGCTTCCGGTGACGTGGACGAACTGGCTGTCCGTCGAGTCGGCGGCCCGCCCGAGGTGGACACCGATGCCTTTCGCGTGTGCGCCGACGTCCCAGACGAGTATCGCCCCGGCGACACCGAGGACGACCAGCGGCGTGGCAAGTCCCAGTTCGGCGGCGGCGAGCGTCGTCACGAACAGGAGCGCGCTGCCAGTCGCGAATCCGGCCGTCGACGCCGGCACCAGTCCGTAGGCCGACAGCAACGACGGCGTCTGGAGGACGATGCCGACGAGCAACAGCAGTGAGACGGTCCCGCCGAGGACGATGCCCGCCGGGCCGACCAGTGACGCCACACCCGTGGTGTCCGCCGACAGGAGCGTGACACCGAACACCGACGCGACGGTAGTACCGACAAGGGTCACGGCGACGGTCAGCAAGCCGCCGGCCTGTAACGCCAGCGTCCGAGCGGGGTCGTCGCCAAGCCAATCGACCACCCATACCTGTAGGGCGTCGGCGAGGAGGACACAGCACAGCGCCACGCCGACCAGTCCCACGAGGACGTGCAGCGGCCAACTGAGCGCCAGTTCCAGCAGCGGCCCCACGACGGGGACGCTGTCGAGGAACAGGGCAAACAGCGACCGGCCCACGGGACTCAACGCGACGAGGACTTCGAGAGCGAGGACGGCTACGACCGCTCTCGGGAGTCGTCTGGGCGAGACGGCCACGTCGTCTAGCGTATCGAGCGGTCCGTCGGTGCCCGTGTCGGGCAGCCACCCGGAGAGTACCGGGACGACGCGTGTCAGCAGGCCGAGGACGCCGAGGACCGCTAGCTGGAGCGTGACGAACGCGCCCAGCGGGGTGGCGACCGAGACCGCGAGCAGTGTCCCGAAGAACGCTACCAGGACTCCGAACTCGGCGTTCAGGTTCAACAGGACGGCGAGGACGATACCGATCAGGAGCGCGTTCCCGCTCTCGCGCAATGCCGTCCCGAGAGACTCGTTTTCGACCAGTCCGGTCGTGGCGTCGGTAGCGACGACGGCGACGGCGACGGCCAGACCGACGTACACGGGTAGCGCGTAACTCCCGCGGCCGAGGAACAGCGTTGCACCGAGACAGAGCGACCCCGCGAGGAGCGCGACGCTCCCGGCCGCGATTCGCGCGTTCGTCTCTTGGTCCAGCGCCCATGCACCGCCGGCGAGTGCCAGCCCCCCGAGGACGCTCGTCGCGACCGGCACCGGGGTACCGATGCCGAGGCCGATAGCGAGTGCGACGACCACCGCGAGCGTCCCCGTCAGCGCCGCCGTGGATTCGACCGGGCGAGTGTCGAGACCGTTCATGCCGACCACCGCTCCGTGGCCCGCACGAGCGTCTTCGCGAGCGGATCGGTCAGCGTCCAGTCGGCCACGCGGACCGTCCCGCGGAGGTCGTCGATGCGCTCGCTCCGGTCGAACCCGGCGAGGGCGCCACCGGGCGTCTCCGACGCCGTCACGTCGGGACTGACGACGGTCACGTCGTGGCCGTACGCCGCGAGGCGCTTGGCCGCGCCGGCCGCTCGGTCGTCAAGCAACGGGCTACAGAAGACGACCTGTGCCTCGTCGGGGAAGCGACGGTCGAGCATCCCCACGGGGTCGCCACCGTCCGCGACCGGGTCGGCGCTCGCCACGTCGGCGAACGACTGGAAGCGGTGGCGCCCGCTCGCCTCCTCGAGGAACTCGGACGCTACCGCATCGTCACCGCTCTCTGCCGCGAGGAACTCACACAGGCGCCGGTACTGGCTCCTGTCACCGGACGGGCGGAGATACGCGCAGTCGTCGAAGGTGGCGGCGCCGACGCGGTCGTTCTCGGCCAGCAGCGTCCGCGCCAGTTGCTCGGCGGCGTACGTACAGAACTGGACCGCGTTGGGGTCCCGTGGCCGCGGCGCGACCGGGTGTCGCGTGTCGAGTAGGAGGACGACGGTCGCCGCCGCAGTCTCCTGATACTCGACCGTGGCCAGTTCGCTCGTCCGGGCAAAGCGGTTCCAGTCGATGCGTCGCATCGGGTCCGCCGACTGGTACTCTCGGATGCCGTAGAACGAGACGCCGTCGCCGCCCGCTTGTGTCCGGGTTCGTCCCGTCCGCTGGAGCATCTGTGCCGAGAGCGGGATCGACTCCACGTCGGCGCTGCAGTCGATGGTCGTCTCGACGGTCACGGACTCGCGGCACTCCTCGGTCCCTGCGAGGTCGCGGCAGACGACGGTCGTCTCGCCGAAGGGGTGCTCGCCGCGTCGCGCCCTGACGGTGTAGCTAAAGGAGTCGCTGTCGTCGGCGTCGAGCGTCGTCCCGAACCGGGGCGCCCCCTCGACGACCCGGAGGCGTTCGGGAACGCCGTCGACGATACGCACGTCGGGGAGGTACGACCGGCCGTGGTTGTGGACCGTCACGGTCACCGTCACCTCGTCGCCCGGGAGCGGCGTGGCCGGTTCGAGCGTCCGCTCGACCGTCAGTTCGGGTTCCGGCCGCCGGGTCGCGCTCTCGTAGGCGGCGTACACCAGCCCTACCGTCGACGCGACGAAGATGGCCGCGTTCCCCGTGACGAGTCCGACGGCACCGGTCACCAGCGCCACCGAGAGGCCGACCGCGCGGCGCGCGCGCCGTCGCTCGGTCACGCGGGCTCACCTCCCCGCAGGCGCCGGATCTCGTTCAGCGTCGCCTCGACCTTGCGGTCGAACCCCTCCCCGCTGGCCCAGTCGCGCAACTGCAGGCCGAGCGGCGGGTCGGGAACCTCGTCGCCGCCGACGAACGACGCGGCGCGGGGGTCCTCGGTCCACGTCCCCTGCTCGGTGGCGGCCCGTGCGTCGATCGGGTTCGCGTCGGTTCGACGGACCAACGTTCGCTCGACCGTCTCGCGGAGTTGTCGTCGCACGTCGGCGGCGTAACTCGCTTCGAGGCCGTTGTAGGGGTCGACACGGCCGTCGATCCGGTCCAGCGCCTCGTCGATGTCGGTGCCGACGACGGGCTGTGTGGGTCCCTGCATGGACTCGGGGTTGGCCGTCGGGAGTTCGACCGGGTCTCCCCGGTCGCGCTCCTCGGCGTGGTCACGGCTAACGACGCCGGAGAGGCCAACCAGCGCGACGACGATGGCGGCCGCTGGGATAGCGGCACGGAGCGTCGCAGTCGTCCCAACGCTGACCAGTGATTCGGCCAGACCTGGCACCGTCGCGACGGCGACGGCGGCGACCAGTGACGCCAGACCGACGGCGGCGAACACGCGCCACCAGCGACCCGGGTCGTCGCGCTCGACCGTGCCGTCGACTCTCGCGTGTGCCGACCGCGTCGCCGTGATGGCCTCGTCCGGGTCCGCTGTGGTGGCCCTGACCGAGGCCGGCACGTCGTCGGTGGTCTGTTCCGTCGGTGTGTCGGTGGTCACGGTTTCGCTCACGAGTCGTCACCTCCGCCGAAGATGTCTTCGAGGGCGTCGCGAGCGGCTTCGGTTCGTCCGGCCGACGGCGACTCGCCGCCGTACGTGATGGCCCGGAACAACTCGGTCAGTCGCCAGACCGGCCCTTCCGGCAGGCCGACGTCGGTCGCCCTGCGTGCGTACTCGCCGGGAGTCGTCGCAGTCGGGTTGTCGACGGGGACGGCGTCGGTCAACCGCTCCCAGGCCTCGCGTATCGAGGGCGGACCGGGATCGTCGTCCGCGTCGGTGCCCGCTGGGACCGACGAGGCGGTCCGGGCGTCCTCCGTCGTCGGGTCGTCCGGTTCCATGAACTCGGGTCGTTCGAACCCGCCCCGGAACGACGCGAACAGGCCACCGCCGGTCAGACCAGCGAGCGACCGCACCGGCACAACGGCGATAGCGACGAGCGCAGTCGGGAGAGCGGTGAGCGACCGTCCGGCCATCCGGGCGAATGGGACGAGACCGGCCGCGAGGCCGCTCCCGACGCCGCTGACGACCGTTCCGACGCCCGCTGTGACTCGAGCGAGGCCAGCCCCGCCTGTGAGCAGGACGGCTGTCGTGACCTGCGGAATCCGCTGGATGATGCCCGCAAAGGGCAGCGAGACGCGTCCGATCCACGGGAGCGTGATGTCGACGCCGCCGTAGCCGTCGCTGGCCCGGACGAGTACCACGCCGACGTAGCCGACGGCAGTGAGACCGAGCAAGGCGACCAACGTCGGGAGGAACGATAGGTCCGGCAGGCCGCCGGAGCCACCGCCTCGGTCAGGTGGTGCGGGCGTCGGCGTTGGCGTCTGCGTTGCCGTCGGTGTTGGCGTCGGCGTTGCCGTCGGCGTGTCGGGCGCCGGGGTCGGTGCCGGTTCTGTCCCGTCGACGGGGGCCTGTTGCTGAAGTTCCACGTCCAGCGCGGCGGGGAACAGCGCCGTCGCGTAGATGACGGCACCGGCACAGAGGAGGGCCAGAGCGGCGCGGATGAGGCTGGAAGGCACTACCCTTGATTTCTTGCCAACCAGTCTAAAGTATTGTCCTTGTTCAGGCTACGTCTTGACCCACCAGAAGGATTTTGACGTGTTGACAGTAAGGTATCAGTACGCCCCATGCGGAGACTCACCCGCCGTATCCTCCTGACCCTCTCGCTGTTGCTCGCCGTCGACGTCGCCGTCGTCGCGACAGTCGCGTACCTCCTGACGCCGTGGCTCTCGCCGCTACGTGACGCCGTCGCGGCGACTCTCCCGGTCGGTTCCGGCGTCGCGTGGTGGGTCGCGGTCGTCTCGCCCGCCCTCGTCGCGTTCGTCTGGGCGCAGTTACGGTACACGCGCGCGCAGACGCTCGCCGAGGCGGACGCACGCGAGGTTTCACGCGAGGAGTACCCCGACCTCCACGACCGGGTCCAGCGACTCTGTCAGCAGGCAGATATGACGATGCCGACCCTCGCCGTGGCAGAGCGCGACGTGCCGAACAGTTTCGCCGTCGGGACGCTGGGCAGTGCGACCGTCGTCGTCAGCGCGGGGTTGCTCGCGACCCTCGACGGCGACGAACTCGACGCCGTCCTCGCCCACGAGTTGATGCACGTCTCGAACCGCGACGCGACGGTGATGACGCTGGCGAACTTCCTGCCGGCGCTCACCAACGGCGAGTACGGCCCGCTCGACGACCTGCTCCCGGGTGCTCGCGGGAGTCGGCTTCTCGTCGCGGCGGTCGGACTCGCCGTCGCCTACGTCCTCAGCGCCCGCTTCCTCGACGCCCCCTTCGGGTCGGTCTCCTTTACCGTCGGCTTCCTCGTGGTGTTCGGCCTGACAGTCGTCCTCGGAGGGGTCTTGCTGGGCGTGTTCACCGCGCCCGTGGTCGTGCTGGCGCGGTCGCTCTCGCGTGCGCGAGAGTTCGCCGCCGACCGGAGCGCCGCGAAACTCACCGGGAACCCCTCGGCACTCGTCGGCGCCCTCCAGACGCTCGACGCCGACGCGACGCCGACCCCGGAGACCGACAAGCGACGGGCCTACGACGGCGTCCGAGGGCTCTGTTTCCTCCCGTACGGGTTCGAGGACTCGGGCGAGGACGAGTTCCACGTCGAGACGCGTTCGCACCCGCCGACCGCCGACCGCATCGAGCGCCTCGGCGAGGTAGCCGGGGACCTCTGAGTTACTCCTCGTCGGCGACGCTGGGGTGCATCGTCGGTTCGCCCGGCATCGGTTCCTCGAAGTACCGCTGCATCATCTCCAGTGACTCCTGCTCGCGGCGCTTGCGCTCTTCCTCGTCGATCTCTTCACAGCCCGGTGGCACCTCGCGGTCCCGTCCGGTGAAGTACCCTTCCGGCGCCGTCCAGTCGTGATAGAAGTCGACGTCGCTGTCCTCGATGAGCGTCAGGCCGACCTGCGCACCGTGGCCCGCGGCGACGATGGTCTGGTGGTGCTGTTCGGCCAGTCGGCCCGCCGCGTAGAGACCGTCGACGGCGGTTCGTCCGCAGTCGTCGACGCCGACGAACTCCTTGGTCCCGCGGTCGACGAGGTCGACGTCGAGGCCGTCCAGATACGTCGCGTCGGCCCACGAGGCCGCGACGACGTAGTCGGATTCGAACGCCTCGCCGTTCTCGACGGTCGTCTCGAACCCGTCGTCGGTCGCCGTGACTCGCTGGACGCGTCCGTCCACGAACCACGCCCCCGCTCGGCGGGTCTGTGCGCGGATGAGTTCGAGCAGGAGACGCGGGTTGACACCGGCCGGGAAACCGGGGTAGTTCTCCAGATGGGCGTTGCGGTTCAGGATGGATTCTCCGGTCGAGACGATTCGGGTCGAGAGACCAGCGCGTGCGGTGTATATCGCCGCCGAGAGGCCGGCGACGCCGCCACCGACCACGACGACCGATTCTGGTTCGTCGGACATACGCGGCGGTTGCTTGCCCCCCGACAGAAACCTACCGGTTCGGTGTGAATCCGCTCGAATGTCGGGAACGGTGTTCTAGAGCCCTCTACTGGCCGTATCGAATGCTGGCACTACCCGAAGCCTCATAATGATTCACCCACTAGAGGTGGCGTAATGACCGACACCGTCGACGAGGTCGACCTGCCCTACGACGAGGACGCCTCACAGCAGAAGAAGATCGAGGCGCTGCAGGAGCGACTCGAGGTGCTCGAAGCACAGAACGAGGAGATGCGCGACAAACTGCTGGACGCCAACGCCGAGAACAACAAGTACCAGCAGAAGCTCGAACGGCTGACCCACGAGAACAAGAAACTCAAGCAGTCGCCACTGTTTGTCGCCACCGTGCAGGAACTCAGCGACGACGGCGTCATCATCAAACAGCACGGCAACAATCAGGAGGCGCTCACCGAGGTCACCGACGAGATGCGCGAGGGCCTCGAACCCGACGACCGCGTCGCCGTCAACAACTCTCTTTCTATCGTCAAGCAACTCGACAACGAGACGGACGTGCGTGCCCGCGTGATGCAGGTCGACCAGTCGCCGGACGTCACGTTCGCCGACATCGGTGGCATCGAAGAACAGATGGAAGAGGTCCGCGAGACGGTCGAGATGCCGCTCATCAGTCCCGAGATGTTCGAGGACGTCGGCATCGACCCGCCGAGCGGCGTCCTGCTCCACGGTCCGCCCGGGACGGGCAAGACGATGCTCGCGAAGGCCGTCGCCAACGAGACCGACGCCACCTTCATCAAGATGGCCGGGTCCGAACTCGTCCACAAGTTCATCGGCGAGGGCGCGAAACTCGTCCGCGACCTCTTCGAACTCGCCCGGCAGGAGGAACCAGCGGTCGTCTTCATCGACGAGATAGACGCCATCGCCGCCAAGCGGACCGAATCGAAGACGAGCGGCGACGCCGAGGTCCAGCGGACGATGATGCAACTGCTCTCGGAGATGGACGGCTTCGACGACCGGGGTGAAATCCGCATCATCGCCGCCACCAACCGCTTCGACATGCTCGACCGCGCCATCCTCCGCCCCGGCCGGTTCGACCGTCTCATCGAGGTGCCAAAGCCCGACTTCGAGGGCCGCAAGCAAATATTCAAGATTCACACGCGCGGCATGAACGTCGCCGACGACGTCGACTTCGAGGGTCTCGCCGAAGACGTCGAGGAGGCTTCCGGGGCCGACGTGAAGGCCATCTGTACCGAGGCCGGGATGTTCGCCATCCGCGACGACCGCACCGAGGTCACGATGGACGACTTCCTCGACGCCTGGGAGAAGATCCAGCAAGAAGAGACCGAAGACGAAGACGTCTCCCGGACCTTCGCCTGACTGTGGCGGCCCGGTAGACGCGGTCCGAATCGGGTTCCAGAACACAGAAACCGCTCGCTTTCTCACGTGGTAGTATGGCCGTCGCAGATAGACTCCAGTCGCGTGCCCGTGCATCTCCGAGACGCGTCACCGCCACCGTCTCCGTCGTCGGCTACGCCCTCGTGTTGGGGACGTTCGGCGGATTCCTCCCGTTCCCGTCGATCAGCAACCAGACCGTCATCCTCCTCTCCGACGCTATCGCCGTCATCAACGCGGCCGCACTGAGTGCTATCGTCGCCGGCGTCTACTTCATCAAGACCGACCAGATCCGTAAGCACCGTGGGGCGATGCTGACGGCGTTCGCACTCATCCTCGCCTTCCTCACGCTGTATCTGCTCAAGGTCGGTGGCGGCTTCGAGAAGGAGATACAGGCCGAGGGCCTCGTCTGGGGGGCCTACATCGTGATGCTGGCCGTCCACATCCTGCTGTCGGCGGTGTCGGTTCCCGTCGTCGTCCACGCCGTCGTGTTGGGGCTCTCTCACTCCGTCGCGGAACTCCGCGAGACGGCCCACGCACGCGTCGGTCGCATCGCCGTCGCCGCGTGGGGCCTGAGCCTCTTCCTCGGACTGGTCACGTACGTGATGTTGAACCACGTCTACGGCTGGGTGCCTCGCTGAGCCGCGGTGCCTCCGTTCTTTCCGCGCTCTGTCGCCGCCGACAGCCGGTGTCGCCACTTCCGAACCCAGCGTCGAAAGCAGACCGTCGGTGACGGCCTGACCGATTAGTTCTCGCGGCGGGCGGCGAGGAGTGCCGCTGCCACTACGGCCAGCAGTGCGATAGCCGCCGTGAAGCCGGGTCCACTTCCGGACGTGGCTTCTTCGTCACCGCCGTCGTCCGATTCCTCGCTCTGGTCTGTAGAATCAGGCGTGTCAGTCGACGCTGTGCCGGTCGATTCCGGCGTGTCCGTGACCGCTTCGGTGGCCGTCGAACCCTCGGTGGTCGCGGTCTCCGTCGTCTCCGAACCGTCGCCGTCGTCGGGTTCGGCCGGCGTGGCGGTCGCATCCGTCCCCTCGGGCGTCGGCGTCTCGGTGGTCGTCGGGTCGTCGCCGGAGTCACTGCCACCGCCACCACCGCCACTGCTCGATCCAGAAGCGACAGTGATCGTCGTGGACTGGGACCCGACCGACACCGTCGGATACCCGACGGTGACGAATTTGTGGTCGAAGGTCACCGTCTTGCTCGACCCTTTCGCGATACTGACGCGCTCGGTGTCGACGACCTGTCCGTCGACGGTCAGTCGTGCGGTGTAGGTCCCGTCTGCCGTCCCGGCGTTCGAGACGTCCGCTTCGACGGTTCCGATATCACCCTCGGTGACGCCACCGGGAGCGCTGATGCCCGTGACCGAGAAGGCCGCGTTGGCGTCGAGGAACTGCACGACTGCGCCGTCGTCGGTACCGACGTACAGCGCGTCGTCGGCCACGGTCGGTGCGGTCGCCATCGCCGACGAGGCCGCCGTCGCACGCGCCTTCGTACTGCCGTCACTGGCGTCGAGCAGGGACACGTCACCGGTGTCGGTACCCACGAAGACGGTCCCGTTGGCAGTCGTCACCGACGCGCCGAAGGTGTTTTTGGTATCGACAGTCGCGGTCCACTGCTGACTCCCGGAGCTATCGATATCGTGTGCGGCGACGGTGCCGTCGGTCGTCCCCACGACGGCCATCCCTTTGTGGATGGCGGGGCTGGCGAAGCTGCTGCCGTACGAACTGGTGTCGGCCCACTGCTGGTTGCCGTCCGTGTCGTAGGCCGCGACCGTCCCGTCACTCGCGGTGACGACGATTCGCTGGCCGTCCTCGGTGACGGCCGGCGAGTTCAGCGCCCCGCTCGCGACGTCGTTCGTACTCTGGGCGCTCAGGTCGCCCGCAGAGAGCATGTGCAGGGTGCCGCTGCGGTCACCGACGTAGACGCGGTCGCCGTACACCGCCGGCGTCATCGCGCCGGCGGGACTGCCCATGTCGTAGGCGGCACTGACCTGTGTGCCGTCGTTCGATAGCTTGTAGACGTGACCGTCCTCGCTCGCGACGTAGAGGCTCCCGCCGTTCCCGACAGTGACGGAACCGGCAAACGAGCCGAAGTCGGCGCCGTTGCTGTCGGTACTACGTTGCCACGTGATGGCACCGGTGGCCGCGTCCAGTGCATAGACGCTGCCGCCGTCCGTCGCGACGTAGATGCTGCCGCCGTCGTAGGCGGGCGAGCCGAACACCGGCCCGTCGACGCTGGTCTCCCACGACAGCGAGCCGTCGCCCTCGGCGTAGGCCTTCACGGCCGAGCCGTCACCGACGTAGACCGTATCGCCGCTGACGGTCGGTCCGGAAGCGACGTCGGTTCCCTGATTGCCTGCACGCCACCCGCTCGTGACGCTGGCGTAGTCGGGCGCGTCGGAGGCGTTCCCGGTGTTTTGCTGGTCGAACTGGAAGGTCTGCCAGTTGCCGGCCGCGTTGCCGACCGCGCTCGCCGACCCGACTGGCGCGAGCACGCCCGCGGGAATCGCAAACACCGCGAGCACTGCGACCGAGAGCGCGAGGAGCTTGCGCTCGGGCGCGTCGCTCATTGGTCCGCCACCTCCGAGGCGATATCGCGGAGGTCGCTGTAGTCGGGTACCAGTCCTCCCGTGCCCGGCACCGCGCTGTTCGACTCGTAGGCGTCACGCACCGTCTCGAAGTGGGTGCTGGAGACTGGGGCATCGTCGGCCCCGGCGACCGCTTCTCGGATGCTGTTCGCGACAGCGTCCCCGTCGACGAACGGGATGTCGTAGCCGTCGAAGTCGTCGTCGCCGGTGATGTCGTTTGCCGTCGGGTCGAGGACGTCGGCCTGCGAGGCGCCGTCGGGCAGGATGACGTCGATGACGTTGTTGTGGTTCCCGTTGGAGCCACCACCGAACGCGTAGCTGCCACTACTCGCCTGCACCTGACGGATACCGGCCGTTCCGAAGCCGTTGTAACTGAACATCATCGGGACGATATCTGCCCCGCGGATGCCGGACGGGATAGTCGACTTCGGAACCGTAATCTCGATTGCGGAGAACAGGTCGACCGCTCTCGTACTCACCCCGCTGTCCGCGTCGGCGACGACGTTCCAACTCCCGTCCTCGACGACCGGAATCTTCGCGGTGCTGTTCGGGACGTCGGTACTCGAAGCGAACCCGTGTGCGACGATACGACGGTGGTAGGCCTCCTCGAAGACGTTCTCGGCACTGCCACCGGCGTGGACGCCCTCTCGACTGTAGGTGTTCGAGTTGGCTGCACCCGTATCGCGGACGTATATCTGGATGTGCTGGAGCCCGTAGCCGTAGTCACCACCGAACGGGTCCCGAAGCTTCGGGAGATGGACGTGGAACCGGTAGTTCGACCCGTCGTCGTAGACGACCACCCGTTCCATATCGTAGTCTTCGGGGGTTATGTCGTCCGTCGAGGGGTAGCTGAACGCGTTCGCTCCGTCGGCGGACGTGGCCGGCCCGTACGGGTCGCCGGTGTCGTCGGCCAGCGTGGCGATACGTTCGGTGTCCGTTCCGAGTTCCGCTCGGTACACCTGTGTGAACGGCAGGGTCGCGCGCGTGTCGTCGTCGTAGTAGAGCAGTTCGTCCTGCGTCTCGTCGGACCGCGGCGGGACGAGTACGTCCATGACGCGTGGCGCGTTGTCGGCGGCACCGGCTTTCGCGCCGACGATGGGGTCACTGATCCCGACGTCGTCGACGCTGTTTACGACGGGACGGAAGCCGCCGAACCGCTCGGACCCGACGACCGGAAGGACCTCCATGTCCGCGACGTTGATGTCGTCGAACGCCGCCTTCTCTACGGGCAGGATGACCGTGTTGCTGTCGCGGTTGACGAACGGATCGATGCTGACCGTTCCACTGCCGGTGGTCAGGTCGTTCCCATCACTGTCGATGGCGCTCGAAGCGAACCCGCTCACTGCGACGCGGTAGTGCCACGCCGACGCGAAGTTCGCCTGCAGGCCGATGTCCCCGTTCTCGGTCAGGCTTCCGTCAGACCGGGTCGAGTCCCGGACCCACAGCACGAAGTAGTGCGGCGAGAAATCGCCGCCGAACACGTCGTAGAGGTTCGCGACGTCGTACTGGAAGTAGTACTTCGACTCGTCCTCGTAGATGGTGAACTTCTCGAGGTCGAACGCGCCGTCACGGAACGTCGACCCTTTCTGGCTCTCGGGGAACCCGTAGCCGGCACCGAGTCCGTCGTCGCCGGGGTCTGTGTACTCGGCGACGAGGTCGCCCGGCTGGACGGTGATACTCTGTTGGGCTAGTTGGGTGCCCGTCAATCGGTCGACCAGCGTGACCGTGTAGGAGCCCGCCTGCGTGATGTTGTAGCCAAGGGTGAACGTCTCCCCGGTCGTCGCCGAGGGTGCGAGCCGGATGTTCTCGATTGCGTCCGTCTCGCCACCGAGCTGGATGTCGATCGGCGTCCCTCCCACGAAGTCGTTGTTCCCGTCGTGTGACGCCGTGACTTCGATGAACGACTTGCCCAGTCCCGGCTGGGTCGTAGTGAAGTTGACGCTGTCTATCGTCTGTGTCGGTTGGGCGTACGCCGAGAGGGTCGACGCCTCGTTCGACGTCGCCGGTGTCAAGCGGAGTGCGACCCCACCACTGCGCCCCATCGTCGCCAGTACCGTGTCGCCGGTGGTGACGATGGACTCGGTGTGGCGAATCGCTGTCGGGTTCGTATCGACGTCCGTCCCGGCTGCGTCGGTGTACATCTCCATCTTCCACCCGTTCGTCTTCGACGCGAGGAAGTCAAGCGGCGCCTCCACCGCGCGCCCGCTACCGTCGGTCATCGCGCCGACGTACCATTCCTCGCCCTTGCGGCGGGCAGTGACGATGTAGTCGCCGATGGACGAGTCGACGACGACGGTCTCGTCCCAGCCACCGGCGGGCACGTCCTCGATGTACTCGAAGTCCGGTTCGGACTCGACGTTCTCGTTTGCGACCTGACTGTCGGTCAGGTCGGTGTAGGTCGCCGGGAACGGCGCGCTGGCGCCCTTCGCTGTGATGCCGACCGTGTTCACGTTGATGCCGCCGACGTCGCCCGTGAACGTGTCGCCGGAGTCGTCGTAGTCGACGACGATAGCGACGGTGTTGTCGCCCTGAGCGAGTTCGACGTCGACCGAGTGAATCTGCCAGTCGTCCCAGTAGTCGGTGAACGACGGCGAGACGGTCTGTGTCGAGCCGTTGACGTCGAGCGTGAATTGCGGGTTGCCGTTGTCGATGACTCGCTGGGCGTTCTCCGTGTCGTCGCTGGCATAGCGCAGGTGGAGCGTATAGGTGCCCGCGCTCGGGACGTTCTTCACCGTGAACGACACCTTCGACCCCGACGCCTCGCGGTTGGGGTCGACCGGGACGTAATGGGTCCCGAAGGCGTTGCGCCAGTCGTCCGCGGTGATCATTCCATCGAGCGTGCCCGACGGAGCCTGGACGTACTCGCCGACCTCGAACTCGTCGCTGATGTACGCCTCGACCCGGTCTGCGGCCATCTGGATGCCCGCATTGTACGTGGGGTACATCGCGAGTTGCTTCGCGCGGGTCGTCTGCACCTGATCGCCGGTCGAGTCGTTGAACGTGATGTCGAAGATGCCGGGCTGGTAACTCGTCGGGCCGGCAAGCATCCGGGTGAACGGGAGCGTGACGTGGTGTTCCCGGCCGACGTTCGAGCCGAGCGCACCGAAGCCGTCGTACTCCTGTGCTTCGACGACTTCGCGGGCGGCGACGTTCGGATACGTGCGTCGTTCACCCGTGGGCTTGATGCCCTCGTGAATCTCCAGCATCTGGCGTTCGCCGGCAGCCTCCTCGATGACGGTCCGATGGTGGTTGACCGCCAGTTGACAGTGCTGGTTGTGGCTCGGCGTCGACTGGTTGTCCCCGAACAGGCCGGGGTCCGAGACGTAGCCGTTCTTGATTGAGTGGATGCCGGCGTCGTCGTACTGCGAGAAGATGCCGTCGCTCAGTATCTCGGTCTCGTAGTTCGGGATGTTCCCCGACGTCTCGTTGTGGATGGTGAACTCCACGGGGTTCGAGAGGGACGACCCGTAGTTGGTCACCGTCGACACGTCGAAATCAGGGTACGAATCGGCCACGCCCATCTCCAGTGACGCGCCGGTGTCGCTGGCGTCGGACCCGTAGGAGTCCCACCCCTTGTTCCAGCCTTCGGCCAGCACGCTGTCGATGCTGTTCTGGCTGGCAAAGCGCATGTATCGTTTCATCCGCTCGGTGCGCGCCCCGTGGATGTACGCGGCCGGGTCGTTGCCGTTGTTCGATATCTCGCTGTCGGTCTTGTACTCCCACTTGGCGTTGCCGGCGATCATCGTCCACCAGATGCCGATGTACTTCTTCGGGGTCAGCCAACTCGTGTCGACGCCGCCGTTGCCGTCGCTCGGCAACGCGGAGTCGTCGCGGTCCTCGTTCAACAGCGGGATGAGCGAGGATTCCACGAGGTCTCCGGGACTCGTGGCGAACTGGATGGTCCGCCACGGCGTCGTGTTCGGTGCCTGCAGGGACGCCTTCGTGTTGTCCGGAAGCGGCGCGAGTTGCGTCGTGAAGTCCGTCCCACCGCTGTCGGACTGTGCGACGATAGAGGCCGTCGAGTAGTCGTCTAAGTTGGCCTCGTGGACGCTCATGTACGCGTTCTCGCCCGCCTTGATGGTCAGCGGGGTGTGTGCGCCGGTTCGAATCTCGTTGTCGTTGGGCCGGATGGTCCGCGTCCCGGCGTCGATTTCGCTGAGTTTCGATTCCGTGTACTCCTGCTCGAAGCGCGGATTGACGAACTCGTTTTTGATCCACCACGCCGTGTAGTCCCCCGCGAAGTTGAACTGCGTGTTCTCCGAACTGACGACGAGGGCGCCGCTGTTAGCCGCGAAGTCGTCGTCGAAGACGAACCGGAACCCGATGCCGTCGTCGAAGACCCGAAACTCGAGGTTCCCCGACCGCCCCGGACTGTTCGTCTCTTCCAGTCCGAGACGGAGGTAGTTGTAGTCCTGCGAGACGGAAGCGTACTGGTCCCACTCCGGTGTCCAGTTCTCCGTCTCGGTGCCGCTCTCGCTCCCCGTGACGGTGATGGTCGTACCAGTGCTGCCGTCTGAACCGGCGCCGAACGTCGGCTGATTCTGGAAGTCGAAGCCGAGGGTCGACGAGTCGACGTACGTCGCACCGTTGAACGCGACGCTGTACGTCGGCGTCCCCCCCGACACGTCGACAGTCACCCCGATGCTGCCATCAGGTGACGAAACCGATTGTGTGTCACTGTCGTCCCCACCAGTGACCTGTGCGGCTACGTCCTCGGGCACGTCTTGCGTGTACGCCGCTGCTGCCAGAAGCGACGCCACGCCGCCGAGGAACTCTCGACGACCGAGAGCGTTTAGTGTTTGTTGAGATTGTCTACTAACCATTTCCACCTCAGTAAGACGAGTTGTGCAACATAAATCCAACGGTTATGTTCGATTATGACAGTCTAGGACCGGCACAGAAATAAAATATCGATGACAAAAATCCGAAACCGTCGGAGGTGAGCGGTCGCTTTCGCAATTGAGTCGTAGCAACGTCGGCGGAGACGCGTCTGCCGCCCTACTTCGACTCAATCACGTGCGAGCGATAGCACAAGAGAGGGTGTCAGAAGGCAGTCGGGACGCGGGCGACTCCGACGGGGGTGAGTACCGCAATGCCGATCAGCCTCTGGCGGCCGCCGAGGTCGGTCGGGTACGTCGCGAGTTGCTCCGCGCGGTATCACACACCGGGGTGGTGTTCAGTCGGTCCGCGGGAGGAGTCGCGCACCGACGAGGAACCCGACGACGGCACACGCCGTCAGGACGGCGAGCGGGACCAGCGAGTCGCCGACCCCGGTCGTCACCGCCCGTACGCCGCGCGAGAAGTACGTCAGCGGCGAGAGCCACGTCGGAAGCCACGCTGGCAGGAGCGACGGCGGCACGAACGTCTCCGAGAGGAAGAGTAGGGGGAGCGCGATGCCGTTGCTCGCAGAGATGACGCCGTCCTGTGAGTCGGCCAGACTCCCGAGCATCGCGCCCACGCCACAGAACAGCGCCACGCCGAGGACGACGAACGGGACCAACAGCGGCGAGAACGCTATCTCCGCCCCGGTGAGGACGACCATCAGGCCCAACAGGACGATGCCAGCGAGGCCGATGATGACGACGTTGACGAGCGTCTGGGCGAGGAGCCACTCGGGCCGGGTCAACGGCGTCGTCGCCAGTTTCTCGAAGCGGTTCCCGTCGCGGTGTCGTGCGACTTCGCTTCCGACCCGGGAGAGCGGCGTGAACAGGACGACGACGGCGAGGTAGCCCGGCGCGTAGTAGGCCGGCGGTTCGGTGAACAGACCGCCACCGCCGGGTCGAGTCTGGACGAGGACGCCGAAGATGACGACGATGATGAGCGGGAAGAAAAACGTGAAGAAGACGGCTGTCCGCCGACGCAGGAACGCCAGCGCCGCCGCGCGAGACTCCGCGCGAAGTCGTCCCAGTCTGCTCATCGGGCACCCCCCGCCGTCGCCTCGTCACCGCGCGGTTCGCCGCCACGGCCGACGCCCGTGCCGGTCAGTTCGAGGTAGACGGCTTCGAGGTCCGGCTCTGTCCACGTCAGACTGTCGTAGCCGACGCCCGCCGCGTCGAGTTCGTCGACGACGCTCCCGATGGACTCGGGGCGTACGCCGTAGACGACGAGCGTTCCGTTTCGGAGCGCGGTCCGAGCGGGGTAGTCGATGGCGTCCGGCACCCCTTCGTCGAAGGTGCCGTCGACGAGCAGCTGGCTGTCACCGCCGTGGTCGGCTATCAGCGTCTCCGGGTCGTCGAGCGCGACGAGTCGCCCCTCCGAGAGCAGGCCGACCCGGTCCGCGAGTCGCCGCGCCTCCTCCATGTAGTGTGTCGTCACGACGATCGTGACGCCGCGGTCGGCCAACCCCTCCAGCAGGTCCCAGAGTGACTGCCGACCGGCGGGGTCGATGCCAGTCGTCGGTTCGTCCAGAAACAGCAGGTCCGGGTCGTTGATGAGCGCCGTCGCCACGCAGGTCCGGCGCTGTTGCCCACCAGAGAGGTTCTCGTAGGTGGTGTCTGCGGTGTCGGCGAGTCCAACGTCCGCGAGCACGGCGTCTACGTCCCGGGTCTCGTCGTACAGCCCCGCGTAGTAGGCGACGAGTTCGCGAGCAGTGAGACGCTCGTGCGGTGAAAACGACTGTGGCAGCAGGCCGATACGGTCCCGCTCGACGGCGGTCGGCGGCGTCCCGAACAACTCGACGCGGCCCTCGGCCTCGGTCGTCCCTGTCAGGGCCCGAACGAGTGTCGTCTTTCCGGCCCCGTTCGGCCCGACGAGCGCCAGCACTTCGCCCGCCGTCGCGGAGAGCGACACGCCGTCGAGCGCGACGGTGTCGCCGTACGCCCGGCGGACGTCCTCGGCGACCAGTACCTCGTCCATACCCAACCGTCGGGTACCGCCGCCGAAAGCCGTTCCGCTCTGTCTGCGGTTACAGTCGGTCCCGCACGCGACGGACGATGTCGTCGACGTCGTAGTCGTGCTCGTCCTTGTCGTACACTGTCTCGCCCTCGACGTCGACGCGGAACACGCCGTGGTCGCCCATCACGAGACTCATCCGGTCCAGTTCACCCTCGACGCCGTTCAAGATGGCTCGCTCTACGTCTAACGCACGCTCGCGGAACCCACACGGGACGCAGTACTCGATGCTGACTTCGCTCATACCCGGGCTTCGAGGGCCGGGCACAAAACGGCTTCAGTTCCGGAGGCGGCCGACCAGCGTCACGTCGAACCGGTGGGCGGCGTACAGCAGCCCCACCGACACGAGGTAGACCAGCGTGGACGTGCCGTAGGACTGGGCCATCGCCGCCTGATACAGCGCACCCCCGACGCCGAGGGCACCGCCGACGACCGAAGCCACGATCGGGAGAACACAGCTCACACAGGAGAACAGACCGAGGATGCCGCCGGCCAGACCCCCGCTCGCGTCCAGCACGGTTACGTACAGTAGGTACGCCAGCGAGAGGTAGCCCGCGACTTTCCAGGGCAGGACCACCGCCGCGAGCGTCGTGCCGCTGTACACCAGACCCGGCGAGAACCCGGGCGGGGCCGCGAGAATCCACCTGAGGCCGGTCCCTTGCCCCCCGGTCCCGAACACGCCGCCCACGTACGCCAGTACGAGCCAGTAGCCGACCGCGACGGCGAAAGCCGCCCCCTTGCGCCGCGCCGACGCCGTCGGCGGGCGAACCGTCGCGAACACGAGCGCGGCCGCGTTCAACCAGACGAACGGGAACGCCAGCGTGACCGGGTCCGTGGTCGGTGCGTCAGCGAGGCTCACGTAGGCAAGCACCAGCAAGACCTCGGTGTTGAGAACGGCACCCCACCGGACGAGCGTCTCCTGATCGGGCAAACCGTCGGCGAGGGTCGCGGTGGTCGTGCTCATAGGACGAGGGCGTCGACGACGATGGCGAGCAGTAACATCCCGAGGTAGGCGTTCGAGGCGTGGAACGCGCGGAACGCGGCGGCCTCGGTCTGTTTGCGGTGAAGTTCCACCACGGCCCAGAGGAAGACGGCGCCCAGTGCCGCCGAGGTAAGCGCGTACAGCCATCCGAGCGACGTCAGCGACGCCAGCACGCCGGAGGCGACGAGCGTCGCCCCGAGGTAGTAGACGATGTGTTTGCGCGTCTCCGTCTCCCCGCGGACGACGGGCATCATCGGGAACCCGCCGGCCTCGTAGTCGTCCTTGTACGCGAGCGCGAGGTTGTAGAAGTGCGCCGGCGTCCACAGGAAGATGACGCCGGCCAGCGCCAGTCCCGGGAGGCCGATGGTCCCGTCGACGGCGGCCCAGCCGATGAGCGCGGGGAGCGCCCCCGCGGCCCCGCCGAGGACCGTGTTCTGGACGGTGTTGGGCTTCAACACGAGCGTGTAGACGACGCTGTAGAACAGAATCGCCGACAGGCCGAGGGCGGCGGCGAGGACGTTGACCTGCCAGAACAGGGCCAGCGCCGCGAGCGCCAATCCAACGCCGAAGGTGAGCGCGTTCCGAACCGGAATCTGGTGGGTCGCGATGGGGCGGTCCGAGGTGCGGTCCATCCGCTTGTCGATGTCCCGTTCGAGGACGTGGTTGAACGTTCCCGAGGCACCGATTGCGAGGACGCCGCCGCCGAGGGTCAGGACGACGGTACGAACGGTGAGTCCCGAACCGGACGTCAGTGCCGGGTCCGCCGCAAGTGCCATCCCCGCTCCGGCGACGAGACACAGGAGCCACATCAGGCGTGGTTTCATCAACCGGAAGTAAGCGCCGACGGTGGCGACGACTCGGTCGCGCCCCGACAGTGTCGGGGTCGGTGTGGGTTCGCCCCCGTCGCCGGGCATCGGGTCGGGTTCGGGGTTCGCGACACGTTCGTCGTCGTCGCTGCCCGTCTCCGCTTCCAGATGCCACGCGAGCGCGAGGACGAACGACGTGAAGATGGCCATCCCCGTCGCGAGGTGGGCACTGGGGAGTTGTCCCGCAGCGCCGGTCGTCGCGACGAAGGCACCGAGGGCGACTTGCACCGGATACAGTGCGAGGCCGGTCACGAGCGCCGCCTTGACGCGGCGTCGGGTCGCCGTCCGGAGGCCGACGCCGACGGTCACGAGCGTGAGGACGCCGACTGCGGCGGCGGTCAGTCGGTGTCCGCGAGCTATCAGCAGGTCGGGGTTTTCGAGCGTGACTGGGCCCTGACACAGCGGCCACGTCGTGCATGCTGTCACTGCGTCGGTGATCGCGGCCGTCGCACCGGCGATGACCAGCAGATAGACGCCGACGGCCGTGGCGGCCAGCAGTCCCGAGAACGCCCTGCGCTCTGCCATTGGTGTAGCCTTCGGCGGCGGACACTTAGACTCCTCGCTTTTCCAGCCGCCTCCGCAGACGCACACCCTTTATTTGGCGGTGTAGCGGTCCGTTTCCGAGGGGGAGACGACTGCACAGAGAGTCACCGACAGAGACCGGGTGAGGGCAAGACAGCAGTTATTTATCCCCGAAATCCTAAGCCGCGCACATGACCCGGAGACGCGCCGGTCTGGTCGCTCTGTTCGGCGCTGCGTTACTCGCGCTCGCCGCCGAACCGGTCGCAGCACAGCCGTCCGCCTCGACGACGGTACGACAGATTTGGGATCTGAACCTGAGCCTGCTCTACGTCGCTATCCCGATTACCGTACTGGTCGAGGGGATTCTCATCTACACCGTCTGGCGGTTCCGCAATCAGGACGAACCGCTCCCGACGATGGAGAACCGCCGCCTCGAAATCACGTGGACCATCGCGACGGCAATCATCCTCCTGTTCGTGGGCGTCGCCTCGTATCAGGTGATGGCGAGCCCCTACGTCACCGCCGAAGCGGGTGATCAGGCGGCCCTCCAGCAGGAGAACCCCGAACGCATCGAAGTGCAGGCGTACCGCTACGGATGGTCGTTCTACTACAACGGTTCGAGCTTCAGTAACACCGCCGAAGCGACGTCGACCGGGACGCTCCGATTGCCGGCGGATCGGGAAGTCGTGTTGCGGGTGACGTCACGCGACTGGCTCCACGCCTTCCACGTCCCGAGCCTCGGCCTGAAAGCCGACGCGTTCCCCGGCCAGTACAACCGCCTGCGGACGGTGCCGGACGAGCCCGGAACCTATCAGCTCTACTGTGCGGAGTACTGTGGCTCCGGCCACTCGAAGATGCTGGGTACCGTGCAGGTGATGCCACAGGACGAGTACGACCAGTGGATCGCCGACCAGCAGTCGAGCGGTAACGGCAGCCAGCAGAACCAGACCAGTAACTGATTCTCGCGGTTCGTATCCGTTCGCCGCAACTGTTAGGCGGCAGCACGGACTGTGTCTGCCATGGAGTACTTCGAGGACCTCACGGTCGGTGACACACGGGAGTTTGGCGCCTACGAGGTCACGCGCGAGGAGATAACCTCCTTCGCCGGCCGGTACGACCCACAGCCGTTTCACACGGACGAAGACGCCGCAGAGGAGTCCATGTTCGGCGGTCTCGTTGCCAGCGGGTGGCACACCGCGGCGATGACGATGCGACTGCTCGTCGAGCATCAGCTATCGGGGTCGGGCGCGATGGGGGCGCTCGGCGTCGACTCGCTCCGGTGGCCGACGCCGGTCTACCCGGGCGATACGCTCTCGGTCAGGACCGAAGTCGCCGAAAAGGACGTGTGGGACGAGGACCGGGGGCGCGTCGCCATCGAGGTGACCACGACCACGCAGGCCGACCAGACGGTTCTCTCGATGATCGGACAGGTTCTCTGGCGCCGTCGCTAGTCACCCGTGACCGACTGCGGCGTTCCGCTCCCAGCGGCCAGTAGTTGCTGGCCATCGTCGGTAATCCGGTAGACCGGTTCGTGTGAAACGCGCTCTACGAGGTCCCGCTCTGCGAGTGCTACGAACCGAGGTCGCGGCGCTTCGACCGAGAGCGGACAGCGGGCAGCGGCGACGGTCGGGGAGTTCGGCCCGACCTCGGCGAGTGCCCACAGGAGTGCCCGGTCGACCGGGGCCGAAGAGTCTCCAGTTGGTTGTTGCATGGTAACGTCTAACACGATTGTTTGGTGCCCAGAACTTAAACGTGTCGCCGAGTCCGAGCGCCGACGCCCTATCCGCAGATGTTTGCAGTCGCGTAGACGTCACCCTGCTCGGTGACGTTGATGCCGACGCCCATCCGTTCGGCGTTCTCGTAGCTCAGCCGTTCGCGGTACGGTCGGGTCTCGAACCAGTTCTCGACGATGGCTTTCGCGACTTCGCGGTTGCCGGCGTTGAACTGCTCTCGGTTGTCTTCGGTGTAGGTTCGACCGGCGACGGTCTTTCCGATCGCTTCGAAGTCGTTGCCGTCTGGCCGGCGGGTGAACTGCTTCCCGGCCGCCTGGAACGTACAGGTGGTATAGAGGTCGTTTTTCCGGTATCGGTCGGCGCTATCGACGCCGTCTATCTCGTGGACGGTCGCTCCCTCGCCGGCCATCGCCACACTGTGGCCTCGGGCCATCGACGCGATTTGGCGTGCGGTTCGCCCCTCTGCAGACATCGGGTCGAGCCGTCGCTCCTGTCGCTCTTCGTTGACGAACTTGACCACCAACTCCTCGATTTTGGTCTCGTTGTAGTATCGCGCCGGCACGTACGCTTCGCGCTCGGTCGGCTGTGGCGTCGACGTCTCCACTGGTGTCGCCGTCGCCGTCGCGGTCTCGGTCGTCGGCGTCTCAGTGGTCGGCGTCGAAGTACTGGCACTACCGTCGCCGTCGTCGGCCGCGCCGTCGGCGGCTGTCTCAGTTTGTGCTCCGCCTTCGTCCTGCGGGGCGGCGGCCGACCCGCCGAGTTGCATCCCGACCACGATGCCGACGCTGAGTGCAGCGACGAGCACCACGATCGAAACCCCCAACACCGATTTATTAACCATGGTTCCCACTCATATCCCAGTTGGTAATGTAAGTTTCCCCCTACTGCGTCCTCGGACCCTCCGTCGGAAAGGCACATAAGCCCGCGGGGGCCACTCCCGGTATGGTCGAGAACGTCATCTGGCCCGCAGCGTTCGACGCGGACCGCTCACGCAGCGAAGGGCGCCGAGTCCCCCGTGACCTCGCCATCACGGAGCCGACAGTCGACGAGATAGCAAAGGCCGTCCAGCAGGTCGGCTACGACGCGGTCATAGAGCGTGACAAAGCCTATCCACGCGAGTACGAGGTGCGTGGCCGCGTGATCGTGAAAGACGCCGACGACGCGACCAAGACGGACCTCCTCGGGGCAGTGGCTGCGTACATGCAGGCCCTTCGCGAATGAAACGCGTCGGGTCCGTCGTCAGGACTGCACAGGGGTTGGCTATCGTCCGCTCACCCGACGACAGCCACCCCTCGCTCGGGACGGCACTCGTAGACGAGGAACTCCAGACGGTCGGTGACGTAGTCGACGTGTTCGGCCCCGTCGACCGACCGTACATGGCCGTCTCGCCCGACGACGGCGTTCACCTTCCCACCCTCGTCGGCGCGGCGCTGTACGCGCGGTGACCGTCTTCGGGGGCAAGCGTCTCCGTAACGCTCAAACCCGGTCCTGTCGGAGAGTGTCGCATGGATAGGCGCTGGCGTGTCGTCGCTGGATGTGGACTCATCGGACTCATCTTCCTGTTCGTTCAGTTGGGGGCGCTGGCACTGGTCGAGCCGTTCAAATCCGCCGGCTATCAGGCCGTCGAGGACCCCTCAGACCCGACGAACAGCGTCCTCTACATCGGTGCCATTCTCGTGGCGACTGCCGTGATGCTGCTGGCGTTTCGCTACGAGGCCGACCAGTTGATCCGCGCGCTGATCGTCTTTTCGGGGGCTTGGCTCTCGCTGTACGTCTTTCGCGTGTTGGTTCCGCCAGTCCTCGTCGTCGAGGGCGTCAACGTCCTCGCGGTCGGACTTGCGGCCCTGCTGGGGCTCGGCTTGCTCGTCCACCCGGAATGGTACGTCATCGACGCCGCGGGCGCGGTGATGGGCGCGGCGGGCGCCGGGTTGTTCGGCATCAGTTTCGGAGTCCTCCCGGCGCTCGTCTTGCTCTCCGTACTTGCCGTCTACGACGCCATCAGCGTCTACGGCACCGAACATATGTTGACGCTGGCGTCCGGAGTGATGGACCTCAAGGTGCCCGTCGTCCTCGTCATCCCGCTCTCGCTGTCGTACTCGTTCCTCGATGCGACGACGCCGGACCCGACGGGCGACGATGACGATGCGGCCACCGGCGGCGACGCAGGCGACGACGAAGACGGCGCGGCCGACGAGGACGCCGGGCCGCTCGACCGTGACGCGCTGTTCATCGGCCTCGGCGACGCCGTCATCCCGACGGTACTCGTAGCGAGTGCCGCCTTCTTCGCACCGGCGACGGTCGATATGGTACTCGGCATCCCACTCCCGGCCGTGACCGCAATGGTCGGCACCTTCGTCGGCCTCGTGATCCTCCTCTGGATGGTCCTGAAAGGCCGAGCGCACGCCGGTCTACCGCTGCTCAACGGCGGTACTATCGCCGGCTACATCCTCGGGTCGCTCGCCGCAGGAATCACGCTCGTCGAGGCACTGGGCATCGCACCGTACCTCGCTTAGTCCATCGCGCTACTCGCGGGCGCGAAGGGGATCTCCTCACCGACACCGGCCTCGCGGGCGCGGTCGTACAGCATCTTGCCGGCGGCCACCGTCTCGATGGCCGTCCCGCCCGAGTCGAAGACGGTGATGTCTTCCGGGGACGCTCTGCCCGGCGCGTCGCCGACGAGTACCTCGCCTAGCTCGGCGTGGACGTCGTCCTCGTCGACCGCTCCCGCCTCCATCGCGTGGATGAACGACCCGGCGTCTTGGGTCACGCGGGCCCGAAGGTCGGGCACGTAGGTCGCACGCTCGATGGTCGTCGTGTCGAGTTCGTGCTTTGCGGGGTGGTACTGTCCCATCGCCGTGACGTGTGTCCCCGGTTCGAGGACGTCGCCGTCGAAGACTGGGTCGCTGGCGTTCGTCGCCGTCACGGCGACGTCGGCGCCCTCGACAGCGGCGGCAGAGGAGGCGACGGCCGCCACCGTCGCATCGAGGGCCTCGTTCATCTCGGCGGCGAACGCCTCTCGGTGTTCCTGTGTCGGCGAGAACACTTCGACGCGCTCTAGGTCCCGAACGCTCGCGGCCGCTCGGACCTGCCCTCGTGCCTGTGTACCGCTCCCGATGACCGCGAGGTCGGTAGCGTCGGCTCGTGCGAGAGCGTCGAGACCGACGGCGCCCGCCGCCCCGGTCTTCAGGGGGTTCATGCTCGCGCCGTCGAGCAGTGCCAGCGGCTCGCCCGAGTCGGCATCGAAGATGGGGAGTGCGAAGTGGGCGTCACGACCCTCGAATCCGGCGGCGTAAGTGTAGCCTCCCATCGCTCCCGTCTCGGGAAGGATTGCCAGATAGCCCGTGAGCATCCCGGCGGGGGCGTCGTTGAAAAGCGTCGTCCGGGGTTTCGCTGGGGCGCCGTGGCCCCGTTCTCTGTAGCCCGCCCGGACGGGGTCGACGTACTCGTCCGGATCGGCGAGGTCAGCTATCTCGTCGCTCGTGAGGAACAGCGCTGTCGCGTCGGTCGACATACGTCCGTCTTCGGCCGACCGGTCCTTAACCTCGGTGGCGACACGCGGAGACAGCAGTAGAAATCTGTGACGGGTGCGTACTCTCAGTCCGCCGTCTGGACGGCGTCTGACTGTGCCCGAGAGTCGACCGGAACCGGATCGACGGGAGCGCGGACGAACATCGCGTGGCCGATGAGGCCCACAGCCACGACTGATGCCATCGGAATCGCCGTCGTCAGGGCGAAGCCAGCGACCGAGAGGACACCGGTGATTCCAGCCATTGCGAGCGGGATGAGTCCGAGAACAACGTCGTAGTAACCCGTCATAAGTGTGAATTATACTTCGTGCTATGGGCACATAAGTGTTTCCCGTAATCCTTGCATAGTATTCTATGTAGGCATCTGGTACTTTGTACAGAGCGTTTCTGAAGCATCCCTATAACTTATGGCGATATAGGTGGCCGGAATATCCGGTTAGAAGATGTGTACCGTTGGTTTCTGTTCATGCGAGCAGTACTGAGGGAAAGCCACACGATAGCTGTCCGACGGCTGATGGGACTGGACTGTCGGAGGGTCGACGGGACGAGAGGTGTGTCAGTAGGACGGGCTTCGCTTCGGTCACCGGACGAATCCGAGGCGTTCGAACGCCTCGTCGGATTAACGGAGTATATGCAACTCTACTTGCGGTTTTCAGTCTTTGAGAACGCCGTTTGGTAGTGATTAATGGCCGAGCGGCTGGTTTTTCGGAGTGATAACTGGGGGATAGTGCTTATTAACAACGGTGAAATACCGCATTATCACGGCAGTGAGGCGGGCGGCGCCGACTGCCATCAGGACAATGAGCACGAACGCCACGGACAACACGAGTGATGCCGGGACGGACGAATCGGCACGGCGATACGCCGAGCTGAACATCGGTGACGAGGAGTTCGTCATCTACGACCGAGAGAACCATCAGGCGTGGATTCAGTCCACGCTGTCACTCGACGTAGGCCAGCTTAGATAATCGTGGCGCCACGCTCGGCCGCTGGCCGGTGGCCCACTGACGAGGGGACACCAGCACCGACACGCTTGATTTAATACCGTATTTTCACGACGAGAGGAGGACCGTCGCACTCGCTCGCCAGAGACACAGGAGCGCCCCGCCGATACCGACGGAGACGACAGCGAACGTGAGTGCGGCGTCACCGTGGAAGTACGCCGTCGCGCGCAAGGCTTGTGCGACGACGACGGCGAGGACCCAGCTCACGATGGTGACGCTCAGCGACCGCTTGAGGTCTCCCGTGGCGTCACTGGCGTACATCCCCGCGACCCCGGCCACGAGGACCCACCCGATGAGAAACGGTGCCAGCGTCCCGGCGACGCGGCCGACGGCGACGAACGGGTTGTACCCGTGGGTGTACTCGCCGACGGCGACGAACAGGAGTATCGCGGCGACGTCGCCGACTGCGAGTGCCGCCGACGTGGCCGACAGTTCGATGCGACTCCGACCGACCGTCGAGACGCTCATAGCACCGATTCGGCCCGGAATCACTTTTCTCTCTCGTTTTCCCTGACGCCGGCGACGGTGTAGCCGAAGCCGCGCTCTACGACTGTCGGATGCAGTCCTGCCGTCGCCACCCGCCGCGTCAGTTCGCCCGGCGTGAAAAAGACCGAACCGAACCCGACGAGATGCTCTGCCGCGACGAGTCCCCGGCCGCGGAGCGTCGCGGGATTGAACTCCCGAACGACGAGGACGCCGCCGGGACGGAGGACCCGCGCGGCCTCCGAAATGACGGCGTCGACCTGCGCCATGTGATGGAGCGCGTCGACTATCAGCACCGCATCGACGCTCTCGGCCGCGAGCGGGAGACGGCCGGCGTCACCCACGATGGCGGCGAGGCCGTGACTGCGTGCTCGCCGGAGCATCCCGGGGGCGGCGTCGACGACGATTCGCTCCGGTAGGTCGAGTCGTCTGATGGCCCGCCCGGGGCCGCCACCCACGTCGACGACTCGGTCGACTTCTCGGGTCGCCAGCGCGAGTCCGCGTCGTAACTTGCTCGCCCGTGCCGGCGGCATCACGAGGTCGTACACCGGCGCGAACCGGTCGAACGCCCCGACGTCACCGTGCATACGTTCGCTTTCTCCGAGCGACCACAAAGTAGCTCTGGCGTCCGCAGGGTACAACTCGCTGGACGACGCCAGTAGTCGTATGGAGTTCGCCCTGCTCGGATGGCCCGATGACAGCCATCGACTCCGCCTCGACTACGAACGGTTCGCCTACGCCGGGAAGTTCGTGATGACCTCCACAGGGAAGGCCGTCGTCGGCGACGACGGCGTCGTGGCGGCGGCGGCGTTCGACGCGGACCACACCGACGCCGACACCCTGTGTGTCCGCTATATCACCGTTCGACAGGACCGACAGGGCGAGCGGTTCGGCGCCGAACTCCTCCGATTCGTCCGCGGCCGGGCGGTACAGCGAGGGTACGACCGGGTGACTATCGGCGTCAACAACCCGTTCTCGTATCAGGCGGCGTACCGTGCGGGGTTTTGCTTCAGCGGCGAGGAACGCGGTCTCGGGGAACTGGCACTCGAATGGCCCGGTGACCGTGACCCTGTCCAGTATCGGGCCGGACTCGACCTGTTTCGCGACCGTGACCTCTCCGAGGCGGAAATGTCGTTCCTCGCCGAGAAGCGCGACGCCGACCCGCCCGCCGTGGTTCCCGCGCCCGCTTAGACCGGGTTGGACTCGAACAGGCGCGCCTCACAGTCCCCACAGGTGACCGCTGCCACCTCGTGTTCGCTACAGCACGACTGTACCGTCTCGGTGCCGAACGTCGGCGTGCCGCCACAGCGCGGACAGGTATCGACGAACAGTCGAAGACCGTTGAGCACCTGTCCGCGCTGCGCGACCGAGAGGGTGTCCCAGTCGTCGGCCCGCTCCTGTAGTACCGCCGCTGCGGCGACGTCGGCTTCGAACGCCGGGCGTGACTCCCACGTCCCGACGTGGCGCTCGTCGACGTACGCGCGGAACGCGTCGCCGTACTCCTCGAACTCGACCGACGACGCTTTGACGCCCAGTCGTTCGAGCAACGTCGCGCGGTCCGGGTCGAGGCTGTCGACCGCGTCCTGCCACGCCTCGCTGAACCACTCGGTGAGACACAGGTCGTCACCGCAGGGTTCGACGGCGCCTACCTCCAGTAGCACACTCTCGACGTCGATCTCCGAGACTGGGCCGGGACTGTGTGCCTGCTCCGTCGGGTGCTTCCCGAACAGTCGCAGGACTCGCGTCGGGAGATATCGCTTCGTGAGCGTCGGCGTGCCGGGGACGAGATAGCCGCGCAGATAGATGGCCGCCGCCGCCGGCAGCGCGACGGCCAGTGCGACCGGGACGGCGAGTGCCGTCGCCCCGACCTCGACGGCGATACCGGCCGCCAGTATCGAGAGGACCGCGGCGACGAGGCTGTTGACGACCGTACACGGGAGACAGCGGTTCGCACCGGTGTACTCCGGTCGACGGAGCGTGTCGACGACTGTCATATCTGTTGGATGTGACAGCCACCCGTTTGTATCTTGCTCGTCCCGGGAGATTCAAATCGCTGTCCGACCAACGCCCGGCAATGGGAAACGCAGACCTTCGCTCGCTGGCGGTCATCGAAGACGTGTCGTTCGAGGACTTAGACGGGGGCATCGTCGCCGTCGACGCCCACAACTGGCTCTATCGCTATCTGACGACGACGGTCAAGTTCACGAGCGACGCGGAGTACACGACGGCCGACGGCACGGAGGTGGCGAACCTCATCGGCGTCGTGCAGGGGTTACCGAAGTTCTTCGAACACGACCTGACGCCCGTGTTCGTCTTCGACGGGGCCGTCACCGACCTCAAGGACGACGAGGTAGCGAAGCGTCGCGAACAGCGTGAGCGCTACGAGGACCAACTCGAAGATGCCCGCGAGGCCGGCGACGCGACCCGCGTCGCGAAACTGGAGTCTCGAACCCAGCGGCTCACCGACACCATCGTCGAGACGACGCGGGAACTGCTCGGTCTGCTCGACGTGCCCGTCGTCGACGCCCCGGCCGAGGGCGAGGGGCAAGCGGCCTACATGGCCCGGCAGGGCGACGTCGACTACGTGGGAACCGAGGACTACGACGCGCTGCTCTTCGGGGCGCCGTACACCCTGCGCCAACTCACCTCCAGCGGCGACCCGGAACTGATGGACTTCGAGGCGACGCTGGCGAAACACGACCTCACGTGGGAACAACTCGTCGACGCCGCCATCCTCATGGGGACCGACTTCAACGAGGGCATCTCAGGTATCGGCCCCAAGACGGCGGTCACGGAGATTCACGAACACGGCGACCTCTACGGCGTGCTAGAGGCTCGTGGAGACCACATCGACCACGCCGACAGAATTCGGTCCCTGTTCCTCGACCCCGCCGTCACCGACGAGTACGAGATTCCGACCGACGTCGACCCCGACCTCGACGCCGCACGGCGGTTCGTCACCGAGGAGTGGGAAGTCGACGCCGACGAAGTCGCTCGCGGGTTCGAGCGCATCGAGGAATCGGTCGTCCAGACGGGATTGGACCGCTGGACCTGAGGCCGAACAGCGAAAAACCCGGCGTGTTCAGACGACTGGTTCGACTTTCTCGACGGAATCGAGTTTGCGGTTCCGAACCGCCTCGCCGGTCTTCGTATCGAAGACGTGGATCGCTTCTTCCGGGAACCGGACGGTGACGTGCTGGCCCCAGTCGATGTCTCGCATCCCGTCGACGGTGGCGATGAAGGTCGCGCTGTCGCTCGTATCGAACATCATGTGGACCGTGTTCTCGCTCCCGCGTGGTTCGACGACGTCGACGACGCCCTCGTAGTCGTGGCGCCCGGACTGACTGTCGATGACCTCGATGTCTTCCGGGCGGATACCCAGCGTCAGGTCAGTCTTATCGCCCAGTTCACGCGCCGTCTCCTCGGAGAGGTCGTACTCGAAGTCGTCGGCGACGAGCGTCGAACCCTGCCGCTCGACGTCGAAGAAGTTCATCGACGGTTCGCCGATGAACCCGGCGACGAACATGTTGTTCGGTTCGTGATAGCACTCCAGCGGCGTCGCGGCCTGCTGGAGGATGCCGTCGTTGAGGATCGCGATGCGGTCGGACATGGTCATCGCCTCGGTCTGGTCGTGCGTGACGTAGACCGTGGTTACGCCCAGTCGCTCCTGCAGGTGCTGGAGTTCGGTCCGCATCTCCGCACGCAGTTTGGCGTCCAGATTCGCCAGCGGTTCGTCCATCAGGAACACTTCCGGGTCCCGCACGATAGCCCGGCCCAGCGCGACGCGCTGTTGCTGGCCGCCCGAGAGTTCACCGGGCTTCCGGTCGATGAGGTCGTCGATACCGAGCAGGTCGGTCGCTTCGGTGACCTGCTGGTCTATCGCTTCTTCGGACATGTCGGTCGATTGCTCCAGTCCGAACGCCATGTTCTCCCGCACCGTCATGTGCGGATAGAGGGCGTATGACTGGAACACCATCGCCACGTCACGCTGTGCGGGCGGTTGGTCGTTGATGACCTCGCCGCCGAGTCGAATCTCGCCGGAACTGATGTCTTCGAGTCCGGCGATCATCCGGAGCGTCGTGGACTTACCACAGCCCGAGGGGCCGACGACACAGAGGAACTCGCCGTCCTCGATGTCGACCGAGACCTCGTCGACGGCGACGATTTCGCCCTCGTCGTCGTGGAAGATTTTCGTTACGTCGTCGAGTGTGAGTTGTGCCATTGTGTAGTCCTCCGTCGTCTATTCGGCGACACCTTTCGCGAACTGTTCTCCGAAGAAGATGTACACGAGCAACGTCGGTAGCGCGGCCACGATGGCACCGGCCATCGTCGTGTTGAACGACTGAACGACACCGCCAGTCAGGGCGGCCAGTCGCTGGGTCGCCACCTGTGACGCTGGCTCGTTGACGAGCACCAGTGCGAACAGCAGGTCGTTGTACACCTGCGTGAACTGGTAGATGAGCGTCACGGCGAACATCGGGAGCGACAGCGGGAGGATGATGTTCTTGTAGATGCTAAACGCCGTGGCGCCGTCGAGGCGTGCGGCCTCTATCATCTCGTCGGAGATGCCCTTGTAGTACGAGCGAAACAGCAGCGTACACATCGGCGTCCCGTAGGCCGCGTGGGTGATAGATAGCTGCAGCAGTTGTACGTGACCGCTTCGGGTCGGGTACGTCCAGTTACCGCCGGTGATAAAGCCAAACGCGGTGTTGACGAAGCCGTTCATCAGGTCGGGCAGAATCTGGTACCAGAACTGCGCGAGCGGGACCAGCACGGCCTGGTACGGGATGAAGATACCCGCGAGCACGATGCTGAACACAGCGACCTGTCCCCGCCAACTGATAGTCGTCAGCCCGTAGGCTGCCAGACTCCCGGCCATCGCCGAGAAGATGGTCGCCGGGATGGCCATCAGCATCGAGTTGACGAGCCCCGGCCGGAGCGTGTTCCACGCGGTCATCAGGGCACCGAGCGTGAAGCCGTCGGGGCTTGGCGGTGCGAACGGCACCGTCTCGACGAACTCGGTTTGCGTCTTGAACATCGTCATGACGGCCGTCTCCATCGGGAAGAGATAGAAGACGATGCCGAACAGTAAGACGACGTACAGCCCGATACGGCTGTTCTCCATGTCCCGCAGGGACTCGATGGGGTTGCGTGTAGACGTACTCATAGTTCACCTCGCTTGTATTCGCTGTAGAGATACGGCCCGATGACGAGTAGCGCGAGCAGGAACAGCACGATGGCGATGGCCGACCCGTACGCCCACCGGAGGCTGTCGAACGCCACGCGGTACATCATCGTCGCCAGGATGTCCATGTTCGCACCCGGCTGCGAGCCGCGGAGCGAGTAGATGAAGTCGAACGCTTTCAGCGCGAACACCATCAGCACCACAGACGCCGAGACGGCGGAGGCTCGCAGTTGTGGGATGATGACGCGCATGTACATTCGCACCGTCGACGCGCCGTCGACGCGAGCGGCCTCGTAGTGTTCGTCGGGAATCGCGCGCAGTCCGGCGAGGAACACGACCATCGCGTAGCCACTGAACTGCCAGATGAGCGCGAAGATGATCGCCGCCAGCGCCGTCGTGTGCCACGACAGCCACTGGATGACGTCGGCGTTCACCGCCGCCGGCTTCAACAGCGTGATGACGAGGCCGTCCAGATTGAAGAGGCGGAGCAACTGGTTGAACACGCCGCTTTTCGCGTTGTACACCCACGACCACATCGTCGCCGTCACGACGAACGAGAGGCTCATCGGGAGCAGGTAGATGGTCCGGAAGGTGTTCTCGAACCGGATGCCTTGGTCGATGAGGATGGCGACGAGCAGCCCGAGTGCCAGACAGAGGATGGTGAACACCACCAGCAACACGAGGGTGTTCTGTGTCGCCTGCCAAAACGCGCCATCGCTCGCCATCCGGGCGTACATGCTGAAGTCCAGTTGGCTGTAACTCGGCTCTCCGAGCCCCTGGAAGTCCGTTAGCGAGAGGACGGCGTTCCAGGCGATAGCGCCGTAGACGAAGAACACCGCCAGCAGCACGGGGGGGAGCCAGAACGGCGCGGATTCGATGAGTTCCCACTGCACTGGCAGGGAGTTCCGGAGGGTGTCACGCCGCCGTTCGCCCACCGCCGCTTGGGTCCCACCATCAGTCGCAAGTGTTTGCCCGTCCGATTCGTCTCTCGATACCACCGACCGGAGTGAATCTCCGGCAGTTCTGAGTCTATTGAGTATCTCGCGCATAGTTGTGTCAGTCGTACGCGGACGTGAGTTCGTCGTACACCACTTCGGCGGTGCGGGCGCCCTGCGTACACTTCGAGCGGGACGCCACTGTCACGGGTCCGCCGCTGCCTGCTGTCGTGTCGTTCACCCACCAGTGAACGCGTCTGCCCGCCGTCGAAACCGCTGGTGTACCACTGTCGCCCGTCGCCGTTCCGCCGTATCGGTCGCCGGCCACGCGGCCGTCACGACCGACGACGGGACACGCACCGGACGACGCTCTCGAACCGACTGGACGAGAACGTGACAGGTGTGTGACGGGGTCGTCAATCATGGGTGTCACCGTGGAGTCGAACTCATCCTAAGTGGATACACGCAACACTTAATGCTTCCGAATATTCATGCATGATCTCCGCCCCTTCAAACGCCCGAATTCAGCAGTTTCAGGGAATTATTGTGAAAAATGGTGAATGTATCTTCACGCCGCATGGCCCGTTGTAGCATGGTGTGGTATATCGGAATTATGGGGCCGAAAGAGCCGGTTTTCAGGAAATACCTACTTGGGTATTATTTACTCGATACCGAGTATAACTCTCGATCGGTCCCCGTTCATCTGCGGGCGTTCGATCACCCCTATTTCGACTGGAAAACGGCCAACGCGTGTTGAACTAATACCTCAAAATTTTCACGGGCGCGACGTGAATCGGTGGACCGTGCCAGTGCGTACCGGTGGGTTTTACGAGAGGGCGTTCGACCCACCGTACGTATGAGCGACGAGTTCAGGACCGAACGGGACAGTCTCGGTGAGATGGAGGTTCCGGCCGACGCGTACTGGGGCGCACAGACCCAACGTGCGATACAGAACTTCCCCATCAGCGACGTCACCTTCGGGCGCCGCTTCATCCGCGCGCTCGGTATCGTCAAGAAGGCCGCCGCGCAGGCGAACCGCGACCTCGGGACGGTTCCCGAAGACAAGGCCGAGTGCATCATCGAGGCCGCAGACGAGGTCATCGCTGGCGACCACGACGCCCAGTTCCCGGTCGACGTGTTCCAGACGGGGTCGGGAACCTCCTCGAACATGAACGCCAACGAGGTCATCTCGAACCGCGCCACGGAACTCTACGGCGGCGAAATCGGCACCCGCGAGATTCACCCGAACGACCACGTCAACTTCGGGCAGTCATCGAACGACGTCATCCCGACGGCGATGCACGTCGCCTCGCTGGAGGCCGTCGAAAAGGACGTCGTGCCCGCGCTGAAGACGCTCCGTGACGCCCTCGCAGCGAAGGAAGACGAGTTCGAGAACGTCGTCAAGACGGGCCGCACACACCTGCAGGACGCAACGCCTATCATGCTCGGACAGGAGTTCTCGGGCTACCGCACGCAAGTCGAGAAGGGAATCTCGCGCGTACAGGACGTTCAGGGGCGACTCTCGGAACTCGCTCTCGGTGGGACGGCCGTCGGCACCGGTCTCAACACCCATCCCGAGTTCCCCGCGAAAGCAGCCGAGTACATCAGCGAGGAGTCCGGCGTCGATTTCCGCGAGGCCGACAACCACTTCGAGGCACAGGCCGCCCACGACGCGATGTCCGAGGCCCACGGCGCGCTTCGCACCGTCGCCGGATCGCTGAACAAGATCGCGAACGACCTCCGACTACTCGCGTCGGGGCCGCGAAACGGACTCGGCGAAATCGACCAACCGGAGAACCAGCCCGGCTCCTCTATCATGCCCGGGAAGATCAACCCGGTCGTCGCCGAAGCCGTCAACCAGGTCCACAAGCAGGTCGTCGGCAACGACGCCGCCGTCTCTGCCGGCGCCGCCGAGGGCCAGATAGACCTCAACCTCTACAAGCCAGTGCTGGCCTCGAACTTCCTCCAGTCGGCCCGCCTCATCGCCAACGGCAGCGAGGTGTTCGCCGAGAAGTTCGTCGCCAAACTCGAAGCCGACGAGGACCACTGCGCAGAGCGCGTCGAGCAGAGCATGGCGCTCGCGACGGCGCTCAACCCCGCCATCGGTTACGACAAGGCCAGCAAGGTGGCGAAGACGGCCCTCGCCGAGGGCAAGACTATCCGCGAAGTCGTCCTCGAAGAGGGCTACCTCGACGAAGACGAGGTAGACGAGGTGCTTGACCCGGCGAAGATGACCGAGCGAGGGATTCTGGGCGACGAGTAGCGACGTCTCGAACGAAGTGCTCTTCGAACCGGTTTCGACGCGGAACGATGACCGGCGTCCCGTGAGCAGTACCGGGACGTGTGTCTCTCCGGCGTCTCTGTCGGTACCGGAAAGATAGTACCCTGCCGGCCGGAAGCCGACACGATGCCCTCCAGACGACAGTTCATCGCGTCGATAGGCACCGCCGCCGCGGCCGGGTTTTCGGGATGTTCGTTCGATTCCGGGGACGGCGACGCGGCGAACGCCGCGGGCGACGAGACGGACTGGCCGACCGCCGGACACGACAGACAACACACGAGATACGTTCCAGCGGGGTCCGGGCCCCGGACGGGCGTCACCGAGCGCTGGCGCGTGGACGCGGGCATGGTCTCTGCAGAACCGGTCGTCAGCGGTGACACCGTCTTCGCAACGGTCGGTAGCGACGTTCGCGCATTCGATGTCGAGAGCGGCCAAGAGCGCTGGTCGCTCGACCCGGGCAATCGGGGGGCGACGTACTGGGCCGCACCGGCAGTGTACGACGGCACTGCCTACATCGCCGGTGACGATCTCGTTCGAGCGGTCGACGTCGCGTCGGGCGAGGTACAGTGGTCCCGGGAGTACGACCAGCTGACTGCCGCTCCGACCGTCGGGTACGAGGGGAGCGGCTTGTTCGTCGCTGCTGGGGAGCTCATCGCCCGACTGGACCGCGAGACGGGCGAGACCGAGTGGCAGCGCCGCGTGTTCGGGCAGGTCCGTCAACCGGTCGCGGTGAACCCACCGTTCGTCATCGCCGCGACGGAGGGCGGTGACGTCTACGCCCTCGGGACGAGCGAGGGAGATGGGTACTGGCGAACCGCGTTACCCGACAGCGTCGACTGCACGCCGACGATGGTCGGGAGGACTATCTACGTCGGTTGTTTCGACGGCAAGGTGTACGCGCTCGGACAGCGCGGGCAGCGACGGTGGTCGACCGCGATCGGCGGGTTCGCGAAGGGCGGCATCGGCGTCGCTAATGGTACCGTCTACGCCGACGGCGGGCGCGAACTCCACGCCGTCGCGGCCGACAGCGGCGAGAAACAGTGGCGAGTCGGTGTCGGAACCATCGGAGACCATCCGCCGGTCATCGTCGGGGACACGGTGTACGTCGGCGGTGACCGTCTACGAGCGCTCGAAGCGGGTGGCGGTATCGGCGTCGGACGTTTCCGCGTCGAAGCGGCGCGGTTCACTGCCGACCTTGGCGGTGACGTCGGGCCACTCTCGTTCGCCAACGGGGCGCTGTACGCTCACGTCAGCGACGACAGTCACGACGGGCACTCCTTCGTGCGACTAGACGCTGAGTGATGGGCCCGTCGTCCCGCGTGAGACTGTGACCGACCTGTCTCAGCCGTGTCTGTCCCCGACCCACGACGGCGACTGGACGCCGGTCTGGTCGACGCGCCGGTACCAGAAACTGTACCGCACCGTCCTCGTCTCGGTCCGATACCGAACGTCGAGCCGGTGGACCAGTCCCTCGCTGTCGACGACGAGAGAGACGGTGTACGACTGGACGTCCCGTCCAGCGGGAGATGTGCCGTTCGACCCGGTCACGCGGAAATACTCCGCCCCGTTCCAGCGAACACGTCGCGTTTGGCTCTCGCTGACGGTGACGTACCGCTCGATGTAGAACGCGGCTTCGGCGGCGAACTGGTCCTGTGTGAACTGAAGCGTGCCCGACGTCTCGGTGACGGTCCCGTCGTCCCGGCGTTCGTACCAGCGCTCGCCGTCGGCGAACTCGGTCTGCTCGTACTGCCCGAGGGTCTCGTTGGCCCGGTACCGCTGTCGGTGCAGTCGGTGGAGATATCGCCGAGGGCCGGCGACTCGCGTCGCCTCGTTCCGGAGGAGCGTGACCGTGCCGTTCGACGTCTCGGTCGTCTCTTCGTACCGTTCGTAGAACGTGTACGACCGGTTCCAGAGGGCCATCCGGTGGCCGGCAGCGAGCGTCTGGACGCGTTCGATACCGGCCTCGCCGATACCCGGCGGCGGGTCGGAACGCGCCTGCCTGTCCGTCGCTGACTCGGGCACCGGCGCCGGCGTGACGCTCTCCGACGGGTTCCCACCGAGACTGCCGATACCGCTACATCCCGCACTCAGGACGAGCAGACCGGCGAGTAGTAGCGGATGCCGACGCACACGTGGTGCAAGGCTGCGTCGGACAAAAGCACGAGGGCCGGAAGGGTGCGTTTTTTGCCCCCCGGTTCCGGACACTCGTCTATGACTGCTGCCGACTTCGACTACGAGGACCTTGGCCTCGTGGCCGGGCTGGAGATTCACCAGCAACTCGACACGGCCACGAAACTGTTCTGTGACTGCCCGACGGAACTGCGCGAACCGGAGGCGTCCGAGCGGTCGTTCACTCGCTATCTCCACCCGACGAAGAGCGAACTCGGCGAGATAGACGACGCCGCCCTCGAAGAGAGCATGGTCGACCGAGAGTTCGAGTACCTCGCGTACGACACGACCTGTCTCGTAGAGGAGGACGACGAACCGCCCCACCGGGTCGACCGCGAGGCCATGGAGACGGCCATGGAGATCGGCCAGCTCATGGACATGCACGTCGTCGACCAGGTCAACGTGATGCGGAAGATCGTCGTCGACGGGTCGAACACCACCGGGTTCCAGCGCTCGATGCTGGTCGCCAACGACGGCGAAATCGAGACGAGCGACGGCCCGGTCGGCATCGAGGATATGCTGCTGGAAGAGGAGTCCTGCCAGCGCGTCGAGGAGACCGAGGAGGGCGTCCGCTTCTCGCTCGACCGTCTCGGAATCCCGCTCGTCGAAATCGGCACCAAGCCGGACATCAGTTCCCCTGAACAGGCCCGCGAGGCCGCGGAGCGAATCGGGATGTTGCTTCGCTCGACGGGGAAGGTAAAACGCGGTCTCGGCACCATCCGGCAGGACGTCAACGTCTCCATCGCCGAGGGGGCCCGCATCGAACTCAAGGGCGTCCAGAGCCTCGACGACATCGACGACCTCGTCCGAAACGAGGTCCGGCGACAGGTCGAACTCGTCGACATCGCCGAGGAACTCACCGAGCGAGACGCGGCCGTCGGCGACCCGACGGACGTGACAGAGACGTTCGAGGACACCGACTCCGGCGTCATCGCTGGCGCACTCGACAGCGGGGGGCGCGTGCAGGCGGTCCTCCTGGAAGGGTTCGACGGCCTCGTCGGCCGTGAGATTCAGCCCGACCGACGGCTGGGGACGGAGTTCTCCGACCACGCCAAGCGACACGGCGCGGGCGGCATCTTCCACACGGACGAACTGCCCGCCTACGGCGTCACCGAAGCGGAGGTCGAAGCGCTCCGCGAGGCGGTCGGTGCCGGTCCGGAGGACGCCGTGGCGCTCGTGGCCGACGACCCCGAGACGGCCGAACTCGCCATCGACGCCGTCGTCGAGCGAGCGGAGACGGCACTAGAGGGCGTCCCCGAGGAGACGCGCGACGCGCTCGAAGACGGCACCTCCCGCTACCTCCGTCCGCTCCCCGGTGCGGCGCGGATGTACCCCGAGACGGACGTGCCGCCGGTCGAGCCAGACGTGACCGAAATCGAGACGCCGGAACTGCTCACGGAGAAGGTCGCTCGCTACGAGAGCGAGTTCGGACTGGACTCGGGACTGGCCGAGCAAGTCGCCTACGGCCAGCGCTGGCCGCTGTTCGAGGCTGTCGTCGCCGACGGGGTCGACTCGACGCTCGCCGCGGGGACCCTCGAATCCACGCTGACCGAACTGCGCCGTGACGACGTGCCGGTCGAGAACCTCACAGACGACCACCTTCGTGCGACGCTCGTTCTGGTCGACAGCGGCGAGGTGCCTCGCGAGGGTATCGAGGACCTGTTGACGGCGCTCGCAGCGGACCCGTCGCTCACCGCCGAGGAAGCCATCGAACAGGAAGACCTCGGCGGCGTCGACGAGGACGAGGTCCGTTCGGCCGTCGCAGAGGTCGTCGAACGCCACGAGGAACAGGTCGCCGAGGAAGGGATGGGTGCGTTCTCGGCACTTATGGGCGAGTGCATGGGCGCGCTCCGCGGGAAGGCCGACGGCGACACGGTCAGTGACGTGTTGCGCGAGGAGATACAGAAACGCGCCTGACGTGCTTCCCCGTTGATATCTGGGCCGGTACACTTCTATTCCTCCCGGTCGTACGAGCCGTATGTACGCTCTCGGGGACGACCTCCCCGTCGAGGGTCTCGAACCCGGGTCGACCCTGCTCGTCGTGGGGCCGCCGATGACGGGCAAGCGCTCCCTCGTAACCCGACTCCTCGCCGACGGATTCGACCACGGTGAGGCGGTCGCCGTCCTCTCTACGGACACCAGCGCCGCGGACGTCCGGGCGTCGCTCTCAGACGCCGCCGGTCGACCGGCCAATACGCTCCCCGTCGGCGTCGTCGACTGCGTGAGCGACTCGCACGGGGCGAGTGGGCTCGCGTCGCTCGACGGCCGCGTCGGGTCGCCCGCCGACCTGACCGGCATCGGGATGGAACTGACGCAGGTGCTGGAGGCCCTGTACACGGAGTACTCGACCCGCATCCGGTTCGGACTCTTCTCGCTGACGACGATGTCGCTCTACGCATCGCCCGAGCAGGTCGTCCGGTTCCTCCACGTCGTCACGAACCGCATCAGCGAGGCCGACGGCGTCGGGTTCGTCGTCGCCCACTCGGACACGATGGGCCCCGAACACCTCCAGCGGCTCCGCTCGTTCGTCGACGGCGTCGTCGAGGTCAGGGAGGCCGACGGCGGGACCGAACTCCGGGTTCTGGGCGTCGAACCCGAACCCACGCCGTGGACGCCGTTCGACCGAACGGACGGGTCGCCCGACCCGTCCGACCGCTCGCAACGGGTCGACTCCACCGACCGACCGCTCCCCGATTCGCTCCGGTCGGTGCTGGACTCGGTCCGGGCGGACTCGCCGACGCTGACGGTCTGTAACTACGAGGGGCCGCCGGACGCCCTCGAAGCCGTCGAGCGGTACTTCGACAGGCACGGCGTCACCGTTCGAGACGCGTCGCTCGACGTGGCCGAACCGCGTTCTATCGCCCTCTTACACCACGGCGACGACGTGCTGGGAAGCGAGTCGGTGGCGGCGCTGGCCGCGGCTATCGACATCCAGACCGACGAGGACGACGCGTTCACCGAGCGACAGACGAGCGACCTGTTGGCCAAACTGGACCGGTCCGTCTTCGGCGCCGCCGCGGCGGACAAGAACCTCCTCGTCGACGTGAGTCACACCATCGAACTGCTGGCAAACAGAGTCGGCCGCGGCCGTCTCCACGCCGGATTCCAGTACCTCTCCCGGCTGACCGGTGACCCAGAGAGCGCCCGCATCTACGAGCGTCTGGCCGACAGCGGACTCGACGTCCACGTCTACGGCGTGGACGACACTGACGCGTCGCTCCCCGGCGTGACCGTCCACAGTGGCGAGGCGAGCGAACTATCGGAGTCGTGGTTCGTCGTCTTCGACGGCGACGGTGACCCCCAGCAGCAGGCCGCCGTGCTCGCCGTCGAGCGAGACGGCGGCGGGCAATACGAGGGAGTCTGGACGTACGACAGTGACTTCGTCCGGCGTACCGACGCCTACCTCACGGAGACGTACGGCGACTCCTCGGCGGGACGGGAGCGCCAACCGGCGATCGACTGACTCACGTCTCGTCTTCGGGGTCGGACTCGGCGGCGGCCCGGTCGATACGCTGTCTGGCCCGGCGGAACAGACCTCGGAGTGTCCGCGTCTCCCGTCCCGTCGGATGGGCCCGCCCCAGTAAGCGGCGGAACATCCGCTGGGTCTTCGCCTGCTTCTCGGCCGGGTGACCGATGGCGTCGAGGAACGTCTCGAACTCGCCGTGGAGGCCTTCGAGGGCTCGCTCGTCGGCCCGAGCGTGTAGCTCCTCGGGGTGCTGGTCGCGTTCGACCGTCACCGACCGGAGTTCGTACAACACGATAGTGGCGGCCTGTCCGAGGTTCAACACGGGGTAGTCGGCAGCGGCCGGAATCGAACAGAGTTCGTCCAGCCGAGCGAGTTCGTCGTTCGTCAGGCCCACCCGCTCACGGCCGAAGACGAGGCAGGTGTCGCTGTCGACGCCGGCGAGCGAGTCGGCGAGTTCCGACGGCGTCTTCGCGGGGTAGCGGACGTGGTTGGAGGCGTCCTCGTTCGTCGTCGCGGTGCAGGCCACGGTGTGGTAGTTCTCCACGAGGTAGTCGAACGTGACCTCGCGAGCCTCCGGGAGGATGTCTTTCCGGGCCTGTCCGGCAAAGCCGTACGCTTCGCCGTCCGGGTCCAGTTCCGGCGGGTCCACGAGCAGTAACTCCGAGAGGCCGAAGTTCTTCATCGAGCGAGCGATGGTGCCGACGTTGCCCGGCGTCTCGGCGTCGACGACGGCGACGGCGATCATACGTCGAGGTCGCTGAGGTCCGTCTCGATCGCTTCGAGGTCCTCGTCGTCGAGTTCGTCGATTTCTTCCTGTAGGCTCGGGACGGCCTCTGCGGCGTCCGGGGCCTCAGGGAGCGCCGTGGGGTCCTCCTCGACGTGGTCGAGGCCCTCGTAGTCGTCGGGGGCCCGGTTCCCGTCGTCGAACCACTCGTAGAACGCGTCGCGGAGTTCGAGCTCCCCGGCGTAGGCGTCGCCGCCCGATTCGCGAAACCAGTAGAGGAAGTCGGGTTCGTGGACCGAACAGAGGACGACCGACCCGCGGGGTTCGCCGTAGATGACTTCGGCGACGTTGCACGCCTCGACGTTCTCCTCGCCGTGGACGAGCCAGCAGGCGTCACACGGGTCGACGACCCGGTCGGCCAGCACGAGGATGCGCTGGCGCACCTCGGGTTCTAGCGTCTTCAGCGGTCGCACTTTGCCCTCGTCGTTCAGTACGTCCTCGTCGAACCGCCACCCGCGGAGTCCGATGTTGACCTTGGCCATACGCCGCCGTAGTCGGCAGCGAGACTAAAAGAGCGCGGTGTGACTCTTATCCGAGGACGTAACGGAGCCACTGGTTGTTGTCGATGAGCGACATGTCTTCGAGGTAGCTGTCCAACCCGAGGATGCGACCGGCACCGAACGCGCCGAGGCCGAACAGCAGGACGGCGTAGACGATGTGGTCGTCGACGACCCAGCCGTGGGCTACCGGCAGGCCCGCAAGCAGGCCACCCTGTAGCGACGCGAGCCAGTAGAACAGCATCATCACGGCGCCCCAGAACGCGGCGAACCGGACGAACGCCCCGAGGAGCAACGCTAACCCGGCCAGCGTCAGGCCCAGCATGTTCAACCAGTCGATGGCGGGGTTCCCGGCCATCGCAACGAACATCCCGGTGAAGGGGTTCCCCTCGGGGATGGCGTTGGCGAGGAAGCCCGCCGCGGTCCAGTTGTTCTCCGGGTTGCCGTCGAGGTAGGTGACGAGTTTCGTCACCCCACCCTGAAACAGCGTCCAGCCCATCACGATGCGGAGGAGGAACAGCGAGTAGCCGACCCACGTCTCCGAGTAGTCGAAGGTGACGTCCCGGCCGAGTATCTCCGATTGCAGTGTCTGTCTCGTACTCATGTCTAATAGTATACTTTAATATAGGATATATCTATGGGTGAATTCCCGAAGAATGGGAATCGAAAATACGAATTCTCCGGTACATAGTACCTCTACCGACCGAACACGTCGAACCACACCGTTGTCTCGCAGGGGATCAGTCTGGACCGGCGGCGAACTGTCGCTCGACCCAGTGCCGGCTGTCGAGGGCCGCGACGCTCTCCTGTAACCGTTCGAGTCGGTCCCGGCGCTCGTCGTCGTCGAGTTCGAGCGCTCGTTCGAGCGCGTCGGCGATGCCGGCGATGTCGTGGGGGTTGACCGTGAGCGCGCCGTCGAGTTGGGTCGCCGCCCCGGCGAGTTCGCTCAGGACGAGTGCGCCGTCGCCGTCGACGCAGGCGGTGGGGTACTCGTGTGCGACGAGGTTCATACCGTCTCGGTGTGGCGTCACGAGCGCCACGTCGGCCACCCGGTAGAGGCCGTCGAGCGTCTCCGTGCTGAGTTTCCGCTCCGTGTACGCTATCGGTTGCCAGTCGTCGGTGGCGTAGACGTCGTTGACACGCTGTATCTCCGACACGACGTCCTGTCGGTACCGTCGGTACGTGGCGATACCCTCCCGGGTCCGACTGGCCTTCTGGACGTAGGTGAACGTCCCCCTGAGGTCCGGGCGCCGTTCCCAGAGGTGGTCGAGTGCGGCGATGCGTTCCGGAATCCCCTTCGAGTAGTCGAGGCGTTCGACCCCCAGTACGACCGGAACCGACGGGTCCGGGACTGTCTCGCCGAGGACGCGCCGCCTGACCGCCGCGGTGTCCGCTGCTTTGGCCCGCTTCCTGATGCCGTCGACGTCGATACCGAGCGGATTCGCGACGACGTGGGTGGGCGCGCCGTCGTAGTGGACCACGCCCGAATCCTCGTCGACTGTCGCCTCTGGCAGCGTCGCCTCCACACAACGGCGGAAGCGCGAGGCGAACACCGCCGTGTGGAAGCCGACGACGTCACACGCCAGCAACCCATCGAGGAGCCGTTCGGCGTGCGGGCAGTGTTCGAACACCGACGGCGCCGGCCACGGGATGTGCCAGAAGTGATGGAGCGTCGCGTCTGGTCGCGCCTCGCGTACCGTACGGGGGGCGAGAGCGAGGTGGTAGTCCTGAAACCAGACGAGTTCGTCGGCGTCTGTCACGATCCTGACGGCGTCGGCAAAGCGGTCGTTGACCGCGCAGTACTGCTCCCAGAAGGTGGGATCTCCCCACATCCGGCCGGTGTCCTCGTGACAGAGCGGCCAGAGGACTTGATTCGAGTAGCCGTGGTAGTATCCGTCGATGGCCTCCTCCGACAGCGGGACGCGTTTCAGGCGGTACGACTCCTCGCCGGGTGGCACGGGAACGATACCGTCATCCGCGACGGCCATGTCCGCCTCGCCGCTGGCCCAGGCCACCCACGTCCCGCCGCGGGCCCGCATCAGCGGGTCGAGTGCGCTCGTGACGCCGCCGGTCGCTTCCGTGACGGTCACGTCGTCGTCCTCGACGGGGCCGTCGACGGGGCCAGCCACCCACTCGTGGCTGTAGGGCTGACGGTTCGAGACGACTACCAGCGAGTCCGGGAGCGTATCGGCACTCGACTCATCCATCTTCCGCTTTGGTAGACGGGTCTCCGCCTTTAGACTGTCGCGGACTGGTAATAACCCGGGACGCTCGTGTGTGACAGGTGGGAGTAAGAGAAAGCTTATACCGGAGGCGTCAGAAGACCCGAGTGAAAGCCGAAAGGGCACCCGGGTAGGGGTACACGGACGTGCCATTTCGGCTCAATCCGGTTTATCTGGCACCGAACTGATAGCGACAGCTATGGATTTCGACACCTGGGAACCCGTCTACACCGCCATCCTCACGGACTTTGGCTACGGTCGTGCCGGCGACGAACGGGCCCGCGACAGACTCGGCGCGTTGCTCTCCGACAGCGAGACCTACCGACCGGCGAATCTCGCCCTCGGGTCGAAGGCGGTAGCTATCGCCGGGGCCGGCCCGTCGCTGGAGCGCGGGGCCGACCGGGCCGCCGACGCCGACGTGGTGCTTGCCGCCTCGACGGCCGCCGACCGACTACGAGCGGTGGGTGTCGCCGTCGACTGCATGGTGACTGACCTCGATAAGAACCCCGAGACCGCACGCGAGTTCACGGAATCTGAGACCCCCGTCCTCGTCCACGCACACGGCGACAACGTCCCTGCGGTCGAGGACCACGTCCCGACGTACGACCCTGCCTTCGTCGTCCCGACGACACAGGCTGCACCCACCGACACCGTCCACAACTTCGGTGGATTCACCGACGGGGACCGGGCGGCCTTCTTCGCCGACCACTTCGGTGCCGACTCGCTCCGGTTCGTCGGGTGGGACTTCGACGACCCGGACGTGAACCCGGAGAAACGACGGAAACTCCAGTGGGCGGAACGCCTCCTCCACTGGCTCGAACTCCGACGTGGCGAACGGTTCGGCGTCCTCGACGGCCGCCGAGACTCGATTACACCGGTCGTCAGTCCGCGGTGACGGCAGACTCAGGGCGCTAGCACGTCGATAGTGGCCTCGATATCGTCTCGCTCGGCCGCTCGCGGGAACGAGACGTTGAGTGCGTCGACGCCGGACAGCGACTCGAACCGTCCGATCTGCTCCCGACACTCCTCGGGGGTCCCGGCGACGGCGATCGCGTCCAGCAGGTCGTCGCCGATGGCGTCGGTGGCGGCCGCCTGTTCGCCGGAGGCCCACTTCTCGGCCACCTCGTACGCCGTGTCCTCGTACCCCTGTCTCGCCAGCGCGTCCCGGTAGTAGGTGCCCATGCCGCCGATGTAGAACGCGACGTGTTGACGGGTCAAGTCCCGGGCCCGCTCCCGGTCGTCGAGCGCACAGCAGGGCAGTGAGAGCGTCACACGCTGGTCCTCGCGGTTTCTGTCTCCGAGGGCCGTCCCGCGCTCGAAGTCCTCCAGTCGGTCTCTCAACCCCGCTCTGGTCATCAGGAGGGCGTGCCACCCGTCGGCGAACCGGCCGGCGAGTTCGACGGACTTCGGGCCGAGGCCGCCGGCGTCGACTGGGGGGACGGGGTCCGGCGGGTCACAGCGCAGGCGAAACCCGGACAACTGGAAGATGTCGCCGTCGTAATTCACTGTCTCGCCGTCGAGAACCTGCTTGACGACCTCGATGGTCTCCCGTGTCCGGCGGAGCGGTCGCTCGAAGTCGACGCCGTGCCACCCCTCGATGACGATGGGGCCGGACGGTCCGACGCCCATCCGAAGGCGGCCCTCGGACACTTCCTGTAAGGTGACGGCCGTCTGTCCGATGAGCGCCGGCGACCGGGAGTAGACGTTCATCACCGACGTGCCGATGCCCACGCCGTCGGTGTGTTCGGCGATACTCGTCAGTGTCGTGACGGCATCCCGGCCCCACGTCTCCGGGAGCCAGACGCGTTCGTAGCCGGCGTCTTCGGCGAGTTGGCTCATCCCGACGAGCGCGTCGACGGAGGGCTGTGCGGCGACTGGCAGGTAGATGTCTCTGACTGTCATCGGTCGGGTGTCTCCTCTGTTGGCGGCACGCCGCGCGGGGTCGGCGTCTGGCCGGTGACGAGCGAGGCGGCGACGGGCCGTCCGATGCCCCTCGACGCGCCGGTGACTACCGTCTCCCCGCCGACGCCGAACCTGTCCGGCATAGCCCGGACTGCGAGCGGGCGTGGCATAAACCCACAGGCGCGTCGGGGTCGCGGTGTGCAAACGGAGTTCAATGGGCCGGCCGTTCTTTTCCGTCCAGCCCACCAATGGGGTGCTATGACGTTCGACCCCGGCCGCGTCACGACGCTAACGTTCGACTCGTACAGCACCATCGTCGACGTCGAGGCCGCGGAAAAGGCACTCAGTGAGCGAGTTCCGGACCCGCAGCCAGTCTCGCGGCTCTGGCGCTCGCGGTCGCTCGCCTACACGTTCATCGCCAACGCCGTCGACGCCTACAAGCCGTTCTACGAGATGAACCGCGATGCGTTGCAGTACGCGCTGGACGCCCACGGCGTCGACATCTCGACCGAGGACCGCGACGAGATTCTGGCCGTCTACCACGAACTCGACGTGTTCGACGACGTGCGTGAGGGAATGAACCGCCTGTACGACGCCGGCTACGACCTCTACGTGGTCTCGAACGGCAATCCGGAGATGCTGGACTCGATGGTCGACCACGCCGGCATCGGCGGCCTCGTCGAGGACACGGTCAGTGCCGACGAGATTGGGACGTTCAAACCCGACGCCGAACTGTACCGCCACGCCGCCGCGCGCACGGGAACGCCCATCGACGAGATCGCCCACGTCACCGCGGGCTACTTCGACGTCTACGGCGCGATGCACGCCGGGATGCAGGGCGTGTGGGTGAACCGGGACGACGGCCCGTGGGACGCTTTCGCCGGCGACCCCGACCTGACCATCGGGTCGTTCCACGACCTCGTGGACGAACTGGCCTAACGACTCAGACCCGACGCGACAGTGACTCGCGAAGTTCGCCGGCCAGTTCGCGGTGGCCGTCCTCGGCCAGACTGTCGGCGACGACTTTCACGGCGGCCGCCGACCCGCCGAGGTACAGGGCACCGCTCGACTTCTCGACCAGCACCACGTCGACCACCTCGGCGACGGCCCGGACGCTCGCGGCCTCGTCTTCGGCGAGGTCACCGAGCAGGAACGTCAGCGTCGTGCCGTCGCCCGTCTCGCCGGCCAGCGTCTCGCCGAGCGACTGGTTGCGTTCTACCTCCCGCACTGTCACGTCGGTCAGTTCGGCGACGGTCGGTCCCGGTTCCGTCTCGGCCCGGACCGTCCGCTCGTCGCCCAGTGCGTCCGCGACCTTCACGACGTCGTGTGTCTCTTTCGTGTCGTGTGTCCGGATGATGTGGGACCCACGTTCGACCTCCATCGTCGCCGCGGCGAGGCTGACGGCCAGTTGGTCCGCCGTCTCCGGTCGCCCGGCGAGGTCACCGAGGAAGTCCTCGCGGTTGGTCGCGGTGAGCATCGGCCGGCCGAACGCGCGAAACTCCCGCAGGCGGCGGAACAGCTCCCAGTTGTCCGCGAACTCCTTGCCGTCGTACCACCCGCCGAAGGCCGGGTCGATGATGGTCTGGTCCGTGAAGCCGTCGCGCTGGAGGGCCTCGAACAGTTCGTCCATCGTCTTCAACGCGCCCGGGGCAGCGAGGTCCGGCGGACTCGCCATCTTTACGACCGGCATGTCGTGGGCCTCGACGACCGACTTCATCTCCGGGTCCGCAAAGCCACAGACGTCGTTGATGAGGTCGAACCCGTAGCCGATGGCCGCCTCGGCCACCTCGGCGTAGCGGGTCTCCAGCGAGAGGGGCACGTCGGCGTCCAGTTCGTCGACGAGGGGCGCGACCTCCTCCAGTCGGTCGAGTTCCTTCTCGACGGGTTTAGACTCGTACTTCGGATTCGCCGACTGGAGGCCGACGTCGACGATGTCGGCCCCGGCGGGGACGAGCGTGTTCTCGATGGCCTCGGCGGCCTCGGCCGGGTCGAGATAGACGCTCGGCTTGTATCCCGAGTTCGAACTCATGTTCAACACGCTCATGACTCGCGTCGGGTGACCGTCCCCCACCGGGAGGCCGTCGATGTCGACCGTGCGCATGGCCGGGACTGAGGACTGCGTGTACATAGACCCTCCACTTCCGTCGGGGCACGATACGTATTTTTGCGGGCAGTCCTAACGACACACAACCCGCTCTCGTCACGATGGCCCAGCGAAACGTCGTCGTCCTGTGTCTCGATACGGTCCGTGCCGATAGCTTCTGCGTCCACGCCGACAGGATACGTGACCGGGCCGCCCTCGTCCACGGTGGCTGTCGGGCGCCCAGCGCGTGGAGCGTGCCGAGTCACGCCAGTCTGTTCACCGGCGAGTTACCCCACCAGCACGGCGTCCACACGCACGCTCGACACTACGACGGCGTCGGGCCGAGTGAGACGTTCCTCGGCGACCTCCCGGACGCGTACCACACCGCCTGTATCAGCGCGAACCGGTGGGTGAGCGATGCGTTCGGCATCGGCCGGTTCTTCGACGAGACGGTGTTCGTTCCCGGGGGGTGCGTGGTCCCCGACGCACGGAACCCCGCGTGGGACGCCGACGGAACGCTGACTGCGGTCCGTGCCGCGGTCACCGGTGACCGACCGCTCGGCGCACTGGCCAACGTCGCCGCCGAGCGGGTCCGTTCGGCGATGCTCGACCATCCCCGACTGCAGGGGTTGCCCGTCCCCGCCCCCACTGACAACGGCGGCACCGCCGTCCTCGAACGCGCGCGCAGAGCGGTCGTCGACCGCGACGACCCCGTGGTCTGTTTCGCGAACCTCATGGACGCCCACGCCCCCTACTGGCACTGGCGGGGGATGGCTGACTACGGGGTCTCCAGACGGTGGTCGGACCGACGGCTGGATACGTGGGCCGTCAACACGGCCGCGGACATGGGGCCGTACGCCGACGACGTCGACTCCCTCAGAGCCATCTACGACGCACGGATCCGCTATCTCGACCGCATCGTGGCCGACTTCGTCGATTCGGTCGTCGCGGAGACGGACCGAGAGACCACCGTCGTGGTCACGAGCGACCACGGTCACAACCTCGCGTATCCGGCTGACAGGGGTCTCCTCGACCACACTAGCAGCCTCACCGAGGGGCTGTTGCACGTCCCGTTCGCCGTGGTGAATCCACCGACCGACGGTGCCGTGCCGTCGCTGAACGCTGGCCGTCACCTCCCGCTTCGTCGTCTCGGCGCGTTCGTCTCCGGCCTCACCGTCGACGAACTCCGCGACGTGACGGCCGACCGGGTCGCCGCTGAAGTCCTCGGACGCACGCCGACGTGGGACGACCCGCCCGATGACCCCCGGTGGGACCGCGCGGTGCGGTGCGTCTACGAGGACGACACGAAGACCGTGTGGGACGTGACCGGCGAGACGCGACGGTACACCCTCGACGCCGACCGACCGAGTTGGCAGTCGAGGGTCGGACGGCGAGACGGCCTCCCGGCCGCCGACACCGACCCGCCCTTCGAGACCGCAATCGAGTCCGCCAAGCGAGGCGCGGTCGACGGGACTGCGGCGGCGACCGTCGACGACGACACTGCCCGGCACCTCGAACAACTGGGCTATCGGTGAGTCACACCTCGGCTCTGGACGGTCGACGCGACGAGGCGACTGACAGTTTTATTTAGCCCTCCCGCTTAGCCGCTCAGTGTGTCGACGCCGGAACGAGACATCGAGGCGGTTCTCGACGAGTCCGGTCCCGACTACGACGGGTTCTCGTTCGAGACTCCGGGTGGTGGCCACCAGAGCGACGTCTATCTGGTGACGCTCTCGCACGCCGGCGAGGAGTACGAGGTGGTGGTGAAGTTCAAACCGCCGGGCGACGTGCCGTTCGACGTCGAACCGAAACTCCACGAGTACGTCGCGAACCGGACTGACGTGCCGGTTCCGCGAATCCTCGTGTTCAAGCGCGACCCGACCGTCGACGTCCCACCGTACTTCGTCACCGAACGCGTCCACGGCGAGAACCTCGCCGAGGAGTTCGCGGGGCTCTCGACCGACCACCGCTCCCGAATCCTTCGACAGGCGGGTACGATTCTCGGAGATATGCACTCCGAAATCGGGTTCGAGGCCTTCGGCCGCCTCGACTTGCACGACGGTCGGCTCATCGTCCGCGACTGGATGGGGAGCTGGCGCGAGTACTTCGAACAGCTCACCCGGACCCACCTCTCGCGGCTGGCCGATACTCGGTTCGCCGACGTCGCCGACCGTGCGACGACGCGCATCGAGCCAGCGCTAGACGTCGTCCCCGAGGACGGCGTCCCGAGACTCGTCCACGACGACTTCCGGCCGGCGAACCTCATGTTCGACGCCGAGGCCGAGGCCCCTATCACGGCCGTCCTCGACTGGCAGGACGTACTGGCGGCCTTACCGGAATACAACCTCGCACAGACGGAGTTTCTCTTCGTCGACTCCTCGTTTCGCGATCCGGAGATACGCGAGACGCTCCGCTCGGCGTTCCACGAGGGCTATCGCTCACAGCGGCCGATGACGTTCGAGGAGGGGTACGAGAACCGACGTCCCCTCTATCAGCTCTCGACGCTGTTGTGGCGGATGGCCGGGTTCGACGCCGCCTTCGCCGAGGAGTCGGGGCTCGCACAGGCCCGCGCCGAGGCACAGTACCGCCAGCAGTTCGAACGTCTCATCGAGACGATTCCGTCCTGACTCGCCCCGCTTTTCGACTCGTAGGGCGGTCCCGGCGACCGTCGACCTACACAGGCCGTGTGGGACGGTGCGGCCGACGGAGATATTCCGGACACGCCAAAGCAGCGTTCAGCAGTGAGTTGGGAACAAATTTCAGTAGTTTTAATCCGTAGCTATACGCAGGCCGACCCATGACGGTTGCCCTCCCCTCGCGAGTCGGCCCTCTGTGCATCGATTATCGAACGAACGTTCGGCCGACCCGGAGGCGACGATGCGACGTCTGACGCTCCTCGCGGTCGCGATACTCGTCGCCGTCGTACCGGTGACCGTCGCCGGTGCCGGCGTCAACGCGTCGGTCACCGGCGTCGACGTCACGCCGTCCGGGCCCGCTCCCGGCGAGACGGTCACGTTCACACCGACGGTACGGAACCTCCAGAGCAGCAGCGACTCGCTCGAGATCCGGGCCATCGCGCTCCGCCGCGCCGGTGGCGGGGGCATCACCGAATATACGCGAGTGCGCAACGTCGGGACCATCACACCGGGATCCGAAATTCAGGTGCCGCTCACACACACGTTCGAGACGGCGGGGACCCGCGATATGCGCGTGTTCGTCTACGCGTACAATCCCAACGCTAGCGAAACTGTCCAGCTCCGGTATCCGGTCTCGGTCTCCGTTCGGGAGCGGCATCCGCAACTCGATATCAAGGCCAACGATTCCGTCGCTGGCGTCCCCTCGTCGGGTACCGTCACCGTCGCGAACGGCCTCGATACCAACGTCTCCAACGCCGAGATAACGGTCTCCGGCGACGGCGTCACGATGCTCGAAGAGCGGACCGTGGTGGCCACGCTCGGTCCGGGCGACACCGTGACAGCGCCGTTCCGGTTCCGTCCGGAGAGCGAGGGCCCGCACGAACTCGAAGCGACGCTCTCGTACACCATCGCCGGTGACACCGAACGGACAGTGACCCGGAGCAAGACGATTCGCAGCGAGGGCCTCCGCGAGGGCGTCGTCCTCGATGCGACCGGCGTCGGCAGCGGCGGCGACCGTGCCCTCGCCGTCGACGTCATCAATCAGGGCAACGCGCCCATCGAGGACGTCGTCGTCACGGCCGCGTCCGACAACGCGACGTTCCGTCAGGCCATCGTACGGGAGGTCGAACCCGGGTCGTCCGAACGCGTCCGTCTGAACGCCACTCTCTCGGAACCGCGCGCCAACGTCACCGTCGAGACTCGGTACGAGGTCGGCACGGCCGAGCGACGTGCGACGTCGACCACCGAACTCCGGTCGGCCCCGGGCACTATCGGCTTGACTGGCCTGTCGGTCTCCCGCGAGGGCGGGGTCGTCCAGATTACGGGCAGTGCGAGCAACCTCGGGATGACCGAGGCCAACAGCGTCGTCCTCAGCGTCGTCCCCACCGACAGCGTGGAACCGGCGGCGCCGAACAAAGACTACTTCGTCGGGACGGTTCCGGCGAGCGATTTCGTCTCGTTCGACCTGACTGCGCGGACCGACGGGAACGTCACGTCGGTCCCGGTCGAGGTGTCGTATCTCGTCGACGGTGACCGCAAGCGCCAGACAGTGCAGGTGAACGCCGGCAGCGCCGACACCAGTCAGAACAGGACACCGACGGACCAGCGGTCCAGCAGTGGTCTCTTGCCGGTCGCCGCTGTCGGGGCCGTCGCCCTCCTCATCGTCGGGGGTATCCTCGTCCGGCGGTATCAGCGCGGGGACGACGACGAGGACCTATGACCGTCATCGACGCGTACGACCTCGTCAAGCGGTATCGAACCGGCGGCGAGACGCTGGAAGCGCTCGGCGGTGTCGACTTCTCGCTGTCTGCCGGCGAGTTCGTCTCGATCATGGGACCGAGCGGCAGCGGGAAGACCACGCTCCTGAACATCCTCGGGTTGCTCGCGACGCCGACGGAGGGCCGTCTCACGCTGAACGGCCGCGACGTGACTGACCTCGGCGACCGGAAGCGTACGCGCCTCCGCAAACGGACAATCGGATTCGTCTTCCAGCACTTCTATCTCCTCCCGACGCTCTCTGCCGTCGAGAACGTCGAGGTCCCTCGCCTGTTCGACCGTGATCCCGGCCGAACCGCCCGCGCTGAGGACCTGTTGACGCGCGTGGGACTCGGTGACCGTCTGGACCACCGACCCGACGAACTCTCTGGCGGGCAGAAACAGCGCGTCGCCATCGCTCGCTCGCTCATCAACGACCCGACTATCGTCCTCGCCGACGAACCCACCGGGAGCCTAGACCGTGAGACGGGTCGGCAGATTCTCGACGAGTTCCGCCGCATCGCCGACGAACAGGACGTCGCCATCGTCGCCGTGACACACGACGAACTGGTCAACGAGTACGTCGACCGGACCGTCAACCTCGTCGACGGCACCGTCGGCAAGGAGGTGCTGAATGCTTGACCCCCTGTACCGCCGGTTCCCGTCGGTACTCATGGCTCGACGGAACCTCACACGGACGAAGATGCGCTCGCTGCTCGCGTCGCTTGGCATCGTCATCGGCGTCATCGCCATCGCTTCCTTGGGGATGTTCGGCGTCGCACTGCAGTACTCGTTTACACAGAACCTCGGTGACCTCGGGAATCAGGTGACCGTCTCGCCGAACCGGGACGCCGGCGTCACCTCGCTCTCGGAACGCGACATCCGGGAGATTCAGCGCGTCGCCGGGCCGGGCGTGACAGTCTCTCCGGTCAAGCAGGGTATCGAACCGGTCGCGTACGACCGCAAGCAGAACACGTCGGAGTTCATCTACGGGTTAGAGCGTCCCAGCGAGGTATACAACGCATCTGAGGGGCGTGTCCCAGAACCGTTCCGCTCGGGCGCCCTCGTCGGGACGACCATCGCAGAAGAACACGACTTACACCCGGGGAGCACCATCGCCGTCAACGGGACGACCGTCAGGGTCCGTGCCGTACTCGAATCGGGCGACGCCTTCTCCCGGTTGAACCCCGACAGCCGCCTCATCCTCCCTCCCTCGTACTTCCACGAGCGCGGGTACGCACAGGTGTACGTCACCGCTCGGACCGGCACGCAGGCCAACGAGACGGCCAGCGCCATCAGGGGCGCTCTCAACGACCGAGAGCAACGAGTCACGGTGAACGAACTCGGATCGCTCGTCGACACCATCGAACAGCAGTTCCAGATAATCAATACGGTGCTGGTCGGCATCGCCTCTATCTCGCTGCTCGTCGCCGGCATCTCCATCCTCAACGTGATGCTCATGTCGACCGTCGAACGCCGCGAGGAGATCGGCGTCCTGCGAGCCGTCGGCTACCAGAAGCGCGACGTCCTCAAAGTGATGCTGACCGAGGCCACGCTGCTGGGCATCGTCGGCGGGTTGGTCGGCGTCGTCCTCAGCCTCGGGGCCGGCCTCGCTATCAACCACTACACCGTCGGCGACGCGATGGCGGTGTTCCGCCTCGCGAACGCGTGGTACCTGCTCGCCGCCTTCGGCTTCGCCGTGGTGACGAGCATCGTCAGCGGTCTCTATCCGGCGTGGAAAGCAGCGAGCGAAGAACCGGTCGAAGCGCTACGGGGTTAGGGCGTCGTCTCGACGCCGGGTTCGAGCCACGGTTCGGTCCGGCCCACCGTCACCGAATCGAACTGGACGAGCCAGTCCTCGTCGCCACGCTCGAACGCTTCCAGTGCGTCACCCACGGTGTAGGTCATGTCGTCGTCGGTGCAGGGGAAGACGGCCTCCAACTGCTTGTCGTCGTAGATGGCCAGCGAGACGACGGGGAACACGACCACGTCGTCGATCCGGTCCAGTCCGACGTAACTTCGAGTCCGCCGCTCGAACGCCGGTTCGAGCGACGAACCGTTCCGCTCTGCCCAGTCGCGGAACTCCTCGTAGGTCGCGAGCGCGCCGGACCGCTTGTCCTCGGCCATCGTCCGGATGCGCTGCCACTCACCAGCGACCATCGAGTCCGTGAAGACGCCGTTGGCTTCGAGTCGCTTGACCCGGTTGAGCACCTGCTGCTGGGCATCGAACGTGCCGTAAGTGTCTCCGCGAAGATACAGTTCCGCCCGAAGGTGTGTGTCGTCTGTCATGGCCCTCTCGTTCGAACCATCTCCTGACGACAACTAAACTCTTTCCCAGATTTCCATATACGAATAACTATATATTCTCACGAAGGAACTACGTCCAATAGGGTCTGAAAGTGCCGTAAAATGCACTTTCCGGAGTATATATCGTGACACATTGTGACAACAAGTAACAACGATATTTCTGCAGTGGTCGATGGCTGTTTCGTCCGGCGTCGAAAAATCGCGGGGTGTACTACCGCGCGGTATTCATCGGTGGTTCGATCGACGAGCGAGACGGACGAAATCCGCCCGCCGTGGTAGCGACTGGCCGGTAGCCGCGTTCGACAGTGACGGTTCGAGAAGAGACCGCTCGTGACGGTACTCGATCGCGGATCACTGCGTTCCCCGCTCGCTATTCGATGGGAACCCCTCCGATCGGTTCCGCGTTAGTCGTCCGCGCTTGCTTCCGCACCGCTCGCGACGACGTCGATCTCGCCGGCGTCGAGTTCCTGTTCGACTTCTCGGGCCGCCTGCACCATGTTCTCCATCTTGCCACGCGCAATCTCGCGAGGCAGGAGTTTCACGCCACAGTCCGGCGAGACGGTGAGTTGCTCCGGCGGGACGACTTCGAGCCCCTTCTTGATGTTGTCCTTGATGCTTTCGACGGACTCGACCTCCGCGGTGTGTGCGTCGAGGACGCCCATCGCGAAGTCCTTCGTGAACTCGTGTTCCTTGAACACGTCGAGTTGCTCGTAGTTCCCGTTGGCGAGTTCGAGGTCGTACTCGTGGACGGGGTAGTCCAGAATCTCGGGATAGATACGAGAGTAGTCGCCGTAACAGACGTGCAGGCCGAGTCGCACGTCGTCCGGAATCTCGTCGACGATGCGTTCGAGACACTCGCCGACGATGGCGTGGTCGTCCGGCGTCGTCGCCAGCGCCGGTTCGTCGATCTGGATGTAGCGCGCGCCGGCCTCGACCAGCGCCTCTATCTCCTCGTTGACGAGGTCGGCCAGTTCGTAGGCCAGTTGCTCCTCGCTGTCGTAGACCTCGTTGAACGACCAGTTCGCGAGCGTGTAGGGGCCGGTAATCGGGACCTTCACGGGTCGCTCGGCGACCTCGTCGGTGAACTCGAACTCCTCGACGAGCCACTGCTCGCCGTACTCGACTTCGTCGGCGACGGAGGGCTTATCGAAGTAGTTGTGGCCCCACACCTTCACGCGGCCGTTGAACTCGTAGCCGTCGATGCGGTGAGCGAAGTACTCGACCATCTCGTTGCGTCGCATCTCGCCGTCACAGATGACGTCGAGACCACAGCGTTCGTGCTCGTGCGTGATGAGTCGCGAGGCGTCGTCTTTCGACTCCTCCCACTCGTCCTCGCCGAAGTCGGCGTCCTCGTCCTCGAACATCTCGCGGGCGCGGTCGTGCCACTTCGGCTTGGGGTAGGAGCCGACGACTGTCGTCAGCAGGAAGTGGTCGTTCGGGTGATCCTCCGGTCGGAACTGCTCTCGTGGGCCAGTCATGCTTCCACCTCTTCTAAGTCAGCGGCGTTCGCAAGCGATTCCAGTTTGTCCGCGAACTTGTTGACGGGGAGATAGAACAGTTCGGTGTTCGCGGTGGCATAGACGGTGTCATAGACGGTGTTGGTCTGCTGTTCGAACCAGTCGATGCGGTCACGGATGGTCTCGGGGGACTCCACCAGCGTGTTCTGGCCGTCGACGACGCCGAGGGCGACGTCGTCTTTCGTCCCGTACTCCTGAACGTTGTAGACGTTGCTGTCGTGATCGGAGACGAGGTCGAAGCCGATGGCGTCGACGTCGGCGTCCATCAGGTGGGCGTAGGTCTTCTCTTCGATGGGACCCCAATAGGTGTGGGTGACCACGTCGGCGTCGGTGGCGTTCGCGACGGCGTCGATAGCTTCGCTCGCGCGTTCGTCCGTCCCGTCATCGGGGTCGTTCTCGACGAGCGACGGCTCTAGCAGGAACAGCGTCTCGACGTCGGGGAACTGCTCGACCTCGCCGGCGAGGAACTCGGCGATGGCGTCGAGGAAGGCGGCCTCGTCGCCGTAGTAGTCGTCGGTCGCGAGGTCCGCCAGCGAGTACGGGCCCGGCAGGACCGCCTGCAGGCCGTCGTCGACCAGTTCGGCCGCGGCGTCGAGTTCGGCGGCGACGTCGCCGTCTGCCGTCAGGTCGTCCTGCACGACCGGCTCTCGGTAGAAGTTGTTGTTGTCGTAGTAGCGGACGATGCCGCGGGTCTCGACGCTGTCGTGGACCGCAAGCGGGTGGGCGAGCATGTCGTCCCAGCGGAGCTGTCCTTCGACGACGCGGTCGAGTCCGGCGTCCTGCTGGAGCGAAATCACTTCCTCGCGAGCGCGGTCGTATGCGTCGACGATCTCTCCACCTTCGTCACCGCTGATGAGGTCCGTCTTCTGATGCCCCTTCAGGTCAGACAGTTCGTCCTTGGCCCAGTCCGGTAGCGGGAACAGGCCCGGTGTCGTGGCGACTATCTGTGTCATTGCACTCGGCTACGAAATGACGGGCTTTAATATTTCCTATTCGAGAAAATGCGCCAAAGTAATCAATTCCGCACGAACCGGAGGACGACGAGCCGTTCGTACGGATGCTTCTCGCTCGCGATCTGTTCGCCGACCAGCCCGTGCTGACGGGCGTATTCGCGGACTGCGTCGGGGTCGGTGAGGCTGCTGACGAGGAGGAGCGCCTCGCCGTCCGGCGCGAGTACCCGGCCGACCGATTCGAGGAACGGGTCGACGAGTCGCCGGCCGTCTTCGCCGCCCGAGAGGGCGTGTTCCATCCAGTCGTCCCACTCCTTTTCGGCCGGGGTCGGGAGGTACGGCGGGTTGAACGCCACGAGGTCGAACACCTCGTCGCGGAACGGGTCGACGAGGTTGCCTCGAACCGCCGTGACCCCTCGTTTGCGGGCCTGCTGACAGGCGAGCGGATTCACGTCCACGCCGACGGCGTCGGCACCGGCCTCGGCCATCGTCGCCGCGACGAACCCGGATCCGGTTCCGACGTCGAGCGTGCGGTCGCCGTCGTCGACGCGCTCGCTCACCGCTCGGGCGAGCAGCGCCGAGTCTTCGGCCGGTTGGTACACCGACTCGACGCCGCGCTGGTCGGCCAGTGCTGGCCGTCCGGACCCCTCGGTCTCGCCGCTCCCCCCGTCACCGCGCATCGGTCACGCCTCCGGGTCGCCGACGTCGTACGCCAACGTCGCGAGATCCGCGAAGTCCGCCGGCGTGAGGTTCCCGGCGCGGGCGCTCAGCAGGTCCTCGTCGGCGGCGTCGACCACCGCGTCCGGGTCGCCCAGTCCAGAGATGTGGGCGGTGTTCCGGACGGCGTTACGCATCGTCTTCCGGCGCTGGGTGAACACGGCCTTCAGGAAGTCCATGAAGAAGTCGTCGTCGGGGACGGTGTAGTCCGGTTCCCGGGGCGTCGTTCGCACGAGCGCACTCGTGACCCGTGGCTGTGGGTCGAACGCCTGCTTGGGCACCGTCTCGACGACTTCCACGTCGGCGTAGTGGCCCGCCGTCACCGACAGCCGGCCGTAGTCGTCCGTCCCGGGGTCCGCGGCCATCCGCTCGGCGAACTCCTGTTGGAACATCAGTACCATCGGACGACCGTGGGGCAGCAACCGGAACGCTATCTCGGACGATGCGCCGTAGGGCAGGTTCGAGATGCTCGCCGTGAACTCGGGGAGGGCAACGTCGAGTGCGTCGCCCTCGACGACGGTCAAGCGCCCGTCCGCGACCTCGTCGGCGAACTCCTCGCGCAGGTGGGCCGCGAAGTCGCGGTCCCGTTCGACGACGGTCACTCGGTCGGCGACCGCAAGCAAGCGGTCGGTCAGCGCGCCGGGGCCGCCACCGATTTCGAGGACGTGTGCGAGGTCCATCTCCGTCTCGACGGCGTACTCGGGGATGCGGTCGAGGACACGGTCGTCGACGAGGAAGTGCTGGTCCTGCCGGGTGTCGGCGCGTTTGCCCGCCCGACGGACGAGCGCGTCGGGGTCGCGACTGCCGGTCGGCGTCTCGGTCATTGTGACTCCGTAGACGGTCGGCGGTTGAAAAGACCGACTACTCGGCCCGCGCCGCCTCGGGCGTGGCTACCCGTCCGGGTCCGCCGCTCCGCTTCGAGGCGGACGCCTTCACTCGTTTACTCGTCGCCTTCGCCTTGCTCCACGGTTCACTCCGTTCCGCTTCGAGGGTTCGTTTCACTCACCCTCGCCTTGCTCTGCGGGTCGCTGTCGCCCCCCGCTCCGCTACGAGGGTTCGTTTCACTCACCCTCGCCTTGCTCGCTCCGGCGGACGAACAACCGATACTTCAGGTCGTCTTCGCGCAGTTCTTCGAGGATGCGCTCGATGAGTACCTCTTTGGGGTTGTGGAGGCCGCTGACCCGGTCTTCGAGGTCCTCGAAGCTCTCGAAGGGCTTTCGCTTTCGCTCGTCGAGAATCGTGTTTCGGAGTTTCTTCCCGATGCCCGGCAGGAGGTTCAACTGGTGGAGTCGCAGGGTAATCGGCTGGGCGTCGTTGTAGAAGTCGACGAATCGTTGCTGGTTGGCCTCGACGATCTCCTCGACGGCGTACTCCAGTTCCGAGCGGGCGCCGCTGGGGAGGTCGTCGAACTCTCGCTCCCGGACGCGACCGAACTCGGTCAGGTCGATGCGGTCCCCGAACGCGATGTCGGCGTCGTCCGAGAGCGTCAGTTCGTAGATGTAGAACTCCTCGATACCGAGGGCATATGCGAGCGGCTCTTTCTGGTGCTGGGGCCTGTCGTCGTCGCTTCGGCCGTGTGGGAGGACGTCGAGCACTGCCGCGACCATGTCGTCGCCACCGCTCTCCGTGCTGCTCATGTACTGCGGTACGATGAGAACGCACTTAATGGCGATGGATAGACGTACTACGCCCGGCGGGTCGAAACCCGGCCGTTCAGGCGTACTGCTTGACGATGTCGAGAATGTCGTCGAGTTCCTCGCCGGTGAGCGTGTAGCGCTCCTGTGCGAAGACGGCGCGGAGTTCGTCCCGGTCGAGGGGACGGAGGTTCGCTATCTTGTAGGCCGTCGCCTCGTCGACTTTCTCCAATTCCTGCAGTTGTTCGACGAACTCCAGAGACTCCTCGGGGTCGAGCAGGGCAAAGCGGTTGACGTGTTCGATGGCGCGCTTGAGTTCGTAGCGCATCTCACGCTCTTCGTCTGCCGCTCGTTCCATCTCGAGGTCCTCGAGGATCTCCTTGGTCTCGGCGACGGTCAGATACTCCTCGTCGACCTTCTCTTTGAAGATGGTCATCGCTCAGTTCAGTTCTCTTGGCGACGCAGGTGCGCGGGCTTGACGACGACCGTCTTCTGTTTGCCGCCGTCGACGATTTCGACCCGGTAGGCACGTCCCTGCTGGCCGGCGACGGTGCCGGTCTGGCCGTCGAATCGCGGGTGGAAGCGACCCTCGGGCACCGAGGGGTCGATCTTGAGGTGGACCTTCTCACCGTTTTCGAACTGCTCGACGGCGCGCTGTGGCGGCGAGGTACCACCGTCTCGGGGCTTGTTCTTGAGTTTGTTACGAGTACCTTCGAGAGGGCCGTTTGAACTAGGCATTCTTGCTCACCGCTTGTCCGGTCGCCCTAATAAAACGTGCGTTCCACGACTGCGGGCGGCACGGGTTCTCGCGGTGCCGCGGCTACCGAACTCGGGGAACGCGAAAACGGGAGCCAGTGGTTACAGGCGACCGACGCTGTCGACTTCGACGGACTCGACGCCGTCGACGTCGGCGAACGCTTCCTCGACGGCCTCGGTCCCACCGGCGTCGTCGGGGACGATGACGGTTGGGAGGAGTGCGACGAGGCCGAACGCGACGTCGTCACGCTCGAAGCCTTTGATCTTCGCTCCTTCGGGAAGCGACCCTTCGAGACGCTCTTGTAGGTCGTCGAGGTCGACTTCCGGGCTCTGCGGCATGATCTTGATTTTGGCGGCTACCTTTCCCATGGTTATGGACCCGTGAATCCGCAGTCGGGGCACTTGTAGAGGTTACTCTGCTTGCGGCAGGTCGAACAGCGGTAAATCTGCTGGCCGCAGTCCGGGCACTTGAACGCGGCGGCGTTCGTGCCGGCGATGTTGATGCCACACGAGACGCACTTTTGCGTCCGCTTTTGCTGGCTCTCGCTCATACCACCCCGTATCCGACCGCGGCTTTTAACGGTTGCCAAACGTCGCCGCCACCACGCGAGAGTGTGCCACAGTTAGCTCCCCGGGAGGATGTCGCCCAGTGCCGCACCGATCGCCATCGGTACGAACGCGACGCTACAGACGCAAAACGACGCCCAGACGACGGCGGGGTCGGTGGTCGACCACTCCACGACCCCCCAGCCAGTCAGGAGGGCAACGGCGACGACGAACGCCGTCAGAGTGACCCCGGCAAGCCGACGGGGGACGAGCCCGAGGATTCGGTTGGCCACTCGGACGTCTTGAAAGTCGGCGACGTAGAGGATACCGATGACCATCACGACAGCCGAGGCCAGCGTCCCCAACAGATACAGCGGGTGTTGGGCGATGTGGCGACCGGCCTCTACCGTTCCGCTCTCGACGGCCATCGGGATACCGAACAGGAGCGACCCGAGGACGGACTCCGCGAGGTCCTTGCGGTCGAACCCGTAGATGATACGACCGAAGACGACCGGTTCGTCGTCCTGAGCCTCGGCCGCCGCCCGCATCGCCTCTCTGACTTGCCTGCGTTCTTCCGGCGAGTCGACGATGGTCGCTAACTCCTCTAGTTCGTCGAATAGCTCACTGATGCCATCGTCGTCGGTCTCGAGGTCGTCGGCACTCATCGCTCGTCGACCTCGTCTGCGCGCGCTGTGACGGCCGGATTCAGTTCGCTGGGGCGAGTCGGCTCTCCGTTCGTCCACACGTAGAACCCCTCGCCGGTCGGCTTCCCGAGTCGGCCCGCTTCGACCGCCTCGCGGAGCATCGCCGGTGGGTCGAATCGCGCGTCGAGTCGCGCGGTCAGGTCGTCCAGTCCAGCGAGGACGGTATCGAGTCCCATGGCGTCGGCGCGCGCGAGCGGTCCCCGGTCAGCGTCGGCGCGCGTTGCCGCCCGGTCGATGTCGGGGATGGTGGCGACGCCGTCTGCGACCATCCTGACCGCTTCGACGATACTCGCGAGTTCGAGGCGGGCGGTGGCGAACCCCGGCACGTCCCGGACGACGATTGGCACGCCGTCAAGACCGCGTACGAACGTCGTCGCGCAGTCCCGCGTCGCCGCCGTCGTCTGATCCGCGAGGACGACCTCGACGACGTCGCTCGCCGTCGGCGCCGGGAAGTGCAGTCCTACTGCCCGGTTGGGTGCTTGTAACCCGGCCGCGACAGCGGTCACCGACACCGTCGTCCCGCCCGTCGCGACGAGGGTGTCCTCGGCCAGCATCGTCTCGACCTCTGCGAGCAAGTCCCGCCGAGACGCCAGGTCGCGGTCGGTGGCGTCGACGACGACGTCGGCCCCGTCGACGGCACTCTGCAGTCCCGTCGTGCCGTCGAGCGAGTCCGTGACGGCCACGTCGTCGAGGGTTCGGTCAAGTGCGTCGACGCTGTCCATCACAGTGGTTGGGTCCTCGTCGTACAGACGGACGGCGTGGCCTGCGCGCACGCATCGTCGGGTTGGGGCTCGCCCGTGTGGACCGGCCCCCAGTACGGCCACAATCATGCACCAACTACCGCACTCCCTCGGGTTAAGCGTTTATTCGGCCGCTATGGAGCCCCGGTCGGCGGGTTTTCCCCCCTCTAGGCGGTACCAACCACCCAAACATTTATACGTAATAGGCCTTTCTCCGTAAAAGAACACATGGAACGGCCGACGCGCCAGCGGGATACGGACCAAGAGGAGCGTGAGCAGGAGTCCGAGGACACTGGTCAACAAACTTGTCCCGAATGTGAGTCGGAGAATATCTCCAGTGACGGCGGGGGTGAACTCGTCTGTGAGGACTGTGGGCTGGTCATCGAAGACGAGAACATCGACCGCGGGCCCGAGTGGCGCGCGTTCAATCACTCCGAACGCCAGTCGAAGTCACGCGTCGGGGCGCCGACGACGCAGACGATGCACGATAAGGGGCTGACCACACAGATCGACTGGAAGGACAAAGACGCCTACGGGCGGTCCCTGTCCTCGGAGAAACGCTCCCAGATGCACCGTCTCCGAAAGTGGCAGGAGCGAATCCGGACGAAAGACGCCGGTGAACGCAACCTCCAGTTCGCGCTTTCGGAAATCGACCGGATGGCCTCCGCGCTTGGCGTCCCGCGGTCGGTGCGGGAAGTCGCCTCCGTCATCTATCGACGGGCACTGAACGAGGACCTCATCCGTGGCCGCTCCATCGAGGGCGTCGCGACGGCCTGCCTGTACGCCGCCTGTCGACAGGAGGGCATCCCACGGAGTCTCGAAGAGGTCTCGGACGTCTCACGGGTCGAGCAGAAGGAGATCGGGCGCACGTACCGGTACGTCGCCCAGGAACTCGAACTCAAGATGGAACCGGTCGACCCCAAGCAGTACGTCCCCCGGTTCGCCTCGGAATTGGACCTCTCCGAGGAGGTCCAGTCGAAGGCCAACGAGATAATCGACACCACCGCCGAACAGGGCCTGCTCTCGGGGAAGTCCCCGACGGGCTATGCCGCCGCCGCCATCTACGCCGCGTCGCTACTCTGTAACGAGAAAAAGACACAGCGTGAGGTCGCCGACGTGGCACAGGTGACAGAGGTCACCATCCGGAACCGGTATCAAGAGCAGATCGAAGCGATGGGCATCCACTGACTGCCCGCATCGTCACACTCGTCTCGTCCGCCGTTTCTCCGAACGCTGCTCGCCGCTAGTCGGCGGTCACCGTCACGACGCTGTCCCCGACAGTGACTTCCCGTATCGTCGTCCACGCCTGCAACGCGATGACGCCGAACCCGACTTTCGTCACCACGTCGAGGTAGACGATGACCAGCGACGCCGTCTCGACGTCGAGCAGACCGATTCCCGAGGCGCCGAGGAGCCAAACGACGGGATACACCATCCAGAGGACGACGACGAAGTTCCGCAGCGTCCGGTAGAGGCTCACTTCGAGATCGGAGAGCGCCGCGACTGCAGCGGACGCTACGGAGCCATACAGCAGGTACACGACGCCGGCGAAGCAGGCGGCGCCGAGGGCGAACAGGCCGTAGTTCAGCGGGTCGGGGACCACCGTGCCGGCGAACCCGAACACGATGGTCAGCGCCTGCAAGCCGACCAGTTTGGCGATATCGTCGCGAGCAGCCTGTGCGAGCAGTCCCAGATAGAGGACGTTGATGGGCGTCGTCACCAGCCAGTCCGCGTAGCGAACGACGTACACCGTGTGCCCGGCCGCCTGTATCCTGCCCACACCGAGCGTCAGCAGGACGTACGCGACGATGGCCACTCCCGGAATCGCCACCAGTAGCAGGTACCGCTTGCGCGTCGCTTCGGGGACGAGCGTGTAGCCGTAGGCCAGTACGGCCGTCCCGAGCAGTTCTCCGAGCAGTCCCAGCGTGAACCAGATAGTTATCGTGTCCATTGTCAGTCGTCCGTCGTGGCCGTCGCACCGCCGACACCCGCGGTGTCGGTGGTGTCGACGTCGAAGCGGTCGAGCAGCGATTCGAGGTCGTCCGCTCGCTCGCGGAGTTCCCGGGCGGAGTCGGCCACCTCCGCGATGGCGGCCGACTGGTCCTCGGCCGCCCCGGCGACGGTGTCGGCCTCGGTCGCCGTCTGCTGTGAGATGGTCGAGAGGTCGTCGATGGTGCCCATGACCTCCTGTGCCGTGCGGGCTTGCTCTTCGGTCGCCCGGTCTATCTCCTGAATGCCGGTGTCGACCTCCTCCGTGTACTCGACGATGGTCTCTAGCGCGTCGACCGTCTCCTCGACGGTGCCGACGCCCTCGGTGATGCGCTCGCTCGTCGACTCCATCGTCGCGACGGTGTCGCCGGCCTGCGACTGGATGCGCTCGATGCGCTGTTCGATGTCGCCGGCGGCGGATTTGGTCTCCTCGGCGAGGCCCTTGATCTCGTCTGCGACGACGGCGAACCCGGCCCCGTCGCCGTCGGCGTGTGCGGCCTCGATGGAGGCGTTCAGGGCGAGCATGTTCGTCTGTTCGACGATGTTCGTGATGACGCCGACTATCTCGCCGATCTCGTCGAGTTCCTCGTCGAGTGCGGTAATCTCTTCGACGGTCTCCTCGGTCTCGGCTTCGATGGCGCTCATCTCCTCGATGGCCTCCTGTGCGGCTTCGCGACCGTCTTCGCCCACCTCGGCGGCGGACTGTGAGGTGTCTGCCACCTGCTGTGCGGAGGCGGCGACCTCTTCTGCCGTCGCCGAGAGGTTGTCCATCTCGCCGGAGGCCTCTTGCAGTCGTTCGCTCTGTTCGGTGGTGCCCTCGAATATCTCCTGAATCGACTTCGAGACCTGCTGACTCGCCCGATCGACGCGTTCTGCGTTCGAGCCGACGCGGTCACTGGACTGGAGGACGTTCGCCGCGAACGCCTTCATGTCCGCGATGGTGCCTTCGAGCGCGTCGAGCGTGGCGTTTATCTCCGTCCCGACGTCGGCCATCGCGTCGCTCATGCTATCCTCGTCGACGCGGGCGGTCAGGTCACCGTTCGCGGCGGCCTCCAGCGCGTCGCTGTACTCGTCGGCTTTCAGTTCGAGATGGCCGCTGAGCGCCTGCATCTCGTTGCGCTCTTGTTCGACCTCCTCTTTTGCCGTCTGGGCCTCCTCGCGGGCGGCCTCGGCCTCCGAGATCTGTTCTCGGAGGCTCGACCGCATGTCGTCGAACGCGTTATAGAGCGTCCCGAACTCGTCGGTCCGGGACGTCCTGAGTTCGACGTCGAGGTCCCCGTCGGCCATCGACTCTGCCTTCGCGGAGAGACGCCGGAGCGAGGCGATAGTGTTCCCACCGATTGTCACCCCGACCAGTCCGAGGTTGATGACGGCGAGCAGGATGAGACCGACGAGGTCCGAGTTGATCTGGTCACTCAGCGCGTAGGCCTGTTCGGCGTTCGAGTGGACCATCACGACCCAGTCGTGTGACTGCAGTCGGGTGAGGCCCATCAGCATCGACCCCGTCTCGACGAAGGTGCTGTTGCCCGGGGCCAGCGAGGTGACCGGCTCACGCTCCAACTGCGAGACGGGTGCAGTCGTCCCGATCTTCGACGTGTTCGGGTGGGCGACGAACTCGCCGTCGGTGTTGACGACGGTGGTGTACGACCCCGACCGCTGATTCGAGATGTCGTCCGCCTTCGATTCGAGGTCCGTCATGTAGACGATAGCGCGGTTCTCCGCGCCCGGAACGGGCGAGACGACGGCGATGATCGGGTGGTCGACGACGGCGACGTTGAACGGTTCGGTGACGTGCGTGTCGTCCGGGTCGCTGAACGAGGGTGGGTCCGTCGCGAAGGGGGCACCTTGCTCGGCGGCGTTCACGCCGACGAACTGCTCGTTCGAGCTAGCGACGATTTCACCGGTACCGGTGTTCACGTAGTGGACCGCGACCACGTCCGGCGGCACCTCGTCGTTCGCTACGAGGTCCGTCAGTCTGTCCTGTATCTCTGTCTGCGATCCGTCGGTGAAGACTGGTAGCCGTGAGGTCGTCCGCACGTCCCGCCGCGTCGTCGTAAGCCACGCGTCCAGCTGGCTGGCCTGTGTGTCGGACAACGCGGTCATGTCACTGGCGACGTCGTCTTCCAGCGTTGCGGAAGCTTGCAGGCTCACGACGGCGCCGAACGCGACGATGACGACGATAGCGAACGCGAGCGCGACTCCCAGCCGCGCGGCGTAGCTATCCCCGACGACGCTCGGGAGTGGCGAATCCCTGTCTGTTGGCATCTCCAAAACGTATGGAAAACGTCGGTTAAAGGCTTCCTCCGCCATTTTCACACCTGATAAGCCGGACGCCGACGGGTGGACTACCCGACTCGCGCCAAAACAGTGATACGTTCTCACCGTCGATTGTGTTCGTATCGCGCCAATGACGCCGGAGTCAGGTGGGGGAGCGGCACCCAGCGCCGTCGTGGCGGACGTACTGACCGGGGCGAACGTCGACCGGGACCGTCTGCCGACGCTGCTGGCGTTGCTGGAGGTAGGAGACCGGCAGGTTCGTCTCGGGGCAGCGACGGCGCTCTGTGTCCTCGCCGAGGAGCATCCGAACACGGTGGCGTACCTGACCGGACGATTGCTCGACCGGATACAGAGCGACGACGACCTCCCGGCCGCCCTCGCACTCGACTATCTCGCCGCTCGCCATCCAGAGACCGTCGAGCGAGAACTCGACGCGCTCCTCGGGGCCGACGAATCGTCCTACGACGTCGAGCAGCCGACGCCGATGCGTGGCAGCCTCGGAAACCGGGACATCGGACGGACGACGCTCGCCGGGGCCGGTGTCGCTCCCGGGCCGCGGCGCGTGTACACCGACGAGGCCGACGCCGACGGTGACACGGAGGAGGAGGCCGAGGACGTCCCGGACGAACTGGCCGACGAAACGGGCCGAACCATCCCCCAGCGTCCGCGGGCGAACGACGCCGAGTGGCTCTCGCTGGTCGAGTACGAGAGCCGGTTCGAGACGCTCACCGTTCTGGCACCACGGGACCGTCGACGGTACAGCGACACGTACCGCACCCTCGGCGTCGTCGACGACGAGGAGTACGCCGTTGCCCTCCGTATCCTCCGTGGCGGCGACACTCGGGACACGGGCTACCGCTCGGGCCTCCGCAATCGCCTGTCCGACTGGGCGTCGGTGGGCGACGAGGCCAACGTCGTGACGCTGTACGATTGGCACGAGGACCCGCGGTTCTGGATCGCCAGCGAGTACACCGACCAGCGACTCGCCGACCGGGACCGTCTCCCGCCCGCCGAGGCGGCGTGGCACGCCGAACGACTCGCGAGCGCCCTCGCGACGCTCCACGAACGGGGCATCGTCCACGCCGGCATCGACCCGACCGCCGTCGCGTACTACGGGAACGTCCTCCGAGAGGGCGACCGACAGCCACCCCTGCTCGACAACGTCGGCCTCCTCTCGGTGTACAGACAGCACGCCGATCCGTCACAGTTCTTAGACCCGCGCTACGCCGCACCGGAGTACTACGAGCGGCGTTTCGGTCGCATCGACCACGCGACCGACATCTACCAACTCGGCGCGGTCTGTTACCGCCTGTTCACCGGACAGCCACCCTATCGGGGCGAGTTCGACGCGGTCCGCGAGCAGGTGCTCCGCGGGCCGCCACCCGTCCCGACCGACGTGGCCGACGTGCCCGCGGAACTCGACGCCATCGTCGGGAAAGCGATGGCGACGAAGAAACTCACCCGCTACGAGACGGCGACACATCTTGCGCAAGAGCTACGTGCTCTCAGGGACCCACAGGAGGACGATGGTGGGTAGCATCGCGGTGGGGTTACCGTTCGCGCCGAACAACCCGAACCTGACGTTCATCTTCTTCATCGCACTCACGTTGCTGGTGGTGCTGGGACTTCGGTTCAGTTTCTACGCCTACCGCAACCGGCGGGAGAGCGAACTCGTGGCCGAACACAGACTGTGGGACTACCTCGCACTCGTCGGCCTCCTCGCGGTCGGGTTCGCGGTCCTCGGTCTGGTCGAGATTCTGACGACGTACGTGTTGCCGTTCAAGAGCGCGCTGTTGCTCGCACACGTGTTCCTGCTCGCGGTGACGATGCGGATGCTCTATCGGAGCGTCGTCCCCGCTGCGGCCGACGGCGGGACCTCTCGCGAGCGGACCCTGACCCGGGCGGCGGTTCTCGGCGTCGCCGTCGTCTTCGTCGGGTTCGCGCTCGTCGGTCGCCGGCCGGCGTTGCTGGCCGTGCTGAGCGGTAGTGCCCTCGCCTTTGCCGGTTCGGGGTTCTCCTTCGGACGGCGCGGGGCCGCCGAGACGCGCGTGCAGGGCACCGTCGTCGATACCCTCCTCCGTCACCTCCTCCCGGTCCTCCTGTTCGCGTCGCTGGTACCGGCCGTCGAAATCGCCGTGCTGGCGGGGCTAGACCGCGTCATCGTCCTCCACATACAGGTGGTGTTCGTCATCATGACCGCGACGACGCTGATGACGGCGACCATCAAACTCCGGCAGAACCTCGCTAGCCTGTAGCACTATCCTTTTGCTGGCACCCGTCCACGTATGGCCCATGCGTGCAGTCCGATTTCACGAACACGGCGGTCCCGATGTACTCACAGTCGAGGAGATTCCTCGGCCAGCACCGGATGCCGACGAGGTACTGGTCGACGTGGACGCGGCGGCTATCAACCCCGTCGACACGTACTTCCGCGAGGGCGGGTACGACCCCGGCGAACTGCCGTGGATTCCGGGGTCGGACTGTGCGGGAACGGTCGCCGAGGTCGGGGCCGACGTCGACGGCTACGACGAGGGCGACCGCGTCTTCGCGACGGGACTGGGCAACTGGCTACAGGGGGCCTGTGCCGAGTACGCGGCCGTCCCCGAGTCACACCTCGCCCACCTCCCCGACGGCGTCGACTTCGAGACGGGCGCGGCGATAGCGCTCGTCGGCGTCACCGCGTGGCAGACGCTCGTCGACGCCTGCTCGTTGGAACCCGGCGAGCGCGCCCTGATTCACGGCGGGAGCGGCGGCGTCGGTCACGTGGCCGTCCAGTTGGCCGCCGCGACGGGGGCGCGTGTCACGACGACGGCCGCGCCGGAGTACCACGACCGATTGCGGGCACTCGGTGCCGACGACGTCTTCGACTACCGCCGCGAGGACCTCGAAGACGCGGTCGTCGAGGCCGGTCGACCCGACGTGATTGTCGACCACCGCCTCGACGACTACCTCTCGTTCGACGTCGACGTCGCCGCCCAGAGCGCCCGCATCGCGGCGATGGGGAACACGGACCCGGCCGCGACCTTCGAGAACGTCCCGCAGTGTCGCGCGAAGGACGTGTCGGTCCACCACGTCTCGATGTTCAACACGCCGGACTTCGGCGCGGTCCTCGGTCGCCTCGCGAACCTGCTGGAGGACGGCGACCTGACGGCCGAGGTAGCCGACACGTACCACCTCGTCGAGGTGGCCGACGCACAGGAAGCCGTGATGTCGGAGAGCTTCCTCGGCAAACTGGTCGTCACGCCCTGACCCTTTAACCGCCTGCCGCGCCTCTCCGTTCACATGTCCGTCACGTTCGACATGGGCGGGGAGGTCGCACTGGTCACCGGCGTCGGCGGGGCACTCGGCAGTGCCGTCGCCAACGCCTTCCTCGAAGCGGGCGCTACCGTCTGTGGCGCTGACGTGGTCGAACCCGACAGCGAGGACTTCCAGCTATCGGACCCCGACCGCATCCACTTCCATCGAGGCGACTTCACCGACGAGGACGACGTGTCGTCGGTCGTCGACCGCGTCGTCGACGAACACGGCCGTCTGGACTACCTGCTGAACATCGCCGGCACGTGGCGCGGCGGCGACCCGATACACGAGACCGAGGTCGACACGTTCGACTTCCTGTTCGACGTCAACCTGAAGACGATGTTTCTCGCGTCGAAACACGCCTTACCCCACCTACAGGAGACGGGGGGCGCTATCGTCTCCGTCTCCGCTCGTTCGTCGCTCGAAGGCGGTGAAGGCGACGGTATCTACCGTGCGACGAAGGCCGGGGTACGACTGCTGACGGAGACCATCGCCGCGGAGAACCTCGGCACGGTCCGCGCAAACGCGGTGATGCCCAGCGTCATCGACACGCCGATGAACCGCGAGATGATGCCGGATTCGGACTTCGAGAAGTGGGTCGACCCGGCCGACATCGGTGCGACGATGGTGTTCTTGTGTTCCGACGCGGCGTCGGTCACGAGTGGCGCCGCCGTCCCGGTCTACGGGGAGGCGTAGACCGAGGGGAGGCGGCGCTGCTGCGGAGCGCTGAGACGACGCCTACCGAATCCGAAAGAGAGGAACGACGACGGTGGGGAGTCGCCGTCGTGTCGCACGATTGCCTGTCCACACTGGCGGTAGACGAGAGACGTTGGGATACCATGACAATGTGGCTCTTGACTGGTTGGTGCTGGCAGCGAGTGTGGACGGATGATACTCACGGGGCGCGGCATTAGTGCGTTGATAATATTGGTATATAGGGCTCAATGGGTCACGTGAGCGGGGGTGCCACGGCGTGATATCGAGGCCGAATCACAGCGGTTAACCGGACGAACGAGATAGGGCGCGTCTATGAGCGAACGAGAGACGTGGGCCACGCGGGTCGGGTTCATCCTCGCGGCTATCGGGAGCGCAGTCGGTCTCGGGAACCTCTGGCAGTTCCCGTTCAAGACCGCAACCAACGGCGGGGCGGCCTTCGTCGTGTTCTATCTGGCGGCGGTCGTCCTCGTCGGGTTCCCGGCGATGCTCGCCGAGTTCGTCGTCGGCCGCCGGACCAACGTCAACGCCGTCGACGCGTTCGGCGAACTGGGCCACAGACAGTGGCGCGTCGTCGGCGGCCTCGCCGTCTTCACCGGGTTCTGGATTCTGTCCTACTACAACGTCGTCGGCGGGTGGGTCATCCGCTACGTCGTCGGCAGTGTCACGGGCGCGTACTTCGCCGACCCCGGTGGCTACTTCGGGGCCGTCTCCTCCGGCCCGGGTGCTGTCCTCGCACAGGCCGCCTTCCTCGCCATCGTCGTCGGCATCGTGGCGCTGGGCATCGAGGACGGTATCGAGAAGGCGACGAAAGTGATGGTCCCCAGCATCGTCGTGTTGATGGTCGCGCTCGCGGCGTGGGTCACGACGCTGCCCGGCGCGGCCAAGGGCTATGCCTTCTTCCTCTCACCGAACGTCGACACGATGGTCGCAAACGCCGGGAGCATCATCCCCTTCGCCGTCGGACAGGCCTTCTTCACGCTCTCGTTGGGGATGGCGATCATGATCACGTATTCCTCGTACGTCGGCAGCGACGACAACCTCGTCTTCGACGGTGGGACGGTCGTGGTCACGAACACGCTGGTCGGCGTCCTCGCCGGCCTCGTCGTCTTCCCCATCCTGCTCACTATCGGCGCGGAGGTCACCTCCGAGACTGGCGGGGCGGGAGCGCTGTTCGTCGCGACGGCGGCCGGGTTCGGGTCCGTTCCCTTCGGTCGCGTCTTCGGCGTCGTCTTCTTCGGCGTCGTCCTCATCGCGGCGCTGTCGTCGGCCATCAGTCTGCTGGAAGTGACCGTCTCCTACGCCAACGACAACTTCGGGATACCGCGACCGTACCTCGCGACCGCGGCGGGGGTCGGCCTGTTTGTACTCGGCCTCCCGTCGGCGTGGGACACCGCCTGGCTGACGTGGTTCGACCGCTTCGCCTACCAGGTGTTCCTGCCGGTCTCCGTGCTCGCGCTGGTCGTCTTCGTCGGGTGGGTCGTCGGACACGACGCCGTCGACGAACTCACGCGGGGGACCGAAGGCCTCGGTCCCGTCGGGCCGGTGTGGCTCTGGACGCTCCGTCTGGTCGTCGTCGTGGCCATCCTCGGCACGCTTGGCCTCGGTATCAACGAGATGTTTCTCGTCGAGAACGCCGACTTCTTCCAGCCGTTCTGATGTGCGTGCAACGCTCTCCGTACGACGGTCGACGCGCGGGAGGACGGTGAGACGATGGTGCGAGCCACGTGGCGGACGCGACTCGGGTTCGTCCTCGCCGCCGTCGGGAGCGCCGTTGGCCTCGGGAACATCTGGCGGTTCCCGTGGCTGACCGCGACCAACGGCGGCGCTGCGTTTCTGCTCCTGTACGTCCTCGTCATCGTCCTCGTGGGCGTCCCCGGGTTGCTCGGCGAGATGGTCATCGGCCGGCGGAGTCGCCGGAACCCGGTCGGCGCGTTCGGCGCGCTTGGCGGGCGGCGATGGCGCGTCCTCGGCGGCGTGGCCGTACTCGCCTCCGTCGTCCTTCTCTCGTTTTACTCGGTGGTCGGCGGGTGGATTCTGCGGTATGCGCTCGCCAGCGCGACCGGCGCGTACTTCGGGAACCCGCAGGGGTACTTCGCCGCCATCGACTACGGCGTCGGCGCGGCGGGCTTTCACGTCCTGTTCCTACTCGCGACGATAGCCGTGGTCTACGCGGGCGTCGACCGCGGTATCGAAGTGGCGACGACGGTGATGGTGCCCGGTATCGTCGTCCTCTTTGGCGCGCTGGCCGTCTGGGCCGCGACGCTACCGGGCAGCGCTGGCGGCTACGAGTTCTACCTCTCGCTGGACGTGGGCTACCTCCGGGCGAACTTCGTCGACGTCCTCGTCGCCGCGGCGGGACAAGCGCTCTTCACCCTCTCTGTCGGGGCCGGTGCGATGCTCACCTACGCCTCCTACGTCGACGAGGACCGCTCGCTGGCCGCCGACGGAACCATCATCGCCGGGCTGAACACGGGCATCGGCGTCCTCGCGGGCCTCGTCATCTTCCCGCTGCTGTTCTCGCTGGGCGTCTCGCCGGGCGAAGGAGGCCCGGGCGCACTGTTCGTCAGTCTCGCCGGCGCGTTCGCCGACCTCCCGTACAGTCGCGTCGTCGGCGTCGTCTTCTTCGGCGTCGTCCTGCTTGCGGCACTGTCGTCGGCCATCAGCATCTTCGAGGTGCTCGTCTCGTACCTCGTCGACGAACACGACCTCACTCGCTCGCAGGCCACCGCCGGCGTCGGCGGCCTGTTTCTGGTCACCGGGAGCGTCACCGCGCTGTCGCCGTCGCTGTTCGCACTGCTTGCGAACACTGTCGCCAACCTCGTCCTGACCGCCGGACTGCTCGGATTCCTGCTGTTCGACGGGTGGGTGCTGGGGAAGGCAGCGCTCGACGAGTACGAGAAAGGGGCCGGCCCCGTCGCCCGGATGGTCGGCCTGCCGTGGTACTACGCCGTCGCCGTCGCCCTTCCGCTGTTCCTCGCGTTCACGCTCGTCTCCGGTCTAGGCGGCGTCGTCGGCGTCTCGGTCACCGCCCCGCAGGCGGCGGGCGTCGCCGTCGTGGGTGTCGTCGGAGCCATCCTGCTCCTCCGGACCACGGCGGACGCCGCGACCTAACGGCGCTCGCCGTCACACGGGATAGAAACCCGGAAAGGCCTCCGACCCGTCCCACACCACGATGGAACGCGGACGCATCGACGTGGGGGCGCTCTCGGGGGGCATCGACCTGCAAGCGACCGTCGAGAGCGGCCAGTCTTACCTCTGGGACCGCGAGGACGGCGAGATGTACGAGCGGACGGCCGCCAGCGGCGGCGACGCGTGGTACTGGACCACAGTTCGGGTCGACGGCGACCCCCACGTAATCCGGGTCCGGCAGACCGACGGTGCCCTCGTCTGGGAGTCGTCGTTCGACGCCGAATCGCGCCTCCGGACGCTGCTGGGCCTCGACGACGACCTGCCCGCGATTCGCGAGACGGCCCCGCCAGACGCCGTCGTCGACGACGCCTACGACGCCTACTGGGGGATGCGCATCGTCCGCGACCCGTCGTTCCCGACGCTGATTTCGTTCATCTGCTCGGCCCAGATGCGCGTCGGACGCATCCACGGGATGCAACAGGCCATACGCCGGGAGTTCGGGGAGGCGGTCACGTTCGACGGCCGAACCTACGACGCCTTCCCGACGCCAGCGGCGCTGGCCGGGGCGAGCGAGACGGACCTGCGGGACCTGAACCTCGGTTACCGGGCGCCCTACGTCAAGCGCTCGGCCGAGATGGTCGCCGAGGGCGAGGCCGACCCGGGAGACGCGGCGGGGCTCCCCTACGAGGACGCCCGCGAGGAACTGACCGAGTTCGTCGGCGTCGGCGAGAAGGTGGCCGACTGCATCCTCTTGTTCTCGCTGGGGTATCTGGAGGCCGTCCCGCTGGATACGTGGATTCGCCAGACCATCGAGGAGTACTATCCCGAGTGCGAACGAGGGAACTACACGGACACCTCCCGTGCCATCCGCGAGACGCTCGGCGGCGAGTACGCGGGCTACACGCAGACCTATCTGTTCCACTTCTTACGAAACGGCGGAAAAGGCGAGGAGTAATGAGTCTCCGGCAGTGTCGGCAGTCTCTGACCTGGGTGAGCGCGGCATGAGCGCCGCCACACTCACGCGCCCCGTCGAGGCCCATCGCGAGGGTGATGACGGCGTCAGCGAGATCGACCCCGCGCAGAATCGCGTCGGCGCCGCAAGGCCAACCTCGACGCGTCGTTCATCGACAGCGACCGTTACGACGAGACAACGAAGCAGGGCACGAGATCCGCGAGCAGACCGTCGCCGGTCCCCGACGACGTCGAGACGCTCCGACTGGAGGCCGAGATGGTCGCCGAGGGGCAGGAACTGGGCAACCCGAACATCCCCGTAAACGAGGGGGTCCTCGAGGCGGCTGTCGGGCAAATCCGTGCCGACGGCCACGAGTCTGCGTGGGAGGTGATCGACGGGCGAGCGCTCAGTCCCCAGGCAGTACAGAGTACACTCTCCAATCGTCTGGATTCCAGTATAGGGCAACGGGGAGTCCGATTCGGAAACTGGGGGGTTCGAACTGTCAGAGGCCTCCCCGATCCCACTTGACAATTATCCCGAGGACGGAATAACCCCCAGTGTTAGGAGCATCCTCACAGATCGCTCAGTAGCCGCGGCCACTGAACAGGAGGGGTCGCGATGACGGACGATGTCGATCGGATCGCTCGCGACGCCCGGGGGCTGGTCGAGGGCGTCCGCCGGCAGATGGCCACGCAGGCCCAGCACCTCGTCGGCGCTGAGATCGAGTGTGGATGTCGACGACACTTGTCTGAGAAATCGATAAATGTGCCGACACTGGCGACAGAGTTGGGGGAATATACATTTTTACGAGTTAATAGTGGGAGAAGCTGAATACACTCACACAACATGTATGTGTATTGATCGAGATGTTCGTGGTGCGGGCACAGCGCCCGCACCTCTGACAGCCGCCGCTGCCGGCCATGACGAAGTGCAGGTCGGCGGTGGTTCGCCGCTGGGGTGCCCTCCCCAGCGGATTTTACAACTCGAATAGTAATTGATAGGTACTATTCTATACCGGCGGTTCGATACGCTTGATGCGGGCTGTCAGAGGCACCACAGCGGCCGTCAGTGGGTCCATTCACGGTATTTGGGGTTGTTCTTGTCCTGCACAACCCCACTCCACCGGCGACGTTTCACAGTTAGACGCGTGTACCAGAATCAGTTTACGCATCACGCAGGTAGCCTCCGCTGCGGACGCCGCTGGAGCCATCACTCTCGGCGTGTCCGCCATCCCCACACCCCCACCATCTGCGCCGGGTGTTTTCACCCCGGCGCGCTACGTCGCGAAGTCACCGAGCCCGTGCCGCTCGTGGTCGTGAGCCAGTCCACGGCGAGAACGGCGTCGAGGACGTCCGGTACGAACTCCTCGCGAGGGACACCGTGTTTCCAGTGAACCCGGCGACGATGGAGTGTCACGAAACGGCCGAGGATCGGGCCTACGAACGTGGGAGCTATGCGTTGCGGCCCAGAGGGTTCTGGAGCGAGGAGACGGCGACGGAGCAGTCCTTGCGTTGCATCCAGTTGGCGACGACCGGTCGGCCTCGAAGGTATCGCTGGAGTCAGCTATGCGACGGCGTGCTTTCTGGACCCCATCGGCGAAATTCTGCGGGTCGTCGAGCGCCAGATCACCCCGTCGAACGGTACTTACTACAAACTCCATATTGGTAGACCTATCTGTTCCACTACCTCGGTTCGGACGGCGAGTGACGATCGATGCCGTCCGCTGGGGATTGATTTTTGTAGTCGCCGACGGGACTGTCGCCCATGAGTCGGAAGCGAGTCCACGTCTACGTCTCAGGACAGGTACAGGGCGTCTACTACCGGGCGACGACGCGAGATACGGCCCGCGAACACGGCGTCGATGGGTGGGTGAAGAACCTCGACGACGGCCGCGTCGAAGCCGTCTTCGAGGGCGACCCGGACGCCGTCGACGCGATGGTCGAGTACTGTCACGAGGGAAGTACGCGGGCGACCGTCACCGACGTCGAGGTCGACGAGGAAGACCCGGAGGGGGTGGACGGGTTCGAAGTTCGCTGGTAGCCGACGCGTCGGCCGTCGCGCGGTCCCCCTATCGTTACCACGGTGGCGGGCGAACCGCCACGCATGCTCACTGGCTCAGAGATGGGTGTCGTCGACGAGAACGCGGCGGCGCTGGGCGTGCCGCGCAAGCAGTTGATGGAGTCCTCGGGCAACGCCGTCGCGGGGGCGGTCCGGGACCTCGCCGACCCCGGTGCGAGTGTCACTATCGTCGCCGGCCGCGGTAACAACGGCGGCGACGCCCTCGTCGCCGCGCGCTTTCTCGACGACTACGACCTCCGAATACTCTTGCTCGGCCGCCCCGAGACGATCACGACCGACATTTCCCGAGAGAACTGGAACGCCCTCCAATCGGCGGAGTATCCGACCGAACAGGTCCGCGACGCCTCGCAGTTCGACCTCGGTGACCCGGACATCGTCGTCGACGCGATGCTCGGCACTGGCATCAACGGGGCGCTCCGAGAACCCGAGGCCACCGCAGCGGCGGCGACGAACGCGAGCGACGCGGCGGTTCTCTCGGTCGACGTGCCGTCCGGCCTCGACGCCGAGGACGGCACTCTCGCCGAGAACGCCGTCGAGGCCGACCACGTCGTCACGTTTCACGACACGAAACCCGGCTTGTCCGACCTCGACGCGGGTGTCACCGTCGCCGACATCGGCATCCCCGAGGCCGCCGAACTGTTCGTCGAACGTGGCGACCTCCGGCGACTGACGCGGGACCCGGCCAGCCACAAGGGCGACAACGGGGAGGTACTGGTCGTCGGTGGCGGCCCCTACACCGGTGCGCCGGCCCTCTCGGCGCAGGCGGCGCTTCGCGGTGGCGCGGACCTCGTCCGCGTCGCCGCGCCGGAACTCGTCGCCCGGGAGATTCAGGGGTACAGCGAGAACCTCATCGTCCGGCCATACGACGGCGAGATGCTCGCACCGCCCCACGTCGACCGTCTCGCCGCCCTCGCGGCCGACCACGACACGCTCGTCCTCGGGCCGGGACTGGGCGACGCCGACGCGACGCTCGCTGCCGTCACAGACCTCCTCGAACGGTTCGACGGCACTGCCGTCGTCGACGCCGACGCCCTCTCGGTGGTTCCCGACGTCGAGACCGACGCCGACCTCGTCTGTACCCCCCACCAGGGCGAACTCGTCGGGATGGGCGGCGAGACGAGCGACGACTGGCGCGAACGCGCGGACCTCGTCGAGTCGTTCGCGGCCGAACTCGGCCATACCGTGCTCGTGAAAGGCCCCTACGACGTTATCTCCGACGGCGAGCGGACCCGCGTCAATCGCACCGGCAATCCCGGGATGACTGTCGGCGGTACCGGCGACGTGCTGGCGGGCGTCACCGGCGCACTGGCCTGTGTGCAGGAACCGCGCCACGCCGCGGCTATCGCGGCCCACGCCGTCGGCGCTGCGGGTGACGCGGTCGTCGACGAACGGGGGTACGGACTGGTCGCGACCGACTTGCTCGACGAGGTACCACCGGCCTTGTGGGCGGACGACGCCGACGACTGACGGCAGTTTCGACCCCCGGCCGGCAGTGTGTGATCGCTCGCCCCCGTCGTCTCGCGGCGCGAATCTATCTGCGAGACAACTAGTAACAACCGATTTACACGAACTCTCCCTCTGCGTAGACCATGCGCGCCAGTTCGCTCGCGGTGGCGGTCGCAGTCCTGGTCGCCCTGAGTGGCTGTGCCGGTCTCTCTCAGAGCGGTGCGACGACGCCGACCGAGACGAGTACGCCGACCGAGACACCGACCGCACAGCCGACCAGCGCGGAAGCGACCTACACCCAGACGCCACACATGGGATGTCAGCCGGGCGCTATCGAGAAGAACGGCACTTGCCGAGTGGTCACCTCCGACTCGAACGCCGAGATATTCGGCGCCGAGAACCTCTCGGCGATAACGGCGACGAACACGACGATAAACGGGACGCCGGGGTATCTGGCCCGACCGGCCGACAATGGGACGTACCCCGCCGTCGTCGTGATTCACGAGTGGTGGGGCCTCAACGAGAACATCAGGCACATGGCCGACATCCTCGCCGGCCACGGCTACGTCGTCTTCGCCGTCGACCTCTACGACGGTCGCGTGGCGACCAACGCCTCGTACGCCGCCGAGCTGTCCGGCGAGGTCCGGGACGATCCCGACGAGGCCGTGAGGAAGATGAGCCGTGCCACCGCTGGCCTTCGAAACCGATCGGACACGACGAACCGCGTCGCCAGTCTGGGGTGGTGTTTCGGCGGCGGCCAGAGCCTCCAGTTGAGCCTGAGCGACGCCGACCTGAACGCGACGGTCATCTACTACGGGACGCTGACGACGGACGAGACGACGCTGCAGCGCATCGACGGGCCGGTGCTAGGCATCTTCGGGTCCGAAGACCGGGTCGTGAGTATCGAGAGCGTCCGCGCGTTCAACCGGACGCTGGCCGACCTCGGCGTCGAGACGGAGATACACGTCTACGAGGGCGCCGGCCACGCCTTCGCCAACCCGAGCGGTGAGCGTTTCCACCCGAACGCGACACAGGACGCGTGGTCGAAGACGCTTCGCTTCCTCGACGAGACCATCCGCGAGAGCGACCGAAACACGTCGTCAGGCTGACGCGCCCACCAACTCACCGGCTTTCGAACGAGACTGCTCGACGATGGCCGGCCGGGCCTCGAACTCGATGACGACTTGGTCACCGTAGTCGACGTCCTCGACGACGGCGTGGTCGTGAATCCACGACACCACGCTCATGGTCTCCTCGGTCATCGGCAGGACGAGGCGCTCGCGTTCGTAATCGGGGAGTTCCTCGTCGATGCGAGTGGCCAACTCCTCGATGTTCAGCCCCTCTTTGCCGCTGACGGCCACGGGGTTGGGTGCGAGTTTCGAGAGCGCCGCACGCTTGCGCTCTACCGCCTCGTCGTCCACCTTGTCCGTCTTGTTCAACACCGTGACGATGGGGGCCTCGTTGCGCTCGTACAGCGTGTCGTGGCTCGTCACCAACTTCTCGCGTATCTCCTCGACGGACTCCGAGACGTCGACGACGAGTAAGACGAGGTCGGCCCGGTATACGGAGTCGAGCGTCGACTTGAACGACTCCACCAGCCAGTGGGGGAGGTTCTGGATGAACCCGACGGTGTCGGTGACGAGTACCTCGCGTTTGCCCACCTCGGCGCGGCGCGTCGTCGTCCCCAGCGTCGTGAACAGGCGGTCCTCGCTCTCGGCGGTCGTATCGAGGTCGGGGTGGAGGTCCTCGTTCTCGTCGACCTCCAGATCGTCGGCGAGGCGGCGCAACAGCGTCGACTTCCCGGCGTTCGTGTAGCCCGCGAGTGCCACGAGGTCGAACCCGGACTCCCGGCGCTGTTCGCGCCGGTGTTGCTCGGTCTCCTCGATGGATTCTAACTCGTCTCGGATGTTCGCTATCTGCTTTTTGATGTCCTCTTCGCGGCTCTCGTCGTACTCGCCCAGCCCCATGAATCCGGGGCGCTCGTCGCGTTTCGCGAGGCTGGCCTTCGCCTCGGCACGCGGGAGTTCGTAGCGTAGTTCCGCCAGTTCGACCTGTAGCTGTGCCTTCCGGGTCTGTGCCCGCTGGCCGAATATCTCGATGATGAGGCGGAATCGGTCCATGACCGTGACGCCCTCGGGGAGTTCGTTCCCGATGTTGTACGTCTGGTAGGGCCCCAACTGGTTGTCGAAGATGACCGTCGTCGCTCGTTCTCTGGCGACCGTGTTGCTGAGTCGCGTCACCTTCCCCTCGCCGAGGTGGTAGGCGGGGTCTTCGGTCCGCGTCTGGGTTATCTCGCCGACCACGTCGTAGCCGGCGGCCCGCGCGAGGTCACGAATCTCCTCGGTGTCGGCCGTGCCACTGTCGACCCGTTTCGCGACAACAGCCCGGTCCGTGGTGTGTGTCGCCGTCACTCGCCAAACACTACGCTGTCCGGTTATTTAATCTGCAGGGTAGGGGGGCATCGAATCGGGGACGGAACCGTTGTTAGCACAAAGGATTTAAAACGTCCCAGTCAGGTATCCAGTATGGTAGAGTTTGCTCTCCAGATGGATGGACTCGGCCTCCAGCAGATGGGGTTGGAGTTCGGGGCTGGCGGCCTCATCGGCGGCATCATCGGCTTCGCCGCCAAGAAGGTCGCGAAACTCATCGCGGTCATCGTCGGCCTCGAACTGGCCCTATTCAAGTTCCTCGAAACGCGAGGCATCCTCGAAGTGAACTGGCAGGCCATCGGCGGGGCCGCACAGAACGCCACACGAGGCGCGACCGACACCGCGGCCGGCCAACCGCCCTCGTGGCTCATGTCGATTCTCTCGGCGCTGCCAGTCAGCGCAGGCTTCACCGGCGGTTTCCTCGTCGGCTTCAAGAAGGGATAACGCTCGGCGCGGTTCTGTGACCCCGGTGTCCGCTATCCGCGGGTACTGATGTCGTCTTCGTCCTTGATGATGCGCGTCTCGGCCTCGCCGCTCGTGTTCTCGTTGACCACGTCGTAGAAGTCGTTCTGCATCCCCGCCGGGAACGTCAACACGCCGACCCACGAGCCGTCGGCCTGCCACTCCTCGCGTTCTAAGTCGCCGAACTGCCGAATCTTCGCCTGCGCGCTGCCTGCGTACTCGGCCGGGACCTGCACGGCGACCGTGACCTCGTCGAACCGAATCGGGATGACCGGCCGCAGGGCGTCTAGCGCGTCGTCGACCTGCGTCTCGACGGGTTCCATCGGGTCGACGCGGAAGTCCGTCTCCTCGAGGGCCGATTCGATGCGCTCGGGGGGGTGTGGCGCGTCGTCCATCTGCGGGTTGACGGCGTTGCGGGTGATGCGCTGGATGAGTTGTTTGTGCTTTTGCTCTTGCATCTCCCGGCGCTGGTCGGCCGTTATCTGTATCTCACCCTGTTTGATGACCTCGGGGATAATCTCCATTGGGTCTGTCGTGTCGAACACTTCCTTCAGGCTCTCCTCCGGCGGTCGGTCGCCGCGAGAGGCGTCCTCGAAGATGTCCTCGGCGGCGATGACGTCCTCCAGTTCGCCCTCGAACTCACCGCGTTTGATGGCGAGGGCTGCGTCGGGGTCGACCAGTACCTCGAACCGCTGTCCGTGGGTCTCGAGGCGCGCCGTCACCGCCTCGTCAAGCGATATCATACCTGTCGGTAACGGTGGGTCGGTTAAAGGCCTTACTGCGTCGGGCGGTCAAACGGTCGCTCGAAACCCCGTTGGCGGCCAGAACCCGGGACGGCCGGAACGCTACTCTTCGTCTTCGGATTCGTCGGCCTCGTCCTCGGTGGCGAGCAGGTCCGCCTCGGCGAGGTGGGTCGCTTTCTCCTCGTCGGAGAGTTCTCGGAACGTCTCGGTTTCGACGTCGATGACGGCGATGCCGATGCCCTCGGGGGCGAGGCCGTCGTCGTTGACCGACGCGAGCGCCGCGAGTGCGAGGTCGACGCCAGCGTCCAGATCCATCTCCTCGTCGTAGTGGGCTTCGAGGTAGTCGCGGATGTCGCCGCGGTCCGCGCCGACTGCGAGCGCCTTCCACTCGTAGGGGGTGCCCGACGGGTCCGTCTCGTAGAGACGGGGTTCGCCGTTGGCGATGCCGGCGATGATGAGGGCGACGCCGAACGGGCGGGCGCCGCCGACCTGCGTGTACTGCTGGATGTAGTCGGTGATCTCCTTCGTGAGCGTCTCGACGCCGACCGGTTCGCCGTACCGGAGCTGGTTGACCTGCGCCTGTCGGCGGGCGAAGTCGATGAGCTGTCGCGCGTCGGCGACGTGGCCGGCCGAGGCGATGCCGATGTGGTCGTCGGCCTTGTGAATCTTCTCGACGGACGACCGCTCCATCAGCGGCGAGCGGATGCGCTTGTCGACGGCGAGGACGACGCCGTCACTGGTTCGGATGCCGATGCTCGCCGTACCCCGTTTGACCGCCTCACGGGCGTACTCTACCTGATAGAGACGTCCGTCCGGAGAGAAGATAGTAATCCCGCGGTCGTACGCCTGCTGTTGATTTTGTCCCTGCATAGTTATCGGAAATCGAGGTCTGTCGCGCCCACGAACGTGTGGTCGGTGCGCACGTCGACTCGCGTCTCGCGGGCGACGGCGCGCCGTTCTGCGTTCTCGAACACGACGTGTCTCTGTTCGAACGGTTCCGCCGGCCCGCGTATATATTTTTCTTCACAGGCGCGTACGGTCCCGCTCGTGCCCGTCACGCGCAGGCCCACTGGCACGCCGTCGACCGAACCGATACAGGCCAGTGCCGCCCGTGCGGCGTCGGTCTGGCCTCGGCGGACGCGGACGATGGCGTGACCGAGACCGTCGTCGTGTTCGAACCGGAGGACGGTAGCGTCGGCGTCGGCGCTGCCGGTGTCGCCGAGCAGGTTCTGGGCCGCGTACCACACCTCGCGCTGGAACGCCCGGCGGTCCACGTCGGCGTCGGGCCACGTTTCGAGTTCGACGGCGAGGTAGCGCCACCGTGGCTGGAGGTGTTTCGGGAGGTGTTTCATCGCCCGCCCTCCGCCGCTGACTGTCGCATACCTAGCCTTCGGGTATCGGCGTAAAGAACAGTGCGGTGTCGTCGCCGGTCAGCGCAGCGTCGAACCGAACCTGCTAGCGCTGTCCTCGGACTCGACGTCGGGTTCTTCGAGACGCTCTATCGGGTTCCGGACGAGTAGATAGGCGACCGCCAGTCCCATGCCGACCGTCTCTACGAGGACGATCGGATCAGCGGCGAGTACCGCAGAGACGCTGAGGCCGGAGACGACGACGAACGCGGCGATCGCGGCGAATCTGGCCCAGACCGCGCCGTCTACGAACCCGCCAGTGACGACACCGAGCATGACGCCACAGCCAACTGTCAGCGCTATCGAGTCGGCGACCAGCATCGAACTCCCCACCGACTCCGTCACCATCGCTAGGGCACCGCCGAGGAGGTACTTGGTGCCGACGACGCCGGCGAGCGAGGCGAGAACAAGGGCACCGAACGTCGGACGGGTCTCTGACATACATCCGAAGCCGACCCGCTCGCAAATAAATCCACTAGGTCGTTCAACCGGTCGACAGTGTCAGCCGTCGGTCTCGTCCAGTCGGACCCCCGGTTCGACGAACGAGTCGTCGGTCAACCGGCGGTTTCGCTCGACGAGGTGCCCCCACGCTTCGAGGCCGCCGCGTATCTGGTCCGCTGTGAACCCAATCCGCTCGCCCAACGCGATGAGTTCCCGCGGCCCGCGGAGTTCGAGGTGGCTTCGCGGGTCCGCCGAGACGACGTAGGGGGCGTCTGCGTCCTCGATGAGTTCCCGTAACTTCCGCAGGTCCTGCAGGGCCCGAACGCGACTCCCGCCGCTGTCTCGCAGCACCGGTCCCAACGAGAATTCGACGCGGACGCCGTTTTCGGCCGCCGCGTTCGCGAGGACGTGGTTGAAGTCGCCGTCGTCTCGCATCGGATGGGCCAGCACGTCGACTGTGGGGTTCTCGACGGCGAACCGATTGATGGCCCTGTCGCCGCCGTGGACGACGACGACAGTGCGTTTCGAGCGGTGGTTCCCGACGAGACCGCTGGCCTGTGAGGTGGTGTCTGCCCGCACTTCGACGCCATCGGCGACGTCGATACCGTACGCGTCGGCGACCGCCGCCGCGTCGTAGTCCGCGGGGTCGTCACCGTGGTTGCGGACGACGATACCCTCGAAGCCGTACTCGGCGGCGGTGAGCGCCTGTCTGGCGACGGTACTGTCGCCGTCCGGGTGCGCGTGGACGGCCTCGTACATCACAGTTCGTCGAGCAGTTCGCGGGCGTTAGCGACCGCCTTCTCCCGCTTTGCGGGGTAGGCTTCGACCTTCGCCCGCAGTGTGATCCCGTCGCCGCGGCGAACCTCGCCGCCGAAGGCGGCCTGTTTGTCGAAGGTGAGAAAGAACGAGCAGTTGTCGTCGACCCTGTCGTCGAGTTCCGCACGCACGTCGTCGATGTCGTCGAGCGTCGCCACCTGCGAGAGGACGTGGCGCACGTCGTCGGCGTTCTCGATGCGGGCCGAGAGGACGACGATGCGGTCGCCGTAGTGGCCCTCGCTCTCCGTCCGCTCTAGCTCCCAGTCCTCGGGGAGGAACGTACGCAGGGCTTCCTCGACGCGTTTCTCGTCCTCCGTGGCGTAACAGAACGTCCGGAGGTCGACGTAGTGGAACGGCACCGACGACATCGGGGCCTTACTCCTCGGCCGCTTCGAGGTTGTCTTCGGGGACGCCCTGTTCCTGGCCGTCCTCGAAGGAGACGGTGTAGTTGGCGTCGCCGAACATCGTCTCGACGACCTGCGTGATAGTACCTTCCTGCCCGTCGTAGTCGCTGTGCTCGTCGTGGAGAATGACGCTGTCGTCTTCTTCGAATGCCATGCTCGGCGGTACTGGATGCCCGGTCAAAAAGGGACTGATTCGCCCCGACTGCCGCTGTCGGTCGCTCACCCGGCGTCGACCGCGGTCAGTCCAACTTGGTGTCGAAGGGTTATAGTGAATCTCACGCGTATCTGTGGGCATGACCGGTTCGTCTACGCTGCTCCAGTCGCTGTCTCCGTGCGGCAGATACGCCCCACGCTGCGGCCACAGATGACCACCGTCGACGACCTGTGGTATCTCGCTGACGTCGCCAGCCAGCAGGCCGAGCAGACCTATCACGCCCTGACGGAGCGACACGACGGGTTCGTCGAGTTCACCCGCCGCCGGCGGGTGCCTCGCCCGCGGTTCCGCACTGTCGCCGAGGACGCCCGGGACCACGGGGCGCCCTTCGGCGCGCATACCCTCGCGTACCGTCCCTCTGGCGAACTCCTCTTGGTCCGTCACGAGGGGGTCGACAAGTGGGTTCTGCCCGGCGGCGAACTCGACGGCGACGAGACGTTTCGGGAGGCCGCCATCCGCGAACTCGGCGAGGAGGGCGGTATCGAGGCGACTATCGAGGGTCTGGGGATGCTCGGCCGTGTAGAGTTCTACTGTGACGGCAACGACACGTGGGGCGTCCTCCCCGTCTTCGAGGCGCGTGCCGAGACCATCGATCCCTCCGTCGACGACCCGGACCACGAGATAAGCGCTGCCCGGTGGTTCGGCGAGTTGCCCGATGACACGCGGGACCGCGAGGAGATTCTTCGGTGGCGCGACCGGCGGTTCGACTGACTCACATCGCGGCCTCGGCGGACAGTGTGACCGTCGACGGGCGAGAAGTTACGACTCGTCCTCGGCCGCGTCCGGCGTCTCTTTCTTCGGGACTCTCGACTTCGCCTTCTCGACCACCGGTGCGGCCGACGCCCACTTCTCGCCGACGATAGCGCCGACGAAGGCACCGAGGCCGGCGGCCGTGCTCGCGGCGTTTCGCCCTACCAGGCCGCCCAGTGCGCCGCCGACGGCGCCACCGATTGCGGCGTACTTCGCGCGACTGACGGTTCGCTTGATTCGTGCTTTCATATACGACCCGACACGCGTCGGACGGAAAAAAGCATGCGCTGGCTACCGGCGATTACTCGGGACCGAACGACCGCCCCTCGCGGGCGTCGGCGTCGAGACGCCGGACCGTCGCGCGGGCGTTGCTGGCGTCGTAGCCGAACAGGACCGAGTGGCCGTACTCGGCGGCCACCTCGACGGCCTTCGAGAGGTCGTCGATGTCGACGTCGACGGCGTACAGTTCGATGCTGAACCGCGTGTCGAGTCGGTCCCGGAACCCCTTGGCCAGAATCTCCAGCCAGTAGGTCGTGGAGTAGGCCATGTCGTAGATGGGGACGACGAACTCGTCGACGTACTCGTCGACGGCGTCCACGTCGATGCCGGTCCGCGATTCGAGATGACCGGGATAGGGGTCGGGATACAGCGTGAGATAGAGGTCGCCGGGCACTCGCTCGCGGGCGTCGGCGACGAAGGAGGTGATGACGTTCGTCCGCCACGCCGCCCAGTCGTCGAACTCGCTGTCGGCGAACGTCCGTTCACACCGGTCGCAGTGGCAGTACTCGTCGCGCGGGAAGCCCACGTCGTCGAGGCGGACGTTCTCGTTGACGGTGGCGGCCTCCTCGACGATGTCCAGCAGTCCCTCGCGGTAGCGCTCGTGGGTCGGACAGACGTACGTCCAGTCGAAGTACGGTTCGTTCCGGGTGGCGGCGGTCCCCTCGTCGTCGAACGCCAGCAGGTCTTGCTCGCTCTCGACGGCGTTGTCGCCGAAACACGACACCATGTTCACCGCACCGGGGATGGGTTCCACGGCCCGGCCGGTGACGTCCTTGACCTCGTAGAACGCCCGGTCGAACTCCGACCACTCGGTCTCCTCCTCGTTGCGGGTGACGACGCCGTACATGGACTCCCGTTGGTCGCTGTTCCGGGTAAGGGTTCTGAAAAGGGTGGTTGAAAACTGTGCTGGGGACCCTCTGCCCTTACTTCTTCGCGAAGTAGACCAGTGCGAGGGCGACGATAGCGACGACGGCGAGTACCTTCTTCGACATCGCTTCTATATACGCAACTGGCTCATAAAGAACTATCGCCAGACTGTCGTCAGTCGTCGTCGGCCGGCGTGGCCTCGTCGACTGGCGTGCTGTCGTGAGTGCCGACTGGCGGTCGGTTCACTTCGGCGGCGGCAGACCCTGCGACGTCCGTTCGCTCGCCGTCCTCGGCCTCGATAGATTCCATCTCGCCCGCGTCGCGGGCGTCCTGATCGATGCGCATCGAACAGAACTCCACGCCGCACATCGAGCAGAAACGGGCCTCTTTGTAGTTGTCACCGGGGAGCGTCTGGTCGTGGTACGACCGGGCGCGCTCGGGGTCCAGCGCCAACTCGAACTGCTCGCTCCAATCGAAGGCGTAGCGCGCCTCCGAGAGGGCGTCGTCCCAGTCGCGGGCGCCGTCCCGCCCGTTCGCTACGTCACCGGCGTGGGCGGCGATGCGGTACGCTGCGAGGCCGTCGCGCACGTCCTCGCGGTCGGGCAGTCCCAGATGTTCTTTGGGCGTGACGTAACACAGCATCGCCGCGCCGGCACGGGCCGCCTCGGTGGCGCCGATTGCGCTGGTGATGTGGTCGTACCCCGGCGCGATGTCGGTCACGAGCGGGCCCAGCACGTAGAACGGCGCGCCGTCACAGACCTCCTGTTGGCGTTCTACCTGCTCGGCTATCTGGTCCATCGGGACGTGGCCGGGCCCTTCGACCATCACCTGTACGTCGTGGTCCCACGCCGTCCGTGTGAGTTCGCCGAGCGTGTCCAGTTCCGCGAACTGCGCCTCGTCGCCGGCGTCGGCCAGACAGCCCGGACGGAGGCCGTCACCGAGGCTGAACGTCACGTCGTACTCGGCGAATATCTCGCAGATCTCCTCGAACGTCGCGTAGAGCGGGTTCTGCATCCCGCTTTCCTCCATCCACTGGGCGAGAATGGACCCGCCGCGGGAGACGATGCCGGTCTTCCGGCCGTCGGTCAGGGGGAGGTGCTCCATCAACACGCCGGCGTGGATGGTCATGTAGTCGACGCCTTGCTCGGCCTGCTTCTCGATGACGTCGAGCAGTAGTTCGTGCGTGATGTCGGTGACGTCGTCGACTCGCTTGACGGCCTCGTAGATGGGTACAGTCCCGATCGGTACCGGTGAATGCTCGACGTTGGCCTCCCGGATAGCGTCGAGGTTGGCCCCCGTCGAGAGGTCCATCACCGTGTCGGCGCCGTAGTGAACCGCCGTGTGGAGTTTCTCTAGTTCGCCCTCGATGTCGCTCGTCTCCTCGCTGTTGCCGATGTTCGCGTTGACCTTCGTCCCGAACTCGCGGCCGATAATCATCGGGTCCAACGTGTCGTGGCCCACGTTGGCCGGAATCACGGCCTGTCCGTCGGCGACCTGCTGGCGGACGAACTCGGCCGCACAGTTCTCCCTCTCGGCGACGCGTTCCATCGCTTCCGTGACGGTTCCGTGTCGGGCGGCTGCCAGTTGCGTCATCAGATAAGCTAGTTATATCACTAGATTATAAATCCACCGTCCGGATAAAGCACCGCCAATTGTTGGTACCCATCCGAACAGGCAAGTGCCCGAACGCTGAATCAGCGACCGATGACTGTCTGGCATCGCCGGGACGTTCTGCGTCTCCTCGGGAGCGGTGCCGCCGTCGGTGTCGCTGGGTGCGGTGCGGTCGGACGGTCGCGCGTGCGGACGCTCGTGGCCGGGAGCTTACAGGCCGCGTGCAAGTCGTTACAACGGGCTACCGGGCCGCAACTCGCCGTCGAGGCCCACGGTTCGGTCCACGCCGCGCGACTGGTCGCCGACGGGAAGCGGGACCCGCACGTGCTCGCGCTTGCCGACCCGGAACTGTTCGAGCGGTTGCTGTCGACGCCGTGGTACGCCGTGGTCGCGAGCAACGAACTCGTGCTGGCGTACAACCCCGAGACGCCCGGCGGCCGTCTCGTCGCCGAGGCGGAGTCGTGGACAGCGCCGCTGGGCCGGGCGGACGTCTCGCTGGGTCGGACCGACCCGGACTTGGACCCGCTCGGCTACCGGACCATCTTCGCGCTCGAACTGGCCGCTCGGGGGCGCGACGACCCGGACCTCGTCGACGAGGTGCTGTCCCCCGACCAGCGCTATCCCGAGACGCAACTGCTGGCGCAGTTCGAGACGGGGAGCGTCGACGCCGCCGTCGTCTACCGGAGCATGGCCATAGAGCGTGACTACCCCTTCCGCGAACTGCCACCGGCGGTCAACCTCGGCGACCCGGCCCACGCCGACACCTACGCCGACGTCCAGTACGAACTCCCCGACGGCACCGTCGCCCGCGGCGCGCCCATCGAGTACGCTGCGACGCGCCGAGCCGACGACGACGAGACGAAACGGGCGTTCGAGACACTGCTCGCGGGCGAGTGGCTCCGTGACCACGGCTTCGTCGTCCACGATCAGTACCCGCGCATGGAGGGCGATGTCCCGAACGGTCTCCGAGGCTGAGGCGGCCTCCCGGCGCGTCGGGCTCGAACTTCGACACCTCGTGCCGGTCCTCGGCGCGGTCCTGTTGCTGTACTTCGTCGTCCCGGTGGCCGTCCTCGTCGTCACCTACTCGCCGACGGCGCTGTCGAACCTCGCCGCGGGCTACGTCGTCGACGCCGCGGCCACCTCCCTGCTCGCGGCGCTGTCGAGTACGGTGCTGGCGTTCGTCTTCGGCCTCCCGCTTGCGTACTGGCTCTCCCGGAGCGACCACGTCCTCGCCACGGTGGCGCTGGGCGTCGTGGTGCTCCCCCTCGTCCTGCCGCCGGTCGTCAGCGGAATGCTCCTGCTGACCGTCGTCGGGCCGGAGGGTCTCGGTGGCCTCACGGACCTCCGTCTGACTCGCTCGTTGTTCGGCGTCGTCGCGGCCCAGACGTTCGTCGCCGCGCCCTTCTTCGTCGTCACGGTGAAGGCGGCCTTCGACGGCGTCGACAGTCACTTCGAGGAGGCCGCCCGCTCGCTGGGCCGCAGTTGGCCCGAGACGATGCGCTCGGTGACGATTCCGCTCGCCAAACCGGGTATCCTCGCCGGCCTCGTCCTCACGTTCGCTCGCGCCATGGGCGAGTTCGGCGCGACGATGATGCTCGCGTACTACCCGCGGACCCTGCCGGTCCAGATTTGGGCGTCGTTCATCTCCAGCGGACTCGACGCGGCGCTCCCCGTCGCCGTCGTCCTGTTGAGCGTCGCGCTCGGAACGTTGCTCGTGGTCCACGGTCTGCGGGCGACGCCGTGGCGCTAACAGTCCCGCTCGTGGGCCCAGAACTCGTCGTCGACGGTCACTTCCTTCTTGAAGAGCGGGACCTCCTCTTTCAGGCGGTTGATGCCGTCCTCGACGGCCCGGAACGCCTCGCCGCGGTGGCCCGCGAGGATCACCACGAAGACGATGTCCTCGCCCGCGTCGACCACGCCGGTCTTGTGGTGTAAGCGGACCGCGTGGACGCCGTCGCGGGCTTCGAGGTCCGCCCGCAACTCGGCCATCCGCTGGGCGGCCACCTCGTCGTAGCGTTCGAACTCCAGATACTCCGTGGGCCGGTCGTCCGCGCTCTCCTTCGCACGGACGCGTCCGGTGAACGTCGCGATGGCGCCCGCTCGGTCCTCGTCGGGCGAGCGCTTGACCTCCTCGACGAGCGTTTCGAGCGTGACGTAGGGGTCACGGTCGTGGAGGGCATCGAGGATAGCGTCGACGTCTGCCGACTCGCCGTCCGCGGCCCGGTGGAGGACCGGGTCGGCCGCGTCCCGGTCGCCGAGGACGACTTTCGGAATCGCCGCGTCGCTGAACCCCTCGACGAAGGCGTAGTCGTAGTCCGGTGCGAGGTCGTCGAGCGTGTCGGTCAGCGTCCGGGAGTCGCCGGTCGCGAACCACTCGCCGTCGTCGGTCACTGCGACCGTCTCGCTCGCGCCCGCGTCGCGATGGCGCGCGGAATCTTTCCCGTCCGTGTCGACGTCGGGCGAATGAGTACAGTGCTTGACCGTCGCGACCGACCCGGACGACGAACAGCGCTCGGCGAGGCGCTCGACCAGCGTCGTCTTGCCGGTGTCCGAGTGACCGGCGATACCGAGGACGTGCATGGATACACGTTGTGACGGCGGCCACCTATGTGTTTCCGATGGTGAATCGCGGGTGGGGACCGGCACAGGAACTGGCTGTTGGGCTCCCTCAGTTCGCCGGTTCGATGTTCTGGTTCACGTGGAAGAAGTTCTCGGGGTCGTAGGTCGCTTTGACCGCCCGTAGCCGCTCGTAGTTGTCGCCGTACGTGGCGCGGATGCGGTCCTGTCCTTCCTCCATCATGAAGTTGATGTAGGACCCGCCGACGGTGTGCGGGTGGACGGCCTCCCAGTACTCCTGTGCCCATTCGGTAATCGTCTCGGTGTTGGCCGGGTCGGGGTCGACGCCGACGATGACCATCGACCAGTTGGCGTCGCGGACGCTCCACGCCGTCTCGTCCTCGCCGACGTCGTGGACGGCCCCGTCGATGGGGTAGAGATGCATGGTCGACTTCGGCGTCGGCACCTCGGCGAATCGCTCGTGGGCCGCGATGGCCTCGTCGGACAGGTCCCGGACGAAGTCGCCTTTCCAGTACCACTGGTCACCCGGCGGGTAGAGGTCGTCGAACATCGACTGCAGTGTGGGGTACGGCATCGGGCCGACGTGCTCGAACATCGGCTCTGCGACGCCACGCGCCTCGTCGAGCATCTCCTCGGCCAGTTCCTCTCCACCCGTACAGCACCACATCAGTCCGCAGACACTCTCGCCGTGTATCTCCGGCGGGAACGGGTCGCCCGGGACCTCCGCTACCATATAGAACGCGTAGACGTCTTCCGGAGCCTCTGGAAGCCACTCGCGGTACCAGCGCATCGTCGCTTCGAGGTCGTCGAGAGGCCAGAACATCGGTCCGGCGACCACCGTCTCCACCGGGTGCAGTTGGTACTCGAACGAGGTGACGACGCCGAAGTTGCCGCCGCCACCGCGGAGTGCCCAGAACAGGTCTTCGTTCTCGTCTTCACTGGCGTGGACCAGTCGGCCGTCGGCCAGTACCACGTCGGCGCTCAGCAGATTGTCTATCGTCAGGCCGTACTTGCGGGTCAGGTAGCCGTGCCCGCCGCCCAGCGTCAGGCCACCGACACCCGTGGTCGAGATGACGCCGCTGACCGTCGCCAACCCGAACGCGTGGGTCGCGTGATCGACGTCCCCCCACGTACACCCGGCCTCGACGCGTGCCGTCTCCGCCTCCGGGTCGACGTGGACGCCGGTCATCTCGCCGAGGTCGATGACCAACCCGTCCTCGACGAGCCCGAGACCGGGTCCGCTGTGGCCGCCGCTCTGTACTGCCGTATCCAGACCGTGTTCGCGTCCGAAGTTTACGGCCGCCTTCACGTCTGCGACGTCGGTACACGTGAGGAGAAGTCTCGGCTGCTTGTCTATCATCGCGTTGTATATCTCACGCGCGTCGTCGAACGCCGGGTCGCCGCGCTCTATCACTGTTCCCCGTACCGTCTCTCTGAGGTCGTCGAGTGCGCCGTCGAACTCGTCGCTTGCTGTCGTTGCCATTGGTTGCTTCGCCGCGCTCTCTCGACACGACTCTCGTCTCGCCCACAGTTCCAGCGTCGAGAGAGCGCTGCTTCCAATACGTTGACAGGTGTGTTAGGTGTTATCGTTACACATATTTAGGGCATACTCGCTCGGTTCGTGCCACACCTGATTTCTCCGGGTTGTCGGACCCTCCCGGCGGTCGTCACTACGGCACACTTCTCGGGAATCCGTCGGACGTGGTTTCTCGCGATGTCGGTCGAGCGGGATTCGAAGGAGCGGTTACTCGGCTCGCTCGACCGACTTCTCGACCACCCGCACGTCTCCGATAGCCGCCGTCGGATACTCGCCGTCTTCGTCTTTCTCGTTGGCTTTCACCATATCCCAGACGACGTTGAGGCCCGTCGTCACGCCCTCTAGGGCCTCCATCTCGCAGCCGGTCTTGCCCACCGTTTCGACGGCGACGGTCAGTTCGACGCACTCCTCGCCCACCTCGAAACCGGTCTCGACGTTCGTGATGGGTATCTGGTGACACATCGGAATCGTCTCCCACGTGTGTTTGACGGCCTGAATCGCGCCGATACGGGCCGTCGTCAGCACGTCGCCTTTCTCCACGTCGTCGGCGGCGATGGCGTCGAGCGTGCTCTGTGAGAGGCGAATCTCGCCGCGAGCGACCGCTCGACGCCGGCTGTCGGCCTTCTGTCCGACGTCGACCATCTGTGCGTCCCCGTCCTCGTCGACGTGCGTGAACTCGTCGGTCATACCCGACGATAGCGCGACGCCGCCCAAAACCGTGCGGGTCTGGCGGCGGTCAGCGACGAACGAGGCCGAGTAAGTGACCCGCGGCGGGCGCGATTAGCTCCTCGCTTCCCATCCGTGCGGCGTTCTCGCTACCGGGCAGGCAGAACACGAGTCGGTCGTCGACGACGCCGGCCGTCGCCCGCGACGCCATCGCCATCGGTCCGACCTCTTCGTAGGACAGCCAGCGGAACAGTTCGCCGAAGCCGGGAATCTCGCGGTCGAACAGCGCGCCGACCGCTTCGACGGTCACGTCGTCGTCGGTCAGGCCCGTCCCGCCAGTGGTGACCACCACGTCGGCACCGTCGTCCATCGCTGCGGCGACGGCGTCGGCGATAGCCGCCGCGTCGTCGGCCACGAGCGACCGGTCGGCGACGTCGTGGCCCGCCGCTTCGAACGCCGACTCGATGGCGTCGCCGCCTGGGTCGTCGTCGAGCGTGCGCGAGGAGGAGACGGTCACCACCGCGATGGCAACCGTGTCCTCGTCGTGTGCGTGGTGGTCGTCGTGGTGATGGTCGTGACTCTCATCGCTGGGGGCGTGATGATCGCGGTCCATACCCGTACCACGCGGCCGCCGGCAGTAAACCGTCGGGGGTCAGGCGCCGAGCAAGTCGTCGAGCAGTTTGCGCTGGGCGGCGGCCAGATGCTCGGTGAACGTCGTGGTGGCGATACCGAGGTCCTCGGCCACCTCCCCGGCGGTCGCGTCCCGCGGATGCTCGAAGTAGCCCATCTCGTACGCCCGTTCCAGCACCTCGTTCTGCCGGTCGGTCAGGGCGTCGCGGTCGAGGATAGCGGGCTGTCCGCCGCTGGCACTCTCGGAACTCTCGACGAGTCGGCGGAGACTGATACTCTCTCCTTCCCCCTGTAAGTCCTTGATGACGTCCCGTAGCGTCTCGATGTCTTCGACGAGGAACGTGACGACCATCGAGTCCTCGTCGGCACTGACGTCCTGTACCACACAGCCAAGGCGCTCGATACGCTCGCAGACACAGCCCTGATTCGCCGTCCGCTCGAAGCGATAGACGAACTCGCTGTCGAAGGAGAACACCTTCTCGACTCGCTCGCGCGCGTCGGCGTCGGGCGGCGGTGCGTCCTCGCTCCCCGTGAGCGTGAACTCCTCCACGACCGTTCCGCCCTCACCGCCGAGCGCACTCCGAGAGACGTCGGTTATGCTCCACGCCTCGTCGGCGTGGGGGGCCACCTGACACGACCGCGGGTCGAACACTTCCACTTCGGCAAGGACACGGTCGGCCATGATACCCCGTTCGCCCGAGTGCCCCGTTATAGTTGGCCCCGAATATGTTCGTGGTTCAAGTCCCTTAATAAAACACCTAAGATGTCTGGCTGGTGGTTCAGGGGAGTGGTTCGTTAATGACCGAACACGCGAACCACTCGTGCGGCGGGTGCCGGACGGGTGTGGACCGCAACCATGAGACGCAACACGATACTCATCGGCCTGCTGATAACGGCGGTACTGCTCCCGATGTGGTACGTCGCCCTCCACGGGGAACCACCGTCCGAAGAGATAGCCATCGACGAGAGCGTCACCGAACAGCGGCCGCTGGAAGGGTTCGTCGACACCCCGAACAAACTCTCACCCAGTCAGGTCGGCGTCATCGTCTGGGTGGCGCTGTTCGCCCTCGTCGGGGTGCTGGCGGCCGTCCACCAGTTCATGAACAGGGCGGTTCGGCCACCGGACGACGCCCAGACGGTGGCCGACGGGGGCACCGTCTCGCTCCCGTGGCTCGACACCGAGACGCGCTGGGTCGTCGAGTACCACGACGCCTCGGACGCCATCGAGGGCCTCGTGGCGATGGGCGGCCTGACAGTGCTCGCCATCGTCTTCGCGACGCTGTTTACCGGCGAGTACCTCACGCTCGCCCGCACCCAGTACTTCGGCCTCTACGCGACGGGGATGTTCGTCTCGCTGGCGCTCTCGACCGTCGCGTACTACGCCTGGTTCATGCCACACATCGAAGTCGCGGAAATCAGGGGACACTGACCATGGACTATCCGAAACCAGACGACGGCGACGACACCGAGGACTGTCCGTGTAGCGACTCCCCGGAGGTGTCGCCCACGCTGTACGGCGACGCCCGGGCGGAACTACGCCGTCGAGACTTCGCGAAGTTCCTCGCGAGCGTCGGCGGGTTGACCGCCATCGCCAGCCTCACGGCCCCCCTCGCGAGCACCACGCAGGTGTTCGAGCGCAGTTACGAGGGCCCCGTCTACTCCGATGGGGTGTTCCTCGTCGACGACGAGGGCGAACGCATCCAGGAGAACCGCCTCTCAGAGGGCGAGAAGATGACCGTCTTCCCGGAGCCACGGCCCGGCATCGAGGACGCGCCGACGCTGCTGGTTCGGTACCCCGAGTCCGAGTACGGCGGCGGCATCGAGATGGGGTTCACCGTCAGTGGCTACGCCGCGTTCTCGAAGGTGTGTACCCACGCCGGGTGTATGGTCGCCAACGAGGAGGGGACCCTGCTCGTCTGCCCGTGTCACTTCGGGAAGTTCGACCCGCTAAACGGGGCGGCAGTGACCGACGGACCGCCGGGGCGGCCGCTCCCGCAACTACCCATCACCGTCACGAGCGACGGCTATCTCGTCGCTACCGGCGATTTCGAGGGGCCAGTCGGCCCGGGGGGCGAGTGAATGTCCCGCGCGAAACAGCTCTACGACTGGTTCGATACGCGACTCGACGTCGAGAACGGCCAGACGTTCCTCGGGAAGGCGTTCCCGGCCGAAGACTCGTTCCTGCTGGGGGAGGTGGCGCTGTTCTGTTTCCTCCTGCTCGTGCTGTCTGGCATCTTCCTCGGGTTCTTCTTCGAACCCTCCACCTCCGACGTCGAGTACGACGGCAGCGTCCAGAAGTTCCAAGGCGAGGAGATGCCCGAGGCGTTCGTCTCGGTGCTGCACATCACTTACGACGTGCCCTTCGGCATGTTCATCCGCCGACTCCACCACTGGGCGGCTCACCTGTTCGTGGCCTCTATCGGATTGCACATGTTACGGGTGTTCTTCACCGGGGCCTATCGCAACCCGCGGGAGCCAAACTGGATAGTCGGCACCGGACTCGCGGCGCTGGCGATGGGCGCGGCCTACACGGGGTACGCGCTCCCCTTCGACGAGTTCGCCGCAACCGCGACCAGCATCGGTTACAACCTCACCATCTCCGTGCCGCTGGTCGGGGACTTCTTCGGGCAGGTGATATTCGGCGGCGAGTTCCCGTCCAGCGCGACTATCCCGCGTCTGTACTTCCTGCACGTCCTCGTCATCCCGATGCTCATCGCGGGCGGGTTGGCGCTCCACATGGCCATCCTCGTCCGGCAGAAACACACCGAGGCGCCGCGGGACGACGACCTGACCGCTGGCGGCCGGGAGGTCGACAAGGACGACGACAGCGTCATCGTCGGCCTGCCCGCCTTCCCGAATCAGGCCGCCGTCTCGGCCGTCGTGTTCTTCTTTACGGCGGCGACGCTGTCGGCGCTCGCAGGCCTCCTGCCGGTCCACAACATCGCCCACTACGGCCCGAACGACCCCGCGAGCACGCCGGGACTCATCATGCCCGACTGGTTCCTGATGTGGGTGTACGGGTTCCTGAAACTGCTCCCGAAGTGGGCGAGTTTCACCGTCGGCCCCGTCCACGTCAGCGGCGAGTTCATCGGCGGCGTCGTCCTTCCGGGGCTGGTGTTCGCCGCCGTCGCCGTCTGGCCCTTCATCGACCGGACGCCCGAACCGACGCACTTCACCGCCGACCCGCTCTCCCGCCCGTGGCAGACCGGCGTCGGCGTCGCCGCCGTCGCCTTCGTCATGATCGCCTCTATCGCGGGGATGAACAACATCCTCGCCGACAAGGTGCTGGGGACGACCACCGGCGTCGTCAACCCCATCTTGCAGGCCGCGCTGTTGCTGGTCCCGCCGCTGGTCGGCGGTCTGACGTACCTCCTGCTCCGGAACGGCGACAACGAGTCCCCGACCGACGAGCAGGAGATAGCCGCCGACGGTGACGCCGCTGCGGACGCCACCGGAGGTGAGTCCGATGACTGACCTCGCGACCCTCTCCGCCCGCCAGTACCGCCTGCTGGACGCCACGAGCAAACTGCTCGGCGTCGCGCTCGTCGCCGGCGGACTGGAGGCCGGCGGGTCGACCCCGCCCGGTCTCGCCCTCGCTCTCGCCGGCGTCGCCTGTGCGACTGCGACCGTATTCCTCACCCATGAGTAGACACGACCCCACCGACGACGCGACGGACAGTTCCGGAATCAGTCGACGCGACTTCGTGCGCGGCCTCGGGGCCGCCTCGTTGCTGGGGGCGACCGGCCTCTCCTTCGCCGACGACGGCATGCAGGGCCTCGAAGCGGTCGACGACCCCATCGGCAACTACCCCTACCGCGACTGGGAGGACTTCTACCGCGAGGAGTGGGACTGGGACGACATCGCCCGATCCACCCACAGCGTCAACTGCACCGGCTCGTGTTCGTGGAACGTCTTCGTCAAAGACGGGCAGGTCTGGCGCGAGGAGCAGGCCGGCGACTACCCGACCTTCGACGAGAGTCTCCCGGACCCGAACCCGCGTGGCTGTCAGAAGGGGGCCTGCTACACCGACTACGTCAACGCCGACCAGCGCGTCCTGCATCCCCTGCGCCGCACCGGCGAACGCGGCGAGGGGCAGTGGGAGCGCATCAGTTGGGACGAGGCACTGACCGAAATCGCGGACCACGTCATCGACGAGGTGCAGGCCGGGAGGTACGACGCCATCTCCGGGTTCACCCCGATTCCGGCGATGTCGCCAGTCTCCTTCGCCTCCGGCAGTCGCCTCGTCAACCTGCTGGGCGGCGTCTCCCACAGTTTCTACGACTGGTACTCCGACCTGCCGCCGGGCCAGCCGATTACGTGGGGCACCCAGACGGACAACGCCGAGTCCGCCGACTGGCACAACGCCGACTACATCATCGCGTGGGGGTCGAACATCAACGTCACGCGCATCCCCGACGCGAAGTACTTCTTAGACGCGGGCTACGACGGCACCAAGCGCGTCGGCGTCTTCACCGACTACTCCCAGACGGCCATCCACACCGACGAGTGGCTCTCCCCCCACGGCGGCAGCGACACCGCTCTCGCCCTGGGGATGGCCCAGACCATCGTCGATCAGGGGCTCTACGACGAGGCCCACCTCAAGGAACAGACCGACATGCCGCTGCTCGTCCGCGAGGACACCGGGAAGTTCCTGCGGGCCGGCGAGGTCGGCCTGGCCGGGGACGCCGACGACCCCGAGAAAGTGTTCGTGATGGTCGACGCCGACGGCACTCTCCGGCGCGCGCCGGGGTCGCTGGGCGAACGCGACGGCCAGCACGACCCGTCGGCGAGCATCGAACTCGACTTCGACCCGCGACTCTCCGTCGAGCGGGCCGTCTCGACGGACAGCGGCGAGGTGGAGGTCCGCTCGGTCTGGGAGAACCTGCGGGACGAACTCGCCCAGTACACCCCCGAGTTCGTCCACGAGGAGACCGGCGTCGGCCGGTCGACGTACCAGCGAGTCGCCCGCGAGTTCGCCGAGGCCGACGCCGCCAAGATCATCCACGGCAAGGGCGTCAACGACTGGTACCACAACGACCTCGGCAACCGCGCAATCCAGTTGCTCGTGACGCTGACGGGCAACCTCGGTGAACCCGGCACCGGCCTCGACCACTACGTCGGCCAGGAGAAGATATGGACGTTCCACGGCTGGAAGGTCCTATCTTTCCCGACCGGGAGCGTCCGCGGCGTGCCGACGACGCTGTGGACCTACTACCACTCCGGGATTCTGGAGAACACCGACCCCGACACCGCCGAGAAGATTCAACAGTCCATCGACGAGGGGTGGATGCCGCTCTACCCCGAGGAACGGGACGACGGCAGTCGGCCCGACCCCTCGACGATGTTCGTCTGGCGGGGCAACTACTTCAATCAGGCCAAGGGCAACGTCGCCGTCGAGGAGCAGTTGTGGCCCAAACTGGACCTCGTCGTCGACATCAACTTCCGGATGGACTCGACGGCGATGTACTCGGACATCGTCCTCCCGGCTGCGAGCCACTACGAGAAGTACGACCTGAACATGACGGACATGCACACCTACGTGCATCCGTTCACGCCCGCGGTCGAACCGCTGGGCGAGGCCAAGACCGACTGGGAGATATTCCGCCTGCTCGCCCGGAAGATACAGGAGCGAGCCAAAGACCGCGGCGTCTCCCCCGTCGAGGACCGGAAGTTCGACCGCACTATCGACCTCACCACTATCTACGACGACTACGTCCGCGACTGGGAAAGCGGCGAGGAGGACGCCCTGACCGACGGGAAGGTCGCCTCCGAGTTCATCCTCGAACACAGCGAGGAGTCCAACCCCAGCGACAGCGACGAGCAGATTACCTTCGCCGACACCGAGGAACAGCCCCAGCGGTTGCTCGCCGCCGGCGACCACTGGACCTCGGACATCGAGGACGGCGAGGCGTACGTCCCGTGGCAGAGCTACGTCCACGACAAGGAGCCGTGGCCGACCTTCACCGGTCGCCAGCAGTACTACGTCGACCACGACTGGTTCCTCGAACTGGGCGAGGAACTGCCGACGCACAAGCAAGGGCCGGAGAACACTGGCGGGGACTACCCGCTGTCGTACAACACGCCCCACGGCCGGTGGTCCATCCACTCGACGTGGCGCGACAGCGAGAAGATGCTCCGCCTCCAGCGGGGCGAACCCGTCGTCTACCTCAACCCCGACGACGCCGAGGAACGAGGTATCGAGGACGGCGACACCGTCGAGGTGTTCAACGACCTCGGGAGCGTGGAGGTGCAGGCGAAAATCTACCCGTCCAGCGAACCCGGGACGGCCCGGCAGTACTTCGCGTGGGAGAAGTTCCAGTACCCGGACGACGACAACTTCAACACGCTCGTCCCGATGTACATGAAGCCGACGCAGTTGGTGCAGTACCCCGAGGACACGGGCGAGCACCTCCACTTCTTCCCGAACTACTGGGGGCCGACCGGGGTCAACAGCGACGTCAACGTCGACGTCCGGCTGGCCGACGGCGGGTCGGGGGGTGAGAGCCAATGAGTAGCCAGAACGACCAATCCCAGTCCGAGGACACGCACATCAACGTCGCCGACGGCGTCGACCATCAGGTCGCGATGGTGATGGACCTGAACAAGTGCATCGGCTGTCAGACTTGTACCATCGCCTGTAAGTCCCTCTGGACGGAGGGCGGCGGCCGCGAGTACATGTACTGGAACAACGTCGAGACCAAACCCGGCGAGGGGTACCCCCGTGGCTGGGAGGACTCCGGCGGCGGGTGGGAGTCCGGCGAACACAAAGAGCGGAAGACCGGCGAGATACCCTCCGAGGAGGACTACGGCCGCCCGTGGGAGTTCAACCACTCCGAGATCATGTACGAGGGGAGCGACGAACCCCTGCGCCCCCGTGAGGGCGCGGAGTGGGGCCCCAACTGGGACGAGGACCAAGGGGCCGGCGAGTACCCCAACAGCTACTACTTCTACCTCCCGCGCATCTGCAACCACTGCACCCACCCCTCCTGTGTCGAGGCGTGTCCGCGCTCGGCGCTGTACAAGCGCGCGGAGGACGGCATCGTCCTCGTCGACCAAGACCGCTGTCGGGGCTACCGCTACTGCGTCGAGGGGTGTCCCTACAAGAAGGTGTACTACAACACCGTCTCGAAGAACTCCGAGAAGTGCATCTTCTGTTACCCCCGGTTGGAGGGCGAGGGGCCCGACGGGGAGACGTACGCGCCGGCCTGCGCCGAGGAGTGTCCGCCACAGCTCCGGTTGGTCGGGTTCCTCGACGACGAAGCGGGCCCCATCTACAAACTCGTCGAGGAGTACGAGGTGGCCCTGCCGCTGCATCCGGAGTTCCACACCCAGCCGAACGTCTACTACATCCCGCCCTACGCGCCGCCACAGCACACCGACGAGGGGGAGACGGTCGACGTAGAGCGCATCCCCCGCCAGTACCTCGAAGAGCTGTTCGGCGAGCGCGTCCACGACGCGCTGGACACCATCGAGCGCGAGCGCCAGCGCGTCCGGCAGGGCGGCGAGAGCGAGTTGATGGAACTGCTCCAGCACAAGAATCCCGCGAAACAGTACCGATTGGAGGTGTTCGACGATGCGTAACGGCGTGACGCATCGTCGAGCTCGGCAGCGCTTCGCTCTGGAGGTGTTCGAGGATGCGTGACACCACCAGCAAACGACGGCGAACCCTGCTGGTGGCGGCCGTCGTCGCCGTCCTCGTCACGCTCTCGGCGGTGGCGGCGCCGCTGGCGAGCGCACGCCCAGCACACGAGATCCCGGTCGCACCGGCCACCGGTGACCTCTCCGGGCCGACTACCGACGGCTGGGAGGACGTGCCGGCGGCGACGGTGCCGCTGGCCAGCGCCCCGAGTAGCGTCCCCAACGCCGACCAGACGAGCGTCGAACGGGTCCACGTGCAGGCGGCCCGCGGCGACGGTCAACTGCACCTCCGTCTCCAGTGGCACGACGCCACCCGGGACGTGGCGACCAACGAGACGCGGGCGTTCGCCGACTCCGTCGCCGTCCAGTTCCCGGTCAACACCAGTTCCCGGCCGCCGATAGCGATGGGCGGCCCGACCAACCGCGTCAACGTCTGGTACTGGAGCGGGGCGACCGGAACGGAGGAACTGTTAGCCGGCGGGGCCGGGTCGACCACGCGGTTCCAGAACCCGTCGGTGAACGCGACGGCCGTCCACCGCGGGAGCGGCGAGAACGCGACGTGGACCGTCGTCTACACCCGTGACGTGGGCGCGTCCGGCGCGAACCGGACGACCATTGCCGACGACGGCGACGTGGACGTGGCCTTCGCCGTCTGGAACGGGTCGAACAGCGAGCGGGCCGGTCGGAAGTCTGTCAGCGAGTGGCACTACTTCCCGTTCGGGCCCGGACCGGAGGGACCGCCCTACGAGACGGTACTGTGGACCGTCGCCGGCATCGCCATCGTCGGCGTCGTCGCCGTGACGGCCTTCGGCGTCCACCGCGCCAGAGGGGGGATGCGCTGATGGCCGCCGCCAGCGACGGGGTCGAGGACGTCGACCCGGACGCGGCCGCCCGCGGGACGGTGTACCGGGTGCTGGCACAGGCGTTCCGGTATCCGGACGAGGCGTTCCACGCCGCGGCAGCAGAGGGGTCGCTGGACGCGGACGTGCGGGCCTGCACCGAGCAGACTTCGCTGGACCTGACGGTCCCCGAACTCGCCACCGACGACGACTACGAGACGCTCGCGGCCCGGTACAACGACGTCTTCGAACTGGGCTACAGCGAGTACACCGACCGAACCGACGGGTCGCTGGACGCCGAGGGGCCGCCGGTGCCGCTGTACGAGTCGAAGTACCGGCCCGACCAGTCGTGGAACGACGTGAACCTCGATTTGGCGCGAGCCTACCGCCACTACGGCCTCGAAATCGACCAGAACGAGCGCGACAACCACGACGCGCTGGCCTACGAACTGGAGTTCGCGGGCTACCTCGCCCGCCGGGAGGCCGCCGTCGGTGACGACGCCGCGACGGCGCGGCTGGACTTTCACGACCGCCACCTCGGCCACGCCGCCGCCGGCGTCGCCGACCGTCTCGCCGAGGAACCCGGGACCGACGTCTACGGCGCGCTCGGCGAACTGCTGGAGGCGTTCGTCCGCGCGGACAGGAACGACCTCGCGGAACGGCTGGAGGGTCGGCGATGAGCACGCGCCCGACGCTCCGGGCGGTCCTCCCCCGGATGGCCGGTGTCGATCACCGGCGGGCCGCCGTCGCCGCGACTGCGCTCGCGGCGGTCGCCCTCGCCGGGCGCTTCCTCGCAGCGCTCATCGTCAACGTCCCGACGGCGCCCGCGACGGCCCCCGTCGGTCTGCTGACGCCCGCGGCGACGGCGCTGGCCGCGCTGGCCGCGCTCGTCGTGGGTCTCACCGAGCGGACCCCCGTCGCCGGCGTCGGACTCCTCTTCGTCGGCGTCTTCGGCCTGCTCTCGCTGGTCTCGCCAGCGGTCACCACGCCCGCCGCCGTCGCCGTGGTGGCCGGCACCGCCGTCGTGACCGTCGCGCACCGCAGCCAGTTGGACGCCGGGACCGGCGCCGTCGCCGGGTTGCTCGGTCTCGCTCTCGCCGTCGGCCTCGCGAGCGGCGTCGGCGGCGTCGCGTCGCTCCGACCGCTCGCGTCGACGCTGGCGCTGGCCGGCATCGGCGTCACGCCGGTCGTCGCGGCCACCGACACCTCGGCGCTCGTCCGCGGGTGCCTCGCGTTCGGCGCCGTCGTCGTCGTCGGCCTCTCGATGCCGTTCGTCGCCGGCGCGGTGACGCTGGTCGGCACTGGGGCCGTCGGCACCTCGCTTCCCGTCGTCGCTCTCGCGGCGGGCGGCGCGGTCACGACGGCCAGCGCCGCGGGTCGCGAGCGACGCTGGGCACTGCTCGCCGCTGTTGCACTGCTCGCGTTCGCGGGCGTCCCGGTGACCCTCGGCCGGGCGGTCCCCTTCGCCCTCGGCGTCGCGGCGCTCGTCTCGCTGGAGGTTGGTCGATGAGCGACGACTGTGGCTGCGGTGACGGTGGCTGTGGCGACGACGAGTTCGAGAAACACCTCGCGGAGGACCCCGACCCGCAACTCGACCCCGAGCGCAGTCCGGGGATGCACACCGACATCGACGCGCTGGAAGACATCGAGGTGAGTCGCGAGGACGTGACCATCGGCGAGGCCACGCCCGAAGAACTGGCGGCCGCCGACACGGAACCGGTCGAGGATTCGGACGTCGCCGACCTGCTCTCTGACCTCGCCGACGGGAGCCACGTCGACCGGCGACGGGCCGCCCTCGCGTTGCAGGACGTCCCCACCGAGGAGGCGGTGGTCGCTGGCCTCGCGAAGGCGGCGACGACTGACGACGACAGCGACGTCCGGCAGTTCGCGGTGGAGGCCCTGACCGGCCACGGCGACGAACGGGCCGCCGCCGTCGCCGTCGAACTGCTCTCCGACCCCGACCCGTGGGTCCGCGCCGAGGCGGTGGTCGCGCTCGACAACCTCGCGCGAGAGGCCCACGAGGACGACATCGCCGAGACGCTCGACGCGGACGATCACCACGCCGTCCGGCGGAACGCGGCCATCTCGCTGTTCAAACTCCGCGGGGAAGCGATGGCCGACACCCTACTGGGCCTGAGCCACGACGAGAGCGAACGCCTCCGCGAGTGGGCCGCCCACATGTTAGCCGGCGTCGACGCCGACGCCGCCCGCGACAGACTCCGAGAACTGACCGACGACCCGGCGACCGTCGTGCGACAGACCGCCGAGCGCTCGCTGGAGGCCGACCCCGGTCGCTTCCGTCGGCAGTTCGGCGGCACACTGGAGGCCGACGCTCGCCTCCTCCCCGGCGAGGACCGACTGAACCGGATGCCCGACCTATGATTCCCATCCCACCACGATGACCGAGAACGCCCGAACGACCCTGACCGACCGCGTCGAGGCACAGTTGCGCAAGGTTCGCGACCCGAAGGCCGACCTCTCCGTCTTCGAGGCGGGGTTCGTCGAGAACGTCGTCGCCGAGGACGGCGAGGTGACCGTCGAGACAGACCTGACCTCGCTGGACAGCGATACGAGCAATCAGGTGATAGAGGCCATGTTGCGGGCCGTCGACGACGTCGACGGCGTCGAGAGCGTCCACGTCGAGAGCGCGACCCCGTCCAGCGAGGACCGGGAGAGCGTCGAATCGTTCGACCACATCGTCGCCGTCGCCAGCGCGAAAGGCGGCGTCGGCAAGTCCACGACGGCGACGTACCTCGCGTGTGCGCTGGCGGCGGACAACGACGTGGCCCTCTTCGACGCCGACATCCACGGCCCGAACGTGCCCGGACTGCTGGACGTCTCGGGGCCGGTTCACTCCAGCGACGAGGGCGACCCCCTCCCGATTCGGACCGACGGGATGGACGTGATGAGCGTCGGCCTGATGGAGGACGGCGCACCGCTGGCGTGGCGGGGCGCGATGGCCCACGACGCGCTCGACGACCTCTTTACGAACACCGCGTGGCGCAACGACGACGTCCTCGTCGTCGACCTTCCGCCGGGAACCGGCGACGTCGTCCTGACGACCTTACAGGAGGTGCCGGTCGACGGCGTGGTCGTCGTGACGACGCCGTTCCACGCCAGCGTCAGCGACACCAGTCGCACCGTCGAACTGTTCCGCGATAACGACGTGCCTGTCCTCGGAACGGTCGTCAACATGGCCGAGTACGTCTGTGACTGCTGTGGCGAACCGAACGACCTCTTCGAGGACGACGCCCTCGGTGACCTCGACGCCCCCGTGTTGGCGGAACTGCCGTTCACCCACGAGTTGCAGGGCACGCCCGCGCCCGGCGACGTCCCCGAGGCGATGGCGGACCTCGGCGACGCCGTTACGGAGTCCATCGAGACGGCTGGCGAGGTGGCGGTGCCGGACCACGCCGTCGACATCCGTGGTCTGTCGCCGGAAGCGCGCAAAGACCGGGTCCGAGAGACGTTCACCGAACTCGACAGCGGCGACGAGTTCGTCCTCGTGAGCGACCGGGACCCGAACCCGGTCGGCCCCTTCCTCGGCCGCCTCGCCGAGGCCTCGCGCGAGGCGTTCGACCCGTTCGAGGTGCGACGGGCGACGCCGGACGACTGGGTGTTAGAGACGGTCGTCCCCTGAGAACGGCGCGTCGAAATCGGGAGACTCAGTCCGCGAGGATGTGCGCGGGCAGATTGTCGCGGATGATGGTGTCGCAGTACTCACAGCGCACGCCGTCCTCGACGACGGCAAAGCGGGACTGGACGGGTTCGTCCTCGGTCGTGATGCAGTTGTGGTTCGGACATTCGAGCACGCCCTCGACCACCGACGGGCGCTCGACGCGGTGTTTCTCGATCACTTCGTAGTCGCGGACGATGTTGATAGAGGCGGCGGGGGCGATGAGCGAGAGCACGTCGACTTCGTTCTGTGAGAGCTCTTTGCCTTCGACTTTCACGATGTCTTTCTTGCCGAGGCGGTCCGAGGGCATGTTCATCGCGACGGAGACGGACTCGCCGCTGGTGCCGTCGATGCCGAGGATGGCGAGGACGTTAAGCGCCTGTCCGCCGGTGATGTGGTCGATGACGGTGCCGTTGCGAATCTTCGAGACGCGGAGTTGTTGGTCGTCGTCGGTCATTCTGGCTCACCTCCGAGCATCAGGTCAAGCAACGCCATCCGTACCGGCACGCCGTTGTGGGCCTGCTGGAAGTACTTGGCGTGGTCCGTGTCGTCCACGTCGTGGGCGATCTCGTCCACTCGCGGGAGCGGGTGCATCACCGTCAGGTCGTCTTTCGCGGCGGCCAGCGTCTCGCTGTCTATCTGGTACTGACCCGCGACTTCGCGGTACTCGCTCTCGTCGGGGAACCGCTCGCGCTGGATGCGCGTGACGTAGAGCACGTCGAGTTCCGGCAGAATCTCGTCGAGTTCGGTGTGTTCTCGGACCTCGGCACCTTCTTGGTGCAGGTCGTACCGGACCGACCGCGGCAACTGCAGCGACTCGGGACTGACGAAGTGCTGGCGCGCGTCGACGTTCGTCAGCGCGTGGGCCAGCGAGTGGACGGTGCGACCGTACTTCAGGTCCCCCATGATACCGATGGTCAGGTCGTCGAACCCGGCGTTCTCACGGATCGTGTAGAGGTCGAGCAGGGTCTGTGTCGGGTGCTGGCCCGCGCCGTCGCCGGCGTTGACCAGCGGCACGTCGACGAACTCGCTCGCCATCTTCGCCGACCCCTCCATCGGATGCCGGAGGACCAGCGCGTCGGCGTACCCCTCGACGACGCGCACGGTGTCGGCGAGCGACTCGCCTTTCTTGACGCTGGACGATTCCACCGAACCCATGTCGACGATGTCGCCGCCTAGCCGTTTCATCGCCGTCGTGAAACTCATCTTGGTCCGCGTGCTCGGTTCGAAAAAGAGCATCCCGAGCAACGTATCGGCGTGCCGGTCCGCGTAGGCACCCGGGTCCGCTGCGATGGCGGCCGCGTGGTCGAGCACCTCCTCGATGTCGGCCCGCGACAGTTGTTTCGCGCTGATGATGTGGTCGTGCCGCATCTTACTCGGTACCGCGCCCCCGACGCTCTTGAATCTCCCGACACGGGGAGGCGAAGGTTCAAATCCCGAGACGGAGCCAGCCCCGCCATGCTCGCTATCGCCGGTGGAAAAGGTGGCTGTGGGAAGACGACGACGGCGCTGGGACTCGCCCGTGCCCTGGCGACCCTCGGCGAGCGACCGCTCGTCGTCGACGCGGACCTCGACATGCCCGACGTCCATCACCGGGCCGAGACCGACCGTGTCGCGGGACTCACCGCCGTCGCCGAGGGTCAGCGACCTGCCGCCGTCGCACAGCGCTCGCCTCGATTCGCCGGCGTGGACGTCCTTCCGTGTCGGGGTTCCGACCCGTCGACCGCCGCGTCGGCGTTCCGCCGTCTCCGGCAGTGTGACCGTCCCGTCGTGCTCGACTGTGCGGCCGGGGCCGGTCCCGACGCCGTTGTGCCACTTCGCGCGGCCGACCGGACGCTCCTCGTCTCGACGCCAGTCGCACAGAGTCTGCGTGACACGACGAAGACGTCGGCGATGGCTCGCCAACTCGACGCGACCCCGTCAGTACTCCTGCTTCCCAGAAGCGACGGCACGACGGACCCGACGCCGTTGTTCGACTGTGAGTACGTCGTACACGTTCCGGAACTGCCAGATCCTCCACTCGAAACCGCGGAATCGGCGTCTCGATACCTGAAATGTGCGAAAATCCTGTCCAAGCGGAATATTTAATCAGGTGGGTATGCTTGTCTCAAAACGGCATGGTGAACCGGCTCCGAACGGGCATCGACGTTCTCGACAGGAAACTCGACGGGGGTATTCCAGCGGGAAGTATCGTCGCCCTCACCGCCCAGCCGGCCAGCCAGGCGGAACTGTTCCTCTATGAACTCACCGCCACACGCGGGACGCTGTGGCTCTCGCTCGACCGAACGGCCCAGTCCGTCGTCGCCAGCATCGAACAGACGCCGGCCAACACCGGCGACCCGACGGTCCGACACATCTCCGGCGAGGCGCCACTGGACAACGCGGGGAAACTCGTCTCGGCGCTCCCGGAGACGTCGAACCTCATCGTCGACCCGCTCGACGTGCTGGAGGCCCAAGAACCCCACTCTCGCTTCCGCGCGTTCATGAACGACCTGCAGAACCACATCGTCAACACCGGTAGTCTGGCGATCCTCCACTGTCTGGACGGACGTGACGTCCCGCCGCTTCGGGACACGACCGAACACTTCGCCGACGTGGTGTTCCAGCTCAAGACGACGACGAACACTGACGAGGTGGAGAATCGGCTGGCCATCCCGAAGTTCCGGGGTGGCCGGGCGCCCAACGACGTCATCAAACTGGACCTCGTCGAAGAGGTCAGCATCGACACGAGTCGGGACATCGCCTGACGACGGCCACGCTCGCGGCCTGTGACCCTCTCTCCGCCGACAGTGTACTCACCGCCTCGTCCGGCGACCATGATAATTCAGTGCTAATGCTTATCATGCAAGAGGTGTTACTCAATCTACATGAGTGGTCGAGACCCGCTCGCCAAAGAGCAAAAGCAGTTCGAGTGCGACAGCTGTTCGTTCCGGACGACGGCGTCCAGCCGGGGCCTCAGCTGTCCGAAATGTGGCGGTCGAATGACGGATAGGGCAATCCCCCGATAGGCGTCACTACGGGGGTCGAAAAGACGGAGAAGTTCGACTGTCGAGTTACTCTTCGGCGCCTTCGATCTCGTCGACGATCTCCTCGGCGTCGACGTCGGCGTCTTCGAGCGCTTCCTCGATGTCGGCGCCACCGGCACCGCCCATGCCGCCCATCATACCGCCCATGCCCATGCCCATGCCGCCGCCGAGCTCTTCCTGAACGATGATTCGGTCGACGTCCAGAAGCTGCGTGAGCTGCTGGGCGATCTGCTGTTTGCCCATCATCCACTGCTGGTTCATCGTTAGCTGGGGCGTGGCCTCGATGTAGAGCGTGTCCTTCTCGACCTCGACGGTCTCGTACTCGGGTTCGCCCTCATCGTCGTCGTCGGACTCGACGACCTGCTCTTCCTCGACGGTGTCCGTCTCGAACCAGAGGTCGAGCTTCATGTCGAGCATCATCTCGATGATGCCCTGTGCCTTCTCCTCGCGGTCGGTGACTTCCGCGACGATTTCGTAGTCGTACTCGACGTCCTCACCGGCCAGCGGGTGGTTGAAGTCGACGCGGGCGCGGCCGCCGATGATCGTCTCGACGTGCCCGTGCTCGCCGTCGACGTCGACGTGTGCGCCGGGGTAGCGGTCGTCTTCCGGAATCTTGTCCTTCGAGACGGTGCGGACTTCACTCTCGTCGTACTCGCCGAAGGCGTCGGCGGCGGCGATGGTGACGCTGCCCTCGTCGCCGACCTCCTTACCGTAGATGTCCTCCTCGACGTCGGGGAAGATGTGGTTCTCGCCGAGCACGATGACGCGGGGACCGAACTCCTGCTGTTCGGTGTCGATGCCCTCGTCTTCGGCGACGTCCTCGTCTGTGGTGTCGACGAGCTGGCCTTCCTCGACGGTGCGGGCGGTGTAGGCGAGTTTGACGACGTCGCCCTCCTGCAGGCCGCTCTCGGTCTCTTCGTCGGCCGTCTCTGCTTCTACTTCTTCTTCTACGTCCTCGGCCTCGGAGTCGTTGCTCATACCGTGTTCGTCAGTCGTGGCACTCTTAAGAACAACGTTTCCCGTCGGGCCTCACGCCGAGTACTCGCTCGCTTCGAGCATCCGGTCGAGTTTCGCGAGGTCGATGTTCCGGCCGGAGACGGGGATGACGACCGTCTCGCCGGCGATTTCGGCCCGTGCCTCGACGGCGGCGGCGACGGCCGTCGCGCAGGCGCCCTCCATGACGATGCGTTCGTCCTCGAAGAGGCGCGCGACGCCGTCTCGGATGTCTGCTTCCGAGACGAGACGGAAGTCCGCCAGTCCGTCGCCGAGGAGGTCCATGGTGAGCGCGAACGGGACGCGCGTCGCCACGCCCTCGGCCGTCGTCTCCATTCGGTCGTGGGGTTCGAGCGACCCGTCGGTCCACGCGCGGTGCATCGCCGGGGCGGCCTCGGACTGGACGCCGACCACGTCGGCGTCGGTCAGTTTGCCGACGGTGAGACAGTAGCCCGCAGCGGAGGTGCCGCCGCCGACCGGACAGAACACCCGGTCGACCTCGGGCAGTTCGTCGACGACTTCCAGCCCCGCGGTACCGACGCCAGCGACCAGTTTCGGTTCGTTGCCCGAGTGGACGTATCGGGCGCCGCGCTCGCTGGCCAACTGCTCGATGCGCTCGCGGGCCGCGTCGTAGTCCGGGCCGTGTCTGATGACCTCCGCGCCGAGTCGCTCCATCGCGGCCACCTTCCCGTCGTTGGCCTCCGCTGGGACGCCGATCGTCACGGGGACGCCGAACTCCCGGCCGGCCCACGCGATAGACTGGCCGTGATTGCCCGAACTCGCGGTGATGAGGCCCGCCTCGCGGAACTCCGTGGAGAGTGACGAGACGAGGTTCACGCCGCCCCGAACTTTGAACGCGCCGGTGGGGAGCGTATCTTCCCGTTTGAGGTAGACCTCCGCGTCGAGGTCGGACGAAAGGGTCTCGCTCCGCACGAGCGGCGTGGTCGGGAGGTGCTGACGGACGACTTTGCGCGCGCGAGCCACGTCGGCCGTCGTCGGCGGCGTCAGGTCGTGATAGGGGAAGACGGTCGTCTCGTCGGGGGACTCGATGGGGTCGTAGCGACCGTCCATACCCCTACCCGGTGGGCGAGGACACTAAAACTCGCGGTCCGCGGTAGGTGGCCGTTACTCCCCTCGCCCGTCACAGTAGCCCGATGTCCACCGGGTGTCGACGACGGATGCAATCGCTTTTGCCCGACCCGACAGAGCACACAGCCATGTACGAAGTCGAAGTCAAGGTCGCCGCCGACCTCGCGGCCGTCGCCGAGCGACTGGACGAACTCGGGGCCGAACAGACCGGCGACGTCCTGCAGGTCGACACCTACTACGACGCACCGCACCGCGACTTCGCGGAGACGGACGAGGCGCTCCGGGTCCGCCGAGAGACGCGCGACGGGGCGACGACGGCCCGCATCACCTACAAGGGGCCACTCGTGGAGGCCGAGTCGAAGACGCGCGAGGAGGTCGAGACCGGCGTTACCGACGGCGAGAAGGCCGACGCCATCTTCGAGCAGCTCGGGTTCGACCCCGCCGCGACAGTTCGGAAGGACCGGCGCTTTTACCGCTACGAGGGCTACACGATCACGCTTGACGACGTCGAGGGCGTCGGCGAGTTCGTGGAGGTCGAGACGGAGACCGACGAGAGCGGGGTCGAACCGGCCCGGGAGGGCGCCTACGAGGTGCTTCGAGCGCTCGGACTGGACCCCGAGGACCAGACCCGGACGTCGTACCTCGGCTTACTGCTCGAGGATGCGTGAAGGTAATCTTTCTTCGTCGAGCGGTTCCCGTAAGTTATAGAAGCGGGCACAGCGAAGGTCCGAGCAATGACCGACCGGAACATCCACGTCCAGCCCGAGAGCGGGTTGGCAGTCGAGGACCAGAACGTCGAAATCGTCGAGCGCAAGGGTATCGGCCACCCCGACTCCATCTGTGACGGCGTCGCCGAGAGCGTCTCCCGTGCGCTCGCCCAGACGTACCTCGACCGCGTGGGCAAGGTCCTCCACTACAACACCGACGAGACGCAACTCGTCGCCGGCACCGCGGCCCCGGCCTACGGCGGCGGGGAAGTCCTCGAACCCATCTACCTCCTCATCGTCGGCCGCGCGACCAAGGAGTACGAGGGCCAGCGGATTCCCGCCGAGAGCATCGCCCTGAAAGCCGCCCGCGAGTATCTGGACGAGAACTTTCCGTACCTCGACGTCGGCGGCGACATCATCGTCGACGTGGAACTCGGCGAAGGGTCGGGCGACCTCCAGAGCGTCTTCGGCGAGGAGGGGACCGTCCCCATGGCCAACGACACGAGCTACGGGGTCGGCCACGCACCCCTCTCGGAGACGGAGCAAATCGTCTACAACACCGAGCGGAAACTCACCGGCGAGTACGCCGTCGACAATCCCGTCGTCGGACAGGACGTGAAGGTCATGGGCAAGCGCGAGGGCGACCACATCGACGTCACCGTCGCCGTCGCGATGGTCGACGAACACGTCGAGGACCTGCTGGCCTACGAGGAGGCCGTCGAGGACGTCCGCGAGTACGTCGAAACGCTGGCGACGGAGTACACCGACCGCGACGTGACCGTCCACGTCAACACCGCCGACGACTACGACGAGGAGTCCATCTACCTCACCACCACGGGCACCAGCGCCGAACAGGGCGACGACGGCTCCGTCGGCCGCGGCAACCGCGCCAACGGCCTCATCACGCCGAACCGTCCGATGAGCATGGAGGCTACCTCCGGGAAGAACCCCGTGAACCACATCGGGAAGATCTACAACCTGCTCTCGACGGAAATCGCCGAGTCCGTCGTCGACGAAGTGGACGGCATCCGCCAGCTCCAGCTTCGCCTCCTCTCTCAGATCGGCTCGCCCATCGACGAACCACACGTCGCCGACGCCATGCTCGTCACCGAGGAGGGGGTCGCCGTGAGCGACATCGAAGCCGAGGTACGCGAGGCCGTCGACGCGGAACTCGCGAGCGTCACCGACGTGACCCGCAAGGTCATCGAGGGCGACGTCTCGACGTTCTGAGGTCTCGTCCGTTAGCTGACTGTACCGGCTCGTTTCTCCGAGGGGTTCCACCGACCGCGAGCGTCGTTCGGCGACGGCGGACGTGAGGAAATACTGTCATATACTAGCGACTAGGCCGACCCGACTCCGTCTGTAGTGACAAATGTCAGCACATAACTATCTCGTCGACCGGGCAACTTCTACGAGCGATACCGACCCCGAACCGCAGTACCGCACGACCGAACAGCGACCGAACAGCGACCGACCACCAATCATGGCAACAGAACAACAACCCGCAGATGTAGAAGAAGAGATTACGGAGACGTTCGGGATGGTCCCACCACCGCTCGACACGATTCCGGAGGACGACATGGTCGGCGAGTGGCACTTCTTCCAGAAGTACACCGTCGGCGAGTCCGAGATCCCGCCGAAGTATCGGGAACTGATGGGGCTGGCCGTCGCGGCCAACATCAAGTGTCCGTACTGCATCCACTTCCACCGCAAGGCGGCGGCGATGCACGGGGCGACCGACGAGGAACTCGCAGAGACCACCTCGCTGGCGAGTCTCACGTCGCGGTACAGCGCCATGCTCCACGCTCAGGAGACAGACCTCGATGAGTTCAAAGTCAAGATGGCACAGGTGGCCGACCACCTCGAAGAACAGGCCGCGGACGACTGAGTCGGCGAAGCCGACACCCATTTATCCGCGATTCGGCAAGGGCGGGTATGCACCCGCCCGACGCCGACGTCGTCATCGTCCGCCACGGTGAGATAGGCGTCAAGAGCGAACAGGTCCGCCGGAAGATGGAGGACCGCCTCGCCGAGAACCTCGCCGCGATGTTCGACGCCCGAGGGCTCACCGGCGACGTCGAGCAGCGACGGAACCGGCTGTTCGTCCACACCGACGACCCCGAGGGAGTCACCGACGCCGCGACCGACACCTTCGGCGTCGTCTCCGCCTCGCCAGCCGCAGTCGTGGACCCGACCCTCGACGCCATCGAAGACGCGCTGGCGGCGGCCACCGAATCCCACTACGACGGCGGCCCCTTCGCCGTCGACGCGCGGCGGGCCGGTCCCAGCGACGCCCACCCCTTCGCCAGTACCGACATCGAGTCGGCGGGCGGTGCCGTCGTCTGGGACGCTATCGAGTCGCTCGGCGAGACTCCGGAAGTGGACCTCGACGACCCCGACTTTCGTCTGTTCGTCGAGTGTCGCGCCGAGGAGGCGTACGTCTTTCTGGAGAAGCGGGCGGGGCCGGGCGGGATGCCGCTCGGGACGCAACGGCCAGTGGTCGCGCTGATAAGCGGCGGTATCGACTCGCCGGTCGCCGCGTGGAAGCTGATGCGACGGGGCTGTCCGGTGGTCCCGGTGTACGTCGACCTGGGCGACTACGGGGGCCCTGACCACCGGGCCCGGGCGAGAGCGACCGTCGAGACGCTGGCTTCGTACGCCCCGAACGAGTCGATGGCGATGCACGTCGTCGACGCGGGCGACGTGGTCGCGGACCTCGCCGAGCAACTGGACGGCCTGCGGATGCTCTCGCTGCGCCGGTTCATGCTCGCGACGGCCGAAGCCGTCGCCGAGGACGAGGGGAGCGTCGGCGTCGTCACCGGCGAGGCCATCGGACAGAAGTCGAGTCAGACCAGCGCGAACGTCGCCGTTACCGACGTGGCGACGGACCTACCCGTCCACCGGCCCAACCTGACGCTCGATAAGGCCGAGATAACGACCCTCGCTCGGGACATCGGCACGTTCGAGGACTCGACGGTCGACACCGGATGTAACCGGGTCGCTCCGGAACTCCCCGAGACGAACGCGTCGCTGGATGCGCTCAGGTCGGTGGAGCCCGATACGCTGTTCGAGCGTGCGCGGGAGTGTGCGCGGCGTCGGACGGTCGTGGCTATCGAAAGCTAAATCTCCGGGGCGGGCCACGGACGAGCCATGACGCAGGTCTGTCTCGTCGGGAGCGAGGACGTGAACCTCCAGTACGAACTGCTCTCGCGAGAGACCGCCCGGAACGCGCTCGCGACCTACGATCTGCGGGAACCGTTCGAGAACGCACTCAGGCTAGAGACGGTGAGTCTCGGTGCCGCCGTCGCCCTCCTGAACGACCTGAACTGGTACCTCGTCCGATTCGTCGACGCCGCCTTCGTCAGAGAGCCCTCTATCAGCGAGACGGAGTGGCTCTCGCGGGCCCTCGCGACGGCAGTCAGGGACGACGAGATAGCCCCTGCCGACACCGATCGGTTCCTGAAAGTGTACGGCATCGTCGAGAGCGAGACGGACGAAGCGGGCGAGTCGACCACCGGCGAACCCGACACGGACGGCGATTCGGCGGTCGAACCGGCACAGGAACGCCCCCCACGCCTCGTCGAACCGATGTTACTGACCCGCACCGGCGACACAATCCCCGAGTACGACCTGCGAGAGGTGGACGATACGCTGGTCGTTCGCGTCACCGAGTCGGAGTTCGGGGCCTGAGGCGGCGAAAGGCGCGATGGGTGTCCGGTTGTCCGCGATGTGAGTGGCTGTCAGAGGGACGGTCGGTTCGACCGGACGGACCCGCCACACTCACGCAGGCCCAACCGGTGCGTGCTGAACCCCGGCGACGTGGACATCGATTCCGCAGTTCTCGACGGGACACCGGTCGTCGAGACGCTTTCGGACGTGTCCCCCGACGGTCAGCCACATCGTCGTCGAAACGACACCGGGGCGATGAGCGAGTGGGCGAGCGAGCAGTTCACAACCGACGCTCGGCGCTTGCGTCAGTCGAACATCCCGGTCGACATGTAGCGCTCGCCGCTGTCCCAGTAGACGGTGACGACGAGGGGGTCGTCGACGCCCGCCTCGACCAGTTCCCCGGCAACCTCGCGGGCCGCGAGATTCGACGCACCCGAGGACTGACCCACGAGGATTCCCTCCTCGCGGGCGAGGCGACGACACTCCGCCTCGGCGTCGTCGAGTTCGACCGTTCGCACGTCGTCTAACAGGTCCACGTCGAGGTTGTCGCTGACGAACCCGGGGCCCATCCCCTGGAAACTGTCCTCGCCGGTGCCCGGTTCCATCCCCGAGAGGACGGCGTTGTCCGCCGGTTCGACGGCGACGACGTCGAGTTCGGGGAACGCCTCACGGAGTCGCCGGCCGGTGCCCGTGATGGTGCCGCCCGTGCCGACGCCGGCCACGAGGGCGTCGACGGTGCGGTCCCCGACCTGTTCGAGAATCTCCGGCCCCGTCGTCTCGTAGTGGGCCTGCGGGTTGGCCGCGTTCTCGAACTGGCGCAACTGGACGTACTCGCTCTTCTCGGTGAGTTCGTCCGCGCGGTCCTTCGCGGCGGAGATGTCGCCCTCGACGAGTTCGATGTCGGCGCCGTAGGCCCGCATGATCTCGCGGCGTTCCGGGGACTTCGAGGACGGCATCACCAGCACGACGTCGTACCCCTTCGCGGCCCCGACCATCGCCATGCCGATACCGGTGTTACCGCTGGTCGGTTCCACGAGGGTGTCGCCCGGTTCGAGGGCACCGTCTCGCTCGGCGGCCTCTATCATGAACGCCGCCGGGCGGTCCTTCGCGGAGCCACCGGGGTTGAACGACTCCACCTTCGCGGCGACTGTCGCGCCCTCGGGGGCGCGGACCGACACCAGCGGCGACCCGATGGCGTCGGTGATAGACGCGTGTAGTGTCTCGTGCATTGCTGTCGCGTACGCCACCCCCGCTTAAACCCCTAGTGGAGCCCCCGATTCCTGTGGGTGGTGCTCGTTCCCGGCAGGCTTTTCCGCCGTCTGCGCGACTGGTCGTACATGAGCGGTGCTGTCAGCGACACGTACGTCGCGGCGATTCAGCACGACCTCGCCGACCTCGCCGGCGACGAGACGCTGGTCGGCGTCGTCCGCCAACCGACCGGATGGTTCCACGCCGCCGTCGACGAGAACGTCCCCGAACTCGGCCCGCCGGCAGACCTCCTCGACGAGACGAAACAGCGTGCCGAGGACCTACAGCTGCAGGGCCTCTGCGAGGAGGGCGCGCACAACGCGGCGTGGGACGAGACCGACTTCGCCGACCGCTATCGGACCCACCTCGACGAGAGCGAGGCGGCAAAGCGTGCCGTCGACGACCTCTGTGCGCGGGTTCGCGACGGCGAAACCGTCGTACTCGTCTGCTTCGAGGGCGAGCGCAAGCGCTGTCATCGGACGCTCCTCCGCGAACGCCTCCGTTCCCGTCTCGAACGGTACTGAACAGTCGGGGGGTTCAAGCCACTCGCCGCGCTACGGGGTGCTATGAGTGAGAGCGGACCGCTCGAAACGATGGAACCGAACCCGGTCTGGGTGAAAGACGCCTACTCCGACACCGTCGACGTCCTCACCCGCCACGCCGCCGAACTGGAGTACCACGTCTGGGGCGGCGACTGGTGCAAGGACTGTCGAGCACAACTGCCGGATTTCGGTGCGGCGCTCGAAGCCGCCGACGTCCCCACATCGAAGATTCACCACTACCCGACCGAGAAGGAAGACGACGGCTCGAAGACCGGCCCGAAGGTGGCGGAGTACGGCATCGAGTACATCCCGACCGTCGTCGTCGAACGCGACGGCGAGGAAGTCGCCCGGTTCGTCGAGGAGGAACCGGTCCCTATCGCCGTCTACCTCGCCGACGAAATCGAAGCGGAACTCGAATAACTAGTTCTGGCCCCACGAGAGGGCCGATTCGAGGTCGCGTTTCGGCGGCGAACACGCGAAGTTCCGACAGGCGTACACGGTGGGTTCGCCGTCGGCCGCGTCGCGACCCGCCCAGATCGGCGGCGCCTCGTCGACCCCCAGCGCGTCGAGCCACGCGTCGAACGTCTCGCTGTCGTCGGGCCGCCACGCCAGTGACCGGCGGGGAACGTACGTCTCGGCCAGCGTCTCCGTCCACTCGACGGGCGGGTTCGTCGGGTCACACGCGAGGGTCAGTTCCAGCGACCCCTGTTCGTAGGTGTCCGCCGCGAGCGTCAACGACGCGTGCTGGAGCGGGTTCGCGGAGACGCGGTCGGCGTGCGTGCGCAGGACCTTCTCGGCCACGTCGCCGAACCGGTCGTCGTCCCTGAAGTGCGTGAGTACAAGCAGGAGTTCCACGGCGACGCCCGTGCTGGAGGGGGTCGACTGGTCGGTGAGTTCCTGTGGCCGAGCGACCAGCGCCTCGCCGCCGGTGGGGGTGAAGTACAGCGTCTCTTCCCCCTCGTCCCAGAACGCATCGGTGATGGCCTCGGCGAGGGCCATCGCGAAGTCGAGGTGGTCGACGTTCCCCGTCGCCTCGAACAGGTCGAACGCGCCGCGAGCGAGGAACGCGTAGTCCTCCAGATAGCCGTCGATTGCCACGTCGCCGTCCTTATACCGGCGTTGGAGGCGCTGTGACTCCTCGTCCCACAGGTGCTTGCGGACGAATCCGAGGGCGTCGGCGGCCACGTCGGCGTAGCCGTCGTCCAACACGACGGCGCCCTCGGCGAGCGCCGAGATCATCAGGCCGTTCCACCCGGCCAGCACTTTCTCGTCACGGGCCGGCCGGGGTCGGTCCTCGCGGGCCGCGAACGTCTCGTCGAGCGCCTGCCGTAGCTTCTCGGTAATCTCGTCCTCGCTCAGGTCGTACTCCTCGGCGAGGACGGGCACGGGCTTGCGAACCGCCAGCACGGTCGCACCCTCGAAGTTGCCGCGTTCTGTGACGCCGTAGTACTCACAGAAGACCTCGGCGGCCGTCTCGTCGGCGACGGCCGCGTGGACCTGTTCGGGCGTCCAGACGTAGAACGCGCCCTCTTCCGTCTCGCCGTCGGGGTCCTCGGGCGGCGCGCTCACGGCGTCGAGCGTGCTGAAGAAGCCCCCGTCCTCGTGCTGGAGTTCCCGCTGGACGAACGCGAACGTCTCCCGGACGACGGCGGCGTAGCGCTCGTTGCCCAGCGCCTGATAGCCGGCGAGGAAGGCCCGTGGAATCTCGGCGTTGTCGTACAGCATCTTCTCGAAGTGGGGGACGCCCCACTGCGGGTCCGTCGAGTAGCGGTGGAACCCGCCGCCGACGTGGTCGTAGAGACCCCGGTCGGCCATCGCGTTCAGCGTCTCCTCGACGACGTTCAGGTAGTCCTCCCCACCGCCGTCGGCGTGCGCGCGGAGCAACGCGTGGAGGCGCCCCGTCTGCGGGAACTTCGGACCGCCAGACCCCCACCCACCGTTATCTCGGTCGGCACCCCGGTGTGCGATGGTCGCCGCCGTCTGGACGAGGTTCTCTTCGGGGTCGCTCGGGTCGCCGGTCGTCGCTTCGAGGTCGCTCTCGATGGCGTCGGTCCACTGCTGGGCGCGATTCTCCATCTCCGCGCGCTGTTCGGGGTCCGACCACGAGTTCGCGAGTCGTTGCAGCAGGTCGTGAAAGCCCGGTTGCCCGCGCTTCTCCTCGGGCGGGAAGTACGTCCCGACGTAGAACGGCTTGCCGTCGGGGGTGAGCCACGCCGACAGCGGCCACCCGCCGCCGCCGGTGACCTGCTGACAGATGCTCATGTACACCGAGTCGAGGTCCGGGCGCTCCTCTCGGTCGACTTTCACCGGGACGAAGTGCTCGTTCAGCGTCTCGGCGATCGCTTCGTCCTCGAAGCTCTCTTCCTCCATGACGTGACACCAGTGACAGGCGGCATAGCCGATCGAGAGGAAGATAGGGGCGTCTCGCTCCTGGGCTGCTTCGAGTGCCTGTTCGTCCCACGGCTGCCAGTTTACCGGGTTGTCGGCGTGCTGCCGGAGGTACGGACTCTCCGCTGCGTCGAGGCGGTTCCGTCTCGTCGGGTCGGTGTCGTCGCTCATGCTAGACGGTCCGGGGGCCGAACTGAAAAGCGGCCACCTTGATCACTGACAGTGATGAAAAGACTGAAAGGTATAAACTTATTACACATACATCTGACATTGGGCTCCTCGACAAAGGCGTGGCGATGCCGGCGAAGGGTCTGACCCGCCCGCACCCCGCTGTCGTCACGACGGTCGAGTGGGGCACTACCAACCGAGACCTATGCTTCGAACTACAGCACTACGTACCCTCGATTTCGGGGCCGAACTGCGGTCGGTAGCACCCGGGATATCGACTCGGATCACTGTGCCGCCTTCGTCGACGATGGTAGTATGACCGTCGACGTGCGTATCGGTCTCCCGACAGACACGGTCGGGATAGCCGACGCAGTCGCCGTCGGCGAATCGACCCGCGTCGAACTCGAACCGTGTGTCTACACCGACGGCGGACTGACGCCGTATCTCCGGGTCGAGACTGACGACCCCGATGCGTTCGACACGGCGCTCCGGGCGGACCGGGCCGTCGAGACGGCGAGGCGTCACCGGGACGACGACGGCACCGTCCGGTATCGAGTCACGTGGTCGTTCGACGAGACCGACGTGTTCTCGCTGCTGCGGGGGCACGGCGTCGTCCTCCAGCGTGCCCACGCCACGGCCTGTGAGTGGGTCTTCCAACTCCGGGCCCCCGACAGTGCTGCGCTGACGGACTTTCTCGATGCGTGCCGGGACGCCGACCTCTCGCCACGGGTCTACCGGAGCGAGGGCGTCGACTGCCGAGCAGACGGCACCGTAGCGACGGCAGACGACGGTACCACTGGTTCACCGGGCGCGTTCGAGGGTGACCCGCCGTTCCGCCAGATACTCGACAACATCGAGGAGGTCGTCTGGATGAGCGACCCGGACAAAGAGGAGATAATATACGTCAATCCCGCTTACGAGGCGGTCTGGGGACAGCCCCGCGAACGCCTCTCCGAGGAGCCCCTTGCGTTTCTCGACGCCGTCCACCCCGAAGACCGGGCACGGGTCCGCTCGTCACTCGACCGACAGCCGACCGGCGAGTACGACGAGGAGTACCGGATACGGCGCCCGGACGGGACGACGCGGTGGATTCGGGACCGAGCGGTGTCTATCACCGACGACGAGGGGAACGTCGTCCGCGTCGCCGGCATCGCCGAGGACATCACCGAACGGAAGGAACGCGAGCAGTTGCGGCGGACGCTCAACGAGGCCGCACAGGCGATGCTCGGGGCGACCACTAGCCAAGCGGTCGCCGAGATATCGGTCGAGACGGCCATCGACGCGCTGGGGCTGACCTTCGCCTGCGTCTACGTACCCGGCGAGGAGGACGGGACCCTCCGACCGATAGCGTGCGCCGCCGACGGAGAGACACCGGACGACCCCGCCGCTGTCACCGGCTTGGAGAACCCGCTTTGGGAATCGTTCGCGAGCGGGCAATCGACGGCGTTCGACGCCTCGTTCGCGCACCGACTGCCGGTCCCGTCGCGCGTCCAGCGTGGCTGGGTCGAAGCGCTCGGCGAATACGGCGTGTTGGTGTTCGCGACTCGCTCTGAGACTGCCTTCGACGACCGAACCGACAGATACGCCGGCATACTGACGGCCATCACCGAGGTGGGGTTAGGACAGACCGAACGCGAAGCACGACTCGAACGGCAGAACGAGCGGCTATCCGATCTCTCTCGACTCAACGCCGTCATCAGGGACATCAACACCGAGGTCGCCGCGACGACGAACCGGGACGCTATCGAGCACAACGTCTGTGAGCGGTTCGCCGTCGAGGAGTCGTACCTCGCGGCCTGTATCTGTGACCGGTCGTCCGGCGACAGCGTCCGGGTACGCAGGCGTGCCGGCACCACCGAGAGTCAGACCGACCTCGACGGTGGCGACCACGTCGACGCCCCACTCATCAGCGATCTGATAGATACGGCGACCGCGACGGGGACTGTCCGGGTCGACCGCGACGCCGACGCGCGCGGCGACGCCGGGTCGTGGTACGATACGTTCCGGGACGCGGGTTGTCGAGCCGTCGTCGCCGTCCCGCTGACGTCCGGAAACGTCGCCTACGGCGTCCTCCTGCTGTTTATTGACGACCCATCGGTGTTCGACGAGGAGTTCCTGACGGTCCTCGGGGAACTCGGACAGATGATCGGTCGCGCGATTCGCGCCGCTGAGACCCGCAAGACGCTGCTGACCGATACGGCGACCGAACTGGAGTTCGAGGTCGACGACGCGGAGATGTTCTTTCACGCCATCTCTGCCGAGTTCGACTGCCGACTCGACCTCGAAGGACTCGTCCCGGCCGACTCGGACCAACTCGTCTTCTACGTCGACGTCGAAGGCGTCCCAGCCGAGCGGCTGGTCGAACGCGCCGAGGGAGCACCGGGAATCACCTCCGTCAGGACGATTACCGGGGGTACGGATGGCGGCCTGTTCGAGTTCCACGTCGTCGGGGGGTCGGCGATACAGGTCCTCGCCGCGTACGGCGCGACCATACGGTCCGCGTCCGCGGACGGCGGCGTCGCCCGCATCGTCGCCGAAATCGCGTCCGACATCGAGGTACGACCGCTCGTCTCGACTCTCGAAGACGCCTGTCCGGGGGCGACACTCGTCAGGAAGAGCGAACTGGACCGGCCCGTCAGGACCGTACAGCAGTTCCGGGAGTCGCTCGCCGATCGGTTGACCGACCGGCAGGTCGACGTCCTCCACAGCGCGTACCTCTCCGGGTACTTCGAGTGGCCACGCGAGAGCACCGCAGAAGACATCGCCGCGTCGTTCGACGTCTCCTCGTCGACGATTCACTTCCACCTCCGGAACGCACTGCGGGCCCTTCTCGAGACGTATTACGAGGAGGACCGCTACAGGACCGAGGCGTAACCGGTCGTCATCGCTCACTGCCTGCGTCTCGGTCGCGACCCGCGGGGACGCGCCGTCCTGACTGGATCGGTCTAGACATTTCTAGGGAACCTTTCTGTCGGACGGCACGCACCGATTCTACTGTACGCTCTCGCGGAACGAGACGGCGAACTCGGCGGTTCGTGAGCAACTGCAATCCTCCGGAGAGACGCTGCTAACATCGAACAATGCAAAGCACAAATATGACAGATGACGATCACTATCGGGCGGACGGTTCGAGCGAAGCGCCAGCGAAATCCGAGCGGACGGACGACTGTGTCCGTCTCGACCAGTTCCTCGACCAGTCGACAGACGCAGTGACGATCGAACTCTGGCTCCGTGAGGGGACCGGACACACCGTGCGCGACGTGCAGGCCCAGTACAGACAGCAGACGACGGCGCTCGAAACGAGCCCACAGGTCGCGGACGTCACGATTCGGACGTGGCCGACGCGGCTCTTTCGGGACCTTGACCAGGAGGCTGTGTCGGGCCCGGTCCACCGGGCGGTTCGGGAGATGGAGACGTGGGCGTCGGAGAACGGCTACAGCCTCGCCCCGGCGTTCCAGCGACGCGTCGTCCGTTCGCCCCTGTCGGGTCGCCGACGCGAGGAGGTCACGCTCCCCATCGTCTGTCTGGCTATCCACGGCGACGCGGGGCTCGAAGGCGTGTTCCCCGCCCGACACGACGGGGTGGTGTACACTGTCGAGGACTTCTACGAGGCGATTCGTGACACCGCATCCGAGGACCAAGTGGCCGATTCGGCGACCGTCGGGGCCGAATGATGACGACCGACAGCCCATCTGCCCGGACCCGACTCCTCGAAGCGCGCGTGTTCCTCGACGATGCGACGGAACGACTCGACGCCGACGACCTGACCGACGACGTGGAGGCGATCTGCGAGGACATCGACGCGGTGCTGGCCGAACTCGACGCCACAGACGAGGCGACCGACATACGGCAGTCCAGTCGGCGGTCATCGCGATGATGTCGCCGGCTTCGGACGGCGGCAGCGATACGTCGCTCTCGCGCGAGGAGATGTACTCGCTGCTCGCGTCGCGCTGGCGACGATACACTCTCTACTGTCTGTTCGTCTATACGACGCCGGTCTCGCTCGCGACCGTCGCCGACACCGTCGCCGAGTTCGAACACGGCGTCCCCGCCGAGACGATTCCCGACGAACGACTGACGGTGTACATGCGACTGTATCACACGCACGTCCCGAAACTCGCGTCCGCTGGCGTCGTCGACTACGACCAGTCCGAGGATACGCTGTCGCCAGATACGGGACTGGCGCAACTGGAACCGTACCTCAGAGCGGATGCTCTCGACGACCTCGACGATCACGGTTCGTGGCCTATCGAGCGGTGAGGAGTCGGGAAGAGCGCCGGGTGAGCACGGCCAGATTAGAACAGAACGTTGACGCGAGCGCGGTCGACCACGTCCTGACCGACGCCAGACTGATACTGGTGGCTGTAACAAACTGAAGCACTTCGCCACCCCGGGGTGGCGAATATCTGTACGAACTTACAGCCACCAGTATGAGCCTGTTTACCGGCACCGTCGCGGTGTATGCCGGCGTAGCCCGCCGCGTCTCCTCGACGATAGCGTCGCGGTCGCTGGTCCTCACTGGGCCGACGGTCGCCGGATGGGTCTCCGTCACCGGGCTGTTCGTCACACTCACGCCGGTGGTGTTCGTCGTCACCGACCGCGTCGGGGCCGATGGGACCGCCGCTACTCGGTGGACGACGACGGAGTGAGAGAGCAATACTTACATCCGAGCCCATCCGGCCTTGAGGTATGACAGAGACAGTGCTGCTGGTGGGCGGCGGCGGCCGAGAACACGCCGTCGCTCGTTCGCTCGCCGACTCCGACGCCGACCTGTACGCCTGTGCGGGCAACCGCAACCCGGGCATCGTCGCGCTGGCCGACGGGTTCGAGACGCTCGACACGACGAACCCGCAGGCCGTCACGACCTACGCTCGCGAAATCGACGCGACGCTCGCCGTCGTCGGCCCCGAGGCACCGCTCGCGGCGGGGGTCGCCGACGCCCTCGACGACGCCGGCGTCTACGCGTTCGGCCCGCAGCAGTCCGAGGCCCGCATCGAGACGGACAAGGCGTTCCAGCGCCGATTCATGCGGGAGCACGACATCCCCGGCTGTCCGGACTTCGAGACGTTCGAGGACATGGACGCCGCCTGCGAGTACATCGACGAGTACGACGGCGACCTCGCGGTCAAGCCCGCCGGCCTCACCGGCGGCAAGGGCGTCCGCGTCATCGGCGACCAGTGTACCGCCGAGGAAGCCAAGGCGTACCTCCGCGACTCGGACTACGACCGCGTCGTCCTCGAAGAGCGCCTCGTCGGCGAGGAGTTCACCGTGCAGGCGTTCGTCGCCAACGGCCAGCTCCGCGTCACGCCGGCCGTGCAGGACCACAAACGCGCCTACGAGGGCGACGAGGGACCGAACACCGGCGGGATGGGGAGTTACACCGACGCCAGCCTCGAACTCCCGTTCATGACCGAGGACGACTACAACGACGCCGTCGACGTCCTCCGCGCGACGGTGGACGCACTGGACGGCTACAAGGGCGTCCTCTACGGCCAGTTCATGCTGACCGAGACGGGGCCGCGCGTGGTCGAGTTCAACGCCCGCTTTGGCGACCCCGAGGCGATGAACACGCTCCCGGTCCTGAACACGGACTTCCTCGACGTGCTGACGGCGGCCCGGGACGACCTCTCCTTACCGCAACTGTCCTTCCGCCCGAAGGCCACCGTCTGTAAGTACGCCGTCCCCGACGGCTACCCGACCGAACCGGAGTCTGGCGCGAAGGTCACCATCGACGAGGACAACGCGGGCGAGGCCATCCTCTACTACGCCAGCGTCGACCAGCGCGAGGACGGCATCTACACGACCACCTCTCGCTCCTACGCCGTCGTCGGCGTCGCCGACACCATCGGTGAGGCCGAGGAGATAGCCGAGGGCGCGCTAGAGCGGGCCGGCACCGAGGGCCTGCGCGTCCGCCACGACATCGGCACGGCCGACCTCGTCCAGCAGCGCATCGACCACATGTCCGAGATTCGCGGCGGCGCGGACTGAGGCTCGCGAACCGATTTCTCTCGCCGGACTTCGCGGAGGATTGAAGCCGACAGCCGTTCTCTGTAACGCCGTGTGCGTCGAGACAGTCGGAGTGACGGGATGTGATCGCCGGTGGCGCTGACCACGGTCGACGTCCGGTCGTCGCTGAACGTCCTCGGCCGGATACTCCAGTGGCTCGTCGTCCCGTTGGCGGTACCGGTACTGGTCGCACTCGCCTACGGCGAGTCGCCCGTCCCGTATCTCGTCGCCATCGGCGCGACGCTGGTGGTCGGCACCACGCTCGTGCAGTTCGAACGGGACCGCATCCACGACCGGGAGGCGTTCCTCACCGTCTCGCTGGCGTGGCTCGGAATCGCCGTCGTCGGCGCCATCCCGCTGTACGTCGAGGGGACGGGCGTGTTCGCGAGTCCGGTAAACGCGCTGTTCGAGGGGATGAGCGGCATCACGACGACGGGCGCGACGGTCATCCGCGACTTCGACGCCCACACGCAGGCCCTGCTGATGTGGCGGCAGGTCCTCCAGTGGCTCGGCGGTCTCGGCGTCCTGCTACTGGCGACGGCCGTCCTCTCACGGCTCTCGGTCGCCGGCGCGCAGTTGATGGAGACGGAGACGCGGACGAAGGACGTCACGAAACTCACGCCGGGCATCGAGGACACGGCGAAGCTACTGGCGCTCGTCTACCTCCTGCTCACTGCCGGTGCGACGCTCGTCCTCCTCGCCCTGCACCTCCTCGGACTCGCGCCGGAGATGACCGCCTTCGACGCCGTCGCCCACGCGCTGACAGCCATCGCGACTGCCGGCTTCTCGCCGCGGGCCGAGAGCGTCGGCGCGTTCTCGCCGGCGGTCCAGTGGGCCGTCACCCTGTTCATGATAGTCGGTGCGACGAACTTCGTGTTGCTGTACGCGCTCCTGGGCGGCAACGCCACGAGGCTCCGGCGGAGCGAGGAGTTCCGCTTCTACCTCGGCATCCTCGGGGCCGGGACGCTACTCATCGGGGGGTTACTGATCGCTGACCCCCGGTTCACGGCCGACCCCGAGACGACGGCCCGGCACGCGACGTTTCAAGTCGCCTCTATCGTGACGACGACGGGCTACGCATCGACGGACTTCAACACGTGGTCCGCGGCCGCGAAGAACGTCCTCTTCGTGGCGATGTTCAGCGGCGGGATGGCCGGGTCGACGACCTGCTCTATCAAGACGCTCCGGTGGCTCATCGTCACGAAGTCCTTCTGGCGGGACCTGAACGTCTCGGCACACCCACGGAGCGTCCGCGCGGTCAGAGTCGGTCGGGAGGTCGTCGGCGAGGACACGATTCGGGACGTGTACGCCTACACGCTGGTCGCGCTGGTCATCTTCATCGTCGGCACCGTGTTGCTCGTCGCGGACGCCGAACGGGTCGGCGACCCCATCACGGAGTTCGAGGCGCTCTCCGCCGCGGCGTCGATGTTCTTCAACATCGGCCCGGCGTTCGGACAGGCCGGCCCCTACGGCACCTACGACGGGTTCGCCCGGACGAGCAAGCTCCTGATGGTCCTCCTGATGTGGGTCGGCCGCATCGAGATCATCCCGGTGATGGTGCTGCTGACGCCGACGTTCTGGCGGCGGCCGTGAGTCGCCGGTTCCGAGTGGTTTGATTACGACCGGGACGCAACTGGCAGGCGTGAGCGGCCCACGACACGACGACCTCGACCGCCATCCGACGCCCGGCCCCCGCAACTCCCTGTTCTCGTGGCCGAGCGCGAAGCATCCGCTCCGCGTGATGGTCAACTACGTCGTCATCTGGATCTGCCGAGTCTCGCCCAGTCTGCAACTGAAGAACTGGCTGCTGCGGCGCCTCGGTACGACCGTCGGCACCGGCGTCGCGTGGGGGTTAGAGTCGACGCCGGACGTGTTCTGGCCCGAACTCATCACCGTCCGTGACGACGCCATCGTCGGCTACGACGCCACGTTGCTCTGTCACGAGTTCCTCCAGGACGAGTACCGGACGGGCGAAGTGGTCGTCGGCGAGCGAGCGATGATTGGCGCGGGCGCAATCGTCCTCCCGGGCGTCGAAATCGGCGCGGACGCGCAGGTGGCGGCAAACTCGCTGGTCACCGAGGACGTCCCGCCGAAGACGACCGTCGCGGGCGTTCCCGCGGAACCGGTCGAGGCGACCGACTAATCGCGGACCCGGACGATGCCGGACTGCATGACCTGCTGGTTCGGGATGATGTGTTCCTTGCCGTCGCTCTCGACGTGCGTGACGAACATATCGACTTCTTGAACTATCCCCTGCTGGTCGCCGATAACCACCTCGTCGCCGATGCTGTACGGTTCCGTCAGCAGGAGATAGAGGCCGGCCGCGCTGGCCGCGAGCAGGTCTTTCAACGCCAGTCCCGCGAGGAAGACGATGCCGAAGGAGTACGCCGCGAGCAGGATGAGCAGGGCCATCGTCTCGACGCCGAGTTGGTCCAGCGCGACGAGGACGGCGAGGAAGAAGATGCTGTACTTGACGAGTTCCGGGAGGACGCCGGCCTCCGGGAGTTTCACGCTCCGGAGTCGCTCGGAGACGACGAGTCTGGCCTTGTCGCCGGCGATGAGGCCGATGATGATGGCGAAGACCGCGATGAACAGGTCGGGCAGGAACGCGGTAAAGCGGGTCCAGTAGGCCTCGGGATTGACGAGTTGGGCGATGTTCAGCGCGATGGTGATCGTGAGGATGTAGACGAACAGCGCCGCGAGGTTCGAGACGATACCAACCGTCGACGTCCCGAGGCTCCGGGCGGTCCGCTCGAACGGCGTCCCCTCGACGGTCTCGGGCACGCCGAGTTCCCGCATGAACTCCCGCGACGCTCTCCAAACGAGGAACCCGACGAGGATTCCCAGCCCCAACACGAGCAAGGAGATGACGAGTGTCCCTTCGGGCGAGAACAGGGTCCGGATGAAGTCCGGCCAGTCGAATCCGAACTGCATATTCAGTACTCCTCGGGGTCGATTTCGAGGACGAGTTCCCCGCCTTTGAACGCTCGTACGAGTCCGTCGCTCTCCGAGAGGACGATAGCCGTCGCGTTCGTATCACGGGTGATGGCACCGCCGGCCATGTGTCTGGCCCCGAGGCCCTTCGGGATGTCGACGCCCTCGGCGGACGGTTCGAGGTAGCGGTACGCCGAGACGATCTTCCCGGCGTCGGAGATGACGAACGCGCCGTCGAGCCGCGAGAACTCCTTCAGCATCACGTTGACGATTGGGTCGCCGACGTGGACGTGAGACTTCTCGAAGGGGTTGTACGAGAGCGGCCGGGACTTGTTCATCACCTTGCCGGCGTCACCGACGACGAACAGCGCACCGACCGGTTTGCCTTTCTGGCCTTTCTTCCCGAGTTCGATGGCCACCTCGAAGACGTCCCTGACGACGCCGGGTTCGGCCCGGGAGTTGACGAACAGGTCGTAGACGCCCGAGGGCGTGAAGTCGCTCGTCTGGATGCGTGCAATCGTGTTCGACGTCCCGCCCATGAATCCGCTCACGCAGACGACTTCGTCGTCTTCCCCGACGAACTCCTTGTCGAGAGCGCCCTCGATACCGAACCGGATTCGGCCTTCGAGGTCGGTGAAGTCGATGGGGAGTTCGACGAAGGATTCCGCTTCGACGGCGTTCTCCGGACCGACCACGACGACGGCTTCCTCGGCATCGGCGAACCGTTCGAAGTCCGCCGAACTCGGCGAGAAGAGGAACACCGCGTTCGCGTCTGCGACCACGTCTCCCAACAGGTCGCGCAACTCGTTCATTGTACGTATCACGATTGCAGACAGGAAAAAAGTTTGTGGGCCGTCAGCCGGTCGTCTGCCACTCGAACGACGCGTTTGCCGTCGCTCGTCGTATGTTCAGACTGACAATAGCTGGTCGAACGCCCCGCTCGCGGCGTGGGCGTGACAGTACGTCCCGACCGTCTGGTACTCCGTCAGGCCGTCGTGGTCGCCGTCGATGCCGTCGCCCCGGACCACTTCGAACGCGAACCGTGCGTCCGCGTCGACCGTCGCCGAGGAGTAGTGGAACTCGTGGCCGCGGCGCCGGGTGCCTGCGGTGGCGACTGGCGTGTCGAAAGACGCCTCTAGTTCGACGTGGTCGAGCGCCTGATACCGGTCGCACATCTCGACGTCGGCCGGCAACACGCCCGCCATCTCGTAGGTGTCGCCGTCGGCTGTCGTCAGCGTCTCCGAGAGGGCCATCAGGCCGCCACATTCGCCGTACACCGGCAGGCCGTCGGCCGCCAGCGTCCCGAGTTCGTCGAGCGTCGACGACTCGGCGAGGTCGGCGGCGTGCAGTTCCGGGTAGCCGCCCGGCAGATAGACGGCGTCGGCCTCCGGCACCGGGTCGCCCGCGAGCGGCGAGAACGTCGCCACGGACCCGCGCTCACGGACTCGCTCGACGGTGCTGGGATACACGAAGCAGAACGCTGCATCGCGGGCGACGGCAACGGTGGCGTCCGTCCTCGACGGGTCGGCGGGCGAGGCGCTCGGTGGGTCGCGTGCTATCTCTGCGACCCCGTCGGCGTCGATAGTCTCACCGGCCTCGGCCAGCGCCGCCTCGTCGATGGCCGCCTCGCTCCCCATCTGGAGACCGAGGTGCCGGTCGGGGATGTCGAGGTCCGGCGTCGGCGGAATCCGACCGAGATACCGCAGTTCCTCGGGGAGTGCGTCGCGGATGCCTTCGGCGTGTCGGCCGCCGTGGGCACGCTGCGCGAGCACCCCGACCACGTCGATGTCTCGACCGATACGCTCGGCGTACTGCTGGAAGCCCAGCGCCGTGGCGCCGACGCTCTCCATCCCGGATTTGGCGTCGACGACGAGGACGACCGGCAGGTCGAGCACCTCGGCGACGCGGGCCGTCGACGCCTTCGTCCCGTCGTAGAGGCCCATCATCCCCTCGACGACGCAGACGTCGCCCTCGCCGCGCCAGTAGGTCCGTCGCGTCCCCTCCTCGCCGGCGAGCCACGGGTCCAGCGACCGCGAGGGGTTGCCGACGAGCGCCTCGTGGTGGCTCGGGTCGATGAAGTCCGGCCCGGCCTTCGCGGGTTGTGGGTCGTAGCCCGCCTGCTCCAGCGCCGAGAGGGTCGCCAGCGTCGCCACCGTCTTCCCGACGTTCGAGGCGGTGCCCGCGAGGACGACGCCCTTCACGACCGGTCACCCACCGTCACGGCGCACCACCCACGCGCACCTCGTCGACGAGGTCGTCGTACACCGCGGCGAACTGCTCGCGAACGTCGGCCATCGGGACGCCGGCCCGGTCTGCCAGCGCCAGCGCCCCGCCCATCCCGACGCCCTCTTTGGCCTCGCCCGCGACGAACCGCTCCATCGCGACGTGGTCCGACCCCGCGAACCCGGGGTCTGTCACGGTCAGGTCGAGGTCCAGTTCGGCGGCGCTCGCCCGGAGATTCGCCGTCCCGTCGTCGGCGACGTAGGTCGTCGTCGCCAGCCCCAGTCGCCCCTCGTAGCCGCCGTGACGGACCAGCGCCGCAGCGGCGAGTTGCTGTGTCCCGCCGGCCAGCGTCACTGCCGTGTCCGTCTCGACGGCACCGGCGGCGAGGCCCGCCACCGTCGCCAACACGGGGTCGCCCATCCGTCGGACGGCCCGCTTCGGTTGCCCAGCGGCGTCGCCGGGTGCGAGCGAACTGGCTTCGAGTCCGGCCTCGACGACCCGTTCTTTCTGTTCGACGGGGTTCTCCGGCAGTGAGGAGGAGACCGTCGCGTCTTCACCCAGTGCTCGCAACACGCCCAGCGCAGTCGTCGTCCCGCCGGGAACCGTCTCCGCCAGCCACAGTTCGTCGGCGGGCAGTTTCCGGCCGAACTGTCTGGCCGCCTCGAAGGCGCCGTGGGCCGTCGGCACCGGGTCCTGTTCGGCGATATCTCGCCCCGGCCCGGCGCCGACAGTGACCGTCGGCGCGGCGGTCGGTTCCGCGAGGCCGCCGTCGACGACCGTCACCTCGAAGCCAAGCACCTCGCGCACTGCGCGCGTGACCAACGCCGGCGTCGGACACCCACTCGGACTCACCGGCACCGTCTCCGTCCGCACGGGCCGCCCGTACGCGAGTAGTTCCGAATCGGCCGCCGGCGTCGTCGTCATCAGGTCCGGGTCGGCACCGGCGGCGCTGATACCCTCTCTCTCCGCTGTCGCCGTCGTCCCCGCGACGAGGACGAACCGCGTTCCGTCGGGCGAGCGTTCCATACTCACTTGGAGTAGTGCAATCCCACTTTATCCCACCGGTGCCGCCGTCGGGGCCGTGTGTCGTCCTCCCCGGCGCATGATTTAAGCGACGGGGGCCGTGACTCCCGGTATGGAGGACTTCGAAGAACTCGTGTCGTCGCTGACGCCGCGCGAGGACAACGAGGCCATCAAGTCGTACCAGAACACTACCGCCGTCGCCTGCCCGGCCTGCGAAAAACCGTTCGACGACATGGTCGTCTGCAAGCAGGAGTTCACGTCCCTCAACCTCGACTTCGAGATGGACCTCTGTACGGCCATTCACGACGACAACGTCGTGCTGTTCACGCACAAGTAGCCCGCCGAGGGACGGCGACTGCGGGCGTCTCGTCGAGAACTTGTACCAACGTTGATTTGTCTGCGGCGCCCCGTAGATGTATGGACGAACTTCCAGACGAGAGACAGACCGTCCTCAGAGCGCGCTCCCACCTCGAAGAGTGGACCGCCAGTGCCAGGGCACAGGCATACGCGGAACTGTTCGAGGGAGCGGACCCGCTGCTCACCGCTGACGAACGACAACTCCTCGACTCGCTCGACTCGGCACTGGAGAGACAAGGTGGCGACGGCGTCTGGGGGACCGACCAGTACGGTATCTACACGGGCGGGACCACGAGTTCGGACGCCGCACTCGGCGTCGTCTGCGTGTATCACCCTCAGATTACCGCGGACTCGGTCCTCAGCGGCACCGACGAGCTAGACGACGAGACCGAAGAACGGCTCAACGCGGCCCTCTGGCGGTACAGCGAGCGCGTCGCCACACTCGTCGAGGACGAACTCGACGAGTTTCTCCGCCGAACGCAGAGCTGACTCCGGCCGACGCTCGCCGGGTGGCCCACGCTGTCGACTGCGTCCCGTCTGCCGGCCGTCGGCGGTTTATATCCCGAGCCACTCGTCGTTCCGGACCTGATACCCGTTGGCACGACAGAACTCCGCGGCCTGTCGGCGGACCGCCCGGGACCCCGGGAGCGTCCCGTCGTCCCGTATCTGTTCGAGAACCCAGTCCCTGATGGCCTCTACCCCCTCGTCCTCGTCGTCGGCGTCGATTCCCTTGAGCGCCCGGAACGTCTTCTCGTAGGCCTCCCGCTGTGAGCCATCGAGGTCGACGCCTTGCAGCGAGTCGGTCGCTTCTACGATGCGTTTTATCGCCGTGGCGACTGTCGGGCGCTGGACCAGCACGCGGACGGCAGCGGGCGAGTCGAACACCTCCGTCTCCGTGTCCGCGACCAGTTCCTCGACGGTGTAGGTGCCGTCGTCTGCCTCGACGTCCCGGTCACCGATCGCTGTGACGACGTCGGACCCCGTCGCCGGGAACGACAGCGCGTCGAGTTCCGCCTCTATCTCGTCGAGTTCTGGGTCCTCGATCGGTGGCTCCGTCTCGTCCGCGCGCTCCAGTGCCACGCCCATAGCCCGCTCGCGCTGGCGTTTCTCGACGTCCCGTGCTTGCTTGTCTCGACCGCGCTTATCGTCAGCCATCCACAACGTTAGTCCCCCGACAAGCATAACCCTGTGGTTGGGTCCGCGAGTGACCGCTCGCTTACCCGTCGTCGACACCACGGATACGCCGCTCGTTCCGGCGAAAACACCACGACACGGACCCGGGCCGAACGTCGCCGTCCGGCGAGACGCTGACGCCGGGCGTCGGAGTTCGCAGTCGGTCGAACGTGGGGACCGGAGTTACACTCGACGGCGACACCCACTCCGGTCGTCTCGCGTCGTTCGACACCGCTCGCCACGAGTGTTGCTCACGGTCTCGTTCGCTACAAAATGTGCGGGACCGGATTTGAACCGGAGGAAGACTCGCGTCGCTCGTCTCCCAGGGTACAGAATCCGCTCGTCACGATTCACAGACCGCTCACGTCCGTTCGCGGTCAGTCGGAATGCGCGGGACCGGATTTGAACCGGAGCAAGAAATGCTCGCTCACAGCCGTTCACTGCGCGTTCCTTGCAGGGTGCAAATCGGTCCTGCTCTTCGCTCACGTTCGTTCGCTCATGCGCGGGACCGGATTTGAACCGGAGGAAGACTCGCGTCGCTCGTCTTCCAGGGTTCAGAATCCGCTCGTCACGATTCATAGACCGCTCACGTCCGTTCGCGGTCAGTCGGAATGCGCGGGACCGGATTTGAACCGGAGGCTCTGTTGAAATCCTCAGAGAATTACAGGTTCGTCCAGTATACTAACCGGATGGAAGCCCTCCCGAAGTCGCGGTTACTCCGGTTCGTTGAGCAAGCGATGCACTTGGCTCGGCGAGTTGTCGCTCGTTACTCCTCGAAGTTCTCAAAACGACGCTACACACTCCACCAACACATCGTTCTACTCTGCCTCAAAGTGCGAAAGAACACGACGTACCGAATGCTTCTCGACGAATTTATCGAGATGCCCCGCATTCGGAGAGCCATCGAGCTTGAGGAACTCCCGTCACCCTCGACGTTGTGTAAAGCGTTCAATCGGCTCGATATGGCAGTCTGGCGTGTTCTGCTCAACCTCTCGATCACGCTTCTCCCGACTAACGGCGTCGTCGGGATCGACGCTTCCGGGTTCGACCGCAGTCATGTCTCGAAGCACTACACGAAGCGAACTAAGTTGACGATTCAGCAGTTGAAAGTCACGCTTCTCGTGGACACGAGAGCGAATGCTATCATCGACGTACACGTAACGACAACACGAAAACACGGCTCGAAGATTGCGCCGTCGCTCATCAAGCGGAATACCGGGGAAGTGACCGTTCTCCTCGGCGACAAGGGCTACGATGACCAGAAGATTCGCGCATTAGCCCGTGAAACTGGTGTTCGTCCGCTCATCAAGCACCGCGAGTTCTCGTCTCTTCACAAAGCGTGGAATGCTCGGTTGGATGCCGATATATACGGTCAGCGCAGTCAAAACGAGACGGTAAACTCTCGCCTCAAACGGAGATACGGCGCATTCGTCCGCTCACGGCACTGGTAGAAGCAGTTCCGTGAAGTCGTTGTCGGCTGTCTCACTCACAACATCGACAAGGCACTCTGACGTTAGATATAGAGGGTGTAGTCAGCACAGCGGTCATTGGTTCCAGACACGTTGCGTTTTGTAAGCTGTTCAGTGGGCGTGCCACGACGAATCAACTGGACCAAACTACGGGGAGTCGCCCGCCCTTGTCGTCACTTGGTAGCGTTCTCCGCGGAACTCGTAGATACGGGAATCGTCGAGGCCGAACGGCGGGATGGAGCCGGTGAACTCTTCTATCCGGACCCGGGCGGCGTCGTATTCCTGGCTCAATGCGATGGCATCGCGCAACTGGTCGTCGCGTACTACCTGCTCAATGATAACTTGCTCTGCATCGGGCCCGGAGTCGTCGAGTCGTTCGAGAATGTACGCATCGTGTTCGTCGCCGTCGTCGCCGGCCTCACCTCGGGTTGACCGTACGACCAGCGTCTCGCCGTTCCACTCAGTCTCGGCGATGGCGGCTGTCGGGGTCAACTGTAGTGGATCGGCCTGCAAATCGAAACTTGCCGCGAGCGCAATCGGCTCCTCGTAGGAACCTGCTTCGAACCACCCATCGGTTGCAAACGCGTAGTGCCCGCCTCCGAGCCCATCCACTGAGAGCGTTTCCGTACCTTGGACCATGTCGATGGCAGCGCCATCGCTGACGCTACCAGTCGTAACGGTTAGCGTCCAGATGTGGGCCTCGCCGGCAGCCAATGGTGTCAGTGGTTGTGGCGTAGCCCGAGGCATGATATAGTACCAGTCGCCATCGACTCGTTTGTACAGTTGCCAGTTGTAGAAGTTTGTCTCGAACCACTGTCCACTCCGGTTTCGGAGCGTGAAATCGGTTGGTTGGTCCAGTTTGACTGTTTGGGTTTCCGGAACGAGGACGAGTGGCAGTGCCTCGGGATCGACCGCCTCGTAGCAGACGACTTGGGCGGCGTCATCGAAGGGTGGGCACGCGTCCGAGGCAGTGTCACCGGGGAACTCCGGCACCGATTGGGTCGGGTTCGGTTGGGAGCTGCCACCGGCCGTTGCCGTCGATGTCGCGTTCGATTCGTCCGGGGCGGCCGTACAGCCGGCAAGCAATGTGCCAACACCGGCAGAGAGGCCAGATAGAATCTGTCTTCGGGAGGGCTTGGCCATATTAGTTCGCTCCCGATGGGATGCGTATATGTTTTCTGTCCAGTCAGGGGGAATCAATCGCACACGGTCAAGACGGACGGGCTAATCACTCATCCTCTTGGACTAGTCGATTCATAATCCCCCTTCAGGTGAGCATCTCCTGCGAGATGCGCACTCTACATCTTGCACGGCGCTTAGAAAACCTATTAAAACTGCTGGCGATAAATACGCACACCTAACGGCTATTCCAGTGAGACAAATATTGGAACGATAGGATTTCAACAGAGCCGAACCGGAGCAAGAAATGCTCGCTCACAGCCGTTTGCTGCGCGTTCCTTGCAGGGTGTAAATCGGTCCTGCTCTTCGCTCACGTTCGTTCGCTCATGCGCGGGACCGGATTTGAACCGGAGGAAGACTCGCGTCGCTCGTCTTCCAGGGTTCAGAATCCGCTCGTCACGATTCACAGACCGCTCACGTCCGTTCGCGGTCAGTCGAAATGCGCGGGACCGGATTTGAACCGGAGCAAGAAATGCTCGCTCACAGCCGTTCACTGCGCGTTCCTTGCAGGGTGCAAATCGGTCCTGCTCTTCGCTCACGTTCGTTCGCTCATGCGCGGGACCGGATTTGAACCGGCGGACCCCTACGGGATAGCGTCCTAAGCGCTACGCCTTTTCCTGGCTCGGCAACCCGCGCGCAGTCACTCGTTCCGGCGAGGTCATCAAGAACCCTTCGTTTGCGGGCCGGGGCGTGACCGTCGGGAACGCTCGCGAGGCCACCCCGACGTCGCGCCCCAACAGCGACGGGTCAACTCCGATAGCGATGTCCGTTCTCTCCCGCTGTCGGGTCCGGGTAGCGATGACCGGGACGACGCCCGTGTTGCTCCCGTCAGCCGACGGCTGGTGGCGCACCGAACTCGATTATTGGATATAATGTATATTGAGTAACATTTATGTCCCGACAGGAGAGTGTATGCCGTATCGAGAGCGAAGAGGATGTCTCACCCGACTCGCCACCGCACGACGCCGTCCGAACCAAACGGTCAGCCGTCACTGCACCCGATTATCGACGCTCCGTCGGCCGTGGTATTCGACGAGTCCACCCGCCGGGAGCTTTACGAAAAGTGGCTCGCGGATACGATATCCGTCCATACCCCTACGTCGTGTGCCGAGGCGAAAGAAGCCATCAGCGAGACGACGACCGTCGCTATCGTCCGGCACGAACTCTCCACGGAGTTGCGTGAGCGGCTAGCGACGCTGTTGTGGCGGCTGGCGCCACAGAGTCGTGTAGTGTTTGCCACGTCCAGCCACCTCCCCGTGTATAATACGACGCCGACGGCACAGGTCCATCTCTCAGAGCCCATCGACAGAGAGCAGCTACGCGATGCCGTCCTCGGACAGGCACGGATCGCTGTTTACTCGGTGGCGCTGTCCGAATACTATCGACGGACGACACAGCTCGCCGGGATGCGGCTCGATTCCACGGTCAGTGACGATGTCCGCGACGAGATCGAAGCGACTGCCGAGGCGTTATCGTCCGTCGTCGACGGTCTGGGGGCCAAACTGACGGCCGACGAGCGTCGTGAGGTGTTGGATTTGCTCGTCGACGAGGCTGCTGGAGAACCGGTCGAATCCGCTGTCACGGGGTCGAAGTACCGCCCCGAAGCATGCACCGAGTGCGACGATTCTCGGACTGGACAGGACGCGTTCAGAGACCTCGGCGCGTACGTCTGGGAGTGTAAATCGTGCGGGACAGTCTACGAGCGCTCGGCGGCAGCCAATCGCCGAGTCGCAAAACGGTAGCCCCGACCGGAGACGTGACCGATGGCGACGAAGATTTAGGTAGGCTCAGCGAGAACCCCACGCCATGTATCGCGCCAGCGACCGAGTCGAACAGGACGCGTGGCTGTCCGAGATCGAGACGGCCGCAGAGACGCTAGACCTCGGGACGCAGGCGCGGTCACACGCCGTCGACCTGTTTCTCTCGACGCTTCCGGACGACGACCGCTCGAAGCGAGCGACGATGGCAGCCAGCGTCTACGTCGGCGCACTCGTCGCCGGCGAGGAACGGTCCCAGTCGGCCGTCGCCGACGCGACCGACGTCTCCCGGTTGACGATACAACAGCGCTGGAAGGACTTGCTAGAGTATGCTGGGCTGGAAGCGCCCGACTGGTAACTACGAGGGTTGCCCGCGGCCTTCGCGCTCGGGCGTCAGGTTCCCGTGTTCGTCGATTTCGCCGTTGACGATGCGAGTAGAGGAGATGATGTCGCCGTCGTCGGCGTGGACGTGCGGGACGACCTCGATTTCGAGCGGGTCGTAGCCGCGTTCGCGTCGAATCTCGTTGATACGCTTGCCGCCGGTCTCCGTCTCCGGCGAGACGACGAGGACGTCGAACTGGGGTTCGGTCGCGATACCGGTCGGCTCGGAGAGTTCGCGAATCTCCCAGTCCTGTCCCATCTCCTCGGCGAGCGTCGACAGTTCCGCGGCGAGGTCGGCACGTCGGTCGGCGAACGAGCGGACGTGACGCTCGTCGTGGCGGGTCTTCGGCGCGAGGTCGTCACTGGTGAGCCCGACTGTCACGTCACCGAGTTCGAACGCACGCTCGAACAGCGCGCGGTGTCCATCGTGAATGGGATCGAACGTCCCACCCAGTGCGACCATCATATCCCCGGCAACGGCGTCGTCCGATTTAGTGGTGTCGTCTTCCCCAACCATCGAGAAACCGTCACACGGGGCCAGACAGCGACCCAGTCTCCGATTACGCTTCGTCGTCGTCTTCGTCGTCGGCGTCTTCGACGGAGATGGTGACCGGTTCGTCGCCGGAGAGCGGTTCGTCGTCGCCCCCGAGGTGGTCGTCTAAGTTGAACACGGTGTTCAGTTCCGACTGGATGTCCCCGACGACGGTGTTGACGAGTTCGCTCGGCGAAATCGCGCTGTACTCGTAGGGGTTGTTGCCAGCGCCGTCGCTCTCGCGTTTCTGGCGGGTGACCGTCCCCTCCTCGTGCAGCGCCGCGAGCGCCTCCCGAACGGTACTCGGATAGAGGCCGGTCGCCTCGGATATCTCGTCGCTCGTACTCTCGGGGTTCTGACGCAGACTGACGTAAATCCGCGCGCGGGTCTCGGTGTCCAGTAGCCAGGCGAGCAAGTCGACGATGCCCTCGTCGAACTGCTCGACTGCGCGGTCGGCTTCCTGCTCGATTCGCTCGCGCACGTCTCCGGTCTCCTCGGTTTCTTCGTGTGGGTCGTCTGCAGACATGCGTTGTCTCTGTGAGGACGAAAGCGACTTTCGGATAAAAACCTTGCCTCGGGGTAGTGAGCGGCGACTGCACTGCGGCGACGACCGGGCGAGTCGTCGATCGACGCGAGTCTGCACCAACCGGAACCATTCGTCTCAAACGTGCAGGAACGATGTGCGTTTCTACAGATCGACGAAGAGCGCACTTAAACAACGCCGGATACACGGTCTGACTATCGCCGGTGAGAGTGACCCACTACTATTTTAGTACAGTACTCAATAGAATACATCGTCGCACAGCACGACCGAGTAACCGTTATCGTCGGCGACCGGCGAACGATATCTGCGTGTACAACGGGACGTCGGGCTGTGGGACGAGGCCACGGTCGAGGATGCCACTCCTGATGGGTGTGGGGGCACCTGGAGTAGTGGTGGCAGCCAAAACCCTTCGTCACGGTGCCGGTGGCGTACCGGTACAGCGACCGGATACGGCGTCAATAGTCGAGCAGCAGCGACTCACAGAGGGCGGCGACGCCCTCCTCGCGACGGATTCGCCGCTGCCGGGTCGCCCCGCTCTCTCCGTCGAGGAGTTCCCACAGGCCATCGACGTCGAGTCTATCGCATTCGCGTGCGACGATGTCCTCTAGCGGGAGCGTTTCGCCGGGGTTTCGCATGAGGAGAGAGGCGGACTGTCCGTGTCGAATGGCGCGCCACTTGTTCTCGTCTAAGAGCTCTCGACGGAGTCTCGTCCCGGATTCGCCGTCCTCGTAGCGAGCGGCGAGGTCCTCGACGAGGGCGTGGACGTACTCGACGAACGCGAGGACGGTATCAGGGTCGGCCTGTCCGTCGGGTGCGCGGACCTCGACGGTGCCGTGGCCAGAGTGGGGTCGCACGTCGAACCAGAGTTCGCCCCGGTCGTCGATGCTGTCGCTGTCGAGCATCCACCGCTCGTAGCGTTCGAACGCCTCGTAGTCCTCGAAGGCGGTCGGCATCCCGGTGTTGGGAAGTGCTTCGAATATCTTCGCTCTGGCGGACTGCAAACCCGTATCGAACCCGTTCCAGTACGGTGAGTTCGCGGACAGCGCGAGCATGACGGGCACGTACCACCGGAGTTCGTTCGCGACCCAGACCGCCTTGTCCGGGTCGTCGACGCCGACGTGGACGTGCAGGCCCGCCGTCGTGTTCCGGTGTTGCGGGTACTGGATGCGGTCCAGTTGGGCCCGATAGCGGGGCTTCGCTGCGTGTTCGAGTTCCCGCCACTTCGCGAGCGGGTGGAGGCCGGCGGCGGCGATGCCGAACCCGTTCCGGTCGGCGTGGTCAACCAGTGCCTCCCGTACTGCGAGTACCTGCTCGCGGGCGTCGCTCGGGTCCTCGATGAGCGGCGTCTGCGTCTCGATGACGCACTTGAATAGCTCGTGGTCTAAGCGACCCTCCAGTAGCTCCGGCGGCGCTGCCTCGTAGACGAGTTCGTCCGTCCCGGACGTCGGCCGACCGTAGTCGTCGACGACGTAGAACTCCTCTTCGATGCCCAACGTACTCATCCGGGTGAAGTTCTCGGGAGACCCCGTCTCATCCATCGACTGGTGCATGGCAACCGACGCGCTAAAGCCTTCCGTCCGGGCCCGACGACCGCTCACTACCGCTCCGGTCGAGCGACGACGCCGAGGTGGTCGTCGTGGTACGGCGTGAGTCGTTCGGTCGCCACGACGTCGTAGGCCGCGTCGATGTCCGCCAGTACCTCGTCGAACACGTCCTCGGGGTCGGCGGTCACGTCCTCGCTCCGGGCCTTGATAGCGGCCAGTAGATAGCCGTCGTCGGCGAGGAACTGCCGGTTCAGCGTCGCGACGCGCCCCTGTCCCCGGGTGGCGACGTCCTGTACGAGTACGTCGACCGGTTCGACCACGTGTGCGTACGTCTCGGGCTTTCTGGCGTCCTTCAGGAGGGGAAAGAGGTTGGAGCGGCGCTCGGCTACGTCGAGGAGGTCACGCGTCGGTCGGGGCGCGAACTCGACGGCGTAGGTGGGGCCGCCGAAGTCGGCGACGTGGCTGACCGTCGTGCCGGCGGCGGCGCCCAGATACAGCGTGGTCTGGTCGGCGGTCAGCCCCGTCTCCATCCCGAGTTCCAGCATCGCGCCGAGTTTCGAGCGGTGTGGGTCCCAGCGGCGCCACTCGCCGTCGGTTCGCTCGCCGTATTCGGGGTGGCCACGCGTGGCGATGCTGGTCGTCCCGTCGAAGTCGTGTCGAGAGACGCCGTCGGGGAGGCTCATTCGCCGTCACCTCCGCGCGTGCGGATGCGCTCGATGCGCTCGTCGAGTTCCGCTTCGAGGTCTGGCCGCAGGTCGCCGCTGTAGTGGTCGACGCGCGCAGCGATGCTCAACTTCCCGGCCAGCGCTCGCGCGGCCGACCCCCGCTCCTCGGGGCGGGTTCCGCTGACGTACTCGTGTGTGAAGATGATGCCGTGCTTCGGCGACGGCGCGCCGCCCCGGAGGTGGGCAAACAGGGCGTCCTCCGCCCCGAGCACCTGTACGGTGCCGCTGGGCTGTTTGGCGAGCGATTCGAGGCCGCCCGCCAGCGAGACGAGGCGGGCCGCAAGCACTGGCCCGGCCAACGCCGAGAGGTTCGGCGCGACGGCCGGTGCCGTCTGTTCGATGTACGTCCGCAGGTCGTCGGCCTCGTCGGCGACGGCGACGGTCCGTTCGGCGAGCGACTGGAGGGCGACGTCACCTTCGTCTACGGGTTCGCGCTCGACGACGTCCCGTGCGAAGTCGACGCCGCTGCCGCTCTCGCCGTACCGACTGCCCGCCCACTCCGCGACGCGTTCGGCGAGTTCGTTGGCCGTCCGCTCGCAGTCGGCCATCGCCCGAATCGCGTGGACGAGTTGCTTGTCGTCGGCGGTCTCACGTTCCGCGACGGCGGCCCGCGTCGCCGTCATCGTCGCCGCGTGCAACTGATCGTAGTAGTCGTCCTCGTCGCTCGCGAACCCGGCGTCGACGGCCTGCTGGGGCCACGCCTCGGGCCCGTCGGCCCGGCCTGTTCTGATACGCTCGGCCGCGGCCGCCTCGTCACCGGACTCTACGCCGGCGAACCACCCGTCTGTCATACTCTCCGGTGTGTACCCGACGCGAAAAAGCCCCGCGGTTGGGCGGGCAGGACTCGGAAACGGACGGCAAAATATCGATATAGTGCGTACCACGCCCTCTATCGGGCGTTTGCTATCACGTGTCCATACTCCTTTATCATCTCGTCCGGCGTATTAGGATGTGTTATGAGAGGACGACGATACCCCTTCGACAACGTGGACCGACTGTTCGACCAGATGCGAAGCGACATGTTCGGCTCGTGGAACACACCCGCCTTCGGAGACGAAACCGGCTTCGAAGACGAGGGCGGCTGGGACGCCGGCGTCTCCATCGAGGAGACCGACGACGGCTTCGTGGTACTTGCGGACCTCCCGGGGTTCGAACGCGACGAACTCTCCCTGCGCCTCCACGACGACGAACTCCACCTGAGCGGCGAACACGAGGTGGGCGACGGGATGGGCTACCGCAGCAGAACGGTCACGGAGTCCATCACGCTCCCGGCCCACGTCGACCCCGAAGACGCCAGCGCGACCTACCGCAACGGCGTCCTCGAAGTTCGCTTCACCGTCGACGAGGACGAGGAGATATCGGGCTCGAACATCGACATCGAGTGATTCACCCGGGTTCCCAGTTGGTTGCGTTCGGTCCGGAAACTTTTGCAAACGTGTTCCCTGTGAACATCCCTGACATATTTGGCAACTGGTGGTGAACGCAGTCCCATGGCAGGGACTCCGGGTTGGCGTGCGGCAGAGGCGTCGTACACGGACGAGGTGATCGGCGACGACACACTGGGAGAACTGTTCGCCGCGAGCGCCGAACGCAACGCCGACAGCGAGGCACAGTTGTACAAAGGCGGGGCGTACGACCGCTCGCTCACCGGTGATGCGATTCCCGCGGCGCCGCCGGGCGAGTACGCCAGTCTCACCTACCGGGAGATGCACGACCTCGTCAAGTACCTCGCGGCGGGGTTCCGTGCTCTCGGCGTCGAGGCCGATACACGCGTCGGCCTGTTTTCCAGTACCCGGATGGAGTGGGCGCTCTCCGACTTCGCTCTCCTCTCGGTCGGCGGCGTCGTGACGACGGTGTACACGGAGTCGTCGCCCAGACAGGTTCGGTATCTCCTCGACGACCCCGGTGCGGAGGCCGTCGTCGTCGAGAACGAGGAACTGCTCCAGCGAGTCCTCGAAGTCGAAGACGACCTCTCGCTCTCGTTCATCGTCGTGATGGACGAGTACGACGCCGACCGCGAGGACGTCTACTCGCTCAACGACGTGTACCGGCGGGGCCGAGAGACGTTCGACGAGGAGCGATATCGGTCGTGGCTGGCCCACCGGGACCCGAACGACCTCGCCAGCCTCATCTACACGTCCGGGACGACTGGACAACCGAAGGGCGTCAGACTCACGCACGAGAACTTCCGGGCGAACGTCAACCAGACGCGGAAACGACTCGCTCCAAGACCCGACAAACACCCCGACCTCCCTGCCATCACGTCCGATACGACGTCCATATCCTTCCTCCCGCTGGCGCACGTCTTCGAGCGCCTGTCCGGGCACTTCTTCATGTTCGGCTCCGGTGCGACCGTCGGCTACGTCGAGCACCCGGACACGCTTGCAGACGACATCCAGAGGATTCAACCCAACACCGGGGCCAGCGTCCCGCGAGTGTACGAACGCATCTTCGACAACATGCGCGAACAGGCCAGCGACTCGGCGGCGAAAAAGCGCATCTTCGAGTGGGCGATGGACGTCGCCCGCGACTACGCCAGCGCCGAGAACCCGGGACCGCTCCTCGAACTCAAACACGGACTCGCCGACCGACTCGTCTACAGCACCGTCGCGGAGAAACTGGGCGGGGAGATAGAGTTCATGGTCAGCGGCGGCGGGAGCCTCTCGAAGCGGCTCTGTGAGACGTTCCTCGGGATGGGGCTGACCATCGTCGAGGGGTACGGACTCACCGAGACGTCGCCGGTCATCTCTGTCAATCCACCGGAGGACGTCCGACCGGGGACGCTCGGGGTGCCGGTCGACGAGATGAACGTCCGCCTCGATACCCACGTGGTCGACGACTCGGAGTTCGAGGACGTGAGCGGCACTCTCGGCGAACTCCTCGTCGACGGCCCGAACGTCACGGACGGCTACTGGGACGAACCGGGGGCCACGGAGCGGGCGTTCACCGAAATCGACGGGACGGAGTGGTTCCGGACCGGAGATATCGTCGAGCGGCGAGCCGACGACTTCCTCGTCTATCACGACCGACTGAAGGAGTTGCTCGTCCTCTCGACGGGGAAAAACGTCGCACCACAGCCGATAGAGGACCGCTTCTCGACGAACGATAGGGTCGAACAGATAATGGTGGTCGGCGACGACCAGAAGTTCGTGGCCGCGCTCATCGTCCCCAACTTCGAGGAACTAGAGCGGTGGGCCGACGCCGAGGGCATCGACTTGCCGGCGGACGACGACGCCCGCTGTCAGGACGACAGGGTCCGCGCGTGGATGCAAGACGCCGTCGACGAGACCAACGCCGAACTGGAGCAACTAGAGCGAATCAAGCGGTTCGAACTCGTACCGAGTGACTGGACCGCCGAGAACGACCTCTTGACACCGTCGATGAAGAAGAAACGCCGGAACATCCGCGAGGCGTTCGAGCAGAAACTCGGTGAGATATACGGCGACGACTACGACGGCGGGAACTGATCACCCCGTCGCGTGGGTGGACACGCGTTCGCCAGTCATCGGTTTTTGAATTGATAACGGACCCGTCGCGTTGAAGTGGTTGGTCCGCGAATACATCCCAATGGCTGCCGGTGATATCCACGTTCTCCACGTCGACGACGACCCTTCCATCACCGATCTCGCGGCGACGATGCTCGAACGGGACTCGGACATCCGCGTCTCGACGGTCAACGACCCGGAGGCGGTACTCGACCGGTTCGATGCTGGCGAGTTCGACTGCGTCGTCAGCGACTACGAGATGCCGCGACTGGACGGGTTGGAACTGTACGAACGGCTCTCCCAGCAGTTCGACCACGCGGACTTCCCCTTTATTCTCTTTACCGGTCGGGGGAGCGAGACCGTCGCCGCGGACGCACTGAACGCCGGCGTCACCGGCTACCTCCAGAAGGGCGGCCCCGAACAGTACGACCTGCTCGCGAACCGCGTCCACAACGCCACCGATCAGTACCACGCGCAGGTGAAAGCCGACCGCTACGAGACGGTCATCGACGCGCTCGCCTACCCGGTGTACGTCGTCGACGAGACGGGGACGTTCAAGTTCGTCAACGAACCGTTCGCGGCGATGACGGGGTACGACCGGACGGAGATACTCGGTCGACCCACGTCGTTCGTCAAGCCCGACCAGACCGTCCAGCGCGCCGAAACCGAACTCGGTCGGTTGCTGTCGAGTTCCGGGCCGGAGACGACCCGGTTCCGTGCCACCATCGAGACGGCGGACGGGGACACGGTCGAGTGCCGCGACCACATGGGCGTCCTGCCGTACGAGGGCGAGTCGTTCCGCGGGTCGGTCGGCATCCTTCGAGTGCTCGACGACGAGTCGCTGCCGGCGACCGACGGCGGCCGAGTCAGCGAACCGGGCCACAGCGGCGACCACGTCCCCGCGGACCGACTCCTCGAGGCGCTCTCTGTCCCCGTGTTCGCGCTCGACGGCGACGGCGAGTTCGTCTTCGCCAACGAGCGACTGGGCGAACTGGTCGGGCGGGACCCGACCGACATCCTCGGGGCACACTTCTCGGAGTTGACACCCCCGGCCGATACCGTCGGCAACTGCGACCCGTTCGTGCGCCTCGCGGAGAGCGAGGACGTCGACCAGTTCGCCTACGAGACGGCGGCGCTCGTCGACGGCGAGACGATTCCGGTCGAGGGGCGACTGGAGACGCTCCCCGGCCCCGAACAGGTGTTCGCCGGTACCGTCCGGGACGTCAGTGACCGTCAGCGTGCCAGAGACCGATACCGGGCGCTGTTCGACAACCTCCCCGACCCGACGGTCGTCACCGACTTCGAGGACGGCGAACCGCGGATTCGACGGGCCAACGGCGCCTTCGAGGCGGTGTTCGGGTACGATGCCGAGGCCGTGGTGGGCGAGTCGGTAAACGACCTCCTCGTGCCCGCTGACCGCACCGACGGGGCCGCCGAAATCGACCGCGCCGTCCTGAACGGCGCGTGCGTCTCCCGGGAGGTGCGCCGAGAGACGGCCGATGGCGAACAACGGGACTTCCTGTTCAGGAACGTCCCCATCGAACACGAAGACGGCGAGGTACTCGCCTACGGCGTCTACACGGACATCACGGAACGGACGACCTACGAAGAACGGTTGGCGGCGCTCCACGAGACTGCACGCGACCTGATGACCGCCGAGTCGACCGACGAGGTACTGAACGTCGGACTAGCTGCGGCCAAGGACATCCTCGGCCACGACATCAACGCTATCCACCTCTACGACGACGAGCGCGGCGGTCTGGTCCCCGCGGCGACGACGGAGTGTACGGACGAACTGTTCGGTGAACTGCCGACGTTCACCGAGGGCGACTCCATCGCGTGGCGAGCGTTCGAACGTGGCGAAGCGATCGTCAGACAGGACGTGTGCGAGGGCGCGGGCGTGCTGGGCCCCGAGACCCCGATCCGATCGGAGATGGTGGTGCCGCTCGGCGACCGCGGCGTCCTGTTGCCGGCCTCGACTGACCCGGGGGCCTTCGACGATACGGACCGCTCGCTCGGGAGCGTCCTCGCGGCGAACATCCAGTCTGCGCTCCAGCAGGTGGCGCGAGAACAGACCCTCCGGAACCGAGAACAGGCCCTGGCTCGACAGAACGAGCGGCTGGACGAGTTCGCCTCTATCGTCTCACACGACCTTCGGACGCCGCTCGACCTCGCGGCCGTCCACCTCGAACTGGCGACGGAGGGCGACGGCGAGGTCGACCGGGAGCATCTCGACCGCGTCGCAGCGGCCCACGACCGGATGTCGGACCTCGTCAGCGACGTCCTCGCGTGGGCCCGCGAGGGCGTGACCGTCGAGGAGACGGAACCGGTGTCGCTCCCGGACCTCGTCGCGGAGTGCTGGCTGGGTATACAGGCCGAGGACGCTGACCTCACCGTGACGACGGCCCAGGCGGTAGAGGCCGACCGTGACCGCCTCCGGCGTGTGTTCGAGAACCTCCTCGGCAACGCCGTAGAACACGGCGCCACGAGCAGTCAGACGCAGTCCGACGACGCCGCCTCACACGGTGGCGACGGCCCGACGATCCGCGTCGGCGACCTCGACGACGGGGCCGGCGTCTTCGTCGAGGACGACGGTCCGGGAATTCCCGAGGACGAACGCGAGGCGGTGTTCACCTCGGGGTACACTCACTCGGACGACGGCAACGGCTTCGGTCTCGCAATCGTCGACCAGATCGTCGAGGCCCACGGCTGGGAGATACGCGTCACCGAGAGCGAACTCGGCGGCGCGCGGTTCGAGATGACGGGCTTCGAGGGGTGATACCGTTGGCCGTAACTGTTTCTGGACGTCGGTCACTCCGGTGACGACGGTCGTGGCAGTCAGTCGGTGGACCGCCGGACTCAAACTGCTCGCCTCGCAACGTAGCCCATGAGCGACGCCTGGGACGACCGTCTCCGACAGAACCGCGCCGAGAAAGACGAGTTCTTCGCGGAACACCCGCAGTCACCCATCCCGCCGGACGAACGCGACGACTTCGACGGTCTGGCCTACTTCGATCCGGACCCCGACTACCGCGTCGAAGCGACGGTGACGCGACACGACGAACCTGCGCCCGTCGAGATGGACACGACCGACGGCCGGACCGTCCGGTATCTCCACGTCGTCACCTTCGCCTTCGAACTGGACGGCGAGTCCTACGACCTCGCGGGCTACCGACAGGCCGGCGACGACCCCGCGACGTTTTTCGTCCCCTTCAGAGACAAGACCAGCGGCCAGCAGACCTACCACCGCGGCCGCTACATGGAACTGGAGGCCGACGAGGAACTGACCGACGGCGACGCCGTCACGCTGGACTTCAATCTCGCGTACGCCCCGTTTTGCGCGTACAGCGACACCTTCTCCTGCCCGCTCCCGCCCGAGACGAACTGGCTGGAGACGACCGTCGAGGCCGGCGAGCGAACCCGCTGACGAACTGGCCGCGGAGCGAACTGTTTTCAGGCTGTCGCCGCTACCAGCCGGTATGTCTCACGTGACGCGCGAGCGACCGTTCCTCCAGTCGGTCGTGGCGTTGGTCGCCGCACTCGTCCTCGGTGCCGGCGGCCTGCTCCTCGGCTTCGCCCTGACGTTCCTGGTGGCGGGACTCCTCATCGTCGGTATCGGTCTCGAACTCTCGCCGGCCCTGAGTATCGTCCTCAGCCTCGTCTTCGTGCAAGGAATCGGGTGTGCCGGTGTCGCCCTGAGCTACCTCAAGGTCAGACCGCATCTCGCGGGACCGGTTCGTGATCTGTTGCAACTGTCCGAGACGGTTCCGAGGTTCGACATCTCCGCCGCCGTCCCGAGCATGAGGGACGCGGCCACAATCGTCGCGGGCTACCTCGTCGCCATCGGCGGCGCGCTGCTGGGGTCGGCCGCGATTACGGTCGTCCAGCGAGTCACTGGCACGGAGTTAGAGACCGGGACGAATCAGGCTGCCCAGATCGGGATGGAAAACCCCGAAGTCCTGCTCCTGTTGATACCGGCGTCGATTCTGGTCATCGGCCCCGGTGAGGAGATGCTGTTCCGCGGCGTCGTTCAGGGCCGTATCCGTGAGGTGTTCAGTCCCGTTCCGGGCGTCCTCATCCCGAGCGTCATCTTCGCCGGCCTCCACTGGTTCGCGCTCAGCGGCGGGTCGCCACAGGGGAACCTCGTGACACTCGGTGTGCTGGTCGTCCCCGCACTCGTCTTCGGGGTGGCCTACGAGTACACTGACAACATCGTCGTGCCGGCATTGATTCACGGTCTGTACAACGCGACGCTGTTTACGATGCTGTTCGTCGTCGTCAAGTACGGCGACCAGTTACCCCAGCAAGCGCTCCTCGCCTGAGCCACGATGGCGCAGTTCAACGCCGGGTACGACCGCCTGTTCGGAGGCGACGGCCTCACCGTGGGCGTCGGCTTTCCCTTGACCGACGCCAGCGAGTCGCGCCCGGACGTCGACAGGGAGATGACCCTCGCGTCCCACGCCGAGTCGCTCGGGTTCGACGCCCTCTGGGCGCGAGACGTCCCGTTGTACTGGCCCCGGTTCGGCGACGCCGGCCAGACGTTCGATACGTGGTCGTGGCTCAGTTACGCGGCCGCCCACACCGACGACGTGGCGCTGGGGACGGCGAGCGTCGTCTTGCCGCTCAGACACCCGTTGCACGTCGCAAAGAGCGCCGCCTCCGTCGACCGCCTCGCCGACGGACGACTCGTGCTGGGCGTCGCCACCGGGGACCGGGACCCGGAGTACCCGGCGTTCGGCGTGGATCCGGACGAGCGCGGCGTACTGTTCCGTGAGTCGGTCGACCTTCTCAGGACCGCCTGGCGCGACGAGTTTCCGACGGCAGAGGGTCGCTGGGGCTCCTTAGACGGTGACCTCGACGTAGTCCCGAAACCGGCGGGCGGGACGATCCCACTCTTGCCGACGGGCAACGCCCGTCAGTCCGTCGAGTGGATAGCCGACCACGGCGACGGCTGGTTGTTCTATCACCTCCCGACAGACACGCTGGCGTCGTATCTCGACGACTGGCGCGCCGCCGCGGGCGAGAAACCATACGCGATGGTCGTTCGCACCCACCTCACAGACGACCCGACGGCCGACCCCGAACCGGTCCATCAGGGCTACCGGGCCGGCAGCGAGTGGTTCGTCGAGTACTTCCGTGACCTCGCGTCGGTCGGCGTCGATCACGTCGTCGTCTCGACGCCCGGCGAGGACCCGGACCGGGAACTCACGCGTCTCGCCGAGGACGTCCTCTCGCGGGTCTGAGACCGACTGTGGCTTACTCCGACGCCTGTTCGCGGGCCGCCCGCACGTGTTCGCGTGCTTCGTCGGGCGTCATCCCGCGGACACCACAATCACAGGAGAGCAGTTCCGGGTCGGCGAGGTCGTCGACCTGCTCTCGCTGGTCGCGTTCGAGCGTCTCGGTCTCCGGGTCGTACTCGAACGTGACGCGGTAACTAACCTGTGTCACGCCCTCGATGCGGTGATCCTCGCTCGGGTCGGGGTTGGCGATGGCGTCCTCGTGTTCGGCCTGCATCGCGTCTTTCCACTGTTCGAGGTTCGCCTCCGGGTCGCCGTCGTCGGTCATACCACGGACGTGGCGACAGACGGGCAAAAAGGTGGGTCAGTCGCCTCGACGACACGGTGTTCTGGACGGTTCCGTGCCGTCCGGTCGACCGCGTCCGGCGGCGTTTGCGTTACTTCTTGGCCGTCACCGGTTTGGGAACCTCGCCGTCGAGGATGGCGACGACGTCGCGGTAGTCGACGACGCCGTTGTCGTCGACGTCGAGCGCCTCGGTCACGTCGTCAGCGACGGGGCCGACGTACTGGAGCGCCATGTAGGCGTCGCGGGTGCCGCGGGGACCCTTCTTGGCGACGGTCCGTTCCCAGTTTTCACATTCCGTCTCGGAGACCTCGTCGAGCCGTCCGAACAGCAGTAGGGCGGTGAGCGTCGCCGAGAGGTCGACGTGGTGGACCCAGCCGTCGTACGGATCGACGTTCGGCCCGGCGGCCATGACGGGCTGGGCCGGTCCGGTGTGAGCGTTCGAGGCCCACGCGACGCCGAGGTGGTCGGAGATGACCGCCCCGAGTTCGTTCAAGAGGCCGTAGGGATTGTCCGAATTGATCCCGTCTTCGATCTGCTCGACGTCCTCGTCAGTGAGGTCGACGTCGACGTGGCCTTCGACCGCCTCGCGCACGTCCGCGCCGTCCTCGATCGCGGCGGCGATCGCCCCGTTGCTCGCCTCGGCGTTCGCGATCGCGTCGGTCTCGATCGGCGACCCGTAGCCGTCGCCGGTCGCCATCCCGCCGGTCTCGTGGTCGGAGGTGACGACCACGAGCGTGTCGTCGCGGTCCTCGACGTAGTCGAGCGCCCAGTTCACGACCTCGTCGAACTCCTTCGTCTCGGCGACAGTCGTTTGCGTGTCGTTGCCGTGTTCGGCGTGGTCGATGCGACCCCCCTCGACCATCAGGAAGAACCCGTCGTCGTCCTGTTCCAGGTGGTCTACTGCCGTTGCGGTCATCTCGGGCAGGGCCGGAATGGCGTCGTCGCGGTCGAGCGTGTAGGTGACGTGACTGTCGTCGAACAGGCCAAGGAGCTTCTCGCTGCTCGCGGATCCGAGGTCCCCCGCGTCCGTGAGGAGTTCGTAACCCTCGTTTTCGGCACGACCGAGCGTTTCCTCGTCGAACTCGTGGCGACCGCCGCCGAACAGGACGTCGACGCCGCTGTCGACGAGTTGCGCCGCGATCGCCGCTTCCTGACCACGGTCGTAGATGTGCGAGGCGTACGCCGCGGGCGTCGCGTGCGTGATTCTGGTCGTCGACACCAGCCCGGTCGCCTTCCCAAGCCATTGGGCGACTTCGAGCTGGGTCGCCAGCGGCGTAACGTCGTCCTCGTCGCCGTCGCCGTAGACGGAGACTTGACGGTTGTACGCTTTCAGCCCGGTTGCGAGCGCCGTCCCTGCTGCCGCCGAATCCGTCACCTCGCCGCTCCGTGAATTCGTCCGAGTGTAGCCGACCCCGGTCATCGACTGCATCGCGAGGTCGTCGTGGACCACCGACGTTACCTCGATCGGGTCAAAGCCCATGCCGTCGCCGATCAGCACGATGACGTTCTCGATCCCTCCGTCGACGTTCGGGTTACGTCCGTTCCTCTTCGATTCTCCCTTGCCGTTCGCCTGTGCACTCGCAGCACCAGTCGCGCCGAGCAATCCCGTTGCGCCGAGTGCCGTGATGAATTGTCGTCGTTGCATGCCGTATTCGTCGGCACATTATTCAGCGACAAAATAATATATAATTTTTATATGTTGGGGACAATAAACGCAAGCGGATACATGTACGACACCGGCCGGCACCAGCGGAGTATGGTGAACACGTTCAGCTGAAGCTATCGACAGTAGACGAGACGTATACCTGCCGTACAGGCGTTGAACGTACCGGCGACGCGTCCATGCACGAGCGCAGGTGTTTCTCGCGCTGTGTCTCCGTCTCGTCGTTGCAATCACCAGCTATGAGCGTGGAGACGTTTCCGGAAGTACTGTGATCTCGGTGTGAGAATACTTCTATGACACCCTCATGGTAGCTATCGGCCAACCAGCGACGGTTGGTCGTGCAAGATACGCGCGGTATATTCAGCACGGGCATCCGAACCTAACAGGCATATGCGCACTCCCGTCGGACATCATCCCCGGTTTGTCATCACTGACTGTTTCCCCCGAAGATACGGCTGGAAAGGTGCTCACTGTTGATAACCTGTCTCGACAATAGGACGCAACCAAAGCTACGCATATTATTTGCAAATGCATTCGATAGTATGCCAAAATGTACGCCCGGAACACTAACGACCGGCGTCATCCTGGGCGGCGCGCCAGGTCAGCCGGCAAACCCTCGTGCCGGGCGGGCGACAGAACTGTCGCCTGGTGCCGAAACGGCGTTGACCGGTTCGGCGGGCGGGATACGACCGCGAGTCGGGCGGGGTGCGTTCGCCAAACGGGCGGCGTCAGCCGCCGATATGTACCGTGCCCGGGTTCTCCGGTTCGTCATCGTCCCGGTGACGGGCCTCGGCCGGGGATTAAAGGCACGCAGTCGATCTAGGAGACACCCGTACCTAAGGGTGGCGTTCAGAGTGCGTACTCGTCTTCGCGCAACTGGACGTACTTCCCGTTGCGGTAGCCGAACTTCCCCCATTTGTACTTGGCGACGAGTTCGATGCCGTGGAGGCCGCCCTTGAGAGCGGCGTCTGCCTTGATGCCGCGAGCGTCCATCAGGTCTCCCGCTGTGGTGAACGCACGGTCCCAGTCGCGTGGCCGCCAGTCGCGAACCATGTCCGCGAACGTGGCGTTCCGCAGGACTTCGTCGCCGATGGCGGCGTGCCACTCGTCGTTGTAGCGTTCGAGGCCGCCCTCGGCGGCGAGTCGACCAGCTATCTTCCCGGTGCGGACCGCGACGTGGTCGCCACCCTCGTGGAACGCCGATGTAGCGCCCATCGCGCCGCCGGTGACGGCGATGCCGGCGCGGGCGGGCGACTCGATGGGGCGGGTCGAGGAGATGGGATAGGTCTCTGTGCCCTTCGACTTCCCGCGGTCTTCGACCAGCGGGAAGTCCGCGACGTCGTACTCGGGGAACTGCCGTTCGAGCAGTCGCCGGACGTACTCGTTGCCCCGGGGGATGCCCTCGTCGTCGTCGCGCAGGAGGTCCCACTCGCGCGTGTCGTAGTCGTCGATGTCCAGTCCGATGGGCATCGTCAGGCCGATGCGGGCCACTGGCTCGTCGTTCGGGAAGATCCACGGGTACGCCGTGTGACCGGGCATGATGCCCCACCAGAACTCGATGAAGTCCGGGTCGAACAGTTCCTCGGGCATCCGGCGGTGTTCCTGATAGGCGATGTGGTTGACCGTGTTGGAGGGCATGATCTCGCTCATCGTCCGACCCTCGGGGAGGAACTGGTCTAGGGCCCCGCCCGTGACGGTTCGCTGGGGGCCGTCGGCCAGCACGAGGTGGTCCGTCTCGATGTCCTCGCCGTTGGCGAGGTGGACCGTGTGGCGCGGACTCGACGCGAGGTCCGTCTCGACGCCGGTGACGCTGACGCCGACGCGGTAGTCGGCACCGGCGTCGGTCGCTCGCTGGCGAAGCCAATCGTCGAACTTCGCGCGGTGCATCGTAAAGCCGAATCCGTCGTAACTCGCGTCGATACCGGTCTCGGTCAGCGCCAGTTCGGAGTCGGGGCCGTAGAACTTCGCCCCGTCGAGTTCGCTGAGCACGACGTCCTCGGGGAACTCCTCGAACGGGATGTCCATGATGTCGAGCCAGTAGTCGAGCAGACCGGCAGCGTCCGTCGAATCCGGTCCCGGGCCGTCGCGGTCGGCCCGGGGAACCCCCTTCTCTAAGACGACGGCATCCGCACCTCGGGCGGCGGCGGCCTCGGCGGCGGACGACCCGGCCGGGCCACCCCCGACGATCGCCACGTCTACGTATTCCATACGCGCTACCGTGCCACCCCGACGGCTAAAACCTATTGTCTCGTCGCGCTACGGCGACTCCGTGGCCCACGATAGGCCCGGCAGCGTCGACGCGTCCGGGTTGTCGGTGTCCGGCGTGCTGACCGCCGCGTCGAGCGCTTCCTCGACGGCCGCTCGTTCCCGTTCGAGTCGGCGGACGACACACCGGTACGCGTCGCTCTCGCTCAGTTCGGCCGGGTGGACGTGGGTTTCGAGACACTCCTTTCGTGAGGCGAGCGCCAGAAACTGCTGGAGACGTGCCTGACACGTCGAAAGTGTCGCGGCGCGTTCGGCGACTGCGAGGACGGACTCCCGCTGTACCGGCTTCGTCAGGTAGTCGTCGACGGGGATGTCGAGCAGGTCGACCCCCGGTTCGACGCCGCTTATCATCACCACGAACGGGTCGTTGTCGCCGGCGTCGATAGCCGCTGCGACCGCCTCGCCGTCCTTTCGGGGCATCTCCCTGTCGAGAACCACCAAGTCGACGTCGTCGTCCATCTGTTCGAGGGCCGCGGTACCGTCCGCAGCCGTCCGTATCTCGTAGTCCGCCTCCAACCAGGCAGTATAGAGTGCCCGACAGCCGGCGTCGTCGTCGGCGAGCAACACTGTCTCGGGCGTCTCCGACATGCTATCCGAAGCAACTACCACTCGTGATATATATCTCGCCCACCGTTTCGACCGTTCAAGACCGTTCAAACCGCATATCAGCCGCGATAATCAGTCCCGGCAGCGAAACTCGGTGGCTGCCGTGCCGTTTTTGATACGCGGTGTCACAGTGTCCGTATGGCAGACATCGTCGTCCGCCGAGACAACATCCACGGCATGGCCGTCGACCGATACGCGACGGCACTGCGCGACCGACTTCCAAACCACGACGTCGAGGTGGCACGCACGCCGGCCGCCGAACGTGACCTCGTCGCCGACGCGACGGTGCTCACCGGCAGTTCCGTCTCCGAGGACCTGCTCGACGCGGCGGACTCGCTCCGCCTGTTTGCGAGTACCTACGCCGGCTACGACCACCTCCCGCTCGACGAACTGGCCGCACACGACGTGGCGCTGACGACGGCCTCCGGCGTCCACGCCCCTAACGTCGCCGAACACGTCGTCGGCGCGTGGCTCTCGTTCGCCCGCGGCTTTTTCACGGCACGGCGACGACAGGCCGACCACGTCTGGCAGTCGTTCAAATCGAACGATTTCGCCGGCAGCCGCGTCTGCGTCGTCGGCATGGGGGCCATCGGCTCCGCTATCGTCGACAGACTCGACGGCTTCGACGTCGAGACGGTCGCCGTGCGCCACTCGCCCGAGAAAGACACCCCGACAGACGAGGTGTACGGCTACGACGACGTCCACGAGGCCGTCGAGGACGCTCGCTACGTGGCGCTCGCCTGCCCGCTGACAGCGGAGACGCGAGGGCTGGTCGACGCCGACCTCTTGACGACGATGCACCCCGAGACGGTTCTCGTCAACATCGCCCGCGGCCCGGTGGTCGACACCGACGCGCTCGTCGATGCCCTCCAGCGCAACCACGTCGGCGCGGCGGCGCTGGACGTCACCGACCCGGAACCGCTCCCGAACGACCATCGCCTGTGGGACTTCGAGAACGTACTCGTCACGCCGCACAACGCCGGCCACACGCCGAGCTACTTCGACAGGCTCGCGGACATCGTCGCCGAGAACGTCCGCCGCGCCGAGGAGACCGGCGCGTGGGACGGGCTACAGAATCAGATTTCGCTTTAGATGTACCCGCGCTGAGCGAGCAGTTCGCCGTTCAGCACGCTCGCACCGGCCGCGCCGCGCATCGTGTTGTGCGCGAGGCAGTTGAACTGGACGCCGTCGGTGGTCTCGCGGAACCCGCCGACTGCGACGCCCATCCCGTCCTCGACGTTTCGGTCGAGTCGGGGCTGGGGCCGGTCCGGTTCCTCGAACACCGTGATGAGGCGTTCGGGCGAGGACGGGAGGTCGATTCCGGTGACCGACGCCATCGCGTCTTCGGCCTCTTCGGCGGTGACGTCTTCGGCCGTGTCGGCCCAGACGTTCTCTAAGTGGCCATCGAGCGTCGCGATGCGGTTACAGGAGGCGGCGACGTCCATGTCGTTGAGTTCGACTTCGGCGCCGTCGAAAGAGCCCAGCAGCTTTCGGGACTCGGTCTCCATCTTCTGCTCTTCGCCGCCGATGTGCGGGATGGCGTTGTCGATAATCTCCATCGAAGAGACACCGGAGTAGCCCGCCCCGGAGACGGCCTGCAGCGTCGAGACGCGCACGTCGGTCAGGTCGAAGGCACGGTCGAGAGCGGCCAGCGGCGGGACCATCGTGATGGTCGAGCAGTTGGGGTTCTTCAGCAGTGCGCCGTCCCAGCCGCGTTCGTCTCGCTGGACCTCGATGAGGTCGACGTGGTCGGCGTTGACCTCCGGAATCGTCAGCGGCACGTCCTCGTCCATCCGCCCGTTCGAGGAGTTCGAGGAGACGACGTAGCCCGCCTCACAGAACTCGGGTTCGACCTCCGCGCCGATGCTAGAGGGCAGCGAGGAGAAGATGAGGTCGACGTCGTCCGGGACGGCGTCGGGCGTCGTCGCGCCGACGGTGATGTCGGCGACGTCCTCCGGGATGGGCGCCTCGACGCGCCACTTCGCGGCGTCGCGGTAGCTCTTTCCGGCGCTCGATTCGCTGGCTGTCAGTGCGGCGATCTCGAAGTCCGGGTGCGGGTCGAGTAACTGGATGAGTCGCTGTCCGACCGCGCCGGTTGCTCCGAGGACGCCTACGCGTACAGTCATCGGTTGACACAGGGCCGTGGGTGTTCAAAACAGTTTGGATACGCCCCGCTGTCCCCCGGTCAGGCTTCCGCTTCGGTGTCCTCGAACACCCACTGGACGACCCGCGCTTCGACCACGTCCCGCTCCTCGACGTAGGGGTCCTCGGGGTTTTCGAGTATCCCGTCGGCATCGGCCAGCATCTCGGCTTCGAGGTCGCTGTGGTCGGGTTCGTCCCGGACGTCGTTGAGCAGGGCCTCGAAATCCTCCCGCAGGTCGAAGGATGCGTGGGCGACGTTACAGCGCGACAGCGGACTCATGCCGGTCTCCAACACGAGGTCTCGGACCGTCTCCCAGTCGGCCGCACAGAAGTAGATGGACACCTCGCCGACGATGTCCCGCCACGCGATAGGTTCGGCGTGTTTCAGCAGGGGCACCGCCCGCGGCGGGAGATCCAACCGCGTCTTCGTGTCCGGGTTCCCGCACAGGCAACACGCCTTCTCCGTCTTCCCCGTGTACATACCCGACAGTTGGGCTCTACGGGCTTGTGTACTCGGGTCCCCCGCGGCCGTGGCCGCAGCGTGGGGGTATAAGTATCGGGGCCGGGCAGTACTCCGTAATGCTGCGCGACGCGCTGTTCTACCCTCAGCGGGGCCCGGGGTGGCTCTGGACCGTGATAACGGGGAGTCTGCTGACGCTCGTGGGCGCGGTGCTGTTCGTCCCGCTTATCCCCGTCCAGGGGTACCTCCTCCGCGTACTGCGGTCGACGGCCGACGGCCGGCCACACCCACCGAAGTTCGAAGACTGGGGCGACCTGTTCGTCGACGGCGCGCGAGTCATCGGCGTGCAGGTCGCCTACCTCCTCGTCCCGGTCCTCGTGACGCTGGGCGGCGTCCTCGCTCGGGTGTCGGGCGCGCCGTTGCTCGGGAGCGCCCTGTTGCTCTTCGCGTCGGTCGTCGGTCTCGCCTCGGCGTATCTCCTGCCGGGTGCGCTCACACGACTGGCGACGACGGACCGCCTCACGGCGGCGTTCGAGATTCGAGTCATCGCGAGCGTGGCCCGCCGTCCAATCTACGTCGTCGCCGTCGTCGAGGCCTACGTCGCCCTGTTCGTCATCGCGGGGCTGGGCGGCGTTCTCGTCCTCATCCTCGTCGGCGCGGTGTTCGCCTTCTACGGGCAGGTCGTCGGCTACCACCTCTTTGCGCGGGGGTACGCCGGCGCGACCGGCGACGGGCAGGACCCGATGCACCGCCCGCAGACTGCCGCCGAGTAAGCACTCGACCGACGGGGCCACACAGGAACGTTTTACTCGCCGGAGCGGGGACCGGAGCGTATGGATACGGCCGACCGACTCGACCTCGTGAGCCGGCACACTCAGGAGGTCGTCACGGAAGACGAGCTCGAGGGACTGTTCGAGGACGGCGACCCGTCGGCGTACATCGGCTACGCGCCAACCGGTGAGATGCACATCGGCCACTTCACGACGATGCGGAAGCTCGCGGACTTCCTGCGGGCCGACGTCGACGTGACGGTGCTCATCGCCGACCTGCACGCCCATCTCGACGACAACAAGAGCCCGTTCGACCTGCTGGACGCCCGCTCTGAGTACTACCGCGTCGCCATCGAGGGCATGATAGACGCCGCCGGCGCCGACCCCGACGACGTCGAGTTCGTCCGGGGAACCGACTTCCAGCTAGACGAGGAGTACACGCTGGAGATGTACCGCATGGCCGCGGAGACGACCATCGCCCGCACCCAGCGCGCGGCCAGCGAAGTCGTCCGCGAGTCCGAGAGCCCGAACCTCGGCGGCCTCATCTACCCGCTGATGCAGACGCTCGACGTGAAGGCCTTAGACGCCGACATCGCCTACGGCGGCGTCGACCAGCGCGGCATCTACATGCTCTCCCGGGAGATTCTCCCCGACCACGGCGGCCACTCGCCGGTCTGTGTCTTCGCGCCGCTCCTGTCGGGCCTCTCCGGCGGCAAGATGAGCGCCTCGGACGCCGCCTCGAAGGTGAACCTCACGGACAGCCCCGACGAGGTCGAGGAGAAGATCGGACAGGCGTACTGTCCGGCCGGCGACGTCGAGGACAACGGCGTGCTGGAGTACCTGAACCACCTCGTCTTCCCGGTACTCGACGTCGAGGGCGAACCGTTCGTCGTCGAACGCCCCGAGGAGTACGGCGGCGACCTGACCTACGAGAGCTACGAGGCCGTCGAGGAGGACTTCGTCAGCGGCGAACTCCACCCCGCCGACCTCAAGCCCGCAGTCGGGACCGCTATCTCCGAGGTCATCGACCCGGTGCGTGAGCGCCTCCTCGACCGGCCCGAATTGCTGGCCGAGGCCTACCCCGAGACGTACGGCGACGAGTAACGAAACTTCGGTGTCTGCGCGCTCGATTCAGACCGCTTCCGAACCGCGGTTGCCGGTACGGACCTGCACTGCGTCGGAGACGGGGACGACGAACACCTTGCCGTCGCCCTTCTCGCCCGTGTGAGCCGCCTCCCGAACCGCTTCGGCGACTTGCTGACCGGGGACGTCGGCGACGACGCACTCGACCTTGACCTTCTGGTGGAGGTCCACGACGTACTCCTCGCCGCGCCACTGCCCCGTCTTCGAGGGTTGGGAGCCCCGACCGGAGACGTTCGTCACGGTCAGTGACGGTGCGCCGACGTCGGTGAGCGCCTCCTTGACCGCGCCGAGTTTCTCGGGACGGACGACGGCCATCACGAGTTCGATGTCGGACGCGTGCCCACCGTCGGTGCGGACGGCGGAGTCGTTCAGCGTGTCGGGACTGGCGAACTCGGGGTACGTCTCGACGCCGTGGCCGGAGATGTCGAGGCCCTCGCGCTCGCTGTCGGCGTCGACGCGCGCCCAGCCGAGTGCTGTCGTGACGGTGAACAGCGCGTACGTGGCGGCGACACTGACACTCCCGATGACGACGACGCCCAGCGCCTGCACGGCGATTTGGCCGGGGTCGAAGCCGACCGTCGAGACGTACGGGAGCGGGTACAGAACGATACCGAGGATACCGGCAGAGCCGTGGACGGGGAACACGGCACAGACGTCGTCTATCTGGAGGCGTTTCTCGACGACGTCGAAGACGACGGGCAGTTGCGCGCCAGCGAGGGTACCGAGGAACAGCGCACCGGCCCACGTCAGTACGTTCGCGGCCCCGGTGACGCCGACGAGACCGGCGAGCATCCCGTTGGCGAGGTAGAGCGTGTCGACCTTGCCGGTCTTGTACCACGCGACGACGCCGGCCGAGAGACCACCGGCGACCATCCCGAGCGACGTCGCGATGGCGACGCGGCCGGCGGCGGCAAAGGAGCCGAGCGAAATCTCGCCGCCGTTTGGCGAGAACACCGTCGCCGCCGTCCCGACGTTAAAGCCGTACCACCCGAACGCGAGGATGAGCGTCCCCAGCACCGCCAGCGTGACGGAGTGGCCGGGGATGACGTTCGCGCTCCCGTCCTCGTTGTAGCGACCCAGTCGCGGCCCGAGGACGTAGGCGGCGGTCAGACCGGAGAGCCCACCCATCCCGTGGATGACCATCCCGCCGGCGAACTCGGTGAAGCCGAGTTGTGCGAGTAGCCCACCCTTCCACGTCAGACCGACGGCGATCGGATAGACGAGGGCCGTGATAAACGCGGTGTAGATGACGTACATTCGAGGCCGACAGCGGCCGGCGACGCCGCCGGAGACGATGTTCGCCGCGGCGATGGCGAACATCCCGCCCATCAGCCAGTTCACCGACGTGGTCAGGTCCCCACCGATGTAGCCAAACAGCGTCGGAACGTCGGCCCCGGTCGCGACTGCGACGCCGCGGGCGACGGCCTCACCGGCGACGAAGAACACCAACAGCCCGACACACAGTGTGATGAGACTCTGTGTCAACTGGTTCGAGACGTTCTTGGCACGGACCTGCCCGGCCTCCAACATCGCGAACCCAGCTTTCATGAAGAAGATGAGAAACGACGCGATGAGGACCCACAGCAGGTTCACGCCCGTGGCCAGCGTCTCGACACTCACCATGGGTCTGCCCCCATTTGTGACTGTTCGTCTGAAACGAGTCCGTTTCTTCGTCCGTTTGTCAACGTATTTCGCATCACCCGGTGGGTTGGAAGACTCCTATTTGAATCTTACCTAAACAATGACCGATTAGAGCGGGTGAAAAACACCGTACGTCCAATATAGTACACAGTATAATGAGTATAAGGTCAGCATCCGTCCAGAATATTCGGCAAAATCCAATCCCTCTTGGACGGATATTTATGTAACCGAGCATATAGTTGTGCTGTACAGGCGGTGCGCGGTCGAAACGGGTAAGCCGTCGTTCACACTGGCTTGCATATGGACGACCGTTCCCGCGTGGGCGTTCGCCGAACGTACGAGCGAATCGGCGACCACTTCTCGAAGACTCGCGAGTTCGCGTGGCCGGAGGTTGAGTCGTTCGTCGACGACGCCGACGGGGCTGGGACGGCGCTCGACGTAGGGTGTGGCAACGGCCGACACGCAGAACTACTGGCCGACGTCGCCGACCGGGCCCTCGGCCTCGACGCCAGCCGGACGCTGCTCTGTGAAGCACAGGACCGTATCGGACCCCGCGTCTCCCTGTTGCAAGGCGACGCCACGCGACTCCCGCTCCGTGCCGACAGCGTGGACCTCGCCGTCTACGTCGCGACGCTGCATCACCTCCCGACGGCCGCCGACCGCCGTGCCAGTCTCGACGAACTCGCCCGCGTCCTCCGCCCCGACGGCCGAGCGCTCGTCAGCGCGTGGAGCACTGCCCACGACCGCTTCGACGCGCCCGCCGACGCCGAGACGGGGTTCGACACGACAGTCGACTGGACGCTCCCCGGCGGGGAGACGGTGCCACGCTTCTATCACATCTACGCGCCGGCGGAGTTCGAACGCGACGTCGCCGCGAGCGGCCTGACCCGCCGCTCGATGGAGCTATCGAGCGGGAACTGCTACGCCGTGGTCGAACCAGAAAGGAAAGTTCCTTATTGACCTTCCCTCTATCAGTGCATACGTTCGCGCACCAGTGCCGTAGTACGTGCGGCGGTGGTGAACACATCCGCGGGGTTTGCGAACGACGACGCGACCGAAGTGAGCGGCGGTGGTCTAGTGGTAGGACCTGAGCCTTCCAAGCTCATGGCCCGGGTTCAAATCCCGGCCGCCGCACTTTTCCGACGAACAAACCGTGAGTCGGAACTGCGGACTTGCGGGATTTGAATCCTCTAAGTCGCATTGCGCGCAGTGAAACAGTCCAGTCTGGCGAAGCCACGGTAGTCGAAGCGGGTATCCGCCAACAGGGGACATACGAACTGAGCGTTGAGGGCAACGGTATGAGTATTACCGGGTCGGTGACATTCGGAGAATATCATATCGAATACGGTCGAAACTTTCGTGTCGAAGTCCGCCCTGATAGTATTTCTATCGGCGTATATCAGTAAGACGGCTACTGTTTCGTCTCTATTGATCGATATGGGTCACTGATTATAGACCAGAGCGAGCGAATGAACTGTTAGAACGTCACTGCGTATTGACAATCGGAGTTTCTACCGATTCAGAAAGCTGTTCTGATAGCCGTGCAAGACATGGGGCGCATATCTCGCACAGACTCAGCTCCTAATCGAACAAACCGGTCCGGTCAGTACAGGGTTGTAGTTGATACTGTGGACGGAAATAATATGTACCCAGTCAATTATCGCATTAACTAGATTAATACATAAATCACAAGTGTTAGTAACCTACTCAATTAACACCGCTAGAAGTGGTTGAATACAGACGATTTTTATATACTATTCCAGGAGTATTGTCTGCGATTTTAATCTCCGTAGTGTATATCTCAACCCACGAAACAGGTCAGTATCCGGCTCTGTTCTGGGCAATGGCAGAGTCAATTTCTTCAAACGGTTATGTTCCTCCAAAAACAATTCCATACTTCACTTCAAACGGGATTCCGTTTGGCTATTCGCCACTTGGGTTTTATTTACTTGCAATCGGTGTTGATGTATCTGGGTTATCTTACAGATATGCCTCATTTGCCTTGCGGCTTCTCTGGTTTACTCTCAGTCCGCTCGCTATCTACCTATTTGTGAGACAACTATCGACAAGACGAGCAGCGGCCTTAGCGTCGGTGCTGGTGACTATTTCTCTACCTGTTTTTAGATGGCATCTAGGTCACGGAGGAGTCATCCGTGGTCTTGCGTTTTGCCTATCTTTTGTGACGCTCGCATTCGCGTTAAAATCTTTTCAGACAGAGTCCGCCAAACTTCAAATCGGAGCTGGTGTTGCCTTTGGACTTACTGTCCTGACCCATCCAGTCTATGCAGTATTCGCTGGCTTTGGAACAGTGGGTCTCTGGGTTGGTAGTGACAGATCAATTGACGGCTTCAGATGTGGTGGCAATATTGCTACTATCGGCTTTCTCATTTCGGCACCATGGATACTGTGGGTTACATTCACTCACGGCGTTGATATTTTTTTATATGCCTCAGGAACTCATGGGGGGTTATTCGAAGTTCACCACCATCTCTACGCAGTAATATCGCTGCCAACACACGGACTCATCGAGAAACTGCTATGGTACCTCGGTATTCTTTGCCTCGGTATTTTATTCTACGAGTATCGCTTCCACGTGGTTGCTCTCTTCGTGGCGACTGCAGTCTTCTTAGGAGGGACAATCCGATTCACGTTTTCTCTGCTGTTAATATCTATAGCGATTGTGGTTATCGATTTCCTTCCGAACTGGGTCAGTCAAATCGATATAGACCAATTGTCGCTCAGACGGCGAAGTGCTGCGATCGTAAGTGTCGGCTTGGTTTTTGCCGCGGCTTTCGCCGGAGTCGGAGCTGCCCAATCGTTACCACACGATTCGTTTTCCGATGCAGATAGAGATGCCGCCAAATGGGCCAAAACTGAGACTGCCAGTGATGCAACATTCATAGTTCAAGGCGCTGAAGAAGAGTTCCCTTTTTTCGCTAAACGCACGAGTTTGGTCGTGCCCTGGGGTGCAGAGTGGGATGGCCCCGGCGCGTACCAACACCACTTAGAAATGCTAGAATCAGTGTATAGTTGCTCAAACACAACCTGTTTCAGCAAATTGACCGCGGAGAACGACCTCGACCCAGATTATCTATACCTTCAGCGACACCTGGTGACTGAAAGCTCTTTCAGTGAATCTGAGAAATATACTGCTGAATATCAAAATGAGCAGATACTGATTGTGTCTGTCAAGAGTAGGGACTCTTAACTCGACTGTTCGATAGTAGATCCCGTTTTTGAGTTTGTCTGGCCCACTCAAGAATTTATGACTGCATCCGACGCAGCGCCCACGACCGGCCCGATTTACGACGCCGAATCGCTACGCGACCGCGACGACGTCACGTTCCACGAGGAGGCGGATACCGTCGACGCAGCCACGGTCGACCAACTCGAGAAGATGGACGACATGGCGCCAGTCGGGGTCCGCAACGGCGACGGCGAGACGCTGGTGATGCAGGTTACCGAGACGTGTGACTGGAAGATTCCGTCGGCGAGCGTCGGCCCGAACGAGGACTTCGCGGCGACCGCGCGACAGTGGGCCGAAACCAATGCCGGACTCGGCGTCGAACTCGACGGCGTCGAGGCCGTCTGGCACTACGAGGCTCACAGCGCAGACGGTGACCGGACTGCAGAACGGTACTTCGTCGTCTTCGCGGCGTCGCTACAAAACGACCAGTCGAGTGGCGACGGGGACGCAGAGGGGACCGAGTGGCTCACCGAACTGCCGGCCGACGCCGTCGCAGTGCCGGGGACCGATCTGTTCTTCGAGTAAGCCGGTGTGTCCGTCGCTCGACACACCGATCTGAACGTGAGAAACGAGCGAGCGACGGTTACGGTTCGACGCGCTCCCAGGTGTCGGAGGTCAGCGTCGCGTCGGGGTTCTCCGGCAGCGAGACTGTCAGTCTGTCGTCCGTCTCGACGCAGACGAGGTCGACCCGGTTCCGTTCGCTGTGGTTGCGAGTGGGGTAGGTAAACGGGCGGTCGCGCCGTGGCAGGTCGCCGATACGGGGACATTCGGGTGGCTCTACGGCCCGGTCGGCGAGGCCGTCGATGTGGACCCGAGACTGTGGACGGTCACCGCCGCGGTCGTCGCCCCACGAGAGCAGTCGGTCCCCACCCGGAAGACTGCGGAGGAACCCACGGGCCCGAAGCCGAAACCGCTGGACGAGGCCGGGGTCGTCCTCCACCTCTGGGAGCGCACCGGTGTGGTCACCCTTCGGCTCGTCCATGGGTGTGAGACTCATACACAGAGGTACGGCGGCGGGCTACAAAACGGTTGTGTCAGATACAGGTTTGCGTCTCAGAGCTCGATGCGTTCGACGATCCGGTTGCCGTCCTCGCGGGAGTTCAACGCGACGATGCGGATGTGTTCTTCGAGGCCGGAGTCGTTCAACTTCGCCTTCAGGAGGTTGTCGACCTGATAGACGCCCGCCGCGTTGTTCATCTCGATTTCGACCAGCACGGGGTAGTCCTCGCCGCTGCTGAGTGTCACCGTCTCGATGGCCTGACTGGAGACGGTGTTGATGCCGCGGCCGCCCCGTTCGTAGGGGATGCGCGAGCGACCACGCTCCATGTCCAGCGCGTCGGCGACTCTGACGACGCCGGCTTCCAGCGTCAGCGGGATCTCCTCGGTGTGGTGACAGAGAATGGCATGGAGCACTTCGCCTTTCACCCGAACCAGTTCGTTCACGTCGTAGAACTCCGTTAGCAGTCTGTCCAGCAGGTCCGCGGCGAGCGGTATCGAGTAGTACGGGTGTTCGTCGCGGTGGACGACGTGTCCGATGTCGTGAAGTGTCGCGGCGAAGGCGATGATGACGGCCTCGTCGGCCTCGTCTAGGTCGTGGTCGTCGGCACCGTTGAACTCGACACCACCCTGTTTGAGCAGGTCGTAGAGACACAGCGCCCGGTTGCGGACGATGTCGATGTGTTTCTTTCCGTGGTCGTTGTACCGCTTTCGCATGACCGGGTTGACGTTTTGGGCGTGGAGGTACGCCTGTACCTCGTCGTCGCTCGCCAACAGTTCGAGGACGGCGTTGACCCGTTCGTCCGGAAACGCGTGGTCACGGCTGGGGTCGTAGATACGCCCGGCGGCAGCACCCTCTGTCTCGCTCATAGATACGACAAGGCGTGCCAGCGAGAAAAAGGCCGCCCCCGTTCGATCAGGTCGCCCGCACTGCATCGAGGACGTCGTCGTAGTTCGGTTCGACTCCGGGGTCGTCCGTCGCCCACGCGTAGGTTATCCGTCGCCCGTCGTCGACGACGAACACGGAGCGTTTCGCCAGGTCGTAGACGCCGAGTCCCTCGAAGTCCATCGAGACGTCGTACGCGTCGATTATCGCTCGCTCGTTGTCGCTGACGAGAGCGAAACCGAGGCCGAGTTGGTCGCGGAAGGCGTTCTGTGCGAACGGCGTGTCGATGCTGACGCCGTAGACCGTCGCGCTCGCGTCGACCAGTTCGTCCCGACGCTCGTCGAACGCTTCCAGTTCGTCCCGACGCTCGTCGAACGCTTCCAGTTCGTCGCCACAGACGCTCGTGAACGCGCCGGGAAAGAACGCGAGGACGACAGGGCCGTCGGCGACGGCATCTGACAGCGACAGTTCACCGATGCCACCGTTGGCGAGCGGTGCGGTGAAATCGGGCGCCTCGTCACCGACTGTAAGCATGGCCGTGGCTTTCGCCTCCTGTCTGAAATCCTTTGTGACCGTTTTGCCGTCCCTGATGCCTCTACTAGCGACTATCCGACACCTATCCGATCAGTTCGACGGTTCGTTTTAACACCCCGGGACCCGTCTCCCCGGATATGCCCGACACGATGGAGGTCTATACCGGAATCGAAGTGACCGTCGAACACGTCGAGTCGCTGTCCTCCGGCGGCGCTCGCTTCGACATCACCGCCGAGGACGGCCGGAAGTGGCGTATCGACCTGACTCGTGACGGTGAGACAGACGTCGTGACGACGTGGCGCGACGGCACCCTCGCCGATGTCGCCGTCCCCGAGTGGGTAGACGACGTTACGGCACGCTTAGCCCAGCAGTAGGTCCCTGTTTCGAACCCACCTGCTATCCAGTCGCTGTTCGCGTCGGAGTGAATTCCATGCTCGAAGCGTGAAAAGGCCTATAACGCGGTATCACGCGCCGACGATGAGCAAAAAGACTATAATAGCAACCACGTAAACTTCGGTTACAATGTCAGGGACATTCGTACCACTGTTCCCGGGGATGCCGGGCACGACGGAGATGATGGTCATCCTCCTCATCGCCGTCCTCCTCTTCGGGGCGAACAAGATTCCGAAACTCGCACGCTCGACCGGTGAGGCGATGGGTGAGTTCCAGAAAGGGCGGACAGAGGTCGAACAGGAACTCGAAGAGATGAAACAGGGCGGTACTGACGCCAGCGCTGGCGAGACGGCCGACGCCAGCACGGACACCTCGAGTACCGAGGAGACGGCGACCGAGTCGAACAACTAAGCCCCGGATTTTTCCTCTTTCGTCCGAACGAAATCGTTTTCCAGCAGTCACGCCACCGTCCGGGCAGGGCGTGTGGCCTAGTGGACGAGGGCGAGGGGTTCCTAACCCCTAGAGCGCGGGTTCGAATCCCGCCACGCCCGTTCTGCGAGGAGCGGGGGCGACGAGCGAACGGGCACGGAGTTCGAGCCCTGCAAGTCGCAGCGCCGAGCGAAGCGAGGCGACCGTCTTGCTCCGGTTCGAATCCCGTCACGCCCGTTCTGCGAGGAGCGGAGGCGACGAGCGAACGGGCACTGGATTCGGATCACGCAAACGCGAACGGAGTGAGCGGTTGCCTCGGGTTCGAATCCCGCCGTGCCGGTTCGCTCGCTGCGTTCACTGCACGCCCGTTCTGCGAGGAGCGGAGGCGAGGGACGCGGACTCGGAGAGGGGAAGTATGGGACGGTACCGCGGAGTGGTCGTTTACTCGACGACGACAGCGCCCCGCATCCCGAGTGCCTTGTGCGGCAGACAGGCGTAGAGATACTGTCCCGGGTCGTCGAACGTGTGTTCGAACGTCGTGCTGGGTTCGCTCGCCACGTCGCCGGAACTGACGTCGGTGTTCTCGAACACCACGTTGTGAGCGCCGCCGTCCCCGGTCCACTCCCAGCGGACGGTCGACCCGGCGTCGATTCGCACGACGGGCGGGTCGAACGCGAAGGCGCCGCCGTTGCCCTCGGCGCCGACGGTGACCGCGGCGGTGTCGCTGCCGGTACGGTCGGCGACGGTCCCCTCGAAGTTGCCGGCCTCGGCTACCCACTCGTCGACTGCCTCGTAGCCCGTCGTCGGCACCTCGCGGACGATGACGGCGCCTTTCATCCCCGCTTCGCTGTGAGGTTCACAGACGAAGGGGTACTCGCCCGTCTCTTCGAAGATGAAGTGGTAGCCAGTGCCCGACTGGGCGTTCGTGCGGCCGCTGTCGAACGTCCCGTCGAGGGCGACGACGTTGTGCTGGTCGCCGTGACCGGTCCAGTCCCACCGGACGAAGGTCATCGGCGTCACTTCGATGACCGGTGGGTCGAACGCCCAGCCACGGTCTGTCTCGTGGCCGACGGAGATCGTCGGCCGGGACCCCCGTCCGAACGTTCGGGGTTCGCCGTCGTAGCCGTTGGCGTCCGCGAGCCACTCTTCGAGGGAGTCAGGGGGCGTCAGTTCGGCTGTCTCGGTCGACGCGGTGGCTGTACCGTCGGCCGCGTCTCCGACGGCCTGTGTCGTCTCACCGGTCGAGAGACAACCGGCGGTCGCGGCGAGTCCGGTCAGTGCTGTACTCGCGAGGAACCGTCTGCGGGTGGAGGGCCGTTCCATTGCGTGTCCCGCTACGCGAGGGCGACCCGAAAACCGTGGGCGTGCTTTCCAGAATCTGGAAATCAACGGGCACCCTTTATCTGATGGTCGTTTATCACCGACCGGACGGGACCCGCCGACCCGACCGTCACGTTGAATGCCGCTCCGTGGGAAAGCCACCGAGAGTCGCCGTCACGAAACCGAGCGTACCACTCCACCCGCCCCACTGTCGCCCACAGGAGGTCCCCCCGTGTCAGGAGACGACCCGCCCGACCAGCAGGCCACGTTCGAGGCGTTGGCCGACCCGGACTGTCGCGACATCCTCGCGACGCTCGACGAACCGCTCTCCGCGAAACGAGTGGCCGACGCCTGTGAACTCCCACTGACGAGTACGTACCGAAAGCTCGAACAGTTGAGCGACGCCGCACTCGTTTCCGAAGAGACGGACATCCGGTCCGATGGCCACCACGAGACGACGTACGTCCGGGACTGTACCGGGGTGTTCGTCGCTCTCGACGGGAGAGACTCGTTCGACGTCGACGTCTTGCGGGACCGCGAGACGCCGGACGAGCGGTTAGCGCGCCTCTGGTCCCGCGTCAGTGAGGAACTATGAACGGACAGATACCACTCGTCGTCCTCGGGTTCAAGACAGTCACGCTGCTACTGGGCGGTCTCATCACCTACTTCGCCGCCAAGGCGGCGGTGAAGTCCCGGTCGCGGGGGCTGACGTATCTCGCCGTCGGGTTCGGGACGGTCACGTCCGGGTCGTTGCTGGCCGGCGTGGCCGATCAGGTCTTTGGCTTCGATACCCAGACGGCGCTGGTGTTCGAGAACGCGCTGACGATGGTGGGGTTCGCCGTCGTCGCGTACTCGCTGTACGTCGCGGGGCGGTCGTCACTGGGCGGTCGGTGAAAACGGAGACCCGAGTCGGAAACCGTTACTCGACGATAATGGCGCCCTTCATGCCGAGGCTCTTGTGTGGCTGACAGTAGTAGAGATAGACGCCAGCGGACTCGAAAGTGTGCTGGAAGTCGTTGCCGGACTCGGTGACGAGGTCGCTCTCGAACTCGCCTTCCTCGTGGACGACGTTGTGGGAGCCACCCTCGCCGGTCCAGGACCAGTTGACGTCCGTTCCGGCGTCGATGCGGACCGCCGCGGGGGCGAAGGCGTAGGCGCCGCCGTTGCCCTCGGCACCGACTGTCACTTCGACGTTCCCGGTCCCGGTCTCGTCCGCGACGGTACCGTCGAAGTTCCCGACGTCGGAGAGGTAGTCGCTCACGTCGGACGGGACGTCACCGCCGCTCCCGTCTTCGGTGTCCGTCGGCGTACTGTCGGCCGTCTCGGTGCCACCGCTGTCGCCGCCGGACTCGCCATCCGACCCACCGCTGTCGCCGCCGGACCCGCCACAGCCAGCGAGGAGTCCGGCGCCCGACACGGCCGCGGTGCTCTGGATGAACGTCCGCCGATCGAGGTGGTCTGTCATGCGCCCGAATTTCGAGTTCCAGACACTAAAGGTAGTCGCTTCGACGACAACAGAATAGACGATCATGTGGGTCCGAGAGTCTGAAATTCGGCAGTTCCGGTGGTAGATAAAACGGCCGCGCCGAACGAGTTCGTTACAGAAACTTGACTCTTCTGCGTATCGGTGATCTCGGGATCAAGTACTCGATACCGACACAGTTTGGACGGGGGTTCATTCCGGTGGCTGTCGTGTGTCCCGGTATGCGAGTGAGGTGGCTGTCGTGACGGTCTGGCTCAGAGCCGACCATCTGGTTCGGCGGCGGGGGCCGCTGGCGCGTCGACCGGACGAGCGTGTCCTCCTCGTCGAAGCCGAGTCGTTCGCTCGAAAACTGCCGTATCACCCACACAAACTGACGCTGGTGTTCGCCGCGTTGCGGCACTTCAGAGACGACCTCCGCGCCGAGGGACGGACTGTCGACTACCGACAGGTAGACACGTTCGAGGAAGGACTCACCGCCCACTTCGAGGGCCGTCCGGACGACACGCTGGTGACGACGATGCCGCAGGCGCCCGGCGCACGCGAGCGCATCGAGCGCATCGTCGCCGACGCGGGCGGCGCCGTCGAGTTCGTCCCGGACGAGCGGTTTCTCTGTTCACCCGGCCAGTTCGATACGTGGGCCAGTGACGGCCGCTACCGTCACGAGGAGTTCTACCGGTTCATGCGCCGGTCGACGGGGTACCTGATGGACGACGGCGACCCGGTCGGCGGCGAGTGGAACTACGACGACCAGAACCGCGAGACACCGCCTGACGACTGGACCCCGGCGGACCCACCCACCTTCGAACGGGACGAGACCACCGAGGCCGTCGCCGAGTGGGTCCGAGAGACGTTCGACGGTAGCTACGACGACCCGCCGTACGGCGGCGACTGGGCCGACCCCGAGTCGTTCTGCTGGCCGGTGACCCGACGGCAGGCGGTTCGTGCGCTGGACCACTTCGTCACCCACCGCCTCACCGATTTCGGGCCGTATCAGGACGCGATGCGCGGCGACGAGTGGGCCATGAGTCACAGTCTCCTGTCGACGTCGCTGAACCTCGGCCTGCTCCTTCCAGACGAGGTAGTCGAACGAGCGATAGCCGCCTACGAAGGCGGCGAGGCCCCGCTCAACAGCGTCGAAGGGTTCGTGCGACAGGTCCTCGGTTGGCGGGAGTTTCTCCGGCACGTCTACCGTCGGGAGATGCCCGCGCTGGCCGACGCGAACCAACTCGGCGCGACCGAGGACGTGCCCGAGTTCTACTGGACGGGCGAGACAGACATGGCCTGCCTCTCTGACGTGGTCGATGGCGTCCGGGCCCGTGGGTACTCCCACCACATCGAGCGCCTGATGGTTCTCGCCAATTTCGGGCTCATCTACGGCGTGGAACCGGCGCAACTGAACCGCTGGTTCCACGCTGGCTACGTCGACGCCTTCCACTGGGTGACGACGCCCAACGTCGTCGAGATGGGCCTCTACGGGGCGGGCGTCTTCGCGACGAAACCGTACGCCGCCTCGGCGAACTACCTCGACGAGATGAGCGACTACTGCTCGGGGTGTCCGTACGACGAGACGAAGACCACCGGCGAGGGTGCGTGTCCGTTCAACGCGCTCTACTGGGACTTTCTGGATCGGAACGAGGACGCGCTGCGCTCGAACCACCGGATGGGACTGCTGTACACCCACGTCGACAACACGGACGAGGAGGAGTGGACCGAGATACGAGCGCGGGCCGACGAGATTCGACGGCTGGCCCGCTCGGGCGACCTCTGATTACTCCTCGCGCCGCCGTCGCATCTCGTGGCGCGTGAACTGCGGCGTCGTGAACGCGGGCCGCCGCTGTCGGCGGAACGACCACGCCAGTAGCCCGAGCGTGGCGGCCGATCCGCCCAGCGCGAGCGCGGTGGACGGGAGCGTCGCATCGACGTAGAAGAACGCCGCCACCGGGACGCCGGCGGCGGCGACCATCCCGAGCAAGAGCCGTCTGGCCATCTGCCGGGCGAGGCCGTCGCTGTCTTTCAGTATCGTCTCCAGCACCAACTCGCCACGGCTCGCCGTGTCAAGCGCCGCCTCCGCCTTCGGGGCCGTCGTCACGAGCGACCGGCCCGCCCGAGTCATCGTCGCTTGCACCTCCTCGCGGATGGCTTTGCCAGCGTCGGCCGCACCCTGTTGCATCACGTACTCGGTGATTATCTCGATGAAGTCGAAGTCGGGGTCGAGCGTGCGACAGACGCCTTCGAGTACAGTCGTCACGCGGACGACCAGCGCGAGGTCCTGCGGGAGTCGCATCGGGAACTCGTACAGTTGGTCTTCGAACTGGCCGACGAGCTGTTCGATTCGGTACTCGCTGATGTCCTCGCCGCGGAACTGCTCGATGACGATCTCGAACGCCTCGCGCATCACCTCGCGGTCGGCCATCGGGTCGAGCGCCCCCATCGCCACGAACGCGTCCATCACCCGGTCGACGTCGTCAGTCGCCAGTCCGACGTAGAACTCCATCAACTGGTCGCGCGTCTGTGGCCCGAGTCGCCCCGTCATCCCGAAGTCATAGAAGACGAGAGTCCCGTCGGGTTGGACCGCCAGATTGCCGGGGTGCGGGTCGGCGTGGAAGCGCCCGTCCTCGACGATCATCTGGATGTACACCTCTTCGAGGCGCTGGACGAGCTCAGCCCGGTCGATACCCAGCTCGTCGATCCGTGCCACGTCGTCTATTTTCACCCCGTCGACGTACTCCATCGTCACCACGCGGCCCGTCGTGTGACTCTCTATCACGTCCGGGATGGTGACGCCCTCGTCGTTGGCGAAACTGGCACCGATCTCTCGGAGCATCCGGGCCTCGTGTGCGTAGTCCATCTCGCGGCGGATGGTCGCCGAGAACTCCGCTGTGAGGTTCTCCAGCGTGAACGCCTGTCCGGGGTCCGCGCCCGAGGTCAAAATCGGCGTCAGCGCGGCCAGCACACGCAGGTCCGACTCGACGCGCTCGCGGATGCCGGGCCGCAGCACCTTCACGGCGACTCGCTGGCCGTCGAGTTCTGCCTCGTACACCTGTCCGAGCGACGCGCCGCTGATGGGCGAGGTGTCGAACGCCCCGAACCGATCGTCGACGGCGCCGTCGAGTTCCCGTTCGAGCAGCGGTTCGATGTCGGCCCACGGGTCCGGCGGCACTTTGTCCTGTAGTTCCGAGAGCACCTCGATGTACTCGGCCGGCAGTGCGTCGGGCCGCGTCGAGAGCATCTGTCCGAGTTTGATGAACGCCGGCCCGAGGTCCACGAACGTCTGTTTCAGTTTTCGCGCCCGCCGAGTCCGGTCGTCGCTGGAGACCGAGCGCGAGCGGCCGAACAACAGGAACCGTTTTCGGTCGCGGGCCCACGCGAGGACGAAGGGGACGAACTGCCAGCCGACGACGAGGGCGCGCCACAGCGCCCGCAGACGGACGCCCAGTCCCGTCGGCCGTTTGTCCGCTCCCGACCGGTCGGCGCGCTGTGAATCGCTCACTGGCCTCCACTCGGGTCTCGTGCCAGATTAGTGTACTGGAACCCCCGGTCAGGGCCGGAAGAAGCCCAGCAGTTCGTAGTCGTCGTCAGGGGTGTAGCGCCTGAACGCGAGGCTGTTGGCCAGCACCGACACCGAGGAGGCGGCCATCGCCGCCGCCGCGAGCGCCGGTTGGAGCAGACCCAGCGAGGCCAGCGGAATCATCACGGTGTTGTACCCCAGTGCCCAGAAGAGGTTCTGCTTGATCTTCTGGAGCGTCGCCTCGGAGATGCGGATGGCCTTCAGCACGTCCGCGGGGTCATCACGGAGCAGGGTCACGTCGGCCGCTTCGATGGCCACGTCGGTGCCAGAGCCGATCGCACACCCGACCGTGGCCGTCGCGAGCGCCGGGGCGTCGTTGACGCCGTCGCCGACCATCATCGCCCGCTTCCCGCCAGACTGGATGTCTTCGACGGCTTCGGCCTTGTCCTCTGGCAGCACCTCCGCGCGGACGTTCTCGGGGTCGATGCCGACCTCTTCGGCGACGGCGCGAGCGGTGCGCTCGTTGTCACCCGTAATCATCCAGACGTCGGTCCCGCGTTCGCGGAGGCCGGAAACGGCGTCGGCGGCGCTCTCCTTGACGGTGTCCGCGTCGGCGACGACGCCGGCGAGGCGGAATCCCGAGTCCGTGTCGTCGACAGCGACCAACATAGCCGTCTTCCCCTCGCGTTCGAGGGCGTCCATCTGCTCCTCGGCGGGCGAGGTGTCCACACCGTTGTCTTCGAGCAGTTTCCGGTTGCCGACCAGCACCTCGCCGTGGGGCGTCGTCGCCCGCACGCCGTGACCCGGGACGTTCTCGAAGCTCTCGGCGTCCGGGACGTCGATACCGCGTTCCCGAGCACCTTCGACGATGGCCTGTGCGAGGGGGTGTTCGCTCCCGCTCTCGGCGATGGCGGCCAGTTCGAGGACGTACGCCTCGGTGAGTTCGGGGGCCTCACGGAGTTCGCCCCCGTCGGCGGCAGTCTGCTCGCCACCGTCCGCGGCCGCTTCGACTACTTCCACGTCGGTCAGTTCCATCTCGCCCTCGGTCAGCGTCCCCGTCTTGTCGAAGACGACGGTGTCGATGTCGCGGACCTGTTCCAGCACGTCGCCACCCTTGAACAGGACGCCGTTGCGGGCGCCGATGGTGGTCCCGACCATCGTCGCGGCGGGCGTCGCCAGCCCCAGCGCACAGGGGCAGGCGATGAGCACCGCCGACGCGAAGACGACGACGGCGAACTCGGTGACGCCCACGGTGGCGGGACCGCCGGCCGCCAGTCCCCACACCGGCAACCCGCTCACGAAACTCGCCAGCGCGTCGGGCGCAACGGTCCAGACCGCCGCCCACAGCAACGCGTTGGCGATGACGGCCGGGACGAAGTACGCCGAGATGCGGTCGGCGACGTTCTGAATCTCCGGCTGGCGGGACTGGGCCTGTTTGACGCGCTCGACGATCTGCTGGAGCGCCGTCTCGGACCCGACCTTCGTCGCCTCGACTTCGAGGACGCCGTTCTGGTTCACCGTCGCACCGATGACCTCGTCGCCCTCGCCCTTCTCGACGGGGACGGACTCGCCGGTGACCATCGACTCGTCGACGGCAGAGTCACCGTCGACGACGACGCCGTCCGTCGGTATCTTCTCGCCCGGGCGGACCTTCAGGCGGTCGCCGACCTCGACTTCGTCCAGCGGAATCTCCTCCTCGGAGCCGTCCTCGCGGACGACGGTGGCCGTGTCCGCCTCCATCTCCAGCAGTTGACGGATGGCCGCGCCGGCCTGACTCTTCGAGCGGGCTTCGAGGTAGTTCCCCAGCGTGATGAACACGAGGATGAACGCCGCCGTGTCGAAGTACAGGCCGGTACTGGCGATGAGGTCCAGCAGGGCGACCAGCGAGTAGCCGTACGCCGTCGAGGAGCCCAGCGCGATGAGCACGTCCATGTTGGCGCGCTTGTTCCGGACGAGCGCCTTGTACGCGTTCTCGTAGAACGGCTTGCCGAGCGCTATCTGGACAGGCGTCGCGAGCGCGAACTGGACCCAGCCCAGCGGAACGCCGAACAGCGTCGACTCGAACAGCCCCAGCGAGAGCAGGTGGTCGGCCATGAAGACGAGGAGCGGCAGCGAGAGGGCCGCGCCGAACAGCGTCAGTCGGAGTTGCTTTTTCACCTCGGCGTCGCGGGCGGCGTCGCGGCGGTCCGTCGAGGACTGTTCGCCCCCGCCGTCGCCACCCTCGCCGCTCGTCTCGTCCTCTCGAACCGGCGTGTACCCCGCCGACTCGATGGCGTCGTAGAGGTCCGACAGCGACGCCGCCGACGGGAGGTAGGTCACCTGCGCCTCGTCGGTGGCGTAGTTCACGTCGGCGGCGACGACGCCCTCGGTGCGTTCCAGCGCCTCGGCGTTCGTCTCGGCGCAGTTCGCACACGACATGTCGGTGATGGCGACGCTCACCGTCTCCGTGACGACGCCGTAGCCCGCGTCCTCGACGGCCGCCACCACGTCGCCCAGCGACACCACGTCGGGGTCGTAGGTGACGCTCCCCTCGTCGGTGGCGTAGTTCGCGTCGACGGACTCGACGCCGTCTAACTCGGCGACGCGCTCCTCGATGGTCGCCGAGCAGTTCGCACAACTCATCCCCGTCAGTTCGAGGCGGACTGTCCGTTCGGTCATCTCGCCTAGTAGTACGGGATACTCGTTGATGCGGTTTGTCCTTGTGAAACGAATCCGAATACGCCTTTGAAATTTCGATTCGAAATTGGAAGCAGGGCGCGACCTTCACAACTGGTGTCGTCGTATGCGAACTTACGCTCCCTCTTTGAGTGACTCGTAGTGGTCGACGAACCGCGACTCGCAGGACCCACAGCAGAAGTAGTAGCTGTCGCCGTCGAGGACAGTGCGCTCGCCCTCCTCGTCGACGGTGTTGCCACACTCGGCGCACTCCGGCGCGAACTCGGCGGTGCCCAGCCCCGGCGTCCACTCGCTGTCGGCGACGAGTCGCACCTCGTAGCTGTCGACGTCGTTCAGGTCGACGTGGGCGTCGAGCAGGTCGCTGACTTCGGCCTGCGGAACCGTCGCCGTCGCCGTCACCCGTCCGTCGGCCGTCCGGAACACGTGTTCGACGGCGTCTGCGTCGGCGAGTCCGTCTCGGACCGCGGCCGCACGGCCCGGTTCGGCGTCGATCTCGACGAGGACGGGGACGCCAGCGCGGAGCAGCGAGCGGTCGAGGTCGAGCGTGAATCCGCGGACGATGCCCATCTCCTGGAGGCGGTCGACCCGGTCGGAGACGGCCGGGGCCGAGAGACCGACCTCCTCTGCGATGTCGCTGAACGGACGCCGTGCGTCTTCGAGCAGGAGTCTGACGATGTCACGGTCGGTGTCGTCGAGTCCGCGCATACCCGAACTCGTCGGGCCTGCCTAATGAGTGTCCCCGTCGGTCAGAAGGGAAGGGCGCCGGCCATACCGGACACGAGCGTCTCCCAGACCGAGACGCCAAAGAGGACGTTCACGGCGAAGTCCCCGGCGAAGAAGAGGAACAGCGCCGCCCCGGCGAAGTGGGCCTTCCGCACGTCGAACGTGTGGGAGAAGCGGTAGAAGAACAGGGCGTTGGCGATACTGACGGGGATGATGGCGAGCATCTCGCCGGTCCAGATAGCGGTCGGGAAGGCGGCGTACTGGGCGGCCAAGGAGATGGTGACGAGTTGGGTCTTATCGCCGAACTCGCCGAAGGCCATCATCGCGAAGATAGGGAGGAACCCGCCCATCTTGTTCGGCACCTGCCAGTCGGCGACCGGAACGCGCACGTCGAGTTCGCCGCCGTCGGTCAGGACGCCGCTGGCCGGTTCTCGCTCGGGGGCGTCCGACGCCGGGGCGGTTCCGACCAACAATACGGCGAAGGCGAGGAACAGGACCGCCGTCATGGCGTCTAAGTAGGCGCCGGGGAGCATGGTCGTCACCGTCTGCCCGAGCCAGATTTCGACCACGGTCCAACCAGCAAAGGCCGTGCCGGCGGCCGCGACGACCATATACGGACTGAAGCGGGTCGACAGGCCGGCGATGATGAACTGCACCTTCTCGCCGGGGAGAACCGCAAGTTGGGCCCCGGCGGCGACGAAGACGACGGTCAGCCACGTCGCCTCGCTCACACCTTGCTCACCTCGTCGGCGACGGAGTCGTCGGGGGTCCGGACCTGAATCGCGTCTGCGATGTGGTCCGGGAGCGCGACGCTCTCACCGCTGTCGAGACGGACCGTCACCATCCCGATCGGTGCGACCTCCTCGACGACGAGGTCGGTCCCGGGCGTGATGCCGGCCTCGTCGAGATACGTCAGTTCGTCGGAATCGCGGTCGCGGACGCGAGCGACCTCCAGCCGTGCGCCCTCGCCGTGATCTGCGAGTGCCGACGCCGAGTGGTCGTCGATGGGTTCGAGTTCGTCGTTGGGAATCGGGTCGCCGTGCGGATCGACGGTCGGTTCGTCTAGCGCGGCGGCGACGCGGCGCTCGAACTCCTCGCTGATGTGGTGTTCGAGGATCTCGGCCTCCTCGTGGACCTCCGACCAATCGTAGCCCAGTTCCTCGGTGAGGAACGTCTCCAACAGGCGATGGTGGCGGATGACCTCCAGTGCGACCGTCTCGCCCTCGGGGGTGAGCGTGACACCTTTGTACTTCTCTCGCTCGACGAGTTCACGGTCTTCGAGTTTCTCTACCATGCTCGTCGCTGTCGGCGGCGTCACGTCCAGCGTCTCGGCGATGGTCGACGTGGCGACCGGCGGCTCGCCCTCTCGTTCGAGCCGATATATCGCCTTGAGGTAATCTTCCATCTTCGCGCTCAGCATGGGAAGAATTAGACGAGTCTAATGCAAAAGCGTGGCGGTGCTAAACTGCGGCGCTCACCGCTCTCACTCGTCGTCGGCCGTGTACGTCTCGCGTCGCGACCGGGTCAGCAGCCACAGGAAGAGATAGCCGATGGCGCCGAGGACGAACAGCGTCGCCGGGATGAGGAAGGGGCCGAACGTCTCGACGAGCAGGTCCAGTCCCGGCGTCACGAACATACGCGGCCTTTGGCAGCGCCCCACATAAACCGCAAGGATACCGGGACACGCCAGCTACAAGCCACTGGAGACCCAGAGAGCCAGCCATGTATCGACCGGGCCACTACGGTGCCGCCTTGCTCGTGTACGCGCCGCTCGGCCTCGCACTCCTCCTCGTCGACGCACCGGGCCTCGCCGTCGCCGGTGGGGCGCTCTCGCTCGCTCTCGCGCCCGTCCCGGACTACGACCAGCGCGTGCCGTTCGTCAGCCACCGCGGGGTGACCCACACGTTGCTGTTCGCCGCCGTCGTGGGCCTCGCGCTCGGCGGCGCCGGGTGGCTGGTCGGGTCCGCGAACGGCGTCGGAACGGCGACGCGACTGGCGGCGTTCGGTGTCGTCGTCGGCCTGACCGGTATCGTCTCACACCTGCTCGCGGACGTCGTCACGCCGGCCGGCATCGCGCCGTTCTGGCCACTCTCGGGGAAAAATTACACGCTGGGGCTGACTCGGGCGGACAACACGCTCGCGAACTACCTCCTCCTCGCACTGGGCGTGTTCGCCGTCGCGTTCGTCGTCGCCGTCGCTCGCCCGTCGCTGCTGACGGTTTAGATGAGGTCTTGGGCTTCGAGGGAATCCATCACGTCGTCGACGAAGTCGTCGACGCTCTCGTAGGGGAACTCCCCGTCGAGTTTGGTGTTGAGTTCCATCGCACTCATCGAAAAGTCGCCAGACTCGAACTTCGTGGACGGACCGTTCGGCAGGGCCGGCACGAGGTCCATCGGGCTGGCAATCGGGTAGTCTGCGTCTTCGAACGCCTCGGTGAACTGGTCGCGGAGGTCCGCTTTGTCAACCATGATTCGTCTTGACCATAGCGTGAGCCGTTTCATAAAGGGTTCGACATCGGTACACTTCCCCGCTGTTCTAAGTTTATCCGATACCGGCGAATATTCTTGCGTGTGGCACCCGCCAACACAGTATGGACGATTCGACGCGGCGGCGCTTCCTCAAAGCGGGCGGTATCGCACTCACGGCACTCTCCGGGTGTGTAGACGGCGGTTCCGGGAGCGGACAGGCGACGGAGACGGCGACCAGTGACCCCTCGCTCGACTCGCTCGAACTCGGAGCCGAGCCTGTGTCGACGGGATTCACCTCACCGCTCGACGTGGTCGTACCGCGGGCCGACGAGTACTGGGTGGTCGACCAAGCCGGCCAAGTGTACGTCGTCGACGGCCCCGACGCCGACCCACAGGTCGCACTGGACGTCACCGACCGGATGGTGAGCGTGAGCGGGTACGACGAACGCGGGTTGTTGGGACTGGCGTTCCATCCCGACTACGACGGAGCCGGTCGGGCGTACCTCCGGTACAGTGCCCCACGCCGGGACGGAACGCCCGAGAACTACTCGCACACGTTCGTCCTCTCGGAGTTCGCGGTCGATTCGGGCACCATCGACCCCGACAGCGAACGGACGGTACTGGAGATTCCGGAACCGCAGGGCAACCACAACGCGGGCGCCGTGACGTTCGGCCCCGACGGCTACCTCTACGTCGCCGTCGGTGACGGCGGGGCCGGCAACGACCAAGGGCAGGGCCACGTCGAGGACTGGTACGACGCCGTCGACGGGGGCAACGGACAGGACGTCACCGAGAACCTGTTGGGCAGTATCCTCCGCATCGACGTGGATAGCGAGGGCGAGGACGGTCGACCCTACGCCATTCCGTCCGGGAACCCGTTGGTCGATAAGGACGGCTTACCCGAACAGTTCGCGTGGGGGTTCCGGAACCCGTGGCGGTTCTCCTTCGGTCCGGACGGCCGCTTCTTCGTCGCGGACGTCGGCCAGTCGAAGTGGGAGGAGGTCAGCGTCGTCGAACGCGGCGGCAACTACGGGTGGAACGTCCGGGAAGGTGCCAACTGCTTCCGGGTCGAGGACTGCCCGACGGAGACGCCCGACGGTGCCCCTCTTCGGGACCCCATCGTCCAGTACCCGCACGAGGGGGGTGACGTCTCCGGCATCTCGGTCATCGGGGGGTACCTCTACGACGGAGCGGACATTCCGGCCCTGCAAGGGCGGTACGTGTTCGCCGACTGGCGGGCCCGAGGCGATCTGTTCGTCGCGACGGACCGCGGCGACGACCGCTGGCCGGTCAGGGCAGTCCCGGTCGAGGGCGACGGACTCGGGTCGAACGTCCTCTCGTTCGGCCGGACGACGGCCGGCGAACTACTCGTCTGTACCACGGACAAACGAGGCGTCTCCGGCGAGACCGGGGCCGTCCACCGTCTCCGGCCGGCCACAGGTTGAGAACGGGCCGTCTCGTCACGCTGGCTTCGGTCCGCCACGTCGGACCGCTATCGGTTCGCCTCGATTCGCCGTCCTCGACCCCCTCCGAGCAGGAGGTAGAGTATCGCTGGGAGGGCAACCCCGGCCAGCACGAACAGGCCGAGAAGTGCGGTGTTTGCGACCATTGCACTCTAGCGTTGGATGGTGTGCTATACAAATATTGTCCTGCTAACCATTTCCGAACGGTCGGTCAGTCGTCGGCGGCCACGGCCGCGTCGCCGTGACTGACCTCGTCGCCGAGCACGGTCATGAACTCGCTCAACCACTCGGGGTGGTCGGGCCACGCCTGCCCGGTGACGAGGTTCCGGTCGCGGGTGACGCCGTCGACCCACGAACACCCGGCGGCCTCACACTCGGCCCGGCAGGCCGGATACGCCGTCATCTCGTAGCCGTCTAGGACCCCGGCGGCGGCGAGTATCTGCGGGCCGTGACAGAGCGCCGCGACCGGTTTGTCGGCCTCGAAGAAGTGCTGGACCGCCTCGATAACCTCGTCGTGGGTCCGGAGGTACTCCGGTGCCCGTCCGCCGGGGACGACGAGAGCGTCGTAGTCGCTCGGGGTTACGTCGGCCATCGTCGCGTTCAGTTCGAAGTTGTGCCCCCGCGACTCCATGTACGTCTGGTCGCCCCGGAAGTCGTGGATGGCCGTCTTGATAGTGTCGCCCGATTCCTTGTCCGGACAGACGGCGTCGACGCTGTGGCCCACGGTCAGGAGGGTCTGGTACGGGACCATTATCTCGTAGTCTTCGCCGAAGTCACCGACTATCATCAGGATGTCTTTGCTCATCGGTAGCACCGGCCGATGGTACGACCGCGTGCGCCATAAAGTCGTAGGTGAGGCTACACGAAGGCTCAGCGGATAGCATCGAGGACGCCGTCGACGTCCGCCAGCGAGTCGACGACGTGGTCCGGCGTCACCTCGCTCCGTTCGACGTCGGCGTCGTCGCTGACGCCCGACCTGACGAGGGCGGTCTGCATCCCCGCGCGTTCGCCCATGGCGACGTCCGTATCGAGTCTGTCACCGACGACCAGACACTCCTCGGCCGAACAGCCGACCCGTTCGAGGGCCGCCTCGACGGCCACGTCGGAGGGCTTTCCGAGGACGAGGTCCGGGTCCCGTTCGACGACGCCGCTGATGGCTCGAATTATCGCGCCCGACCCCGGCGTCGGGTTGCCGTCCTCGTCGGGGAAGGTCGGGTCCGGATCGGTGCCGAGAAACACCGTCTCGTCGTCGAGCGCTCGGAGGGCATCGACCATGTCGCGGTAGTGGAACTCGTCGGTCCACGACGCGAGCAGTGCGTCGGCGGCGCGTGGGTCCGAGACGAGTTTCGCACGCGTCGTTCGGACCCGGTCACGGAGCGAGGGCGCTCCGACGACGAAGACGCCGTCGCCCGCGTGGTTCGCGTCGAGGTACTCCCGAGTGACCACGGCCGACGAGCAGGCCTCCCCCGGCCGGGCATCGACGCCCAACTCGCTCAGTCGCTCGACGTACTCCGTGCCGTCGTGCAACGGATTGTTCGAGAAAAAGCACAGCGACAATCCGCGCTCGCGCAACCGGTCGATGGCGGCGGCAGCGCCGGGCAACAGGCGGTCGCCGTGATAGACGGTCCCGTCCAAATCTACGATAACGCCCCGAACTGTCATCGTCCCGCCTAGGGTGTCAGGCGTGAAAAACCCGTCTCAGGCGGTCGTCTCGACGCCGCGGACGTCGAACCGGGCGCCGCCGTCGGCGCTCTCGGTCAGGCCGACGCTCCACCCGTGGGCCTGTGCCACCTGCGAGACGATGGCCAGACCGATACCGGTGCCCTCGTTGGTCGAGGAGTGACCCATCTCGAAGACGTCGGCGTCGCCGTCGACGCCCATCCCGTCGTCGGCCACGTAGAACCCGTCGTCGCCGACGCCGACTTCGACGGTCACGGGCGCGTCGTTGTGTTCGACGGCGTTGCGAAACAGGTTCGCAAAGAGGTCCTGTACCCGAGTGGCGTCGGCGACTATCTCGACGTCGTCCTCGACCACGAGGGCAGACTCGCCCGTCTCGACCCACGCCCACGCGTCGGTGGCGAGCGTCTCGATGCTGACGGCTTCGGGGTCGTCCACGGTACGCCCCTCCCGGGCGAGGGTCAACACGTCCTCGATTATCTCGCTCATGCGGTCCAGCGAGCGCTCGACTTTCGCTACGAGGTCGTCGGACTCGTCGGGGATGTCGAGCAGTTCGATGGCGCTCTGTGCGACGTTGAGCGGGTTCCGCAGGTCGTGGCTGACGACGCTCGCGAACTCCTCTAGCCGCTCGTTCTGTCGCTTTAGTTCCCGTTCGCGCTCGACGCGGTCGGTGACGTCGCGGGAGACCAGTTGGACGGTGTGCCCATCTAGGTGGCTCTCGACGGGGACGAACTGCGTCTGGTAATGGCGACCGTCGATAGCGTCCTCTCGCTTCTCGGTCGTACCGCTATCGAGCGCACTGCGGACCGCCGCGATGCGCCGTCGGGCCGCCTCGGTGTCCATCACGTCGGTGAGGCGTTCGCCGACGAGTTCGTCCGCCGGCGCGCCCAGTCGGTCGGCCATCACCGGGTTCACCGACAGCAACACACCGTCGCCGGTCACCTGTGCGATGCCGTCCGGCGAGTTCTCGACGAGGGACTCGAACTTCTTGCGCGTCCGCTCCTGTTCGACGACGCTCTCGATGCGGTTTGCCAGTCGACCGTACTGCTTGTCCTCGACGACTTCCAGTTTGAGGAGGTAGTCGGCGACGCCCGCCGCGATAGCCTCGCTCGCCGTCTCCTCGTCGCCCCGCCCGGTGAGGAGGATGAACGGGAGCGTCGGGTTCGACTCTCGAACCGTCGCCAACAGCTCTAAGCCGTTCATACCCGGCATCTCGTAGTCGCTGACGATACAGTCGAAGTGGTTGTCTGCCATCGCATCTAGCGCCGCATCGCCCCCGTTGACGGCGACGGCCTCGATGTCGTGTTCTTCGGTCAGTGTCTCGGCCGTCATCTGGGCGAAGAACTCGCTGTCGTCGACGACGAGTGCCCTTATATCTCCCCTTGCCATCGTGGCTCTATCCGTACGTCTCTATCGAGGGAGTCTGGCACTTATAATTAGAGGGAACGTCGGTAACCCGCTCACGCGGTGCGGAGTCGGCGTTCCCACCGCGGCCCGGCGCGGCGGGCCAACAGCCATCCGACGACGCCGGCACCTATCGAGAGCGTGACGGCGCCGCCGACGACGGGCTGCGGTGCGACACTGACGACCAGTGCGGCGACCAGTAACGGTACCGCGAGCGCGGCAAGCGCCGCGCCGAACACCGCAAACAGCGCGGTGTCGAAGAGCAGTTCGTTCGGCGCGAGACCCGTGAGGTACGCCGAGACGCCGAAGACGTAGACGGCGACCCCCGGCAGCACCAGCGCGCCCACGGCGAGGCGGCCCACGGGGAACCAGAGCGCCGCGACGGCGAGATAGCCGATGCCGGCCACGAGCGAGAGCACGAGATAGGCTCGCATCGTCCCGGCGAAGACGGTGGCGTAGGTGACCGGGAATCGGAGGTACTCGCGGGGCGAGTCGAACTGCGTCACCCAGCTATACGTGGTGAACGCGCCCAGACCGAGGAGCGTCCCGAAAGCGATGCCGGGGTGGGGGGCGGTACCCGTCCCGGCGGTCACCTGCCCGAGCAAGAGCGCCGTCACCGCGAACAGAACCCCCATCGAGAACGCGACTTTCCAGACCGACCCCGACGAGCGCGCGACCGACAGCAGCGACCGCCGCGCCAGCGGGTCCGAGACGCTCGTGAACAGGCGTTCAGTCGCCCGGTGGCGGCCCGAAGAATCGTCGTCGCCCGGTTCGAACAGCGCGACGCCGAGGGCGGCGAGGACGGCCGTCGGGACGAGGCCGCGGACGGCCCCCGAGAGCGTCCCCTCCGCGTACAGCGCGTAGGGAGTGTACGCGACTGGGTCGACGACGCCACTGACGACCGTCGCCGTCCCGGCGACGAGCGCTCCGAGCGCCGCGAGTCGACGCCGCCCGGCCAGCGCGACGAGCGCGAGACTCAGCGACGCACCGAAGGCGAACGTGCCAATCGCCGAGAGCCACAGCAGTGCGACGCTCCCCGGGGTGACGCCCGAAGCGACGGCGACGACGCCGTAGCCCAGCACCACGGGCGTGAGGACGAGACCGGCGTAGTAACAGACGTCCTTGAGGAGGAACGTGGCGAGCAAACGCTGCCACGATAGCGGCAGGGTCCGCGCCGAGAACACCAGCAGCGTCACGTCGCCCAGAACGTCCCGCAGTGCGTCGCGGCCCACCAGTCCGATGGTGCCCACCTGCAGGCCGAAAAAGCCGACTAGCCCAACCAGTCCGCCCGCGACGCTCGCCGGTGGCGTCCCGGTGACCGAGAGGAGCCACGTCCCGATGCCGGTCAGGACGGCCACGACGAGGGGAAACGCGGCGAATCGAGGGCCACCGAACAAGTGGCTGTGGAGTCGCCACTCCTCGCGCAGCATCCAGCGAAAGAGCGCGCCGGTCACGTCCGGACCTCCGCACTCTCGTCGCCCACTTCGGCGACGAAGTACTCCAAAAGTTCGTCCTCACTCATCCCCCGTGGGTCACACTCGGCGACGAGGCGGCCGTCATCGACGATGCCGACGTGGGTGCACAACTCGGCGGCCACGTCGACGTAGTGCGTCGAGAGAAAGAGGGTGTTCCCCCGGGCGCAGTAGTCCGCCAGTCGTCGCTTGACCCGTTCTTGCATGATCGGGTCCAGATTGACGAGCGGTTCGTCGATGAAGACCAGGTCGGGATCGTGGAGGAACGCCGCGGCGAGCATCACCCGCTGACGCTCGCCCTCCGAGAGTCCGGTCGAGAGCGCATCGAGGATGCCCGCGAATTCGAGTCGGTCGGCCCACGCTCCGATTCGCTGGTCGGGGTCACTTACGTCGCGCACCTCGGCGACGAAAGAGAGGTACTCACGCGGGGTGAGGAAACTCGGAGGGTCCTCGCGCTCGGGGAGGATGCCGATGGCCGCCGTGACGCCCATCGGGTCCGTCACCGGGTCGCGTCCGACGACGCGAGCGGTCCCGCTGGTCGGTTCGCGCTGGCCGGTCAGGAGCTCTATCGTCGTCGTCTTCCCGGAGCCGTTGGGGCCCAGCAGACCGAACAGCGCCCCCTCTTCGACGGTCAGCGAGAGGTTCGACAGCGCGGTGACGTCGCCGAACCGCCGGGTCAGGCCAGTCGTCTCGATGGCTGCCATATCGAACTGGACCAGTGTCGGTGGTCCCTTAGCTGTTTGGCCACGGGACACCCGTTTGCTAGCCGCGTTTGCGGCGAAGGCTACGCCGACGCGACGACGCCGGCCCCGTCCGGTGCCCGTTCGCCGGCGAGGTGCCAGTGGGCGGTCCAGAGGACCCACGCGCTGAACAGGAACGCACCGACGATTTCGGGGATTGCGAGGCCGCCACGGGCCACTGACCCGCCGCTCGCCCACCACCACCAGACGCCGACGTGGGCACAGACGAGGCCGAGCGTCACGACCCCCCGTCGCAGTGCGCTGGCGACGGCGTTCCCGACGGCGTACACTGCCATCGCGACCATCGAGGCGAGATACAGCGTGACTGCGGCCGGCGCGTGGAGTGGCTGGCTGGACGGGAAGACGCCGACGCCGGCCATCCCGACCAGTGCGACGGCAAAGGGGAGGACCGCCAGTCGCTCGACGACGTTCTCCCCGGCCGTCCAGAGCGTATAGGCGAAGCCGAGGCCGACGAGGCCGCCGAGGACGAGGCCGCCGTCGAACAGCAGCGTCGTCACCGGCGTCGCCACCGGCGTCCCGGGTTGCCCGAGGTCGGAGAGTGCGTTGCCCGTCCACTCGAACGACGGCGACGCGACCGTAGCGCCCACCGTCGCCACGTTGGTCAGCAGTACCGATGCGACGCCGGCCCACCCGCTGGCCTTGTCGAGGTCCGTCACGATATACAACTGTCCACGCGCGGCAAGTTCTAAAGCCTCGGGGTCAGTCCAGCCACAGGGGCCGCGGCGGCGAGAGGCCGAGTTCGGTGCCGGGGCTGTAGTGGACGAGCGGTGACCCGGCGGGGTCCGGCAGACCGAGTGTCGGTAGGAGCGTCCCCGAAACGTCGGCGTCGACGGTGCCCAGCGGCCACGGGTCGTGGCCGACGCTGCCGACGAGGTGGGTCCCGAACCCGCCAGTCGTGAAGTAGCGGTGCCGTTCGACGAGGAAGGCGGCGAGCGAGTCCGGGGGTGCGGTGGTCGTCTCGCCGTCGCCGGGCGTGTAGCGAACGTCGAGGACGCGGCGGCCGTCCACGTCGAGCGTCCGCCGCGTTCGGTACTCGCCGTCGTCCGTTTGTCGGCCGAGTCGACCCTCGCGGTAGGGCAGGCGGAGTGCTGGCTCCGTGACTGTCGCGGTCAGCGCGTCGTCGGCGTACACGGCGAGAAAGCGCACGCCGCGATGGCCGTCCGGGCCGCGCACGTAGGTCCGTACGGTGACGGCCGCCACGGGACCGGTCAGGTCGACGCCGAACGACGAGACGCCGCTAATCGTGTGTGCGACGGCCGTCACCCACGCGTCGCCGTCGGCCGTCTCGACGGTGAGCCAGTCGGGTATCGACCGCGAGAGGGCGTCGGCGTCGACTGGCCAGTGACAGAAACAGACGTCGGCGAGCACCACCGTGAGCGGGCGAACCGAGAACACATGTCACAGTGGGGCCGGTGGGACAATCAGTGTAGCGCTGGCGCTACCGGCGGTGGAGTCGTCCCGCGGTCACCGAGATGCCGGGGCTGTAGTAGACGACGGGGTCGACAGCGGGCGTCTCGAACCCGTTGGCCGCGAACAGGTCGTTGCGTCGGAGTTCGGCGGTGCCGTCCTGCAAGGGCCACGGATCGTGGTCGATGTCGGCGTAGTAGATGCGTCCGTCGCCGTCAGCGACGTAGAACCGATAGCGGGAGACGAGGAACGCCTCCAGACTCCCCGGTTCCGGTGGGTGGGGCTCTGCCCCCACCGCGGGGCCGTAGGTGGCGTCGAAGTTCGCCGACGGCGCTCTGGCGTCGGTCCGTCGACTCCGGAACCGCACCTCGTCGTCCCGGCGGGCTATCTCCATCGACGCGCGGTAGTACGGCAACTCGAAGAACCGCCGGGCGATGCCGACGCTCAGGCGGTCGTCGGCGTCCAGATTGTAGAAATACACCCCCGGCGTCTCGCCGTCGGTGACGTACGTCCGGAGGTTCAACTCCCCGAACGAGCGGCCGATGGGACTGCCCCGCGGCCGGATGTCGGCCATCTCGAACGGGACGACGCCCAGCCACGCCCGCCCATCGTAGGTGTCGACGGTCACCCCATCGGGGAGCGTCGCCGCCACCGTCTCCGGGTCGACCGGCCAGTGGACGAACCCCACGTCCCGCCAGTCCATCCTGAGGAGGTCCATACTCGGCATAGGGGCTGGACGGCTTTCGGGCTGGCGTGAGACGCTATCGCATGCCCCCGTAGTTCTTTGAGGGTGACGGTCCCACCCTCTCGCATGGAATTCGAGGTCATCCAGGGCGACATCGCCGCCCAGTCCGCGGACGCACTGGTCAACGCCGCGAACACGAGTCTCCGGATGGGGTCTGGCGTCGCCGGCGCGCTCAAACGCGCCGCCGGGTCCGGCATCGACGACGAAGCCGTCGCGAAGGGACCCGTGGAACTCGGCGGCGTCGCCACGACGGACGCCTACGACTTAGACGCCGAGTACGTCGTTCACGCCGCAGCGATGCCGCCCGGCGGGGAGTCGACGGCCGAGAGCATCCGCGATGCCACCCGGAACGCGCTGGCGGAGGCCGACGCGCTGAACTGCGAGTCCGTGGTCCTGCCGGCCATCGGGTGTGGCATCGCCGGCTACGACTTCGAGGACGGCATCCGCATCATCTGCGAGGAGATAGCGGCGTTCGACCCCGAGTCGCTGACCGACGTGTACCTCATCGCCTACGACGACGAGGGGTTCGAGACGATGCAGCGGGTCGCCGACGAGGTGCAGGCGTGAGCGACGACGCCGACGGGCCGGTCATCTGCCCCATCTGTGGCGCGGACTTCGAGTCGGTGTCGCTCCACGAGGAGGGACTGATGGTGAAACTCCGTGACGACGAGCGGTTCCGGCGGGCCTGCTTCCAGCCAGTCAGCGACGACGAGGGGACGCCGCTCATCCGCTTTTTCCACCATACCCACGAGCAGTCCGACAGCGGCGAGTCCGGGACTGTCGGCGGGCGGGTGCCGTGAGCGGTCGCGGGTATCGCCCACTCGCGTTCGAGGGCTCTCCCGCTGGTCGCCGTTGCGCTTTGCGGGGCGCTCACCCCGTTCGTGCCCCTCGCTACTCCACGGGTCGCTCTGCTCCCCGCTCCGTCGAGGTTCCTCACTGCGTTCGGAACCTCGCTACTCGTGGCCCGACACCCGGACCGGTTCGTACGGTGCTTCCAGATACTCGACGTCGCTCGTCGAGAGGTCGATGTCCAGCGCTTCGACGGCCTGTTCGAGGTGTTCGACGCTCGACGTCCCGATAATCGGTGCGTCGACCCACTCCTTGTCCAGCAGCCACGCCAGCGCAATCTGGGCCATCGTGGCGTCGTACTCCTCGGCCAGTTCCTGTACGCGTTCGTTGACCGTGCGGCCGCCGCCCTCGTAGTAGGGGTGTTCGCGGGCGTAGTCGTCGGTCTGGCCCCGGACCGTCGCCGCCACCTCCTCGTGGGGGCGGGTGAGGTAGCCACGGGCCAGCGGACTCCACGGGAGGACGCCGATACCTTCCTTCTGGCACAGCGGCAGCATCTCCCGCTCTTCCTCCCGATAGAGGAGGTTGTAGTGGTTCTGCATCGTCTCGAACCGTTCGAGGTCCTCGCGCTCGCTCGTCCGTAGCGAGTCGGCGAACTGGTGAGCCCACATCGAGGACGCGCCGGCGTACCGGATGTCGCCGCGGCGGACCGCATCGTCGAGGGTCCACAGCGTCTCCTCGATGGGCGTGTCGTAGTCCCAGCGGTGAATCTGGTAGAGGTCGACGGTGTCCATCCCCAGTCTGTCGAGCGAGTTCGACAGTTCCTGTTCCAGCGCCTTCCGCGAGAGGCCGCCGGAGTTCGGGTTCTGGTCGTCCATCTGGAAGTATCCCTTCGTCGCGACGACCTGCCCGTCGCGTTCGTAGTCTGCGAGAACGTTCCCGAGGACGCGTTCGGACTCGCCCTTCGAGTACATGTTCGCGGTGTCGAAGAAGGTGATGCCGAGGTCGATGGCCCGCTCGATAATCTCGCGGCTCTCCTCTTCGCCTAGGACCCAGTCGCGCCACTCCGGCGTCCCGAAACTCATACACCCGAGACAGAGGCGGCTGACCTCCATCCCGGTCGAACCGAGGGTGGTGTACTCCATACCGGAGCGCCGGCCGCCGCGGACAAAAAGTTGCGCGTCGGTCAGAGCGCGTCGGCGTCGACACCGGCGACGTACTGCCGGGCCACCGCGTAGCCGGCGACCGCCAGCACGACGCTGCCGGCGACGTGCCCGTAGGTCAGCAGCGTCGGGCTATCGACGGCGAGTTTCGCCACCGTCGTCGCCGGATGCTCCGGGAGCAGCACCGCGGCCCCGAAGACGACGAGCGTCAGGACGGAGTACAGCAACTGCGCTGGCCGGCGGCGCTGCATCGCCACGCCGAGGACGACGCCGATGGTGACGACGACGACCGCGACGGCCGCGACGAACAGGAGGATAGCCGGGACGTTCGCCACCGGGATTCCGTTGCCCATCAGGAGGAGGACCCACAGGAGCGCCTGTGCGGGCGCGAGCAGGACCATCCCGAGCGCCTTCCCGTCGACGACGTCGAGCAACGACACGGGGGCCACCCGCAGGAGTTCCAGCGTCCCGCGCTCTATCTCTTCGGTGATTGTGTCGACGACCACCGACCCGCTGATGAACGCCGGGAGAAAGAGCAACAGGGGGATGAGGACGGTGTACGTGAAGCCGAAGTACGGACTCGCGCTGGCTTCCGGCGGGAGCGGAACCGGGTCGGTGTCGAGCGACCCGGCGCGTTCGACGCGTTCCTGCCGCTCTAGCGCATTCAGGACCCGCCGCACCTCCACGACGATGAGCGTCGAGCGGACGCTCCCCTCGGGGACGCGAGCGGTCACCGCTATCCGGTTCCCGTCGCCCGACGCCGCCTCGACGTACCGGGCGTTCAACACCGCGTCGACGCGGCGCTCCTCGAACGCGAGTATCGCGGCGTCGGGGTTCCGGTAGGCGACGGCGTCGGCCCCCTCCTGTTCGGCGGCCGCGTCGAGGAGCGCGTCCCGTGCGTCGCCCGTGACGGCCACCTCCACCTCGCCCGCGGAGACGGACCCGGGGTCGTACAGGGAGGTGAGGCCGACGACGAGGAACGAGGAAAAGCCCGCGACGAACAACTGGATGAGCAAGGCTAGGACGATGGTCTTCTCCCGCGAGAGGGAGGCCACGTCGCGGCGCGCGACGACGAGTCGGGGGTCACGGTACCACGGCCGGTCCTCAGGCAAGGCCGACCACCACCGTGAGGTTGTACGCGACGTGAACGAGGACGGCCACGCCCACACCGACGGCGTAGGCGCCGCGCCCCCGCTGTGCGCCGACCGAGGAGATGGCCGCCGTCACCGAGTGTAGCGCCAGCGGCGCGAAGAGGAAGAGGAGCGCCACCACCCACAGCGGGACGCCCGACGGCGGGGTAGCACCCTGCAGAGCCGCGTTCCCGACCGGGAGACTCTCCAGATTGGAGAGGCGGGCGATGAGCAGGCCCTTCTCGGCGACGAAGAACCCGAGCCCCGAGAGGACCCCGAGGCCGATAGCCGACCGAAGCGTGCGCTCGTAGCGTGCGTTGGCGTACCCGGCATAGAGGTGGAGGCTCTTCGCCAGTTCTTCGACCACGGCGACGACGCCGAGGACGAGGACGACGGCCAGCGTCTGGTTCGTCCCGAAGACGTTCAGCGACACCGAGTCCAGCACGAACAGGAACGCGACGGCGACCAGTTCGGCGACGACGACCAGCGGGAGGAGGAGGGCGCTCATCTTCAGCGCGCTCTTCCGGGACTTGATGCGGCCCGCCAGCGCGTCCAGCACCTTCAGGGGAATGGCGCGCTGGGTGAACATGTCCTCCTCGCGGTAGAGGCCGGCACCGAGGCCGAACAGCACCAGCGCCGTCAGCAGCGGCGGCACCGTCGAGAACGCGAACTCCGCCAGCGAGATAGACTGTCCGGTGAGGTCCATCACGACGAGCGTCAGCGGCGAGATGAGCGCGATGGGAGTCACGTCGGTGAAGATGGCCGGGACGAACGCGTAGGAGGTCAGCGAGACGGTGATGGTGACGGTGACGAAGGTCAGTTCCTTGAACGACCGCGCGAACATCGCGCCACAGAACGTCGCCGCGAGGAAGAGCATGGCGATGGGGACGATTGCGAGCACCGCGATGGCGCTGCCATCGGGCGCGACGCCGCTGAACCGGAGCGCCGCCGTGATGGCCGCCGCGACGCCGACGGCGCCGAGGAAGTACGGGAGCGTCTTCCCACCGATGATGTCGCCCCGCGAGGCCGGCGTCACGAGCAACAGTTCGCCGCGTCGATTCAGCCGTTCGGACAGCATCGACGACCCGTACGCCTGGATGACGAAGTTCATCGGGACGACATAGAGGAAGGCAAGCACCAGCGACTCGAAGGGGAACGGCGGGGCGATGTCCGAGGGTGTCCCGCCCTGTACGTCGCCGGTCAGCCGGGCGCCGATGTTCCCGAGGTTCGCACCGCCGCCGCCGGCCGCGCCGTCACCACCACCGCCAGCCGCGCCGTCGCCACCGCCGCCGGTCGCTCCGTCACCGCCACCGGTGGTTCCACCGTCGCTCTCACTGCTCTCGTCTGTCCCGCCGTCGCCACCCGCCGCGTCGTCGCGTGGGTCCAATGGGTTCGGCCCGCCCTGCTTCTGATACACCACCGTCACCGACACCGGGAACGCCGCAGTCTGGTTGTCGTCACGGGCGAGCGTCCGGTCGTTGTAGTTCTCGGTGCTGTCACGAAGCGCCGACAGCGCGGCCGCCTGCTTTCCCGACTGTGGCGGGACCAGCAGTCTGTCACCGTCGAAGGCCAGTTCTTGCTCGCCGCGGCGGACGGCCTTCGGGTTCGGGTCCTGTATCCTGAAGCTCCCGTCGGCCTCTGCGACGCCGTGGTACGGACTCGACTCCTCGACGCCGATGCGATAGATGTCGGCGTCCAGTCCGGGACTCGCGCCCGCGACGGCGACCGCCGCGACGCCGCCCATCGCGACGACGGCGACGGCCATGATGGCGAGCGTCCGTCTGTCGACGCCGCCCGCGTTCTTCGTCACCTCCCACTTCGCGACCCGGAGAAGCTTGTCCCACTGCATCTACTCCGCGTCCTCCCCGACGTAGCGGGTGCCGCGGGTGCCCGCCTCCGCGACGTTGAGGAACACCTCTTCGAGGCTGGACTCCTCGGTACGGATGTCGACGACGGTGCCGCCCGCGGACTCGGCGGCCGCGCGCGTCTCCTCGACGGCGTCCATGCTGCCGACGACCCGCTTGAAGTGGCCGTTCTCCGCCGCGGCCTCGGGCACGTCGACGGTCGTGTAGACGTGATAGCGCGTCTCGCCGTACTCTGCCTGTAACTGTTCGAGGTCGCCGCGAGCGACGATCTGTCCCTCGTTCATGATGACGACGCGGTCGCAGATAGATTCGACGTGAAAGAGGTTGTGCGCGGAGAAGACGATGGTCTTGCCGTCCGCGGCGAGTTGCTCGGTGAACTCGATGACGTAGTTCGTCGTCAGCGGGTCCAGCCCCGACGCCGGTTCGTCGTAGATGAGCACGTCGGGGTCGTTGATGAGTGACCGGGCGATGGCGACTTTCCGCTTCATACCCTTCGACATGTCGCCGAGTTTCCGGTCGCGGTGTTCCAGATCGAGTTCGTCCAGCGTGTCGTGCATCCGCCGGTGGGCCACGTCGCTTGGCACGTCGTAGAGGTCCGCGAAGAACTCCAGATACGAGACGGGCGTCATCTCCTCGTACAGCGGCGACTCCTCGGGGAGAAAGCCCAGTTGCTCTCGCATCTCCGTCGTCTGCGTGTCGAGGCCCGCTATCTCGGCCTCGCCGTCGGTCGGTTCCAGCAGGCCGGCGAGCATCTTCAGCGTCGTCGTCTTGCCGGCCCCGTTGGGGCCGATGATGCCGAAGACTTCGCCGCTGTCGACCGAGAAGGTGCTGCCCTCTACGGCGACGAAACCGCCGTACTCCTTGCGAAGGTCGCGGGCGTCGATCATCTGGCGATGCGTAACGACCGAACTAACCTATACCTTGTCTCCGCTCTATTGCAACTGATAATGGTTGTCTCAGTGGGCGACACCGACGTCGAACTGGCACAGACACCGGACGGTCGCCGTCTCGTCGTTTGCCGGGCGGTCGACGCACCGGTCGAGACTGTGTGGGAGGTCCTGACCGATACCGAGCGCTGGCCCGAGTGGGGGCCGTCGATCACCGCCGTCGACTGTGAGGACCGCTACGTCGAGGCCGGGACGACCGGCCGTGTGAAAACCGTCGGTGGCCTCTGGGTGCGGTTTCGCGTGACGACGTGTGCGACCCACCGCTGGACGTGGTCGGTCGCGGGCGTCCCGGCGACCGGCCACTTCGTCGAGGCCCACCCTGCCGGCGCAGTCGTCGGCTTCGAGATACCCGTCCTCGCGGCCGGCTACGCGCCGGTGTGTGCGCGCGCCTGTGCCCGCATCGCGGACATCGCGACGGCAGCCGCTCGTGAGGGGGTGTAAGCGAGGCAGCGACGTCGAGAACTACTGTTTGGCGACGCGAGCGTCGGATACGCGGTGGATGTCGTCGTCGATACCTTCCCCGTCGCAGTCGTCGTTCGGACAGCGATAGTGCCACCCGTCCTCGGTGGCCGCTCGCTCCGTGAACCGGTCGCCACACTCGTCGCAGTACAACTGGCCGGCCGAGCAGGTGTCGAGATGGAGTTCGAGCTCGAGTTCTGTCCCGAAGGTCCGCTTGCAGTTCCGGCAGGTGTGGGGCATACCCGAACGTTGATATTCGTGCCTTATAGCTACACCGGAACGTTCACGTCTCTGAGAACGTGGTATGGATTCACACTATCCGGCCGCTGTTTGGTGGTCATCCGTCCAGTCTCGATATTTCCCCGTGCTGTCGGTGGACGTTCGGTCACACGGTTCAGATGGCCCTACTCTCGACGGGTCAGCGGACCGCCACGTCGAACCGCGCGCCGCCGCTATCGCTCTCTCCTACGTCGACGGACCACCCGTGTGCCGCCGCGGCCTGTGCGACGACGAACAACCCGTACCCCTCTCCGGTCCGCGCCGTCCCGTACCCCTGTTCGAACACGCGCTCGACGTCCGCGTCCGGGATTCCCGGGCCGTCGTCGGCCACGTAGAACCCCTCGTCTGTCGCGCCGACGGTGACGGATACGTCGTCGCCGCCGTGGAGCAACGTGTTCTCGAGGAGGCGTTCGAGAACCACGCCTAGCTGGTCTGGGTCGACGGTGAGGGTCCCATCAGATTCGACGTCGAGCGTCGCATCGCGGGCATCGAGCCGGCCCCAGACCTCGTTGGCGACGTCCGCGAGCGAGACTGACTCCGTCGCCCCGACCGGTCCCGAGACGGTGGCGACCGTCGAGAGTTCGTCGAGCATCGCCTCCACCCGGCTGATAGACCGATTCATCGCCTCGCTGTGTGTCGTCTCGACGTCCAGCAGTTCCAGTCGCCCGGTGACGACGTTGAGCGGGTTCTTCGCGTCGTGGGCGAGCGACCCGAGGGCGTCCTCCCACCAGGCGGCCTGTATGGTTCCGTCGCGCCACGGTTGCCGGAGGAGCGCACGGAGACGACCGGCCAACTCCGGCCCGCTGTCGTCGTGCCAGCGGACGTAGTCGCTCACGCCGGCCACGAGCGCCGTCTCGACGCGGTCGGTGTCGACGTCGGTACCCACAGCGAGGACGGGGAGTGTGACGCCGGTCGCTCGAATCTCGTCCAGCATCGTCACGGCGTCCTGTTCCGGCGGATTGTCCCCGAGTACGACGGCGTCGAACTCCCCGCCGTCGAGACGGCCTAACAGGTCAGACCGGCCGACTTCCTCGACGTCGATCCCCTCGACGTCGGCGAGGGCTGTGGAGACGCCGTCGAGTCCGGCCGTGTCGTGTCCAGTCAGTGCGACGCGTCTGGTGTGTCCCCACGCGGTCATTCATCGGCCATACGAAAAGCGTGGATAAGAAAGGGCGGGTTACAGCAGGTCTTCGATGTGGTCCGCGACTTCCTCGGGCGTGTCGCCGACCGGGACGCCGATAGACTCGCTTCGCTCCGCGGTTCACTTCACTCACCGCTTCGCATCGAGGGCTTCCGCCGGTCGCCCTCGTCTCGCTCGTCTATCGAGCCTTCGGTCGCTCTGCTCCACGGTTCACGTTGTTCGCCGTTCCACATCGAGGTCTCTCGCTGGTCGACCTCGCTCCGCTCGCGAAGACGCCGTTGTCCTCCAGCGCCGAAATCTTCGACTCGGCGGCGTTCGAGTTGCGCAGAGAAAACAAGAAGAGACGGAAGCGGAAAGGGCCGCTAGAGCAGGTCTTCGATGTGGTCCGCGACTTCCTCGGGCGTGTCGCCGACCGGGACGCCGTTGTCTTCGAGCGCCGAAATCTTCGACTCGGCGGTGCCGGTACCGCTCCCGGAGACGATGGCGCCGGCGTGGCCCATGCGCTTGCCCGGCGGGGCCGTGCGGCCGGCGATGAACCCGGCGACGGGCGTGTCCATGTGCTCGCCGATGTAGCGGGCGGCCTCTTCCTCGTCCTCGCCGCCGATTTCGCCACACATGGCGACGGCGTGGGTGTCGGGGTCGTTCTCGAACAGTTCCAGCGCGTCGATGAAGTCAGTCCCGATGATGGGGTCGCCGCCGATGCCGATGGCGGTGGACTGGCCCAGACCGCGCTCGGTGAGGTTGTCGACGACCTGATAAGTCAGGGTTCCCGAGCGGGAGACGAGGCCGACGTTGCCCGACGAGAAGATGTTGCCCGGCAGGATGCCGAGTTTGGCGACGCCGGGCGTGATGAGACCCGGGCAGTTGGGTCCGACGAGGTGGGTGTCGGTCTCCTGCAGTTTGCGGTAGACCCGAGCCATGTCCTGGGTCGGGACGCCCTCGGTGATGGCGACGACGAGGTCCAGCCCCTTCGCGTCCATGGCCTCGAAACAGGCGTCGGCCGCGAACGCGGGCGGCACGAACACGACGGAGGCGTTGGCGTCCTCCTCGCGGGCGGCCTGCTGGACGGTGTCGTAGACGGGGACGCCGGCGACTTCCTGTCCACCGCGTCCGGGGACGGCGCCGGCGACCACGTTGGTCCCGTACTCCAGCATCTGCTCGGTGTGGAACTTGCCCTCACCGCCGGTGATACCCTGCACGACGACGCGCGTGTCTTCGTCGACTAGAACACTCATGCTTCCACCTCCTTCGCGTACTCGACGGCACGCTGGACGGCGTCCTCCAGCGTGTACTCTACCGTGACGAGGTCCTCGTTCAGAATCTCCATCCCTTCCTCGGCGTTCGTGCCGGCCAGACGGACAGTGACGGGTTTCGGAATCTCGTCGAACTGTTCTAAGGCCTGATTGATGCCCTGTGCGACTTCGTCACCGCGGGTGATGCCGCCGAAGATGTTGAACACGACGGAATCGACGTTGTCGTCGGAGAAGACCATGTCGAGCGCGTTGGCGATGCGGTCGGCCTTCGCGCCGCCACCGACGTCGAGGAAGTTGGCGGGTTCGCCGCCGTAGTAGTCGACGAGGTCCAGCGTGGTCATCACGAGGCCCGCGCCGTTACCGATGATGCCGACGTTGCCCGACAGGCGGACGTAGTCGAAGCCGTACTCGTCGGCCTTCTGTTCGAGTTCGTCGCCCTCCGCGGCCTCCTCGCTCATCTCGGCGAGTTCCGGCTGGCGGAACAGGGCGTCGTCGTCGATGTTCATGACGGCGTCGGCGGCGATCACCTCGTCGTCGCTCGTGATCATCAGCGGGTTGACCTCGACGTCGCTGCCGTCGCGGTCGTCCCAGAGCTGATAGAGCGTCGTCAGGACCGAGGCCACGTCGTTGGCGACGTCGCGGTCGACGCCGGCCTCGTAGACGACCTTCCGGGCCTGATAGGGATGCATCCCGAACGCGGGGTCGATGTGTTCGCGCGCGATGGCGTCGGGGTCCTCCTCGGCGACCTCCTCGATGTTGACGCCGCCCTTCGTCGAGACCATCGCCACGGGCTTGCCCTCGCCGCGGTCCATGGTCACGCCCACGTACAGTTCGTTGACGAAGTCGACGGCCTCCTCGACGAGGACCTTCGAGACGTGATAGCCCTTGAGGTCCATCCCGAGGATGGCGTCGGCGGCCTCGCGGGCTTCCTCCTTGCTCTCGACCAGTTTGATGCCTCCGGCCTTCCCGCGTCCACCCACGTGGACCTGCGCCTTGATGGCGACGGGATAGCCGATGTCCTCGGCCGCGTCGACGGCCTCGTCAACTGTCTCGGCCAACTGCGAGGCGGGTGTCGGAACGCCCGCGTCGGCGAAGACCTGCTTCGCCTGGTATTCGTGCAATCGCATGTCATACTATGAGGCGCGCGGCGGCGTTTTAAATCCGTCTTTCTCGGTCGCAGTGGCCGGGAGTCTGGCCGAACAGAAGTGGCGGAACGTCCGGAAATGCGTCCCGGGACTGAACGATGTCACACTCGTGAAAGAGCGCCTGATGGAGCGCCGTGCCCGCGGGGGACGGGACACCGCAGCCGAGTGACCGATAGAGACACGGTCGCCGCCCCGTAACGGCCGTCCATGAGTGAGGCCGACGACGACGCGGTCGACGCTATCACCGGAGCGCTCAGAGACGCCGACACAGCCGTCGCGCTGACCGGCGCGGGCGTGTCTACGGCCTCGGGCATCCCGTCGTTCCGCGGCGAGGACGGCATCTGGGAGCGCCGCGACCCGACGGACTTCCACCGCCGGCGACTCGACGCCGACCCGGAGGGGTTCTGGCGGGACCGACTGGAACTGCGTGCGGAGTTCTTCGGCGACGTGGACCCGACGCCGAACGCCGCGCATCTGGCACTCGCCGAGCTAGAGTCGCGGGGTCACTTAGACGCCGTCGTGACGCAGAACGTCGACGGCCTGCACGACGCGGCGGGGTCCGAGCGGGTCGTCGAGCTCCACGGAACCAACCGGCGGGTGCGCTGTGACGACTGCGGGGACCGGCTGCCCGCCGACGCGGCGTTCGAGCGGGCGGCCGACGGCGACCTCCCGCCTCGCTGTCCCTGTGGGGGCATCTACCGACCCGACGTGGTGCTGTTCGGCGAATCACTTCCCGACGTGGCGATGAGCGAGGCCCAGCGACTCGCCCGCGACAGCGACGTGTTCCTCGCCGTCGGGTCGTCGCTGTCGGTCAGGCCCGCGTCGCTGCTACCGAAGATAGCGGCCGACGCCGAGGCGACGCTGGTCGTCGTGAACTTCGAGGAGACGCCGCGAGATTCGGCGGCCGACCACGTGATACGGGCCGACGTGACCGACGTGCTGCCGGCCGTCGTCGACCGACTCTAGAGTTCGACCCCGCCGGGGATGAGGCTCTGCTGCCGGAGGAGGCTGCCGTCGTGGTCGTAGACGAGGAGCGTCCGCTTCTCGTAGACCAGCGATTTGCCCTCACTGTCGGTCAGACGGACCTCGTACTCGCCGTCGTCGTCCCGGCGCTCGGCGGCCGTAACGAGAGCCTGCATCTCGTCGACGGCGGCAGCCACTTCGAGGACGAACTCCCCGGTCAGGCGGTTCGTAAGGGAGAGGACGCCGCTGTCGGCCCCGGCCTGTCTGCGGAAAGCGACGTCTATCTCGTCCGCATCGAGGGTCCCGTCTGTGGTCGTTGTGAGGCGCTCGCGGAGTGCCCCCGACGGACCGTCGTAGTCGATACTGATGGTCGGGGTGCCGTCGTCGTCGGGTTTGCTGTCGATGTCGACGGTGAAGTTGTCGCGCCTCATTCGGGTGATTATAGGTTGGGGACCGCCCGCCATGAACGTAACGGCGGTGCCACCACCGCAAGGGTCTTATCCGCGCCCTTTCGGTAGCTTTTACCCCCTGCCTGCTGGCCCTGCAGACAGGATGGCGTGGGTCAAATCTGAGTACGCTGGCGAACTGGCGGTGCTGTCGACGTGGCTGGTCACCCTCGCGCCGTGGTCGGCGTCGGTGTTCGAGGCCGCTGGACTGACCGTGGTCGCGCTTCGCTTTCTCCCCTTCCGGTTCCAGTTCATCTTCGGCGCGGCACTCCAGAACGAGCGGCCGTTTCTCTGGGCCTGGGAAGTGGCGGCCTTTCAGTCGTCGCCGGAACTTACGCTGGCCGGGTATCTCGGCTTCGCCGCCTTCGTCGCGTCCTCGATCCCGTTCGCTCTGAGCCTGTTCTACTACTTCGAGGAGGGGCGCCTCGCCGCAGCGCTCCCAGTCGACCCCGTCCGCGTCTTCGGCGCACTGCTCGCGCTCGTAGCGCTCTTGACACTCGCCGCGACAGTGCTGTTCGTCCGGTACTTCCCGGGGTTTTCCCTGCCCGTCGGTGCCCTCGTCGCCGCCGTCCTCGCGTACCTCTTGCTCACCGTCGACCGGACGTAACGACTGGCGAGTCGGCGAGCGAATTTAAGTAGGTGGCCACACTATGGCACGTAAATCGCGACTGCGTGCGGTCTCTCACCACTGATGTCTAACCCCGAGACTCCCGACCCCGGCGACGTCGTCAAGGACCCACTGGGCCACGTCCAGTCGTGGCTCTCTCGAACCGCGACGATTCTCTCCGGCGCTGCCGTCCCCGAGTCGAACTACGACCCCGGTCGACACGGGTCGCTCGTGAGCTTCGACGGGCTGGACGGGCTCGAGGAGTTAGAGCGCTACTGGCTCAACGCGCCGTTCGCGTTCGTCTCTATCAACTACGACCCCGACAACGACGAACACCGCTATCACGTCGTCGAACCGTCGCTGACAGATATCGAGCGGGAACTGCTCGACCGACTCTTCGAAGACATCAGGGGGCCGCTCATCTACCGGAACGACGTCGACAGCGACCCCGAACGGGCACTCGGAGAAGAGTTGCGTAACCGACTCGAAGAGTACGGCGTCGTCGTCGAAGCCGAGACGTTCTACCGCCTGTTTTACTACCTCTATCGGTCCTTTCAGGGGTACGGGCACATCGACCCGCTGATGCACGACCCCAACATCGAGGACATCTCCTGTGACGGGCCGGATCTCCCCATCTTCGTCTACCACGACGGCTACACCGACATCGAGACGAACATCGTCTACGACGGGGGGGAACTGGACGACTTCGTCATCCAGTTGGCACAGCGCTCAGGCCAGCACGTCTCCGTCTCCGACCCCGTCGTCTCGACGACGCTGCCCGACGGGTCGCGTATCGAACTCGCGCTGGGACAGGAGGTGACCCCGCGCGGGTCCGCGTTCACTATCCGGAAGTACGCCGACGAACCGTTCACGCCCATCGACCTGCTGGAGTACGGCACCTTCTCGCTGGAGATGCTCGCGTACCTCTGGCTGGCTATCGAGTCCAACAAGTCGCTCATCTTCGCCGGGGGGACCGCGGCCGGCAAGACCACCTCGATGAACGCGCTGGCGATGTTCGTCCCGCCGCGCTCGAAAGTGCTGACCATCGAGGACACCCGCGAACTGTCGCTGTACCACGACAACTGGCTCTCCTCGGTGACTCGCGAGCGTCTCGACGAGTCCGACATCACGATGTACGACCTCCTGCGCTCTGCGCTCCGACACCGCCCGGAGTACATCATCGTCGGCGAGGTGCGCGGGGAGGAGGCCATCACGCTGTTTCAGGCGATGAACACCGGTCACACGACGTTTTCGACGATGCACGCCGACTCCGTCCAGACCGTCATCAACAGGCTGGAAAACGAACCGATCAACGTCCCGCGGCCGATGGTCCAGAGCCTCGACATCCTCTGTGTGCAGGTGCTGGCCCGGTCGGGTGACGAACGCGTCCGCCGTGCGAAGACGCTCGCCGAGATAGAGGGCATCGACCAGCGGACCGGCGAACTCGACTACTCGACGAGTTACTCGTGGCAGGCCACCGAGGACCGTTTCGCCGAACGCAACAGCGAACTCCTCGATGAGATCCGGCAGGAACGCGGGTGGAACCAGTCGGAACTGCTCCGGGAGATGAACGACCGCAAGCGCTTCCTCCGATACCTCCACGAGCAGGGCGTCTCCGACTACCGGCGATTTACCGCGATGGTCAACAAGTACTACGCCGACAAGGACGAGGTGCTGGCCCGAATCGGGACCGACGTGACGGCCTAACATGGCGCTGAACCCGCTGGGATTGGCACCGCTTGCCGTCGTCGTCGGCATCCTCGGTATCGTCGGCCTCGCGTCGGTCGACGATGGGGTCGACCGGCGTCTGACGCGCCTCTCGCGACGGCTTTTCGGACGGTACGTGACCGTCTCGACCGAGCGCGAACGCCAGTTGGAGGCGGCGTACATCGGCCAGACGTACCGGGGATACGCCGCCCGGACGTTCCTGTACACTGGGCTAGCCGCCATCGGCGGCGCCGTCGTCGGGGCGTACACCGTCGGTGGATTCTTGCTCGCCGTCCCGGCCATCGTCGACCTGCTCATGGGCTTGCCGCCGACGATGGTCGCTGCGTTCGGCATCCGCGGGTTCGAACTCGTCCTCACCTCGACTCAGACGCTGTTGGTTCTCATCGGCAGCGGCGTCGCTGGCGGCGTCCTGGCCGCCGCGCTGACCTACACCCTTCGCTGGGAACTCCCGAAGAACACCGCCGAGGTGCGACAGCGGAACATCGACGAGGGGATGACCCGGACCATCGCGTTCATGTACGCGCTCTCGCGGGGTGGCATCGCGTTCCCCGAAGTGATGGGGTTACTCGCCCGGAACGACGAGATATACGGGGACACGGCCCGTGAGATGGCCGTCGCCGTCCGCGAGATGGATATCTTCGGCCGGGACATGATATCGGCCATCGAGCGGATGTCCAACCGGACGCCGAGCGACCGGTTCGAGACGTTCGCGGAGAACCTCTCGAGTGTCCTCCAGAGCGGCCAGTCGCTCTCGACGTTCCTCCGAAACCAGTACGAGCGTCACCACGAGGAGGCCGCCGAACGGCAGGCCGACCTGCTGGAATCGCTCGCGACCATCGCCGAGGCGTACGTGACGATATTCGTCGCCGGGGTGCTGTTCCTCATCACCATTCTGCTCGTGTTCGGCCTGACGACCTCCGACACGCTCGGGTTCCTCCAGATGCTCGCGTATCTCGCCATCCCGCTCGCGAACGTCGGATTCATGGTGTACCTGAGCCAGACCCTCGACGCCCTCGGTATCGGCGACGGTGGGAACACCGACGTCCTCGACCGCGAGCAGACGGCGACGCTCGGTCGCCCGGCGGCACCACGGGACCGGACCGGACTGACCGACGGGGGCGTCGTCCCCGGGACGGACCAGAACTGGGGCCGCCTCCAGTTCCACGACCGACTCCGGTCGGTCAGGCGGGTACTTCGCTCGCCGACCCAGACCCTCCTCTGGAACCCGACGCACGTGCTGTACATCGCGGTGCCGGTGGCCGTGGTCAGCTTCGCCGTTCGCGCCCCCGCCGCATTCCAGACGAGCGTCGTCAACGTCCGGTTGCTGGACGACCTCGTGGTACAATCGGTGTTGCTCGTACTCGGTTCCTTTGCCGTCGTTCGGACGTTGTACTCCCGGCGCATCCGACGTATCGAGGACGCGACGCCGGAGCTACTGGAACGCCTCGCGAGCCTCAACGAAGCGGGGATGACGTTCGTAGAGAGCATCCGCAGGGTGCGCGGCAGCGACGTCGGCGTCCTCTCGCCGGAAATCGACCGCATCTGGGCGGACATCCAGATGGGCGCGAACGTCGACGACGCACTCGTTCGGTTCGGTCGTCGCATCCGGACGGTGTCTGTCACCCGCGTCGTGACGCTGCTGACGAACGCGATGCGAGCGTCCGGGCAACTGGGGCCAGTCCTGCGTATCGCCGCGACCCAGTCCCGGGCGGACCGGCGGCTTCGGAACCGTCGACGCCAGCAGATGCTCACCTATCTTGTGGTCATCTACGTCTCCTTTCTCGTCTTCCTCGTCATCATCGTCGCCGTCCAGGAGGTGCTGGTCCCAGCGCTCCCGTCGTCGGTGCCGACGCCGCCGTCCGGGAACAGACTGGGCGTGGGAACCGACCAGTTCGCTCGCCTCGGGCAGATAGACAAGGCCGCGTACACGCTGGTCTTTTTCCACACCGCGCTCATTCAGGCCGTCCTGACCGGATTCATCGGCGGCCAACTGGGCGAGGGCACGCTCAAGGACGGGGCGAAACACGCCGCGGTCTTGCTGGGTGTCGCCTACGTCGCGTTCGTTCTGCTCTCCTCGCCCGTCGCGTCGCTGACGGTGGACCAGCCGACGGTACAGAGCGGCGAACTGACGGTCGACTCCGCCTCGCTCTCCTCCGGCGGGTTCGTCGTCGTCCACGCCTACGACGCCGACGGCGAGGTCATCGGGGTGTCTCCGTACCTCGAACCCGGGACGCACCGTGACGTGGCGATTCAGGTAGACGACCCGCCCGCGTCCGGCCGGACCGTCGTCCTCGTCGTCCACCAAGACACGAACGGCAACGGACTGTTCGACTACGACTTCGGTACCCCCGGCGGACCCGACGCCCCCTACCCCGCGCCCGGACAGCAAAACACCGTCGCTATCGAAGTCGAACTCCGGTGACGCTGGCTTTACGGTCACCTATCGGGTAGAGGTGGCCGATGGAGTTCGCCGCCTTCGCCGACCGCGCCGCGACTATCGAAGCCGAGAGTGCCGACACCGCCATCACCGAGTGCGTCACCGACTTGCTTGCCGACGCCGGGGACGACCTCGCGACGCTGGCCCGGTTCGTACAGGGCCGCGTGTTCCCAGCTCACGAGTCGACGACCCTCGACATCGGGCCACGCCTCTGCTACGAGGCGATCGCCCGCGCCGCCGGCCGGAACGTGAGCGCCGACGACGTGGAGGCGCGACTCGCAGAACGGGGGGAAATCGGCGACGTGGCCGCGAGCTACGACTTCGGCGGCCAGCGAGGACTGGCGGCGTTCGGCGGTGGCGGGGCCGACGCGCTCACCGTGGCCGAGGTGGCACGCGAACTGACCGACCTCGCCGCCGTCGCCGGCGACGGCAGTCAGGAGACGAAGGTCGACGTCCTCTTTGGCCTGTTCAACCGCTGTGACCCCGACGAAGCCCGCTATCTCGCTCGACTCGTCCTCTCGGAGATGCGCATCGGCGTCGGCGACGGGACGGTTCGGGACGCCGTGGCCGCGGCGTTCGACGTGCCGGTCGACGCCGTCGAACGCGCGTTACAGGTGTCGAACGACTACGGCTACGTCGCCGAGGTGGCCCGCGACGAGGGCGAGACGGGGCTCGACGCAATCGACCTCGAAGTCGGCCGTCCGGTGCAGGCGATGCTCGCACAGGCCGGCACCGTCACCGGGGCGCTGGAGGACTGGGACGACGTGGCCGTCGAGTGGAAGTACGACGGCGCTCGCGTGCAGGTCCACTACGACGGCGAAGCCGCCCGCCTCTTCTCGCGGAACATGGAGGACGTGACCGACCCGCTTCCCGAAGTCGTGGCCACCGTCGAGGATGCACTCGACGTGCCTGCCATCCTCGACGGCGAGGTGGTCGCGGTGGCCGACGACGGCGCTCCGCTCCCGTTTCAGGAGGTGTTGCGGCGGTTCCGGCGGAAACACGACGTGGCGGCGACCCGCGAAGACGTCACTGTCCGCCTCCACCTGTTCGACTGTCTGCACGTCGACGGCGAGGACTTGCTCGACGCGTCGCTCCGCGAGCGACACGACCGCCTCGCCGCCCTGTTCGACGACGGCGTCGTCTCGGACCTGTGGCTCTCGACGGATGCCGACGAAATCGGCGAGGTGGAGGCCGACGCACTCGAAGCCGGCCACGAGGGTATCATGTTGAAAGATCCCGATGCGGCCTACACCCCGGGCAAGCGCGGGAAGAACTGGCGGAAACGCAAACCCGACGTCGAGACGCTCGACTGTGTGGTGACCGGGGCCGAGTGGGGAGAGGGCCGTCGAGCGAACGTCCTCGGGACGTTCGAACTGTCGGTGCGCACCGACGACGGCTACGCGCAGGTCGGCAACGTCGCCACCGGCATCACGGACGCGGAACTCGACGACCTGACCGCCCGCCTCGAACCCCACGTCACCGCCGAGGACGGGCGAAGCGTCGCAATCGCTCCCGAAATCGTCTTCCAGGTGGGCTACGAAGAGATACAGACCTCGACGACGTACGACTCGGGCTACGCGCTTCGCTTCCCGCGCTTTCTGGCAGTCCGCGAGGACAAGGCACCGGCCGACGCCGACTCGCTCTCACGGGTCGAACGCCTCGCCGAGAACGCGTGACGGCGTGAGACCAGCGCTGACCGACAGTCGTATCACGTCGGTAGCGCTATCCCGGCACATGACTATCCGACACGACGGCATCACGGCCGAATGGCTCGGCTACGCCACGCTCAGACTCGAAGGCGACGACACAGTCGTCTACCTCGACCCCGGCCGGTACGGCGTGCTGACCGGCGAGTGGGAACCCGATACGCCGGGCGTCGGCCACCCCGAGACGAGAGACTACGCGCCGAAAGACGGCGACGTGGTCTGTGTCACGCACGTCCACCACTACGACCCGGACGGCATCCGTCGGGTCGCGGCCGACGACGCCACCGTCGTGGCGTTCGAGGGCATCAACGTCCACGCTACCGACCGCGACCTCGACCGACTCTCTGACCTCGACTACGAGGTCCGCAAGGTGAGCATGGAGGACGAACTCTTCGTCGACGGCGTCCCTATCTGGACAGTGCCGGCGTACAACCACGCGGACGGCCCGAACGTCGGCGCGGACGGCGAACCGATTCACCCGAAGGGTATCGGCTGTGGCTTCCTGCTCGCACTCGACGACACCCGGGTGTTCTGGACCGGCGACACGGACGTGCTGGCGGGTCACGCCGAACTGGACGTCTCCCTGTTCGTTCCCTCTATCTCCCAGAGCTTCACGATGGACCGGCACGAGGCGGCCGAACTGGCCGAGGCGATGGACCCTGACCTCGTCCTCCCGATGCACTACAACACGTTCGAGGCGCTGGAGGCCGACGACGAGGCCTTCGCCGCCGACGTCGCGAGCAGGCGCGTCCCGGTCGTGCTGGACCGATAGGGCTCTGCCGTCGGTTACAGATACCGAACGAGCGCCTCGTAGGACTCCCGTGCGGCCCGATCCGGTTCGTCGGGGTACGTGTACAGCTCCAGTGTGGCGTAGCCGTCGTACCCGACGTCGTCGAACGCGTCGAATATCGCTCTGAAGTCGAGGTCGCCATCCCCCGGGATTCGGTGGTAGTGCGTCCCGCCACGGCCGCCGACGATGTCTTCGAGGTGAACACCCGTGATGTGACCCGCCGCCCGGCGAATCGCCGTGGGCACGTCTTCGCCACTGACGGCGGCGTGGCCCACGTCGAGGTTGACGCCCAGTCGGTCGTGGCCGACTTCCGCTATGAGTTCGAGTACGTCGTCGGTGTCGCCCACGAGGAGGTCAGGTTCGTACTCGATGCCGACGTCGACGCCCTTCCAGTCGGCGTATTCGAGTATCTCCCGGAGGGATTCGTGGAGGAGTCGCCTGGCCGCCGCTGGCTGTGTCCCGGGCACCGGTTGGCCGCTCGTGAGACTGATAGCCGGCGCTCCCGCCGCTGCGGCGAGGTCGACTGCACACTTGGTGTACTCGATGCGCCACCGACGAGCGAAATCGTCCGCGCGAATCACGCTCGGTTCGAAGAACGGCGTCGGTGGCGCGTCGTCGTAGTACCCCATCGCCGTGTTCGCGTTGACGTTCGCCACCGCGATGCCGATGTCGGCGAGCGCCGTCGCGATTCGGTCCGTCTCCCGCGTGTCGAGCGACGGAAAGTACGCGTGGGGCTCGTCGCCCAGTATCTCGACGCCAGCGTATCCGTGTCCTGCGATGCGTTCCGCGGCCTCCAACAGCGAGTGTTCGGTGTAGGCGTTCGTCGAGAACGCGAGAGTGACCATACCGCCCGTCACGCCTATCTCCGTATAGTTACCAATCGCGTACCACTCGTTAGTACCGCTTTACAGGTGGCTACGAGACGTCGAACGCGCCGGCCAACAACCGGGCGACGACGAAGCACCCGAGCGCGGCCGCAGTCCACGCGAGACCGGCGACCGTCGCAACCGCGGCTTGCACGACCGCGAGTCCGAGGACCGACCGTCCGACTGCGGGCCCGACGCGAGACGCCGTCGGCCTGCGGTACGCCGCCAAGAGTAGCGGGCCGACGAAGGCGAGGAAGCCGACGCCGAGGCCCGCGGCGATCGTCGTCAGGACTACGTCGCGCCCCGCGACGACCGTGATGGCCGGTGGGACCACGGCCAACACCGCGGCGAGGCCCGCGACGGCGGCGACCGCGGTCCGGTCCGTGCCGTGGGCCTCGTCGTCGGCCATCCACGTCACCGCGGCGACGTACCCCGTGACGCCGAGGGGAACCGTGACCACCCACCATCCGTCCGAGAGAACGCCGCTCCCGACCGTCGTCCCGAGAATCACGTTCGCACCCCGGGTCAGCCCCATGACGCCCCACCCGAGTGGCGTCCCCTTCGCCACCCCGTCGTATACCACGACGAGGGCCGCGAGCGTTCCCGCCGCGACGCTCGACTGGGGGCCACCAGCCACCAGTGCGACGGCTACGCCACACCCGAGGAGTGTCACACCGAGCACCACCGCTCGCCGTCGAGAGACCAGCCCTGCAGGAATCGGTCGTTCCGGCCGCTCGACGGCGTCGATGTTCGCGTCGAAGTAGTCGTTCAACGTGGTTCCGCCAGCGTACACGAAGGCCGAGGCCAGCGCCAGTCCACCGACCTCGACGGGACCGGCCGTCGCTCCCATCACCGCGACGAGTGCCGCGCCCGCAAGCACGTCCGGCGGAGCGGTGAACACGTTCGGTAGCCGGACGAGCGCGGCGTACGCCAGCACTCGCTCCCGCATCGAGTCTGTAGTCGGACCGACCGTCAGGCCCATCCGTGGGCTTCCAGATACGCCATCGCGTCCTCGGCCGTGGCGACTGGCGTCTCGCCGTAGGGGTACAGTTCCACGGTCACGAACCCGTCGTACCCGCTCGCTTCGAGGGCTTCGAGGAACCCGTCGATGTCCATCGCTCCGTCGCCCAGTTGCGTGTGTTCGTGACTGCGGTCGGCCGGGATGTCCTCTATGTGGACGTGTTCGACGTAGGGAAGCAGCTCTTCCAGCGCCGTCGACGGGTCCTCACCCACGCAGAAGAGGTGTCCGGCGTCGAAGTTACAGCCGACCCTGTCGGAGTCGACTCGGTCCAACAGGTCGAGGAACTGCCCACTCGTCTCGACGAGCAGGTCGGGTTCCGGTTCGACCAGCACGTCGACGCCGACGTCTGCCGCCGTCTCGGCCAGTTCGCGGAGCCCTTCGACGAACCGGTCTTCGGCCCACTCGCGTGATTTGCCGTCCGGTATCGGGCCGCCGGGCTCGATGGACGCCGTGTCGACGTCGAGCGCCGCCGCGAGTTTTAGTGCGTCGTGCGTGTAGTCGACCCGCCGCCGTCGGTACGCCTCGTCGGGTTCGACGAACGACGGGTGGTGGAACCCCTCGATTGCGGTCAGCATGAACGCGTTCGCGTTGCTGACGGCGACGTCTGCGTCCGCGAGCGCGGCCCGAACCGAGGCGAGGTCGGCCTCGGTCGTGGTCTCCGGATAGAGGTGCGGTTCGTCGAACAGCAACTCGACGCCGTCGTAGCCGGCGGCCCCGATGTGGTCGATGGCGTCGGGCAAACTGTAGTCGCGGAACGCGTTGGTAGAGAATCCGAACTGCATGTTAACGGGCGTACTCGAAGTTCGGCGATTGGTCGAAGAACTCGTAGGGGTTCTCGAAGACGACCCGTCGGACCGTCTCGCGGTCCCACCCCCGGTCGAGCATCGCGTCGCGGGCCTTCGGGACCGCGAGCGGGTCGGACGGGTCCCAGTCGGCCGCGCTGTTGAGTATCATCTTCTCGGTCCCGTACGCTTCGAGCAGGTCGATAGCGTCGTCGATCGCTATCTTCCCGGGGTAGAGCGTGAAGCCGAGCCAACAGTCGGTTTCGAGGGCGGTGTCGATGGTTCGCTCCGTGTTGTGGTCGATGATGATTCGCTCCTGCGTGACGCCCTCGTCTTCTATCATGTCGACGATTCGGCGCGTCCCCTCGGGCTTGTTCTCGTGTGGCGTGTGGACGATGACGGGCAGTTCCCGCTCGTCGGCGATTCGGAGTTGCTTCCGGAACGCCCACTCCTCGTCGGCGGTGTCCTGATCGAGGCCGATTTCGCCGACGCCGACGACCGGGTCACGGTCGAGATACTCGGGCAGGCGTTCGAGGACCGTTTCGGCCATCTCTCGGTAGTTGGCTTCCTTCGGTTCGAGGCCGATGGTGACGTAGTGGTCGATGCCGGCCACGCGGTCCGCCCGCCGGGTCTCGTGTCCGATTATCTGTTCGAAGTAGTCGAAGAAGGCACCGGCGTTGTGCTTGTCCTGCCCGCTCCAGAACGCCGGTTCGATACAGCACTCGACGCCCGCTCGTCTGGCGCGCTCGTAGTCGTCGGTCGAGCGCGAGACCATGTGCATGTGTGGGTCGATGATTCGCATCGCTGGGCGAGACGGCACACCCACACGAAGTTATTCCCCGTCTACGACCCATCTACTTACAGAATAGACACACTAACTAAGCAACGCTCACCCGACGGTACCGACGTTCTATACAGTATGCACGAGACCGTCGTCAGGGCCCGCTGTGGCCGACACTCCGTCGAATCGACCGGAGCGACTATCGCGGTACTATCGGTCGTCGACGGAGGGGTTCTGTCGTGACTGCCTCCACGGCGGCCGGTCGAGTCATCGTACTGGACGTGGTCGGTCTCCAGCCGTCTCATCTCGATGCTGCACCGAACATCAGCCGACTCGTCGGCGGCCCGGACGCCCCCTCCACCGCTCGTCTCCGTCCGCCGTTCCCGGCCGTCACCGTCACGAGTCAGACGACGCTCGGAACCGGGCTTTCTCCCGCCGACCACGGCGACGTGGCGAACGGTCGCTACGACCGCGAGCGCGACACGGTGACGTTCTGGGGTCGAGAGCGGGGTGACCGGACACGGCTCTGGGAGTCGGCCAGCGACGCCGGCGCGACGACTGGCGTCCTGTTCTTCCAGCACCTCGTCGGGACGAACGCGGATGTCGCCGTGACGCCCTCGCCCATCGAGGACGAGAACAACGACATGCTGGAGATGAACTGCTGGACGAATCCCGACGGGTTCTACGACGCGCTCGAAGCAGAGCACGGTCACTTCCCTCTGCATCGCTACTGGGGACCCGGAGCGAACGCTGAGAGCAGCGAGTGGATACTGACGGCCGCCACCGAGGCCGTCGACCGGTACGACCCGGACTTGCTCTGGGTGTATCTCCCCCATCTGGACTACGATGCACAGCGACACGGCCCGTCCTCCACCGAGATGACTGCGGCCGTCGAAACGGTGGACGAGATGGTCGGGTCGTTCCTCGCCGACCTCCGAGCGACCGACCGATGGGCGGAGACGGCGGTCGCCGTCCTGAGCGAGTACGGCTTTCACGACGTCGACAGCCCCGTGTTCCCGAACAGACGACTGGCCCGGGAGGGACATCTGACTGTCGGCGAGGACGGCGACGTCGACCTCTCGAACTCCGACGCGTTCGCCGTCGTAGACCATCAGGTCGCCCACGTGTACGCCGACCAGCGAATCCGAACCGAGGTTCGGGAGGAACTCGAAGCGCTCGACGGCGTCGACGTCGTCCTCGGTGACGCGGGGAAAAGCGCCCGGTGTATCGACCATCCCGACGCCGGTGACTTCGTCCTCGTCGCCGACGAGTCGGCGTGGTTCCAGTACTACTGGTGGGAGCCTGACGGCCGACTCCCGTCGTACGCGACCGACGTCGACATCCACGACAAACCGGGGTTCGACCCGTGCGAATTGTTCCTCGGCGAGGACGGGATGGTCTCGCTCGACCCCACTGTCGTCGGCGGGTCCCACGGGCGCGTCGACCCGGAGACGATGGGACTCTTCGCTCTCGGTGGGCCCGCTGCACAGACGGCGTCGGTCGGGGACCTCGTCGACGCCCGCGCCGTCGCACCGTCGCTCGCCGACTTGCTCGGCACGAGCGTCGACCTGCCGCCCCGCGCGTCCGGACGGTCGGTGTTCGACGACGAGCGAGAGCCCTCCGAAACCGGCTGACAGTTCCGTTTCACACGGTGTCAGCGGTCCTCAGATGACGTCCATCTCGCTCAGTCGCTCGGGCAGGTAGGTGTCGGTGACGAAGTCGAGGCCGCGCGAGGCGAGCGCCTGCTGTTCGGCCTTCTTCCCGATGTCTAGCTGGAGTTCGATCTGTTCTTTCCAGAACTCGGTCTGGAAGCGCGGGTCCTCCAGTTCGGACTCTAACGCGTTGATGTCAGAGTCGCTGAGCGGGTCCGTCGGCAGGTCGTACTCCACGATGTCTTCCGGGCGGATGCCGACGAACTGCGCCGCCGGGGTCGCCAGATACTCTGAGAGGTGGGCCGACTTGATAGAGCCGTACGCGACGGACCCGTAGATGCGATACGACCACGGGTCACCGTCAGTGAACACCACGACCGGCAGGTCGAGTTCGTCGTGGAGTCGCTTCGTGATGCGGCGGGTCGCCCGTGCCGGTTGGCCCTTGAGGTGGACGACGATGACGTTGTACTCCTCGTCGAACCCGTTCTCGACGAGGCGGTCCCGCATCCCACCGGTCTCCACGCAGAGGACGAAGTCGGCGTCGTTCTCTAAGAACTCGATGGTGTCGGGGTTGTTCGGAATCTGGTAGCCGCCTTCGCCGACGTCTTTCTGACAGTGAATCTCGCGTTCGCCCCGTCGGGTCTGTTCGCGCAGTTTCAGCGGCCCCATGATGGTCGCCCCGGACTCCTCGGGGCGCATGTGGAAGTCCTCGCGGGTGACGTCCGAGACGATTTCTAAGTCCTCGACGAGGTCGTTGGACTCGTCTTGACTGTTGAACTGCGCTTCCTCTACGTCCCACGACTCCGAGAGGTAGTACAGTTCACGCAGGGTAGACGAACGGTCCTCGTCGAGTTGCCTTGCGAGGAAGTCGATGGTGTAGGTCGCCTTCAGGAGTTTCTCGGCACCGGAGACGGTCTTGGCCGACCGGGTCGAGGTACGGTCGCCGTACACCCAGACGTCCTTGTCCTCGTCGTACTCGATGTTGGACTTCGTCCGGGTGGGAATCGTCATCGTCGGGACGTCGCCCTCGGCGAACTGGTCGTAGAACTCCGCCGCGAGGTCGATGAGTTTCTCGCGGGCTACCTCAGTGTCGGGTGTATCGTCGCTATCAGTGCTCATATCAGGCGTCCACCGTCAGTTTCTCGTCCTCGACACCGTCGACGGAGACGGTGAATTCGGCGTCGTCTGCCACGCTGTACTCTAAGACCGATCGCTCGCCGGCCGCCACCGTCGGCGACCACTTCACGAACCACTCGCCGTCCATCTCGACCACCGTCGCGCCGTTGGTGACCTCCGGTTCGGCGGTGACGATGTCGGTCAGGTCGACGTCTGCGTTCGTATCGTCGTTGTTCTCGACGGCGAGTCGAACGGTGCCGTCCTCGACCTCTCGCTCGACGAGGACGTTGTTCATGATACGGGCCAGCGAGTCGTCGATGTCCAGTTCCTCGTTTGCGGTCACTTCGGTCAACTTCTCGGCCATCTCCGGGAGGATGGTCGCGAGTTTGTCCTGCTTCTCCCGGCGCTGTTGCAGCGAGCGGCGCTTGTTGAGGTAGCTCTTGAGTTCGCGGGCGGCTTCCCGGATAGCGAGTTCTATCTCGTCTTCCATCTCGGGGACGTTCGCGATGGCGTCTTTGGACTCGCTCGTAAAGGGGACGTTCGTCGAGGCGACGTGGACCATGATGACCGCCGGGCCGTTCGGGATGCCAGAGCCGCCGGGCTGGTCCAGGTTGTAGTTGCGCCAGTTGATGGTCTTGACCACGTCCGTGGTCGCACAGGCCCCGCGCTGGTAGACCAGCGGCACTCGGTTGGCAAAGCGCATCACGTCGACGCTCCCCTCGGCCGGAAGGTCGCCGCCGTAGGCGATGCCGGCCTCGACGATGAACGGGTCGCCGCCGTGGACCGACGCATCGCGCGTGGAGGCCGCATAGAAGTCCGCGTCGAACTCCTTGCGCAGGCCCTCCTCGACCAGTTCCGCACCGATGGGAGCCAGACAGTCCGTCGGCGGCGCGATGATGTCCGTCTCGCGCATCGCCTCCAGCAGTCGGCTGGCGGTGTCCCGGTCGTCGGCGACTTCGGAGACGTTCGGTGGGTCGTCCGGAATCGGGACTGCCGCGTTCCACAGTTCGTCGACGACGTTCTCGCGGGCCGTCTCGCCGAAGGTGGCGTCGTCGTGGTCTTCGGTCATATCAGCGGCGCGGTCGACGTACGCACGGAACTCGTCCCGGGTGAGTCGGTGGTGACCGTCGTCGAATTTATCTGCGAGTCTGCTCGCCAGTCCCTCGACGGCCGCGTCGTCTTTTCTGACGGTGGTCGCGGCGTCGACCAGTTCGTAGAGGTCACTGGACCGCTCGGCGGTGACGCAGTGCCACGCGGCCTCGACGGCGTTCTCCCGGACCGTCGACCCGAACGTCGTGTCGTGGTTCGCCTCGACCGTCTCCGCAGCCTCGTCGACGATAGCCGCTATCTCGTGATGGGCGACGCGGTCACGGTCGTGGATGGCCTCGTTGACGGCGGCGGCGAACTCGGCCGTCGCGGTGGCGTCCTTGTTGGCGACGGCGTCCTCGACGGCCGTCTCGACGTCCGCGTCCTCCTGTAGTTGTGGGGGCTTCCACGCCATCCCACGGCCGAAGTGTCGGTCGTTGAAGTTGGCGATGATGCTGTCTGCGGTCTTCCCGCCGACGCGGGTGAACTCCTCCTGTACGAAGCCGGAGATAGAGTACGAATCGGTGGCTTCGAGCATCTTCAGGAGCGTCCCGAGTTCGACGCCGTGGGGGTGCGGGCGAATCTCCTCCGTCTCGTCGGGGAGTTGTGCGCCCTCGACGCGTTCGAACTTCAGCGGTTCGTCGAGACCGGGTTCGTCGAACTCGATGCGGGCGTGCGGATTGACGACGGCGGTGTCCTGGATGTAGTCGTGGAGGCTGTTGCGTGCGCGCATGTTGGCCTCCATCTCCAGTTCGATGCGTGTCCCGTGTGGGCGCTCCCACGAGGTGGTCTCGTCGACGCTGATTTCGGGTTCGTTGGTGTCGGTGTCGACGATGAGTTCGAAGTACTGGGCGTCTGCCTGCCCCTTCGGTCGAGACGTGATCTTCGCGGGCTTCCCGGAGGTGAGCTGAGAGTAGAGAACGGCGGCGGAGATACCGATACCCTGCTGCCCGCGGTTCTGCTCGCGCGCGTGGAACCGAGAGCCGTACAGTAGCTTCCCGAAAATCTTCGGCAACTGCTCTTTCGTGATGCCGGGGCCGTTGTCCTCGACGACCAGTTTGTAGTAGTCGCCGGCCTCCTGTATCTCGACGTAGATGTCGGGCTTGATGCCGGCTTCCTCGCAGGCGTCGAGCGCGTTGTCCACCGCCTCCTTGACGGCGGTGACCAGCGCCCGGGCCTCCGAGTCGAAGCCCAGCATGTGCTTGTTCTTCTCGAAGAACTCGGCGATGGAGATGGCCCGCTGTGATTCGGCCAACTCCTCGGCGATGCCCTCGCCTTCACCGAGTCGCGACTGATACGAGGTCATGTCGTGCGGTAGGTACCGCCGTCGGGGTTAAAAGGTAATCGCCACCACGGTGAAAGTGAAGGGGCGCGAGAGCGCGTTTCGACCCCGGTGGTAGGGATGGATTAAACGTGTTACGGCCGGCGCGCACACGCGCGTGCGGGAGTTTTATGAAGGGTGGCCTGCTAGGGTGAATCAATTCCTATGTCAGGAGAGTCTGATGAGTACGGCGCAAAGTCTATCCAGACCTTAGAAGGGCTGGAGGCCGTACGCAAACGGCCTGCGATGTACATCGGGTCCACGGACGCCCGTGGTCTCCACCATCTCGTCTACGAGGTCGTCGACAACGCTATCGACGAGGCCCTCGCGGGCTACTGTGACACGATCGAGGTGACGATACACGACGACGGATCCGTCTCCGTCAGCGACGACGGACGCGGTATCCCCGTCGACGAACACGAAGAGCACGGCCGCCCGGCCGTCGAAGTCGTGATGACCATCCTCCACGCGGGCGGGAAGTTCGACAACAAGTCCTATCAGGTCTCCGGCGGCCTCCACGGCGTCGGGGTGAGCGTCGTCAACGCCCTCTCGAAGTGGCTGGAAGTCGACGTCAAGCGCGACGGCGCGCTGTGGCGCCAGCGCTTCGACCACGGCGAACCCGAGTACGAACTGAAACGCGTCCGTGACCTCGAACCCGACGAGGAGACCGGAACGACGGTCCGGTTCTGGCCCGACGACGACATCTTCGAGACGGGCGAGTTCACTTTCTCCACGCTCGAATCCCGGCTTCGCGAACTCGCCTTCCTCAACTCCGGCGTGGCGATCACCATCGACGACGAACGCGACGGGAACGAGGAGACCTTCGAGTACCAGGGCGGTATCAAGGAGTTCGTCGAGTTCCTCAACGAGACGAAAGACCCGCTTCATCGGGACGTCGTCTACTTCGAGGACGAGGAGGAGATAGCCGACGGCGTCGTGCAGGTCGAGATCGCGATGCAAGGGACCGCGGACCTGCAAGGCTCGATTCACGCTTTCGCGAACAACATCAACACGCGCGAGGGCGGGAGCCACCTTACCGGGTTCAAAACGTCGCTGACGCGCGTGGTCAACGACTACGCCACGGACAACAATCTGCTGAAAGATCTAGACGACACGCTGAAAGGCGACGACATCCGCGAGGGACTCACGGCGGTCATCTCCGTGAAACACCCGGACCCGCAGTTCGAGGGCCAGACGAAGACGAAACTCGGCAACAGCGAGGTCCGCGGCATCGTCGAGTCGGCCATGCACGACGGCCTCTCGACCTTCTTCGAGGAGAACCCCGACACCGCCGAAGCTATCATCGGCAAGGCAGTCGAGGCGGCGAAGGCCCGCAAAGCCGCGAAGAAGGCCGAGAAACTCACCCGCCGGAAGTCCGCGCTGGACTCGACGGCCTTACCCGGAAAGCTGGCCGACTGCCAGACGCGGGACCCTGAGGAGGCCGAACTGTTCGTCGTGGAGGGCGACTCCGCCGGCGGCAGTGCCAAACAGGGACGGAATCCCGAGTTCCAGGCCATCCTCCCCATCAAAGGGAAGATTCTGAACGTCGAGAAACACCGCCTCGACCGCATTCTGGAGAACGACGAGATTCGGAACCTCATCACGGCGCTGGGTACCGGCATCGGCGACGAGTTCGACATCGAGGACCTCCGTTACGAGAAGATAATCATGATGACGGACGCCGACGTCGACGGCGCCCACATCCGCACGCTGTTGTTGACGCTTCTCTATCGGCACATGAAGCCGCTCATCGAGGCGGGCTACGTCTACGCCTCCCAACCGCCGCTGTACCGCGTTCGATACCGGGGTGAGACGTACGACGCGATGACCGAAGAGGAACGGGACCGCATCGTCGAGGAGAAGTGCGACGGCAACCCGACGCAGGTCCAGCGGTTCAAGGGTCTCGGGGAGATGAACCCCGAACAGCTCTGGGAGACGACGATGGACCCGGAGCACCGCATCCTGAAGCAGATAACTATCGAGGACGCGGCGGCCGCCGACCGGATGTTCAACATCCTGATGGGCGACGCCGTCGAGCCACGGAAGGAGTTCATCAAGGAACACTCGCCTGAAGCGGAGTGGGTCGACATATGAGTTCAGACGTATCCGACGACGCCAACGCGCCGGCAGAGCAGATCAAACACGTCCGCATCGAAGACGAGATGGAGCAGTCCTACATCGACTACGCGATGTCGGTCATCGCGGGTCGGGCGCTCCCGGACGTCCGCGACGGGCTGAAACCCGTCCACCGACGCATCCTCTATGCGATGCACGAGATGGGCGTCTCCTCCGGCTCTAGCCACCGGAAGTCCTCGTCCATCGTCGGCGAGACGATGGGTGACTACCACCCCCACGGTGACAGCGCCATCTACGACACGCTCGTCCGGATGGCACAGGACTTCTCGATGCGGTACCCGCTCGTCGACGGGCAGGGGAACTTCGGGTCGATGGACGGCGACCCGGCCGCCGCGATGCGATACACGGAGGCCCGCATGGCCCCTATCGCCGAGGAACTGCTCGCAGACATCGAGAAAGACACCGTCGACTTCTCCAGCAACTACGACGACCGACTACAGGAACCGGACGTCCTCCCGGCGAAAGTGCCGAGTCTCCTGCTCAACGGGTCTTCGGGCATCGCCGTCGGGATGTCGACCAACATCCCGCCGCACAACCTCGGCGAACTCGTCGACGCGACGAGACACCTCATCGACAACCCCGACTGCACCGTCGAGGACCTGATGGAACACGTCAAGGGGCCTGACTTCCCGACCGGCGGGAACATCGTCGGCCGCGACGCCATCTACTCGGCGTACACGACCGGCCGAGGCCGCCTGCGAGTCCGCGCCGAGTACGAAGTCGACCGCGAGGCGGGCCGCATCGTCATCAGCGAACTCCCCTACCAGGAGAACAAGGCCCGCGTCGTCGAGCGAATCGCCGACGACGTCAACGAGGGGAAGATAGAGGGCATCTCTGACCTGCGCGACGAATCGGACCGCAACGGCGTCCGCATCGTGGTCGAACTCAAACGCGGCGCGAACGTCGACGTCGTCGAGAACCGACTGCTGGACCACCACCTCGAATCCACCTTCGGCGTCATCAACCTCTCGCTGGTCGACGGCCAACCGAAGGTCCTCTCCCTGAAGGAGACGCTCGAATACTACGTCGAACACCGCCGCGAGGTCGTTCGCCGACGCTCCGAACACGACCTCGAAGAGGCCGAGGACCGCGCCCACATCCTCGAAGGGCGTCTGAAAGCGCTGGAGAACGTCGAGAACGTGGTCGAACTCATCCGCAACAGCGAGGACCGGGACGCCGCCCGCGCCGGCCTGCAGGAGTCGTTCGACTTCTCGGAGGCGCAAGCGGCCCACATCGTCCGGATGCAACTGGGCTCGCTCACCTCGATGGAGTCGGCCGAGATAGAGGCCGAGTACGAGGAGGTCCAAGAGACCATCGAGTACCTCGAAGCCGTCCTCGCGAGTTCGGAGAAACTCGACGGCGTCATCAAAGACGAACTCCGCGAGATCAAAGACGAGTACGACGACGACCGACGGACCAGCATCATCGAGGACGAAGGGCAGGTCACCCACGAGGACCTCATCCCCGAGGAAGACTGCGTCGTCGTCGTCACGGAGGACGACTACATCAAGCGGATGCCCGTCGAGCAGTTCGACCCGCAAAACCGCGGCGGGAAGGGCATCATCGGGGCCGACCCCAAGGAGGGCGACCGCGTCTCGAAGGTGTTCAGAGCCAACAGCCACGACTACCTGCTCTGTTTCACCAATCAGGGACAGGTCTACCGCCTGAAGACCTACGAGGTGCCCGAGATGTCACGCACCGCCCGCGGGAAGTCGGCCATCAACCTCCTCTCGTTGGACGACGGCGAGGAGATCACCGCCGTCGTCTCGACCGACGAGTTCGAGGCCGACGAGTGCATCACGATGGTCACCCGGAACGGCTACGTCAAGCGGACCTGCTGTGACCAGTTCGAGAACATCCTCTCGACGGGTATCCGGGCCGCGAAACTCGAAGCGGGCGACGAACTCGTCGACGTGGACGTCACCGACGGCACCGGTGACCTCGTCATCGCCACCGAGCAGGGGATGACCATCCGCTTCGACGAGAACGAGGTCAGCGAGATGGGGCGCTCGGCCCGCGGCGTCCACGGCATCAAACTGCAGGACGACGACCGCGTCGCCGCGATGGTCGCGACGACGGACGACGACGACCGGTCGCTGCTGACAGTCACCAAGAACGGCTACGGCAAACGGACGCCACTGACGGAGTACCGGCCGCAGTCCCGCTACGGACAGGGCCTCATCGACATCAAGACCGACGACCGTAACGGCCCGGTGTCGACGGCCAAAGCGGTCCGCGACGACGACCACCTCGTCATCATGTCCGAGAACGGGCAGATAATGCGTATCCGCGCCGGCGACGTCTCGCAGGTCGGCCGGAACACGAAAGGTGTCACCATCATGGACGTAGAGGGTGCCGACAGCGTGGCGAGTGTCACCGTCGTCCCGGCGGTGACAGACGAGTAGTCGGCCCACGGGCGTCGCGAGCGACCTTTTCGGCCCCATACTTTCACGGTCGGTGGACGAGAACGACGACCATGCGACAGCACAGAGACCGGTATCCTGACGGAGCGACACCGTGACGACTCCGACCGTCGTCGCTCATCGCGGCTTCGCCGGGCAGAATCCGGAGAACACCGTCGCAGCAGTGCGGGCGGCCGCCGAGAGTGGCGTCGACGCCGTCGAGATAGACGTCCAACCGACGGCCGACGGCGACGTGGTCGTCTTCCACGACCGGCGACTCGACGGCCGAGGCGAGAGTCGCGGCATCACGGACGGCGAGGGCGTCGTCTGGAAGCAGTCGACGGACGTCGTCACCACCGCGCGGGTTCTCGGAACCGAGGAGCGGGTGCCGTTACTGGAGACAGTGCTGGCCGCAGTCCCGGACCACGTCACCGTCAACGTCGAACTGAAGAACCCCGGCAGCGACGCGGTTCGGCCGGGACAGGCGCTCAACAGCGAGGAGCGAGAACGGGCCAAACAGCGCTGGCTCCCGTTCGTCGAGTCGGTGTACCGGGTCGTCGACCAGTTCCAGAACGACGTCGTCTACTCGTCGTTTTACGAGGGGGCCCTCGCGACCGCGGTAGAGCAGGCACCCGATGCTTCGGTGGCCGTCCTCGTCGCACCGGAGTGTGTCGACGCCGGCGTGACGGTCGCCCGGCGCTACGACGTCGACGGGGTCAACGTCCCGGTATCGACGCTCAGCGAGGACGGTAGCGAACGGTTGGTCGCCACCGCTGCCGACGTCGACGCACCGCTTTACTGCTGGACCGTCTGCGACTGGCAGGACGCCCGTCGAGCGCTCGATAGCGGCGCGGACGGTATCATCGCCGACTACGCCAACCTCGATACCTTCGCGTGCACCTAGAGGACGACTTTCCCGAAGGCGCTCGCGGCCAGTTCGCAGGCGAGTTCCGCCGTTCGATTGTGGTCATCGAGGATCGGATTGACCTCGACCATCTCCATCGAGCGCAACTGGTCGCGTCGTTCCGCGACGTACTCCATCGCGATGTGGGCCTCGCGGTAGGAGACCCCGCCCCGAACCGGCGTTCCGACGCCCGGCGCTTCCGTCGGGTCTAACCAGTCGAGGTCCAGCGAGACGTGGATGGCGTCGGTCCCGTCCGTGGCGATGTCGATCGCTTCGTCGACCACTGTCGGGACGCTTCTCGCGTCGATGTCCGACATCGTGTAGGCGGTCACGTCGCTCTCGTTGATCAGTTCGCGCTCCTCGTCGTCGACGTCGCGCAGCCCGACCAACACGACGTTCTCCTCACTGACCGCGGGCGTGTGCGCCCACGGTTCGTCCCCGAACGATCCCTTCCCGAGAATGCCGGCGAGGGACATCCCGTGGATGTTGCCACTCGGCGTCGTCTGCGGCGTATTGAAATCACCGTGGGCGTCGAACCAGACGATGCCCAGCGACTCGTCGGGGTCGGCGGCGCCGGCGACGGTCCCGATGGCGATGGAGTGGTCGCCACCGAGGACGAGCGGAAATTCGCCGTCGTCGATAGTCCCTCGGACGGCGGTCCGGACGTCCTCACAGACCTCTTCGGTCTCCCGGCGGAACTTCGCCCGCCCGCCGCTTGGCTCGTCGGCGTCGGGGTCGCGCTCCTCGGGCCGTGGGACTGCGAGGTCGCCGCTGTCGATGCAGGACGTTCCCAGCTTCTCGAATTGGTCCGCCAGACCGCCGTATCTGATCGCCGACGGACCCATATCGACGCCCCGCCGGTCCGCCCCGAGGTCCATCGGGACCCCGAGCACACGAACTGTTCTGTCCATACAGGCCGTTGTCGGTCCAACGAATAAAGGACAGGGGCACGGTTAAGTTACCACTACGACAAACTGTACTCATCAATGGGGCACGACGAAAACGCCGCGACTTCCCACGTCCTCTATCTGGGCGCCGTCGAGTCCCGTACCAACACCGTGGAACGGGAACTCGAATCGCGAGCGGACGTGACTGTCTACGCCACCACGTCGACCGAGGACGCACTCGAACGGCTGGCGTGGCCCGACATCGACTGTCTGGTCGTCGCTCACCGAACCGACCAGTTCGACGGTATCGAGGCCGCTGAGCGGGTCTGTGAGACCCATCCCTGTCTCCCCGTGATTTTGTTCGCGAGTCCCGACAGTGAGTCGGCGGCCACACGTGCGGTCGGAACCGCCGTCGACGAGTTCGTCGTCCACGAGGGTCCCGAGGCCTTCGACACCTTGGCGACTGTGATATCGGACCTGAGCTTCGACGACGATATCGGCGACGTACACACGGCGGACCCCGAGGGACCGTTCGTCGCGAACGTCGACGCGGCGACAGTCGATCGGTTGCTCCGGGACGGTATCGACCGTGCCCGGCTAGAGGAACTTCTCCACAAGAGCAGGCTGTTCGACTCGATTTTCGACTCCATCCCCGTCCACCTCTACGTCAAAGACGAACAGGCCCGCCACCGGTACGTCAGTGCCGGCTACTTCGGAGACACACTGGACGAGTTCCTCGGCAAGACGGACCCCGAAATCGGCATGGTAGCCAATCGTCACGCCCGGCGGGCCTACGTCGAGGATATGCACGTCATCGAGGAGGACGAGTCGGTCATCGACAAGGTCGAGTACCTCCCGATGCTCGACCAGTGGAACCTCACGTCGAAGGTGCCGTGGCGAGGTCCGGACGGCGACGTGGTCGGCCTCATCGGCGTCACGCGCGATATATCCGAACGGAAGGCGCGTCAAGAACAGGTCAGACGGCAGAACGAACGGTTGCATCGCTTTGCTAACATGGTGAGCCACGACCTTCGAAACCCGCTCCAGTTGGCGTTGTTGCGCCTCGAACTCGCCCGAGACGCCGACGACTTCGAGGCGGTCGCCGAGAACCTCGACAGCATCGAGCGTGCCCTCGAACGAATCGACGAACTCATCGACGACGTGTTGACGCTCGCCAGACAGGGGACGCAGGTCGTGACGAAGTCGCCCGTCGATTTAGACGACGTCGTGAACGTGACGTGGTCGTCGGTCGACGCACCCGATGCGACCGTCGAACGCGACGGCGCACTCGGGACGATACTCGGTGACGAGAGCCGCCTCAGACAGTTGATGGCCAACGTCTTTAGAAACGCCATCGAACACGGCGGCGCGTCGGTCACCGTTCGGGTCGGTCCCCTGACCAGCGCCACCGGGTTCTACGTCGAGGACGACGGGCCCGGGTTTCCGGATGCCGGCGGCGACGACCTGTTCGATGCCGGGTACACCACGTCTTCGGACGGAACGGGGTTCGGACTCTCTATCGTCCGTGAGATCGCAGCGGCCCACGACTGGATGGTGTCGGCCACGAACGGGACGGACGGCGGCGCCCGCATCGAATTCACCGGCGTCGAGCGCCCGGACTCGTAGCGGTCGGCGTGTCGGTGCCTACTCGTACTGTGCACAGACGAGTTCGACGCCCTCGTCGAAGGAGATCGCCGGTTCCCACCCCGTCGCCGCTCGCATCTTCGAGGCGTCGGCACAGGTGTCGTGGACGAAGACGTCCTCGGGGATCGGGTTCTCCTCGTACACCGGTTCGACGTCGGTCCCCAACGCCTCGTTGAGTTGCTCGACGAGATGGGTGATACTGTACTGCTTGCCGGTCCCGAGGTTGTAGACGCCGGTGAGTTCGTGGTCGGCGGCCAGTTCGAGGCCGCACACGACGTCGTCGACGTGAGTGAAATCACGCGTGTGACTGCCATCGCCCCAGATGACCGGTCGTCGCCCGTTGGCGATGTCGTCGGCGAACTGGGCGATGAGGTTCGCGTACTCGCCCTTGTGCTCTTCGGCGCCCTCTTCCATGCCCTGATACACCGAGAAAAAGCGCATACCGGCCATCGACATGTCGTAGTGGTTGTGGAAGTACTCGGCGTACGCCTCCCGGGCGAGTTTCGACGCCTCGTACCCGCTGTTCGCGGTCACGTCCATGTCCTCGGGCGACGGTTCCGTTCGGTCGCCGTAGATAGAAGAGGTCGAGGCATAGACGACGGTATCACACCCGTCGTCACGGGCTTGTTCGACGACGTTGACGAACCCTTCGACGTTGATGCGGGCGCCGTGGGTCGGGTCGTCTTCGTGCATCGCGTACGAGGACAACGCTGCGAGGTGGAACACCACGTCGACGTCTGTCGGCAGGTCGTCTTCGAGGACGCTCCGGTCGACGTACTCGACCGCGTCGTCGACGTTTTCCTCGGTGCCGAGATAGCCGTCGTCGAGCGCGACGACGTCGTTGTCGGCCGCGAGCGCGTTCGCGAGGTTCGACCCGATGAACCCGCCGCCGCCGGTCACGAGAACACGTTGTCCGTCCATACCTTTGGCAGGCCCACCAACCAGTAAATGGGTGTCGTTTTATTCTTCTCAGTCGTGAACAAAAATTCGGGGACGAGGGCCGGGAACGGTATGCAGCACCGTCGCTTTTAAGAACGGCTGTACCGAACGACCTATTATGTCTTCAATCGAGCTGACACCCAGTCAGAAAAATATTCTGCAGGAACTCGTAAACCTGTACAGGGAGAGCGAGAGCGCAGTCAAAGGTGAAGATATCGCAGAGAAGGTCGACCGCAACCCCGGTACCATCCGGAACCAGATGCAGAGCCTGAAGGCCCTGCAACTGGTCGAGGGCGTCCCCGGACCGAAGGGCGGCTACAAGCCGACCGCGACGGCCTACGACGCGCTCCAGATTCAGGACATGGACCAGGCCGCCGAGGTGCCCCTTCGGCACAACGGCGACCTCGTCGAGCACGCGAACGTCGAGGAGATCGACCTCACGAGTGTCCACCACCCCGAAGAGTGTCGCGCCGAGATTCAGCTTCAGGGGTCACTCTCGGAGTTCCACGAGGGCGACTCGGTCACCGTCGGCCCGACGCCGCTCTCGAAACTCCAGATCATCGGGACACTCGAGGGCAAAGACGACACGAACAACAAACTCATCCTCGCTATCGACGACATGCGAGCCCCGGCCGGCGAACCCGAGCACTGACTCGGCAGCCGGTTCTTTTTACGGTCATCTCTGTCTGTCGGCGTTTCCCGACCACCCCGTAAGCAGCGGCTCTCCCGAAGCGTCGTCAAGGATTGATTACTGAGGTGGACAGTTCTCTGACGGCGATTTCGTAGCCTTTGTATCACCCGGTCCCGGACTCGCCAGTATGAGCGACAAGGTCGTCGTACTCGGTGCGGGGTATGCCGGTGCAGGCGCCATCAAGAGCCTCGAAGACGAACTGAACGGTGAAGCCGACGTCACCTGGATCTCCGACACGGACTACCACCTCGTCTTGCACGAGTCTCACCGGTGTATTCGGGACCCGTCCGTTCAGGAGAAGATCGCCATCCCGATCCACGAGATCAAGCAGCCGACGACCAACTTCCGTCAGGATACCGTCGTCGACATCGACACCGAGGACCGACTCGTCGAACTCGAATCCGGCGACGACGTCGAGTACGACTACCTCCTCGTCGGCTTGGGTTCTCAGACGGCTTTCTTCGGTATCGACGGCCTCGAAGAGTACGCCCACACCCTAAAGAGCTTAGACGACGCGCTGGGTATCCACGACGCGATTCAGCAGGCCGCCCGCGACGCCTCCCAGAGCGACCCGGCACAGGTCATCGTCGGCGGTGCCGGTCTCTCTGGCATCCAGACGGCCGGCGAAATCGCCGAGTTCCGCGACAACCACCGCGCCCCCATCGACATCCACCTCGTCGAAGGCCTCGACGAGATTTTCCCCGGCAACGACCCCGAACTACAGGGTGCCCTGCGTAAGCGGCTGGAAGACGCCGACGTGAACATCCTCACCGGCGACTTCATCGGCGAGGTCGACGAGGAGACGGTGTACATCGGCGACGACGAGGAACTCGACTACGACACGCTCATCTGGACCGGCGGTATCACCGGTCGCGACTGCGTGCGCGACGTCGACTTAGAGAAAGACGAGCGCAACCACCGCATCCACTCCGAGGGCGACTTCCAGACCGAGGACGAGCGCGTCTTCGCCATCGGCGACTGCGCCCTCATCGACCAGCCGGGCGAACAGCCCGCCCCGCCGACGGCACAGGCCGCGTGGCAGGCCGCCGAGGTCGCCGGGCAGAACCTCGCCCGTGCGGTCCGCGGCCAGCCGCTGAAGACGTGGACCCACAAGGACAAGGGGACCGTCATCTCCGTCGGCGAGGAAGCCGTCGCCCACGACGTGATGGGCATGCCCATCGACACCTTCGGTGGCTTCCCGGCGAAGATGCTGAAGAAGGGCATCGCCGCCCGCTGGATCGCCGACGTCACCGGCATCGGTCGCGCCGCGAAGGCGTGGCCGGACATGTAGCGACCACCTTTTTCGGCGTCGGGTTCGCGCTTCGCACGAACCGCTCCTCGAAAAACGTGGGCCAAAAAGGCGGCCACTCACTCCGTTCGTGGCCGTGAACCGGCGGCGTCGCCGCCGGATGCTGGCCGCCCCGTATTCTGCTCTCTGTCTGCTCGCGGCCTGCCCTCCCCCGTCGTCGCGGCACGGAGGCCGCTCCCGGCCCACCGCCGGTGACTCAGTCCGCGACGGCCCAGAAGCCAAGCGTTCGCGGCACCTTCGCTCGTAGCTCCGGCGACGAACTGCCGCCGGGGTCCTCGTCGTAGTCGTCCGGGTCGTCGCTCTGCGGGACTTCGTACACTTCCTTCACGGTGAATCCCGCGTCGACGAGTGCCGCGTGGAGGTCACCCACAGTTCGGTCGAAGACGACGATGTCGTCGTGGAGTACGTCGTCGTGCTTGTCGCGTCGAGGACCGGTGACGTGGTAGCTCCGTTCGAGGGCCAGCGTCTCGGGGTCGAACAGTTCGTGAAACGGGTGTGGTACGTCGAAGGTGAGAACGCCTCCGTCCCGGAGCAGACGGTGCGCCTCTGTGAGCGCCGCGTCGAGGTCTTCGACCATGAAGTAGACGAACCCCGAGTACGCCACGTCGAACGCGCCGTCGGCGAGCGGTACGTCCGTCACGTCGCCCGTGACGAACCGCGCGTCGACGCCGTACAGGTTTCGCAGGCGAATCGCGTGGCGGAGTTGCTCGATAGAGAAGTCGACACCGACGGCCCTCTCGACGCCGTCGCGGGCGACGCCGACCGTTCCCTGCCCACCGCCACAGCCCAGTTCGACGAACGCGGTGTCTTCGCGGGCCGGTAACCGGTCGGCCTGCCAGTCCGCCATCGACGCTGGATCGGGCAACGGCGAGTACACCGGTGGAAGCCCGCCCTCGGCAGTAGCCGCGTTCCACAGCGCCTGATGATCGTCGCTCCACGCGTCCCACAGTTTCCGGTTTTCCCGGTCCGAATTCCCCATACGGGTCGTACCAGCGGGCTCGAAAATGAGCGTTCGGGTAGCGTGCGAACGCGTACCACCGGGGCTACCGCTCGATAGAGAGACCGGCGTGCCACCCGTCGGCGTCCGCTTCTTCGACGGCCTCGTCCATCCGTTCGAGGTAGGTGACGGCGAGACTCGCACACTTCGTCGCTTTGCGCTCGCCTTCGGTTCGGAACTCCCCCGTCTCGCGGTTGGCGTAGACCGTACAGACAGCGCCGGCCCGGAGGCCGTAGATGCTGGCGAGTGTGAGGATGCTCGCCGCCTCCATCTCGAAGTTGACGACGCCGGCCTGCCGGAGTTCGTCGAGTTTGGCGTCGCTGTCGCGGGCCTCGAAGCCGTCGAACCCGGGGCGTGACTGGCCGGCGTAGAAGCTGTCGGTCGAGCAGGTGACGCCGAGGTGGTAGTCGTAGCCCAGTTCCTCGGCGGCGGCGACCAGCGCCGAGACGACGCGGTGGTCGGCGCTCGCGGGGTAGTCCTCGCGGACGTACTCCTTGCTCGTTCCCTCTTGTCTGACGGCACCCGTGGTGATGACCAAATCCCCGACGCTGGCCTCCGGTTGGATGCTCCCACAGGACCCGACCCGAAGCAGGGTGTCGACGCCGACGCGAGCCAGTTCCTCGACGGCGATAGCCGCCGACGGCGACCCGATACCGGTCGAAGTCACGGAGATGGGCGTCCCGTCGTGCGTTCCGGTCGCGGTCCGGTACTCCCGGTGCTCGCCGGTCACCTCGTAGTCGTCCCAGTCGGCGACGACCTTCTCGACGCGTTCCGGGTTGCCCGGTAAGAGCACGCTGTCTGCCACGTCGTCGGGACCGACGGCGAGGTGGTACTGCTCGTCGTCGTTCGGGTCCTCGCTGTCGCCCGTCATCTGTCGAGGTGGCCCGGGGTAATCGTCGTCGGGAGCAGTTCACCCAACGTGTACTCCGCCCCCGCCTCGCCGTCGGTGTAGATAGGCAGGTCGTCGTCACAGAACTCCGCGAGCGTCTGTCGGCACATCCCGCAGGGAGTCACGCCGTCGCGCTTGTCCGAGGAGACGGCGAGACGGGTGAACTCGCGGTGGCCGTCCCTGACCGCCGACCCGATAGCCACCTCCTCGGCGTGGAGGCTGTTGCTGTAGTTCGCGTTCTCGATGTTACACCCGGTGTAGACGGTGCCGTCTACCGTCTCGATGGCGGCGCCGACGCGGTACTCCGAGTACGGGGCGTAGGAGGCCTCGACCGCCTCTCGCGCTGCGTCCATCAGGTCGTCCATACCGACGGGTCGGGTGGCCCGGGCAAATAGCCACCGGCGGCGCGCTCACTCCGCCGACACGGCATCGACGGCCGACGCGACGACGTCCCGAACCTCGTCGACGAGCGTGTCGACGTCGTCGCTCTCGGCGTAGATGCGGACGTACGGTTCGGTACCGCTCGGGCGAACGAGCGTCCAGGAGTCGTCGGGGAAAGTGAGGCGGACGCCGTACTCCGTCGACACCTCGGCGTCCGGCAAGGCGTCGGGCAGCGTCTGGCCCAGCGTCGCCATCGCTTCGGCCTTGCGTTCGTCGGGGCACTCCACGCTCACCTTTCGGTACGGGCGCTCGGTGACTGTTGCTCTGCGCTCCGTGAGGTCCTCGGCGGCGAACAGTCGAGTGAGTACGGCCGCGCTGGCGACGCCGTCTATCCACCCGCTGAACGCGGTGTGGATGTGCTTCCAGGGCTCCGCCGCGAAGACGACGGCCGTCTCCGCATCGCCGGCCGCCCGCTCTCGTGCGACGCCTTCGTGGAGTGCACCGAGGTGGACTCGCTCGACGCGGCCGCCGGCGTCCGCGACGCGTTCGTCGATGCGGCCCGACGCGTTCGGCGTGGTGACCACGACGGGGTCGGCAGCCGCCGAGTCCCGCGTGTAGTGTTCGGCCAGTATCGCCAGGATCGTGTCCTCGTGGACCACGTCGCCGTCGCCGTCGACGACGACGATGCGGTCGGCGTCCCCGTCGTGACCGATGCCGAACGCGGCGTCCGTCGCGCCGACGAACGACCGGAAGTTCGCGAGTGACTCCGGCGTCGGTTTGCTCTCGCGGCCGGGGAAGTAGCCGTCGACGTTGGCCTCCGTCGCGACCACGTTCGCACCGAGTTCCCGGAGCACCTGTGGCGTCGCGACGCCCGCCATCCCGTTGCCACAGTCCACGGCGACGGTCAGTCCGTCGGGCGCCGCTCCGTGGCCGCGGGCGAACTCGGCTACGGCGGTTCGGTACGCCGGCAGGACGTCGGCCGCTGTCGACCGCCCCCACTCGCCCCACTGAGCAGCGCTCTCCGCCGCGTCGACCCGGCGTTCGATAGCGCCCTCCGTGTCGCCGTCGTACTCCTCGCCGTCGTCGAACAGTTTGATACCGTTGTCACTCGGCGGGTTGTGGCTCGCGGTCACCATCACTCCCCGGCGGCCTCGCGACGCGTAGGCCAGCGCCGGCGTCGGGACCGCTCCGAGACGGACCACGTCTGCACCAGCACTCGCCAGTCCCGACGCGAGTGCGTCGGCGAGCGCCGGTGAACTCACCCGTCCATCGTGTCCGAGGGCGAACTCGTCGGCGTCTCGCCCCGCGGCCCGGCCCACCGCGAGGGCGAGTTCGGGCGTCACTCGCTCGACGACGTCACCTCGGATTCCGGCGGTCCCGAACAGCTCCATATCGGTCACTGCGTCCGGTCCGTGTATAGTTCTCCCGCTCTCTGACGGCCGCCGGGCCTCGAGAAAGGAACGGGTGCGTCTAGAGGAGTTCGTCGAAGTCGTAGCCCTGAATGTCGACGCCCTCGCTGGTCACGTCGGCGAGGAAGATGCCGTTGCCGGAGCCAGTGTCGCGCTCTGCGGCGGCCTTGATGGACGCGGCGGCCACTTCGCGGGCTTCCTCGTTGGTCATGTCGTCCTCGTAACGGTCTTCGAGCGTCCCGTAGGCGACGGTGAGGCCCGATCCGGTGACGGTGTAGTCGTCTTTCATGACGCCACCGGCCGGGTCGATAGAGTAGACGTGGTGGCCGTCGTCGTCGACGCCGCCGAGGATGGGGTTGATAGCGAAGAACGGACCGCCGCGGGCGAAGTTACCCGCGAGCGTCGAGAGCGCCTGCATGCTCATGTCCTCGCCACGGCGGGCCTCATAGAGGTTGACTTCGGCACGGAGCGACCGGATGAACGACTGCGCGCCGCCGACGCTGCCGACGAGGGTGAGCGCGGCGTTGGGGTGAATCTGCTCTACCTTCTGGACGTTCTTGTTGGAGACGAAGCGGCCGCCGAGGGACGCGCGCATGTCCGTCGCGATGACGACGCCTTCGCTCGTCGAGATGCCGATGGTAGTCGTCCCCGTCTTGTTGACCTTCTCCTCGTCCTGCCCGGACTGCTGGGGCAAGGAGCCGACCTCCGGTTCGTAGGGGTCGGTCTGGAACTCGTCTGCCGTCGGGGGGCGTGAGAAGTCGGGAGTCGTGTCTCTCATTACCGCCCGATACCACTCCGCCGCTGATAAAACCTCTTTTTGTGGTGAGGCTGACCGCCTCCGAGGGCCACCGTCACCGAGTACGCTTACGCGCTCGCCCGTTCGTACGCGTCGTTGAGCCCCTCCACGGCCCGGTCGATCGGGAGGCTGAGTCCGACCCGTTCGGTGACCATCGCGACCGGCAGCAGCAGGATGCCGGCTATCAGCGCGAGTTGATACAGTGCGAGCAGCGTTGCGGTGTACAGTCGGGATTCCATCGTCCCTCGCCAAATGGCAGGTAGCAGCCGATATATAACTCTTCGGACCAACTCACGAGGCCGTCGTATCGTTCGTGACAGACCGATGGGCCGCAGTATGGCGATTAAAGCCAACTTGTACGAGAGGCAACTATATGTGGTCGAATCGACCGGTCGACCGTAACAGGTGCGTTGGAACGACTCGACGTTCGCATAACTTATCGCGATAGTAACGGTGAGGTGCGCGCCGAGCGCGAACCAAAACTACCGAATAGTCGGGTCGCCTGAGTACGTGTATGAACTACCTCGTTGCGATGGAAGCAGCCTGGCTGGTCCGTGACGTAGACGACATCGACGACGCCATCGGCGTCGCGGTGAGCGAAGCAGGAAAGCGCCTCAACGAGGCAGAGATGGACTACGTCGAGGTGGAGGTGGGTGCGACTGGCTGTCCCGCCTGCGGCGAACCGTTCGACTCCGCGTTCATCGCCGCCGACACCGCGCTCGTCGGGTTGGTGCTCGAGATGGACGTGTTCAACGCCGAGTCCATGGAGCACGCCCAGCGCATCGCGAAGAGCGAAATCGGTGGCGCGCTCCGTGACGTCCCGCTGAAGGTCATCGAAGTGTTCGAGACCGAGGAAGGCGACGAGAGCGAAGCCGAGGCCTGATCGGGTCGGAGAGGCGGTGGCTTTTTGTATAACCTCTAGTTATAGCAGTGCATGGAGTTACCGACGCCCGAGGACTTGCGGGAACGGCGCAACGAACTGGAGTTGACCCAGAGCGAACTCGCCGAGCGAGCGGACGTCTCGCAACCGCTCATCGCACGCATCGAAGGCGAAGACGTCGACCCGCGACTGTCGACCCTGCGGCGCATCGTCAACGCACTCGACGAGGCCGAAGGCGGCATCGTCAGAGCGCGTGACGTGATGAACTCGCCGGTGGTCAGCGTCGAACCCGACGACTCCGTCCACGAGAGCAAGCAATTGATGGACGAGAAGGGGTACTCGCAGGTCCCGGTCATCCGCGACGGGTCTCCGCAAGGCCTCATCGGCAACTCCGACATCCGCCAGCGACCCGAGGAGAACGTCGGCGACCTCCCCGTCGCCGAGGTGATGCACGAGTCTATCGCCACGGTGGAACCAGACGCGACTATCGACGAGGTGGACGCCTATCTCAACCACAACGCCGCCGTGATGGTCGTCGAGGACGGCGAGACGGTCGGTGTCATCACGGAAGCCGATATCGCCCGTACGGTTAGCTGATGACTGCCGAGTCGGCCGCGTTTTGCGCTCCATCGCGACCCTGAAACCCCGTCTGGTGAGATTATACGGCGCCTAAGAACGGTGTACGTCGGTAAAACGGTCGTACCATTATATGTCTATGCTGGCTGCACTCACGAGCAACACACCCATGGAACCAACGCAGGACGCCCTCGATTCGCATCTCGAAGCGGCGCTCGAAGCGGCCGACGACGACACTACTCGGTACCACCTCCGACAAGCGCTCCAGTTACGCATCGCAGAGAAAGAGACGGATTCCGACCGTATCTCGGTCTAAGTAGTCACTCGCTCAGTTCCAGTCCGCGCACGGCGACGACGCCGTCGCCGTCCTCGACATGGCCGATGACCCGCGCGTCCTCGGAGGCGTCGACGACCGCTTCGGCGTCGCTCTCCGGCAGTGCCGCGACGAACCCGATGCCGCATCCACCTTTTTCGTCGTCGGGGCGCGCTCACTCCGTTCGCGACCCGCTCCTCGAAAAACGTGGGCGAAAAAAACGGCCCCTCGATACCTCGGGGCCGAACGAATTATTCCCGCAGTTCCAGTCCTCGCACGGCGACGACGCCGTCTCCTTCCTCGACGTGGCCGATTACCTGTGCATCCTCAGATGCCTCGACGACTTCCTCAGCGTCCGCTTCGGGGAGCGCAGCGACGAACCCCGTTCCCATGTTGAACGTCCGGTGCATCTCCTCGTCGCCGACGTTCCCCGCCTCCTGTACGAACTCGAAGACCGCTTGCGGGTCGAACGGGTCCGTAATCTCGAAGTGCAGGTCGCCCATCCGCGCGAGGTTGGTCCAGCCACCGCCGGTGACGTGGGCCGCCGCGTGCGTCTCTGCGTCCCGAAGCGGACCCAGTACCTCGCTGTAGATGCGCGTCGGCGTCAGCAGTTCCTCGGCGATGGTCACCTCCGGGTTCGGCGGGAACGCGTCGGTGTACTCGTGATTTCGCGTCACGGCCTCTCGGGCGAGTGTCAGCCCGTTCGAGTGGATGCCAGAGGAGGGCCACCCGACGAGTACGTCGCCGACCTCGGCTTCGCCGGGGAAGACGGCGTCTTTCGGTGCGAGACCGGCACAGGTGCCGGCGATGTCCAGCCCTTTGATGACGTCTGGCATCACCGCCGTCTCGCCGCCGACGAGGGCGACGCCTGCCCGTTTCGCTCCCTCTCGGAGGCCCGCGCCGATCTCCTCGCTGGTCTCCTCGTCGGGGTTCTCGACGGCGAGGTAGTCGACGAACGCCACCGGTTCGACGCCGGCCGCAAGCAGGTCGTTCGCGTTCATCGCCATGCAGTCGATGCCGATGGTGGAGTAGTCGCCGATGGCCTCGGCGACGAGTAGTTTCGTCCCGACGCCGTCGGTGGCCAGCGCGAGGTACTGGTCGCCGATGTCGACGAGGCCGGCGTAGTCGCCTTCGAACTCGCCGGCGGCACCGATGAGCGCCTTCGTCGCGGCCTCGCTCGCGTCGATGTCGACGCCCGTCTCGGCGTAGGTCAGTCCCTCGCTCTCCGAATCGTCGCCCTCGCTCGCGTCGTCGGTCATATCCGAGAGGGTGCGTGGGTCGGGCAAAAGACCATCGTTCCCCGCTTTCAGAGGAGGACGAGCGCACCGACGCCGAGTAGCACCGACGGGATGGCAACCGCAAAGAAGACGACGTTGCTCCACGCGCGGACTTTCCGTCCGTCGAGCGGTCCGAACGGGAGCATGTTGAACCCTGCGAGCAGGAGATTGATCTGGAGGCCGCGGCGGGCGATTTCCCAGACGATACCTCCGGTGTACCCGAAGAAGGCGACGGCAAACGGCACCACGAACACGACGGCGAGAAGGATGTTCGTCACCGGTCCGGCCAAGGCGATGAGGCCGTTCTCTCGCTTCGAGATGCGGCCACGGTGGACGACGGCACCGGGTGCCGCAAAGAGGAATCCGACGAGGGCACCGACGATAGCGAACCCGAGCATCCGGTAGTCGGCTTTGAACGCCGCGACCTGTCCGAACCTGACTGCGACGACCTTGTGGGCGAGTTCGTGCAGGAGGAAGCCGACGCCGACGGTCAACAGGGAGACGACGAGCGTCTGGGAGACGCCCGAAAGCGTCAGTCCGCCGACTTGCCCGAGCAGTGCGGACCGTAACTCGCGTTCTAAGAGGAGCGTGAAGGCCACTCCGAGCGCGAGCCACGCTATCAGGAGGTCCTGCACCTCGTCCCGACTGAACGTGAGGTTCATACCACGAGCCCCCAGACGAGGTCGGCGCTGTTCTGTGCGCCCTCGACCATCTTCGAGACGACCCAGGCCATGTCGCGGTCCTGCGTGGCCAGATACGGCAACGCCACGACGGGGAACGCGAAACTCGCTATCATACTCCCGACGTTGGTCATGGCGACGATGAGGATGAGTCGGAACAGCGGGACGGCCCGCAGGCGCTTGACGAGGTCCAGAATCGGAGCCTCCTCGTCGGCGAGGATCTCGTTGAGTTTGCCGATGTCGCCGACGTTGACCGAGATGTAGCGCAACTCGACGTACCCGGCGAACCATCCGGGCGCTAAGAGCGGGTTGACGCTGGTCATCCACGCGATGCCGCCGCCGACGAGCGAACTGCTCCAGTGAGCGCCCGCGAGTCGAGCGAGGCCCGCGGCGGCGATGCCGTTCATGAGGAACCACGCGGCGAAGACCTGCAGGAGGAAGGTATCGCGCACGCCCGCCATCGCCAGCAACACGAAGAAGGCCAGAAAGCCCAGCGTGATGAGGTAGCCGACGAGTTTGTACAGCGAGAACCGACTGCCGGTCTCTTTCCCGGTGAGGGAGTCGAGCGGCGGGAGTTCCTCGGGGTGTTCGAGGTAGCGCTCGATGCCGGCCCGATGGCCCGCGCCGACGACGGCCACCACGTCGTAGCCCGCCTCACGGAGGCCGACCAGACGGTGGGCGATGTAGGCGTCTCGCTCGTCGATGAGCGCCTCCGCGCCGCCGGGGGAGAACCGACGGAACTCCTCCATCATCGCGCCGACGACGTCGGTGTCGGTCAGTTCTTCCAGATCGAACGCCTCGACGTCCTCGCCGCCGGCCCTGATTCGGGTCAGCAGCGCCGCAATCGGCAACCCGACGAGTGACGTGACGACGACGCCGACGAGGACTGCGTCCAGGACGCCCACGACGGTGCCACCGATGGCCCCGGCGAGGATGCCGGCGGGGACGATGAACGGGCCGCCGAGCGTCGTCGCGAGGACGGCACCGAGCAAGCCGAAGACGGACCCGACGGTGAAGCCGACGGTGAGCGGCGGTCCGAGTTCGGCCAACAGGCTCCCGACGAGCGTGAGTTTCTCGCGGAGCGTCAGCCGGGCCCAGAACCGCTGGACGGTGGTCTGGATGTCTCGGTCGACCAGTGCGACCCCCAAACCCAGTTCCTCGGCGGTGTCGATAGCCGCCTTCATGTCCGCGCCGGGTTCGATGTCGAATCGCTCGCCGAGCCGCGTCTGCACGTACGACAGCATCCAGTAGGCGAGAAACTGGAAGACGGTGTTCCCACGGAGGAGGTCGCTCGCGTCGAGATCGTCGGGCGTCTCGCCCTTCATCTGCTGGTAGCGGCCTTCGTCCAGTTCGACGGCCACCATGTCCGGCCGTCGTTCCGCTATCGTCGACTGGACCTCTTCGACGCTGTGTTCAGAGACGTGCGCCGTCCCGACGACGGTGACGGATCCGTCACCGGACTGGTCCGGCGGGTCGTCCCCCGCCGACGCCGCGTGTTCGGTCATCACCCGCGTTACACAGTCGCTTCCTTTACCCTTGTCGGGTCACCGAGGGGACCGCACGACCGGGGCCATCGAATGTAGCTGTAGAAACAGATATGCAAACGACACATCTCAACTATCTATGAGTTCTTTGGTAACTTCCGACGACATCTTGCGTGTAAATACCCGACACGAGCGACTTACTTGATAGTAATCTACTCACTCTTTAATCAGCAATAATGATACGTCTCGGGTTCGACTAAACTATCGGGAAACATGCACGACTTGACTGGGTTTCAGCGCGACTTGCTGTACGTGATTGCAGGACTGGACGAACCGCACGGCCTCGCGATCAAAGACGAACTCGAAGACTACTACGAGAGCGAGGTCAACCACGGCCGACTCTACCCCAACCTCGATACGCTCGTAGAGAAGGGGCTCGTAGAGAAGGGCGAACGCGACCGACGGACGAACTTCTATACACTGACACGCCGTGGCCAGCGCGAACTCGACGCCCGACAGGACTGGGAGTCGCAGTACGTCACGGCCTGAGAACTGGTGGACGCCGGTACACTGAACTGACTGGGCAGGGGACAGTTCGTATGGTCGACCTTCTAGAGACGCGTCTGGAGAACCGCTGGATGGTCCAGCCGAACCACGCCAACCACCTCGGCACCACGCACGGCGGGAACGTGCTAAAGTGGATGGACGAACTGGGGGCGATGGCCGCGATGCGCTTCGCCGGCGAGAGCTGTGTCACCGCCCGTATGGACCAAGTCAACTTCAAGCGGCCGATTCCAGTCGGTGACACGGCCGTCGTCGAAGCGTACGTCTACGACGCCGGAACGACGAGTATCAAGACTCGTCTGAAAGCGGCCCGTGAGAACCCTCGGACCGGCGAGCGCGAACCGACGACCGAGTCCTACTCTGTCTACGTCGCGGTCGACGACGACGGCGACCCACGTCCCGTTCCCGACTTGACGGTGGACTCGGAGCGCGGTCGGGAGCTACGGTCGGCCGCCCTCGACGGCGAGCGTTGACGTTTATCCCCCTCCGTGTCGAAGACGGCCTATGGCACTGGACGTACCAGTCCCCGACCGCCCGGCGCTCTCCGGTTCGGTGGACACGGCGGACTACGAGGACGTGGAGGTACAGGGAGACGAGTACCGGCGTGACGAACTGGCAGAGGTACTGGACGAGGGCGCGTGGGCCGACGCGTTCGAACGCTGGACGGCCGACACCTCGCTGGACGAATCGGCCTGGGACATCGTCACGGACCTCGACCTGATAGCGGAGTTCGACTTCTTCTGGGACTCCTTTGCGGGCCGTGTCGGCTATCACGCCCCGGGCCTGCCCGAGAACTGGCGCGAGCGAGAGGTTCATCCGGACATCGAATCGTGGGAGACGGTGTCCTCTATCAATGCGGGACTCACGGAACTCGGACAGGTCGTCTGTGACGTCATCAAAGACGAGTACGTCGACTGGGAACCCGACGAGGTCGACGCCGGCGACCTCCCCGACTTCTAGATCGACCCTTCGAGGACGAACGTCTCGCGACGGTCCTCGGAACGGTGGACCTCGATACCGACGGCCTCGCACATCTCGGCGGCGTCGGCCGCGGCGTACCGTTCGTCGACCGGCGGGCCGTCCGCACCGGCCCCGGCCCGCGTCCAGTCTGCGAACCCGACCCGGCCGCCGGGTGCAAGCACGTCTGCCACGGCCTCCATCGCGGCCGGCGTCGCGAACTCGTGGAACGTCATCGTCGAGACGACGGCGTCGACCGGTCCTTCGACCGGCATCGACTCGACGTCACCGGTGACCGGGACCACGTTGTCGGGCATCCCCTTCTCGCGGTACAGGTCGTGCATCTCCTCTTGAACGTCCAGCGCGTACACTGTCCCCGCGGCGGCGGCCACGTCGTCCGTGTAGAACCCGGTCCCGCTCCCGAGGTCCACGACCACGTCGTCGGGACCGGGGTCGAACAGCGCGAGTAACTCGTCGACGGAGACGTACTCGTAGCGACTCGGGTCTTCGAGTTCCTCGGCACGGTCGACGTCGAAGGTGTGGAATCCCATCTGGTCGTCGTAGTAGACCGAGCGTCAAAACACTCACCCCTGTACGGGACCGGCACGCTGATAACCGCTCACGTACATCCCTCGGGTATGGTAGCTATCGTCTCGCCCAGCGAACGGGAGTGTGAACGCTGTGGCCGACGTGACGTATGGGACGAGGACATGAACACCTGGCGCATCAGCGTCGAAGACGGCGAAAAGCGCTCGGGCAATCCCCACTGCCTCCACGAGTGGGACATCAACGGCACGTTCAATCCGCTCGCGGAGTAACCGACCGAACGTTCTTCCCGGCGGCGACAATCCGTGAGTGTATGCCGACTGCGTTCATCACTGCACCGCCAGACACCGCGAGTGACCTCGCCAGAACACTGGTCGACGACGGCCTCGCGGCCTGTGTCAACCGAGTCGACTGTACGTCTGTCTACCGATGGGACGGTGACGTACACGAAGACGACGAGGTGATACTGCTTGCGAAGACGACCGACGCGCGATATGCCGCGCTCGCCGACCGCGTCGACGAACTCCACCCGTACGAGGTGCCGTGTATCGAACGATTCGACGAGACGGCGGTGACCGAAAACTTCGGTGACTGGCGCGCTGACGCCGTCGGTTCGGACGGGGCGGAGTGAGAACGCGGAGCGGTCAGGGACGTGCCTGAACCTGTGTCGGCTCTGTGAGTGCGCCGGGCGTACTCGTGGCCGTCTCCGTACTGGTCGCCGTCGCCGTCTCGTTGGTCGACTCCCCGTTCGACGTTTCGTTCGTCGCCGTCTCGTTGGTCAGGGCGTCGTCTGTCGAGGACTCGTTGGTGGTCGTCTGGTTGTTCGGCTGGCGCTCGAAGAGCGGCGTTAGGTCCACAGTCGACGCCGTCTCGTTCTCGCCGATGACCTGTCCTTCGGAGACGGCCGTCGTCCCCGTAAACACCATCGGACTACCGTTCTGTGTTCCCCTCGCAGTCAGTTGATACTGCGAGTCAGCGCGAACACTGACGTTCGTGTACCCTTCCTCGGTCCCCCACTTATCGTAGCCGGTAGTGGAGTACGGGACCGTCATCTCGAAGTCCCCGTTCGCGTCCGTCTGGGCCTGCTGGCGGTAGACGAACGTCTCGTTGGTCTGGTGGTTGCGCATCCGGACGGACGCGGTGACCGTCGTGTTCGCGGGTCCGGTGCCTTCGATAGTCGCGCCGGGGACCCGTTCGAATATCTTCGTCCACGCGGGGTTGTTCTGACTCATCAGGTCGGCCGATGCCTCGGGCATACAGAACGTCTGCCCGTTGAGCGGCAGGGTGGTCGCGTTGGCCGAACAGGTTCCGTTCGTCGCCGGTCGGAACCGAGCACCGATGCTCTGTGACTCTACGAGCATCCCTCGGTTGTGGGAATTCGATTCGTAGGCGGAGCGCTCGCTAGAGCCGACATAGCGGTACTGCTCCATCGCGGGCACCCGTTGGCTCGGAACGGTGCCGAAGCCACCGACCTGCGCGGTGCTGTCGTTCTCGACGTAGGCGCGTGCCTGCTCCATCGTGTTGAACGACTTGATCGTTTGTCCGTCGGACGGCGGGGCACGGTACTGCTGGCCGTTCTGCTGGGCGATTCGCCAGTCGAGTACGACCGGTTTCGGTTCGACGGCGCTCCCGTGGAACTCGTAGAGTCTGACGACCGTGGTGTTGTAGTACTCCTGCGTGCGGTACTTGAATCGCTGACCCGTCTGTGGGTTGGTGTAGATAGTGCGGTAGTAGTCGGTAGCCGAGACGTTCGAGACGTCGTAGAACCGGGGCGGGGCGAAGAACTTCCCGTTGTATCCGCCGTAGACGTTCGTCATCTTCCAGTCGACGGCTACGTACCGGGTGTGTGCGTCGTCCTCGTCGATGCTCTGGAGTACGTCGTTCGCCTGACTCTCGTTGGGCGCCAACAGGAAGTTCGCGGCGCTCGTTGCCCCCTGCTGGAACGGGTTGGCGTTCGGGATGCGTTCCCCTTCGACAGTGATGAGGTGCCCGTAGTCCCACCACGACATCACGCCGTACTCACCGGGCTGGTAGTCGTAGTTGTCGCGGTTCTCGTAGGTTCCGTAGTACTCTAGACTGCCGTCGCCGCCGGTTCCGTACGCTCCTTCGGCGGGCGTGTTCTCCTGCATCCAGTCCAGGCCGTCGTTCCACCCTTGTGCTTCGCCGCCGGGTGCTGCGCTCGCGCCGACGGCGGCCGCGGACGGTGAGACGAAGACGAGCGGGCCGACGATGGTGAATATCAACACGATGACGGTGAGAACCTGATAGACTTCCACGCCGTCGTCTGCAGAGAAGTCGACCCACTTGACGACGCGGCCGACGACGAAGGCGGTCAGTGCGGCCACCGGGAACACCAGATAGACGCCGAACCGAATCTGGGTGAACGACGCCGCGAGGATGAACGCGCCCCAGACGAGCATGAGGAACTGCTCTGCGGGGGCGTCTCGGTCGAACAGTTGCTTACCGACGATGTACAGCGCCCCGGCGATAGCGACGAACAGCGCGAGCCCGTAGTATCGGTAGAGTATGCCGGGATTTCGGAGCGGCGTCGCCTCACCGACGGAAGTCTGGGTCGCCGAGGGGCTGGACGTGAATCCGACGACGCGGAGCACCTGATCGACGAAGTAGTTCAGAAGGTCCGGCGTGAGAATCGCCATCAGGACCGCGACGACGGCGATGATACCGCCGACGGTGACCGGATAGAGGTTGCGGTCGTACCCTTCCGACTCCATGTAGCGGGCGAGCCACGCCATGAAAACGGTGCCCGCACCGATAGAGAGCGCGAGCAACGGCTGGAGCAGCGAGTGGTCGGTCGCCGTAATCGAGAGCGTGTTGATGACGGCGAGTTCGAAGACGGTGACCGACCCCATCATCACGGCGCCAGCGATGGCGACGTGTTCGGGGCTCTTCCCCCGGACGAACTCGATAGTGAGCCAGAGGAGGAAGAAGACGCCGAGGATGCCGAGTAGGAGTACGGCGGGCGGCCACGTCCAGAGGTACAGCGCAATGGCCACGCCGGCGAGCACGGAGTATCCGACCGTGTCTCGGAGCGCGGCGACGTCTCGTTCGCCGAACTGCTCGTAGACTGGTTTGTCGCGCTCGGCGACGCTGATGGCCACCATCACGGCGAAGACGGCCGTCACCTGCAGGAGCCCCTCTGCGACCTGGTGGTCGTACGTGCCGACGAGGCTTCGCTGGAGGAACGTCCCGGCCGAGAGCGCGAGGACGACGACGGCCGTGACGCCCCCGAGTCGGCCGCTGAGGCGACGCCCCACGAAGTACGTCGGAATCGCCGCGATCGTCCCGAGGACGGCGGGGGCGACGAGTGCGACCATCCCGACGGTCTGTTCGGAGGGTGACCCCAGACCGACGATGAGCGCGACCGTCGCAAACACTTGGTCGAACAGCGTCCCGAACTGCCCCGAGGCGGTCCCGTTCGGGAAGTACGTCCACGGGTCGAACGGCATCGTCGCCGGCCAGTTCTCGACCACGTACATCGTCGAACGGAAGTGGTACCACGGGTCCTGCCCGCTGAACAGCACCTCGCCGTCGACGACGAAGTTCGAGACGTTTCTGACTCTGTTCCACAGCATGAACCCGAGTAGTACCAGGAGTGTGGGGATATGGTACCACTCCTGTACCCAGTCCAGGGCGGACTCGAGTTCGGGGTTGTCGTCGAGATAGCCCCGCGATTGACTCATTGGTCCGAACCACTGCCAACGCGCGCATAAGCCTTTTGACCTCTCCTCGACCGCAGGATGGAAACGCCTAACAGCACCCGTGCTGGACCTGCGTGCATGCGCGTCTCGGTCGTCCTGTGTACGCATACGATGGAACGCTACGACGACTGTCGGGCGGCGGCCGAGAGCGTCCTCGACCAGTCGTACGATAGCGTCGAACTCGTCCTCGTCTCCGACGGTGACGAGGACGTATACGAACAGTACGAGGCGGCGTTCGGTGATCGTGACGACGTTCTGACCTACTGTAACGACGAGAACGTCGGGCTGCTCGAAAGCCGGAACAACGGCGCCGAGATCGCGACCGGCGACGTGGTCGCGTTCCTCGACGACGACGCCGTCGCCGACGCGGAGTGGATCGAGAAACTCGTCGCGGCCTACGAGGCCGACGACGACCGCCTCGCGGTCGGTGGTCGGATGGTCCCCGCGTGGGTGGCCGGCAAGCCCTCGTTCCTCCCCGAGGAGTTCTACTGGCTCGTCGGCGTCACCAACCGCGGGTTCGGCCCCGACGGCGACCCCGACGAGGCCGGCGAGGTCCGCAACACGTTCGGGTCGAACATCTCGTTCCGGCGCGACGTGTTCCTCGAACTGGGCGGGTTCGAGGACGACATCGGCGGCCGGCAGGGAGAAAAGAACCTACAGGGCGGCGAAACGGAACTCTGTGCCCGGCTCCAGAGCGAGTACGACACCGGCGTCTACTACGTCCCCGACGCGCTCGTCGCACACAAGATATTCGACTACCGGACGGACCCGGGATGGCTCGTCGACCGAGCGTTCTGGCAGGGCTACTCGAAACGCGGGATGGAGGTGTTCGTCCCCGAGTCGACCGGCGCGGAGTCCGACTTCCTCCGCGACCTCCTGTTCTCGTTCGCGCCCGACCGACTCGGCGGCCTCGTCCGGTCGCCCTCGGTCGCTGGCGTCCTCCAACTGGTCTTCCTGTTCGTCCTGACCGGGGCCGTCGGTGTCGGGTACCTCTACGGGATGTACGTCTGGGGGTGAACAGATGACGGAGACAGAACTTCCCGACGTCTGTGTCGTCACGCACCCCCTCGCCGCGGCGGGGGAGAACGCCACACGGAGTCTGCTCGACATCCTCGCGGCGGTCACCAACGTGGCGCTGGTGACGGCCGACCTCCCGACGGACTCGGAGATACGCGAGCGCCGGGAACTCGTCGAACTCACGCGGAAAGGGGCCGGCGACTCGGTGGCCGTCGCCGCCGCCAGATTCCTGCTGAACCAACTGCGGATGTGTCGCGTGCTGGCAGAGCGTGACGAGGACGTCGTCCTGTTCTACGGGGCGACGTCGTACGTCCTGCCGATTGTCGCCGCTCGACTGCTCGGCAAGACGGTCCTCGTCGAACCGCGCGGCGACGTGCCGCTGACGCTCCGTCTCAACTGGGAACAGCAGATGCCAGCCCCGCTCGCCAGCGGCCTCGCGGGTCTCGTCCGCGCGCTCGAACGCGCGGGCTTTTCCGTCGCCGACGGCGTCGTCACCTACACCCCCGAGATGGCTCGGCAACTGGACCTGCACCCGGAGGCCCCGACCGTCTACCCGACCGGTGCCCGATACGTCCGTACCGACGAGTTCGCCGTCTCCCGACCCTACGAGGACCGGGAGAGAGTCGTCGGCTTTCTCGGCCGCCTCGACGAGGAGAAGGGTATCCGCGAACTGGCCGAGGTGGCGAAGCGACTCCCCGAGGACGTGACGTTCCGGTTCATCGGCGACGGCGACCTGCGGGGGTGGCTCGAAGCCGAACTCGCGGACGACATCGACGCCGGCCGCGTCGAACTCACCGGGTGGGTCGACCACGACGACGTGCCCGCGCAGTTGAACGACCTGTCCCTGCTGGTCCTCCCCTCGCAACCGACTGAGGGTCTGCCGACGACGATTCTGGAGGCGCTTGCCTGCGGGACGCCCGTGTACGCCTCGCCGGTGTCGGGCGTCCCCGACGTGGTTCGCGAGGGTGAGACGGGATTCCTCATCGACTCTCGTGACCCGGCGGCGCTCGCCGACGGCATCGAGGCCATCCTCGGCCGGGACGACTTAGCCACTGTCAGCGAGACCGGTCGGGACCTGATTGAGTCGGAGTACAGTTTCGAAGCGGCCTGCGAGCGCTACCGACAGATCCTGTTCGCGGCGTCGGCCTGACTACTCGGAGTAGCCGAGGCGGCGCAGTCGCTCTTTTACGTCTTCGTCCATGTCCGGCCGTTCGACGTCGTCGTCGGCCGTCGCACGGACGAGTTCGATGTGCTCGTCGACGCGCTTCTGGAGGCGGCGCGCCTCCGCGGGTTCGTCGTCGATGACGTTCGTCTGCTCCTCGGGGTCGGTCACGAGGTCGTACAACTCGTCGCCGCCCTCGTGTCGCCGGATGAGTTTCCATTCGTCCTCGCGGACGACGTAGTCTTCCTCGTTCTCGCCGTCGTCCCAGCCTCCGACGACGTCTGTCCGGGGGTACTCGCCGCCTTCGAGCACGCCGCGGAGGCTGTGGCCCTGCCAACTGTCGGGTCGGTCGAGACCGGCGACGTCGACGAGCGTCGGCGGGAGGTCCGTGAGGCCGACGATGTCGTCGTACTCGCCGGTCTCGCCGACGCCGGTAAAGAACAGCGGGACGTGCGTCTTCACGTCGTAGGGCTTTGCGCCGCTGAAGTAGTCGTGTTCGAGGAAGTGTTCCCCGTGGTCCGCGGTGAGGGCTGCGACGTACTCGTCGCCCCACTCCTCCTCGACGACGTCGAACAGTCGGCCGATCTCTTCGTCGTTGAACAGTATCTCCGCGTCGTAGAGGTCGATGAACGTCTGGTACTCTTCCTCGGTGACGTTCTCGGGTTCCTCGATGAACTTCCGGCGCAGTTTGATGGACTCGCGGTCGCCGATGGGTTCGTCACGGAACTCCAGTTGGTACTCCTCCGGCGGCAGGAACGGGTGGTGGACGTCCATGTAGTGGACCCACAGGAACTCGGGGTCGTCGGCGTCGCCGCCGGACCTGAGGAACTCGATGGCCTTGTCGGTTATCTCGTCTGCTGGCACGTGGTAGTTCCCGACGTTGATGCCCCCGCTGGATTCGAGGAGGTCGTACCCGCGCTGGAGGAGCGGGAAGATGGGGGTCCCTTCCAGATTGGACTTCGCGAACTTCCGGGCTTTCGTCATCGCCGACTCGTCCGGTGCCGAGTCGAAGAACTCGTCCCAGCCCCGATCGTAGCCGAACTGGGCGGAGAGATAGAGGTTCGAGTGGAAGCCGCCGGTCCGGTAGCCGGCGTCGTCGAAGACCTCCGAGACGATGGTCTGACGGTTCGAGACGCGGTCGTGGCCGCCGTACATGAGCGGCGTGACGCCGGTCAGAATCGAGGGAAACGAGAAGACGGTGCCGCCGACGTGTGCGAAGGCGTTCGTAAAGCGGGCGCCGTCCCCGGCGATGCGGTCGATGTTCGGCGTCACGTCGCGGTCGTAGCCGTGGTACCCGACGTGGTCTGCCCTGAGAGAGTCGATAGTGATGAGGAGGACGTTCTGCATGTGCCCATGTGCCCCCCTTTCGTTCGTAAGGTTTGCTATTCGACCCGTCTGCGGTCACAGAACCGGGACGAGGCCGGTCGCTTTGGTCCGCACGCGTGTGGACACCGCGAGCAACGCCGTGACGTAGACGCCGGCACCGGCCAACACGAGGAAGAGCGTCCAGAGTCGCCCGGACGGTGCCCGCCCGTGAAGCGGGACCAGTACGGCAACCATGAGCAGTGCGGCAAGCACCTCGAACGCGATCTCGCGCGTCGGGACCGACAGATCGCCGATAATCCGCCGGAGCGACCAGTAGCCGCCGACGGCGCGGAACCACGACGCGACGGCCGTCGCGACCGCCGCCCCGTACCACCCGAACTGCCAGACCAACACGACGTTCAGCACGACGTTAATCGTCACGAACGCGAGGTTGATTCGGTAGGCGACCTTCGGCTCGTCGACGGCGTTGATGACGCTGACGAACTGGCTCGCGTACACGTCAGCGCCGTAGGCCGCGATGAGTATCATGAGGATTTCGGCCCCCTTCGCGAACTCCGGCCGATAAAAGGCCAACACACGGCCGCCGATGACCGCCACGCCGAGCAACCCGGGGATGACGAACACCCCGGCAAACACCAGCCCTTCGTCGAGATAGTGCTTGATACGTTCGTAGTTCCGGTCGGTACTCAGGTCGCTCACCTCCGGGAACAGCGTCCTGCTGATGGACCCGGACACCATGCCCAGCAGCGACGCCAGCCCCCACGCCGCCTCGTAGATGCCGATGAGCGACGCAGTGACGAAAAACGAGAGGACGATGGTGTCCATCCACCCGAAGACGCGGGACCTGAGCGCCCCCATCCACGCGTAGCGAGCGAACCCGAGCAGGTCGCGAACCAGACTGAGCGGGGGTATCGTCGGCCGGACGCGGACGAGTGCGAGGCCGGCGAGGCCGACGACGAGGAGCGAGACGGCGTGGCCGAACGCCAGTCCGGCCACACCGAGTCCGAGCAGTAGCACAGCCACCTGTAGCACCGTCCTGCCCGTCCGTTCGATGGCCTGCAACCCACCCGAAGCGGCGACTCGCTTCTGTCCGTCCAGTCCCGCCATCGAACTCCGGAGGACGACGCCGCCGACGACGAGGCCCGCGATCGCCAGCGGGTGCGTCGAGAGGATGGCGACGAACTCCCGTTCGGACTGGGGCAGCGTCGCCTGTAGCACGCGACTCGCGAGCAACACGAGCGCTCCGAGGAGCACCCCGCCCGCGACGTTGATGGCGAACCCCGCAGAGAAGTACTCCCGAACTCGCTCGCCCTCGCTCATCCGCTTGCGGACCGCCGTCGAGACGGCGTTGGCCGGAATCCCCAGCCAGAAGAACCCGATGGCGACGATGATCGAATAGCTCCCGAGCCCTTCGGCCCCGAGCAGATACGCGATGACGAACGTCGCGGCGAACCCGGAGACAGAGGTGAGGACCTGCGTCCCGAAGTGCAGTATCGTCGTCTTACCGAGTCGCATCAGTCCAGGTAGCCCAGATCGGATAGCTGGCGTTGCATGGCGTCGTCGAAGGCGGCAGAGCCACCTTCCCCTACCGGGAGTCCCTCGGTCTCACGGAACTCCTCGACGACGGCCGAGAGTTCGGCGTACTCGTCCTCGAAAGCAGCACTCACGTCGGTCTCCTCGTCCGGGTAGACGACCGGCCCGTCGTGGGCGTCGGGCGCCATCGCGTAGAGCGCGTCGCTGCCGCCCTCCTCGGAGAGGTACTTGTAGTCGTGGGTCCTGACCGCGGTCAGGCGGCCGCCGAAGTACCGATCCGTCTCGAAGTCGGGGTTTCGCTCGATGTACTGCTCGAAGTCGGCCGGACCCCTGCCGGCGAACGCGTACTCCCGCGACGCCTCGCGGAGGTCGACGCCGTGTGTCCCCTGTCGGTCAGCCCCAGCGAGTCCCAAGAGCGTCTCCATGACGTCCATGTGCTGGACGATGTCGTCGGCGTCGGCCGCGAAGTCGTCGATGCCGTCGACAATCAGCGGGACGTGCAACAGCGGGTCGTCGAGGCCGATCTTGTGCGCGAACAGCCCTCGCTCGCCGAACAGTTCGCCGTGGTCGGCGGTGACGACGACGATAGTGTCCGAGAGCGGGAGCGAGCGGATGTGGTCGTACAACTGCCCGACCATGTAGTCGGTGTAGGACACCTCCGCGTCGTACATCGCGACGAGAATGTCCAGTACGTCCGGGTCGACCGACTTCGACCCGGCGACGTAGTCGGTGATGTCGGTGTGCGAGTCCATCGCTATCTCGGCGGCCGTCTCGCCGTCGACGGCTAACTCGTCTGCGAACTGGTCGCGGGTCATCCCCGGCGGGTAGTAGGGCCGGTGCGGTTCGTTGTAGTGGAGATAGAAGAAAAAGGGGTCCTCGCCCTGCAGGTCGCCGAGCCACCGCTTCGCGACGTCGTTCATCACGAACGGCGTCGCGTGCTTCCCGGTGTCTGTGGTCAGTCCCGCGGAGTGGGTCCACAGGTTGGGCGCGAACTTGAGCAGGGTTCGGAGGCCGGCCGCTCGGTGGATGTTGTGCCCGGCGATCCAGCTAAAGCGGTCGAACCCTCGGTCCAACCCCGTCGCCTCGGAGAGGTAGCTGTTACGCGAGAGACAGGCCGTCCGATACCCGGCGTCGGCGAAGCGTTCGGCCACCGTCGGGAGTTCGTCGGGCAGCCGCTCGCCGGTTATACCGACGGTGTTGTGCTGCGGGTAGGTTCCGGTCAGTATCGCGCCACTCGACGAGAGGGTGTAGTTGCCGTGGGCGAAACAGGTAGAGAAGGCTGTTCCGGACCGGGCGATGCGTTCCAGTTCCGGCGTCGTATCGCGGTCGTATCCCGCGAGTGTCGTGTGGTCCGCTCGGACCGAGTCGAGCGTTATCCAGATGACGTTCGGGCGGCGAGACATCCAATCAGCGTACCGTTCACTACCGGACAGTTAAACACTTGCCGTTCAATCCGCTCGGACGAACTCGTCGTACCAGGCGACGTAGGTCAGCACCTTCCAGAGGGTCATCCCGTGGTCGGCGTTCCCGCGGCGGTGGGCCCGTCGGAGGGCGAAGACGGCGTCGGTGTCGAGGTACGGGGTCGCGCCGACGTACGCTTCGGTCAACCATCCCGCGATGGCGTCGTGGTCCCGGCGGAACCACTCGCTGACGGGGACGTTGAAGCCGTGTTTGTCCCGCTCTAAGATACGTGCCGGGACCACGTCGTCGACGGCGTCGGTGAGCGCGCGCTTGTAGCCGGCCAGTTTGTAGTCGCTGGGGACGTTGTAGGCGTACTCGACGAGTTCGTGGTCCAAAAACGGGACCCGCGCCTCCAGCGACGCGGCCATGCTCGCCCGGTCGACCTTGTACAGCAGGTCGTCGGGGAGCCAGTAACTGATGTCGTAGGCCGTCAGTCGCTGGAGCGTGTCGTCGTTCGCCCGCGCCGTCGCCGTCTCGACTTTCTCGGTCAGACCGCTCGACTCGGTGTCGTGACCGGTTTCGAGGTAGGTCTCGGGGCGTTCGTCGTCGTACCGCCGGGCCGATTCGAGGATGGCCCGGCGGTCGCTCTCCAGACTCGCGGCGTAGCGGACCGGCCGGCGGAGCGGGCCGGTGTACTCGCTCACGGCGCCGGCGGCGTCGAACGCGAACCGAGGGAGATAGCGCGCGTACTGCCGGTGTTTCGGGAGGAGGCGATGGCGGTGGTAGCCTGCGAACAGTTCGTCGGCACCTTCGCCGGTGAGGACGCACTTGACCTCGTCGGCGGCGTACGCCGAGACGAGCATCGTCGGCAGGGCCGCGGCGTCTGCCAGCGGTTCGCCGTAGTGGGCGACGAGGTCCGAGAACACGTCCATGTCGTCGATGTCGACGGTCAGTTCGTGGTGGTCCGTGCCGAAGTGGTCGGCGACGAAGCGGGCCTCCTCGCTCTCGTCGGCCTCGGCCTGCTGGAACCCCACGGAGAACGTCTGTAAGTCGCCGTCGTAGTGTTCGTTGGCGAGGCCGACGATGGCCGAGGAGTCCAGCCCACCGGAGAGGAACGCGCCGACCGGCACGTCGGCCATCAGGCGTCGCTGGACGGACGTATCGAGCAGATCGCGGATACGGTCGGCGATAGCGTCTCGGGTCCCCGTCACCGGCGACGGCGAGAGTTCCCAGTACCGACGACGCTCTACCCCGTCGTCGGTGACGAGCAGCGAGGTGCCGGGTTCGACCTTCTCGACGGCCGAGAGCAGCGTCTCGGACCCCGGCGTGTACCGGACAGAGAAGAAATTGTGGACCGCCCGCGGGTCCACGTCCCGACTGACTCCGGCACGGAGCAACTGCCGGAGTTCGCTGGCGAAGGCGAGGCCGTCGTCGACGGTGGCGACGTACAGGGGTTTGATTCCCACGCGGTCGCGTGCGAGGAACACCGACTCGTCGGCCTCGTCGTAGACGGCGAAGGCGAACATGCCGTTGAGGCGTTCGGGGAGGGACTGGCCCCACTCCTCCCACCCGTGGACCAGTACCTCGGTGTCGCTGTCGGTGGTGAACGTGTGGCCCGCCGACTCCAGTTCCGCCCGCAGCGAGTCGCGGTTGTATATCTCGCCGTTGAAGACGACGGCGACGGTGTCGTCCTCGTTGTAAATCGGCTGGCTGCCGCCTGCGAGGTCCACGATGGAGAGTCGGCGCATTCCGAGCATCACGCCCGCGCGCTCGTCCACGTGCCGGCCGCCCTCGTCCGGGCCGCGGTGGCGGATGCAGGCGAGCATCTCGTCTAAGCGGTTCTCGTCGACCCACCCGTAGACCCCGGCGATGCCACACATCAGCGGGCACCTCCTGCGCGGACGTCGTCGTACACCGACTCCAGCGAGTCGACGATGGCGTCCCAGCTATGGTGCTCCTCGACGTACGCACGGGCGCTCTCCCCCAGTCGCTCGTGGGTCTCGTCCTCGTCGAACACCGTCTCGATGCGGTCACGAAGCGCCGCTGGGTCGTCCATCGGGACGACGTAGCCAGTCTCACCGTCGGTGACGAGGTCGGGCAGGCCACCCGAGTCGGTGACGACTGGCGGCAGGCCAACCGCCATCGCTTCTAGCACGGTGTTCGGAAGCCCCTCGCCCTCGCGGGACGGCTGGACGAACACCCGTCCGTCGACGAGGAACTCGACGACCGCTTCGGGGTCGACGAGGCCGACGAACTCGGCGTCGACGCCCAGCGAGTCGGCCTGTGCCTCCAGTGCCTCGCGTTCCGGCCCGTCGCCGACGACGGTCAGCGAGTGGTCAGTGCCAGCGAGTGCTTCGAGCAGGACGTCGAGTCCCTTCCAGCGTTCGAGTCGGGCGACGAACACCACGTCGTCGCCGTCGGCCCGCATGGACGGCAGTTCGACGCCGTTGCCGAGAACCCGAACGTCGGTCGGGTCGAACTCCGACTCGACGTCCGCGGCGATGTCCGTACCCTGTACGAGGACCGTCGTATCGCGGAGGACGGCGTCGATGCTCCACCGTTTCCCGGGCGTGTCCTTCATGAAGTAGTAGTCGCCGCCGCGGATCCACGCGAAGTAGGGGAGGCCACGCAGTCGGGAGACCAGATAGCCGACGAAGCCGTTGGGGTACACCATCATACACTGGAGGACGTCGTACTGCTTTGCGTCCCGCAGGAGCAACAGCGTCGCGCCGAGGACGAACGTGAGGGTGCTGACGAACGGCGACGACCGGACGTTCGGGACTCGAACCACGTCGTACGGGTGGTCGTCGGTCGGCGTCTCCTCGCCGTAGTCTTTCGTGTAGACGGTCACCTCGTGGCCCCGCGATTGCAGAGCGTCGGCCATCCGCATCGTCTGTGTCTCCGTGCCGCCGACGACGTTCGGCGGGAACTCCTTGACGAGTAGTGCGACGTTCATCGGTCGATAAAGGTCTCGTACCACTGTTCCAGCAGGACGAGGTCCCAGATGTGGTAACCCAGATCTGCCTCGCCGCGCGTGTGCCTGTCCAACTTCGCGTCGAGTCCCCGCCGGTCGAACGGGTCCCGCGACCCGAGGGCGTCGAACTTCTCGCGGGCGTACTCCCGCAACGCCCCGCGGAACCACGCGTTGACGGGCACCGCAAAGCCCTGCTTGCTCCGCCCCTGTACGGCCTCGGGGATGTAGTCCTCGAAGGCCCGCTTGAGGAGCCACTTCTTCTCGCCCCGCCGCCACTTGTACTTCGCCGGAATCCGCGCGGCGAACTCGACGAGTTCGTGATCCAGAAACGGCGAGCGAAGTTCCAGCGAGTGGGCCATGCTCGCCCGGTCGGTTTTCACCAACAGGTCGTCGGGGAGGTACGTCTGTACGTCCGTGTGGAGGATCCTGTCCAGGTGGGTCGGCCCGTCGGCGTTCTCGTAGGCTCGCCGGAGCGCCGCCAGTTCGTCGGCCGGTTCGGGACCGGTCCACACCTCGTCGGCGTCCTCGCCTTGCATGTGACAGATGTACGGCGCGTATCGCTCGACTGCGTCGCCGTCGGCGTTCGTGAGCAACCCGATAGCGCGGTCCGCGCTCTCGTGGGGGACGGCGTCGAGGACGGTGCGACCGGCCTCGCGGACCGGTTCCGGAACGGCCCCCGCACGCTGGGTCAGCCAGTCGTACGTGTAGCGGTCGTAGCCGGCGAAGTTCTCGTCGCCCGCGTCGCCGGTGACGGCGACGGTGATGTCGTCGCTCGCCACCTGCGAGACGTAGTAGGTCGGAATCGCCGAGGGGTCGCCGAAGGGCATCTCGTACTGTCTGACCAGTTCCGGCAGCACCGCCATCGCGTCCGGCGTGACGGTGTACTCCGTGTGGTCGGTGTCGTACTCTCGGGCCACCGCACGTGCGTAGTCGAGTTCGTCGTACTCGCCGAACCCGATAGAGTACGTCTCGATGTCCGTCTCGGCCACCTCGTCCATCAGGCCGGTGACGATCGTCGAGTCGATGCCGCCGGAGAGGAACACGCCGAGTGGCACGTCGCTTCGCATTCGCAGGCGCGTCGCCTCCGTCAGTTTCTTCCGGAGTTTGTCGGCCAGTTCGCCCGGTCCGGCGGTGAACTGGTCGCGGTAGGACAGCGACCAGTAGGTGTCTATCCGCATCCCGTCGTCGTCGACGACGGCGTACTCGCCCGGTTCGAGTTGCCGAATCTCGTCGAACCCGGTCGCCGGACTGGGGACGTACTGGTAGGTGAGGTACGCCCGGATGGCAGGCAGGTCGGGTCGGCGGGGGACGCCGTCGTCGGTAAGCAGCGCCGAGATGGTCGAGGAGAACGTGACGCCGTCGTCGCCGTCGTGATAGAACAGGGGCTTCTGTCCGAGTCTGTCGCGTGCGAGGACGAGGCGCTCTTCGCGTTCGTCCCAGATGCCGAACGCGAACATCCCGCGGAGCATCGAGAGGCAGTCGAGGCCGTGTTCCTCGTAGAGGTGGAGCAGCACTTCCGTGTCCGTCTCCGACCGGAACGAGTAGCCGTCGAGGCCGTCACGGAGTTCGCGGTAGTTGTATATCTCACCGTTGAAGACGATGTGGACCGTCCCGTCGGCGTTGGCCATCGGTTGCCTGCCGGCCGCCGAGAGATCGAGAATCGAGAGTCGCCGGTGTGCCAGCATCGCGGGGCCGTTCGCGTACACGCCGTCGGCGTCGGGACCGCGGTGGGTCATCTGCTCGGCCATCCGGTCGCCGAGGTCCGCCGACGGTCGGTCGCCGAACGACACCTTCCCGCCGATTCCACACATTGGGTGTCCCTTCCCCACCGCGATAATAAAGCGTTGGTATACACGCCAATGCCGCCGGTCGAATCGCCGCGCGGCACCGCTGGCGGGGTTCGACGGACTTAACACGGTTTGCCGAGGACCACACCACGTCGAATGTACGGCCTCGAAGAACTCCGTGAGGCGCTCTCTAACCCCCATCTGGTACTGCGAGAACTGAACCGGGCCTACCACCGACGGCTCTACACCAGACCGTACAACACCGCCGGTATCGACGTCTTCGAGGCCGATTGGGACAACCTCGTTATCCTCGACGCGTGTCGCTACGACGTCTTCTGTGAACACACCGACTTCGAGGGCGTCGAGACGCGCACCTCCCGTGGCGGGGCGACCCCCGAGTTCGTCAGAGGGAACTTCACCGGCAAACAGCGCCACGACGTGGTGTACGCCACGGCGAACACGTGGTACTTCGAACTCGAAGACGAGATAGACGCCGAGGTCCACGCGGCGCTGTACGCCCCCGACCGCGACCCCGAGGTGCTGACCGAGAAGGCGCTCGACGCCGCCGAAGAGTATCCGAACAAGCGCCTCGCTGTCCACTACATCCCGCCACACCACCCGTTCAAGGGACCGACCGCCGACGAGCACTTCCCCTCCTACGAAGACCAATCGGACGCCCTCTTCGAGCGTATCCAGCGGGGGGACCTCGACATCGACGACGAGACGCTCCGACAGGCCTACGTCGAGAACCTCGAGTGGGTCCTCCCGGAAGTCGAGCGCCTCCTCTCGGAACTCGACGGGAAGACGGTCGTCACCGCAGACCACGGCGAACTGCTCGGCGACCGCACTGCTCCGGTCCCCGTGAGAGACTACGGCCATCACGTCGGTCTCTACGTCGACCAACTGGTCGAGGTCCCGTGGTACGAGTCGACCAACGGGTCGCGTCGACGTATCGTCCCGGAGGAACCGGATACGGACGTGACCGACGTCGAGAAGGAGTCCGTCGAACAGCGGTTAGAGGAACTGGGCTACCGCTGAGGGTCGGCGACGCTCTCGTACTCCCACACCAGATCGAAGTACCGCTTCATGCCGGCGACGAACGACCCGTTCTCGGTGAGCGCCGCCTGTCGCATGTGATCGGGCACGTCGGGTTCCTCGACGAGGAGGATGGCCTCGCCGCCCTCGTAGTCCATGCTCGGGTCGACCAGCGTGCCGCGCCACGGCAGTTTCTCCGTGCTGAACCGGACGCCGACCGAGGGATACTCCGCGGCGAGGCGCTCCACCACGTCCGCCTGCACCGCGGCCTTCTCGGCCGGCAACAGCTCGGGATGGAGAAAGAGGACGGCGACGTCGATACCCCTGTCGACGGCGTCTTCGAGCGCTCGCTCGACGCTGTCGAGGTACGCGAAACTGTTGGTGATGACCCGGAGCGTCTCCGCGGCGTCGTCGTAGAGACGACGCGTCTCGCGTTCGCTCGGCGCGCCCACGTCGACCACGTAGAACAGTTCGGCCGTCGGCGAGATGTCCTCGCTCGCACGCTCGTATCGAGGTCGATACTCCGCGAGGAACGCGTCGCGGTGGGCCTCGATGTCGCTGGCAAAGCCCTCGAACTCCTGCCGGCGGTTCTCGACCGTTCGGTCCAGAATCTCCTCGGGTGCTTTCGGCTGGTACTCTTTCGGCCGGCCGGGTATCACTTTGATGAACCCGCGGTCGGCGAGGGCATCGAGGACGCCGTAGATGCGCGCCTTCGGGATGCCGGTCGCTTCGGCGAGGTTCGGGGCCGTGGTCCGGCCGAGCGACAGCAACTCCTCTAGGGCCGTCGTCTCGTACTCGGTCAGCCCAACGCTTTCGAACACGTCGGACGCATCGGTCATAGGCCCTCGTTCGCTTCCGGGCACCTAAAACACGCGGGAGCAGCGCCGGAAAGTATTTACCGAACGTGCCACATAGTTACTCGTAACGTGAGTAACCAAGAGCCAACAGAGGTCGACCGTGACGACGCGCATCTGGCGGACGTAGCGGACGGGTGCGGCTGTGTCGAGGTGTGGGAACACGTGAGCGAGCAGCGAGACGAGTAACCGCCTCGCTCGCGACGACCCGACTGCACTCGTCTCCGTTCGTCCTTCCGGTCGGAGACCGCTGTGCTCTCTCCGCCGACCGCGGACCCGTATTTATTTGGGCGAGCGGGGTAGACTTCGGGTAATGGCCGACCGCGACGACGTCTGCGTGTTGCTTCCCGCTTACAACGAGGCCGAGACTATCGAGAGCGTCGTCAGGGGGTTTCGCGACCAGGGGTTCGACAACGTACTCGTGATAGACGGCGGGTCGACCGACGGGACTCGGGACCTCGCCACCGAGGCCGGCGCTCGCATCGCCGAACAGCGAGGCAGCGGCAAGGGACAGGCCGTCCGCGAGGCCGTCTCTCGCCACGTCGACGCCGAGTTCGTGCTGATGGCCGACGCCGACGAGACGTATCGCCCTGACGAGGCCGACCGGATGCTCGAACCGCTGTTCGAGGGCCGGGCCGAACACGTCATCGGCAACCGCTTTGCCGACATGCAACCCGGCGCGATGACTCGGCTGAATCAGGTCGGGAACAAGGTAATCAACTGGGCGTTCTCGGTCATCCACGGTCACTACCTCACCGACATCCTCTCGGGCTACCGGGCGTTCACCCGCGAGTCCTTCGAGCGCCTCTCGCTCTCCTCGGAAGGGTTCGGCATCGAGACGGAGATGGCCGTCGAATGCGTCAAACACGGCGTCCGGACGGAAGTCGTCCCCATCACCTACGAGCCACGGCCCGACGAGTCGGAGACGAACCTCCGGCCGTTCCGGGACGGCGGGACGATCATCGTCACGCTCTACCGCATGGCGAAGACCAACAACCCGCTGTTTTACTTCGGGAGCGTCGGGTTCGGCACCATCGGCGTCGGCGTCGCGCTCGGCGCCTTCGTCGTCTACGATTGGGTCGTCAACAGCATCTCACACGAAGTCATCGCGATGGTCGGCGGCGTCGCCATCATACTGGGTATCCAGTTGCTGATGTTCGGCGTCCTCTCGGACATGATCGTGACCGTCAACCGGGAGCAGACGCGGCGGCTGGAGGACATCGCCCACCGACTCGGCGGCCAGCAACCGCCGGCGGCGGGCGTCGAGACTGACGACAGCGTCGGAAACGCGCCTGCGGAGGACGACGCCGAGACGACCGTCTCGGCGCGGGACCGACAGAGCTAGAAGGGGACCAGCGAGCGGAGTTGTGAGAGGAGGCTCGCGCCCGTCGCCTCCCGCTTGCGCTCGAACACGGGGTGGAGCGCGTTGAGCAGTTCCTGTTCGTTCTCGAACTCGCGGACGTCCGCCGCTTCGAGCGCGTCGGCGACCGTCACGCTATGTCCCGTTGCGTCGTACGGCACCTCGACGTGGCCGGCGCGCTCACGGACCGTACGAGCGTCCGCGGGGTACTCGATGGCTATCTCGCTCAGTCTGGCGTCGAGTGCCGCGATGCCGAACTCGATGACGTCCGGCTCGTCGCTGTCGTCGGCTGGTGGCCGTACTCCCATTGGTTGGTGTCACGGCCTAGGGGATGGAAAATCCTGTGTTCTGCTCGGCTCAGTCGTTGCAGGAAGCGAGCCACTCCTCGGCCCAGCACGCTATCTCGTCGAACACCGGACAGAGCGATTCACCCTTGTCGGTGAGACGATAGTACGTGGCGACGGGTGCGTCTTCCTCCAGTCGCCGCTCGACGAAGTCCATCTCCTGGAGGTCATCGAGGACGCGCGAAAGCGTCCGAGAACTGGCGTCCGTGGCCCGCTTGAGTTCGTTGAATCGGTGCTCGCCTTTCTGCAGTTCGTGGAGGACGACCAGTCGCCACTTCGATCCGATCTGTTCGAGCGACTCGATGACCGCACAGGGGCCCTCGTCCTCGGTTTCGCCTGCCTCTGAGAAGACTTCTGATGACATCGGTGATACCTGGTATCTCCTATGTCCGGGAATCGATATATAGGTTCGCATTCGAACCAAGTAACGTAATGAAACTACAACTCGCTGTCCGGCCCGCCCGCAAGACGACCGCCGTCGTGACGGAGGTGGTCGCCTGATGGTGTTCGACACTGCCGGTGCGGCCGAACTGTTCCTGCTCGGGCGGATTCTCTTCGGTGGGGTCCTCGCTTTCACGGGCCTGAATCACTTCACGAACGCCGACCAGATGGTCCCCTACGCCGAGATGAAGGGGCTGCCGGCCCCCGCGGCGTCCGTCTACGCCAGTGGTGGCCTCCTCGTGTTCAGCGGCCTCTTGCTCGTCGTCGGCGCGTACCCCGTCGTCGCGGCGGGCGCACTCGCCACGTTCCTGCTGGCGTCGGCCGTCACCATGCACGACTTCTGGACCGTCCCGGCGGACCAGCGACAGGACGAGCTGACGCAGTTCCTGAAGAACGTCGCGCTGGCCGGCGGCGCGTTCACTCTGCTGACCGTCGCGGGTACCACGTGGCCCTACAGCGTCGGCATCGGTCTCGTCTGAAGACGGACCGTTCTTTTCCCGGTCGTTCGAAGCCCGTTTTTCCGAACCGGACTGGCGAGCAGTGCCACCGCCTCCAGACGCGGCGATGTCGGCAGAAGCACACGTTTCGGCGCCACTCATAAGCCACCACCGTCCAGAGGTAGGAGTGCATGATGCAGTCGTCGTTGCCGGGCGTGTTGGACGCGGTGCCGGTCCGATCGCTCGCCGTCGTCGTCACAGTCGCCGTGGTACTCGTCGGCGTGCGCCGCCTCGCCGGCGAGCGACTCACGACCGCCCTCCGCCGTCGACTCCTCCTCGGTGTGCCGTGGGGGACGCTCCTGACGACGGTCGGCGTCCTCGCTATCTATCTGTTCGTACAGGGGGCGTGGTGGCATTCACGCCCCCTCGTCACGCCGTTCCGGACGTGGTCGTACTTTTATCCCCTCGGGATGCTGACCGGGGCGTTCACCCACGGCGGCGACGCACACATCACCGGGAACCTCCTCGGCACCGTCGCGTACGGTACCGTGGTCGAATACGCCTGGGGCCACTATCCCCGGAGCCGTGGTTCCCAGACGTTCTCGTCCCCGTCGACGAACCCGTTCGCCCGTATCCTCGCCGTCCCAGCGGCGATGGCCGTCGTCGGCGTGTTCTCCGGCCTGTTCGCTGTCGGCCCCGTCGTCGGGTTCTCCGGCGTCGTGTTCGCGCTGGCGGGGTTCGCGCTGGTCACCCGCCCGTTCCTGTTTCTCGGCGCATTGCTGGGCAGTCGCGTCGTCGAACAGGTGTACACGGCGCTGCTGTTCCCCGAACCGACCGTCGGCGGAAGCGCCCGATTCGTCACGCCGTGGTGGGCGAACATCGCGATTCAGGGCCACGCGGTCGGCCTCCTCGCGGGCGTCGTCTCCGGTGCCGTCTTCCTGTGGGCACGGCGCGAACGCCCCGCGACGACGCGGGTGTTCTTCGCGACGCTGGTCTTCGGGGTCTCGAACGGCTTGTGGGCGGTCTACGTCCCGGTCGGTGGCGGTCGGTTCACGCTGTTCCGATGGCTCGGGACGGCGCTGGTGTTCGTCCTCGCCCTCCTCGTGGCGGCCGCCACCGCGCGGATGGACCGTGGACTCCTTCCGACGTTCGAACGCGATTGGCAGTCTATCGCAGGCCTCGCCCTCGTCGTCGCCTTCGGGGCCCTCTGTCTCGCCTCCGTCCCCGCGAACACCGCGGCCATCGGCCCGGACGACGTGCCCGCGGACGGCGTCGAAGTCCGCGACTACGTCGTCACCTACGACGAGAACGTCCGCAACGAGTACGTCGCCGGCATCTCGCTGCCGTTTGACCTCGCGGGCGACCGGACGAACGTCACCGAGAGCGGCGTCATCGTCGCCAGCGACGACCGGGAGATATGGATCGTACAGGTCCAGAAGGGCCAACTCGCGCTGAACCAGCGTGCCTCGGTCGTCGTCGGCGGCCCCGGGTGGCGCGAGACGGTGTACGCCAACCGAACGGGGTGGAACATCCTCGGCAACAAGACCATCTATCGCGTCCAACTCCGTCGCGGGGGCGGTGAGCGCCGGACCGTCTTCACCTCGCCGCCGTCGACGGCCGACACCACCATCGGCGGGCGGAACGTCACCTTCAGGCCCGACGACGACGGGTTCATGATCGCGGTTCGTCGCGGCAACGCGACGGTAGACGTCGACCGGATGCCGCCGAACGCGACCGCACGGACCATCGGCGGACTGCGGTTCGAGAGAAACAGGACGCGACTGTACGCCGGTGTCAACGACACCCGCGTGAAAATCGCAGAGCAGCGACAGCCACCGAAGTGAGTCGGCGCTGTGGGTTCAGTCCCAGCGGATACGGTACACTTCCGCCGTGATGGTTCGGTAGTCCTCGTCGTGGAAGTCAAACTGCTTGGGGAGGTCGAACGCCGTCTCGAAGGCGTGGGTCACCTCGCCGCCGTTGTCGGCGGCGAAGGACTCGACGAACGCCTGACTCCCCTCGTTGTGGACGGAGTAAGAGACGGCGGCGACCTCGGCGGCGGTCGCGAGGAACTCCCGGTCGGCGTGTTCGTTGCCCGACTGCGCCCCGAACGGCGGGTTCATCACGACAGTGGTGTCCTCGGGCGGGCAGAGGGGTGCCTGCGTCGCGTCCGCGCGCACCCACGAGACGGACGTCGTCGACCCGACTTTCCGCTCGTTGTCCCGTGCCGTCGACAGCGGCGCGGGGTCGATGTCGAGACCGACGACGGTGTCCGGACCCCTGAGTGCCGCGCCCAGCGCGAGCATCCCGGTCCCACACCCGAGGTCCACCACGGTCCGGTCCTGAATGTCGCCTTGCAGGTCGGCCGTGTGGACGAGATGGGCCGCCAAGTCCGGCGGCGTCCGGTACTGTTCGAGACTGGCCAGTGGGTTGTCGAACCCCGCCACGACACCGAGTTGCTGGGCGAGCGCACTCTTTGTCGGCATCAGTGGCAATACGCCAGAATCATTCAAAAAGGTTTGCACATGTCTGATGGTAATTCGTCGCCGTCGGACACGGACCGGGCCGACTGGTCACCAGGTGCCGTGGAAGGTATCGAACTCCAGCGACTCCAGCGGTTTCTCGCCGATAGCGATCTCGTACTCGCCGGGGGTGAGCATCGGCTTCTTGAACTGCGGGCCGTCGTCGGTGGTGATACGCGGACATCCGGTGTTGACGTAGGCGTCCATCCCGAAGTTCGTCAGGCGGTCCGGTGTCACCTCGTCCATCGTGATGAGATAGGCGTCGTCGTTGTTCTCGACGATCTCCTGGGCCTGATCCCAGCGGCCCTGTCCGATTTTGGTACAGAAGATGACGCCCCACGTCTCGGCGTCCATCGCCTTGTGGACCGAGGCGTAGCGCTGTTTCATGAACTGTTCCGTATCCGCAACGGTCAGTGCGTTGTTGACCGGGTCGGCGATGATGACCTTCTTCTCCGGGTGTTCCATCGCCAGTCCGAGCGGGTGGAACTTGCCGCCGCCGACGTAGAGAATCGTGTCGGCGTCGACGTCCGCAGATGCGTAGTTACACCCGAGGACCTGCCCCTCGTGGGTCAGTCGGTCGTCGCCCTTCCGGACGTGCACCTCGTAGCCGCGTTCTTCCAGCCACGAGCGCATCTCGTCGAACTTGTTCATGTGCTGGGCCGTCGTCACGAGGCCGACGTCGGGGTCCTCGTCGGGGTCTGCCAGTTCCTCCTCGGCGGCCTGTTCCATCATCGGGAAGACGTCGACGTTAGAGAAGAGGGGGACGTAGATGATCTTGTCCGATTCCTTCATCGGGGAGTGGCCGAAGTGGACGAACACGTCGGTGCGGCGCATCAGATAGGTGTCGAGGTCGCAGGCACCGTAACACGGCTGCCCGGAGATCATCACGGAGACGTCGTCGGGGAGTTCCTCGCGCAGGTCGTCGGCGACGGCGGGGCCGCGTCGTTTCAGCCCCTCGGGGAACTGTAGTCCGACCGTCTCTGCGTCCCGTTCGTCGACGGCGTCGACGATGCGGTCGAGTTCGTAATCCCACTCGCGGTCGTGTTTCAGCGAGAGGCCCGTGTTTCGGAGGTCACCCTCGGTACGCTCTTGACTCATTGGACCTGCGTACTTGCTCGCGGGGTAAAACCTCCGCGCTTTGGGGGCCGCCGGTATCGACGGCTTATACTGGTGGCTGTAAGTTCGTACCGATATTCGCCACCCCGGGGTGGCGAAGTACTTCAGTTTGTTACAGCCACCAGTATTAGTCCATGATGGTCGCGAGGCGCCGGTCCAGCTGCTCGACCTCGGCTTCGAGTTCTTGGACCGACTCGCTTACGGTCTCGTTCTCGCCGGCTATCTCGTCGACCGCCGTCGATATCTCTGCCGCGCGTCGGGCCACCTCGTCGATCATGCTCGCTATCTCCTCGGCGCTTGCCGCCTGGTCGTCCGTGGCGGACGCGACCTCGCTGATGCCGTCGTCGGTCTCGGCGGCTACCTGGAGAATCTCCTCTTGGTTGGTCTGGACACCGCGGAGGTCGGCGTCGACGGCCTGTATGGCCTCGGTCGTCTGTTCGACCTTCTCGGCGGTCTCGACGACGGTCTCTCGGACCGCTCGGACCGTCTGTTCGACCTCGTCGGCGTGAGTTTTCGACTCGTCGGCGAGTTCCTTGATTTCGTCGGCGACCACCGCGAAGCCGTCGCTGTTCGCGTCGCTGCGGGCGGCTTCGATGTTCGCGTTCAGGGCCAGCATGTTCGTCTGGTCGGCGATGTCGTTGATGACCTCGACGAACGCCTCGATCTCGTCGATCTGGTCGCGAAGCGCACGCGTCTCCGCCGCGACCGTCTCGGCCGAATCGGCGACCTCGTCGACCCGGTCGATAGTTTCACCGGCGGTTTCGACGGACTGTTCGGCGAGGTCTCTGGCCTCGCCGCTCCGCTGGCTGACCTCCTCGGCGGTGGACGCTATCTCCTCGACCGTGGCACTGAATCCGGACACCTCTGACTGTACCTGTTCGAGGTCGTCGGCCTGTTCGTCGGCCATCGTCCGTATCTCGGTCGACCGGTCGGCCACCTCGACCGTGGCACCCCTGAGTTCGTGGACCGTCGCTTCCACGTCTTCGGACATCTGTGAGTGGAGTGCCCGGAGCGACTCCCGTTGGTCGACGATATCGGTCACGTCGAGCAGGAGTTCGACCGCACCCACCACGGTACCGTTCTGGTCCGGAATCGGGACCGCGACGGCCCGTGCGTGGGCTTGCTCACCGTCCGGCCGCTCGGCGGAGCGAAACTGTTCTTCCCGGACCGCATTGCCTGTTCGGACCACCCGTTCGGCGAGCGTCTCGGACTCGCCTTCGGTGCCGAACACGTCGTAGGCGTCCATCCCGATAGCCTCGCTCGCGGGCAACCCGAGGAGACCCTCCAGCGACTCGTTCCACTGCGTGATAACTCCGTTCTCGTCGACGACGAACGCGGCCTCCGGGATGTTGGTGATCAGCGACTCGAAGGCACTTCGCCAGAGGGAGTCTGACTCGCCGTCGTCGATCATATCGAGCGGTTCCGTGGAATTTGACACGGTCATCCCCACAGACTCTATCGATAAGGGACTAGTACATTTCGCACAGTATCACCTCTGATAGCAGTCAGTGGTAACGGCACACACGTTCGAACCCGGCACATTGAAGCGTCTCACGACCATAGTACGCCCAATGAGTCTCGAACCGGAGTCCGAGACGTCCGATCCAGCCACGACCGGCGACCGAGTCGACGAACTCGCGACGGCGTTCGGCGAGGCCATCGCCGAACTCCCGGTCTATCAGCGCTTCGTCGAGGCAAAGGAGGCCGTCGAGAACGACGAGGAGGCACAGGAGGCCATCCAGGAGTTCGAACAGATCCGCGAGGAGTTCCAGCTCGCCCGTCAGACCGGTCGCGCGAGTCAGGAGGACCTGCGCCAACTCCAGAACGCACAGGAGGAGCTCCACGAGATCCCAGTCATGAGCGACTATCTGGCGGTCCAGAACGAACTCGAACTCCGTCTGCAGGAACTCAACGAGATCGTCTCCGAGGACCTCGCCGTCGACTTCGGCCAGAAGGCCGGCGGTTGCTGCGAGGACTGACCGGCCGAGCCGGATTCGCGTCTCGAACGACCGTTTTCACTTTCGAAGCGAGCGTATCGACAGCGAAATCTCCGCACTCTGTGTTCGTCTCCTCCAGTAGACTCTGCGTAAACGTTTGATTCCCTTGCACAACACATATTTAACCGGCCCGGGGAGAGTCGGCCTGTGCGCGAACTGCTCTCCAACCGGACGTTCCTGCGGTTGCTCCTCGGCCGTCTCGTCACCAACGCCGGGGACAGCATCTACTACGTCGCCGCCCTGTGGTTGGTCCACGATCTCGGCGGGTCGACGTTCTACACCGGCGTGGCATCCTTCCTGATGATGGTCCCGGGACTCCTCCAGTTCCTCGTGGGGCCGCTCGTCGACGACGTTGAGGTGCGGTGGGCCCTCGTGGTGACACAGGCCGTGCAGGGACTGCTCGTGCTGACGATACCTCTCGCGGCGTGGCTCGACGCCCTCTCCGTCGAACTCGTGCTCGTGGTCGTCCCGCTCGCGTCGCTGGTCAACCTCGTGACCTACCCGGCACAGTCGTCGGCACTCCCGCGGGCCGTCGACCGGGACGAACTACCCGCCGCAAACGCGGTGTTCAACACGGCCCACGAGGGGGTGAACATGACGTTCAACGCCGTCGGCGGCCTCCTCGTCGGCCTCGCCGCCGTCGGAGCGGTCGGCGCGTTCCTCGTCGACGCGGCCACGTTCGGCGTCGCCGTCCTCCTGTTCGCCGGGCTCACCTTGCCGGAACGAGACACGTCGGGCGACGCGACGGCGACGGACGGCGGCGCGGACGCACCGTCGGCCGACGACACGGAGACGGTCCGCGAACGGGCGGGGCGGTACGTCTCGGACTTCCGCGAGGGGCTCGCGTATCTCCGAGGGACGGCCTTCGTCTCGGTCCTCCTCCCGCGAGTGTTCGTCAGTTTCGCGACGGGGATGATGCTGGCCGTCCTCCCCGCGTTCGCGGCGTTGCGGGGCGGATCCGGGCTGTACGGGGTCCTGCTGTCCGCGCTGGCGGCGGGCGCGCTCTTCGGGTCGGTCCTCTCGGCCCGACTCGACTGGGTGCCGTACGGCCACCTCATGCTCGTCGGGACGGCGGTGACGGGGGTGGCGTGGATAGGCGCGGGCCTCGTGACGTGGACGCCGGCCATCGTCGCGTGCTTCGCGCTGGCAATCGTCTACTCCGGGGGCAACAGCGTCCTCTTCGACACGCTCGTCCAGACGGTCGTTCCCGAGGACAAGGTGGGTCGGGTCACCAGTTCGATGTCGACGCTGGAAGGCGCGGCGACGCCGTTCGGGTCGCTCGTCGGCGGGGCCGTCGCCGCCGTCGTCGGACCCGTCCCCCTCGTTCTGGCCGTCGGCGTCGCCAACTTCCTCGCCACCGTGTACGTCGGCCTCTCGAGGTCGCTCCGCTCACTGCCGGCCGTCGCCGACGTCGAGTACGGCGATGACCGCATCGAACGGATCCGTGACGGTCCGTAACGACTTAGCCACGTCCACTCACAGTCCGAACTATGACGGTCGATTCAGACTGGGACGATTGGCTCTTGCGCGCTGTCGAAGACGCCGACCCGGACGGACTGGCGATCTGGTATCTGGGCTGTAACGGTTTCGTGCTCAAGACGAGCGGCGACACGACGGTGTTCGTCGACCCGTACCTCGGTATCGGCGACCCGCCGCGGACCGTGCGGATGGTGCCGGTCCCGTTCGAACCGAGCGAAGTGCAGGAAGCCGACGCCGTCCTCGGCACGCACGAACACACCGACCACGTCCACGGGCCGTCACAGGCCCCTATCCTCGCCAGCACCGGCGCGGACTACTACACTACAGACAGCGGCCACGACGTCGTCAGCGACGAGGCGTGGCTGGAGAACTGGTCGGTCACCGACGACCAACTCAACGAAGTCACGGAGGGCGACACCGTCGAGATAGGCGACCTCACGATCCACGTCGAACCGGCCAACGACCCCGACGCCGAGCACCCCGTCTCGTACGTCTTCGAACACGAGTCGGGAACGTTCTTCCACGGTGGCGACGCGCGACCCGGCGACTTCGAGGCGGTCGGTGAGGCCTACGACATCGACCTCGGCGTCCTCGCGTTCGGGACCGTCGGGATGATTCCCGACAGCGACACCGGCGAGCCAAAGCGAACCAAGTGGTACAACGACGAGAACATGATAATCGAGGCCGCCAACGAACTCCAGTTAGACACACTACTGCCGAGTCACTGGGACATGTGGAAAGGGATGACGACCGAACCGACCGTCCTCCACAACCACGCCGCCAGCTTCGAGTACCCGCGTTCGATGGAGATCGTCGAAATCGGCGACCGCGTGGACCTCTGAGCAGAACCGCAGTAGTGTTAGGTTTCAGTCAAGTAGGGCAGACGAAGTACCTTTAATACTGGCGGGGTATGGAGTAACATACATGAGCGATTCGCAAGCTTACAAGGAGGTTACCGTCGCCTCGGATGGAGTGACCGTTACCAAACGGTTCGAGGCTGACGAGTTCCCGGTACCCGCGATAGCGTTCAACGTCCGGTCACGGCGCTCGGAACCGGTCACGCTCCGTCTGGTCGACACCGTCCCGGAGGACGTCGCCGTCGAAGATCTCGGGTTCCACCCCGAGTACGGGTCCGAATACTGGGACATCAACGACGACCGCATCGCCTTCGAGAAGGAGATAGAACCCGACGCCGATTACACGACTGTCTACGGCATCCGGGCCACCGGGACCGACGACGTCGAGAAGTTCCTCACGGAACCGGAAATCGAGACGGTCGACCCACCCCTCGACGACGACGCCGACATCGTCGGCAGCGGTGACGACGCCGTAAAGGACGTCATCGCCGGCGACAGCGACAGCGTGCCGGGTCTGGAGGACGACGCCGACGACGACATCGAGACGCTAGACCTCAAAGATCCCAACAGCCCCGGCGGCGAGGGCGGAGACACGGCGGACGACGCCGAACAGGTGGACGTAGAGACCGGCAACGTCATCGCGGCGATGGCGAACGAGATTCGCCAGAACAACGTCTCGGCAGAGGACGTGAAACTGCTGAAGCGGGCGCTCGACGCCGTCTCCGAGGACGATGACGACGACGCCGGTGGGGTCAACGAAGCCCGCATCAAGCGCATCCAGTCCGACATCTCCGATCTGCGAGCCTACACCGACGCGCTGGAGGAGTTCCTCGAAGAAAACGGCACCGGCGACGAGATGATCGAGGACTTCAGCGAGCGTCTGGACGCCTTCGAGACCGAACTGGCGACCTTCGAGGACGACATCCGGAGCGCGAAGTCCGCGGCGGAGACGGCAACGGAGGAGGTGCAGGTGGTCGAAGAGACCGTCGACTCGATGGACGAAGAGCTAGACGAGATGGAGTCACACCTCGGCGACCTCGAAGCCGAAATCGACGACGTTCGCGAGGAACTCGGCGACGGCGAAATCGACGAGCGTCTCTCCGATCTGGAGGGCGAAATCGAGGATCTCAAGGAGTGGCGCGAACAGCTTTCGTCGGTCATCGGCGGCGGCAACTAATCGAACTGGTTTTATCCGTCCCGCCAGTGGACATCCCTAATGACGACGACCAGAGTGGCCGTTCCCCGGAAAGGGCGGCCCCTCGAGGCGGTGCTGGAACGGCTCGCCGCCCGAACCGGGACGACCGAACTGGCCGACGATATCATCTCGACCCTCCGCTACGAGAAGGCGATCACCAAGGGCAACCAGACCGCCGAGGACGACGTCTACCATCGTCTCGCCGAGTACTCCGGTCTCGACGACCCCACCCAACCGGAGTACACCCTGCTCCGCGACGACAGAGACGGGATGCCGCGACGCGTCGTCTTCGACAGCGTCACTGTTCCGACAGCCCACGGCGACGTCCAGTTGGTCGGCCGCGAGGAACCGTTCCGCGCGCTCCGTACCCACGAGTTCGCGCTCGGGTTCGACAGCGCCGACCTCGTCCTGGAGGAAGTCGTGCAACTCCGTGACGACGCGCTGACGAGTATCGAGGAGATCAACGACCGTATCGATCCGCTGGACACCGACGTTCGCGTGGTCACGGGCCTCGGAGACACGGTGTACCACACCCTGCTCGCGACGCCGGACGTCGTCGACGCACAGGACCGCCCGCTCGGACGGGAGTTCGTCCGCAACTACGACGGCGAGTTCTGTATCTCGCCCCGGTACGAGCGACTCGTCGAGGCCGTCCTCGGGACGGCGGCGTTAGACGGCATCACGTTCACGTACCCCGAAAACGGCAACGAGGAGGAAGCCGACATCGCGGCCACCGGCATCGGTGTCTACCTGACCGTCACGGGGTCGACGGCGCGAGACCACGACCTCGAACTGGGCGAGCGGTTGTTCCCCAGCGAGACCGTGCTTCTAGAGAACGCGCGCGAACGCGACGCGATGACCGAGGACGTCGGCGACTTGTTCGCCGAACCCGAAGAGACGGCGCTCCAGTCGGTCTGAGTCTCCCATCGTCTCTTCTAGCTGCTGTCACAGGCCCAGTAGAGGGCCGTACAGGCGCCGACGGCGACGAGTACGGCCACGGTAATCGGTGCCGACGACGCCGACGGGAGGAGCGTCACCTGTGCGGCGAGCAGGGTAGCCCCCGTGAGTGCGATAGCGGCGTAGTACCGATACCACGCTCTCGTCCCGTCCGATTTCCCGTCCACGTATCGGAGGACGTCGTCACCGGCCGAGCCTAGCGAGACAGTCGCCGCCTCGCGGTCGAACTCGACGATATCGAGGTCGTCCATCTTCGGGAGGTGACTCTGGTGCAGTGAGACGTACACCCGCTTGCGCTGTTGCTCTCTGAGTGCATCTGGCGTCGTGTCGTTCTCCCAGGCAGCGACCTGTTCGGCTAGCAACCTAACGGTCACCGCCGTGTCAGGCTGGAGAACTCGCAGCGCTGCGCGGCGCCGGTCGTTACGGAGGACGTCGAATATCACCCCGTCTCCCAACGAGGACGGCGGGTCTGTAGCTGTTCTATCGTCGTCACAGAACGTTTGGAGAAACCCACTGTCGTCTGTCCGTGGCTCGTCCGGGTCGGCGTCTCGGCGGGCGTTTTGCTGGTCTCTCACGAATTCTCTCGGTACCGAGGGAGTGGTCGAGGTGGTCGGTATAGATGCTGTCGCATTCGTAACCTGACAGCCGACGTATATAGTTCTTTCCCGTTTGCTTACCGTTTGAGTCGCTGAAATCGCACCGATCTGTGACGGCTGGCACCAACGCGGTGAACTATCGTTCAATGCCCCGCCGAAGGCAGTAATCTCCCCTGTCTCGGGGGTAACGACGCTGTAACAAATGTGTATCCGACTTTCGGTACGTCCGTGTCGTCTTCGACGGCAGCTCGATGAACCGTCTACTCACCAACTGCGGCGACGGATGCGATGGAACAAAACAATACCGAACTCTCACGCGACCGTGTCTTCGACATCCTCAGTAGCCCTCGCCGTCGATACGTCCTGTACTTTCTCAGGACCGAACCGAATCCGATCCAGTTGACCGATCTCGCCGAACACGTCGCCGCCTGGGAGAACGACACGACGGTCGAGGAACTCTCGACACAGCAGCGCAAGCGCGTGTACGTGTCCTTGTACCAGACGCATCTTCCCAAACTGGCCGACGCCGGCCTCGTCAACTACGACGACGAGTCCGGCGAGGTGTCGATCGCTCGCAAGGCGAGCGAGATAGACCCGTACCTCGGCGACCACCACGAGGAACCGACGTGGTATCTGTACTATCTCGGACTCGCCGTACTGAGTACGCTCCTCATCGTCGCCTCCGCGCTCGGTTTGGGAATCGGACAAGGGGTAGTCGCGGTGGTCGTCGTCGGTGCCTTCGTCGCACTGACTGCGATACACGCGGTCTACCGATGGCGTCAGCGACCCCCACCGTCGGAGTTCAGCGAGTGACCCTCCCCGGCGACTACTCTTCCTCTTCGGGGAGCAGTTGCTCCGGTTTTCGCAGGTACGTCGGTGTGTTCGCGAACTCGACCATCCGTTCCAACTCCTGGTCCGTGATATGTCGGGACATCACATACACGACCTTCCCCTATTCGGGGTTAGTAATTGAGCCCATAGCTCCGAGAATGGCGTTTATACTACCGGCAACGCTGGGGTCGATAGCGACGCGAGCCTCGACTCAGAACCGCCAGACGACGAGCGACCACGAACGGATACGAACAGCATAACAATACGGGGCAGGGCCCGAGCCACGGCCGTGAGACAGACCAGCGCAGTCGTCGTGGGGAGTGTCTAGCCCGATGTGGCCCTGGGAACATCTCGCCGTCGGTTACCTCCTCTACTCGCTGTTAGTGCGGGCTACCGGTCGGTCGCGGCCACGGGGGCGTGACGTCCTCGCCGTCGGCCTCGGTTCTCAGTTTCCCGATCTCGTCGATAAGCCACTCGGCTGGGGAACGACGCTGTTGCCATCGGGAACGTCGCTCGCACACTCGCTGCTGTTCGCGATCCCCATCGTGACGCTCGTCGTCCTCGTCGCTCGGTACCGCCGGTCGTCGACGGGCACCGCCTTCGCGGTCGCCTATCTCGCACACATCCCTAGCGACGTGCTTTACCCGGTCGTGCTGGGAGAGGAACTGCGAGTCGGGTTCCTGCTCTGGCCGCTCGTCCCGGTCGACCCGATGCCACCGACGGATATCGTCGCCCGCGTGAGCGAACTGTTCACCGACTTCCTCGGCGTCGTCTCGACGCAGGCGGGGCTCAGATTCCTCTTTCTCGAAGCGTTCCTGCTCGGTGCGACGCTCTTGCTCTGGCACGCGGACGGCCTCCCGGGACTGGAACTGCTCCGCCCGTCACCCACTGACCGGTGACTCCCTCGGAGACGGCTGAGAGCGTCCGTTCGCGCTGCTGCTGGGCCGTTGTCTGACGAAGGCTTTAATACTGCCATCTCGTTAACATCCTTAGCAGATGGCTCGTAAGGGTGGCCCCCACTCGACCGAAGCACAGGTAGACGACCAGCCAGCCGACGGCTCGAACGCGACCGAGCAGCGCCTTTCGTACGACCCGAAGACCGACTCGTACAGAACGACGTTTTCGCCGGCGGAGACGTCGACGAGTATCGCGATCGTGGACGCTCTGACCGACATCCGGCACTGTTCGACGGCTGACCTCGAACCGCTCTATGACACGTTGGACACCGACGCGCTCGACGCGCTCGTCGAGTCCGCGGAGTCGTCCGTGCAGGTCCGCTTCTCGCTGGACGGGTTCGGTGTCCTCGTCTCCAGTACGGGTCGCATCGAAGTGACGCCACCCGAGTGAGCGCGAGACCGCTCGAAACAGCTCTCAAAAGAGGGGGGCGACCCTGCTCTGCCCGCTTAGACTCGTCGTCTGACGGCCGTCAGGAGCGCGGCGGTCACGGCCAGTAGCGCGGCGAGGACGCCGAACCCTGCGCCGCTCCCACCGGTCGTCGTCGCTTCGGTCGCCGCTTCGCTGGTCGTTACCTCGGCTTCCGTCGTCACGGCCTCGACCGTGAGCGTGCCCACGGACGTGCCGCCCACGCCGACGTCGTGCGTCCCGGCCGCCGGGGACAGCGACGCGGAGACGGTTCGTTCACCACCTGCCGGCACCGAAACCGTCCGCTCGGTCACCGTGTTCCCGTCGACGGTTATCGGGACGGTTCGTTCGACCGCGGCAGAGCCGTCGTTCCGTAGCGTCGCGCTGACGGTCACCGTCTCGTCGGCGCTGATGGCCGTCTTCGAGAGGGACCCAGTCGTACTGACCGGGTCGACCGTTCCAACGGCTATCGTCGAGAACGTCGTCGTCTGGGCGCGGTAGGTGACGGTATCGGCCGCCGAGGCCACGCGCGTCGTCTGCAGCGGTATCCAGGAACTCGACGCCTCGTCGTATCGGTAGAGGACGACGCTCGCCTCGGGCGTGTCACCGAGGGCGGTCCGGTCGACGGCGAGGGTCACGGTCCCGTTCTGGACGGGCGACTGGGTGGTGTTCCCGGCGGTCTGGAGCGAGGGACTGAGGACGAAGCCATGTGCTACCGTCACGCCGTCGGCCGGCGGGCCGCCGGCAGAGAGGTTCTGCGTCCGAACGGCTTCGAGCCACAGCGTCCCGGACCCGGCCGAATCGATTGAGACCGACCGGAGCGTCGCGTCAGTGCTCGTCGTCTCGAAGGTGAACTGCACCGCCTCGCCGGTGGTCGCGTTCGGCTCGAATCCGATCTGCGTGTCGTCGCTGATGGCGACGGTGTTGCCCTCGGGGGCGGTCGGCGGAACCGCCGTCAGCGTCTCTGCGGACTCGTTGTCCAGCGACACCTGGAACTGTCCGGTTCGGTCGAGTGTCACCTCGGTCGTTATCGTTCGCATCTGATAGGGTTCGACCGTTCCGTTGAGTCGCGCCACGGGCTGTCCGTCGACGACCACCGGTCGGTCGAAGGTCCCCGTCTTGTCGCCGTAGTTCGCGACGGAGACGGTGTACTCGACCGACGACCCCAGCGTCGCCGACGTTCGGTTGAGACCCGAATCGAGGATTTCGATGGTGGACTCGGCCGGCCCGGTCTGTCCGTGGCTGGTCCCGGCGTGCTGGTCGTCCCCGTCGTCGGTGCTCGACGCCGTCGAGTTGTTGCTGGCGTTCTCCCCGCTCTCGGTGTCGGTCTCGTTTTCGGTGACGTTCGTGACGTCTTCGGCGGTCAGTATGTACGAGAACTGGTCGTTGAAATCGCCGGTGGCGACGACGACGGTGTGCGGTAAGTCGTTACCGAACGTGTACTGGATGGTGGCGTCACGCCCGGAGTATGGTGCGACCTCCTCGGCGACGATCTTCCCGTTTGGCGCGATGATATACAGGGCAGAGTCCTCGGAGGAGGACAGCGACAATTCGACTTCCTGTCCGACGGCTCCGTCGATTTGGACCGTTTCGTACCGGCCGTTGTACTGGTAGCTCTCGTCGTTCGTCTCGTCGACGGTCCCGGCGACGGTGTCACCGACGGCCATCTCTAGGTCCTCGCTCTCTTCGAGTTGGTCCAGCGAGAGGAGGTACTCGAAGTGGTCCTCGGAGAAGTGACTGGTCACCTGTATCGTGTAGGTGCCGTCCGACGGGAGACGGTGCGTTATCTGTGAGTTGTTGCCCTCTCCGCCGTCCTCGTTGTGGGCCAGTTCTTGGCCGTCCGGACCAACGAGGACGAGCGAGGTGTCCGTGGGGGCAAATACCTGTACGTCGACGAGGTCGCCGGCCTCGCCCTCGAAGGAGACTGGCTCGTAGTAGAAGTCTCCGGTGTGGCTGTTCTCCGTGGGGTTCGACCGTATCGGGTCGACGCTGTCGACTGCACCGGACACCGTCTCGCCGTACGCGATTTCTCGGGTGTCGTCCGTCGCCGGTGCCGAGGCGACGACACCCACCCCTCCGATCGGACCGGCGACGGCGACGAGGACGGCCACCACTACGGCGACCAGACGGACACCCCGCCGTCGACGGACCGTGTTCTGCTGTGTCTGTTCGGGCATCACTGCGAGAGGTGACTAGACTATGGTATAGTTACCCGCTCTGTACGAGGGGGCTACGGCCCGAAGACCGGTTAGCACTGCTCGTACCGATGATTCGTGACATAGGCGTGGATTTCTGGCGGTAATTCCGTCCTTACCTCGGGTGTCCTGTCGGTTATCCGGTTCGTTACCATGGTCTGTGGACCGCTGGTCTCACGAGTGGCGTCCGATTTCACTGCAGAGGTGGCGTTCGTCGGGGAGAGCGGCCCCAACTACGATCACTTACTCTGGGGCGTGGTCGTCGTCGCCGCCGCGGCCGACGTCCTCCTGACGCTCGTCGGCGTCTCGATGTGTTTCCGCGAAGCCAATCCGGTGGCGCGCGCGGCGATGGACGCAGCGGGCGGCGTCGGGTTGCTGGGGTTGAAACTCGCCGCGCTCGGGGCCCTGTTCGTCGTCTACCGACTGGTCCGACCGACCTATCGACGGGCGGCGCTGACGGCGTTCTCGCTCCCACAACTGTTCGCAGTCGGGCACAACAGCCTGTTGCTCGTCCAGTACGGCCCGGCCTGTCTCTGAGTCAGATCGACTCGTCTGCGAGCGCGCGCGAGGACATCGACGACTCGCGGGTCCGTTCGAGGGCCGCCACGGCGTCTTCGGGCGTGTACGCGACGCCGTCGATCAGACACGGGAAGACGGCGACGAGTTCTCGTTCCGCATAGAGCGCCAGGCACCGGCACGGTGGCACGATACGCCGGAACGACTCGTCGGCGAAACTGGACGTGACTTTGCTGATTCGAAAGAACGGCGAGATGGAGATGCCGCGCTTGGCCGCGAGCGCGTAGAACTCACCGATAGTCGAGACGATACGTTTCCCGCTGCCGATGCTCGCGAGTAAACTCCCCGTACAGATGCTGTCACCCCAGACCAGTAGATCCAGCTCCTCTAACAGCCCCTCCTCTACGAGTCCCGAAAGCCGCTCGACGAGCGCGTCTTGCTGTTGCTTGCTGCCAACAGGCGCCAGCGAATGGACGAACACTTCGGCGCTTAGTGTCACCTCTCTGGAAGGCAATAGTTCTTCGAGGGGGAGCGCGGACTCACCTGAACTCATGTATATCACGTAGCGATGCCCGGAGTGACGTATTAAATACATAGGACGCTTTTCCCCATAAGACTGCCTTACAGCACCTGTATCGTCTAATAACGTCGAATAAGGGTCGCGTTGGGGGAGAGCGAACAGCGCAGCCGGGACGACGCCGGCCGCCGTCTCGTGTGGCCTGAGTGGGGGTGGGGTGGGTGAGTTGGCAAGGGATGGACCGGTGTGGGCCAGTACGCGCAGGTGTTCGCTCTCCCCGCGTCAAGCGGGACGGCGTGACCGTGTATTGTTATTCCGTGGTTAGCGGCGGTAGGCAGTGCGCTCGACGGTTCGCGTCCGGGCGTTCCGTTCGCCGGATTCCCCGTGTATCGACCGAGCGGTACAGCGAAGGAGGTTCATAACTACCTGCGTGACAGCTAGTTGACTGGTGTGATGTTCGCACTGAAACGGTTCCTGGTTATCAGCATCGTCATCCTCACGGTTGGTCTGGCCTACCGGACCCTGCGGTCTGGCCACGACAAGCAATGAGCGGCGGCGTGCGGCGGCCCTCGACCACGCGTCCGTCACGCATCCATGACGAGTGAGGACGATACGTCCCCCATGGCCGACGCCGACAGCGATACCGGCTTGCTACCGGACGCCGAGTGTATCGACCTGCTCTCGTCGAACCGACGGCGGATACTGCTCCGGGCGCTCTGTGACGCCGAGGAGCGAGAGCACTCGCTGGAGACGTTGGCGGCGACCGTCGCACAGACGGAGCAAGGGACGGACCTCGGAGACGTCGCGACCCACCGCATCGGCGTCTCACTCCACCACGTCCACCTCCCGAGACTGGACGACGCCGACGTCCTCGACTACGACCGAGAGACAAACACCGTCCGGTTCTACGGCAGCGACCGTATCGAGACGTGGTTAGCGACCATGCGCGACGACTAGGTCGGCTGTTTCACTTGAGCCGTCGGTAGAGCCGAGCCACCGTCCCGAACCCGGGGGCGCTCCGCTCCAGGGAGTGATACCGGGTCAGCGTCGGGGCGAATTTCGACTTGTACCGGGAGAGCCGCGGGTTGTTCGCCCCGACGAGGTCGTACGCCACGACGTCCCGCGCGGCCGCATCGCGGATGATGTACCAGTGCAGCAGATCGTTGACGTCGTACTCGAGATCTGTCTTGACGGTCCCCTGCCAGCCGTAGGCTCGCTGACCGTCGTCGAGGACGAGGCTCCCGCCGACGAACACGCCATCGATGGTACAGACGTACGGCCGGAGGTAGCCCTCCGGAAGCGCCTCGTAGAGGTCCTCGACGAGTTCGACGGTCACAGGGAATCGGAGGTCCTGCTCCGCGTGGCGGTTGCGGACCTGCGCGATGATACTCCGGGCGGCCGCCTGTCCGGACTCCGAGACCGAACAGGCGTCTTCGGCCTCCCTGACGTTCGAGCGGGCGTCGCGACTGAACCGGTCGAACAGCACCTCCGGACCGGTTTCGAGGTCGACCACGTAGGTAAAGCGCGGCGTCTCCTCGAACATCTCCCAGTCGAACGGTCGCGTATCGGGCGTCGTGATCGACGTCCGGACGTGGACGTATCGCGGTGCGTGTGTTCGGTATAGCCAGTCGAGACACCGCTCGACGAACCGGCGGCGGCGGCGCTCGACCGTGTTGGACTTCATCCCGGGACTGGTCAGGATGACCGGGCCGAGGTAGCTCACCTTGAGGTCGGGCGGTGGCGAGAACGCCGTCGTTATCGGGCCTTTCTGGATGGTGAACAAGGGGAATAGCCCGACGGGTTCCTCGCCTTTGTACCCTATCAGGGGGTGTAACTCCGCGTCGGCGTGGTCGGCGAACACTTCGAGCGCCTCGAAGCGGTGAAACGGCGTGCGCTCGTCCGCCTGTTCGAGTGTGTCGTTCCAGACGTCGCTGTCGCTCGCAGCGAGCGTGGTTATGTCCATGCTCATACGTCCGTCCCTCTTCGTGAACCCCCGTTCTGGAGACCGGTAGACGCCAACATCGCTCGCTTCGTACTGACGACCCCGGGGGGTAAGTTATACCCGCCCTACCTGTTCACGGAGTCACGTCGCCTGCGGGTGTCCGAGACCGCCACGGCGGCGGTACGAACGCCATAACAAAGCGATGTAACCGGATAGCCCGTACCGAACAATGTCTGGGGCGAGCGTTCTGGCAATCCGTGAGTGGACGACAGACCGGCGGAGGTCCGCGGCGTGAGCGTCACCGAGACCGCTCGCCGTCTGGCGGCGTCCACACTCGACGTGGTCCCGGTCGACCTCGTAGCCGTACTTACGTACGTCGTCTTCGCCAGCGCGACGGTGACTATCGGCGTCGGCGGGACGGTGGTCGGCTTTCTGATCGGGTCCGTCCTCGTGTTCTTCGCGCCGGGGTACGCCGTGGTCGCCGCCCTGTTTCCCCGCAGGCCACAGAACCGGGACGCTGGCGAGGGCGCTATCGGCCTCTCGCTGACCGCGGCACACGACGGCGTCCTCGCGCGTGAGCGACTGGCGCTTGCGTTCGGTGTCAGCGTGGCGCTGATTCCGCTGATGGCCGTCACGCTCGGGGCGCTAGGTGTCAGACTGACGACGGAGTCGGTGCTCGCGACGGTGTGGGTCGTCGTCGGAGTCGGTGTGGTCGTCGGGACTGCTCGCCGCCTCGCCGTCCCGGCCCACGAGCGGTTCGATCCGCTCGCGATCGCCCGACAGACCGGGACCGAACGGTTTCTCGGCGGCGACGCTGTGACCCGGGCGCTGACCGTCTGTCTCTGTGTCGCCGTCGTGGCCGCACTCGGGTCGCTCACCGTCGCGCTGGCCGGCCCGACGCAGTCGATGTCCTACACCAGCGCGTCGCTGCTGACCGAGTCACAGTCCGGCGAGTACGTCGCCGGCGGCTACCCGACGAACGGCACCGTCGGCGAGTCACAACCGCTCGTCGTCGAGGTGACCAACCACCACGACAGCGCGGCCACCTACACTATCGTCGCGAAGCTACAGCGCGTCGACGGCGGGACGGTACTGGCGAGCGAGACGTTACGACAGCAATCACAGCGCGTCGCCGTGAACGAGACGTGGACGTACGACCACACCGTCACGCCGACGATGGCCGGTCAGGACCTCCGATTGGTGTACTACGTCGTCCGCGGACCGATGCCGGAGACCGTCGACGACGGGTCTGCCGACAAGGTCCTCTATCTGCGACTCGACGTCGCGCCGCAGTGACCGGCACTGGAGGAAGCGATCCCGTGAACTCGCTGCTATCTGTCTCACAACATCGACAAGACACTCTGAACGTTAGATATCCTGTCTGTTTGGGGTCCGTTCCCAGACCAGATCTTTCGCTTCTCCGAGAGGAGAACCGACAGATCGGAATATAGGTGTTTGAACTAAGCGCATATTGCACCTTAATCGCTAAATGGTCAATAGATGTATTAGATGAGTAATGAGCACAGACAGCGCCCGTGGGTACTTCCGATTGCAGTCTATTCTCGGAACGACTGAACATTTTGGCGGTATGGAAGCAACGGAGGAACTCGCTCGTGCCTGCCAGATAGAGCCGGGTGACCGCGTCCTTGACGTAGGCGTCGGAACCGGCATCACGCCGCCCTTCCTTTCACGTACCTTTGGTTGTCGCGTGGTCGGCATCGACATCTCGCCTTCAATGCTCACATGGGCGAGAGAACGTGTTGCCTCGGAACAGGTATCCATACGTCCTCAGTTTGCTGTTGGTGATGCCTGTCGCCTCCCCTTTGCATCTGGGACATTCGACGCGGTTATTAGCGAGTCCGTACTCGGGTTCGTGGATGACCCGACAACAGCACTTCGTGAGTACGCGCGAGTAACGCAACCTGGTGGCGTCGTCGGCGTAAACGAGGCAACGTGGCTTGACGAGCCACCACGATCCCTGGAGTCGTATCTCGAAGCGGCAACTGGGGCATCACCTAAGCCACCAGAAGAGTGGGTCACTCGGTTCGAGCAGGCCGGCCTCCGAGACACCAGATCAACTGTCCGACAAGTCGATCCACGCACTCAGTTTGTGAGTGAGCTTCGTCGTCGTGGCATCACGGAGACGCTACAGACCGTGGTACGTCTTATCGGTAATCTCACCGACCCTACGATTCGTCGGTACATCCGGATGAACCTCACGCACTGGCGGGAGGCCTCACAGGTCCTCGCCTACCTCGGATACGGAATCTACGTCGCAGATGTGGATTCGTGACCCGTTGTGCCAGTTAGCGTAGTCTACGACGATGTGGTATCTAGTGAGACTTGGATACAGAAACTGGTGTCCCGTGTGTGGACACGAGGTTTTCAGCCACATTCCCTTCGAGGGAGTGTTCTGCAAGAACTGCAACACCTACCTAACGGCTGTTTTCGTGGGAAAAGTGTCGAGACGATAGGATTTCAACAGGGCCGCATCGCCCTTTCTACAGGTGTTGGGATGGGCGAGTGCGCTCGTCGCGTGCTGTCTCCGGTCTAGTCGGTAGCTTTCACGGGATGTGTGCCACCCGAGTCGAACGCGACACGTGAGCCATCCACCGACGGAACAGCGGTGGACGTGACGGTCACCGACACCACCTCGACGGACCAGTCGGTCAGCGCCACCGTGTCGGCTGACTCGTCTCAGAGCTGTCGACTGAGGACGGCGATACTGCCCGCGACGAGCCCGATACTGCCGAGTGCGAGGAGACCCAACAGGAGCGGGGAGGTCGACCCGCCGCCGCCCGCGCCGGTGTCGACCCACGACTCGGTCTGGGCGGTCTTCGCTTCGCCGTCGACGGCCACCGACGCGTTCTGTCCGTTGACACCGACGGTGTACTGACCGGGGTGTTCGATTCGCTGCTCGAAGGTGACCGTCTTCGTCTCGCCGGGCGCGACGGTCACGGACTGCCGCTCGACTACCTCACCGAAGACGACGAAGGAAGCGTTCTCGGTGCCGGTGACAGTCCCGTCGTTACGGAACGTCGCACGCACTTGCACGGACTCCCCGGTGCCGACCGTCTCGCGTTCGACGTCGACCGACGGGGGGCCGATGTCGGCTCTCGCCGGCGCGACGTCGACCGTCGTCTGGAGGCCGGCGACGGTGAGTCGCTGCTGTCCGGCCCGCCTCGGGACGACGGTGAACGTGAGGCGTTCGGTCTCGCCCGCTCGAATCGTCACGCGCTCGGAGGCGACGACGCGGCCGCCGAGGACGGTGGTCACCGTCTCGGACCCGTCCCGGTGCCCGTCGTTAGACAGCGTCACCGAGACGTTCACCGACTGGTTCACGACCGGAGACTCGGCGATGGCGAGGTCGGTGCCGACGACCTGCGCTGTCGGGAGACCGACGGCCAGCGGTTCCTCCGGGCCGGCCGTCGCGTTGATGACGACGGTCGAGTCGTTTCGGACCAGCGTCGTCTCGGCCGTCTCCCACCCGGACCCGTTCCACGTCGCGACGGCGAGCGAGTCGACCGACCCACCGCGGTTTCTGATCGCCGCCCGGTCGATAGCTAACTGGTAGGTGACCGAGGACGGGGCGGGCCCCGACGCGACGCTCGGTCCGAGCGCCAGCATCGTCTCGTCGCTCCCGAGTGGCGGCCCGTCGCTGCCGTTCCACTCGTCGGTCACCGCCACCGCACTCCCCGATTCCACGTCGGCCAGCGCGATGCGCTGGACCCTCACCGAACCGCTTCCGAGCGTCCCGTCGTCGAGGCCAACACCGACGACGTCGGCGTCGACGTTGCTCTCGACGGTGACGGTGTTCCCGTCGCTGCTCGCCGTCGCGGCCGGTTCGTCCTCGTCGGGTTCAGGCGGCGGAGCAGGGGCCGCTCCGCCTCCGCCGCTGTCGCTGCCGCCGTCGCCACCACTGCCCCCGCCACCGCTCTGTGAAGCGCGCTCGACGGTCACTTGCGCGCTGTCCGTCGCCGTCACGTTCGCGCTGTCGGTGACCGTCAGGCGGATGGTCCGGTCGCCGGCGGTATCGAACGTCGCCGTCAGCGAGGGGGTCGTGGTCACGTTCTCGGCGGTGCCGTCGCCGTTTAGGTCCCACTCGTAGGTCGCCCCGCCGCGAGGCACCGTCGAGTTCGAGGCATCGAGAGTGATCTCGGTCCCGACACGCGTGGTCGCGGGTGCGTCGAGTCTGGCGACCGGGTCGTTGCTCGCGTTGCGCTGGACCGTGAGAGTCGCGTTCGCGCTATCGTTCCGGCCGATGGCGTCGACCACCGTCACGCGGACGGTCCGGTTGCCGATAGTGGCAAACGAGGTGGTCAGCGAGGCGTTCGTGGTCACGTTCTCGGCGGTGCCGTCGCCGTTTAGGTCCCACTCGTAGGTTGCCCCGCCGCGGGGTACCGTCGAGTTCGAGGCGTCGAAGGTGACTTCCTGGTTCACCGTCGCCGTCGCCGGCCCGTCGATGGCCGCCGTCGGGTCGTTGCTCTCGTTGGCCTCGACTGCGATCGTCGCGTTCGCGCTGTCAGTCTGGCCCAGCGTATCGACGGCCGTGACAGCGACCGTCTGGTTCCCGACCGTGTCGAACGCCGTCTCCGTTCTGGCCGCCGTCGTCGTCCGGTCGACCGTGCCGTCGCCGTCCACGTCCCACCGATACTCGCTGATGCCCGTGTCGTCGGTGGAGTTGCTGGCGTCGAGGACGACCGTCTCGTTCGGCGTGGCTGTCGCCGGTGCGTCGAGTCTGGCGTCCGGTGGGCTGTCGTCGACGACTTCGATAGTCACGTTCGCCGTGTCGGAGCGACCGAACCGGTTGCTGACAGTCAGCGTGACGGTGAACGTCCCGGTCTGGTTGTACGTGTGCGTCGTCGTGACGCCCGTCGCACTCGTGTTGTCGCCGAACGACCAGTCGTACTCCGCGGACGGGCCGACCGTGGAGTTCCCGCCGTCGAACTGTACCGCCTCGCCGCTACTCACCGTCGTCGCGTTCACCTCAACGGCCGCGTCGAGACAGGTCCCCGCCTGCACCTCGACTGGACTGTCTTTGTCGAGCGCCACGAGTTCCTCGTCTGGCCCGCTCCTCGCACGCCACTCGAGTGGGTCGTACGGCCAGTCGAGTTCCGGGTCCTGTGCGGCGAAGCTCTCCTCGTCGAACGCGGGGTCGATACGGATCGCCGTCTCGTTCAGGTGTCCGAGGCCGACCATCGCCGCCCCGTCGGTCCGTCCCTCCGTCCACATCCAGTCTATCTGACTGCTCGTCTCGCCGTGTTCGAAGTTGTCGTCACGGTTCTGGTAGGTGTCGTCCTCGACGGGCCACGACGCCTCCTCGGGGACGTTCGTAATCGACATCGACACCGAGCCGTTGCCGACACCGTCGTTGCGAGCGTCGTGAAGGAAGAGCAGACTGTCACCGTTGGACCCGCGATAGACGTAGAGTTGGCTTACGTTCGACACCTGTCTGTCGTCGGTCCCGTGAGAGCTGTAGTCGGTCCCGTCGCCGCCGTGGTAGTCGTAGTACGACGAGACGTTCTGTGAGGCGTCGCCGACGATGGTAAGCGGGATACACCGCTCACCCTGCACGACGCTGTAGGCGGTCGGCCTGTCGTCGACGTTCTCGACGTTTCCCGCGGCCGATCCGACCGGTCCTAAGGGGCCGATACTGGCGCCGACGACGAGCAGTACCAGGGCGATGCTCCTGATTGCGAGTGTCTCCCGTTCCATGATGGTCCGACGGGCTGGTGCCCGACTGAGTATGGCCGGGTTTCAGAAGAGTACGGCTTTGTTATGGAGCACCGTCTTTCAGTAACGGTCACTTACAGCGAGTCAGTGTTCAGTTGAATCTGCTCGCCGGCGTCCGGTCGCGCCGCGGCCCGTCGTATCTCCTCCATGATGCGGAGCGTCCACGTCCCTTCGGCCACGGGGACCGGCATCGGGTCGCCATTGTGAATCGCCCTGGCCTCGACGTCGAACTGATAGTAGTGCGAGTCGAGGTCGCGCTCTGCCGCCCAGTCGTCGGTGAGGGTCCGACGGGCGACGGCGACGACGTTCTCCAGCGTCCCCTCGATGCGCCCGAGGACGTGGTCGACGTTGGTGAGCGCCCGGGCCGTCACCGAGGCGTCGTAGTCTCTGTCGAGGACCGTCACCGTCTGGGAGACGATGTCGACGAGGAGACTGCCGCGTTCGCCGTGGATTCGGATGGACTTGTGTGGGATGTCGCTCGCCAGTATGGTGGCGTTACAGAGGACGTCGGTCTCGCTGGTGTACTGGAACTGGACGCTGTCGTAGTCGAACCCCTGCTCGTACTCCCGTGTGAGTGCGGTCTGGGCCTGAATCGCGTCTTCGGCGACCGGGTAGCCGCCGAGTTTCAGTACGATGTAGATCGGGTGTGGCAGCCCCTCCTCGAACTCGCCGCCGGGGAGGTCGAACGCCCACGCACCCCGGCGCACGTCGTCGGGATACGTCTCGCCCGTATAGAGGATGTTCACCGACCGAACGTCGCCGATAGCCCCGTCGTCGATGAGGCGAGACGCCTTCCGGACCGCGGGAGCGAAGTTGTGGTTGTGGACGACCGATACCGGGACGTCTTGCTCGTCTGCGAGCGCCTCCAGTTCTTCCGCCTCGACGGCAGACGTCGTCACGGGTTTCTCTATCTGGACTGCGATGCCGTCTTCGATGGCCATTCGTGCCAGATCGAGATGGGTCTGGACCGGCGTACAGAGGTGAATCCAGTCGAGGTCCTCGCGGGCGAGCATCCCCTCGAAGTCGGCGAAGGCGCCGATGTCGTACTCGGTCGCTTTCGCTCGGGCGCGGGACTCGTCTACATCACAGATCGCGACCAGATCCGTCAGTGGACACTTCTGGAGGCCAGAGAGGTGTACGTCGGACACCATGCCGCCGCCGACGACCGCACTGTTCAGCGTCATCGTCACATCCCCTCGCTGCTGTCGGTATTGTTATAGGCGCTGTGTGCCGCGGTACGCGCCTGCTACTGCCGTCGACACGGCCACGCTACCGGACACCGACGGCGGTCTCCTCTCGACGCCCGTCGCGCCGGCCGAACGCGTGACACAAGCCGAGCATAACAATGGACGAGACAGCACCAGTTTCCGGCGAGAATGGGTCCCGAAAGTCCGCGGCGAGTCGGAGCGTGGTGACGATGTACCGTGACGCAACCGTCGCCGTCGTAGTGCCGGCGTACAACGAAGAAGGCCTCGTCGGCGAGACGATAGCGACCATCCCCGGCTACGTCGACCGGGTATACGCCGTCGAGGACGGGTCGACCGACGGTACCTGGGCGGAGATCTGCCGGACAGCAGACCGGATCAACGCTGCGAGCGCCTCCAGAAACGGCTTCTCTCGTCGGGTCGTTCCCATCAGACACGACGAGAACCGCGGCGTCGGTGGCGCGATAAAGACCGGGTACCTCGCCGCCCGCGAGGACGGCATCGACGTGACTGCGGTCATGGGCGGGGACGCACAGATGCAACCGGAACTGCTCGAAGGCGTCATCCGTCCGGTCGTCGAGGGCGAGGCCGACTACGTCAAAGGGAATCGCCTCATGAACGAGGCCCACCAGAGGGGGATGCCCCGCTTTCGCTACGTCGGCAACCGCATCCTCACGTGGCTGACTCGCATCGCGAGCGGCTACTGGACTATCGGCGACCCGCAGAACGGCTACACCGCCATCTCGCTGCACGCCCTCGAGGAGGCGGGTATCGAGGACATGTACGAGTACTACGGCTACTGCAACGACCTCCTCGTCAGGTTGAACGTCGCGGGCCTCCGGGTCGTCGACGTTCCGCGGCCGGCGAACTACGGGGACGAAGAGAGCCACATCGCCTATCGCTCGTACATCCCGAAGGTGTCGGGGATGCTCCTGCGGAACTACTTCTGGCGCCTGCGGACCAAACACCTCTACGAGGGGCCGTACTCGATGCTCGCGTTGTTTGCCGCCGCGGCGACGACCGTCCTCGGCGGCGTCGTCGATACGATACGGAGCGACCGGTCTCTCCGCGAAGCGCTGCCGCGGCTGCTCGGGTCGCTACTCGTCGGCACCGCCTTCCTCGTCGGGGCGCTGTTAGTGGACCGCGACTACGAACGGCATCTCGATGACCGCCTCGACCCGTCCGTCACCGAGAGCCCGCCGGCCGACGGCGAGGCGTCTTCGGCCCCTGTCTCGACCGCTGTCGGCGACGACTGAGAGAAACGAGGGCTTACCGGGGATACAGTCACCATAACAATTCGATACTCGCCGTCAGGGACGGTATGTCAAGGGAGTGGACGCGCCGTCGGCTACTCGCTCGGCTGGGAACCGCGGGGCTGCTCGGCGCTCTCGCTGGCTGTCCGCGCGAGGACGGCGAGCCGAGGACCGAGACACCGACAGCAGAGACGCCGCGGCCGACCACCGCCGATACGGCAGTTTCGTACGAGACGCCGACGTCGGCCGACCCGGTAACGTCGACGCCCGCACCAGCGGACTACGAGCAGGTCGTCGACGTCGTCGAGGAAGGTGCCGACCCGACGGGGTCCGTCTCTATCCACTCGACGCTCCAGTCGATAGACGCCGACCACACGCTGGTCCGGTTCCCGCCCGGCGAGTACCTGCTGGACGAACACTGGTACGTCGACGAGTTCCACCAGTTGGGCATCGTCGGCCCGGAGGCGACCATCACCACCGTCCCGAACTTCGGCGGGCCGCTGTTCGGACTGGGTCGCAGCGGAGACGCCACCGATCTCGCCGTCGAGGGGCTGACGTTCGACTTCCGACAGGGGAACACCGGGCCACGACCGCTCCACCTGACCGTCGCCGACGGCCTGTACGTCTCGGACGTCTCCGTGCGTGGCGAGTTCGATACGAACCAGGACGGGATGCGGTTCGGCGTCACGGACCCCGACGGGACAGGCGTCATCCGACGGCTCAGTATGCCGGACGGCGGTGCCCCGCAGTACCGGAACACCGGCTGTTACGTCGGCGAGGACCATCGCGGCCACCTCCGGTTCGAAGACTGCGTCGTTAGCGGGTTCCCGGACAACGGCCTCTACGCCTCCCCCGCGAGGGGGCGCGTCGACGTCGTCGGCGGTCGCTACGAGAACAGTGGTATCTCGAACGTCCGGGTGAGCGGCCCGGCGACCGTCAGGGGCGTGACCGTCCGCTGTACCGAGGCCCGTCGCGGCGTCCCGAACATGCGCGGCATCCGCCTCCGCGGGGGAACGGATGTCCTCGTCGATGGCTGTCGCGTCGTGATGGACCGAGTGACGGGCAGCGACGGTGCCATCACCTGCGCAAACTGGCTCGAATCGGCCACGATTCGGAACACCCACGTCACCGTCCGGGCCGACGGCGTCCGGGCGCTCTGGGCGAAAGACCCGAAGAACGGCTCCAGCGCGGCACGCCGCTACCCGTTGCAGATTCGGGACCTCACCGTCGACGGGTCCGCCGCCGGGAACACGGCGATACTGATAAGCGGGCGGAACGGGACGCTCCTCGACGGCCTCTGTGTCTGCCAGACCGGTCCGGGGCGGAACGGCGTCACCGTCGTCCAGTCGGCCGGCTCGGCCCTCCGTCGGTCGTCCATCACCGTCACGGGGACGCCACTGGTGACCGAACGGGCACAACTCGACCGGCGTGACCTGCAGCTCCAGTCGCTCGGGAGTCCCGGGCGCGTGAGTAACGACGTGTGTGACTGCTCGTGACCGCGGCGGTGGTCACTCCCCGTCCGAGAGATAGCCGAGGTTGGCGAGTCGGTCGGCCACGTCGTGGTCGTCCCGAACCCGTCGCTCCGTCGTCTCGTAGTCGGGGTACTGCTCGACCGGCGTCGGGTCGACTATCGGGAGGGGGGTCCCGTCCATCCGCTCGTCCCGCGGGACCCCGAACGTACTCAGAACTGTCGGTGCCACGTCGAACAGGTGTGCGTCAGCGAGCGACGCCGACGTATCGACGGCCGGGCCCGTCGCGGCGAGGACGCCGTCGCGTTTGTGGTTCCACGGCTCTCGCGGCGTCCCGAACCACTCGCCGAGCATGGAGCCGTTGAGGAAGTTCTCGAACGCCCGGGGGACGACCAGCACGTCCGGCGCGTCCTCGACGTAGGGCCCGTCGAAGACGGCCTCTCTGGGGAACACCTCCTCGAAGACCGGGTTCCCGTCGGGGTCTTCGAGGGTCGCGAGTCGGTCGATAACCTCCCGGCGCGTCGCCTCGTACGCGTCTGGCTGGACGACGCCGTCGGGTTCGCGGCCGGCGAGATTGAGACGCACGCCCAGTTCGATGCGGTCGCGCATGTACGCCTGCGAGGCCCGGAAGTCGACTTGCTCCGTCCCCGCTCTGACGGCGTCGGTCGGTGCGATTCGAGCGACGACCTCGGCGAGGCCCAGCGGTTCGAGGACGGCCTCGACGCGCTGACTCGTCACGCCGGCGCGGGCGAGGAGGCCCACGCCTCGTTCCAACAGGCCGGGGTCGGGCGTCCCCCCGCTCTCGCCCTGCTGGAGGCGGCGGCGGGCGATGGCGTCCCACGATGGCATCCCTTCTCCGCCGGTCGTCGTCTCCAGCAGGTCCCAGTCCCGTAAGCACTCGTTAACGCGGATCTCGTGCCCGTCGTAGGGGCCGATGCCGTGGTCGCTGACCACGAGTACGTTGTCGGGGTCCGCCGCGTCGAGGGCCGTCGCCACGGCGTCGTCGACGGCCCCGAACACGCACTCGACGGCCTCGATGTCCTCCGGTCGGCGGTGAAACACCGTGTCGGTCTGCTGGAACTCCAGAAAGCCGAAGTCGGGGTCGAATCGGTCGACGAGGTAGGCGAAGGCGTCGCCTCTGGTCTTCGCGTGGGCGGCCACGTCTGCCAGTTCGGCCTCGCCCGGCGTGTCCATCGGTCCGTAGACGGTGTACGATCCGATGGCGTCACGCACGTCGTCGAGGACTCCCTCGGGGTGGCCCGGCGGGTCCTCCGGGGAGACGTAACCCGGGATTACCGCGCCGTCGACTGCGCTCGCGGGGGCTGTCACCGGGACGTTCACGACGACGCTGCTGTGTCCGTGGTGGTCGAGCAGCTCCCAGAGCGCGCGGGCGCGAACGTCCGTCGCGTCCACGACGTCGTGGTCGTAGCCGTCGAAGCGGAGGAAGCCGTAGACACCGTGTTTCCCGGGGTTGACGCCGGTGTACAGCGACGGCCACGCGCTCGGCGTCCACGGCGGGAGTTGCGAGGTCAGAGGACCGCTGGCGCTCTCCTCGAAGAGTCCCGAAAGCGTCGGCGTCACGTCCGCCTCGAACAGCGGGTCGAGTACGGAGCGACAAGTCCCGTCCAACCCCAACAGCAGTGTCCGCATCGTGGCCGACTCTCGCGGCTGCGGGCTTTGTTATCTGAGTCTTACCGCCGCCGAGCCACGGTATGTGATTCCTAGACACACGTTACCCAAGAGTAGATTCAACTTATCGAACTATTTCTTCGCGTGTTCCGAAACGACCTGAATTAACGGCTTTCTACGAGGAACCAACTACGGGTGGTAAGGAGACCGAACGTAATTGGTGAGTATTCTCGGGTAAGTAGGAGTACCCTACGCAGCAGGTGGTCAGAACACCTTTTCAGGTAGGTTGTGCCTGCCGGGATATGGCAGGAAGCCACGACGACGACACAGCCGAGAAAGGACATCGTACGAATCGCCGCACATTCATGAAGACCGTCGGCGTCGCCGCGACGGCCGCCGTCGGGAGTACGGCCGTCACTGGTGCGTTCGCGGCCGATACGACCGTCGACCTCGCCGACGAAGGCCTGCAGAACGGGGAGCTTATCGACCCCTATCTGGAGGAGTTCTTCGTCGACGGGAACGAAGTGCTGATTCCGGCCGGCGAGTACGAATACACGGGTGACGGCCTCGGCGGCGACGTCGCCAACGCGGCACTCGTCGGGTCCACCGACGGCGTCACCTTCAACCGCCCGGACGACCCCGAGACGACAGTTAGGCCCACCATACGGGCGACGAGCGGGACCGTCCGCATCGAGAACATCACCGTCCGCGGCAAGCGCGGCGAGGAGCAGTCCCGCTGGCGCGTCGGCGCCGACGAGGGGGCGACGATGGAAGTCGTCAACGTCAACGTCCCCGACGGCACCGTCAAGAACTCGGACTCGACCGGCGTCTACGCCGGGTCCGACCACGCCGGAACGCTCCTGGTAAAGGCCTGCTACTTCGCGCAACTCGGCAATGTCGCCTGCTACGTCTCTGACCCCTACACGGGTGGTAACGGGACGGTAATCGTCGAAGACTGCGTCTTCCGGAACACCAACTCGGCCGGCGTGCGCTTCGCGCCGGGCGACAGCGTCGTCCGCGGCTGTTACTTCGAGGCGACCGAGGAGTCGCCCACCGAGACCGGCGGCGGCCGCGCCCAGCGCGGCATCAAGATCGACGACGCGGGTCAGGACGTCGTCATCGAGGACTGTGACTTCAACTGGACCGACGTCGGCGGTCCCTGCATCGACTTCCACGAGCGCGGGGAGGGTGGCTCCGGGGTCGTCCGGAACTGCCGCATCACGAACGACGGCGACAGCGAACCGTTCGACACGGAGTGGGGCGTCTCGGGCGACTGGACCGGCGAGAACATCCAACTCACGGGCAGCGGTCCGACGGACGTGCCCGACGGGTTCGAGGCCGTCACCGGGAGTGAGGCCACGCCCGCGAATACGGACTACGCCATCTGGACGCCCGTCGGCGGCGAATCCGCGAGCACGACGGACGATAGCGAGTCGACGACGAGTACGGAGACCGAGACGGCGACCACTACGGAGACGAGTACCGAGAACTCGACCGAGGAGAGCACGGAGACCGAGACGGCCACTCCAGAACCCACAGAGACGGCCACTCCAGAACCCACAGAGACGGCCACTCCAGAACCCACAGAGACGGCCACTCCCGAACCCACCGAGACCGCCACGCCCGAACCCACGGCGACCGAAACGGCCACTCCAGAACCCACCGAGACAGCCACACCAGAGCCGACGGAGACGGCGACGCCCGAACCCACCGAGACCGCCACGCCGGAACCGACGGCGACCGCCACACCAGAGCCGACGGAGACGGCCACGCCTGAACCCACGGCGACCGCCACCCCCGAACCCACCGAGACCGCTACGTCTGAATCCACCGAGACGAGTACCACGGACAGCACCGAGGGAGCCAGTCAGCAGCGAAGCCAGTCGTCGTCCAACGCGAGCGACTCGCGAAGCGACACCGGCACCGAGAAGTCCTCGGCCCCGGAGGGATACCCCAACCGCATCGAGATAGACGGGACCGGCGACGCCGAGGAAGCGGCCACCTACACGTTCTCCGTCACCGGCGACGTCGTCGTCGACGAGGAGCGGACGAAAGTCGTCAACAGCGGGACGGCGGCCGACGAGAGAGAAGACACCATCGGTTGCAGAGTCGTCACCGGACACGTCGGGAACGGCGTCGATGCCTACTACTACAGCGGACGCCTCCGCGACGTCGACGTGCAGGGCGACGGTGAACTGTACATCTACCACGGCTGATCATGTTCTCGAACAACGAGTGGGACGACGTCCCCGACGACCCCGACCCCCACGAGAACTTAGACTACGAGATGGAGGAACTCACCGTCATCCAGTCGGAGACCGACGAGAAGTACGTCTTCCTGCCCGCAGAGGAGTCCCATCTGCTGGAGGACGCGTTCATCGTCGCAAGCGCCGACGCCCTCGTGGAGTTGCGCGAATGAGGCCGAATTAAAGAACTCCATAACTATCCACCGGAAGGTGGTGTGCTCACACACACCACTATAGGTGTGGGTGACGATGACATACGACGACTACATTCGCGGCCACGAGACGATACTCGGTGTCGCGCCGACGGGCTACCGGTATTCGACAGACGTGAACGACTCGCTTCCAGTGACCCCCGAGGACGTCGCAGAACAGGTGTACGAATCCGCCTCGTTCGGCGCGACGCTGGCCCACCTCCACGGGCGTGGCGCAGACGGCGACCCGGCCCCGTCACGGCTGCCGGCGTTTGGCTCGGCGGTCAGAGACCTCTGTCAGGACGACGTGCTCGTCGAGTACGCCGTCGAACCGGCGTGTTCGGCGGGCGACTTCCTCACAATCATAGACGAGGGACCGGCGCCGGATTTGGCGTCCGTCCGAGTCGGTCCGGCGCAGTACGGCTACCGCGACGGCTCCGAGACGTCCCGTCGTGACGTCGACAGACTCGTCGAGGAACTGGTGAAACGCGACATCCGACCGAACCTGCTGGTGACCAACGGCCGCGACCTGCAGGAGGTCTTCCGACTGCTTGAGCAGTCCGCCCTCGACGACCCACCGGTCCTGACGCTGTTGTTCGGAGCGGGGGACGGGACCGTCGCGACGCCGATGACCGTCGTCTCGCTGCTGGATGCGGCCCCCGAGCGGGCGACGTGCCTCGTGCGGGCGACCGGCCCGAACCAGTATCCGCTGACGGCCATGGCGTTCTTCCTCGGGGCCCACCCCGTCGTCGGGATGGAGGACAACCTCTTTGTCGCCCCGGAGACGCCGGTCGAGCGCAACGCCCAACTCGTCAGACAGGCCGCCGAACGGGCACGGTACTCGCTCCGCGACGTCGCCACCCCGTCGGCGGCCCGCCGACTGCTCGGACTCTCTAGCCTCGAGACGGAAGACAACGACATCGAGGTCTGAAAACGCCGCTTACCGAGCGAAGGCGCACCATACCTTTCTCTCGGGACCCCGCCTCACCGGTACGATGGACGCTGTGATACTGGCCGCCGGTCAGGGAACGCGGCTCCGCCCGCTCACCGAGGACAAACCGAAGGGGATGGTCGAAGTCGCGGGCAAGCCCATCCTCACACACTGCTTCGAACAGGTACTGGCCCTCGGTGCCGAGGAACTGTACGTCGTGGTCGGCTACAAGAAACAGGCCATCATCGATTACTACGAAGACGAGTTCGAGGGCGTGCCAATCACGTACACCCACCAGCGCGAACAGAACGGCCTCGCGAGGGCCCTCCTCACGGTCGAGGAACACGTCGACGACGACTTCATGCTGCTGCTGGGGGACAACATCTTCGAGGCCAACCTCTGTGACGTGATAACACGCCAGCGCGAGGAGCGGGCCGACGCGGCCTTCCTCGTCGAGGAAGTGCCGTGGGAAGAGGCCAGCAGGTACGGCGTCTGTGACACCAACAAGTACGGCGAGATAACCGAGGTCGTCGAGAAACCCGAGGACCCACCCTCTAACCTCGTCATGACCGGCTTCTACACCTTTACCCCGGCTATCTTCCACGCCTGTCACCTCGTCCAGCCCTCGAACCGCGGCGAGTACGAGATCAGCGACGCCATCGACCTCCTGCTTCACTCCGGCCGGACCATCGACGCCATCCGCATGGACGGCTGGCGCGTCGACGTGGGGTATCCCGAGGACCGCGACGCGGCCGAACAGCGGTTACAGGAGGACGCGGTCCCCGCAGAAGGGGGGTCGGCAGACGATGACTCGGCGTCGGTCGCACAGTCCGGGAGCGAGTGAGCCGTCGCAACGTCGCGTATGCGGTGTACTACGACGTGTGACCGTCGGCGATAGGCGGCGATTCGGCCCGTAACGTCCGCCGCGCGACGTTGGACATCGTCTCGACAGTGAGGTCGGCGGACGCACGCGTCCGGTCGAGGTAATCGAGTATCGCACGGAGACGGACGACGTCGCTCTCCCCGGTGACGTTGTTCGGGTGCAACCAGAGGTGACAGACGCCATCTTTTCTCGCCGCGGCGTCGATACCGAGGCGAGCCTGCTTGACGACCGGGTCGCCGACCGTCGCGGAGAACACCTGTCGGGCGACCCCCTCGAACTCGAAGAGGTACATCGACGCCGGGACGTTCACGAGGCCGTACTCGTCGACGGTCGGGGTCACGAGCGGCGGCGGGTCCTCGACCACCGTCGCCCGCGCCAGCTTTCGAGCGGCGCCGACGACGGGTCCGTCGACGCCGGGCGAGGGTGCCGTCCCACGATAGGCGGTGAATCCGGCGTTCGCGAGGGCGTCCCGATGGCCGACTCGGTTGCGCGGGAACACGAAGGAGTGGAGCGAGACGCCGGCGGCCTCGGCGGCCTCGACGGCCCGCCGACACTCCGCGTCGGCGAGTTCCGGCGTCGCGTAGTCGGCGCCGAACAGCACGTGCGAGTAGGTGTGACAGCCCACCTCGTGGGCGACCGGTCCCTCGACGAGCAGGCGAATCAGGTCCGGCGCGAAACGGAATTCTTCGGGCATCGGGTCCGGGTCCCGCTCGTGTGCGAACCACCCCGGCGGCGAGGGGTGACCGACGTGGGCCCCGTTACACGACTCCTCGAACAGGTGGCCGACGACGGCCCACGTCGCCGGGACGTCGAACTCCTCGAACAGGTCGACGAGGCGCTGCCAGCCCCAGCGTGCCCGCTCGATACGTGCTATCGGACGGTCCTCGGCCGGATAGTCGTGGAAGCCCCAACCGAGTTCCGCATCGACGGAGACGACGACAGTTCCCATTTGTTCCCGAGTGGCGGTCACCCACCTTGGTTATGCGACGGTGACGGGCCGGTAAGCCGTCTGTAGCGTCAGGTTACGACACGTCGACGGCGGCCAATAGCGGCTATCGGATTCACAGGACGCCCATAACAAAGCCCGGAACTGGCGGAAATCTCCGACAGAGCGTAGATGACCGGGTCCCACAGCGTCGACCGATTCGAGACGTACCGACAGCCCTCACGGAGGCCGATTCCATGAGTAAGTGTCAACTCGGGAACGGGTGCCGCATCGCCGAGTCGGCACACATCCTGCCGCCGGAGGGTGAGCAGACCCCTGTCAGCATCGGCGACGACGGCGTCGTCCGCTCCGGGTCGGTGATATACCCCGACGTCGTCATCGGTGACGGGTTACAGACGGGACACAACGCCGTCATCCGCGAGGAGACGACGCTCGGCCACGACGTGGTCGTCGGGACGCAGACGGTCATCGACGGGCAGACAGACGTCGGTGACGAAGTGAGCATGCAGACCGGCGTCTACGTCCCGCCGAAGACGGTCGTCGGCGACCGGGTGTTCCTCGGCCCGCGAGCGACGCTGACGAACGACCCGTATCCCCTCCGAATGGGCGTCGACCTCGTCGGCCCGACCCTCGAAGACGACGTCTCTATCGGCGCGAACGCGACGCTCCTGCCCGGCGTCACCGTCGGCGAGCGCTCGTTCGTCGCGGCTGGTGCCGTCGTCACCGACGACGTGCCGCCCCGGACGCTGGCGGTCGGTTCGCCGGCGAAACATCGCCCGCTACCCGAGCACCTCGACGCCGCGAACGCCTACCGATGACGCGTGACTTCACCGACGATGCCTACACGGAGTTGCTAGACACCGGTATCGAGGCCGGATACGACTTCCTGACGGTCAGGGAGTACATTCTGCGCGAGGACTTGCCAGAGCGGTTCCTGCTTCTCCGTCACGACGTGGACCGCAAGCCCGAGAACTCGGTCCGGTTCGCACGCATCGAGGCCGAACGGGACGTTTCGAGTACGTACTACGTCCGCACCATCGAGAAGGTGTTCGACCCCGAGATACTCGACCGTCTGGAAGCGCTCGGCCACGAAGTGGGCTACCACTACGAGGACTTAGACCGCGCCGACGGCGACGTCGAGGCCGCCAGAGCGTCCTTCGCCGACCACCTCGCTCGCCTGCGCGAACACGTCACCGTCGACACCGTCTGTATGCACGGCAACCCGCTGACGGCCCACGACAACCGAGACATGTGGGACGACCCGGCGGACCTCGAACCGTACGGCATCGTCGGAGAGGCGTACCTCTCGATGGACTTCACCGACGTGACCTACTTCTCGGACACTGGGCGGACGTGGCGCGACGGCGCGCTCAAGATAAAGGACCACACGATGGGCGAAGGTAAGAAACACGTCAGCGCCGACTCGACGGCGGACCTCCAGACGCTCCTTCGGAATCGTCGGGTCGACCGGGCGTGTCTGTTGACACACCCCAACCGATGGGCCGACTCGACGCCGGAACTGGTCGCAGAGGCAGCAAAAGACGCCGTCACCAACGTCGGAAAACGGGGGTTGACGCTGCTGCGATGAACGTCCACTTCGAGGTTGGTCACCCGGCCCACGTCCACCTGTTCAAGCACGCCATCTGGGAACTGGAAGAGAGAGGCCACGAGACGTACGTCACCGCCCGCGAGAAGGAGGTGACGACGGACCTGCTGGACGCATACGACATCGACTATCGGGTGCTCTCGACGCAGGCGGACTCGACGCCGCGACTCATTCTGGAGTGGGCGCTCCGGGAACTGAAACTGATTCGGGCCATCCGCGCGTTCGGCTCTGACGTCGTCGTCAGCCATCTCAGCCCCGTCGCCGCGCAGGCGGCCCGACTGACCGGAACCCCGAGTGTCACGTTCACCGACGACGAGGTGGAGACGCGTTCGCTCCGACGGTTCACGGTCCCGTTCACGTCGCGTATCTGCACGCCAGCGTGTTTCGAGATGGACCTCGGGGAGAAACACCGCCGCTACGACGGCTACCACGAACTCGCTTACCTCCATCCGGACCGCTTCGATCCGGACCCGTCGAGCCTGCGTGACCACGGCGTCGCCGTCGACGAACCGTACTATGTCCTCCGGTTCGTTTCGTGGGCGGCCCATCACGACGTGGGTCGTTCGGGCTTCAGCCGCGAGGCCAAACGCGACCTCGTGGACTACCTCTCTGAGCGCGGGAGGGTGTACATCACCAGCGAGTCCGAACTCCCGCCCTCCTTCGAGGCGTACCGACTCCCGGTCCCGCCGGAGGACATCCACGACCTGCTGTACTACGCCGACGGCTACGTCGGGGACTCCCAGACGATGGCGCTCGAAGCCGGGTTGCTGGGAACGCCCGCGGTCCGGTCGAACTCGTTTGTCGGCGACGACGACATCTCGATGTTCAAGGAACTGGACGAGCGCGGCCTCATCGTCAACGTGGCCGACGAACGAGCGGCGGTGGCTCGCGTGAAAGACATCGCCGAGAACCCGGAGTCCGCGGCACAGTGGGACCTGCGCCGGGAACGACTGCTCGCAGACCGCGTCGACGTCACCGACGTCGTCGTCGAGGAGACGCTGGAAGCGGGCCGATGAGCGTCCAACGTGAACGAACCGAGTGGGTGCCCGACGGTCACGAGTTCGCGCTCTGTCTCACGCACGACATCGACCGGCCGTACAAGACCTACCAGTCCCTATTCTACGCACTCACGCGGCGTGATCCGAGTCACCTGCTCGATATCGCTCCCAGCAGGACCCCGTACTGGACGTTCGACGACCTCCTCGACTTCGAGCGAGAACAGGGAGTCAGGTCGGCGTTCTACGTCTTGGACGAGCAGTCGCTCTTTACCGACCGGTCGCCGCGCGAGTGGCTGACGATGACGGGCTGGCAACTGTACGCCGGCCGGTACGACATCGAGGACGAGCGAATACGGGACCTCCTCGAAACCCTGCAGTCGGGCGGGTGGGAGGTCGGCCTCCACGGCTCCTACGAATCCGTCGACGACCGAGAGCGCCTCCGCTCGGAGAAGGCACACCTCGAATCGGTGCTGGGCGAACCGGTCCTCGGCGGCCGGCAGCACTACCTCCGTCTGGAGCGCCCCGAGACGTGGGAGCACTACCGGGCCATCGGTCTGCAGTACGATGCGACGCTCGGGAGCCCCACCGAGTACGGATTCACCGACGGCTACCGGCCGTTCCGGCCGTTCGACGACGATTTCGTGGTGTTCCCGCTGACGGTGATGGAGGCCGCACTCCCCGACCCGGCGGCGTCGTTCGACCGGGCCTGGGCCGCTTGTGCGTCCTTACTCGACGAGGCTGAAGCGAACGGCGCGGTGATGACGGTGCTGTGGCACCCGCGATACTTCAGCCACGATCACCCGGGGTATGGACGCCTCTACCGTCGGTTAGTGCGGGCCGCACTCGACCGCGGTGCGTGGGTCGGCGCACCCGGCGAACTGTACACTGCGTGCGTAGGAACTAGATAACCAATACCGTCGACAGGTGACTCAGGAGCGCAAGATGCGAGTCGAACGACTGACACTCCCAGAGTGGGGGGACGCACTTCCGTCGAGCGGGTACGAGGTCTTCCATCTCCCAGCGGCGCTGTCGGCTATCGAGACACACGCCGACGGAACCCTCATCCTCTTCGGCGGGTTCAAAGGGCAGGAGCCCGTCGGCCTGCTTCCTATCGTCGAGACGCGTCGGACCGTCGGCCGGACGCTCATGTCCCCGCCGCCCGGCATGAACATCCCGCGACTGGGCCCCATCGTGATGCCGACCAGCCCGAAACAGCGCAAGCGCGAGCGGGTCAACAAACAGTTCGTCGAGGCGGTTCTCGACGACCTCGGCGCGACGAGCGCACTGTCGCTCGTTCGCCTGCTGACACCCCGGCAGTACGGCGACCCTCGCCCCTTCCAGTGGGCCGACTTCGACCTGTCGACGCAGTTCACGTACGTCGTCGACCTCGCCGATACGGACCCCGACAGCGTCCTCGAATCGTTCAGCAAGAGTCTCCGTCGGGACATCCGGCGAGGGCGAGAGAGCGACGTCACCGTCTCGGTCGAGGGCCTCGGCGCCACGAGAGAGGTGTTCGAGACGACCCGGAAGCGGTACGTCGACCAGAACCGCGGCTTCCCCCTCACGTGGGCCTACGTCCGTGACCTCGTCACCGGCCTCGACGACCGGGCGCGGGCCTACGTCGCCCGGGACGACGAGGGTTCCTTCATCTCCGGCGTGACGGTCCTGTACGGGCCCGACGCGGCGTACTTCTGGCAGGGGGGTGCGCGGGCCGACCACGACGGCATCAGCGTCAACAGCCTCGTCCACTGGCGGGTCATCGAGGACGTCCTCACCGACCCGGCCTTCGAGGACGTCACGGCGTATGACCTGATGGGGGCGAACACGAGACGGCTCTGTGACTACAAGGGCAAGTTCGCCGGCGAACTGGTCCCGTACTACGCTATCGAGACGGACAGTGCGGCAATGAACATCGCGAAGTCGGCCTTCACGGCGGTGACACGGTGACCGAGATTCGGGTGCTCAACCTTGTCACGAACGAGGACGCCCAGTTCTTCCGGGCACAGGTCCAGGAGCTAGAGCGACGGGGGATCGACCTGACGACGCTCTCGGTCCCCGGCCGGAATCGCTCGGAGTCTATCGACGCCAACGAGGACGGGAAACGCTCCGTCCTCGACTACGCGAAGTTCTATCCCTCGGTACTCGCACACTCGCTGGACGACTACGACCTCATCCACGCCAACTACGGCCTCACCGCGCCGATGGCCGTCGCCCAACCGAAGCTCCCGGTCGTCCTCTCGCTGTGGGGGTCTGACCTCATGGGCAAGTACGGCCCGGTCACCCAGCGGTTCGCTCGCTTCTGTGACGAGGTCATCGTCATGTCCGAGGGGATGGCAGAGATATACGAGGGGGAGTGTCTGGTCATCCCACACGGCGTCGACCTCTCCGTCTTCCGACCCATGGACCAGTCGACTGCACGGGAGGAACTCGGCTGGCCGCAGGACGAACGCATCGTCCTCTTTCCGTACCCACCAAAGCGGGACGTGAAGAACTACCCGCGCGCCGAACGCATCGTCGACGGCGCCCGGGACCGCATCGGCGTCGACGTGTCGCTCCGGACGGCGACCGGTGTCCCGCACCACCGGATGCCCTACTACCTCAACGCTGCCGACGCGATGATTATGACCTCGCGCCGCGAGGGGTCGCCGAACACGGTCAAGGAAGCGATGGCCTGCAACCTTCCCGTCGTCTCGACGGACGTCGGCGACGTCCGCACCCGCCTCGACCCGGTCGAGCCGAGTGCGGTCAGCGACGACGACGCGGCGTTGACCGCCGCGCTCGCGAAGATCCTCGACCGGCGCGAGCGCTCGAACGGCCGCGAGTACGCCGACGCTATCGCGTTGGAGCGGATGGGCGAGCGCATCGTCGCCGTCTACGAAGACGTGACAGAATAATGAACAGAAATGCGACCATACCGCCCACAGAGAGACCATAACAATGGCAAAACACTCCGGAGCAGGTTCCAGATAGCCGTCATGTCCTCGAAACGACGCCGTCACGTCGCCGCTCTCCTCGTCGGGTATATCGCCTTCACCGTCGGCGTCTCCGTGGCCGCGGGCGCCGTACCGACCGGCTACGAGATATCCATCTACAGCGCGACGCCCACGACGTTCTGGGTCGGTGTCGTCGTCGCCTTCGTCACCGCCGTCCTCGTCAGTCTGAACGCACCAGTCGCGACGGCGCGCCACCGGCTCGCGCTCCTCCTCGGGACGCTCGTCGGCCTCTCCGCGGCGATGCTACCGATGATTCGCGACTACTACTACTACGGCGTCGGGGACGCCCTCAGCTACCTCGGCTGGACCCGGATGATCGCCGAGGGGTCGCTGAACCCCGTGAACTTCCTCTATCCGGGCATCCACAGCACGGCCGTCACGCTGACGAGCGTCTCCGGACTGCCGCCGCGCCGGTCGCTCCAGTTGGTGGTCCTCTTTTTCGTCGGCCTGTACGTCCTCTTCACCGCGCTGTGCGTCGCCCGCATCGCGGCCCGCTCGAACGCCGTCGCCGTCGGGACGTTCTTCGCACTGCTCTTTCTCCCCATCAACAACATCCACACCTACATCTTCCCGTACCCGACGAGCGAGGCCATCTTCTTCACGCCCTTCGCCCTGTACGTCCTCCTCCGCTACCTCGGTGATAGGGAGTCGCTGCTGACCGTCCGCGGGGTGCGCGTCGTGACCCCGTTGGGAGTGATTCTGACGCTCGTCGGCATCGCGGCCATCCTCGTCCACCCACAAGCCGGGTCGAACGTCCTGTTCGCCATCGTCGCCGGGTTAGGCCTCCAGGTACTCGCACAGCTATACGGCCACTTCCGGTTCGAGGAGCGCATCACCGGCCATCGCTCGCTGGCGCCGCAAGCCGTCGTCGTCGGTCTGTTCTTCGCGCTGTGGACGCCTCGGTTCGAGCGTGCGACGGGGACGATGGGAACCGTCGTCAACGGCCTGCTGTACGGGGCGAACCCGGCCGACGAGATATCCCAGTCCAGTAGTTCCCTCTCGGCCATCGGAAGCAGCATCGGCGTCCTGTTCGCCAAAGTGTTCCTCGTCAGCACTGTCCTCTCGATAGTCGCCGGCCTCGTGATGCTCGCGGCGATGTCGGACCGACTGGACGACCAATACCCCGACCGCAACGTGCTGTTGCGCTACCTCACCTTCGGGTTCGTACCGGTGTTCACCCTCTTTGGCATCTTCTTCATCACGAGCGTCACCCGTCAACCGTTCCGCTATCTCGGATTCATGATGGTGTTCGTCACCATCCTCGCCGCGGTAGCCGTCGCCGACGGTATCCCGTTCGGACTGGACTTCTCGACGGAGAACTGGCGGGCCGCCGTCGCCGTCGTCGTCGTCCTCATGGTGGTGCCACAGGCGATGACTCTCCACCAGTCCCCGCACATGTACAAGGACTCGGACCACGTCCCGGAGACGTACTACGAGGGGCACGTCACTACCTTCGAGAACCGCGACCCGTCGGTGTGGTTCGCGGGGCCGCGCGGCGGCCCGCGCCGGTTCGTCGACGCCTACTACGGGACGACCTACTCCGACTACACGCCGACCGGCGAGCACTTCCCCGGGAAAGAGGAGAAGATACCCTTCGCGGTGTTCGGCAACAACGAGTCGACGCACTACTCCCACTGCCGGTACGTGCCGCTGACCACCAGGGACTACAAGAAGGAGATCGGGCTGTACGAGGGCTTCCGATACTCCGCCGAGGCGTTCCGGTCGTTCCGGCAGAACCCCGACGTCTACCGAGTCCAGTCGAACGGCGACTACCGACTCTACTTCGTCCGGGGTGAGGACTGTCTCCGATGACGCTCCGGGAGCGCATCGCCAAGGGGTTCAAAGCGACGCTGCTCTCTCGGGTCGTCCACGCCGTCGCCAACGGGGCGCTCCTCCTCGTCTTCACGCGGTACCTGCTCGACCCCGAGCAGTACGGACTGCTCTACTTCGCCGTCTCGGTGGTCGGCGTGGCCGAACTGTTCGGCACGCTGGGCCTCACGAAGGCGACGGCCCGCTACGTCAACGAGTACCTAGAGAAAGACGACACGCAGGTCCGCCACATCATGCGGTGGTCGTTCTACGGCGTCCTCGCGATGGCCTTCGGCGTCTCCGCGGCCATCTCCCTCGCCAGTGGCCCCCTCGCGTCCCTGCTCGGTCGACCCGAGGTAGCGCCCGTCCTGACCGTCGGCGGCCTCTACGTCGCCGGCCGCTCGTTCATCAGCTACGAGCGGTCCGTGTTTCAGGCCTTTAACGCCGTCACGTACAGCGCCGTCCTCACCGCGACCAACAGCGTCGTCAGACTCTGTGCGGCGGTGGCGCTAGTCGTCCTCGGCTACGGCGTCGTCGGCGCGATGGCGGGCTACGTCCTCGGGTTCGGCCTGACGGCCGCGTTGGGCCTCGTTCTCTTGTACGTGCGCTTTTACCGTCATCTGCCGAGGACCGGCGCCGCCGAGACCGGCCTCCGGCGTCGACTGCTCCGGTACAGCGTCCCGACGGCGGCCACCCGAGCGAGCGTCGTCCTCGACAGCAAGATAGACACCGTCCTCGTGGGGATGTTGGCGACGCCGGTGGCCGTGGCGTTCTACACGCTCGCCCGACAGGTCGCCGACCTCTGTATCGTCCCCGCACAGTCGCTGGGGTACGCCGTCACGCCGACGCTGGGCGAGCAGTCCGCCGCGGAGAACCGCGACCGGGCGGCGAACATCTACGAGCAGTCGCTGCGGAACATCCTCCTGCTGTACGTCCCGGGCGCCGCCGGTCTCTTCGTCGTCGCCGAACCGATGGTCCGCTTCGTCGTCGGGCCGGACTACCTCGGTGCGGTCCCGCTGATTCAACTGTACGGCGTCTTCGTCATCATGCGCGCGATAGAGAAGATTACCGCGAACACGCTCGACTACCTCGGCCTCGCCCGCGTGCGGGCCGTGGCTCGCGGGACCAGCGCCGTCGGTAACGTCGCCCTGAACCTCGCGCTCATCCCGTCGCTGGGGGCGCTGGGGGCAGGTATCGCGACGGTTATCACGTACTCGGGCTACGGGATGGTCAACATCTACTACCTCCATCAGGAACTCCCGTTCGACGCGGTGGCCGTCGTGAACCACCTCGCCCGCGTCACCGCCATCGCCGTCGTGATGGGCGGCGTCGTCTACACCGTGATGCCGTATGTCACGGGACTGTTCACGCTCGCCGGCGCTATCGTCCTCGGCGGGACCATCTGGACCGCGCTCTCGGTCGCCAGCGGTCTGCTCGAACCGCGCGCCGTCCTGTCGTTCATGAGCTAACAGGCACTCTATAACTACGACTGCTGTTGGGCTAGGACGGGCCATGCCTTCGGTCGCGTTCATGGGGAGCCACCCACTCGGCGAACGATGTCTCGAACGACTCACCGGCGACGACGACTTCGACGTGAAACTCGTCGTCACCTACGGCCCCGACGAGGACACGTGGTGGGACGGGTGCCTGTACGACCGGGCCGAGCGCCTCGGACACACAGTGGTCACGCGCGCGGACGAGCGTGACGTCCTCGACTACGACGTCGACTACCTCGTGAGCGTCTACTACCCGAACATCCTCGGCGAGGACCTGCTCGACCACCCGAACGTCGCGCCGCTGAACCTCCATCAGGCGGAACTACCCCGCTATCGCGGGAGCAACGTCTTCAGCCACGCCATCATGAACGCCCGCGAGGACGACCACTGGAAGTACGGGACGACGTTCCACGTCATGGCGCCGGCGGTCGACGCCGGCGACGTCCTCGCTCGGGACTTCGTCCCAATCCGCGAGACGGACACCGCCCGCACGCTGTACGACCGCGTCACCGAGGCCTCCGTCGCGATGTTCCGTGAACACCTGCCGACGCTCAAAGACGGCGACGTTCGCCGGCTAGCGACGCCGCAGGCGGCCTACGACGGCGAGCGGTACTTCTACACCAAGGAGAGTCTGGACGGCGAGAAACTGATCCCGCCCGAACGGCTGGCCGACGACGACGAGGCGACTCAGTTAGCGGTGTACGACAAGATTCGCGCCCTCGACTTCCCGCCGTTCCAGCCGGCGTATACCGAACTGGGCGGGCACCGCGTCCAGTTGACGGCCGCCTCGTACACGGACATCTTCGACGACGCAGCCGTCCCGGAGTTCGACGTCGAGCGAACCGCGGACCAACCGTTGCCGCAAGACTGACAGAAGGGGGCTGCCGAATCCCTCGCCTCCGGGTCTACGGCCGATCCGGGCCGTTAGATAGCGTGTGTGGTTTCGAGTTCCAATTCAGCGACATAGCCGTTAGCATCGAGATAATCGTCGAAACAGCACTATAACAAACGGGTGATGGACTGGACTGGTTGTCGTTACACAGGACGTGTAGCGTGCAACCCATGACAGAAAACCGAAAGACGTCTCGCCGTGCAGTCCTCAAGGGAACTATCGCCGGAGCAATCGGTGTTACTGGTCTTACTGGGACTGCTGCGGCAACGAGAGGTGATAGGCCAGGGACTTGTTCATGTCCCGACGGGACCCGTCTCGTGGCGAAATACGAAGCAATGGATACCGACGACGACGGGAAGAACGAACTCGTCTTCGAGAAGACTGATACGGATCTGGACCCGGCGTCGAATTTCTCGTTCCCCACGATTACGCTCGACGAGGACGACGAGATAGAGTCACTCGAGTGGGACTCCTATCCGTACACGATAACGGATATCGTGGTGAAAGCCGGTCCAGACTGCGAGAATGTATTGGACGGCCAAGAGATGAGCGGTTCGGTTACGCCGTCGAACGGAAAGGCTATCGGTAATATCCGGTTCTGTGCGACCGCGCCAGTAATTCGCCCGCTGTATCAGGCGAACGCGGGCGGCGGCTTCACTGCCTCGAACGGAGACCAGTGGGACCCGCTGACGGACTATCTGGTCGCAGGGGGTAATAACACGTCTTCGCACGGCCAGCCGAGTTCGATAGATAGCTCGGTCCCCAGCGGGACGCCCAGTCAGATATGGGAGACAGAACGCTGGGACCCGGGCTCTGGGGACGAGATGCAATACGAGTTCCCGGTGCCAGAGGGAGAGCAGGCCGAAGTTCGCCTGTACTTTTACGACGGCTATGGCGGAACGAGTTTCGTCGGCGACCGGGTGTTCGACATCAGCGTCGAGGACCAGACCGTCGAAAACTTCGACATTATCGAAGCGTACGGTGACCAAACCGGCGCGATGAAGTCCTTCACGGTCACCAGTGACGGGACCATCGACGTCGACTTCACACACGTCGTCGAGAATCCGCAGATCAACGCCATCGAAATCCTTCCGCTAGAATCGTAGGAGTGGCTTCGCGGCCATCTCGTTTCCGTCGGGTGTTCCCTACGACCCATCCGACTTCTGCGACGCCTACACCAGTGAATGCCCGAGAATCCGGGCCGACTGTCGACGACCCACTCACGAGATTCCACAGCGCCACTCAGAACTGCTTCGCGAGTCTGGGCCGGTCGACCGTGACGACTTCGTTCTTCGCGGCCGAGCGCTCGGCGTGTTCCAGCGTCTCGACGGCGCGGGCCCCGACCTCGCCGCTGGCGGGTGGGTGCTGCCCGCTCTCGCTGGCGTCGACGAACGCCTCTACCTCGGTCTTTAACGGTTCCTCGTCGTCCGTCGTGTGGACGATAGCGCCGTCGTTTCTCGACTTCAGGCCGTCCTCGGGGTCCGAGAACACCTCGGCGTCGAACAGTTCCAGTTTCGTGTTCTCCAGGTAGTCGATGTACGCCGAGCGGTTCGACCCGACGACGACGAGGTCACGCGTCTTATCGAAGACGGGAATCTGCCACGACGAGTTGATGACGCCGGTGACGTTACCGTACCCCAGCGTCAGCGTCGACGTCTCGGCGATGCCCTCCCGGACGAACGAGTCGAACCGGCCGTGGACCGTGTCCGGGCGCGCGTCCAGCAGGTAGTCGTAGACGTCCACGTCGTGGACGGCGAGCGAGTACAGCACGCCGGTCGTCCGTCGCGGCACCCGGAAGGAAAAGCGTCGCGTCTGGAGGTACTTGATGCGGCCGAGTTCCCCCCGGTCGACGCGTCGTTTCAGGGCGCGGAGCGCGGGATGGTAGCGGAAGATGTGGCCCACACCGAGCGAACAGTCGTTGTCCTCGGCCGTCTCGACGATGTCCCACGCGTCCTCGGCGTTGAGTGCGAGCGGTTTCTCGACGAGGAGGTCGATGCCACGCTCCAGCATGTCCGTCCCGATGGCCCGGTGGGTCGTCGAGGGCGTCGCCACCGTCGCGGCGTCGACGTCCATCTCCGCGATATCGGTGACGTAGGGCAGGTCGTAGGAGTCCGCGAGCGACTCGACGCGGCGCTCGTCCTGATCGCAGATGACCACGTCGTCAAGTCGCCCCTCGTCCAGCAGTTCGCGGGCGACCCGGACGTGGTTTTTCCCCCAGTAGCCCGTGCCGACGACGCCGTACCTCATGCGTAGTACCCCCGAATAGCCTCGCAGACGCGGTCGATCTCCTCGTCCGTGATGCGGGGGTGCATCGGAAGCGAGACGATGCGCGTACAGAGCCGTTCCGTCTCGGGGAGGGAGGGAACCTCGGAGAGGTGGTCCCGCATCGCCGGCGTCAGGTGGACCGGCGGGTCGTAGTGGATGCCGGTCTGGACCCCCTCGTCGTCCAGATAGGCCCGAAGACCGTCTCTGTCGGGCACCTGCACGACGAACAGGTGATAGACGTGGGTGGCCTCGTCGCGTTCGACCGGAAGCTGGACGGCGTCGACGTCGGCCAGTCGGTCGCGGTAGCGGCCCGCGGCGGCCGCCCGGTCGGCGTTCCAGTCGGCCAGATGTGATAGCTGTTCGAGGCCGGCGGCGGCACTGACCTCGTCCAGTCGATGGTTCAGTCCGAGTCGGACGTGGTTGCCGTCTGTGTCGCGGCCGTGGTTGCGTAGCTCCCGGGCGGTCCGGGCCAGCTCCTCGTCGTCCGTCACGAGGATACCGCCGTCGCCCGCGACGGTCATGTTCTTCGACGGGTAGAAACTGAAGCAGGCGGCGTCGCCGAGGCTCCCGACGGGGTCGCCGCAGTAGGTCGCCCCGTGGGCCTGACAGGCGTCCTCGATGACCGTCAGGTCGTGGGCGTCGGCGACGCTCCGGACGGTCTGCATCTCGGCGGGGTGCCCGTAGAGGTGGACGGGGACCACGGCCGCCGAGTCCTCGGCGGCGGCGGCCGTACGCGCGAGGTCTGTCCCGCTCATCGTGTACGTCTCGGGGTCTACGTCGACGAACACCGGGTCGGCGCCGAGTTCGACGACCGGACTGACCGTCGCGAAGAAGGTGTGGCCGGGGACCAGTACCTCGTCGCCCTCGCCGATGCCGGCGCTCTTCATCGCCAGATACAGTGCGGCCGTCCCGCTACTGACGCCGACGGCGTGGTCGACGCCACACGTCTCTGCGAACTGTGCTTCGAGTTCCTCGACTCGCGGGCCTTTGACGTAGCGTCGCGATTCGAGCGTCTCGACGACGCTGTCGACGATGTCGCCGTCGACGTAGACGTCCGTGAACGGGACCTGTTCCGTCATCAGCGACGACTTTCAGAGTGACAGTCATTGTTATACTCACCGTTCGGCGAGCGGCGGTCGGACGCCGACGTGACCGACGCCCGCGTCCCGCCGCGCTGGACCCGTAGGCACACCCAATGCGGGGTTCGCCACCGCATAACTTACGCCGAGTCCACGCACCCATCGGTCGAGATGGCACTGGACTCGCTCAGCGACCGAGCGGTGCTCGTCACGGGCGGTGCGGGGTTCGTCGGGAGCCACCTCGTCGCCGCCCTCGCGCCGACGAACGACGTGACCGTCTTAGACGACTTTTCGACGGGGTCACGCGACTCCCTCCCCGAGGGCGTCACCGTCGTCGAGGGAGACGTCCGGGACGAATCGACCGTCGACGAGGCGATGGCCGGGGCCGACGTGGTGTTCCACGAAGCCGCGATGGTCAGCGTCCCCGAGTCCGTCGAGCGGCCGGTCGCCTGTCACGACCTGAACGGATCGGCGACCGTCGGCGTCCTCGAGTGCGCGCGCCGCCACGACGCCCGTGTCGTACTGGCCTCCAGTGCCGCCGTCTACGGGGACCCCGCCGCTGTCCCCGTCTCGGAGGACGACTCGGTCGACCCCGCCTCGCCGTACGGCTTCGAGAAACGACTCAACGAACAGTACGCCGCCTTCTACGCGGAGACGTACGGCCTGCCGACGGTGCCGCTCCGGTACTTCAACGTCTACGGGCCGCGGGGCCTCGACGGGGAGTACGCCGGCGTCATCGGTACCTTCGTCCGACAGGCACAGGCCGGCGACCCCCTCACGGTCGAAGGCGACGGCGAGCAGACCCGGGACTTCGTCTACGTCGGGGACGTGGTACGTGCGAACCTGCGGGCGGCGACCACCGACACCGTCGGCCGCCCGTTCAACGTCGGGACGGGCGAGAGCGTCACCATCACTCACCTCGCCGAGACGGTGCGGGACGTGGTGGGTGCTACCGTACCGATAGAGCACGTCCCGCCCCGGGAGGGAGACATCGACCGGAGCGAGGCCGCCGTGGCAGACGCTCGCGACCACCTCGGCTTCGAGGCGTCGGTGACCCTCCGCGAGGGACTCTCGCTGACACTCGCCGCCGACGAATGAGACCACCGCTGTGAAAGCCGAGCTTATTCCGGATATTGTGTTGCTTACATTTGTTGGTCGTTCCGTCGAATCGCTATGGAAGAGACAGAGAGACAAAGCGGTTCGGCCGTCGTCGTATCGAACACGTCCGCCGCGTCACTGAGTCTCGTCAGAGCACTCGGTCAGCGAGGAATCAGAACCATAGCTGCATCGGAGCGTCCGTCCCCGCCGACGTTCGCCTCGAAGTACGTCGACGAACGCGTCTCGCTTCCTGACCCCCACACGTCCCTGCACGACTACCGTGACGTGTTGCTGGATGTAGCCGCTCGCCCGTCGGTCAAGACCATCGCACCCGTGCGGGAAGAAGACGTGTTCGTCCTCTCGAAGCACCGGGAGGCGTTCGCAGAACACGTTCGTCCGGTGTGGCCGGACCTCGAGACGCTGACAGTCGCCCACGACAGGGTGGCACTCGTCGAAGCGGCCCGGCGCGCCGGCGTCGACGTCCCAGAGACGTGGCTCCTCGACGAGGTGCGCGACTGGGACCGCCGGCTCATCTCGAAAGCCCGGTACGGACTGGTCACAGACCACTACGTCGATGGGATGCAACCGGACGCGGTTCATCCGACACCGAACACGCAATACATCGAACCGGGCGAGCCCCCCGACGTCGAGGACCTCATCGAGCGGATGGGTCACGTCCCCATCGTACAGGAGTTCGTCCCGGGCACAGAGTACACCGTCCGGGCGCTCTACGACGAGGGCGACTGCGTTCTCACGACACAGAAGGCGCTCCGTCGCGGCTACAAGTACCCGCGCGGGCCGAGCATCTACCACGAGGCCGTCGACATCCCGGACCTCCGGGAGGCGGCGCTGGCGCTGCTCGACGAACTGGAGTGGCACGGACCGGCCTCCGTCGGATTCATCCGCCACGAGGAGACTGGTGCGTTCAAGATGCTCGAAATAAACCCTCGGTTCTGGTCGTCGATGCCCTGTGACCATCACGCGGGCGTCGACTACCCGCTGTACTACTGGCACCTCGCAAACGGCGTGAGCGGGCCGTTCCACCCGCAGTACACCCCGGGAACGGCGTCACACCTCCTGCGTGGCGAAGCGGTCCACCTCCTCAGCGTCGTCACCGAGACGTACCCGTTCGTCCCCAGACCGTCGCTGGGCCGGACGGCGGCGGCGACGCTCTCGTCGCTGGTCACCCAGCCTCACTTCGACGTCCTCGACAGGGACGATCCGGGCCCGTTCGTCCGCGACCTGTGGAACACGGGCCGGTCGTTTCTCCCGAGCCGTGAGCGCGAATAAACAGTTACATAATTTACAAACACGACAAAAATTATAAATAGCGATACTGTGTGCCGTTTCGTATGGAGATATGTGACACAGGGGGTGTCGACGACACCATCGAAATTCGGCCTGAAGAGGACGTCAGTACTGCAGTCGCGCGACAGCTCGCATCGACCATCGGAAAAAACCCGATAGAGATGACACCCATCTCGGAATCTATCGACCCGGATGCACTCGATACGTTGTTCCAGAACGATGACACGGATATAGAGTTCCGTTTCGAACACGAGGGGGCCACCGTCCGCGTCTCCAAGGTGGGCATCACCGTCCAACAGAACTGACCCGGATCCTCCGGGGAAAGTTCCCCTTTCTAGGGCTAACCGATAAATTACGAAGTGTGTGTGCGAGTCAGTAGCATACTGCATGAGTGGTCATCTGACGTCGGACGAGTGGCAACGCATCACGGAGTTCGCACACACCCCGAAACACCGGCGGCGTCCGGAACAGCTACTCCCAAAAGAGGCGATAGCCGACGCTGAGGAGGAGTCGGATTCGACGACCACCTGAGACCCGCTCACAGCATGTTCTCTGTCTCGATGGTGGTCCAGACGTCGAGCCCCGGGTCCGTGATACCGTAGACCCGCCCCTTCCGTCGGTCTTCGGAGACGAGCAGCGTGACGAGACCGGCGTCCCGTAGCTCTTGAAGCGCCCGGGAGACGTGTGCGATGCTGAGTTCAGTCTCGTCTGCGATGAGCGACGGCGTCGCCGGCCCCTCTGCCAATCGACGGAGCGTCTCGACGCGGTACCGGGAGCTTATCACGTAGCTGACCTCGTCCCACGGGTCCGACTCAGTCATCGGGACGCACCCCGTTGGTCGCCACCGGATCCCCGGTCGGCGACGGCAGAACCGGCGGGACGTGCTCTCGGGACGCTGTTCGTCTGGTTCGGTCGGGTCCGTACGGTCGTCCAATCGCGTCGATTGCCGCGTGTGACCCGGTCTGGTGTGTGGTGTATCGTGCCATTACTGTTCTCTGAGTTCGGGGGGACGGGCGGTACTGCGCCGTCTGTGGTCGGCGTACTGTGCGACTGTGACCGAGAGGAAAACGAGGACGACGACGCTGCCGAGCGTGTGCGGCGACAGCCCCGTCAGCACGCCGACGTCGGCGGCCGAGGCGAGGAAGGCGGTCCCGGCGACGAGCGAGACGATGCCGTTGAGTCGCGGCCAGTGTACCGCGGGCGGGACCGAACCGAGATAGCGGTCGATCTCGCCTGTCGCGTCCGTCTCGGCGACCGACCGCGCCTCCTCGTCGTACTCGACGAACCCGGTAGCTTCCAGTTTCGGGATGTGTGACTGGTACAGGGAGACGTAGACGCGTTTCTCCTCGGTCGCGCTTATCTCCGACGGCGGGACGTCGTCCTCGTACGCACCGATAAGCCGGGCGAGGCGCGTTACCTTCATGGGAGACTCGGACTGCCTGAGCGTCGCGAGGATGAAGCGGCGACGGCTGTTGCTCAGCACCTCGAAGACGGTATCGCGTGATATCCGCTGGTGCTGTCCTGTCATCACTCCCTCCGGGCTTGACGACGTCGAGGGCTCGGGCGTCTGGGTCGTGAGGCCACTGTTGAGAGACCATCACAGGCACCGACCTTTGTTACGTATCACATATCATACGGAGTTCGCTCGGTATCCCGGGCGAAACGAGTGGGTAGCCACGTAGTATCCAGCCCTTCTCGGCGGCGGATACGGTCACCCCCGGGCCCGAGTGAAGTCTGCACCTTCGTGACACAGGGCGCGCATAACAATGACTTCACTTTGCCTGCCGCAAACCGTGATAGCTGTACAATCGAAGCTGACCGAGCGGCGTCGGCACTGGTCGCCTGTTGGCGGTGAGCGGACGTGACCGACGCCCGCTCGATCGACACCGGGATGTCGATAGCTGCACCGGACGTCGGTGAGGCCGAGTTGCGCCGTATTCGGTCCGTGTTGCAGTCCGGCCAGTTGAGCGGCGGCGACGAGGTAGACGCCTTCGGCGAGGAGTTCGCGACGTACTGTACAGTTGCACACGGCGTGCCGACGAGTAACGGTACGACGGCGCTCCACGCGGCCCTCGAAGCCCTCGGTGTCGGTGACGGCGACACCGTCGTGACCACGCCGTTTTCGTTCGTCGCGACGGCGAACGCGGTCAGACACGTCGGAGCGACGCCGGTGTTCGCCGACGTCGACCCGCAGACGTACAACTTGGACCCCGCGAGCGTCGCGACGACGGCCGAAGCGGTCGACGGCGTCGACGCCATCCTCGCCGTCCACCTCTATGGCTGTCCCGCTCCGATGGCGGAGTTGCGGGCCATCGCCGACCGACACGACGCCGTCCTCATCGAAGACGCCTGTCAGGCCCACGGGGCGACCTACCGCGGCGACCCCGTCGGGAGCCTCGGCGACGCCGCCTGCTTCAGTTTCTACCCGACGAAGAACATGACCACCGGGGAGGGCGGTATCGTGGTCACCGACGACGACGCCGTCGCGGACCGCCTCCGGCAGTTCATCGACCACGGCCGCGACGACGACGGGAACCACGCCACCGTCGGCCACAACTTCCGGATGACGGACGTGTGTGCGGCTATCGGGCGAGTGCAACTGGAGAAACTCGACGCGTACGTCGCGGCGAGACGCGACCACGCCGCGGCGTTCGACGACGCTGTCGAGGACACCGACCTCGTCGCGCCCGTCGAACCGGACGACTGTCGACACTCCTATCACCAGTACACGGTCCGCTGTGCCGACCGGGACGCTTTGCGGGCCCACCTCGACGACTACGGCGTGCCCTCTACCGTGTACTACCCGACGCCGATTCACGAGGAACCGGCCTACGACGACGTGGACGCGTCGCTCCCGGAGGCGGAACGGGCCGCCGAGGAGGTGCTGTCGCTCCCTGTACACCCCGGCCTGTCGTCACGGGACGTTCGCGCTATCACCCTCGCTCTCACCGAACTCAGACAATGATTATCGCCCTCAGAGAGGTCCCACGATGAACAGCACAGAACCACTCGCCGCTGGCGTCGTCGGCGTCGGAAGCATGGGGACACATCACGCCCGCGTGTACAACGAGATACCGGGCGTCGACCTCGTCGGCGTCGCGGACGCCGACCCCGTCTCCGCCGCCGAGACGGCCGCGGAGTACGGTACGTCCGTCGCCGACCCCTCCGATCTGCTGCAGGTCGTCGACCTCGTCTCCGTCGCCGTCCCGACGCGGTTCCACTACGACGTCGCGATGGAGGCAATCGAGGCGGGCGTCTCGGTCCTCATCGAGAAACCGTTCGTCCGTGACCTACAGAACGGACAGGAACTCATCGACCGCGCCGCGGAGGTGGGCGTCACGTTACAGGTCGGCCACATCGAGCGCTTCAATCCCGTCGTCGACGTGTTGCAGGACGTCCTCGCGGACGTCGAACCGATCGCCGCCTCCGCGCGCAGACTCGGACCCCCCGTCTCCCGGGACGTGAACGACGACGTGGTGATGGACCTGATGATACACGACATCGACGTGGTCTGTTCGCTGTTCGACGACGAGGTAGTGGGCGTGACGGCCGTCGGGGCTTGCGACGGGGACTACGCCGACGCGCAGATGGAGTTCGCGGGCGGGACCGTCTGCTCGCTGACCGCGAGTCGAATCACCCAAGAGCGCATCCGCGACCTCTCCGTGACGACCCGCGAGTGTCACGTCGCCGTCGACTTCATGGACCAGTCGATGCGCATCTACCGCCACTCCGATCCCTCCTACCACACCGAGAACGGCGACGTTCGGTACACGCAGGAGAGCATCATCGAACGGCCGGCCGTCGAGAGCGACGAACCGCTCAAGCGGGAACTCCGGTCGTTCGTCGAGTGCGTCAGCGACGGCACCACGCCGCGCATCACCGGCGAAGACGGGCTCCGGGCACTGTCGATAGCCCGCGACATCAGCGACGTCGCGTCCTCTCGGAGTCTGGGTCTGGAGGAGGTGAGTATCAGTGACTGCAGTACGACCTGAGCGCCCGCTGTACGCCGCCGACAGCGCTGACCGGGCGCTCCAGGAGGCGTTCGTCGAGGGCGCGTTTCCGGTCGCGGTCTACGGCCTCGGGAAGATGGGGCTCCCGCTTGCGGCCGTCTTCGCCGACCTCACCGGGAACGTCACCGGCGTCGACATCGACCCCGACGTCGTTTCCGCCGTCCAGCGTGGCGAGTCGCCGGTCGAGGGCGAACCGGGGCTCGCGGAGTTGGTCGCCGAGACGACCGCGGACGGGTCGCTCCGGGCGACGAGCGACCCTGCCGGCGCGGCCGCCGACGCACGGTTACACGTCGTCATCGTTCCGACGCTGTTGGACGAGACGAAGGATCCGGACCTCTCGGCGCTGCTTGCGGCCGTCGACGCCATCGCTGAAGGGCTCTCACACGGTGACCTCGTGGTCGTCGAATCGACGGTTCCCCCGGGGACCACTCGCGACGTGGTCGCGCCGCGACTCGCCGAGCGGAGCGGACTGGACCCCGGCGAGTTCGGCGTCGCGTTCTGTCCGGAACGGACGGCCAGCGGTCGCGCGCTCGAAGACATCCGCGGCGCGTATCCGAAAGTCGTCGGCGGCGTCGACGCCGAGAGCGAACGCGTCGCGAGTCTGCTCTACGACGAGGTGACGAGCAACGAGGTCGTCCGGGCGGGCGACGCGACGACCGCCGAGTGCGTGAAAGTGTTCGAGGGCATCTACCGCGACGTCAACATCGCGCTGGCGAACGAACTCGCACGCGTGGTCGACCCACTCGACGTCGACGTGAGCCGGGCCATCGAGGTGGCCAACACGCAACCGTTCTGTGACATCCACGATCCGGGGCCCGGCGTCGGCGGGCACTGCATCCCGCTGTACCCGCACTTTCTCACGTCGCAGGTCGAGACGGACCTCCCGCTGATAGAGACCAGTCGTTCCGTCAACGACGCGATGCCGGCCTTCGTCACGAGTTCGGTCGTGCAGCTGCTCGGTGACCGCGGCCTCGACGTCGCGGACGCCGACGTGTTGTTGCTCGGGGTCGCCTACCGCGCGGGCGTCGACGAGACGCGAAAGGCACCGGCCAGTCAAATCGCGCGCTACCTCTCGAAACTCGGTGCGTCCGTCTACGCGACAGACCCCGTGGTCGACGTCGGCGACGTCCAGGACCTAACCGCGACTCCGCTCGCACACGACGACATCGAATCGACCGCACCGCGGTTCGACGCGGTCGTCCTCGTCACGGCCCACGAGGCCTACGACACGATAGCGTACGACGCGTTCGAGAACGGTATCGTGGTCGACACGCGCGACGTCGTCGAAAACGCGTCGATACCCGTTTACACCATCGGACGCGGGCGTTCGTAGCGCGATTCGCCAGCGAACTGGCAATCGGCCACTACCACAGTATAGTGGGTGTGTTCTCGACGCGTAACGTACCCCACAATCTATCAGATATAATAAGTAACAAAGTATTAAGTGCCAAAAGCGTGTGTCATTTGACACGCTCTTGGGTTCGGACGGGCGCAACTGTCGCGGCTACATCTGGGGGTGTGGCCAGCGCACTGCCGTCGGCGTGGCTGACACCGCCGCCCGTTTGCCGGACCGAGGAGGGCTTCAACATGAGCACGCAGGACCAACCCACCACCGGCGCTGGCATAGAGGATCCGACTCCCGACGACACCGCATCAGTGGAGACAGCGGCGAGCGACACCGAGACCGAACAGAGCGAACCAGACGACTTATCGCTGGATTTGATATTCGAGATTCTGAAGAACAGTCGGCGACGCGAAGTACTTCACTACCTCCGCGATCTCGACTCCGACGAGCGCGTCGCGCTCGGGAAACTGGCCGAACACGTCGCTGCGATAGAGAACGACACGACGATGGACGCGCTGACGTCGAGCCAGCGCAAACGTGTCTACGTCGGTCTCTACCAGTGCCATCTCCCGAAGATGGACGACATGGGCGTCGTCGACTTCAATCAGGACCGCGGCCACGTGGCGCTGGCACCGGCCGCAGAACACCTGATGGAGTATCTGGATCGGCCGAGCGACGAGGCCGTCGTCGACTGGCACCACTACTACGCCGTCGTCTCCGGTATCGGCATCGCCATCCTCGGACTATCGGCCATCGTGGGATTCACCGACGGCGTGTTGCTGACGCTGCTGGGCCTGGTAGTGGCGACGTTCGCGTTCTGTTCCGGCGTTCACTGGTTAGTCGACACCCGAACCGACGACTGACGACGCCGCTCGTTACTGCATCGGGACACTCACTTCTCGTCGGTCTCCGATCGGAGCGGCCGTACACGTCGACGCGAGAGGGTGGTCGACGACCGGTTCGTCGGTCACTTGACAGCGTAACCGGCGACACGGGAAGACGCGTCTCGCCGGGCAGTCGAGTCGGAGTGAAGACGGGGTCGGCCAGCCGGGTTGTACGAGTCGGATGGGGTACACGGGTAGGCTAGCCGACCCCTCGGTGGTCTGCGTCGGACACAAGTGGGTTGGTGTACCTTCGGATGGTGTTTGCAGGTACGCCGACTGATAGCGCACCGTCACAACGGCGCGACATCGTGCCGGCACCAGAGGCGATGGGAGCCATCGGTATTGTTAAAATCTCCTTACAACCGATCGATTCGATGGCTGTGGCTCGGTATCGAAGCCCGAGCGGGGAGTGGTCGATCGCCGACCCGTCTCGTGGTAGGTGGTGCTTACGAACGGTTATGAACGATGCGCCGCCGGCGTGACCACTCATGGCTCAGGAATTACCACAACCACAACGTCGTTGACGTTTGTTCCAGTCGGCCCAGTGTAGAGCGTCGCCGCGACGCCGTCGAGATAGCCCCCAGCGTCGTGCCCACGTAACGCCTCGTTCGCGCGGCGGCGCTCGCCGTCGGGCACCGTCTCGCTGTCTACCATCGCGCCCGCGGCGTCGGAACTCCCGTCTTCGCCGTCCGTGTCGACGGCGGCGAACACCGCCGGTCCGTCCAGTTCGAGCGCTACGGCGAGTGCGAGTTCCTGGTTCGGGCCGCCACGGCCGCCCCCGCCGTCGATGGTGACCGTCGTCTCGCCGCCGGCGACGACCACGGCCGGCGGTGACACCGGGTTCCCCGTCGCGGCTATCTCCTCGGCGACCGAGAGCACCGTCGGGCCGACGTGGCGCGCGGGCCCGCGCAGCCGCGAGGTCAACAAGAGCGGATCGTAACCGGCGTCCGCGGCCGCCGCTGCCGCCGATTCAAGCGCTTCCGAGTTCGTCCCGACGAGGTGTGTCTCGGCCCTGTCGAACGCCGCGTCGCCGACGCCGGGCGTCTCCCGAACGTCGCCCGCCGCGCCGGCCTCCAGGTGCGTCCTGACGGCAGCGGGTACGGCTACGTCGTAGCGGTCGAGTACGTCGAGCGTGTCCGCGTACGTCGTCTCGTCGGGGACGGTCGGCCCGCTCCCGACGACGGACAGGTCGTTTCCCACCACGTCGCTGAGCGCGAACGTGACGACGGTCGCGGGCGCGGCGAGGCGAGCGAGTTGGCCGCCCTTGATGGCCGAGAGGTGCTTGCGGACGGCGTTGACGGCCTCGATTGGCGCACCGCTTTCGAGCAGTCCGGTCGTCGTCGCCCGGAGGTCCGCAAGCGAGAGGTCGCCCGCCGGCGCTGTCAACAGCGCGCTCGCCCCGCCGGTCACGACGAACAGGACGAGCGTCGACGCGTCGGCGGCCCGAACCGTCTCTAAGACCGCCGCTGTCGCCGTGACGGTCCGCTCTGACGGGACGGGATGGTCGCCGACGCGGACCGAGACGGTATCGAGCGTGTCGGGGTGTTCGGCCACGACCACACCGTCCGTGAGTCGGTCGTCGAGGACCTCCGTTATCACCCGCGCGACGCCGACGCTCGCCTTTCCGCCGCCGACGACGACCACCTCGCGATACGCAGTCAGGTCGTACTCGCTGTCGCCGACACGAAGCGTCTCGCCGTCTCGCGCGACCGCTTCCCGGGCCGCTCGGTCCGGCGCGGCCGCCTCGATGGCCGCTTCGAGACAGTCCAGCGCGACGGCGTGGTGGGGCGTCCGTGACAACGACGACCGGTCGTCGAACATACACGAGCGTGGGACGCCACCGTCAAAAATCTGTATCAGGTCCGGGGTTCGACGTGCTGGTTCGGATGGCAGGGTCACCGGGTCGTCGGTCGGTTTCGCGTCGACGAGTCCCCTCGCGCGACCACGTGACGGTCGCGTCCGCTGGCACGTCGGCGACGGCGCCCCCGAGGTACGGGCTCGATAGTCGACAGCGCCGACCGGTGCCGACGGGACGGACATTGATAGTGTGTGGCAAACAATCAACGGTATGGAAACGTTCGACTTCGTGGTCGTCGGGTCCGGGTCCGGTCTCAGCGTGGCGAGCGTGGCGGCCGACCGGGGCCAGTCCGTCGCCGTCGTCGAGAAGGGACCGCTGGGCGGGACCTGTCTCAACCGTGGCTGTATCCCCTCGAAGATGCTGCTGTACCACGCCGACGTCGTGGAGACGGTCCGCCGCGCCGACGAGTTCCACGTCGACGCGACGGTCGACGGCGTCGACTTCGAGACCATCGTCAGGGAGGTGAACGAGACGGTCGGCGAGGACGCTGCGGCCATCCGCCGGGGCCTGCGCCACTCGGACCAGCACACGCTGTTCGAAGGCGAGGGCCGGTTCGTCGACGAGCGAACGATAGCGATAGTCGACGGGACCGACACTGGGACCCGACTCCGGGGCGAGACGGTCCTGCTAGCCGCGGGCACCAGACCGTCGATACCGCCCATCGACGGTATCGAGGACGTGGACTACCTGACGAGTACCGACGCGCTCCGGCTAGAGACGCCGCCGGACCATCTGCTCGTCGCCGGCGGCGGCTACATCGCCGCCGAACTCGGCCACTTCTTCGGAACGTTCGGCAGCGACGTGACTATCGTCGGCCGCCGCCCGCATCTGCTTCCGGAGGCCGACGAACAGGTGGCGGCGTGGTTCACCGACCGCTACGCCGACCGCTTCACCGTCCACACGGGTCACGCGGCGACGGCCGTCTCACAGTCCGACGGCGAGGTGACGCTGACGGCCCGGCCCTTCGAGTACGGCCCCGACGGCGAATCGGGGAGCGTCGAGGAGAGCGCCGACCCGGTGACGGCGACCGGCGACGCGTTGCTTCTCGCGGCCGGTCGGCGGCCCAACACGGACATCTTGAACGTCGACGCCGCCGGCGTCGAGGTGGACGACGACGGCTTCGTCGAGACGGACGAGTACCTCCGGACCACCGCCGACGGCGTCTGGGCGCTGGGCGACGTCGTCGGCGAGTACCTCCTGAAGCACAGCGCCAACCACGAGGCGCGAGCGGTCATCCGCAACCTGTTCGGCGAGGATCGCTCGCCCGTCGACTACACCGCGATGCCGTTCGCCGTGTTCGCCTCACCGGAGGTGGCCGGCGTCGGCGACCGTGAGTCGGACCTCCGGGCCGCGAATAGGGAGTACGCCACCTCGACGTACCGATACGAGGACACCGCCCGCGGTAACGCGATGAAAGCCGAGGGGCTCGTGAAGGCACTCGTCGCGCCGGACGGTGAGATACTGGGGACACACGTCGTCGGCCCGGACGCCTCGGCGCTGATTCAGGAAGTCGTCGTCGCGATGAAGGCCGGGTCCGGGACGGTGAGTGACATCCGCGAGTCAGTCCACGTCCACCCGGCCTTGCCCGAGGTGGTCCAGCGTGCGTTCGCCGGGCCGTTTACGCACGGCGGTCACGACCACCACGGGTAGCGTCGGTGTCACCCGGCGTCAGCAGTGACGTCGACGCTCTCTATCCCGTCCCGAACGTCGTTTTCGCCGACGGTCATGTCGTGTTTCTCGCCGGCGTGGTTCTGTACTAGCTCCACGACTTCGTCCTCGCTCTCCGACCGGACCATGAAGTCACAGGCGCTACAGCTATATTGGTGTGCCATCGGGAATCACCAGAGGTACCTCTGGTGCTGTGTTCGTCGGCGTGACGTGGTAATAGTATAGCGGTGCTACCGCGTCCCACAGTGTCGTCGCCGGCGACAAGTTGGACTTTCAGGCGGCGAACGGGGTCGTCGCGACGGTTCCCGGTGGGTACCCACGACAACACGACGGTCGCCGGCCACAGCCGTGACAGCGCACCACCATCGTGGTGCTGGGGCGTCTCTATCCGCGTATTCGGGCGATACCAAAGAGCGGCGTGACGAGGACGAGCGAGAGCGGGAACCGGACGAGGAACTGGAAGAACGAGCGGCACCGGAACGACGCGAGGAAAAAGCGGCGGCAGAACGCGCGGCCGACGAGTGAACCGACAGCCGACCGGTACCAGCCCCGGCGCGTCCGCTCGGACGAGTGTGGGTCGGCGGTGCAGTACACACGCTGACTGCGCCGCCCGGAAGGCGGTGGCACACACGGACCGGTGACTCCCAGACACACGGCCCGGTCTTGGGTTCGGACGTGCACCACTGCGCTCCGCTTTGGCCGTCGAGACTCGCTTCCGACCTGGGTCGCGAGTGTCGGTATCGTCGCGTCGTGGCCGAGGTCAGGACCAGTGGAGGCCTCGACCAGGACTGCGACGGATTCACTTTGTACAGTCACTCATATGAGCATACGCGAATTACTTCCTTCGAAGGTCCGGTAAGGGAATGTAATCGGCGGCGTTCGAGGCCGCTTGACGAGGTAAGTCGGCGTTTGCCGGGCGTGGAGTGCCACGGGACCAGTGTGGTCCGACTCCGGCGTGCCGGCGGCCGAAAACGTCGGTAAACGGCGTCTTCGACACGTGGCCGCACGGTGTCACTTCGGACCGTGTGCGGACTCGTCGGGAGTGTCGGCGTCGGGGGTGAGGCGTGGACGCTACGGAACGGGCGCACCATCCCGTCGACGGCGGGTGGACGGCCACTGAGCGTCCGCTTCGTCGCCACGCTTATCGTTAAGACGCTCCGATCCCTCTACCTACGTGCCAGCATGACGCCACGACGAGAGACCAGTCCGTCCCGGCGACGGGCGACCACGAGACCACCGACGGCCGGCGTCCCCTTCCCGGTAGACGTCGTCGACCACGGCGACGAGTACTTCGTCGCCGCCGAACTGCCCGGTATCAGGAAACAGGACATCGACGTCACCGTCTGGCGGAACCGGGTCCGCATCGTCGCCGACGCCGACGGCGACGTGACAGAGGGGACGTATCTCCGGCGCGAGCGGGGACTGCCCGGCCGAAGCAGAGTCGTTCACCTCCCCGAAGAGGTGGAACACGACGCCGTCGAGGCCTCCTACGACGAGGACGGCGTCCTTCGACTGACGCTACGGAAGCGAACGCGACGACGGCGCGTCGACGTGTCGTGACTAGACGCGCCGGAGGTTGGCGGCACGCGGGCCCCGGTCGCCCTGTTCGACGTCGAACTTGACCGCCTCGCCTTCAGTGAGGTCCGGATCGATGGCCGACTGATGGAAGAAAACGTCCTCCTCGCGTGCCTCGGTTTCGATGAATCCGTACCCCTCCTCGTCGTGGACGAACCTGACGGTACCTGTCGGCATGGCTCGTAGTTGGGCCGGGCCGTCCCTAAGTCTATGCCTCGGGCGCCTCCGGGTCGCTCTCGTTCAGTCGTTCGACGACGCCGCGTGTGCCGTCGACGCGTACGCGGTCACCCGTATGGCGATAGGTACGGCCAACCGGCGCTCGCTACGACGGCGTCGTCGTCACGTCCACTGTGCGCGTACGCGGACCGTCACACTCCACGAACAGGACGGACTGCCACGTGCCGAGTGCGAGGTCACCGTCACGCACCGGGACGGAGACGCTGGACCCGAGGAGCATCGCTCGCAGGTGGGCGTCGGCGTTGCCGTCGAGTCTGTCGTGGCTGTACTGCTCGTCTGCCGGCACGAGGCGTTCGAGCGCGTCTTCGAGGTCGGTAAGCAGTCGTTGCTCGCGTTCGTTGACGCAGACGCCGGCGGTCGTGTGGCGGACGAACACCGTACAGACGCCTTCTGCAACGTCGTCCGGGACGGCCGCGGCCACGTCGTCGGTGACGTCGACCACCGTGACGCGTTCGTCAGTGTCTAGCTGGAGACGCATGGTCACCGATAGACGACCCCCGATGATGAAGCTAACCGCCGAGCGCACAGACGAGCGCCTCGCCGGCCCGGTCGAAGGCGGTGCCGAACGGTTCGGACAGGGAACGCATTCGCTCGCGACTCCACGACGCCGCCTCGTCGCTGGCCTCGTGGACCGCGAAGTCGGCTATCTCGGTCGGGTACAGACGGAGTTCGGCGGGACTCCCCGACGGCGTCAGCGATAGCTCGAACAGGAAACTTCGGTCGTTTCGCCGTGACGGGTCGACGGCGTAATCGTCGACGAAGTCGCCCGTGTCGTAGAGAATCGGACGGCCGTCGTACACCTCGACCCCCTGGAAGACGTGGGCGCTGTGGCCGTGGATTACGTCGACGCCGTCGTCGACGAGCCAGTGGGCGAACTGCTGGAACGCTTCGGGGGGCTCCGTCTCCATGTTCGGCCCCCAGTGCAGGGAGACAATCAGCAGGTCCGGGTCCCGGGAGCGCGCCTGTCCGAGCGCCGTCTCGACGGTCCGGCGCGTCTCGGCGTCGTCGACGTCTATCTCGACGTAGGCCGTCCCGGGCGTGGTCGCCGTCGCTGCGTACTCGGGCGTGTTGTCGGTCAGGGAGACGACGGCGACGGTGCGGTCACCGACGGGGAAGAACGCGGGTTCGAGTGCAGCCGATTCGGTCCGACCGGCGCCGGCGCGGGCGATACCTGCGTCGTCCAGCTCGTCGAGCGTGTCGAGGAGCGCCGGTTCCTCGTAGTCGAGGACGTGATTGTTCGCCAGCGCACAGCAGTCCACGCCCGCGGCCTCCAGCGCGGGAACCGCCCAGTCCGGCGTCGCTCGGAAGTGGAACGTCCGCCGAGTGCGACGCCACTGTTGCCCGCGCGCCGAGAGACAACACTCGAGATTGATACAGAGGCCGTCGAGGGTCTGTAGCCGGTCCAGCATATCGCCCCACACCGCCCCCGGCACCCGGGCCAGTTGCTGTTCGTCGACGAGACGGCCGAGCATTACGTCGCCGGTCAGACCGAGTCGGAGCGTCATGGACCCGAGTATCCACGTTACTCCTGTGGCCCGCCGCCGGTCTGGGCCTCCTGTGCGTCACCCCACCCGCCGGCGTCGACGACTTCGAACAGGTTGCCCCAGCCTTCGTCGTCGTCGCTCTCGGGGAGTTGGTCGCGGAGTTGCCGGAAGTCCGACGGCGGCACGACCGACTCGACGAGGTCGACGACGACCCGCGCGTGGTACGCGGCGTCCGCCCGGTCTACGTTCTCGATGTCGCTGACCCGCGTGACGAACTCGGCCCAGTCGAACCGCTGGCCGTGTTCGTGGACGGCGCCGGTCATGTACCAGCGTATCTCCATCGGGAGCGATGCGGCCAAATCCTCGGCGGCGCCCGCCGGGATGCGCTCGCCGAGCGTCAGCAGCGTCGCCCGAATCGCTCGAAGGGTCCGGCCCGTATCGGGTAGTTCCAGTCGGTGCTGTATCGTTCCGGTGAACTCGTCGAACTCCATACTGTTGAATCAACGACACGACAGGTAATCAATGGAGTGGGTCCCCAGACTCAGGGTTGCGGTGCCACTTCGACGATTATCACCTCGCGGTCGGCTTGCTCGGTGACTCTCCGGCCGACGCCGGAGAAGTGTTCTTCGTGTGAACCGTGTTCGCCGATAACGATAATGTCGGCGTCCACCTCGTCGGCGTAGTCGAGGATAACGTCCTGCGGCAGGCCGTGGCGAGTCGTCCCCTCCACCTCCACGCCGGTGTCTTCGGCCATCTCGCGCACGTCGGCGACGCACATGTGGGCGTGGTCCTCGGCGAAGATGGTCGCCAGCTCGGCCGAACTGAGCGCCGGTTCGTTGAACCGCCGTTCGTCGACGACGCAGATGACGTGCAATCGCGCTCCCTCTTCGGCCGCGATGTCGATGGCGCGTTCGGCGGCCACACGAGCGTACTCGCTCCCATCCGTAGCTAACAGGATACTCTCCATAGTCGAACTTCGCGCCGACGATAGTTATAATTATGTCACTTCTGTGCGGTGCTCCAGTCCGGCCCTGCTGGCGCCGCTGGGAGCCCCGTACTTATACCACGGTGGCGGTCGAACGCCTGTCCATGTCCGACACAGACCGCATCGCCATCCTCGGTGGGACGTTCACCCCGCTACACAACGGCCACCGTGCGCTCCTCCACAGCGCTTTTCAAACAGCGAGTCACGACGGCGAGGGCGACGGCCACGTCATCGTCGGCCTCACCTCCACCGACCTCGCCAGTGAGACGCGGAGCGACCCCGCACACGCCGAACTCCTCGGGTCGTTCGACGACCGGCAAGACGCCCTCACGGCGACGCTGGACCGGGTCGGGGACGCGTACACGGCGGGCCACGAGATCGTGAAGATTACCGACACCTTCGGCCCGGCCGCGACGCGAGAAGACGCCGACGCACTCGTCGTCGCACCGGAGGGCAAGGCCCAGCGACGGGCCCACGAACTCAACGACGTGCGAATCGAACGCGGGTATCGACCGCTCGAGATCCACACCTCCCCGTTCGTCGTCGCCGAGGACGGCAAGCGAATTAGTAGCACCCGGATTCGAAACGGTGAGATAGACGTCCACGGCCAGTTGCTGGACGGCGACTGAGGAATCGCAGTGCCGACGGCTCGACTCAGTAGGGCGGCGACTCCGCCTCGATGACGCCGGCGAGGTTGTCCAGTTCGTCGGTGAGCAACACGACGAGGTCGTCGAGCGTCACGATCCCCGTGAGGTTTCCCTCCCCGTCGACTATCGGCATCCTGCGGACGGCGTGTTCGAACATCGCCGCCGTCGCCTCGAAGACGCCCGCGTCGGTGTGAATCGTCGCCGGCGTTTCGGTCATGACCGCTTCGGCGGTGACGTCGGCCGGGTCGGCGCGCGGTTCGACGACGTGGAGTGTCAGGTCTCGATCGGTGACGATACCGACTGGGTGCCGGTCCTCGACGACGACGACGCTCCCGACGTCCTCTTCTTTCATCACCGTGGCGAGGTTTCCGGTGGTCTGGTCGCGCTGTGCGGTCATTACCGCCGTTCGTGCGATGTCTTGGACAGTCATGACGTTCCGATAACACGTTACCCCGCATACGTAATAAGCGTACGTCTCCCCCCGGGAGAGCGGTCAGTCCGAGGACATATCGGTCTCCGGGTCAGCGAACGTCTCGCCGAGGCCGTCGTCTCTGATCATGGCCGAGACGGACTCCGAGAGCGTCTGTGACCGACCGTCGGCCTCAAACGTGATCTCTCGGGACACCGAAGCGCTCCGTGCCTGCTCTTCGACCAGTTCGTCGGTGCCGGTCACCTTCACGAAGATGGCTTCTAGATGGTCGTGCTGGGTCGTTTCGCCACTATCTCGTTTCGAGGGCGACTGCCTGTTACTCATCGGTCACCACCCGACGCTCTCCACCACTGCCGTTCCATGTTATCATACAACATATTTCGCGGCACACGGGACCGCGTATTTAGTATGTACCGCCCACATCCTGCTAGGAACGACCTATCCCTCGCGCTCTCGGCAGCTATCACCGTAGCGAGCACGTACTCGGCCGATATAGGCCTTCTAAACCCGTTTTCTGCCCGTCTCGGTAACGGTCACAGGTGGTTTTGTCGCTGGAACCGAAAGCTGTCGTATGGGACGTGTCCACGATTCACCACAGGTGACTCGACGAGGCCTCCTGCGCGGTATCACTGTAGCCGGCGGCGTCGGGTCCGCATCTACGGCCGGGTCGGCACAGACGGACGAGACTGGCACTCGGGGTGGTACCGAGACGCCGACGGGGAACGCTACAGCGACCGCGGGTCCACAGACGGGTGACGAAACGACGGATAGCGGGGGCGGCACGGTCACCATCGCGATGACGGACGACCTCGTGTTCGACCCCGACGAAACGACCGTCGAACCCGGTACCACCGTCGTCTGGGAGAACGTCGGTGACATCGGCCACACCGTTACCGCCTACGGGGACGAAATTCCCGACGAAGCCGACTTCTTCGCGTCGGGTGGCGCATCGGGCGAGGAGGCGGCCCGGTCAGCCTACCCCGATCAGGGGAACGTCCCCGGTGGTGAGGCGTTCGAGCACACGTTCGACGTCCCCGGCGAGTACGGATACTTTTGTATCCCCCACGAAGGCGCTGGCATGGTCGCTACCCTCACCGTCGGTACGGCGGGCGACGGCGGTGGTGGCAGTGGACCTGACGGCGTCCCACAGGTTCCCGAATCAGTGCGGACTCTCGCCATCGGTGCGACGGCACTCGCACTACTGGTCGTCGGGTTTGCGTTCTTCTTTCTCAAGTACGGTGGCGACTACGGCGACGGCTGAGTTCCCACGGCAGTCACTCGTCTCAGACGGCACTATCGCCGTCCGACGAGTAATCTATCAGTCGCGTTCTTTAAGCACAACATACCGGCCGACGACAGCCTGCTATGCAGTGTCCATGAGACAGTCACAGCCACCGTTGTCGATGAACTCCGTGACGGCGTACTGCGTACCACACCGCTGACAGAGAATCTGCGCGTCGACGAACACCTCGAACTCCTCGACGGCGATGCGGTCGGTGTCCCGTAGCTTCTCGATGCGGTCTTCGGTCACCGAGAGCGTTCGGGTCAGTAACCGCTGGATGCTCTCGCGGTCGTTCGCCCGCTTTTCCTCGTCGGAGGGTTTTTGATACTCGGCACCCCGCCACTCCTTGAGATACGAGCGAATCGCCTGATAGGTGACGAAGTCCCGTTCGAGCGACTCGACGTCGAGTCCCTCTCGCTCGAGTCTGGTCCGGGTGTCCGTCCGGACCCCCGTGCTGACGTCGTCGGCCGTGAGGTTCCGGTAGGTCGTCTCCACGTCACTGTCGAGGGCGGCCTGTCCCGCGTCTCTGAGCGCCTGTTCGAGGAGTTGCTTGTTGAAGTAGTCGGCGAGGTCCCTGAGACTCATCCGCTCGTAGCCGTCGCCGGTCCACCGTAGCTCTAATTCCGCCCCCATCTCGTCGAGGCCGTACTCGTCGAGGAGCCGCGCCACCTTACTCGACGGGCGGTCGTCAGTGCTTGAACTCATTCTCTATCTCCCCTTTCGCAACTGGGCGTAAAAAGGCTACTGGGCTCAGATGGTGGTGACGCGAGCGTAGTCGTCGTCGAGGGCCTGCGCGTCCTCTTCGAGCAGCGCGATGACGAGGAAGTCCGCGGCGTCGGCGAAGTAGTCGACGAGCGCGGCGATTCGATCGGCGTCGATGGCCTCGAGCGAGTCCAGCAGCATGAACGGCACCGTCTCGTGGAGGTCGTGGACGAGGTAGCCGGCCAGCGCGAAGATGAGGCCCACGACTTCTCGTTCGCTCTCGCTTAGGTGGTCGATGGTGTCCTCGTAGGCCGCCCCGTTCTCCGTGGTCCGGACGATGTGGAGTTCGAAGGCGCTCTTATCGACCTTTCGCCGCCCCTCTCGGACCGTGCGTTCGATGCGTTCTATCCAGACGCGGTCTAAGTTCTCGTACCCGAGGATGTCGAGCACGGCGTCCATGTGCTCGTTGAACGCCTCGACGGCTTCGGTCTCTATCTGGCCGACCTTCGTGCGCTTGTCGGTGAGTTCGTCGACGAGTTCGTCGCGCTCCTCGCGGAGGTCCTCGGCGCGTTCGACCATCGCCTCTATCTCCGCTATCTCCTCGCTGACGTCGTCGAGGTCGGATTCGAGACGGTCGATGTCGAACTCTAGCTGGTTGGCCTCGCGGTGGAGGTCGAGGATGTCCTCGAAGTCCTCCGACTCGAGTTCTTCGACGGCCGACTCCAGCGTTTCGACCTCGTCGGTGAGTTCTTCGCGCTGGTCCTTGAGCGAGTCGATCTGCTCGGTCCGCTGTTCGAGTTCGTCTTCGACGTCGTTTAGTTTCCGTTCGACCTCCTCACGTCGGCGCTGTTTCTGCTCGGCCTCGCGCTTGTCGCTTTTGAGATCTTCGAGGTCGCTCTTTATCTCCGAGAGATCGCTCAGTTTCTCCTCCCGGAGGCTCTGGAGGCGGTCGACGGTGTCCTCGATCTGTTCGCGTTCGACCGAGGAGCCACAGGTCCAGCAGACGACCGTCTCGTCGTCGCCTTCGAGGAGCTGTTCCGTGACGGACCCGTTTGCGGTCTCGTCGCCGCCGTCTTCGAGCGTCCCGAGGACCTCGTAGTCCTCGGATTCGAGGCGTTCCTCGTTGTACTGGATCAGGCTCTGGAGGTCCGAGATGTCGTTGTTGAGGGTCTGTCGCTTTCCTCGGAGCCGTTCGATTTCGCTCTCTAAGTGTTCCATGTCCCCCATCGGGGTCTCGGGCAGGTCCGCCAGTTCGTCGGAGAGCTCACTCCGTTCCTGCTTGAGCGAACGGATGCTCGTTTCACGGGACTCTATCTTCTGGCGGAGGGATTCGAGGTCCGACCGGGTACTGCGCAGGTCGTCGAGTCGCTCTTCGAGTTTCTCCTGTTCCCGACGGCTCTCTTGGATGTCGTGACTGCTCTCGTCTATCTCCTCTTCTTTCTCGGCGAGTTCCTCGCGCTTGTCCGCTATCTGTTCGCGCAGGGAGTTCCGCCGCTGTTCGAGGTCCGGAAGGTCCCGTTTTCTGGACTCGATCGTCGCGAGTTCGTCGTTGATGTCGTCTTTTTCCGTTTCGAGGCGCTGTATCTCCTCTTTGATGGCCTCGGTGTCGACCGGGCGCATGATGACGTCGCGGAGGTCGTCGCCGCGGGCGACGGACTGTCTGGCCTCGTTGGTCTCGAGGAGGAACGCAAAGAGGTCCGCGACCTCGGAGTCGTCGAGGTAACTCTCGCCCGAGAACTGCACGCTGTCGCCGGCACGCTTCAGCGTGCGCTCGTACACTTCGTCCTCGTACTCGAACGTGACGCGCCCCTCGTCGGCGTCGCCCTTGAGCGTCGCCTGACGGCTTCCCATCGCAGCCATGATCGACTGGAGGAACGACGTTCTGTTCGTCGCGTTCTTGCCCGAGAGGATGGTTACTCCGGGCGAGATGTCGAGTTCGGCTTCGTCTATTCCGCCGACGTTCTCGACGGAAAACCGTGCCGAGTTAGTAACTTCTTCTGGGGTCGACATACACCGACTCTAACGTTGTAGTGTAATAAATCTTCTCTGTTAGCCCACTTCCGAGCGCTCAGACGGCTCCGCCGATAGCCGACGGACGATTTGGATAACACACGTACTATTGTGATTCTTCATCCCCGGTGACCGCGCTTATCTCACCGCTGAACGCGGGCGGACAATCGGAAACCCGAGGCGTCGACGCACAACCGGGAACGGGACGGCCGGGGGCCGTCCGACCGGCTCTTCCAGCGTTGCGGGGCGCTCGTCGTCTTAGTAATACACTGCTTACGAGACGTCTCGGCCCGGTCGTCGCTCTCCCAGCGAGAGGCCGGCGCGAATCGCGCTTTCGGGGTCCGCTCGGGCCCGGTACTCGAATCCGACGTAGCCGTCGAATCCCGCCTCGTCGACAGCGTCGAGGATGTTCGGGTAGTTGAGTTCTCCCGTCCCCGGTTCGTACCGACCGGGCACGTCTGCGATGTGGACGTGGCCGATGTCCTCGACGTTCTCCGTCATCGTTTCGATGATGTTGCCTTCGGTCACCTGCTGGTGGTAGACGTCGTACAGGAGGGCGACTGCGGGGCTGTCGACGGACCGCACGACGTCGAACCCGACGTCGGCCGCTTCGAGGAAGTAGCCGGGATGGTCGACGGCGGTGTTCAGCGGTTCGAGGACCAGCGTGACGCCCGCGTCCTCGGCGGTCGGTGCGGCGGCACGCAACCCCTCGGCGACCAGTTCGCGCTGTCGGTCCTCGGTCACGCCCGGTTGGTCGTCGCCGGTGAGGACGAAGAGGGTCGGACAGTCGAGACGCTCGGCGACCGCGACCGACCGCTCTATCTCCGCGACCGTCTCGTCGAGTCGGTCTGGGTCGGTTAGCGGGCCCTCGGTGCCGACCATCCCGACGAGGTCGAGGTCGGTCGACGCCAGCGTCCGCTCGACCGCGTCGAGGTTCTTGTCCGCCCACGTCCAGAACTCCACGGCTTCGGCACCGAGGGACGCGACCGGCTGAAACCGGTCGATAAATGGGCGGTCGGTGTACAGCATCTCGAGGCAGACCGAAAACGGGAGCATCAACGCGCCCTCCTCGGGGTCCGCGTCGGCCGCGGCTGCCCGCTCGAATCGTCGCTCTCACCGGTCGGAAGTCGTGGAACCATCGTGACACCTACACGTTCGGCGGCGGTCGACAATAGTGTTCGGACACGTTCGCTCGTAGGCAGCGGGGCGGGAGAACGCTTTTGTCGACCGCTGGCGAACGTTCTGGTAGTGCCTTGCGAGGGCATACAACACGAATCCAGCCATGAAAGCAGCAGTGTACTACGGTCCGGGAGACGTCCGCGTCGAAGACGTACCGACCGACGACGTCGGCCCGGACGACGTCCGCATCGACGTCGCGTGGTGTGGCATCTGTGGTACCGACTTACACGAGTACCTCGGGGGGCCGATTTTCACGCCCGCAGCGCCCCATCCACGGACCGGCGAGTCACTGCCGGTGACCATCGGTCACGAGTTCTCCGGCGTCGTCTCCGAGGTCGGTGAGGACGTGACGAGACTCTCCGAGGGCGCCCGTGTCGTCGTCGAGCCGAACATCCCGTGTCACGACTGCTACTACTGCGAGGAAGGGCACCACAACCGCTGTGAGAACGCCGCCGCTATCGGCCTCCAGACAGACACGGGCGGGTTCGCGGAGAACGTCGTCGTCCCCGAACCGCAGGTCCACGAACTCCCCGGCGACGTATCGCTGAAAGACGGCGCACTGGTCGAACCGCTGGCGGTCGGCCTCCACGCCGTCCGCCGGGCGAACCTGCGCCCCGGCGACACCGCCGCCGTGTTCGGGGCCGGCCCCATCGGCCTCACGGCGGTCCACGCCGCCCTCGACGCCGGCGTGAAACGGCTGTTCGTCTCCGAACCGCAGGACGGTCGACGGGCTATCGCGGACCGACTGGGGGCCGACGTGACGATAGACCCGACCACCGCGGACCCCGTCGAGCGCATTCGGGCCGAGACGGCGGGCGGCGTCGACCACGCCTTCGAGTACGCGGGCGTCGACCCCTCCTTCAACGCGGCGCTCCGGAGCACCCGCCGCGGCGGCGTCGTCACCGTCGGGGCCGTCTTCGAGGAGACGACGGAGACGGACCTAAAGGAGGTCGTCACCACCGAGCGAACGGTACAGGGGAGTCAGACCTACGCCTATCCTCCGCTGTCACACCGCGGCGAGTTCGACGCCGTCATCCGGTCGCTGGCCGCCGGCGACGTCGATACGGACGCGTTCGTCTCGGCGACTATCGACCTCGACGACATCGTTCCGGCGGGGTTCGACGCCATCACGGACGAGTCGACGGACCTCGTGAAGGTCCTCGTCGAGCCCTGACCGGCACGTGGGTTTTTGCGTTGCTGGCCCGTCTAGTCGGATATGACGCGTGCGCTCGTCGTCGTCGAACCGGAGCAACAAGTACTCGAACTGCTCGACGTCGCCACCGACTTCGCCCGCGGGTCGGGCAGCGAACTGCTACTGTTTCACGTCACGGACACCTTCGACAGCGGCGCCGTCCGTGACAAGATGCGCGAGTTGACCGGCGTCGACCACAACTATCGGGCCGGCATCGAGGGCGCGGAGTCGTTCGCGACGGACCTCGGTGAGGCGCTTCTCCCCGAGGACGTTCGCTTCAGCGTCGAGGGGGCGTTCGGGGACTCGGCGGACCGAATCGTCGCCGCCACCGAGGAGTTCGACTGTGACCACGTGTTCCTCACCGGCCGGCAACGGACGCCGACCGGCAAGGCCGTCTTCGGCGACACGACACAGGACGTGATTCTAAGCGTCGACGTACCGGTGACGCTCGTGATGGGCTGATACTGGTGGCTGTAACAAACTGCAGTACTTCGCCACCCCGGGGTGGCGAATATCTGTACGAACTTACAGCCACCAGTATGAGTAGGGGCCTGCCGTCGAGAGCGGTGGCCGGACGATTCGGCGACGGACCTATCGGCCCGCTCAGGCGTGGGCTTCGGTGTCGCCCGTCGTGTCCTGAATGCTGGCGGGCATCTCGCCGGAGACCATCATCTGGACGATGTCCTCTTTGGTCACGCGGTCGGTGGCGACGGTGCCGACGAGGTCGCCGCTGTCGAGGATAGTCACGCGGTCGGTGAGCGCGAACACCTCGTCCATGTTGTGCGTGATGAGCAGCACCGTGATGCCCTCGTCGTTGAGCGTCTGGATGAGGTCACGGACCCGTCGGGCGGAGTCAGCAGAGAGGGCGGAGGTCGGTTCGTCCATGATGACGAGGTCCGGGTCGGTGACGAGCGACCGTGCGATGGCGACGGCCTGCCGCTCACCGCCGGAGAGAAACTCGACGCGCGCCGTCGGGTCGATTTCGAGGTTCAGACGGCTCCGGATTATCTCTTCAGCCTGTTCGTTCATCGTCTCCCAGTCGACCACCGAGATGCCGGCGTAGCGCTTCATCGGGTTGCGCGCGAGGAACATGTTGGCCGATACCGAGAGGGTGTCGACGAGCGCGAGGTCCTGATACACCGTCGAGATACCGTACTTCCGGGCCTCTTTGGGATTCGAGATGTGGACCTGCTCGCCGCGGATGAACACCTCGCCGGCGTCGGGTTGGTGGACGCCAACGAGCGTCTTGATGAGCGTGGACTTGCCCGACCCGTTGTCACCGAGCAGCCCCATTATCTCGCCCTCCCGCACTTCGAGGTCGACGCCGTTCAGCGCCACGACGCGGCCGAAGTGTTTCTCGATGCCGCGCATTTCGATGAGGTTCGTCGTGCCACTCTCTGACATAGACAATAATAATCAGCTAGGTTACAAAAGTATTTCCCCGACGTCGGGGTACGCTCAGTCGTCGCCGGCCGCGTCCTCTGTTACCTCGGCCGACTCGTCGCCGGGCCGCTCGTCGGATTCGTAGCCTTCGCCGAGGCCGGGCAGGTGCCACGCGCCGGTCATGATGCCGCCCGTCTCTGTCGTCTCTCGCTGGACGACGGCCTCGACGAGCGCCGGCCCGTCGTGTTCGACCATCCCGGACAGCGACGGTTCGAGGTCGTCGGGTTCGAACACCCGGTCTGCGTACTCGACGCCCATCGACTCGGCCATGCCGACGGCGTCGTAGTCGTGTGCCTCGTCGAACTCCGTCGCGAGGACGCGGTCCCATCCCGATTGGGTGACCTGCAGGTTCCGTATCGAGAGCCACGCGTGGTTGTTGAGGACGAGGACGTTCACGTCGATGTCTTCCTGAACCGCCGCGATTAGCTCCTGATTGCAGTGGAGGAAACTGCCGTCGCCCTGTATGGAGACCACCTGTCTGTCGGGTGCGGCGAGTTTCGCGCCCATCGAGGCCGGGAGCGAGAACCCCATGGTGGAGAACCCGCCCGCGGAGATGTTCGACCGCGGTTCGTACACCGGGAACTCGGGGTTCGTGATGTCCTGTGGGTGGCCGGCACCCGACGTGACGATGGCGTCCCTCTCGAGGACGTTCCGTAGCGCACCGAGAACGCGGGCCATCGACAGGGGCACCGAGTCCTCGGTGTGGCGGTCCTCGATGCGGTCCGCCCACTCGGCCCAGCGACGCTGTACCTCATCGTAGTACTCGTTTTCCGCCGTGCCGACGGGGTCGATTCGCTCCTCGATTTCGTCGCGAATCTGTCGAGCGACCACCTTCGCGTCACCCTGTACGCCGACCTCGACGGGGTAGTTCTTCCCGATTTCGTGGGTGTCGACGTCGACGTGAATCAGCTTCGTGGGCGGAATCTCGAAGCTCACGCCGGGGTCGAACGACGACGTGTGCAGGTCCGAGAACCTGACCCCGAGCGCGAGAATCACGTCGGCGCTGCTACAGAGTTCGTTGCCGGCCGTCGTCCCCCACGCGCCCGCGTATCCGACGAACAGGTCGTGGTCCTCCGGGACGATGCCTTTACCCTGAAACGTCGGACTGACCGGAACTTGCAGGTACTCGGCGAGTTCCTGCACCTCGTCCCACGCTTCGGCGAGCATCGCGCCGCCACCGGGGACGATGACCGGGCGCTCGGCGTTTACGAGCAGTTCGGCGGCCTCGGAGACGGCCCGCGGGTCGCCGGCGGGGCGATACTGCGCTCTCGACTGTGCCGGGTCCGGGATTTCGACGTCCGCCTCGGCGGCCTGCACGTCCATCGGAATCTCGATGTGTACCGGGGCCGGACGGCCGGTCACGGCCTCCTGAAACGCCCGTCGGAGCGTGCGTGGGAGGTGTTCGACGTCGTGGACCTGAAACGTCTCCTTCGTTATCGGTTCCATCACGCTCGGGAAATCACCGGGGTGCTTTCGTTCTATTTCCTGTAAGATACCCTGTCCGTACTCGTGGGTCTGTGGCCCGCCGGTCAACACGACCATCGGGATGGAGTCGACGAACGCCGTCGCCACCCCAGTGACGGTGTTAGTCGCACCGGGGCCGATGGAGGTGAACACGACGAGCGGGTCGCCGCTCGCGCGGGCGTAGCCGTCCGCTAAGTGTGTCGCCCCCTGTTCGTGGCGAGGTTGGACGACGTCGACCGAGGCGTCGTTGAACGCGTCTATCAGCAGCGTGCTCCCGTGACCCGGGATGCCGACGATGTACTCGACACCCTCCCGTTCGAGGTACTCGGCGATGATCTCACTGCCGTTCAGCCGTGGCATACCGTTCACTTCACAGACAGGTAGCTTATAGGTTGGTGTCGGTTCACACACGAGGGGCATAGGGCGTTCTGCTGGTCGCTCACTGTCCGATAGCGGTTCGCGTGACAGCAACGACCGGCGAGAAAGCCGACCGCTCAGGTCGACAGGAGGCGATGCCGAATCTTCGCTTCGGTGGTGTAGAGGTAGATCGCCAGCAACAACACCAGTCCGTTGATGAACTGGATGGCGTCGCCGCCGACGCCGACCTGCACGAGGCCGACCTGAATCATCGTCAGCAGGAACATCCCGCCGAAGGCGTTCTCGATGTCGCCGCGACCCCCGGTGAGGCTGATGCCGCCGATGACGGCCCCCGCGAACGCCGGGAAGAGGTCACCCTCCGCGAGACCCGGCGGCGCGGCGCTGAGATAGCCGGTGTACAGCAGGCCCGCGAGGCCACTCAGGACGCCCGAGGTGGTGAAGACGATGAGTAGGACTCGCTCGCGCGGAATCCCGGCTTCCTCGGCGGCGTTCTCGTCGCCGCCGACGGCCATGATGGCCAGTCCGATGCGCCGGTAGTTCATGACGAACCACGTCGCGGCGTACAGCCCCACTATCAACAGCACCGCGATAGGTATCGAGTCGATCAACCAGATAGACCCCGCTTCACCGATGAGTGGCAGGTCACCGACGAGCGCGCCGCCGATGAACAGGTACGACTCGGGTAGCGGCGCAACGGTAATGGTCGACAGCAGGAACACCGCGCCCCGGAAGATGATGAAGAAGGCCAGCGTCTGCAGGAAGGGGTTGATGCCGAAGTAGCCGATGGAGACGCCGTTGACGAATCCGATAGCGCCGCCGATTGCGAGCACCAGCACGACGCCGACGAGGCCGGGGGTCGACGGGAACCACGTGTTCAGGAAGAGCGCGGTGACCATCGCCGAGAAGCCGGCAATAGAACCGATCGACAGGTCGAAGTTCCCGCTCAGGAGACAGAGCGACTCGGCCAGTACCAGCGCACCCAGTCCCGCACTGGAGTACAGCATGAACTGGATGTTGCTGGCCGAGGTGAACACCTCTGGCATCAACACCGCGAAGACGGCGAAGGTCACGATGACGATGGGCCAGATCATGTTGTCGAGGCCCCAGAGCAACCACTTGGTACTCTCGCCGCTCGTCCGGTCCAGTACGTCCGCCCAATCTCTGTCTCGGATACTCATAAATGCGGTCTCTCGATGGGTGCCTGCATCACTCCAGTATCTCGCTCGCGTAGTTCCCCCAGAGGTAGCCAGCGTCGGCGTTCTCCTGCGTGATGGCGACCGTCTTGGGCTTCAGCCACGGGTAGTAAGCGGTGTCGTTCGACGTCCACTCCGTCACCGTCCCGGGCGACCAGTACGGTTCCGAGAGGGGTCGAACACCGTTGTACTCGATGTTCTCGACGGCGACCGTTCCGGGAAGGCTCGCGGAGCTCCCCGCCTTGACTTCGTCTCCGGGTTGTGGCACCGCAGGGCTCCCAGTGTCGAGGTGGTGGAGCATGTACTCCAGCGAGATCGGGGCGTAGAACGGCATCGGTTGCTGGAGGGTGGTGTGGACGTACCCCTGCCTGATGGCGTCGATGACGCCCGGGAACCCGTCTATGTTCATGATGGGAATGTAGTTCTCCGTGTCGTCCCGCGTCGCGAGCATCCCCATCTGGTCTAAGACGTTGACCGCCGCCAACGCGCCCCCGCCCCAGACGGCGTAGATACCGTGGATGTCCTTGTCGCTCTGGAGGAACGCACTGAGGTTCTGGGTGGCCCGTTGCTGACTCCACCCCTTGTTGTAGATGACCCGTGCGACTTCGATGCCGTCGGCCTCGCTGATGGCCTGTCGGAACCCCTCGCTCCGGCGGACCGCCGACTGGTCGGCCTGATCGCCGACGAGGTCGACGACGCGGCTCCCGCCGTAGGTGTCGTTCAGTGCCTCGACCATCAGCTGGCCCGCCCGATAGCCGGCGTTGAAGCTCCCGAACCCGGTGAACATCGGGATGGCGTCCGTCGGGGCCGAAGAGTTGGCCGTGTACACTGGGACGCCCTGTTCGGTCGCCCGTTCGATGACGCCGACGGCGGCGTCCGAGGAGTAGGGGCTGATGAGCAGGCCGTCGATGCCGCTGTTTAGCATACTCCGAACGTTCTGAATCTGCGTCTGTGCGTCCCCGCCGGCCTGCGTGACCTGTATCTCGTGACCCAGCTCCTCCGCGTAGATCTCCCCGATTTTGCGGAACACCTGTAGCCACGGGTTGTTCATGTTCTTGATGGAGAACCCGAACTGGTAGGTCTGTTGCTGGTCGCCGCCCGTCGTCGTCCCATCACCGGCCGTCGTCTCGCCGCCACCACCGCCGTCGCCGGCCGTCGTCTCACCGTCTCCGCTTCCGTCCCCACCGCCGTCACCGCCGTCGCCGCCACATCCGGCGAGTCCCACACTCACGCCGAGGCCGACTGCCGTGATATACTTCCGTCGTGAGAGACGCCCGTCTGAATGGCTATCGCTTACCATGGGTCTAATACACATGTTACTTCATTCACACTACACATATATCTTTCCCCAGCGGCCACAGACGAGGCACCTAGCCACCGGCTTCCGGTCGACCAGCCCCGTTGTCCTCGGGTTCGCTCTCCGGTGATCGCGGGCGAGACGCTCACTTCTGCCGGCCGATCGATATCGCGGACCGGTCCGAGTACACTGGACTCGGCTATCCGGAAAGCTGCTCCGACCGTTCCCGTCCTCGCCAGCGAGGACGCGAGCTACACGATTGAGAACGGTATGCGTAGACGGTCGTTGGATCGCGTGCTGACGCCACCGTTTGACTGCTTCCGGGGTCGTTTGCGGACGCCGAACGGATGGGTCGCTGTCTCACAGCCGCCGAGACGGCTGTCGCGGGACGACGGGGTGCTGGTGCTCCACCTCGCGTTCGTCACCTACAAACAATCTCACACCCATTGCGGTAGAGCGGTACGCCTTCGCGTGTCCATCCCGCCAGAAACTGCGGGATGGCGCGGACCCGTCTGTCCGAACTACCATCGCGGAGCGTTCGGCAGATGCGAACTGACGTGTGGGCGAACGCCGACGTAGGCGGTCGTTTCTAACAGAGGTACCGATGTTATGACGTTCTATCAAATCGGTTGATCAGGGACCGGTGGGTTCAGCCAGATCACCCGAGTTCGTTGGGCCATTCGTGGCGAACCACAACCTCGGAGGTTTCTCTGGGACGAGCATTCAGTCTGCTACATCTGTACCCAGTGAGTACTGACGAGCCTATTTTTCCGGGGCACAATCGGTGAGCCCCACCGTAGGCTCGTGATTTGATGCCCGAGAAACCAGACGACGATCAATTCCACGGTTGCGAGTTAGGTCCCGACGAAGTCCTCGGGACGCGTACCTTCCACGATGTGAATTGCTTGCAGGATAACTCGGCGGGCGCCGTGGTCCATGCGTTCGCTCGTGAAGTCGGTGTCGGTACTGACCTCCGGCTGGAAGGAATGTCGAATTCGTCAGATTGGGAACGGGCGCGCGACTCAATATCGGTCAGTGTAATGAGTTTATTCGGCTTTTGGTGGTAATAGTTTAGGTCTAAGCACAAGCAACAGTCTTCCATCCCGAATTAGGTGGAGAGCCAGATGTGTCTCTATCAGAGCGAGAAGCAAACTTTGAATTAATATAGTACCATGAATTGAAAGTTTCACTGCCCAGATCTGTTCCCGTTTCATCTCCTCGAGCCATCGAATAATCGACAGACACGGTAACTTCAATGAAATATCCACTCTTCGTTTTTTCATGGACATTTCCTGTCGATCCGTCGAATCCACCAAATTTTTTATTTGGCTGGTTTTTGATTGTTGCTTCGGCGAATCGTTTTTCAAAATCGACAGCGAATGTCTCGACATTCTCTTCAGTTATTTCTGAAGGAAAAACAGGGTAATCCGCTTCTGGTGTCGATGAAACACTGCAGGGTTCAGTTAAATCGGGTGTATCATGTGCATCGGTATCGGTTGTATAATCCTCTTCTGATGATGTATCTGTGTCGTCGCCTATAAGAGATCTGCTGCAGCCAGCTAAAGTGGTTAATATTGCAGTGGAGACACTTCCTAATACCGTACGTCTATCCATCATAATTACACTATTTCGCCCTAGAATGAAATCTTTGTGTCTCTAGTTTAGTAACTGTACTTATTGTAATGTTGCAGGAATGTATGTCATTTTATGCTATAGTCTAGTTGCCAGCATCAACGAGAAACACTGTCTCGGCGACATCGTGTTTCTGAGTGAGCCGATGCAGGAACGCCGCCGCGGGGTCAGTCCCGCGGCGGCTGAACACGTCAACTTCGAGCAGCAGCTTTGATTCAGTATCGACAGCAGCGTACAACCACTTTTTCTCGCCATCGACCTCGATTTGTTTCTCGTCGACCGCGACCCGCGACGGCTGCGCCGTCGGCGGGTCGTTCTGTGCTTCAGACAACGTATGAACCCAGTTCCAGACCGCACCGTGAGAACGGTCGACACCCAGCAACTCTAAGATAGCGACCGTCTCCCTGATCGACAGCCCCGCCGTATGGAGACGCACCCCAAACCGCCGGACGGGTGTCGGGGTGCGCTCGTTCTCCCAAACGTCTTGGCTGTCCTCATCTAACGTCTCTCTGAGGAGGTTTGTGAGTTGCATGAGCACTTCTCGCTACGGCCTCCTCGCTTCTCAAACTCGCTCAACTAGACAGTGCCGTGCCCATTTATTCTCCGAAATTTATATTACCACAAAGACACATAGGTATATTTGGTATGGTATATACCCCTCGAATTCGCGGCATTCCTCAGGTATGGCGGATTGCAGTTCTCGGTGCGCTGGGTGGGCTAGCTATCAACGTTGTCGGAAATTCGCTGTCCATCTCTGGACAGGGCCCTTCTGGTTCAATATTGTTATTCGGGACCGTACTTGCTGGGGGTATCGCAGTCGCTCGTTCGGCAGATCCGGGTGCCGCGGGACTCCGCACTGCATTTATTGGTGCCATCATTAGCTTTATTTTATCTATCCCGCCTAATATGGCATATATTACAAGCTGGAAGGGCGGACCGTTTATGTTCACTATTTCCTCCGTGGTTATATTGAGTGTATTATGTGTACTCGGGGTTATCTTTGGTCGAATTGGCGGTTGGATAACGAACACTGTTACCGCACACTGGTTACACACCACAAATGGCAGTGTTTAGTTTGGAGCATTGTGCCAGCGAGCGAAACTCTAGAGCCAGTTTTCAGCTGTACTCGGTTCGACGTTGCTGAAGCAGTTTGAAAACGAAGAGGTTCGACCCTTTACTTCTCGGAAAATACGTTCGATGGCGTTTCGATTTCCGTGGCGTTCTGTCTGAAATCGGAGCCCGGCTCGTTGCAGTGCAGGTTGGAGATGTTTCGCACCATCGAAGAGAAATACGGTGGTTTCGACATCGTGTTTGTGCCGCAGTTCTTTGAGAAAGATTTTGGTGAGAGCGGTTGTAGTGGTCGAAAACAGCCGAAAATAGAGAATTTCGTTCGTTTCAGTACCTCACAAAGCGTCCTTGGCTAACTGGTTCTGACGAGCGAGTTCACTGATGAAACAGTCGCCGGACCAGCAGTTGACGTCCACTTCAGGCCAGCGATCTCACGAAGGTGTCGGCGGCGAACTACCGCCGCCGACACGACAGCGTTGCCACTGCTTGGAGAGGTGTCCCGGTCGGTATTACCGCTCGAACCGGTCGTCAGGTGGGCGGTTCGCTGGGATCGAGCGGCGAACTGAGAGTGCCTTCCACGCTGCGCGTGTGACCATGCGGATGTATTCTTCGAACGGCCATTATCAAGAACAGAGATGGTATTCGAGAGTGACAATACCGCCACGTGCATCTGAATACCGAGCTCCATCGCTGGCTCGGGTGTCCGCTCGCGCTCCACAAAATCCAAATCAATCCAGTCACTACTACCGCTGAGGCGGGCGATTTCTGCCATTGACCAGCAAGAAATTCTCCCGCCTCACTTTTCACACGCTTGCTCAACGAACCGGAGCAAGCGCGATTTCGGGAGGGCTTCCATCCGGTCAGACTACCGGACGTACCTGTAACTCCCTGAGGATTTCAACAGATCCAACTCGAAGAACTCCGCGCCCAGCTGGACGACGAAGACTGATTCTGTCTCATCATTCTGATAAAACGCCCGATTGTACCGGTTAGCCCGGCCGCCAGCTACCACTCACATCCCTGAGAAACGCCAGTTGACCCTGTGCATTATACCCCCATCTTCAGAACACCCCACAGGTGTTTCGATATAGCACTATGTGATTTATGAGTCTGGCAGCGGCCACAGTACTGTTGTTTCGAGGGCAACAAAATTCGAGTTGGCTACAGCAGTGAGTAGATATTCGCCGTGTAGACGTCCCTGACGCGGTCGCCCCACTCGTGGGTGTAGGTGTCGATGACGTCTTGGGCGACGTCGCCTCGAAGATACTTCACGACCCCCCGGTCTCCGGTGCGGTCCCGGAGGTGTGTGGTGAAAAAGTGCCGGAAGTAGTGGGGCGTGACGTTCTCTTCGGCGCCGCCGCCGTCGCGGTACCAACCGTGCCTTCGAGCGTGCGTCTCGACGACGTGATGGACCATGTCCGGCGTCAATCGCTGTCCCCAGTCGCCGCTCGTCGAGACGAAAAGCGGCTCGGCCGGCGATTGCGTATCCGGGCGTATCGCGAGCCAACGACGGAGGACAGCGGCTAATTCGTCGTCGACGGGGACGGTCGTATCCCGCTTTCGCTTGTTCGAGGCCGTGCGTTCCTCGCCGTTGACGACGCTGGTACGGGCCGGGGCCGCCGAGACGTACAGCGAATCCGCCCGGCCGTCGAGGCTCGCACGGACGGGGACGTCGGGCCGCGGACCTGCATCGGCGAGGTTCAGGTCACGCACGTCGAGGTTGCAGAGCTCGCCGACACGCATCCCGGTCTTGAGCAACGTGACGACGACGGCCCGTTCGAGCGGATGGGTCACGCCGGCGACGAACGCACGCATCGCCGGTATTCCGATTTCCCGGCGAGTCGGATCGGTATTGATGGATTCGTCCATCTCCTCCATCACCAGCGTCATCGGGTTCGATTCGAAGGTCCCGACCTGCGTCATGTACGCGTAGAATCGGTGGAGGTAGGAGGCGTAGGTAGCGACCGTGCTCTCGCTTTGCTCCCCCCGGAGGCCGTGGACGTACGCCATACAGTCGCGGTGGGACGCCTCGGCGACTGGGATCGGACGCCCGCCTTCAGAGAGAAACGATTCGAAGTCACGGAGGACGCGTTCGTAGAACGACCGCGTCCGGTCGCTCTTGCCGTGATAGGTGATGTCGTCGAGGAAGTACCCGACCGGGTCTTCGCTCGCGTCCGGCGTGGTGGCGTCTGAACTCATTCGTCCAGCACGTACCCTCCGTGCCGGCCGCTGTAACGGACCCGACCCGACGACTGGAGTTCCTGTAACGTCTCGTCGAGTCGCTGTTCGATGTCGTCAGTGAGTTCCGCGAGCAACTCGTCCCAGTCGTAGTGGCCCCCGTCGGCGAGAACGTCCTGCACCCGCGTCTTCAGGCCGTCGACCCCAGGGGTTGTGTCCGGAGAAGTGGGTTCCTCTCGGCCGCCGCTATCCGGGACGCCACCCGTCGATGCCGATTCCGGTGGCTCGAAACCGCTCCGACCCGCCTGCACCATCGTCCGGACGAACTCACTCTGACTCATGTCGAGTTCGTCGGCGTGTTCGCGCCACCGCTCTTTCTGATAGGCTGGGACGTACGTCCGAACGGACGTTCGCTCGGTCCCATCGTTGTCCGCTGCCATACCACCCCCTCTCACCCCGCGCACTTCAAAGTAGTCCTACCTTACCGGATAAAGACACTTATTTGTGCCAATGGGCTCGCAATTCGCCCCAATATGAGTACACTCATACGCATCTATCTACGAGCTGGCGAAGCGCCGTCGCCGTCGAAGGGCTACATTCACGGATATAAATTTGCGGCTCGCTCGGTGTGGAATTCCGTGCGGGCCGGGTCGGCAGTGGCCTGTCTCTGAATGACTTCCGGGACCTCGCGGTCGGTACCGTCGGGCCACCAATTGTGGGCTCGTTCGAACGTATCTCGATAGCCCGCCCGGCCAGGAGGGGTAGCGTTCGGTGCGGGGTCGTCGGTGATGATTCGCCAATCCTCACTAGCTGGTGTGTTAAACTCGGCCAACCCGCTCGGTCACTGTATCGACGTTCGCCAGAGCGCTTTGAGCAGGGCGTCGACGGGTCTGCCGTCTCGGCAGACAGCCTACAGCCGTGCGAGTATCGTGTATATCCCAGCCGCAGGGTTGTCTTCGCTGACTGCCAGAACCTCGGCGTCGTGAGTCTCCAGTGCGCTGTGGACGTCGTCTTTCGACGTACCTAACGCGCCGTGCGTCTCGACGACGACGGCCCGGTACCCGTTTGGCATCTCGGTGATGATGTCTACCTCCGCACCCTCACAGTCGAGGACGAGTACGTCACCGTCCGGTAGGTCCGCGGGTGTGATTCTGTCTGCTCCGGCAACGGGGCCGGCCGCGTTTGCGGCGTCCCCGACGGCCGCGTGATGGACTTCGATGCGTTGGACGTCGTGGAGGGCTGCGTTCTCCGCGACGAGGCGCGCACGGTCTGCTGCTGGCTCGTAGACGGTGAGCGACGCCGCCCCCTGCCTCGCTGCGACGATAGTCGATATCCCGAGTCCTCCGCCGACGAGTGTCACGTGGTCACCGTCGTCGACGGCTTCTCGCACCAGTCCGAGCAAGTCGTCTTCGTAGTCCGGGAGTACGTCGGAGACGTCGAAGAGCCTCGGTCCCCGTGCGTGCACACCGTTGTACACGCCCATCTTTCGCGGTAAGTGCGGCCGCACTCTGTTGTAGAGGGCCTGCACCACACCTTGAAGCCCGTCTCGCTGATACGGATTGTTCTCCCGGTCCGGGTGTTCGCCGCCTTCTGCGCCCGAGTCAATCCCCATACGCGAGGGTCGGGAACGGACCGTAAGGTTAGCCGTCTCCTACGCGACGGCTACCCGAGGACGAGTCCGATACGGCGACGAACGCGTCCCGAAATGCCACCAGAAGTGACTCTCGGCCGCTACTGGACCGGCGCGGTGGGAACGTGCCTTCACGCCGACCCGGTCGGTGTCGATAACCTACCGCCACCGACGTCTGATTCGCTATCGCTCTCCCACGAAAGCCGACGGCGGTTGGCGAATCCAAAACGGCTTGACGCTGGATTGGCTTAGCGTGGATATGGACACGGCCCCCAACCGCTACGAACGGGTCGAAGGGAGGGCACCATAGCATGGCAGACCCCGGACTCGTTCGTCTGTTCATGATCCTCATCGTCATCGTGGTGATGCTCGTGAGCATCGTCGCGTCGATGTATCTCGTGAAGTACCTCATCGAGCGAACCTTCGAGTCCTGATTCGAGGGTCGGCGAAGCGTCCGTTGCCCAATAGTGTCAAAGAGAAGTATTATTCGGTGGGCGATATCGGTCTGATGAACCGTATGTCGCTATATTGAATGTGGAATGAGGCGGCTGGCTCCCGTAGTGGAATCGGGAAGAGCGCTGCCGGTTTTGCACCTCGATTTCGACGCTCGACCGAAGCGACCCGTCGACGACACCGCGGTCGCCAACAGACCCGACCAGCGCTGAACGTGGAACGTTTAAATACTGGCGCGGCAATCGTTAACTGGTATGCAGTTCGTCCGCTACACAGTCGCAGGTACAGGTCCGGAGTGGGGCGTCCGAGCAGACGAGCAGGTCTACTCGCTCGCCGACTGGCCCGGCAGCGATCCGACGCTCGCCGACATCGGGTCGGCGGGCTACCGACGCAGAGTCCGCGAAGCGCTCGAGACGGGGTCGCTGACGGCCGTCGACGGCGACGTTTCGCTGCTCGCGCCGGTCGAAGCCCCGGGAAAAATCGTCTGTGCCGGTCTGAACTACCGCGACCACGCCGAGGAACAGGACGAGGAGATCCCCGAGAAACCACTGCTGTTCTCGAAGGCGGCGACGTCCGTCACGAACCCCGGTGACCCGATCGTCCACCCCGCCGACCTCGACGACGTCGACTACGAGGTCGAACTGGGCGTCGTCATCGGCCAGACGGCCAGTAGCCTCGACCCCGACGAAGTCAGAGACCACGTGGCCGGCTATACAGTCATCAACGACGTGAGCGGACGCGACGCGCAGTTCGACGACGGACAGTTCTTCCGCGGGAAGAGCTACGACACGTTCTCGCCGATGGGGCCGACGCTCGTCGCTGGCGGCGGGTTCGATCCCAACGGCGTCGACGTGGCCTGTCGCCTCAACGGCGAGACCAAACAGTCCTCGAACACGGAGCAGTTCATCTTCGACGTCGACGAACTGATCGCGTACATCAGCGACGCGATGACGCTGCGTCCCGGCGACGTCATCTCCACGGGGACCCCGGGCGGCGTCGGCATCTTCCGCGATCCACCGGAACTGATGGAACCGGGCGACACCGTCGAGGTAGAGATAGAGGGCATCGGGGTCCTCGAGAACCCCGTCGTCGGGGAATAGCGGCCGTACGCCGTCGTCGACGGTGCGGTGCTTTCGGTTCGAAATTTTATACTCGTGTGAACCATGTATTCGAATACCAATGGCCTCAGATACACTCGCTACGTTCGAGTCGTCGCTCGCCGAGTACGACGTGCCGGTGACCCGCGTCGGCCGAGCGGCCGTCGCATCACAGGTGAACGACGTCGTGGAACCGCCAGCGGTCGGCGTCGCACTGGACGAGACGTTCGCCGACGACGCGTTCTCGCTCGCCGATACCGACGTGGTCGTAGACCCCACCCCGGTCGAACTCAGGGAGGCAAGAACGGGGGTGACTGGTGCGCGTCTCGGCGTGGCTGACTACGGGACGGTCGCGCTCGAACAGACCGACCGCGGGAGCGAACTGGTGAGTCTCTTCGTCGACACCCACGTCGTCGTCGTCCGTGAGACAGACCTCGTCACCGAGATGGAGACAGCTATCGAATCGCTGGGGGACGAGATAGACGAATCACGGGGAAGCGCGATACTCGCGACCGGCCCGAGCGCGACGGCTGACATGGGCGCACTCGTCCGCGGGGCCCACGGGCCGAAAGAGGTCAGAGCCATCGTCGTCACGGAGGACGCCTGAATGTCGAGAGTCGACGACATCCGCGACCTGATGCGGACCGAGGGGGCGGCCATCGCAGCGAACACGCAGGGGTTCAACGAGGGCCGGTACGCGTCGGTGGCCGACCTCGAAGACTACGAGGCGCTCAAAAGCGAGGCGAGAGCCATCAAGGAAGACGCTATCGAGCGGTTGCCCGAACTCGTCGACCGACTGGAGACGTCCGTCGTCGAGAACGGCGGCACGGTGTACGTCGCCGAGGACGCCGCGGACGCCAACGAGTACATCCGGTCGGTCGTGGCCGAGCGAGACGCCTCCCGCGTGGTCAAGAGCAAGTCGATGACCAGCGAGGAACTGGAGGTCAACGAAGCGCTGGAAGCCGACGGGGTGGACGTCCTGGAGACGGACCTCGGCGAGTGGGTCCTCCAGTTGGCCGAGGAAGCGCCCTCCCACATCGTCGCGCCGGCTATCCACAAGTCCCGGGAGTCCATCGCCGACCTGTTCAACGAACTGTTCGATCCCGAGGAACCGCTGGAGACGGCCGAGGAACTGACGATGTTCGCCCGCGAGAAACTGGGCGAGCGCATCGTCGACAGCGAGGTGGGCATCACGGGCGCGAACTTCCTCGCCGCCGAGTCGGGGACGATGGCGCTCGTGACCAGCGAGGGCAACGCACGGAAGACGGTGGCGGCGACGGACACCCATATCGCCGTCGCCGGCGTCGAGAAAATCGTCCCGAGCGTCGCCGACTTCCAGCCGTTCGTCGAACTCATCGGTCGCTCGGGTACCGGACAGGACATCACCTCCTACGTCTCGCTGTTGACGCCGCCGGTCGAGACGCCCGCCGTCGACTTCGCGGACGACGAGACGCCCCTCTCTGCGTTCGCAAACGACCGGGACTTCCATCTGGTCCTCGTCGACAACGGCCGGATGGCGATGCGGGACGACGACCAGTTGCGCGAGACGCTGTACTGCATCCGCTGTTCGGCGTGTGCGAACTCGTGTGCGAACTTCCAGAGCGTCGGCGGGCACGCCTTCGGCGGCGAGACGTACTCGGGCGGCATCGCCACCGGATGGGAGGCCGGCATCGAGGGGCTGGACACCGCCGCCGAGTTCAACGACCTCTGTACGGGGTGCACCCGGTGTGTCAACGCCTGCCCGGTCGAGATAGATATTCCGTGGATCAACACGGTCGTTCGGGACCGCATCAACCGCGAGGGAGAGCGACCCGCGGAGTGGCTGGTCGACGGGCTGACGCCCGACGCGGAAGCCGACGGCGCCCCACTCCAGAAGCGCTTTTTCGGCAACTTCGAGACGGTCGCGAGACTCGGGAGCGCAACCGCGCCCGTCTCGAACTGGCTGGCCGACACGCAGACTGCGCGGTGGCTCATGGACCGGGTGCTGGGCGTGGACCCGCGCCGCGACCTCCCGCAGTTCCAGCGTGAGACGCTCGTCGAGTGGTTCGCGAACCGGGCGTCGACTGTCACGGACCCCGTGAGACGGGCCGTCGTCTACCCGGACCTCTACACCAACCACGTACAGGTCGAGCGGGGGAAAGCGGCCGTCGAAGTCCTCGAAGCGCTCGGCGTCGACGTCGTGGTGCCCGAGGTGTCCTCAAGCGGCCGGGCCCCGTTCTCACAGGGAATGGTCGCGACGGCGACGGACCACGCCGAACGAGTCTACGAGGTGCTCTCGCCGCACATTGCGGACGGGCGGGACGTGGTCGTCATCGAACCGAGCGACCACGCGATGTTCGTCTCCGAGTACGAGAAACTGGTCGACGAGTCTACGTTCGAGACGCTCGCGAAGCACAGCTACGAGGTGCTGGAGTACGTCTACGGACTGCTCGAAAGCGGTGCGGACGAGGGGGGATTGGCTGCCGTCGACGTCGAGGAAATCGCCTACCACGCCCACTGCCAGCAGCGGACGCTCGGCCTCGAAGCCCACACCGTCGCCGTCCTCGAACGGCTGGGCTACGACGTAGTCACCTCCGACGTGGAGTGTTGTGGCATGGCCGGGAGTTTCGGCTACAAGAGCGATTACTACGAACTCAGCATGGACGTCGGTGACCGATTGGCCGCACAACTCGACGCCGAGGGCGTCAGTGAGCGACCGGTCGTCGCCAGTGGCACCTCCTGTCTCGAACAGATCGACGCCCTGCTAGAGCGCAAGCCCCGGCATCCCGTCGAACTGCTGGCGCCAAAAAGTGGTGGTGCAACCGGATCGCGGCCTCAGTAGTTCAGGTACACCGTCTTCGAGAGGGTGTAGAAGTCGAGGCCGGCGTCACCCTGTTCGCGGTACGTCTCGCTGGAGGAGTCTTTCATCCCGCCGAAGGGGACGTGGAGCTCCAGTCCGGTCGTCTTCTCGTTTACCTTCACGACGCCGGATTCGGACTCGGCCACGAAGTCGTGGGCCTCCGTGAGGTCCTGCGTGACGATGCTCGCCGAGAGCCCGTACGGGACGCCGTTGGCGACGTCGAGGGCCTCCTCGTAGCTGCTGACGGGGAGCACTGCGAGGACGGGGCCGAATATCTCTTCCTGTGCGATGCGCATGTCCGGTTCCACGTCCGAGAACACCGCCGGTTCGACGAAGAAGCCGTCGCCGACGTCGACCGCGTTGCCGCCGGTTTCGAGCGTCGCGCCCTCCGATTGGCCGACGTCGACGTACTCCAGCGTGCTGTCGAGTTCGCTCTGGTTGACCTGCGGGCCCATGTCCGCGCCGTCGAGGCCTGGGCCGACCTCGATGGCCTCGGCGGCTTCGACGACGCCCGAGACGAACTCGTCGTAGACGTCCTCGTGGACGATGGCCCGGGAGGTGGCCGTACAGGCCTGCCCGGTGACGCCGAACGCGCCGCTCGCGGCGATGTCGACCGCCGCGTCGACGTCCGCGCTGTCCATCACGACCACGGGGTTCTTCCCGCCCATCTCTAGCTGGACGCGCTTGCCCGTCTCGTTGGCCTGTTCACCGACGGTGTTTCCGACGGCGGAACTGCCGGTGAAGGAGACGGCGTCGACGGCTTCGTGCGTAGTGAACGTCTTGCCGACGGAGCGGCCCGGTCCGGTAACGAAGTTGAGGGCGCCGTCTGGGAGGCCGGCCTCGTCTAGACACTCGACGAGTTTCCGGGCGACGTTCGGCGCGGCGGAGGCGGGCTTGAAGACGACGGTCGTTCCGGTGGCCAGTGCCGGCGCGATCTTCCAGGCCGGAATCGCGATGGGGTAGTTCCACGGCGTGATGAGGCCGGCGACGCCGACGGGTTCGTTCACCGTGTACAGCGTCGTATCTCGACTGCTAGAGGACTTGACCGTCCCGCCGATGTCGCTGGCCTTCGCCCCGTAGTACGAGAAGATGTCGATGGCGCGCTGGACCTCACCGGCCGCTTCGGGCCGGGCCTTCCCCTCCTCGCGGACGAGCGTCTCTGTCAGTTCGTCCTTGCGCGCTTCGAGCGCCTGTGACGTGGCCCGCAGAATCGCCCCGCGCTCTGGCCCCGGTGTGTCGGCCCACTCGTCGCTCGCGGCCGCCGCGGCCTCGACGGCCCGTTCGGCGTCCTCGACGCCGGACTGTTGGAACTCCCCGACCACGTCGCTCCGGTCGGCGGGGTTGCGGTTCTCGAACGTCTCGCCCGTCTCGGCGGCTACCCACTCGCCGTCGACGTAGTTGTGGTACGTTTCGGTCATCGAATTAATCGACACGCCGGGGCTACGAGAAAGTTTTGGTGGGGCCACCGGAACCGACAAGAACCTCGGGCGTGCAGTAGCTACGTATGCGATACTATCGCACAGTCACGGACGGACAGCCACGGCTACTCGCCCGTGCGGACGACACTGCCTACGACCTCACTGCCGCCCGGTCGAGCGTGACGTCGTTCACCGACCTCGCACACGTCGCCGACGTCGCTGGGGTGGTTGTCGACGACGTGGCTACGGGGTTGTTCGACGACGCGGCGGCGGTCGAACCACCCGACGCCGCCGACTGTACCGCACCGGTCGTCGACGAGGTGTGGGCCGCCGGCGTCACCTACGAGATAAGCGAACAGGCCCGCGAGGCCGAGAGCGGGATGCCCGAGATGTACCTCGACGTCTACGAGGCCGAGCGGCCGGAGATATTCTTCAAGGCGACGCCCTCGCGCGTGGTCGGTCCGGGCGAAGCGGTCGGCATCCGCGGCGACTCCGAGTGGGACGTCCCCGAACCCGAACTCGGCATCGTACTCCACGATGGCGACGTCGTGGGCTACACGGTCGGCAACGACGTGAGCAGTCGGTCCATCGAAGGTTCGAACCCGCTCTACCTCCCGCAGGCGAAGATCTACGACCGCTCTTGCTCGCTCGGCCCATGCGTCGCGACGCCAGACTCCGTCGGCGACCCACACGATCTGGAGATGACCATGACCGTCGAACGCGACGGCGAGCGACAGTACGAGGGGGCCACCTCGACCGGTGAGATGGTTCGTACCTGCGAGGAACTCGTCTCGTTTCTCACGCGTCACAACAGCATTCCGGAGACGACGGTGCTACTGACCGGAACGTCGCTCGTCCCCGAAGAGGGGTTCACGCTCCGACCGGGCGACCGCATCGACGTCGACATCGAGGATATCGGCCGCCTCTCGAACACAGTGGCGACCGTCTGACTCCAGAGGCGCATCCCCAGTCGCCCATCCGGCGGACACTCCCGACACGCCGACCGATTTTCGTGGTCGCTATCCGGACGGGCGAGACAGTTGTTCCACCCTGGGGAACACGGCGACGGCCAAGGAAAACGGATTACTCTCGATATTATAACAGACGTACCTGTGTTATGCGATCGGCCGACGGGCCGGGACAGGGACGCTACGCCGCGTTCACTTCGACTGAACAGCCGGACGGCGAAAACCCGTTATGACTCCGTCGCCGGGATGAACTCGAACTGTGTCGCCCCTCCGATGGCCCCACCGCCGCTTACTCGGGCCACAGTGAGTGTGACGTCGGTCGTCGTCCCGCATCCGTCGTTGACTACCTCGTCCCACTTCTCGCCGGCGGAGACGGGTCCCTCCTTCGACCGGCGGAGGTAGCGCTGGAACGTCTCGTCGCGTAGCGACGACGCTACGTCGGCCGAACCGGTCGATCTGTACGTCAGCGTGACCACGTCGGCGTCGTCGTCCATACCATTCCTTGGCATTCCGAGCAGAAAAACGGGTCGGCCGGTTCCGGGGAACCGTCGTTCAGGTACGCGGAACACCACTTCGCTCGACCCGACTCACCACGACGTGATTGTCACGTCTTTCAGCGGGCGGTCCAGCGGGATGGACACTTGGCCGCCGGTGTAGTGCGAAATGTAGAACCCGGCGATGATCTCCAGCGACCGTGTCGCTTCCTCGCCCGTCGACGGGTTCGGTACGTCCCCGTCGAGGACGGCGACGATGTCGCCGGCAGCGTTGGCAAAGGCGTCGCGGTAGTCCTCGTCCCACGTCCACGCGCCGTCGATGCCCGGGAGTGACTCCTCGACGTGGTCGCCGTCCTCTAACCGCCAATAGCGCCACTCGCCGTCGTCGTTGTTGAGGTAGAGTTTCCCCTCGCTCCCGATGAACTGCAGCGTCATCGAGGACTCCGCCCGCGGGATGGTGCAGTCGATGGTGACGAACGTGCCGTCGTCCATCACGACGAACCCGCCGCCGCCCGCATCGTCGACCCGTTCGGCCGCTTCCAGTGAGTCGACGGCCTCGTTCTCGCCGGTGATGTATCCCGAAACGGTGTCGGCCCGGTCGTCCAGCAGGTAGACGAGGGTGTCGAGCAAGTGCGTGGAGTTGCGCAGCAGTTCCATCCGGAACTGGGTCGCGACGGAGCGCACGTCGCCGATGATGTCCTCGTCCTGCACGAGATCGCGGAGTCGCTGGAGTTTGGTCGTGAACCGGAACGAGTGGTTCACGAGCAGTTCGGTGTCGGTCTCCGCGCAGACGTCGACCATCTCCTCGGCGTCGGTCACCGAGGAGGCGATGGGTTTCTCGCACCAGACGAGCGACGGGTCGGCCGCCGACCGCGCCGCGTCGACAACGTGGTCCGCGTGCAGATACGACGGGGTACACACCGAGACGACGTCTAGGTCCTCGGCGTCGAGCATGGCCTCGTGGCCGACGTAGCGCCGATCCGGGGGAATGTCCCACGCCTCGCCGAAGCGGTCGAGTTTCTCCTCGTCGACGTCGGCCACCGCCACGAGTTCGAGGCCCTCGGTGGCGTCGTACCCGCCCGCGTGGCTCGCTCGGACCTTCTTCCGTCCGATGTCTGCCTCGTCGTGCATCCCGAGGATACCCATTCCGGCGATACCGCCCGTTCCGATGATACCGGCTCTGTATGTCATCTCACTCGTAGGTGTGGAGGCTTCCCGTTTGGTTGGCCTCGATGTAGTCCCAGTCGTAGTCGACGCCCAGTCCCGGGCCGTCCGGGACTTCGACCATACCGTTCCCGTCGACGGTCTCCAGTTGGTCCTCGTACTCCCCGGCGTAGATGGGCGCCGTGGTGTTGGGCGCGTCGGGGTGGACCAGCGCCATCTCGTAGTAGTTGGTGTTGCGGATGGCCGCGATGCAGTGGCGCTGGGCGGGGCCGGGCGCGTGGAACTCCACGTCGAGGCCAAATCCTTCGGCCACGCTCGCGCGTTTCATCGCGCCCGTGATGCCGGCGTCGTACTCCGGGTCCGCCCGGAGGAAGTCCGTCGCCTCGTTGGCGACGAAGTCCGTCGCCGGTTCGAGGCCGCGGACGTGTTCGGTCTGAAGGAGTGGGGTGTCGAGGGCCTGTCGCAACTTCCGGTGGCCGTGCTGGGAGATGCCGCCGTCCCGATACGGGTCCTCGTACCAGAAGAAGCCCACCTCGTCCAGCGCGCGGCCGAGTTTCAGCGCGTCGGCGAACGTCTCCAGTTCGCAGGCCGGGTCGTGCATCAGGTCCATCTCGTCGCCCACGCGGTCGCCGACGGCGTGGACCGCGGCTATCTCTCTGTCGAGGTCACGTGACCCCTCGCTGCCGCCCCAGCCGTGAATCTTGAACGCGCCGTAGCCCAGTTCCAGACACTCTTCGGCGAAGTCCGCGAAGGCCTCGGGCGTGTCGAGACCGCCGTTCTCGTCGCCGTGGTACGTCGACGCGTAGGCGGGAAACTTCGTGCGGTAGGTGCCCAACAGTTCGTGGATGGGTGCGTCGTGGTACTTCCCGGCGAAGTCCCACAGCGCGATGTCGATGGGGCCCATCCCCATCCGGTCGTACTTCCGGAGCGCTCGCTTCATCTCGCTCCAGTGTTTCTCCCGCTTCAGGGGGTTCTTCCCGACGAGGTAGTTCGCGAACGTGTTGATCTGGGCCGCGCCCGGCGAGTTCCCGCCGACGTACTCGCCCGTACTGTCCTCGTCCGTGTGAATCTTGAGGCCGAACAGCTTTCGCTCGGTCACCGATCCGGGTTCGTAGACGAGGTTGAACCCGTGCTGGTCGGTACCCACGTCCTCGATAGGATAGGAGAACTCCACTGACTCGATGCTGGTAATCTCCGGAGCCATAGCAGTATCATGAGAGACCATCCCAATAAATCTGCGTGCTTCCACGGGCGATTGCCGGCTCGGGAGCGTCCGACCGCGAGGTCGACGTCTCGTCGCGATGGGGCCTACCGGTGGATTCTTGACGGTATAGCGAGACGATTACTGTGTCATGGTAGGGCATACCGAGTACGACTACGCCGGCGAGTCCGCGATCGTCACCGGGTCGACGAAGGGCATCGGCCGGGGCATCGCGGAGGGACTCGCCGACGCCGGGGCGAACGTCGTCGTCAACGCGCGGGACGAGGTCGACGTGACTGACGCCGCCGACGAACTCGACGAGCGAGGGCCGGGTGACGCCATCGGCGTCGCGGCGGACGTCGGCGACCCGGGGGCTCTCGAACGGCTCGTAGAGGAGTCCATCGACGCCTTCGAGCAAATAGATTTGCTCGTCAACAACGCCGCCATGTGGCCCCGTGAGGAGTCGCTCGTCGAGGCGACGCTGGACCAGTGGGACACGACGATGAACGTCAACGTCCGGTCGCAGTACTACGCCGCGAAACTCGTCGCCGAGCACATGATAGCCGAGGATATCGAGGGCTGTATCGTCAACCACACCAGTCAGGCGGGGGACCGGCGTACCGGCCCGTTCGGCCTGTACGGCATCTCGAAGACGTCGATAAACGGCCTGACGTGGCGGATGGCGCAGGAACTGGCCGAGCACGGCATCCGGATGAACGCCATCTCGACGGACGTCACAGAGACGGCCCAGACCCGCTACGAGGCCGAGATGGAAGCGAGGGACGACCCCGACCGGACCGCCGAGGAGATCCTCCGCAAACGCGGCGAGAAGCGGCCACTCGGTCGACTCGGCCAACCCGAGGACCTCGCGGACGCGGTGTTGTGGCTGGCCAGCGACCGGGCCGACTACGTCGTCGGCGACGTCCTCAGAGTGAGCGGCGGGGGAAACCTGGAGTGATTCGATGCGATTCGTAGACACACACACGCACACGTGGGGCCCCGACACCGAGGAACTGCCGTGGTCCGCCGAACTCCTGCCACCGGGTTGGGAGGGCGCCTACACCGCCCACGACCTGATAGCCGACATGGACGCCGCCGGCGTCGAGGAGAGCGTCATGGTCACGACGCCGCTGTACGGCCGCGGCGTGCGCGCCAACGAGTACACGATGCGCTCCATCGAGGCCTCTCCAGACCGCCTGTGGGGCGTCGGCCTGATGGACTTCTACGGTGACTCCGAACAGGTCCGTTCGGCCCTCCGCCGCGTCGTCGGCCACGACCGGATGCTCGGCGTCAGGATGCACGCCTGTCTGGCCTACGAGGAACACGCCTCCGAACTGGACCGGACCGCCGACTGGATACTCGACGACGCGCTCGAACCCGTCTGGGACGAGGCGGCCACGCAGGACACCTCGATATTCGTCTTCCCCAAAGCCGAGCAGATTTCGATGCTGGAGACGCTCGCGGAGCGGTACCCGGACGTGCAACTCGTCGTCGACCACATGGCCTACCCCGACGAGACGACCGATCCGAGTGAGGCACCGTGGACCGACTTCGAGTCGCTGGCCGACCACGACAACGTCGCGGTCAAAGTGAGTTCGCTTCCCCGGTCCAGCGACGAGTCCTGGCCCTACGAGGACCTGTGGGGGTACGTCCGACACCTCGCCGACTGGTTCGGTACCGAGCGACTGATGCTCGGGTCGGACTACCCGTGGATGGACGACTGGGCCGGCTACGAGGCGTGTCTCTCGTGGGTCGAGGAAGCCCCGTTCCTCTCCGCGCGGGACTACTCGTACATGGCCCACCGGACCTTCGAGTCGGTCCACGAGACGTAGACCAGTTACTGCCCCTAGATGTTTATCCCGCGGCGGCGAGTCACACGGGTATGTCCCCGACGATAGAGTCCATCGAGGTCATCGAATTCAGCTACGCCTTGCCGGACGTGGGCACGCCGCCGGGCGGGTTCGACGTCGTCTACGACCCCGGCAACACGATGGAGCGGCGCCTGTTCGGGGTCAGAGTCGACGTTAGTGATGGACTAACTGGCGAGTACGTCGGGAGCAATTCGCCCGGCGCCGCCCAGATAAACACCGTCGCTGACTACCTCATCGGCCGTGACCCGACGCGGCGCGAACACCACTGGTCCGAACTGAAACGGGCGCTCCGGAAGTACGACCGGATGGGTATCGGGCCGCTGGACATCGCGCTGTGGGACTATGCGGGCCAGAAGCACGGCGCGCCGATTCACGAGTTGCTGGGGAGCTATCGCGAGCGATTGCCGGCCTACGCGTCGACGTATCAGGGCGACCGGAGCGGAGGGCTGGACTCCCCCGAAGCGTACGCCGACTTCGCCGAGACGTGTCTGGAGATGGGGTACCCGGGGTACAAGGTCCACGGCTGGGACGGCGACTGGCGCGACCCGGACCTGCTCGAAGCGACGGTCCGCGCGGTGGGCGAGCGAGTCGGCGACGAGATGGACCTGATGGTCGATCCGGCCTGTGACCTCGACACCTTTGCCGAGGCCCTGCAGGTCGGACGGGCGTGTGACGACCACGGCTACCTCTGGTACGAGGACCCGTACCGGGACGGCGGCATCTCCCAGCACGGCCACCGGAAGTTGCGACAGGCGCTGGACACGCCCCTCCTCCAGACCGAGCATATCCGCGGGCTGGAACCCCACACCGACTTCGTGGCGACGGAAGCGACGGATTTCGTCCGGGCGGACCCGGAGTACGACGCCGGCATCACGGGGGCGACGAAGATTGCGAACGTGGCCGAAGGCTTCGGGTTGGACGTGGAGTTTCACGCGCCCGGTCCCGCCCAGCGTCACTGTATCGCCGCGACGCGGAACGCGAACTACTACGAGATGGCGCTGGTCCACCCCGACGCGCCGAACACGACGCCGCCGGTGTACGACGGCGGCTATCGCGACGACATCGACGCCGTCGACGACGCGGGGACCGTGCCCGTTCCAGACGGCCCGGGACTGGGCGTCGACTACGACTGGGACTACATCGAGGCCAACGAGACGGGCCGGCGGACGTACGAGTGACGGGAACCGCGGCACTCAGACGTCGGCGGTCTGTTCGTCGCGCTCTTCCTCCGGCATCCCGCCGACCATCCGCTTGACTATCTCGTCCTGATCGAAGTCGGTGGCGTCGATGATGCCGGCGCTCCGGCCCTGATGGAGGACGTGGATGCGGTCGGCGGCCCGCCTGATGTAGTCGAGGTTGTGCGAGATGAGGACGATGGAGATACCCTGCTTTTGCATCCGGTCGATGAGTTCGAGGACACGGTCGGCCCCCTCCACGGAGAGGGCGCTGGTCGGTTCGTCCATGATGACGATTTTCGGATCAGAGAGGAGCGTCCGCGAGATACTGACGAGTTGGCGTTCGCCGCCCGAGAGGTTCGACACTTTCTCGGCGACGTCGACGTGGATTTCGAGGTCGTCGAGCAGTTCCTGTGCGCGCTTGCGCATCGCCGGCTTGTCGAGGACGCCAAAGAGGGTGTCCGGACCGGAGACCGCCTCACGGCCGAGGAAGATGTTCTGCGTGACGGTGAGGTTCCCCGCGACGGCGAGGTCCTGAAACGTCGTCTCGATACCCAGGTCCTTCGAGACGCGCGGGTTGGGAATCTCGACGACCTCGCCGTCGACGCGGATCGTCCCCGAATCCGGCTGGAGCGCCCCGGCGAGACACTTGATGAGCGTCGACTTCCCGGCACCGTTGTCGCCCGCCAGCGCGAGAATCTCGTTGCGCCGGAGCCGGAACGTGACGTCCTCCAGCGCGACCACCTCGCCGAACGTCTTCGTGATACCCTCCATCTCGACGATGTGGTCGTCGCCGCTCTGTGTGGCCTCGGCCATGCGTGTGAAATGTCGGTGGGGCAATAAAATAGTTCGCCCCGCCACGGACCGGGGTGACAACGGCCGCCCCACTGTCCGAAACTGTCAACTGTCCCAAAGACATAATATCGCGTCGACAGAACCGATACGGCATGGCGCGCACGGCCGTCGACTTCGGCGCTGCCCGAGAGCAGGTGACGCTCGAACAGGTGAGCCAGTACGGACCGATCATCGGCCTCGTCGGCCTGTACGCTGCGTTCACCCTGTTGAACGACCGGTTTCTCACCGTCGGCAATCAGGTGAACGTCCTCCAACAGGTGTCGATAATCGGTATCATGGCTATCGGCGTCACCTTCCCGATTCTCTGTGCGGAGATAGACCTGAGCATCGCGCAGGTGATGGAGGTGTGCGGGTTGACCATAGCGACGCTCGCCGTGGGCGCCCGGCTTTTCGAAGGGGTCGTCGTCCCCGTCCCTGCGGCCATCCTCGTCGGCGTGTTGCTGGGCGCGACGTTCGGCGCGGTGTCGGGGTTCGTCACCGCCCGCTTCGGCGTCCCCTCGTTCATGACGACGCTGGCGATGCTGTTTCTCGCCGACGGCCTCGGCCTCATCGTCTCGGGGAACCGGCCTATCATCGGGTTACCCCCATCGCTGACCGGACTCGGCGGGTCGAGAGTGTTCGGTTTCCCGAGTATCGTCATCGTCTTTCTCTCACTGCTCGTCTTCTCGCAACTGCTCCTCTCGTATACGAAGTTCGGCCTCTACATCTACGCCATCGGGGGCGACCGCCAGTCTGCCGAGCGCATGGGCATCAACGTCCGACTCGTGCGCCTCGGAACGCTCGTCATCTCCGGCGCGTTCGCGGCTATCGCCGGACTCGTGACGCTTGGCCGCCTCGGGAGCGCCATCCCGACGATGGGGTCCGGGCTCTTGCTCCCGCCGATCGCAGCGGTCATCCTCGGTGGCGCCAACCTCTTTGGCGGGTCCGGCAACATGGTCGGGACGCTCATCGGCGTCCTCATCCTCGGTATCCTCCAGAACGGCCTGAACCTCATGGGCGTCGGCCCGTCGGGACAACTGGTCGCGCAGGGCATCGTCCTGATGCTGGCCGTCCTCGCGAACGTCGTCGGGCAGGAGTAGATATTGATAACTGAAATATAATTCTTTCTCATCGATACTTCTTTGATGCGGGGGTTCGAACCGTGTGGGTGTATGCCAAGAGACATTCCCAGACGACGGTTTATCCGTACCAGTGCTATCGCAGGGACGGCCCTCATCGCCGGTTGTGGCGGCGACGGTGGCGGTGACGGCGCCACCGGAACGACCGAGACGACTGGCGACGGCGGCGACGGTGACGGCGACGGCGGGACCGAAGAGACGACGCAGTCGACAGACGTGCCGTCGGTCGCACTCTCCGTCCCGTCGCTCGAGTTCACCTTCTTCGCCCGGATGCAGAACGCGTTCGACGCGGCCAAGAGCGAGGGGACCATCGCCTCGGATTCGACGTTCTACGACGCCGGCAACTCACAGAGCACGCAGGTCTCGGACGTCGAGACGGCCATCTCGAACGAGGTCGACCTCCTGCTCATCTCGGCACTCACGGCCGAGGGCGTCATCAGCGCCATCCAGCAGGCCAACGACGCGGGTATCCCCGTCGTCGCTATCGACCGCAACGTCGCCGAGGGCGACACTGTGAGCTACGTCGCCTCCGACAACGTCCAGCTCGGCCGCCGGTCGACGGAACTGTGTCTGGGTTTCATGCAGGAGATGGCGGAAAAAGACACCTACAACGTCCTCCAGTTGGAGGGGACGCCCGGAGCGAGCGTGACGAACGACCGGGGAGAAGGGTTCAGCAACGCCGTGAGCAACAACGACAGTCTGAATCGCCTCGCCAGTCAGACGGGCGAGTTCTCCACGCAGAACGCTCTGAACGTCATGGAGGACTTCATCACGCAGTACGGCGACGAGATAGACGGCGTGTTCTGTCAGAACGACCTGATGGCGCTCGGTGCGCATCGGGCACTTCAGAACGCGAACATGTCGGTCCCCGTCACCGGTATCGACGGCACCGAGGCGTGGGTCCAGTTGTTCTCGGACAACCAGTACTACGGGACCATCGCGCAGTTACCCGAGGAGATGGTCAACACCGCCATCGAGACGGGGAAGGCCCACCTCGCCGGCGAGGACGTACAGGAGACTGTCGTCATCGACGGGCTGGAAGTCACGCAGGACAACGCCGCCGACTACCTCGGTCAGTACTTCGGCTGACGCGTCCGGTTTCCCCGCCGCACCGGGGTCGCTGGCCGCGGTAGTCGCTTACTAACCGGGGTGTACTCGCCACCTGATACCGACACCACACATGACACAGGATACGATTCACGCGACGTGGGGTGACTGGCTCGCCGCGGAGATAGCGCAGGCCGAACCCGACGGCGTCGCCGTCTGGTACCTCGGCTGTAACGGGTTCGCGCTGAAGTCGGCGACCACGACGCTGTACGTCGACCCGTACTTCGGCGACGGCGACCCGCCGAAACTGATTCGGATGATCCCGGTGCCGATGGACCCCGCCGACGGAGCGGCCGACGCCGTCCTCGTCACGCACGAACACATCGACCACATGCACCCGCCCTCCTACAGGCCGCTCCTCGACGACGGCGGGACACTCTACGCCCCACGGGCGTCCTACGATTCGCCCGACTACGAGGGCGACCTGCGAGTCGGGTCTGGCAAGCGGTCGGTCGTCAGCGAAGGCGACTCGTTCGCCGTCGGCGACTTCACGGTCCACGTCCGGGACGCCGACGACGGCGACGCCATCGAACCGGTCTCCTACGTCGTCGAACACGACGCGGGGACGTTCTTCCACCCGGGCGACAGCAAGCCAGCAGCGGCATTCGAGCGCATCGGTGACGAATTCGACGTCGAACTCGGCGTCCTCGCGTTCGGGTCCGTCGGCCGAATCCACCACACCGGGGACGGAGAGACCAGACCGACGAAGTGGTACATGACCGAGAACGAAGTCGTCGAGGCCGCAAACGCCCTCCAACTGGACCGACTACTCCCGTCGCACTTCGACATGTGGAAGGGCGTCACCGGCGACCCGAAAGCCCTGCACGAACACGTCTCGTCGTACCGGTATCCCCGTGAACTCGAAGTCGTCAGAATCGGCGACCGGGTCGACCTCGGGTCACCGGGCGTCGTCCCGCCGTCGACGCACCGCTGAGTCGCTCATCCGAGTTCGACCGCCCGCCCGTCCTCCGCCGCCTCGTAGACGCCTTTCAGCGCCCGGATGTCGACGAGTCCGTGTTCGCCGTCGGCGTACGGGTCCTCGCCCGTCAACAGGCAGTGCGAGAAGTACTCGAACTCCTCTTCCATCTGGTCGCTCTGCTCGAAGGAGACGTCGATGTCGGACCCGCCGTGTGAGACGTGGAGTCGCCGCTCGTCCCACGGGTAGAAGGCGGGTTCGACGCGGACTTCGCCCTCCGTGCCGGTCACTCGGACGTGACTCGCCATCGTGGCGTTCTGACTGGCGGTGCAGACGGCGAACGTGTGGTCAGGGAAGTCGACCTGGAAGGCGGCGTGTTCGTCCGGGACGTCCGCGAACTCCTCCTGTACCGACGCGACCGACCCCTGCACGCGCACCGGGTCGGCGTCGAGCAGGAACCGAGCGGTGTTCAGCGAGTAGATGCCGATGTCCATCGTCGCACACCCGCCGGATAGCTCCCAGTCGAGACGCCACTGGTCCGGGTCAGGGACGAGTTCGAGGATGGGTTCGCTCATGTTGCCGTGGACGAACACCGGGTCGCCGACGTAGCCCGCCTCGATGACGTCTCTCGCCCGCCGAATCGCGGGCTCGGTGTGCATCCGGTAGGCGATCATCAGCGTCACGCCGTGTTCGTTGCAGGCAGCGACCATCTGTTCGGCCCGGTTGATCGTCGCCTCCATCGGTTTCTCACAGAGGACGTCCTTGCCGAGTTCGGCGGCGCTCTCCACGAACGGGAGGTGGCGCGCGTTCGGCGTGACGACGTAGACAGCGTCGTAGGCCTCGCTGGCGGCGCCGTCGTGGAACTCCTCGTAGGTGATGGCGCGCGCGACCGTTTCGGAGGTGTCCGCGACCGACACGGCTTTCTCGCGGTCGCCGCTGACCAGCACCGTCGTCTCACAGAGGTCCCCGGCGGCGACGGCCGGCATCGCCTGCTCCCGGGTCCACCACCCGAGCCCCACCATCGCGAACCGGATGGGGTCGGCCGTCTCGGTCACCTCTTGCCAGTCGCGTCGGTCGAACGCCTCGGTCAGCGCGGTCAGTTCCATAGAGGACGTTCAATCGCGGTGACAAAAGAGCTACCGGCGGTCCGGGGGCGGGACTACTCGGTGACGGCCTCGGCGATGTCCTCGAACGCCCGCGTGAGGATAGCACCGTCGACGCCGACGGCGACGTACTGCGCCCCGGCATCTATCCACTGCCGAGCCATCTCGGGGTCGTCTGCGTACGTCCCGACGACTTTCCCCGCGTCCACGGCCCGGTCGCACACGTCCTGCATCAGGGCTTCGACGCGGTCGTCTCGCACCTGACCCGGGATGCCGAGGGACTGTGACATATCGTACGGTCCGAGGAACAACACGTCGATACCTTCGATGGCAACGATGTCGTCGAGGTTCTCCACACCGCGTTCGCCCTCGATGTGGACGACGACCGCCGTCGTCTCGTTCTGCCGGTCGGTGTAGTCGTCGTCGCCGGTGTAGCCGCCGGCGCGGACGTACGGCGAGAACCCGCGGGACCCGAGTGGATCGAAGCGTGCGTGGTCGACGGCCGCCCGAGCGTCCGCGCCCGTCTCGATCTGCGGAATCTCGACGCCCGCCGCGCCGACGTCCAGCGCTCGCTGTATCTCCGACTCGGAGTTGTTCCGGACCCGAATCACGGGGGCAGCACCCCCGCGCTCGGCGGCCGCACACATGGCGACGCAGGACTCGGCGCTCAGCGGCCCGTGCTCCTGATCGAGGATGGTGAAGTCCAAGCCGGCGACGCCTGCCATCTCCGCGGCCATCGGGGAGTCGATGAGTTGGAACGTCCCGAGCAGCGTCTCGCCGTCCAGTAACCGCGCTCTGAGAGACGGGGGAGCCATACCGTACAACGGATTTCGTATCACTTGAAACTAGCTTTTCTCACGGGGGAGGACGGTCGCGACGGCGACAGTGCCGTTCCGCTCAGCCGAACGGTAGTCTCGCTCTACCGAACGCCGTGCGTCGGCTATTCTAACGAAGGTACCTCTGTTAGGTATATATATGCCGAGCCACTGTTTTATGTGCTTCATCTATTTCGGCAGAAACGAACGGCCGACGTCTCGTTCCGTCCGGTGGGGGCGCCTACGAGTACGCCATGTTTATCTCGATGACGTTGGCAGACGAGCGAAGCAGTTCCGGAATCTTCTCGTGGAACAGGTCGCCTTTGATACGGGTCGTCGGTCCGGAGACGCTGAGCGCTGCGACGACGCGTCCGTCCTCCGCGACGACCGGCGCCGCCACACACCGGAGGCCCGGAAGTCGTTCCTCACGGTCGTACGCGTAGCCTCGGTCACGAATCGCGTCGAGTTCCGCTTTCAGTTCGTCCGTGTCGGTGATGGTGTTCTCCGTCCGTTCGGGGAGTCCGTGCGTCTCGATGATTTCGTCGACCCGTTGCTCCGGGAGTTCGGCGAGAATCGTCTTCCCGAGGGCGGTACAGTGGAGTTTCACGCGCTTTCCGGCGTAGGTGTCGACGCTGACCGCTTCGGTTCCCTCGGCACGTGTGATGTAGACGCCCGTCCCGTGTTCCTCGACGGCGGCGTTGGCCATCTCACCGGTCTCTTCGGCCAGTGAGAGCACTTCAGGACGGGCCTTCTCGTAGATATCCATTCGGTTTCGCGTGTACTCTCCGAGTTCGAGAAAGCGCAGGCCGACACGGTAGATGCCGTCCTCGCAGTTAACGTACTCTTCTTCGGTGAGCGTCTGCAAGTGGTTGTGGACGGTGCTCTTTGCGATGCCGAGTTCGTTCGCGACGGTGGTGACCCCCGCCCCATCGAGGCGTTTCAGTTCCTCGATGATTCGCAGCGACGTCTTGGTGGCGTCGATGGTGTTGTTCTGTGTGGCCATAGAACCGCTACGGAACCCTCCCATATAGAGTTGTTCACCACGGCGGAACAGCCGTCCGCTTGTCCGGGACGGTCAGACGGCCCACGGGATCTCGTCGTGGAACTGGCGTATCTGTTCGAACCCGGTCAGCGCCGATACGGCACCTGCCTGCGTCGTGGCGACGGCACCCGCCGCGTTCGCGAGCGAGAGCGCGTCTTCGGCGTCTCGGACACCGTTGGTCAGAGCGGCGATGAACGCCGCGAGGAACGCGTCTCCGGCCCCGGTCGTGTCGACGACGTCGACGTCGTAGCCGGGGTGCCGACCCAATCCGGCTACCGGGCTCACGTCGGTCCCGTAGCACAGCGCCCCCTCGTCGCCCATCGTCAGCACGACGGTGTGTGGCCCGTGGTCGACGACGTCCCGAGCGAGTTGCTCGGGGTCGTCGCGCTCGAACCCGGCCGCGGCGAGGTCCTCGGGCGTGGCTTTCACCACGTCGACGGCCTCCAACGACCCGCGGATGACCGCACGGAACTCGTGGTGGCTCTCCCACAACTCCGGCCGCCAGTTGGGGTCGAGTGACACCGTACAGCGCTCGCTCGCGCGGGCCTGGAGTTCGAGCGTCGCCGACCGACTGGGCTCTACGCTCTCGGTGACGCCCGTCGTGTGGACCCACGATACCGCGTCCAGCGTCTCGTCGGGGACGGTACCGGTCTGGAGACGCGTATCCGCCCCGTCCTCGCGGTAGAAGGTGAACGAGCGGTCACCGGATTCGTCGTGCGTGACGACGGCGAGCGTCGTCCGGGCGTCCGGGTCCGGAACGACGAACTCGTCCGGAATCGTCGAATCGTCGAGGTGTGAGCGCAGGAAATCACCGAAGTCGTCCGTCGCCAGTCGCGTCCAGAACAGCGGTGACGCGCCGATGCGGTCGAGTGCGAGGGCGACGTTCGCCCCTGACCCGCCGAACTTCGGCTGATACCCCCCGGCGTCACTCGGGGGACCCGGCCGTTCGGGAACGAAGTCGACGAGCGTGTCGCCTGCCACGAGGACTGTCGGGTCGGACGTCATGGCACAGGATTCAGCGGCCCCGTACTTATACCGTCCGACGGAACCGGTGATCGTGTCGACGGGGCGACCAGCCCTCTCACGGCCGCCGTCTGACCGCTTCGTCACTGCTCCGGCGTCACTCGTCGATGGGACTGCCCCGGTCGCCCCACGCCGCCTCGAACCCGGCGACGCCTTCATCGGTCTTCGGGTGCGGGACGTGGTCGTCGAGGACGTCGGGCGACAGCGTCACCGCGTCGACGCCGGCCTCGTAGAGTGAGACGGCCTGTGTGGTGTTCCGGACGCTCGCGGCCAGCACCTCTGTCTCGAAGCCGTAGGTGTCGTAGATGTGCTGGATTCGCCGCACGGTGTCCACGCCGTCCTCGCCGGCGTCGTCGAGTCGGCCCACGTACGGTGCGACGAACGAGGCGTCGTTTTTCGCCGCGAGCACGGCCTGCTCGATGGAGAAGACTACTGTCGTGCCGGCGGGCACATCCTCGTCACGCAGGCGTGCGAGCGCTTCGAACCCCGGACGGGTCGCCGGAATCTTCGCCACGACGTCGTCGGCCCACTCCTGATAGCCGCGCGCTTCGCGGACAATCCCCTCGACGTCGTCGGCGAGAACTTGTGCAAACACCGGCCCGTCGACGACGTCGGCGATGGCGGTGACCGCCTCCCTGTACCCGAGTCCGGCCGCTGTCACGATAGACGGGTTGGTGGTGACACCGTCTACGACACCAAGTCTCGCGGCTTCGGTAATGCGGTCACGGTCGGCCGTGTCGAGGTAGAGCTTCATACCACGCATATCCTCGATGTGGTAAAAAGAAGCTACCGGCACCCGACCACCACCCCGAGTGACGACCGCCCGGACTTTCGTGTAAATATGTGCACAGATACGGCCCAAACAGGAATGAATAATAGTTATGTTTCTCCTGCCCGTGCCAGAATAGGATTACTCTCACAGAAATGTAGTGCGATCGGGTATTTGTTCGCTATCGGAGCTCATCGTCTGTCGCTTTTGTTTCACATCGTCCCGTTCACGACAGAACGCGTTCCGTGCAACCGAGTGATTCACTCCTCGCCTCGGCGGACTCGACTAGTGCTCCGGCCAGTTTCCCGTTCCTGTCGATTTCTCCACTGCGAGTTCGTCTGTCGGAATAGTGTGTGAGTCAAACGCATATTTTCGACAACCTTTATGTATATACACTCTCAATCTCACCTCTGTATGGCAGAGAATACCAGACGCAGATTTATCAAGACGACCGGTGCTGCGATTACCACAGTGTCACTTGCAGGCTGTGGCGGGAACGGCGACGGCGGTGGAGACGGCGGAGACGGCGGCGACGGCGGTGACGGCGGGGGAGACGGCACCGGCACCACCACCGGCGGCAACGGCGGCGGCGGTAACACGCTCGAGAAGGTCGGGATGTCTGCGTACGTCCGCGGGGGGTCGTGGATTACGGCCTACATCGAGGCCGCCGAGTTCTACGCGGAGGACCTCGGCATCGAACTCGACGTGCGACCGAACCAGCAGAGCGCCCAGAAGCAGGTGCAGGACATCCGCGACTTCACGAACAGTGACCACGACGCCATCCTCGTCGGCGTGTGGTCGACCGGTGCCGCGGAGGGCGCTATCAACGAGGCGATGAACGCCGGGAAACCGGTGTTCGCGACCAACGCCGACACGTCCAGTTCGGAGATTCCGCTGTACGTCGGATTCAGCAACTACGACGGCGGCGCGAGTTCGGCCGAGGAGATGGTCAAAGCACTCGACGAGCAGTACCCGGACAAGGACAACTACCGGGTCCTCAACGTCCGCGGGATTCAGGGCAACCAGTCGGCCAACCAGCGCTCACAGGGATTCCTCGACGTGATGGCCGAACAGGACAACATCGAGGTCGTCCAGACGCTCAACGGCGAGTACGCCCGTGACGTGGCCCAGTCCACCGTACAGGAGTGGATCAACGCGAACGGGCGCGTCGACGGCATCTACTCGGGCAACCTCTCGATGGGGCTCGGCGTCGTGCAGGCGCTTCGCAACCTCAACATGCTGGTGTCGAAAGGCGAGGAGGGCCACATCGTCCTCACGCAGATGGACGGCAGTCCGGAGGTCAACCCCCTCGTCGGGGACGGGACTATCGACGCCGCCGTCGACCAGCCCAACTACTTCTACAACCCCATCGCGATGCAGTACATGAAGCAGTACGTCGAGTCGGGGATGGACGACAGCGTCATTCCCGAAGTGGGGTCGGAAGTCACTTCGGACCAGTTGACCATCGAACCCGGCCAGCACAAGGGCGTCGAGATGTGGTCCGAACCCATCTGGGAACCCGGCATCATGCGCGAGCAGAACGGCCACCCGTGGTTCCGGACCAACAGCATCGTCATCACCCAAGAGAACTACGACCAGCCGTTCCTCTGGGGTAACGTCTGGGGCTGAGCGCGGTATCTAACGACACTCCACTCCCCTCACTATGTCTACGGAACAAGGATTCCTCGGGCGAACGTTCGGCGATAGAGACGACGTAATACTGACGCTGTTGGACAACATGATCTGGCCGATACTGGCTATCGTCATCCTCGGCGTCCTCGTGTTCGTCCCACAGACACTGCGGAACACCAACGCCATCAGACTCGTTCTCTGGGCCGCGGTTCCGATCGGATTGCTGGTGCTCGCAGAGAGCCTGTGTCTGCTGTCGGGACACTTCGACCTCTCGATCGGGTCGATAGCCGGGTTCTCGGCGATGTTCACCGGGATGCTTCTCGGGACCTGTCCGAGTTGCTGGGGCGTCACCACGAACCCGTGGGCCGGGTTCGGCATCATCCTCGTGACCGGGTCGCTCATCGGCCTCGTCAACGGCATCATGATCGCGAAGGTGGGACTGAACCCGTTCCTGCAGACGCTGGCCTTCCTCATCATCTTCGAGGGCGCCAAGACGGCGATGCAGACCCAACCGGTGACGGGCCTCCCGCGACTCTACGTAGACGTCGGCGGGACGCCGGAGTTCGCCATCGGGGTGCTCCTGTTCGCGTTCCTCGTCTTCGGCCTGATCATGCGCTTTACGACGTTCGGGCAGGCGGTGTACGCGCTGGGGAGTTCCGAGAAGTCCGCGAGAGAGGTCGGCATCGACACCGAGCGCCTCATCATCGTCGTCTACACTATCAGCGGTCTGCTGGCGGCGATCGCCGGCCTGATGCTGACCGGGTTCGTCGGCGTCGTCCCGCCGCTCATCGGCGAGGGACTGGTGTTTCAGGCGTTCGCCGGGGCAGTCATCGGCGGCATCAGCCTCTTTGGCGGCCGCGGGAAGATAACCGGCGCGCTCGGCGGCGTCGTCCTCATCCAGTTAGTGCAGTCGGCACTGAACAACAGCCCCGTCGTCGGGGCAACCCAGATACAGATGGTCAACGGATTCGTGTTACTGGCGGCGATACTGCTGTACAGCACGCAGGCCAAACTCCGGGCTCGCATCCTCGCGAGTGGTGCGGTATGAGCGTCGAGGACAGCGGGACGGCCGAGCAGGAGGCCGCGAGCAGCCCAGCCACCGACGAGGCCGGGGAACCGAAGCTTCGCGTCGAGAACATCACCAAGCAGTTCGGTCGCATCGTCGCCCTCGACGACGTGACGCTTGACATTCAGGAGGCCGAGATATTCGCCCTCGTCGGCGACAACGGCGCAGGCAAGTCGACGCTGATGAACATCCTCAGTGGCGTCCACTCAGCGACGAAGGGAACCATCTACAAGGACGGTCGTGAGGTCCACTTCTCGAACCCCTCGGACGCTCGCGACAACGGCATCGAGACGGTGTATCAGGACCTCGCGCTGATGGACGACTTAGACATCGCGACGAACATCTTCATGGGCCAGTTCCCAAAGCGCGGTCTCGGACCCTTCTCGTTCATCGACTGGGAGACCACGTACGAACAGTCTCGGGCGATAATGATGGACCAGCTCGGACGGGACGTCGACATCAAGACCGAGGTCGAGTTCCTCTCCGGCGGCCAGCGCCAACTCGTCGCCGTCGGTCGGGCCCTCGCGTTCGACCCGGACGTCATCATCCTCGACGAACCGACGAGCGCGCTTTCGGTCGACGCGACGCGTCTCGTACAGGACACGCTCGACAGACTGGCCGAGGAGGGTATCACCATCGTCATCGTCAGCCACAACATCGAGTCCGTCCTCGCACACGCCGACCGCATCGGCGTCCTCTATCAGGGACGACTCGTCGACATCAAGCAACCCGAGGAGACCGACCTCGAAGAACTGAACGAACTGATGACGACGGGGACGCTGGACGCGGGACTGCTGGACGACGACTGAGACGCGGGGCGTTTCGGCGCATAATTTTACGGGACACGGGGTCGGAGGGTACAGTATGCCGACACCCGAACTCGTCGTCGATATCGCCTGTGAGACCGGAGAGGGGCCGCTCTGGCACCCCGACGAGGAACTGCTCTACTGGGTCGACATCCCGCGGGGTCGACTCTACCGATACGACCCGTCCACGGACGACCACGAACTCGTCTACGAGGACACCGAGGAGCGCATCGGCGGGTTCACCATCCAGACCGACGGCACACTCCTCCTGTTTCAGGAGGCCGGCGCGGTCCGCCGACTCGACCAGCAGACAGGTGACGTCGACGCGGTCACCGACCCGGACCCCGACCGGTTCCACGAGCGATTCAACGACGTCATCGCCGGCCCGGAGGGTCGCGTCTTCGCCGGCGTGATGCCGGATACCGACCGTGACCTGCCGGGCCACCTGTACAGACTGAACACCGACGGGTCGTTCGACCTCGTCCGCGAGGAGTGTGTCCTCCCCAACGGCATGGGGTTCACCCTCGACCAGTCGGGGTTCTACTTCACCGACACCGGCGAAGTCGACCCGGACTGCCCGGGGTACATCTACCGGTACGACTACGACCGCGCCACAGGTGACATCTCGAACCCGAAGACGGTGGTCGACGCGAGCGGCATCGAGGGCCTGCCCGATGGGATGACCGTCGACAGCGAGGGCCACCTCTGGTCGGCGTTCTGGGACGGCCACAAACTGATTCGGTTCGCGCCGGACGGCACTCGCGAGGAGACAGTCGCGTTCGACCCGCGGAAGGTGTCCTCGCTCACGTTCGCCGGCGAGGACTACGACACGGCGTACGTCACGACGGCCTGCGTCGAGACGCGAGACGTGGAGGGTGAGGGGGCGGGGAGCCTCTACCGCGTCGACCTCGGCGTGACCGGCCGCGGGGAGTTCCGGTCCGCCGTCGAGGTGTGAGTCAGCGGTCCGCGTGTACCTGCTCGCGTAGCCCGCGCATGTAACCGATGGCGAACAGCCGACCCTTCGTGTGGTAGCCCGGATTCGAGTTGTCCTCGCCGGCCATCGTCGGGACGTGGTCGGGCCGCATCGGTACGTCTTCGCCGACGTGTTCTTCGTAGGCCCGCATCGCGGCCAGCATGTCCGTCGGGCCGTCGTCGTGCCACGTCTCGACGAAGTTGTCTGCGTCCCCCTCGACGTCGCGGAAGTGAACGAAGTTGATGCGGTCGCCGAAGTGTTCGATGGCCGCTGGGATGTCCGCACCCATGGCGGCGAAGTTCCCCTGACAGAAGGTGACGCCGTTGTACTCGCTGTCGTAGGCGTCCAGCACGCGGTCGTAGGCCTCGACGCTGTCGACGATTCGGGGGGTGCCACGCAGGGATTCGCGTGGCGGGTCGTCGGGGTGGAGGCCGAGTTTCACGCCCGCCTCCTCGGCGACCGGTGTCACCTCCCGCAGGAAGTACTCGATGGCTTCCCACACGTCCGCGTGGGTCACGTCGGCGAACTGCTCGGGGCCGCCCTGCACCTTCTCGACGTCGAACTCGGTGACGTAGGAGCCGCCGCGCGACTCGACGTGGGCGGCGGTCCGCGCCCACCTGACCCCGGCCATCCAGTCGTAGCAGACCACGGGAATCCCGACTTCGCCGCAGTTCCGGAGGAACTGCTTGAACACCGCGATGTCCTCGTCGCGGCCCTCGCGCCCGAGTCGAACCCGGTCGGAGATTGGGACCGACCCCTCCAGAACCGAGAATTCGAGGCCGGCGTCGGTGAGCCAGTTGTCGAGTCCCTGCAGGTCGTCGTAGGTCCAGTGGGTCCGACCGTCCCCGATTTCCAGCGGGTGGACGACGGCCTTCTCGACGCCCATCTGTTTCGCTAACTGCCAGCGTTCGTCCGGCTCCGGCGGCAGGATGAGTGCAGGCGAGACCATAGCCCATCTGCCGTCGGCCCGGTACAAATACTCTCGGGGTAGCGGCCGGCACAACACTCATTGCGTCGTCGCGAGAGCTAGCAGCTATGCCCGAGGATACCGAGCGAGCGGTGTACGTCCAGCGACTCGACCCCGACCAGCGCGAGGCGTACGTCGAAGCCCACGACGACGTGCCCGACGCGGTCACCGACGCGATGGATCGGGGTGGTGTCGAGGCGTTCGAACTGTACGTCCGGGACGACGTGGCAGTCTGCATTCTGGAGTGCAACGACTTGGACGCCTACCTCGACGCCGTCGACGGCGACGAGGCGGTCGCGGAGTGGGAACGGTACACGGGCCAGTTCAAGCAGTCGGGCGTCGACGCCGACGCGGACCCGGAGTCGGGCATCCCGTTCATGGAGTGCATCTGGCGGTTCGAACCCGAGGAGACCTGAGAGCGGGTTCCGACGACCGATGGTGTTTTTTCACACGCCGTCGAAGGTGACGGCGATGGACCTCTCGTTCGACACCATCGTACTCGCTATCGGCCCGGCAGACGACGACCGACTCGACCAACTCGCACGCGTCTCGATGCAGGTCGCGAAACCGACCGGTGCGACCGTCGTCCTCACGCACGTCTTCACCAGAGACGAGTTCGACGAGGTGGCCGCTGAACTCGACTACCCGAGCGCGACGGCCGAGGACGTCGACGTGATACTCGAACGCCACCAGTCGGTGACGTATCTCGAAGACCGCTTCGACGACCACGGCGTCGACTACGAGGTGGACGGCGTGGTCGGGAACGTCAGCGACGGCATCGTCAAAACCGCCGAGAAGGCGGACGCCGACCGCGTCGTCATCTCCGGCGGGTCTCGGTCGCCGGTCGGCAAAGCCGTCTTCGGGAGCAACGCCCAGAACGTCCTCATCAACTCGCCGTGTCCGGTGACCTACGTCAGGCCCCAGTCCGACTGAGGACGGGTCGACTCCGGACTACGACTCGGCGTCGCGTCGCTCGACCAGCGTGATGTGCTGACAGACGAGCAGGGTCGTCCCGTCGTCGTCCGTCACCTCGTACTCGTAGACGACGCGGCCGAGCGCGTCGTTGTACTCCTCGGTCTCGACCACCTCTCGGTGGACGGTCAGCGTCGTTCCGATGCCGACCGGGGTGACGAACCGTACGGAGTCGTAGCCGTAGGAGAACGAGCGCGGGTTCATGTCGGCGACGAGCGCTTCGGCCACCGAGAACACGAGGTTGCCGTGGGCGATTCGTTCCCCGAAGTCCGACTCCGCGGCCCGCGTCGTGCTCACGTGTAGCGGGTGGAAGTCCCCGGAGAGGCCGGCGAAGTTGACGACGTCCGCCTCGGTTATCGTGCGGGCCGACTCGACGGTGAACGTCTCTCCCGCTTCGATGTCCTCGAAGTACCGGTCGGTGTCCTTCGACGGTGCTTGCATCGGTCGTTGTACGGACACAGCGTGCATAAAGCTACGCGCCGTTCAGTCGGTGCCGTGCGTCCGTAGCCGGACGGTCGACGACTGGGTCCCACCTGGGGCGAGTTCCTCGGCCGTCCCGTTCTCGACGGCCTCGGCGAGTCCCGCGTTCGGTATCGAGGTGCAGGGTTCGAGGCCGACGTTGTAGTTCCGGCCGAAGAACGGCGCGTCTTCGAACCCGCCGAACGGTTGCCAGTACCAGAGGTACTCGTACAGGGACGCCGGGAACTCGACGGTGACGCCGAGGTCCAGTTCGGGGTTGGAGACGGTGTACCGGCCCTCGTCGAGGTCGGCGAGGGCGACGAGGTCGTGAACCCGGTCGTCCGCTGGCGGGAACTCCCGGAGGTCGACCGGCCCGCCGTCGGTCTCACAGACCGGCCACTCGAACGTCTCGCCGGGCGGCAGTCGCGCGGTGTCCGCGATCTGGTCGGGGTCGACGTGGACCGTCTCACAGGGGACCGTCAGGGTCGCCTCCGGCGCGACCAGCGGTTCACCGAGGGCGACGTGCTGTAACCACGAGTAGTCCACCGGTACCTCGCCCGTGTTGGTGACCCGTTCGGACACCTCGATGGCGGACTCGCCCGCCGAGAGGGTCACGTCCCGTTCGACGTCGAACGGGTATCTGGTGAGCGATGCGGTCAGTCGCACAGACACCCGCTCGGCAGAGTCCGCGAGTAGCTCCGTCTCGAAGGGGACGAGGGTGGACTCGCCGTGCAGTCCCAGCGGCGCGCCGTGGGCCTCGGAGGGGCCGCCTGCGCCCGGGAGGACGCTCTGCCACCCGCCGGGGTAGTGGTCGAGGAAGGCGAACGCCCCGTCCGGCGCGCCGACGGGGCCGTCGGCCGGCGCCCGCCACTCGTGTGGCGCTTCGAACAGCACGTTCGTGTCCGTCCGCTTGTCGACGATCCGGGTGAGGTCGCCGCCCTTTCCGGGGAGCAACTCGACGCGGAGGTGGTCGTTCTCCAGAAAGAGCGCGTCGATGCCGCGACGCTGGTACTCGTCGGTGACAGAGCAGGCCATGGCGCCGGTTCGGCGCACCGCGACATAAGCGTCGGTGCCGGTCCGCGGTTACCGGAACTGTGGTGCCACTTCGTCGCCGAACAGTTCCATCCCCCGCGTGTCGGGGAAGTCGAGGAACATCAACTGGAGTTTCTCGAAGCCGAGGTCGCGGATGCCCTCGATTTGGGTCGCCACCTGCGAGGGCGTCCCGATGAGCATGCTCCCCTTCTCACGGGCGTCCTCGGCGTCGTCGAGCGTCTCGTCCATATCTGACTCCTCGCCCCACGGGAGGGGGAAGATGTCGTCGACGGCCTCCTCGACGGCGGCCTCGTCCTCCCGGACGAGGACGTGAGCGAGCCACGACCGCTCGACGTCGTCCGGGTCCCGCCCCTCGTTTTCGAGGTACTCCTCGAACTTCCTGACTTTGAACTCGATTGGCTTGCCACGCGCCCGGGCGCTGATTTCGACGTTCCACTCGTCGGCGTGGCGGGCGATGAGTCGGAGCATCTTCGGGCCGGCGCCGCCAATGACAACGGGCGGGTGCGGGTCGCTGACGGGCTTGGGGTTGTTCAGCGCGTCGTCGATGGTGAAGTGGTCGCCCTCGAAGGTAGGATGCTCCTCGGTGAACATCGCCTTGGCGACCTGCACCCCCTCCTCTAACATCTCGATGCGCGTCCCGATGTCGGGGAAGTCGAAGCCGTAGGCGCGGTGTTCCGCCTCGTGCCACCCGGCGCCGAGGCCGAGGCGGAGGCGCCCTTCCGAGAGGATGTCCACCGTCGTCGCCATCTTCGCCAACAGGGCGGGGTTGCGGTAGGTGATGGACCCGACGAGTGGGCCGAGGTCGACGTCGTCGGTCCGTTCGGCCAGCGCCGAGAGGAGCGTCCACACCTCGTACTCTTCGGCTTTCGGCCCGAGCATGAAGTGGTCCGGGGCCCAGAGTCCTTCCAGCCCCGTCTCGACTGCGGCGTCGACGCCCCCAAGGACCGTCTCGCGTTCGACCGTTTCGAGCATCGGCGTGTCCCGGTGGACGCCGGCACCTGCGTAACACTGCACCATCCAGTCGAATTGCATAGCCTCACTGCGGCGGCGAGTCGAATAATTGTTTGGGCGAGACGTTCGGGCGGCGATAGCTTATGTCGCTGGGCACCGACCGAATCGGTATGAGCGACCCGGCACTCGGTGATCTCTGTGACCGCTACGAACAGCTATATCCCGGCGCCGTCGTCGACGTGCTAGACGACCGGGGGTACGAAGACCAGACGCTCTCGCCCGACATCGCGCCGCTCCGAGACGGAATGACGACGGCGGGCGTCGCCTACCCCGTTGTCGGTCGACCGAACCGGAGCGTCGACCCGGACGAGAACATGCGGGCGATTCTGCGGATGCTCGGCGACGCGCCTGAACACGCCGTCCTCGCCTACCAGACGAACGACGACAGGGCGGCCCACCTCGGCGAACTCTCGGTCGTCTCGCTGAAAGCACAGGGCGCCCGTGGCGCGGTCATCGACGGGGGCGTCCGAGACGTGGCCTACATCCTCGACGAGGAATTCCCCGTGTTCTCGCGGTACCGAACGCCCGCCGACGCCGTCCCACGCTGGGAGATTCTGGACTGGGGGACCGATGCCGTCGTCGGCGGCGTCGAGGTGTCGGCCGGCGACGTCGTCCTCGGGGACCACGACGGCGTCGTAGTCGTCCCCGAGGCGATTCGAGAGTCCGTCCTCGAAGAAGCCGAGGAACTGGCCGACACGGAGAACGAGGTCCGGGAGGCCGTCCGGTCGGGGACGGCACCGCTGGACGCCTACGACGAATACGGCGTCTTTTGAACTGGCCGGCTTCACTCAGAGACCGCTGTGGGCCAACCAACCGCCGTCGACGGGGAGGTTCGCGCCGGTGATGAACCCCGCCTCGTCGCTCGCGAGGAAGACCGCGGCGTCGCCGACGTCCTCGGGTTTCCCGAAGCGCGGGAGGAGCGTCTGCTCGCGGGACTTCGCCATGTCCTCCTCGGTGACGATATCCTGTAGGGGCGTCTCGACGTATCCGGGGTTGACGCAGTTCACCCGGACGTTCTCCTCGCCCAGTTCCATCGCCAAATCGCGGGTCATGTTGACGACGCCGCCCTTCGCCGCCGCGTAGGGCGGGCCGCCGCCGCCCTCGAACCCGCGGACGGACCCGACGTTGATAATCTGGCCCTCGCGTTCGACGAGGTGGGGTATCGCGTACTTCGCGCAGTAGAACGCGCCGCTCAAGTCGACGTCGATGGAGCGCTGCCACTCCTCGACGCTCGTGGTCTGTGAGTCACCGACGATCTGGATGCCGGCGTTGTTCACGAGGACGTCGATACCGTCGTAGGTATCGACCGCCGTCTCGACCATCGCCTCGACGTTCTCGGGGTCGCCGACGTCGGTCTCGACGTACGCCGCGTCGCCGCTGGTCTCCTCGTTGACGAGTTCGTCCGTCGGTATCGTCACGTCGGTGTCGTACTTCTCGCCCTGTTTCGGGTCGCGACGCACGTCGGCGACGACGACGTTCGCACCCTCCTCGCCGAAGCGCTTCGCGATGCCGCGGCCGATACCGCTGGCCGCACCCGTCACTATCACCGTTCGGTCGGCGTGTCTGTCAGCCGCCATAGGTGTCACTCACCGGCCAGCGACTTAACAGTAGGTCCCGCCGGTTCTGATGGGTCAGCGTCCCGTCTCGCGGCGAATCGCGGTGAGCAGCCCGTTCAAGTAGCCGACGGCGTGTGCGCGCCCGCGGTGTTCCCAGTCGGTGTCGCCCTCGACGTGGGGGACGTGGTCGGGGATGACGAGGCCCGAGAACCCCACCTCGTCGAGCAGCGAGAGCATCTCGTAGGCGTCGTAGTTCCCTTGGTCGACAAACGTCTCGTGGAACGTCGGCACCGTCCCCTCCACGTCGCGGAAGTGGACGTAGAAGATTTCGTCTCGCTCACCGAAGTAGCGGACGACTTCTTCTAAGTCCTCCCCCATCTCTGACCAGCACCCGAAACAGAACTCCAGTCCGTGGTTCTCGCTCGGGACCAGTTCCATCGCCCGCTTGAAGTTCTCGAAGTTGCGGAACAACTGGGGAACGCCCCCGAGCGAGGGGACCGGCGGGTCGTTGGGGTGCAGACACATCTTGACGCCCGCCTCCTCGGCGACTGGGAGGAGTTCTCTGAGGAAGTACTCGTAGTTGTCCCACAGTTCGGCCTCGGTGTACTCCCTGTCGTGGGTGAGTTCGTCGGCGACGGCGTCCATGTCGAACCCCGAGGCGGTGGCGCCGCCCCGGACGGTGACGTCGGTGTTGCGCCAGACGCCGCTGGGCATCCAGTGGTAGCCGAACATCGGGATGCCCGCCCGACCGATGTTGCGGATGGTCGTCTTGACGTGTTCCATCTGGTCCTCCTTGCCCGCTTTCCCGAGCATGATTTTGTCGTAGAACGAGATGGGGATGTTCTCGATGGCGTTCAGTCGCAGGCCCGCCGACTCGACGCGTTCGCGGAGTTCCACGAGGTTCTCGTAGGTCCACTCAGCGTCGCCTTCGAGGGGAATCCGCTCGTCGTCCGGCATGTGCGGGTAGTCCGGCGAGTAGCGGTACATGTTCAGCAGAACGTCGTCGACGCCCAACTGCTTGCAGAAGCGGAGTTTCTCCTCGGTGGGATCCATGAACTGCCCGAGGCCGACCCGCATCGGGAGGCTGTCGAAGTCGACTCCCTCCGAATTGCCGTCGCTATCGACTGTCTGGCTCATACCTAGACCACCCCGAAGACGGGCATAAGTGTTACTCGCGTCACGGGCGCGGCGACCCCGTCAGTCCAGCAGGTCCGACGCGCGGTCGGCGGCGTCGGCGAGGCCCGCCTCGACCGACTTCGATTGCTCGACCACCACAGCGTCGACCATCTCGTTCAGTATCTCGTTCAACTCGGTGTACGCCGGAATCTGCGGGAGCGTGTTGACCGGGCCGGTGTTGACGGCTTCGAGCATCGAGTAGAACTGGTTCGACCGGCGTATCTCCCGGTCGCGCCACGTCGAGAACCGCGTGCCGGAGGCCCCTTCCAGCGTGGTGATTCTGTCGCTCTCGGGCGAGGCGGCGTGGCGGACGAAGTCGTACGCGAGGTCGGGGTGGTCGCTCCCCGCCGGAACGGTCAGGCCGTAACAGACGGTGAGTGAAGTGTGTTCGCCGTCGGGCGCGTCACCCCGAGGGATGAGGCCGTAGTTCGTGTGCCCGAACACCGCCGAGTCGGGACGCTCGGCCATCGCCCCGAAGCCCGACCAGTTCCACATCATCGCGGCCTTCCCGTCGGCGTAGAACTGCCCGGCCTCGACGCTCTCCATCTCGACGGCCTCGGACGGGACCACCTCGTGGTCGTGAATCAGGTCGTGGTAGTACTGGAGCGCCTCGCGGCCCTCGGGGCTGTCGAAGGCGGGGGTGCCGTCGTCGTCGAGCAACCGGCCGCCACGGCTCCACAGTTGGATGGCGAAGTCGTAGACGTCGTTGTGGCCGTCGGGTTTCGCCGCGACGACGGTCCCCCACAGGTCCTCCTCTGGCCGCGTAAAGAAGTCGGCGACCTCCAGAAACTCGTCCCACGTCCGCGGGACCGAGAGCGGCCGTCCGTACGCCTCGCGGAACGCCCGTTGCTCCGCGACGTCCTCGAAGCAGTCCTCGCGGTAGTGGAAGATCTCGGGGCCGTCGTGGTACGGTATCCCGTAGGTGGTTCCGTCGTAGGCCATCAGGTCGCGTAGGCTCTCGGCCCACCCGTCCGGCCAGTCGTCGGGCGGGTCCCGTGACAGGTAGCCGTCCAGCGGGTGGACGTACCCCGCCTCGGCGACCATCGGGAGCCAGTCGCTCAGACAGAGAAAGAGGTCGTAGGTCCCGTCGGCGATGTCCCCCGTCGCGAGCAGGTCCTCGTGAATCTCGGGGAGCGGGCGGTGGTCACGCTCGAAGGTCACGTCTGCGTCTGTCGTCTCGGCGAAGGCGTCCATCTGACGCTTCAGGGCGTTCTCGAACCCCTCGAACGGTCGCCCGACGAGTCGTAGCGTCGGCATGGGAGAACTGACCACGCTCTCGACATTAACTGTACCGTCGGGACCAACGTTTATCGCCCCTCGCGTGCGTGTAGCTGTCATGGAGCGGGCACTCGACGGTGTGACAATCGCGGACTTCACACAGATGATGCAGGGACCGTGGGCGACGCAGAAACTCGGCGACATGGGGGCCGACGTCCGCAAGGTAGAGCGACTCGGCGGCGAGTGGGAGCGTGACCTACGTGCCGGCGGCGAGTTACTCGACGGGACCAGCCCCTTCTTCCTCGCGATGAACCGCAACAAGCGGAGCATCACGGTCGACTTGAAGGCCGAGGCGGGCCGGGACGTGGCCCTCGACGTCGCCCGCGAGGCGGACGTCCTCGTCGAGAACTTCCGGCCCGGCGTGATGGACTCGTTCGGCCTCGGCTACGACGACGTGCAGGCGGTCAACCCGGAGATAATCTACGTCTCGGCCACCGGGTTCGGCCGCGACGGCCCCTACGTCGACCGGCCCGGACAGGACCTGCTCCTCCAGTCGATGAGCGGGCTGGCGAACTACACCGGTCGGAAGGACGACCCACCGACGCCGGCCGGGACCGCCGTCGTCGACGAACACGCCGCCATGCTCATCGCCTTCCACACGATGGTCGCGCTGTTCCACCGGGAGCGGACCGGGGCCGGCCAGCGCGTCGACGTGAACCTCTTCGACGCCGCCATCGACTTCCAGTGTCAGGAGGTAACCGCCGCGCTGAACATGGACGTCGAGTTCGAGCGAAGCGAGGCGGGCATCGCACAGGCGTGGCTCGGCGGGCCCTACGGCATCTACGAGACGGCCGACGGGCACGTCGCCATCGCGATGGCACCGATGGCGGCGCTCGCGGAGACGCTCTCGCTGCCCGAACTCGCCGACTACGACACGCCGCAGGCGACCTTCGACCACCGCGACGAGATAAAGCGGACGCTGGAGGCCTATACCCGCGAACAGCCCACCGACGAACTGCTGGAGACGCTGCTCGACGCCGACGTCTGGGCGGCCGAGGTCAACGACTTTCAGGCGGTCGCCGCCGACCCACAGGTCCAGCACAACGAGACGCTCGTCGAACTGGCCCACCCGGAGGACGGGACGTTCACCACCGTCGGTGTGCCGGTGGAGATGTCCGAGACGCCGGGTGACATCCGCTCGCCACCGCCGCTCCCCGGCCAGCACACGGGCGAGATTCTCGCCGAAATCGGGTACGACGCCGCCGAACGTGAACGACTCGCGGAGGAGGGCGTCGTCGGCGGAACCGTCCAGTGAGGCCGTCCCGGTTCCCGTGACGGCGACCGCCGACACTAGCTTGAATACCTACGGCCGGCAACAGCCAGTATGACCGGCGAGAGCGACCAGTACCGCCGAGGAATGGAAGCCGTGCTCGCACGGGTGGAGACGACCCTCGACGCGACGGGTGACCGGTTCCCCTACGTCTACGACCGGGAGGTGGACGGATGGGAGACGACGGACGACGGGAACTGGTGTGGCGGGCACTGGATCGGTCTGCTCTGGCTTGCGGCCGCACACGCCGACGACCCGACCCCCGCCGAGCGGTTCGAACGGGCGGCCCGCGACCACACCGAGACGATGCGGGCGTACATGCCCCGGGACTCGATGTTCTGCGGGATGAACTTCCTCTATGCCGGGTTCCGCGGGTACGACCACAGCGGCGACCGGTCGCTGTTCGGTCTCGGACTGGAAGGGGCCGACGCGATGGCCGCGGCGTTCCACGAGGGTGCCCGCCAGATACCCCTCGGAAAACTGGCTATCCGTGGGCCGGAGCAGTTCCGCGGTCCGGAGTCCAACCACGGCCCGCCCGGCGACCGCATCGGCGCCGTCGACAACCTCTACACGGCCGTCTCGGTGCTCTGGCGGGCCTACGAGGCGACCAAGGACCCGCAGTTCCGCGACGTGGCCGTCTCACACGCCGACCGCCATCTGGACTGGTACGTCCGCGAGGACGGCCGGACGTGGCACCACGCCGTCTTCGACGAGACGGGCACGCTCGAACGTCAGTACAACGAACTCGCTCACAGCGACGAGACGTGCTGGGCGCGCGGACAGGGCTGGCACGTCGCCGGTCTCGCGACCGCTTACGCGGCCACCGGTGCCGAGCGCTACCGTCGAGCGCTCGCCGACGCCGTCGAGTACTACCGGACCCACACGCCGCCAGACCACGTCCCGCACTGGGACTTCGAGGTACCGGACCCAGACGGTGAACCACGCGACACCAGTGCGGCGGCGCTCGTGGCCTACGGATTGGTCACCCTGTTGCCGGACGACCCTCCGGTCGCCGACCTGCGTGCGTTCGGACACGCCGTCCTCTCGTCGCTCGTCGACTCGTACCTCGTGACGGACCCGTCGGACCCACGCTACGGGCGGGTCCAGCACGGGTGTTTCAACCGACCCGGCGACTACGCCGTCGACACGGAACTCGTCTGGACGCAGTACTATCTGGCGTCAACGCTCGCACAGGTGGCGGGCGACGGATGACCGGGCCGTGGACCGGCTACGAGTTGCCGGCGTCGCCGACGAGTTACGGCGACCTCCGCGACGGGTTCGAGTGGCAGATTCCCGACCGCTACAACATCGCCGACCACGCGCTGTCGGGTGACGGAGACGCTGTCGCGCTCAGACACGTTGCCGCCGAGGACGAACCCTACACCGGGACGACGATGACGTACGGCGAATTGGCGGCCGCAACGCGAGCCCTCGCGGCCCGCCTCGCGGACGGAGGCATCGCCGCGGGTGACAGGGTCGCCGTCTGCCTCCCACAGTGTCCCGAACTCGTCGTCGCGCACCTCGCGGTCTACCGCCTCGGCGGTGTCGTCGTTCCGGTGTCGATGCTCCTCGGCGAGAACTCGTTCGGGTACGTTCTCGACCACAGCGACGCGTCGGCGCTCGTCGTGGATTCGGAGCGTTGGAACGCGGCGGGCGACGCGCGGACTGCCGCGCCGACCGAGACGGTGCCCGTCGACGTCGGGTCCGGGACGGCACCGCTGGGCGGTCTCACCGAGTTCGTCGGAGACGCCCCTTCCTCGACGGGCCCGCCGGCTGTCGAGACACGTCCGGACGACCCCGCGCTGGTGCTGTACACCTCCGGGACGACGAGCGACCCGAAGGGCGTGGTGCAGGGCCACCAGTACCTGCTGGGGTCGTTGCCGGGCTATCACTGCTGGTTCGACCTCTTTGACCCGGCGGCGACCCGACGGGCGCGGGTCTGGACGCCCTCCGAGTGGGCGTGGGCGGGGGCGCTGTTCGACGTGGTGTTCCCGACGCTCGCGCTGGGCGGGACCGTCGTCTCCTCGCTCCGCCGAGCGGGGTTCGACCCGGAGCGAGCACTCGACGTCGTCGCCGGACAGGGAGTCACACACGCGTTTCTCCCGCCGACCGCGCTCCGGGCGATACGCCGCGAGACCGACCCGGCCCCTGACGACGTGCCCACGCTGGAGACGATGCTGTGCGGCGGCGAACACCTCCCCGATGACTTGGCGGCGTGGGCGACCGACCGGCTCGCTGTGACCGTCAACGAGGCGTACGGACAGACCGAAGCGAACGCGCTCGCGGGCGAATCGAACGGCGTCTACCCCGCGACATCGGGCGGGCTCGGCCGCCCGTACCCCGGCCACGAGATAGTCGTCGTCGACGAGGACGGCGCCCCGGTGCCGACCGGTGAGGGAGGAGAGATAGCCGTCGTCCGCCCGGACCCCGTGGTCATGCAGGAGTACGTCGACGACCCAGCGGCGACGGCGGCCGTCCTCGACGACGACCTGCTCAGGACGGGCGACATCGGTCGGTTCGACGACGGCGTACTCACCCACCTCGGGCGGGCGGACGACCTCGTCCTCACCGCCGGCTACCGCGTCAGCCCCCTCGAAGTGGAGTCCGCGTTGGAGGCCCACCCCGCTGTCTCGGCGGCGTTGGTACGCGGCGAACCGGACCCCGAGCGAGGACGGCGGGTCGTCGCCACCGTCGTCCCGTCGCCGGACGTGACGCCGGACGACGACCTCGCGTCGGCCCTCAAGGTATCTGTCGCCGAGTCCCTCGGCCCGCACAAGCGCCCGCGCGACATCGACTTCGTCTCGTCGCTACCGACGACGCGGACCGACAAGACCGATCGGTCCGGGCACGGCGGCGGGGACCGCGACTGATGAGGCGCCGATTCGCTCTCTCACTCGACGGTGACGCCCGTCGTCATCCAGCACCCGCCGTAGGGCTCCGTAGTCTGCACCGTCTGGAGGTTGAGGTGCCACAGGTACGTCGCCGACGTCTCGCCGGTGGACACCGTCACTCGCTGGTGGGCCCAGCCGCCGTCGCGTTCGAGCGGTCCGTACGTCACCGTCGACGCGTTCAACAGGGGCCGGTACTGGGTCGTGAGTACGTCGACGAACGCCTCGTAGGACCCGACAGCCCGCCGATTTGACGGGGCGACGAACTGCCACGTCGTGTTGATACCCTCGTCGGTCACCGGGTCGTTGTTGCGGAGGGCGTTGACCTGTATGTGGACGACGAGTCCGGGCGGCCGCTCGCAGGTCGGCCGAAGCGAGAGGTAGCGTGGCTGGGCTGAGGCGGTGCGGTTGTCCGGCGCGGTGATGCCACCCCAGTAGTCGCGTCGGTCAGTGCTGTCGGCCAGTGACCGACCGTTCGGGTCGGGCGTCGGCGACGGCATAGCGCCGTCGGGAACCGGGGCCGGTGTGACGGTTGCTCCGCCACCGGAGTCGCTGCCGCCGGCACCGAAGAACGTGCCACACCCGGCCAGTGCGACGAGAGCGACACAGGCGACGAGGAACGCGGGCGTGTCAACACTGAACATGGCCCTACGACGGACGCCAGCGGCTTCGGCCTTGCTATCCCCCGGTATATTCGGCTAAACACTGAAATCAACCGAATACGATTGCGATACGCAATTTTGCTAAAATATCAGATAGCACGGTTGCGACAGTATTACAATAATTAACAATCAGGCGTTCAGATAATTCGAATCTGTGTCGACACGGTGCAACCCTTGTATGTGAAACAAACATTTTAGTTATCGGGACACGAACGCCGTGGTAATGATTGACACAAACGTCCCCGCGACTCATTACCTCCAGTCCTTCCGCCAATACGTTCTTTCTCCGGTGACGACGGCCTTGGAGGTGGTCGAACGCGAAGAGGCAGAGGTCGAGGCCGAGGCCGAGGCCTTCGACGCTTTCGCGGACGCCGTCGAGGACGTCCCCACTGCGGGCCCGCAGGCGTGGCAACCAGTGTCGTTTCACACGCCACGACAGGAGTGTAAGCAACTCGAACGCGTCTGTGACGCGTACCGCGAGACGGTCATGAGCGTGCCTCACTACGACGAGGTGTACGGCGAGTCGCTCGTAGAGAACGTGATGCTGGAACTCGGCGAAGAGATGGCCGAGGGCCTCCGGACCAAACAGGGGGGGTTCACGGCGCCGTACAAACAGGCGCTCGTCAGGACCGCTCGCGACACCGCATCGGAGCGGCGGCGGTTCTTCGATACGTTGGCGGACGAAGCTGACTCGCTCTCGGACGCAAAGCAGTCGCTGTCGGACCTCGTCGTCGAACTCGACGGGATGTCGGTTCCGCAGTGGTACGAATCGACGTTCACCGAGACGCTCGACGGCGTCGTCGCCACCCGACAGGCGCACCTCGACAGACAGGAGTCGCTCCCCGGTGAGAACCGGACTAGCCTCTGTTCGCTGCTCTACGACGACGAACCGTGGACGTTCCCCGTCCTGACTGCGGCCACGCGGGTCCGTGACATCATCGGCACCTCCGACGGCTGAATCGCCGTCCCCGCGACGCTACGTTCAGAAGCGCACAACGACGACCGTCGAGTGTCGCCAACCGACGGCGACTACTCGTCGTCGTGCTCGGCCAGCCCCTGCGAGGGACCGCCGGAGAAGACGAACTCGTGTTCGGCCTCCGTCTCGAATCGATTCAGGATGTCACCCAGTGGCTGGGCGTACCGCTTGAGTCGTTCCGCGCGGGAAGAGACCTCGTTGAGTTCCGCCGCCTGCTCTTCGGCGGCGCCCGCGACAGTCTCTGACTCGGACATCATGTCCTCGCTGGTGTCGGCGGCTTCCTGCAGCGTCGTCGCCGTGGTCCGGAACTCCGACAGCGAGTCGCCCATGTCGACCTCGGGGTTCTCGGCTTCTAACTGTTCGAGCGTCTCGACGAGGTGGTCGAGGTCCTCGGAGAGCGTCTGTAGCCGATCCTTCTGGTCGTAGGCGTCGTCGGATATCTTCTGGACGGACTCGGCGACCTGCTCGGACGCGTCGCGCACAGACTCGGCGCTCGTGAGCACGACGTCACCGGAGTCGGCCACGTCGTCGGCGAAACTCTTCAACTGGCCGACGGTCTTCTCGAGTTCGTTTATCATGCCGTTGAACTCGCTGGCGATGCGGTCCATGGACTCGTTCTCGCCGTCGGTCTCCATCCGCTCGGTCAGGTTTCCGGCGGCGGCCGCCTCCATCACGTCGGAGAACTCCGCTGCTTTCTCCTGGAGGTAGTTGTTGACCTCCATCGCCTCGGCGCGAGAGACCTCCGCCTCCTTCTGGGCGCGTTCGGCCTCGTCGATCTGCTGTTTGAGCGCGTCGCGCATGTCGCCGAACCCGTCGTAGAGTCGGCCGATGTTGTCGATGCGACTCGTCGATATGTCGACGTCTAAGTTCCCCTGTCGCATCTGATCGGTCTTGCGGGTGAGTCGGTCGATGGATGTCGCCGTGTTGTACCCCAGTGCCGCGCCGACGCCACCGATGAGCAGGACCATCAGCGCGGTCCCGGCGAGCCCGTACAGTTGGACGTTCTCGACGAACCCGAATACGGCCGAGTAGGGTGCGTGGACCAGCACGACCCAGTCGGTCCCCTCGATGGGGGAGTAGCCGACGGTGTACTTCTCGTCTAAGACGCTGTTTGCGGGCATGGTCGCGACGACGCCCGCCTCCCGGTTCCGACTCCGGAGGTCGTTTGCGTCACTGATGGGTTTCGTCGCCTCGCTACCGGACGCGTACGGTTGGAGGAGCGCGTCGCCAACGCCGCCGTCCGGCCCCTCGTCGAACATCACGACGTTCGAAGCGTTGACCACCTGCGTGAACCCGCCTGCGGACCGCTCGGAGCCCTGCAGAGACTCGGTGATACCTGCAATCGAGTACTCGATGACGATGTATCGGTTCTGGCTCGCGTCGACGGGGCTCATGAAGCCGACGACGGGGCCGGCCTGTGTCTGGTAGACGCTGGAGTGGACGACTTCACCCGCCCGGTTGAACTCCGTGTCAGTCGTCCAGCCGCGGTCGACCGCCGAGACGTTCGTTCCAGCGGACAGCGAAGTACTCGCGACGATGTTGGACTCGACTACCTGCCGTTCGACTAGATGGACGTTCGCCACGTCGGCGGACAGGCCGGCCTTTCGGTTCCGGAGTTCCGCCCGTAGGTCCGCCGCGTCGTCGGACGTCCAGACGCTGCTGGAAGAGACGAACTGGACGGAGAGTCGGTTCCGCTCGAACCACTGCTCGATGATGTCGCCCTCCTGTGCGGCGACACCGCGGTACTCGCCGGTCACCTGATTTTCGGTGTAGGTCCGGACCTGGTCGGTAGCCAACAGTCCAATCGCACCGACGGACAGCGCCATCACGACCAGCACGATACCGAACTTCAGCGCGAAGTTGCGCCGAATCACGTCCGGTACGATCGTCGCGAGGAGACCGCCGCTCGTGTCGTCTGTACCCGATACCCCTGCCGAATCTGTGTCTTGTCCACTCATTGTCAGTTACCGCCCAGCGAGCAGTTCGCCGCTGGTCCTGTAGAACACGGGTAGGCCGCCTCCCGCGTGGTGTTTATCAGATCGTAGTACCGCCCGAAGTCCTGTTGGTCCCCTGGCCGTCCTCTGACGATGGGGACCGGACGCATCGACTGGTGGTCACACGCCCGCATCGTCTGTGCGCCGATTCCGGCCCCGTACTCCCACCCTTCGAGAGCCGGGATGACCGCCTCGGGATCGAACGTTTCCGCCCGGGCCACCGCGTGGGCGTACTGGAGCGTTTGCGTATACGCGACGTGGGCCGGACCCGACGGTATCGACGACGACGACGACCCGGTTCCCCCTTCGTACTCGTTGCTGAACGCCGACCGGAACTGCTTCGACAGCGGCGTCTCGATCGACGGGTCCCAGGCGATAGTCCCGATGACGTCCTCTATAGCGCCCCCGGCCGTCTGTGCCACTGCGCGGGTATACAGCGGGATGACGACGTTCTCGTCGGGGAACGACTCCCGAACCGTCCGTACGGCGTTGGCCGCGTCCAGCCCTCGGAGGTTGAGTATCAGGACGTCCTCGCTGGCGCTGTCGATGTCGTCGATGTACTGACCGAAATCACGCGTCCCGAGTTGCGCACTCAGACTGCCGACCGGTTGCCACCCGGCGTCGCTGAGGAACCGCTCCATCAGTTGGATCTGGGCTTTCCCCCAGTCGTCGTCGGAGTACACCTGAAAGAACTCGACGTCTTTGCCGTACTCTTCGACGAGGACCGGTCGGAGCGCCTTCGCGGTCATATAGGAGTTGAACAACTCCCGAAACGTCCAGCGGTTACAGTCCGTACCGGTCAGTCTGTCGACGTGGGTCATCGTCGCCATATAGATGGTCTCCGTCTCGGCGGCCACCGCCTGATGTGCGAGTCCCGTATCGCTCGTCGCCCCCCCGGAGAGCATGATGGCGCCATCGTTTTCTATCATCGCTTTGGCCGAACGACGCGCCACTTCAGGGTCGCTTTCGGTGTCACTTACCGCCGCTTCGACGGTCTTGTTCAGTAACCCGTCCCCGGAGAGCCGTGGGAAGTACCGGTTCGAAACCCACCCGCCTCCTTCGTTGATGTGTTTGACGGCGAGGCGGTGGCCGCGGAGTTCCTCCTCGCCAGTCGTAGAGAACGGACCCGACCGTGCGACGTTGAACCCGAACGTGACCGTATCCCCAGATATTGGAAAATTTCCGACACGTTTTCCAGTCGGTGTACCACCCCCGGAACCCCCACCACACCCGGCGAGGCCGGCGATTCCCGACACTCCCACTGTTCCGAGGAAGGAGCGCCGAGAGACCGACGACTCGTTTCTCACTTGCCTCCGATTCATAGCATGATGTGTAAAATATGGGTACAAAAATCTTTGGAGATTATCAATGTATATATATCAACTGGGGAGCAGTTGCACACGAACGGAACGGTCCGTCGACCGGCCCGTATGGACTGCGGACAACTCTCGTGGATTTATACCTACCGGGCGACGAGAGGGCCATATGACTGACCTGGTCACGTTCGGAGAAACGATGCTCCGGTTGTCACCGCCGGACGAGGAACGCCTAGAGACGGCAGACCAGTACAACGTCCGGGCCGCCGGCGCCGAATCGAACGTCGCCGTCGCCGCACAGCGTCTGGGACTCGACGCCGTCTGGACCTCGAAACTCCCCGACTCTTCCGTGGGCCGACGAGTGGCCGGCGAACTCCGGACCCACGACGTCACCGTCGACGTGGTGTGGGACGACGCCGACGACGCCAGACAGGGTACCTACTACCTCGAACAGGGCCAGCCACCGCGCGGGAACGAGGTCATCTACGACCGCGCGGGTGCGAGCGTGACCTCGGCGTCGACGGCCGAACTCCCGACCGAGACCGTCGAGAGCGCGACCGGGTTCCACACGACCGGTATCACGCCGGCCCTCTCCGAGACGCTCGAAACGACGACGGCTGACCTGCTCGCTCGGGCACAGGAGGCCAACACCGTGACGAGTTTCGACCTCAACTACCGCTCGAAGCTCTGGGAGCCGGCCAAAGCGAAGGCGGTGCTGACGGACCTGTTCCCCGACGTCGACGTCCTCGTCGTCGCCCGTCGCGACGCGGAGACGGTGCTTGACCGGACCGGTGGCGCCGAGTCGGTCGCCCGCGGTCTGACAGACGACTACGGGTTCGACGTGACTATCGTCACCCGTGGGGCCGAGGGTGCGCTCGCGCTCGCCGGCGGCGAGGTGTACGAACAACCGACCTACGAGGCCTCCAGTGCACACCCGGTCGGGACCGGCGACTCCTTCGTCGGCGGCTTCCTCTCGCGGTACCTCGTCGGCGAGTCCGTCGCCGACGGGCTGGCGTGGGGTGCGGCTACCGCCGCTCTCAAGCGGTCTGTCCCCGGCGACATCGCCGTCGTCTCCCCGCACGAAGTCCGCGAAGTCATCGCCGGCGACACCGAGGCAATCACGCGCTGAAGTCGCGTGAGGGCGGCGATACTGGCGTCGTCCGGCAAGCTTCTTATCCCCTGGCTCGGTACGGACGAATATGATTCATCGAACGGTGCGTTCACGAGAGCTGTCGGGAGTATCGACCGATGCGTAGCGCGAAAATCGTCTGTACGCTCGGCCCGGCCAGCGAGTCCGTCGACCAGATAGCGTCGCTCGCGGAGGCGGGGATGTCCGTCGCCCGACTCAACGCCAGTCACGGGTCGCCGGAACACCGGCGTACGATGATAGAACGCATCCGGGAAGTCGACGACATAGTCGACTCACCGGTCGCCTCCATGCTCGACATGCCCGGTCCGGAAGTCCGGACCGCGCCGATCCGTGAGCCTATCGACCTCGTCGAGGGGTCGACCATCCGCTTCGTAGTGGGCGAAGAAGCGACCCCCGAGGAGGTCGGCCTCTCTCAGTCCATCACCAGCGTCGAACCGGGCGACCGCGTGCTCTTAGACGACGGCCGCATCGAGACCACGGTGGACCGAATCGAGGACGACGTGGTGTACGCGGACGTCGAGAACGGCGGCGAACTCGGCGCTCGCAAGGGCGTCAACGTCCCCGGCGTCGAGCTGGGCCTGCCCACCATCACCGAGAACGACAAGCAGGAACTCGACGTCGCCGCAGAGATGGAACCGGACTTCGTCGCCGCCTCGTTCGTCCGCGACGGCGAGGCCATCTACGAGATCAACCAGGCGCTCGAAGACCGCGGCGTCGACATCCCCATCATCGCGAAGATCGAGCGCGCGGGGGCTGTCGAGAACTTAGAGTCCATCATCGACGCCGCCTACGGGATCATGGTGGCCCGCGGTGACCTCGGCGTCGAGTGTCCGCTCGAAGATGTCCCCATCATCCAGAAGCGCATCATCCGGAAGTGCCACCAGGCGGGCGTCCCGGTCATCACGGCAACCGAGATGCTCGACTCGATGGTCCACTCCCGCCGACCGACCCGCGCCGAGGCCTCGGACGTGGCCAACGCCGTCCTCGACGGCACCGACGCCGTGATGCTGTCGGGCGAGACGGCCATCGGCGACCACCCCATACGGGTCGTCGAGACGATGGACCGCATCGTGCGAGACGTCGAGTCCAGCGAGGAGTACGCAGAGTCCCGCGAACAGCGTGTCCCCGCCGCGGGCAGCACCCGGACGGACGCGCTCGCGCGGTCGGCCCGGTACCTCGCCCGGGACATCGGCGCGTCGGCCGTCGTCGCCGCCTCCGAGTCCGGGTACACCGCACTGAAGGCCGCGAAGTACCGCCCCCCGATACCGATCGTGGCGTCGACGCCCAGCGAACGGGTCCGCCGCCGACTCGCGCTCTCGTGGGGCATCATCCCCATCACGACCCAGTACACCACCGACGGGGCCGACGCCATCATCCAGAACGCGGTCCAGTCCGCCCTCGATACGGAGGCCGCCGACGGCGGTGACACCGTCGTCGTCCTCTCTGGGATGATGACGGAACTCGACGGCATGAACACGGCCAACATGCTGAAAGTTCACGTCGCCGCCGAAACGGTTGCGAACGGCAGGTCCGTCGTGGACGGACTGGTGACTGGGCCGGTGTACCACGTCGAGGACGGCGACATTACCGACGTGCCCGACGGTGCCATCGTCGCCGTCTCCGAGGGGTTCGACGGCGAGTTCACCGGCGATACCACCCGCCTCGGCGGCATCATCGATGCCCACGAGGGCATCACGAGTTACGCCGCTATCATCGCTCGTGAACTCTCTATCCCGATGGTCTCGGACGCGAAGTTACCCGGCGACATGGAGGACGGGGCCGTCGTGACGCTCGACGCCGAACGCGGCGTCGTCTACGAGGAGGCTGTCGGCCGCGAACGACTCGACGACGACGCACGGTAACACGGACGTACTCGAATCTGTGTTATTAAGTAGCGGAAGGGCGACCTTCCCACCAACATGGGCGTATACGCAGGGGTCGACCTCGGTGCGACACACATCCGTGCGGTCATCGGTGACGCGTCCGGAACGTCGATAGCGTCGTTCAAGCGCGAAACGCCGCGCGGTCCGAACGGCATCGCAGTCACCGAAGCAGTACTCGATGCGCTACGCGAGGCGTGTGCCGCCGCCGACGTGGAACCGACCGACGTGAAAGCGGCCGGCATCGGTTCGTTCGGCCCACTCGACCTCGCCGAGGGCGTCGTCGAAAACCCCGCGAACCTCCCCGACACCATCGACCGCATCCCGCTGACTGGTCCCGTCGAGAACCTGCTCGGCACGTCACAGGTGTACCTCCACAACGACGCCAACGCGGGCGTCATCGGCGAGCGCTACAACTCGGACCGGAACCCGGACGACATGGTGTATCTGACCATCTCCTCGGGTATCGGTGCGGGCGTCGCCGTCGACGGCAACATCCTCAGCGGGTGGGACGGCAACGCGGGCGAGGTCGGGCACCTGACCATCGATCCCCACGGGTTCATGACCTGTGGCTGTGGCCACGACGGCCACTGGGAAGCGTACTGCTCGGGCGAGAACATCCCGCGCTATGCCACCCAACTCCACCGCGAGGACCCCGTCGAGACGGCACTTCCCATCGACACCGAGGGATTCGACGCGGCCGACGTCTTCGAGTACGCCGGCGAGGACGACTTCGCCTCGCACGTGTTAGACCAGATCTGTCACTGGAACGCTATCGGCGTCGCCAACATCGTCCACTCCTACGCACCGCTGGTCATCTACGTCGGCGGCGCCGTCGCTATCAACAACCCCGAGCAGATTCTCGACCCGATTCGGGACCGACTCGACCAGATGGTCATGTCGAACATCCCCGACATCCAGTTGACGACGCTCGGCGACGACGTGGTCGTCCGCGGTGCCCTCGCGTCGGCGCTGACAGAAGGGACCGGCGACCCGGCCAGAGGCGTCTGAGGTCGCGTTTTTCCGGTCGATACCGCTGTAACCGCTTCGGACTGAGAAAACCGAGCGCCCCTCGCTACTGCTCTGCGGTTCGCTTCGCTCACCGCGTCGCTTCGAAGGGCGCGCGTAGCGCGCCTCGCTACTGCTGCAGGTCGTAGAGCCGACGGAACACCGTCGGCGGGAACCGCGGGTCGACTCTGCTCGGCGGTCGTCCCTGCCCGCTCTGTGCCTCGGACTGGACGCGTTCGACGACGCCGGCCTCGGCCATCTCGTAGAGGAATCGCTTGACCGTCCCGGCCGAGAGGTCCACGGCGGGCGACCCACCGATTGCCTCCGTCGTCGCGGTGACCGAGGAGCGTTCCTCCGGACCGAGGTCGACCAGTTCGCGCAGGACAGCCTGTCGGTTCGGCGGCAGTGAGAGTACGACGCCCAGCGAGACACAGGGGTTCGGTATCTCCTCGAACGCCGCTTCGACGTCGGCCGGCGTCAACTGCGTCCGTCCGGCTTCGGTCGCCCGGTCGGTGGCGATAAACAGCGCCGCGAGTGCGTCGTGCGCATCGCCGTCGGCCCACTCGGCGATGTCGCGGGCCAGCCCGTGGTCCAGCGCTTGTTGTGCCAGCCCGACAGACGACCGCGTCATCAACACGTCCACCAGCATCTGGCGCTGGTAGTGGTCGACGTGAATCGATTCGGCGGTGTACTCCGTGAGCACCGTCTCGGTCGGGTTCAACCGACCGATTGCCATCCAACTGACGTTGCTCGGCAGGCCGGCGAAGAGGTCCACGAGGTCGCTCTCGCTGGTGCTTCGTGGCTCCCCGACGTGGTCGACGGTGACCACGACGCCGGTCCGGGTGCCGCCCAGTACCTCGTGCAGGCGCGACCGGAGCGTCTCCGTCCCGACGCCGTGTTCGGGCACCGACTCGTCGACGAGTGCATCGAGTACCGCGTGGTAGAACGCGAACTCGCTGGTGGTCTGGCGTGCGTCAACGTAGACGAACGCCGGGGAGGTCGGGGACTGGGCACGGGTGCTGGTGTGGATGACCGCCCGGTTCTCCGTGGGGAGACGTTCGAGGTGTGTAAAGAGCGCCGTCACGACCGCGGACTTCCCCGACCCCTTCGGACCGTAGACGTATGCGTTCGGCGGCAGTTTGCCGTCGAAAACGGGGTCGAGGTGGTCGAGCAGTCGCTCGAGGACGGGGCCACGGTCGGCCGGTTCCTCGATGTGGGTCACCGGAGACAGCGACTCGTAGTCTTGAACCAGCCGCGGCTCGTCGCCACGGCGCTGCCGACGCTTGATTCGCGCTTCGATATCCATGCTTTAGTTCGGGTGTTCGGTATGTACCGCTCGTTCTGGGAAACAAAAAGGCGTGTGACTTACGGCAGCGGGATCCAGACGGACGTCGGGAAGACGCCGACGATGGCCAGCACGCCGATGATGAACGTCGCGATGACGATAGCTGCCGCGGGTGGGTCAAAGTGGGTGTCAGAGTGCGCATAGAAGATACGCTGGACGACTTCGCCAGCGAGTGCGCCGATGAGTCCGAACACCGCTGCGGCGATTATCTGGACCGGTTCGCCACCGAGGGGTGCGACGGCGAGCGCCGCCGTGCTGGCGGGCAAGGTCATGTGGTGGGTGACCGGAATCTTCTCGACGCCGAGGTTCAGGAACGTCAGCGACGCCGCGGAGATGCCGAACCCGAGGAACGCGCTCCCGGTGACGATAGCGATCCAGCCGCCGAGCAGGCCGGCGACGATGCCTATCGTGGCGACGTTGGCCCACTTGTACTGGTGGGGGAGCCACGGTTCGACGGCCAGACGCGTGGCGCTGACCGTGCCGCCGTCGGTGGCGACGCGCTCTTCACCCTTCTCGAAGGGCGACATGTCGAGGACGTTGCGGTTGCCGGCACCCACGATGGGGTAGCCAAAGACGAGTCGGTGGGCAACGGCCGAGAGGACCACGGCGATTGCGATGGGGTCCCACGGCGCGCCGATGGCACCCGAGACGCGAGTGATGACGAGACCGAGGATGCCAAAGAGACCACCGACTGCGAGGATGTCCGGGCGGGTGCCCAGCGCGTACGCGATGTCCTTCGCGGGGTGGTAGTCACCGTCGGCCGGTTCCGGGAGCCCATCGTTCTTCGCGGCGTAGGCGGCCGCCGCCGCACCGGCCGCAAAGGAGATGTGTGGGCCAAAGACCGGACCGAAGGCGATAGAGCCAGTGACGCCGACGCCGATTTCGCCGGCGGGGATATCCGAGACCGTCCCGAGTTCGGCGACGAGGATGTTCACCGCCTCACCAGCGATGACCATGAAGCCGGTGAAACAGAACGCCGGCAGCGCCCCGATAGCGGCCCCGAACGCGCCGCCCGCGAAGGCGGCGAGCAGGAGCGCGATGAAGCGCGGCACTTCGACGCCGAACAGCGGAATCTGAAGGAGCAGGTCGGCCGCCATCCGTTACTCCTCCTTGGCCCAGTCCAGCGAGCGGTCGACGGCGTCGTCCCACCGGCTGTACAGTTTGTCGACTTCGTCGGCGTCCTTCTCGGGGCTGAACTCGCGGTCGATCTGCCAGTTATCGCGGAGTTCGTCCACGGTGTCCCAGTAGCCGACGGCCAGACCCGCGGCGTAGGCAGAGCCGAGCGCGGTCGTCTCGTCGACTTCCGGACGGGCGATGTCCGTCTGGATGATGTCGGACTGCAGTTGACAGAGGAAGTTGTTCTTGACCGCACCGCCGTCGACGCGCAGCGACGTCGTCTCGACGCCGGAGTCGGCCTCCATGGCCTCGGCCACGTCACGCGTCTGGTACGCGATGGATTCGAGGGTGGCACGCACGATGTGTTCCTTCCGGGTCCCACGCGTCATGCCGACGATGGTCCCGCGGGCGCGGCCGTCCCAGTGCGGGGCGCCGAGGCCCGTAAAGGCCGGCACCATGTAGACGCCGTCGGTCGAATCGACCGAGCGGGCCAGTTCCGCCGTCTGGGCGGCGTTGTTGATGAGGTCGACGTCTTCGAGCCACTCGATGGCGGCACCGGTGATGAAGATAGCGCCCTCCAGCGCGTACTGGACGGGTTCGCCGGACATCTGGAACCCGATGGTCGTCAGGAGGCCGTGGTCGGACTTGACGGCCTCGGTGCCGGTGTTCATCAGGTAGAACGACCCAGTTCCGTAGGTGTTCTTCGCGTCACCCTCGTCGAAACAGGTCTGGCCGAACAACGCGGCCTGCTGGTCGCCCAGCGCGCCCGCGACGGGAATCTCCTCGCCGAGGAAGCCGTCGGGGTCCGTGGTCCCGTAGTACTCTTCGTCGGAGGACGGACGGACCTCCGGCACCATGGACTCGGGCACGCCGAACTCGTCTAAGAGTTCGTCGTCCCACTCGAGGTCCCGGATGTTGTACAGCATCGTCCGGGACGCGTTCGTGACGTCCGTGATGTGGTTGCCAGTCAGGTTGTAGATGAGCCACGCGTCGATGGTTCCCATGAGGAGCTCGCCCGCTTCGGCGCGGTCTTTGAGGTCCTCGCCGCGGGAGGCCTGCATCTTGAGCGGCTCGGCGTTCTCGAGAATCCACTCGGTCTTCGTCGCAGAGAAGTACGCGTCACACTCGAGGCCGGTCTTCTCCCGAATCTCCTCGACCTTGCCGGCTTCCTGAATCTCCTCGACGCGGTCGGTCGTCCGGCGGTCCTGCCAGACGAGGGCGTTGTGGACCGGCTTTCCGGTCTCTTTGTCCCACACGACGGTCGTCTCACGCTGGTTCGTGATGCCCAGCGCCTCTAGCTGGCTGGCTTCGAGGCCGCCCTCGTCGAGGCCGCGCCTGACGACTTCCTGCGTGTTCTCCCAGATTTCGAGCGGGTCGTGTTCTACCCAGCCCGGCTCCGGGTAGATCTGTTCGTGCTTCTCGTACGCGTTGGCGACCACCTGACCGCTGTGGTCGAATACCATGAAGCGCGTACCGGTCGTACCTTGGTCGATCGAACCGACGTATGTGTCTGCCATTGGTGTGTTCTCCGTTCGGGCGAGTCTTGTTTATCCAAGACTCCGCCTTGTGAGTAAACAATATAGTGAATCATTATAAAGATTACTCACAATGCCGGGCCGGAGATAAAAAATACGAAATGATTCTTCTTTCACTTCGACGCGTACGTTCGGAGTCGTTTCTCTACCCGCTCGTTGACGCGTGCCAACTCCTCGCTCACTTCCTCGACGTTCGTAATGTGGTCGATACCCTCTTCTATAATCGTCCGCACGCTGTCGAAGGGACCTATCTGGGCGCCGCGGGTCGCCGTCGTGTCCGTCGTGGCGACCAACTGGTCGAACGCGGTGGTGTAGTGCGGGTTCTCCTCGAACCACCCGTCGGACCGTAGCTTCGGAATCGCCGCCTCGCTGACCGGGAAGTACCCCGTCTCGCGGTGCCAGCGCATCTGCTGTTCCGGTCGGGTGAGCCACGTCAGGAACCGACTGACCGCGTTCTGTGTCTCTCGGGGCAAGTCGTCGCTGACCCACAGCGACGCCCCGCCGACGAGGACACCGGTCCGCTCGTCCTCGACCGGGAGCCTCCCGGTCCCGACGTCGAAGTCCGCCCCAGACTCGATGGCCTGTAACGACGACGAGGACCCGACGAGCATCGCGGCTTTTCCGTCGTGGAACGCGTTCCTCGCCTTGCCCCGGGCCTCGATGCCGGGGTCCAGATAGAGGCCGTCGTCCGCCATGCCGACCCACCACTCGACGAGCGACTGGCCGAACTCGCCGTCGAGGTTCGCCGACCGTGGCACGCCGGTACGGCCGTTCTCGTTGTCCACCAGCAGTTCGTCTGCCTCCGCGAACCACTGCTCGACGAACCACGAGTAGTTCGCGAACGTGATGCCGTAGTCCGCGTCGGTCTGTGAGACGAGTTGCTCGGCGGCGCTGCGGACCGCATCGAACGTCTGGGGCGGCGAGTCTGGATCGAGCCCCGCTTTGCGGAATCCGTCCCGGTTGTACGCGAGGACGGGGTTCGATGCGTTGAACGGGAGCGACTGCAACTGGCCGTCCATGCGGTAGTAGTTCGAGACGGGGTCGAGGAGCGAGTCGATGTGGTCCGACGGGAGCAACTGTCCGACGGGCACGAAATATCCACTCTCGCGTGCGCGCGTGCTGCCGATCTCGAAGATCTGCGCGATGGTGGGGCCGGCCCCGGCAGCGGCGGCGTCCAGCGTCGCTTCGAGCGTCCCGCGATAGCTCCCCTTCGAGGTCAGCGAGATGCTGATGCTCTCGGTCTCCGATTCGAACTCGCTCGCGAGCGATTCGAGTACCAAAGCCTTCTCGCCGCCCATCGCGTGCCAGAACTCGACGACGGTCTCGTCCGCGCCCGCCGTCGACTCCGCTCCGGCGAGTTCGAACCGGTCGAGGGTGCGCTCCAGTGACTCGGCCCGTTCGGTGAGCGTCGAGACCCGAGTCGAGACCTCGGCTAGTTCCGTCGTCTGTTCCTGTGCGGCGTCGGCCGCCGTGTCTGCCTCCTCGGCGGTCCGGTCGCTGATCTCGCCGACTTCGTCGACCATCGAGACGACTTCCTGGGTCGACTGGGCCTGCGTGTCGGTCGCGTCGTCTATCTCCTGGACGCTCGCGTCCACGTCGTCCACACGCTGGACGACGGCGTCGAGTTCGTCGAGCGCCCGGTCGACGGCCCCGTGCGTGCTCTCGACGGTGGTCCGGGTGTGGTGCATCTCCTCGACCGTCGCCTCGGCGTGGTCGTGTACCCTGTCGATGGAGGACGCTATCTCGTCGGTCGCCCGCTTCGTCTCGCTGGCGAGATTCTTCACCTCGTTGGCGACGACGGTGAACCCGTCTCCCTCGGCCCCGGCGCGTGCGGCCTCGATGTTGGCGTTGAGCGCCAGTATGTTGGTCTGGTCCGCGACGTCGGTGATGAACTCGACGATGTCCTCGATGTCGGTCATGAGTTCGTTCAGCCGTTCGACCTTCTGGGCCGTCTCCTCGGCGTGCCTCGTCAGTTGGTCGAGTTCCGCCATCGCGTCGCCGGCGGCTTCTTGTGCCGTCGAACCCCGACTGCTCGCCTCCGTCGAGGTGTCGGCTACCTCGTTGGCGGACGCGGCGATTTCCTCGATAGTGGCCGAGAGACTCCGCATCTCGTCGGAGATGTCCTGAATGCGCTCGCTCTGGGTTCGGGACCCCGCCGAAATCTCGTCGACGGCACCGCTGACGTCCCTGCTGGAGCCTTTCACGCTATCGAGTCGGTCGTCGACCCGTTCGGTGGCCGAAGAGACCTGTTCGCTGAACGACGCCATCCGGTCGACCGTCTCGCGCCACTCCGAGACGAGGTCGTCGTACGCGTCGTAGAGGCCCGCTGCGCGGTCGGTCGGTGGCGTCCCGGGCGTCGCAGTGAGGTCACCGTCCGCGTTCGCCTCGGCGACGGTCGCCAGTCGCTCGACGGCCGCTTCGAGGTCGTTCCGTCTGGCACGTTCGGCTGCGAGTTCGGCTTCGAGACGCGCTATCTCTCGTGTCGCGGCCGACTTTGGCTCGGTTGCAGTCTCGCCGACCGAGTCGTCGGCCGCGGTTCCCGATTCGTCGGCGTCCGTCGCCGAGTCGTCGGCTCGACGGTCCGAGCGGTGGTCTGCCGTCCCGCCGTCGGTTTCGACGGCTGGCTCGCTCCGGAACGGGTACCTGTCAGTCATACCTGTTTGTCCTCCCGTGTCTCGAATCCTACCATGTTAATCCGTGCCTCAGTAATCAAACATAATCGTATATAATAGTTACTGGTAACGCCGTGCCAGTAGTAATAATGGTGTGGTTGCCGTACTCACGACCTCATCTGGGCGAATTTTCTCGTTTTAGGCGCTTAGAGCGCGAAATAGTCTGTCGGGGGTCGACGTCGGGGTGAGACGGACTATGCGTGTCTACAACTCACACAACAGCCGAGACGATCATGATTACCAATAAAATTTACTGGCGAACCCCGGTTCAACGGTAAAATAAAGTGGGTGCGCTCCAAAACGCAGGTATAACATATGGTATCGACACCACACATCGCCGTCATCGGCGGCGGTTCGACCGGCGTGGGCATCGCCCGTGACCTCGCGATGCGAGGGCTCGACGTGACGCTCGTCGAGCAGGGGAACCTCACACACGGGACGACCGGCCGGATGCACGGCCTGCTTCACAGCGGCGGGCGATACGCCGTCTCCGACCAGGCCAGCGCCACGGAGTGTATCGAAGAGAACCGCGTCCTCCGGGATATCGCCAGTCACTGCGTCGAGATGACCGGCGGGATGTTCGTCAAGCGCCCCGAAGACTCCGAGGAGTACTTTCAGGAGAAGTTACAGGGGTGCAAGGAGTGCGGTATCCCCGCGGAAGTCGTCTCCGGCGAGGAAGCCCGGCAGATGGAGCCACACCTCGCGAAAGACGTCGAGAAGGCCATTACGGTCCCCGACGGGGCTATCGATCCGTTCCGCCTCGTCGTCGCCAACGCCGCCAGCGCACAGGAACACGGCGCGCGCATCGAGACGCACTCGAAGGTGACGGACCTCCTCGTCGAGGACGACGAAGTGGTCGGCCTCGAAGTCGAACACGCTTCCGGACCGGGCAAGCGCGTCCACGGCACCGAGGGCGGCACCGAGGCGATCCGTGCGGACTACGTCGTCAACGCGACGGGCGCGTGGGCCGGTCGTATCGGTGACATGGCCGGCCTCGACATCGCCGTCCGCCCATCGAAGGGCGTGATGACCATCATGAACGTCCGACAGGTCGATACGGTCATCAACCGTTGCCGGCCGAAGGGCGACGCCGACATCGTCGTCCCCCACGAGACGACGGCCATCCTCGGGACCACGGACGAGGAAGTCGAGGACCCCGAAGACTACCCCGAGGAGCAGTGGGAGGTCGACCTGATGATAGAGACGCTGTCGGAACTGATTCCGATGCTCGAAGAGGCCCGGACGATTCGCTCGTTCTGGGGCGTCCGACCGCTGTACGAACCCCCGGACGTCGGCAGCGAGGACCCGACCGACATCACGCGGGACTTCTTCCTGCTGGACCACGAGGAACGCGACGACCTGCCGGGCATGACGAGCATCGTCGGCGGGAAGTTCACCACCTACCGGATGATGGGCGAGCAGATTTCCGATCACGTCTGCGGGAAGTTCGGCATCGACGCCGCGTGTCGGACCGCAGACGTTCCGCTGCCCGGCAGCGAGGACTTCTCTGTCCTCCGGGACTACATGGACGAGTTCGGCCTCCGGTCGCCCATCGGTCGCCGGAGCGTCGAACGACTCGGCTCCCGGGCCGACGAGGTACTGAAGACGGACGGCCCGAACCCGACTGTCTGTGAGTGTGAGGGCGTCACTCGCGCCGAGATTCAGGACGCCATCGGGCAGTCCGGCTCGGACCTCAACGCCGTCCGTATTCGCACTCGCGCCTCGATGGGGAACTGTCAGGGCGGCATCTGTACCCACCGGATGGCCAGCGAACTTCACGGCGAGTACGACGAGAGCGTCGTCCGCGACGCGTGGGACGAACTACTGCAGGAACGCTGGAAGGGCCAACGGCACGCCCTCTGGGGCGAGCAACTCTCACAGGCGGCGCTGAACTACGCGCTGCACGCGACGACCCAGAACCGCGACAACGACCCCGCCGGAGGGGACCCGGTCGACTTCGCCGCGTTCGACACCGGCGTCGACCACACCGGCGATTCCGGCCCGGCCGACGTCGCCGCCGACGGGGGGACGCCCGATGGCGATTGAGTCAGAGGTTCTCGTCGTCGGCGGTGGGCTAGCCGGTCTCTCAAGCGCCCTCGCGGCCGCACGCGATGGCGCCGACGTCCGCCTCGTCTCCTACAAGCAGAGCACGCTCCGGCAAGCGTCCGGGCTGGTCGACCTCCTCGGATACACGCCCGACGGGGAGGGCCCACTGACCGACCCCTACGCCGCGATGGCCGACCTGCCCGCCTCTCACCCGTACCAGACCGTCGGTGTCGAGACGGTCCGGGAGGCGATGGCGATGTTCGACGAGGTCAGCGGCTACGAGGGCGGCCACACCGACACCAACGCCCTTCTGCCCACCCACGGCGGGAGTATCAAACCCACCGCCCGCTACCCGCGCGGCGCGGCGGCAGGGCTGGCGAGCGACGACCGGGACACCCTGCTGGTGGGCATCGAGGCCATGACGGACTTCGACGCGCCCCACGTCGCCGACCACTTAGACGCTGTCGGCGTCCCCTTCGACGTGCGCGGCGAGACCATCCGGTTCCCGGGCGACCTGCGAGCGGACGCGAAGGTCACCCGCTACGCGAAACTGCTGGACACGAACGGCGAGGTAGCGGTGCGCGGTCGAAAGGTGCCGGCACGCGAGGCGCTGGCCCAGCGAGTGAACCCACTCGTCGACGACGAGGAGCGCGTGGGCTTCCCCGCGATTCTGGGCGACGACAACCCCGGTGCCATCCGCGACGCCCTCGGCGACCAGATGGGTGTCGACGTGTTCGAGGTCCCGATGGGCCCGCCGTCCCTGCCGGGCCTCCGACTCGAAGACAGACTGTTCGAGGCGTTGGACGAGAGCGGCGCGAGTTTCGAGACCGGGAACCCCATCGTCGACTTCGATGGTGACGGGCACGTCGAGCGCGTCTTCATGGAGAAGAACGGCGCTCGAATCCCGCTCTCGGCCGACCAGTACGTCCTCGCGACCGGCGGCCTCGTCGGGAAGGGCGTCGAGTCCGACCGCGAGGGCGTCAGCGAACCCGTCTTCGACTGCCACGTCCCCCACAGCGACGACCGGTACGACTGGTTCGACACGGCCGCCTTCGGCGACCATCCGTTCGCCGGGTTCGGCGTCGAGACGGACGACGACCTGCGACCGCTGTCCGCGGACGGCGACGTGGAGTTCGACAATCTTCGGGCCGCGGGCAGCGTCCTCGGCGGCTACGACTTCGCGGCGGAGAAATCGGGGAGCGGCGTCTCGATTGCGACAGGCTACGCGGCGGGCGCGAGCGCCGCAGCGGAGGTACGATGAGCGACGCACAACCTACAGACTTCGACCCAGTGGAACCGAACACGGGCGAGGACTTCGAACCGGTCGAAGTGTTCCCCGACAGCGACGATTTCGACCTGCGGCCGGGTGCTGACTCCTGCTATAAGTGCTCGGTCTGTGATACGAACTGTCCGGTGGCGGAAGTCGACGACGACTTCCCCGGGCCGAAGTTCCAGGGCCCCGAGCAGTGGCGCCTGAAACAGACCGACGACGGCTACGAGATAGACGACTCCGTCATGTCGTGTTCGAACTGCATGCGCTGTGACTCGGCCTGTCCCTCCGGTGTCCCCCTCAGCCAGATGCACAACACCGCCCGCGGGGAGTACGTCGAAGAGCAGATGGACAAACTCTCCGTCGAGTACGTCCGCAACCGCATCCTCTCGAACTACCGCCTGTCGGCCAGCATCGCCAGCAAGGTACCCCGACTGGCGAACTTCGCGATGAACTTCGGGCCGGCCCGCTGGGTCATGGAGAAGACGATGGGCGTCACGAGTGAGCGTGACTTCCCCGAGTTCGCCCAGCAGACCTTTCGCGAGTGGTGGGCCGCCCGCGGGGGTGCCGACGCCTCCCGAGAGAACGCGATAGAGAGCCGCGAACGCCGCGGCGAACCGGCCGACGCCGACAAGAAGGTGGCGTACTTCCACGGCTGTTACTCCAACTACAACACGCCGGAAGTCGGCAAGGCCATGGTCCACGTCTTCGAGCACTTCGGCTACGAAGTCGTCGCCCCCGAACAGAAGTGCTCGGGGACGCCGATGTTCGCAAACGGGATGCTTGACGACGCCCGCCGGCACGCCGAGGTCAACGTCTCCTCGATGTCGGACCTCGTCGAACAGGGGTACGACGCCATCGCGTCCTGTACCTCCTGTTCGATGGCGCTCCGACAGGAGTACCCCGAACTGTTCGACATCGACGGCATCGAGGACGTCGCGTCGAACACCTACGAGGCCATCGAGTACCTCCGCATCCACGAGGACGTGAAAGGCGAGATAGAGTCGGCCGAGGTGTCCGGCGAGCTGGCCGAGGAGTTCGCCTACCACGCGCCGTGTCACGCCCGCAATCAGGGCCTCGAACGGCAGGCCGTCGAACTGTTCCGCGACCTAGACGGCGTCGGCGTCGAGGACGTCGGCGACTCCTGTTCGGGCATCTCCGGCACTTACGGCTGGAAGGAGGAGAAGTACGAGAAGTCCATGGAGATCGGCGACGAGATGTTCGAGCACATGGAACACGCCGAGGGCGAGACGGGCATGACCGAGTGTCCAACCTGTGCGATGCAGATGGAACACGGCACCGGCTACGAGATTCGACACCCCCTCGAACTCGTCGAAGCAGCGGTGGTCGAGTAACGGAACCGGCCGTCGGATCGGCGTCGGTCCCGGCCTCGTTTTCACACCGCCGACGGCCGTGCCGTCTCGACAGTGCCGTAGCTACGCTGTCGTCACGTCCAGAAACAGTGGTAGAACGATTCGAGAGCGGTTACTCGCCGCGAACGAAGGTGACCGGGCACGGCGCGTTGAGCATGACCTCCTGTGCGGTCGAACCGAAGACGGCCTTTCCGGTCGGGGAGCGCTTGCGACCGCCGACGACGACGAGGTCCGCACTGACCTCCTCGGCGAGGTCGACGATCTGTTGGCCGTGGTTACCGACGGCCCCGCGGACGCTGAGTTCGATACCGGCGTCGTTGAGTCGCTTTTCGAGTTCCCGGACGGTGGTGTGTCGGTCGGCGACCTCGTCGGGGTCGGCCTCGGCGGCGGACTCGAACTCCAGTCGGTCGACGACGTTCTCGTACTCGTCGTCGGTGAAGACGTGGGCAATGACGACCTCGGCCCCAGTCGGGCCGGCGATGTCGGTGACTGTCGCTGCGAGTTCGTCGATACGGTCCTTGTCGTTCGGGCCGACGGCGAGGAGAATCTTCTGAAGTGCCATAGCGGGAGTCCACAGGGGACCACAGTAAATGCTTCGGTGGATACAACTGGTGTTGTTAGCGATTGACAATCGGAGAACCGTGGTCGCGGGCGGGTTATCCGGTGTTTTTCATCCCGGCCGCGATACCTTGCACCGTCAGGCGGAGCGTGCGCTTTTCGGTCTCCGTCAGGTGCGACTGGGCGAGTAAGCGGACCTGCAGGAGGTTCAGCGGATCCACGTAGGGGTTGCGGCGTTCGAGGTTCTGTTCCAACCAGTCACGGGCGAGGAGACCGTCGCGGCCCGTGATGTCGAGGACGAGGTCGACCGTCTCCTCGTACTCGGACTTGATTCGCGGGAAGATGCGCTCTCGCAGGTCGTCGTCGGCGAGGTCGGCGTACTGCTCGGCGATGTCCATCTCCGTCCGGGCGAGCGCGAGCGACGCGTTGTCTATCTTCGTGCGGAAGAACGGCCACTCCTCGTACATCTCTTGGAGCGTCTCGACGTCGCCGCCGTCCTCCAGATAGGCGTTCAGCCCCGTCGCGATGGAGTACCAGCCGGGGATGATACAGCGGGCCTGCGTCCACGAGAACACCCACGGGATGGCCCGCAGGTCGTCGACGCTACGGTCCTCGCTCCGGGAGGCCGGACGCGACCCCATGTTGAGGTTCTCGATGACCGTGATGGGCGTCGCCTGCTCGAAGTAATCGACGAAGCCGTCGGTCTCCAGCAGATCCTGATACTCGTCGCGGGCGGCGTCGGAGGCCGTCTCCATGGCCTCCATCCACTCGTCGGGAATCTCCTCGACGGGTTCGTGCATGGAGTTGTGCCGGGCCCGAACCTGCGCGTTGAGCATCTGTTCGAGGTTGCGCTCGGCGATGTCGTGGTTGGCGTACTTCTCGGCGATGGCCTCGCCTTGCTCGGTGAACTTGATCTGTCCGGTCACCGTCTCGTTGGGCAGGGCCAGCATCGCGTCGTTCATCGGGCCGCCGCCGCGGGAGATGGAGCCACCGCGACCGTGGAACAGGCGCATCTCGACGTCGTAGTCGTCGGTGATGTTCGCCAGTCGCTTCTGGTTGTTGTACAGCGACCAGTTGGCGGCGAGGAACCCGTTCTCCTTGTTGGAGTCGGAGTAGCCGAGCATGATCTCCTGGACGCCGTTGCGGGCCTCAAGCGCCTGCGAGTAGGCCTCGTTCTCGAACAGCGTCCCCATGATGCGGCGGGCACCGGAGAGCGCGTACTCCGATTCGAGCAGCGGGACGATATCGAGGCCGCAGTAGCCGGGCAGGTCGACGATGCCGACCTGATCGGCGAGGAAGAGGACTTCCAGCACGTGACTGGACTCCTCACACCAGCTAATCGCGTAGGTGTCGATGGCGTCGACACCGAACTCGTTTTGCCAGTCGGCCGTCTCGCGGAAGCGACGGAGGACGCGGGCCGAGTCGTCCGAGAGTCCGTCGGTGTCTTCCGTGTCGATGACGGTGCCGTCCTGCAGGATGGCCTCGGTGAGGAACTCGACGCGTTCGTCCTCGTCCATCCCGGCGTAGTCGATGCCCTGTCGGTCGACGGCCTCCGCGATGGCGTCGGTGTGCATCTTGCGGTGGTCCCGCAGGTCCAGACTGGCAAGCGAGAAGCCGAACGTGTCGACCTTCCGGATGAGCGGGTCGACGTGGGACTCGGCGATGACCTCGGCGTCGTTGTCGCGGAGGCTCTCGGCGATAGCCCGGAGGTCCTTCAGCAGTTCCTCGGGCCCGTCGTAGCCGCCCTGTCGTACGTCGCTGACGCGCAGTACCGACTCGCGCATCAGTTTGAGCTTCTGGCGGTACGGCTCGTCGGGGTACCGTTCTTCGGCCTCGCTCGCGACGCCGGGCAGGCGCTCCTTGTGGTCGCTGAGTCGCTCGTCGAAGGTGGCGTCGGTCGTGATGTTCGAGGCGTCCTGACTGAGGACGCCGGAGAGTGACTTCAGACGGTCGCGGTAGAGCGGGAGAATCGTATCACGCTGTCGTTCCAGCGTCTCCTCGGTGACTTCCGGCGTGACGAAGGGGTTGCCGTCGCGGTCCGACCCGGCCCACGAGCGGAACTCGTACAGCCGCGGAACCTCGACGTCGCCCTCGTACTCCTCGTCGAGGGCGCGTTCGAGTTCGTCGTACACCTCGTCGATGACGTCGAAGAGGACGTTTTCGAGGTACCACTGGACGTTGAGCGCCTCGTCGGTGACCTCCGGGCGGCGGTCACGGACCTGTGGCGTCTGCCAGAGGCTGGTGACTTCGGCGTCGAGGTCGCGCTCGATACGCGCCTCCTCGCGGTCGGTCAGTCGGATCTCGTCGAGCGCTTCGAGGTCGTTCGCGACCGAGCGGAGTTTGGCCTTGACCGTCTTCCGACGGGCCTCGGTCGGGTGAGCGGTAAAGGTCGGCTGGATGAGGACGTCGTCGAGCACGTCGGCGACCTCCTCGGCGTCTGCCCCTCGGTCGGAGAGTTTCTTCACCGCGTCGAGGACGCTGTCTTCGAGGACGCCCTCCTGACTCCCCTCTCGAATCTCGCGGACGCGCTGGCGCTCTTCTGCGAGGTTGATGAGTTCGAAGTAGGTCGTAAACGCCCGAGCGACGATGTCCTGCATCTCGGGGTTGAGACGGTCGAGGGTCTGTCCGACGTCCGCTCGCGTCTCGGAATCCCCGCGTCGGTACTCGATAGAAGCGGTCCGGATTCGTTCGACAATCTCGAACGCCTCGGTCGACGATTGAGCCTCGAGAACGTCACCTAGGAGTTCGCCCAACTCCCGCACGTCCTGGTTTATCTCTCTGGCGTGCAAAGTCATACCAGTCCCTCCCGAGTGGAGGCCTAAAACACTATTGAAACGGGGTGGCACAGTTCCCTCGTCGTCCGTGTTCGTTCGTGATGGAATCCCGGATTCGGACCGTCGACCGAGTGAAGCTGACAGTCCGTTACACAATCCCGGGAGAGAGTTCACAGTTCGTGCCCGTAACGAATAGTCACACACAAAGGAAGAATTATTTATACGTGTGGCGAGTGGGTTATGAGATAACGTACCTGGTCAATGATTGACATCGCCATGGACATGGAACAGTACGACTGCCCGTTCATCGACACGACGGCAGACCATGGAATGGCATTCGCTGCCGTTCACTGGGAGTTCGACAGCGCAAACCGCGAACTGGAGACGCGGATGGTCGTCGAAGCGGACGACGGGGACGTGCTGGATACCGGCCTCGATGCGCTGCGGACCCACACCAACATGAACGACGTCGCACTGCTCCGTCGGCAGGGCGAGGTGGCCCACGTCCGCACAGTCATCGAGGAGACGGCGGCGATGGAGACGATCCGGAACAACGGCGGGTACATCACCGGCCCGTTCCACATCGAAGCCGGGAGCGAGGTGTGGCACGTCGGGTTCGATAGGGGACGGGACGCCGACGACACCCTCTCGGAACTGGACCGGGACAACGAGTTCGACGTCATCGAACGGTCGGCCGAAAGCCTCCCCCGATTACAGGACGTCGTCCAGAACGCCGGAGCGGCGATGACGCTCGTCGAAGGGTGTCGTGACCTCTCGGCGACGGAACGCGAGACGCTGGAGGAAGCCGTCTCGTCGGGCTACTTCGAGAGCCCTCGCGACACGACGTTGGGGTCGCTGGCCGACGAGTTCGGCGTCTCGAAGCCGGCCGTCTCGAAGAACCTCCGGCGCGGCGAGCGCAAGATGATAGAGCGGGCCGTCGAAGCGCTCGAAGATATCGACTCCTGAACGACGCCCGCCGGCGTTAACATGTTAACGTCGAACACTATGGTCATCGTTCGTGTAGATAACTCCGTATGCGAGACAAAGTAACACGGCGTCGTGTTCTCGGTTCGCTCGGGGTCGGTATCACCGGCCTCAGCGGGTGCGTAAACGAGAACGGAAGCGACGGCGGCGACGGTGGAACCGACGGCGGCGACGGCAACTCCAGCATGACAGGCGACGGCACTGCCACGGGCGACGGGTCGGACAGCACGCAATCGGTCAGTATCGGAATGCTCCAGCCGCTCTCCGGGGACCTATCGTACTACGGCAAGCAGGCCCTCTGGGGCTTTCTCTCCGGCCTCGCGTACAAGGCTGGGGAGGACCCACCCACCGACACTAGCACCGGCCAACTGTCGATGACCGTCGGCGACGTCGAGTACACCGTCTACGTCCGGGACTCGGAGTTCGCCGCCGACACGGCACAGACGGCCGCGACGAACCTCGTCGAGAACCAGCAGGTCGACATGCTGGCCGGGTGTTCCTCCTCTGGGGCGGCCAGTCGGGTCGTCACCAACGTGGTCAATCAGGCCAGCGTCCCGATGATGGTCGGCCCGGCGGCCTCGGCCGGCATCACGTCGAACAGCGAGACCTGTAGCGACCTCGTCTACCGCGCCAGCGAGAACACGGCCATGGACGCTCGCTCTGGCGGGAAGTACGTCGCCAACGAGACGGACGTCTCGACGGTGTACCTCTTCGGCGCTGACTACTCCTTTGGACGGGCCGTCGTCAACAACTACGAGGCCGTCCTGCAGGACGAGGGCGTCGACATCGTCGGCAAGCGGTTCGTCGAGAGCGGCTACGCCGAGTGGGAAGGGTTGCTCGACAACGCCGAGGAATCGGGCGCCGAGGGCGTCGTCGGCGGATTCACCGTCGCGACGCTCCCGAGCATGTTCAACGCCTTCCTCTCGGGGGAGTACTCCTACCGCGTCTTCGGGGGGTTCGCGACGCGCATCACCAACAGCGTCGTCGGCGGGACGATGCAGAGCGTACTGGGCGAACCGCTCACGAAGCAGAAGATACGGAACTCCCAACTCGGGCCGTTCACGACCCGGTACCACTGGAACCAGTACGACAACGACGTCAACGACGCCTTCGTCGACAGTTACACCAGCACCTACGGCGTCGTCCCGGACCTCTTCACCTCGGGGACGTTCACCGGCGCGTCGGCCATCCATCAGGCTATCACCGAGGGCGGGTCGACGGCCGGCGCCGACATCGCGGGCGCCCTGAAAGGCATGACCGTCACGGACACGCCGAAAGGCGAGAACGGCTACACCTTCCAGGAGTACAACAACCAGGCTCGCTCGGCGATGACCGTCGCGAACCCCATTCCGACCACCGACGAGTGGGCCGATAGCTGGGGTGCGGCCATCATGCCCGGCCAGCCACTCGCACGCATCGACGGGAGCGGGGCGACGATTCCGAGAGACAGCGACCAGATGGGTTGCTCGCTGTAACATGCTCCGTACGCGGGGACTGACCAAATCGTTCGGCGGCCTCGTCGCCGTCGACGACGTGGACTTCGAACTGGGGACCGAACTGTGCTCGCTCATCGGTCCCAACGGCGCCGGCAAGACCACGTTCTTCAACCTCCTCACGGGGGTACTCGAACCGACGGCGGGGACCGTCGAACTCCGCCGTGACGACGCGTGGGACGACATCACCGACGCGTCACCACACGAGACGGCCCAGCGGGGCATCCACCGCTCGTATCAGGTGACGAACGTCTTCCCGAACTCTACGGTGTTAGAGAACGTCCGCATCGCCGAGCAAGCCGCCGGCAACGACTCGACGGCGCTCTGGCGGAACGTCGACCACTTCGAGGCGTACGCCGAACGCGCCTACGCGAAACTCGACCGGGTGGGGCTGTCCCACCGGGCCGAGGAGGCCGCGAGTACGCTGAGCCACGGCGCCAAGCGGAAACTGGAGGTCGCGGTCGCACTGGCAGGCGACCCGGCGGTCCTCCTGTTGGACGAACCGAACGCCGGCGTCTCCTCGGAGAGCGTCGACGAGGTGCGTGACCTCATCGAGGACGTCGCCGAGGACCACGCCGTCCTGCTGGTCGAACACAACATGGACATCGTGATGGACGTCTCCGAACGCGTCGTCGTCCTCCATCAGGGGGCCGTCATCGCCGACGGCCCGCCGGAGGACGTTCGGTCGAACCCGGACGTGCAGTCTGCGTATCTCGGCGGCTACGAACCGGGGAGCCTCGACGACGGCGCGGCATCCGGGGACCCAGAGGGGGGACTCTCGTGAGTCTCCTCGAACTCGACGGCGTCCACGCCTACTACGGCGACAGCCACATCCTCGAAGGGGTCGACCTCTCGGTCGAGGACGGCGAGGTCGTCGCCCTCGTCGGCCGCAACGGCGTCGGCAAGACGACGACGCTCCGTTCGATTCTCCAGTTGACGCCGCCTCGCGAGGGCGAGATTCGCTTCCGGGAGGCGTCGCTGGTCGGACTGGAGACCCACGAGGTAGCCCAGCAGGGCGTCGGGTGGATTCCCGAGGACCGCCGGATCTTCTCGCAGTTGACCGTCGAGGAGAACCTCCGCGCGGCGATTCCCGGATCCGACGGCGTCTCTGACGGACTGGCACTCGCCTTCGACTCGTTCCCGATCCTCGAAGAGCGCCGTCGACAGGAGGCCGGGACGCTCTCGGGCGGCCAACAGCAGATGCTCGCCATCGCCCGCGGCCTCGTCGGCGAGAACGACCTGCTCTTGGTGGACGAACCGAGCGAGGGACTCGCCCCGCAGATCGTCGCCGACGTCGCTGAGGCGCTGTCGGACGCAAGCGAGGACGCGACGATGCTCCTCGTCGAGCAGAACCTCCCGCTGGCGCTGGACCTCGCCGACCGGTTCTACATCGTCGACAACGGCCGCGTCGTAGACACTGGCGACGCCGACGCGGTGAGTGCCGACGACGAACGGTTCAGGAGGTACCTCTCGGCATGATTCTGGAAACGCTCGCGGACTTCCTCACCGTCTCCGAACTCGGGAGCGTACTCGTCGAGGGCCTCGCGAAGTCCGCACTGTACGTGATGATCGCGAGCGGGCTGACCCTCATCTTCGGCCTGATGGGCGTGTTGAACTTCGCACACGGGTCGCTGACGATGGTCGGCGCGTACCTCGGCGGGCTGGTCATGGTCCTCACGGTCAGCCAGTCGACGGGACTGGTCGGCCGCCTCGGCCTCTTTTTCGTCGCCATCGTCCTCGTCTTCGGTGCGCTGACGCTGCTGGGCGGCGCCATCGAGACGACGATCATCAGACCGCTGTACGACCGCCCGCCGATCTACCAGATTCTGCTCACTTTCGGCCTGACGCTCGTCGTCGACGAAGTGGTCCGCATCGTTCTCGGTCTGTACGGGATGCAACCGCTCTCGGACTGGCAGGCGGCGCTTGCGACCAAGCCACAGTTGCTCCGGGAACCGGCGGCGCTCGGCCCCATCGAGGTGCGGTGGCTCTCCGTCTTCGAGATTCTGCTCGGCGTGCTCACCGTCGCCGCCATCTGGGCGTTCCTCACCCGTACCCGGTACGGCCTCTACATCCGCGCCGGCAGTGAGGACACGGAGATGGCGTCGGCACTCGGAATCGACGTGCGACAGGTGTTCACCGTCGTCTTCGCGCTGGGTATCGGCCTCGCTGGCGCGGCCGGCACGCTCCTGATGTGGGACGTGGCGTGGGGCGCAAGCGTTCCCCTCGCCGCCGAGACGCTGCTGCCGGCGTTCATCGTCGTCATCGTCGGCGGCCTCGGTACGTTCCGTGGCACCGTCGTCGCCTCGCTCGTCGTCGGGATGACCGACTCGACGATGACGTGGTGGTTCCAGAACTACGTCACGTTCACCGGCCTCCCCGAACTGATGTTGTTCCTCGTGCTGGTCGTCACGCTCATCGTGCGGCCACAGGGACTGTTCGGCGTCGAGGAGGTGGGCGGCCATTAGCACCGACACCGACACCCAGTCCGCCGCCGTGGCTGGGCTCGACTGGCCGACCGATTACCTCCGTGCGCACGTGCCACATCTGGCGATAGTGTCGCTGCTGGCGCTGTACCCCTCCATCTACCACCTGCTCGCGAACTCGCTGGGCCTCTACGAGGCGGAGATTCTCCTGCCGGGCGTGGAGACGATGACGGCCGTCCTGTACTTCGGCCTGTTCGCGATGTCGTTCGACTTCATCAGCGGCTACACCGGCTATCTCTCCTTCGGCCACGCGGCGTTCTACGGCACCGGCGCGTACACGGTCATCCTCGTCGCGAACGGGGCCGTGCCGCTGCTCGGACCGGGGACGCCGTTCGTCGTGTCGCTGCTCGTCGCCGGTCTTCTGGCGGTCCTGCTGGCGCTGGTCGTCGGCCTCGTCTCCTTTCGCCTCTCGGGGGTCTACTTCGCCATGATTACGCTCGGCTTCGCGCAGGTGCTGTACGTGTTCATCCGCGGGTGGGACTACGTGGCGAGGAACCCGCGGGACGGTCCCTCTGTTGGGCCGACCCACTCCGAAGGGTTCCAGCTAGGCGTCCCCGGCGTCGACCAGTTGAACGTCGCCATCGGCGTCCTCACCGGCGACGAGGTGACGATGCTGGGCCACACGCTCGGTGGCACCGCCGTCTCCTACTACGCCATCGGCGCGGTGGTCCTGCTCTGTTACTTCGCCATGCAGCGCATCATCCACTCCCCGTTCGGTCGCGTGATGATCGCCATCCGGGAGAACGAGGAGCGCGCCGTCGCCATCGGCTACGACACCTATCGCTACAAACTGGCGGCCTTCGCGGTCAGCGGCTTCTTCGCCGCCATCGCCGGCGGTCTGTTCGCCGGCTTCCGCCGCTCTGCCAGCCCCGAGAACTCCTTTTACTTCCTGACGACCGGCGACGCCCTGCTGGCGAGCATCATCGGCGGGTTCGGGACGCTGGCCGGCCCGCTGTTTGGCCGTCTGTTCGACGAGACTGTCCGGGAGTTCCTCTCGAAGTCCGGGCAGGGCGGCGGCCTCCTCCCCTATCTCCGGGCCGGTCTCGGCGAGGAGACGCTGTCGACCCCCGTCGTGGGGAACACGAGCCTCGGGACGCTCATCGACACCCTGCTCAACGGCCACGCGAGCCTCTACATCGGTATCGTGTTCGTCCTGTTCGTCCTCTACGTCCCAGACGGACTGCTCGGAACCGTCCGACAGCGCGTCGGCGGAAAGCTCGCACACGTCTCGGCTGTGCGGTTCGGTGACGGGTCGACCGCGAACGCGACCACCGACGACGCGACCGGGGAGGAGGAATGACGGTTCACGTCACCGGTCTCGGAACGTACCTCCCGGACGTGGTCCTCACCGGCGCGGACATCGCCGCTCGGACCGACATCCCCGAGGCGGTAGTCGTCGAGAAGATGGGCGTCAGACAGAAGCACGTCTGTCCACCCGACGAGGACCACCCCGCGGAGATGTGCGTCGCCGCCGCCGAGGACGCCCTCGCTGACGCGGCCCTCCGGCCCGACGAACTCGATGCGGTGCGCTATCACGGCAGCGAGTTCAAGGACTACGTCGTCTGGAACGCCGCCGCGGCCGTCGCCCACACCCTCGGTGCGGACGGCGCGTCGGCCACCGAGAGCTACGCCCTGTGTGCCGGCCTGCCCGTCGCTCTGCGGGAGGCCCGCGCACTGCTCGATGCGGACGCCGGGATGGACCGAATCCTGCTCGTCGCCGCCAGCCGCGAGGAGGACCTCGTCGACTACGACGACCCCGACACCTCGTTCATGTTCAACTTCGGGAGCGGTGCCACGGCGCTAGTACTGGAGGCGGATGCGCCCAACCGCGCGCTCGCTCGCGTCCGCGAGAGCGCCTCGCTGACGGACGGTAGCTTCAGCGAGGACGTGGTGATGCCAGCCGGCGGGACGCGGCGACCGCCGAGCGAGGACTCGGTCGCGAACGACGACCACGCGCTCCGCGTCCCGGACCACGAGCGGATGAAACGCCGCCTCGGTGAGGTGAGTCTGCCGAACTTCAGGCAGGTGGCCGACGAGGCGCTCGACCGCTCGGGCTACGACCGCGCCAACATCGACTTCGCCGCCATCACGCACATGAAGCGCTCGTTCCACGAGACGCTGTGTGAGAACTTCGGCCTCGGGCCAGACGACCACCTGTATCTGGACGAGTACGGCCACGTCCAGAGCTGTGACCAGGGGCTGGCGCTCGACGAGGCGCGGGACGACCTCACCGCCGGCGACGTCGTCCTCTGTCTCGCCGCCGGCACCGGGTACACGTGGGCGGCCTCGGTGCTGGAGTGGTGTGCCTGACGACGTTCACATGGTAACGTTTCCCTTGAAAGGGGTTCCGTGACTATCCTACGATATGCCAGACGCGTACAACGACGGCGTCCGTCTCGCCTACGAACGCGAGGGACCCGTCGACGCCGAGACAGTGGTGTTCGTCGAGGGACTGGGCTACGGTCGGTGGATGTGGCGCTGGACCCGCCGCGCCGTCGACGACTACGAGACGATTCTCTGGGACAACCGCGGCACCGGGGCGTCTAGCGAACCGGAAGGACCGTACACCGTCGAGCAGATGGCGGGCGACCTCTCGGCAGTGCTGGACGACGCCGATGTCGACGCGGCACACGTCGTCGGCGCGAGCATGGGTGGAATGATAGCCCAGCAGTTCGCGTTAGACGACGACCGCGCCGAGTCGCTGACGCTCATGTGTACGTCGCCGGGTGGCCCCGAGGCCGTTCCGGTGCCCGAGGAGACACAGGCGCGGATGTACGAGGTCCCCGAGGGCTACGACGAACGGGAAGCTATCCGGCACAAGATGGCCCCCGCCCTGACGGACGCGTTCGCCGACGAGAACCCCGACCTGATAGAGCGAATCGTCGACTGGCGACTCGACAGCGACGCCAGCGACCGGGCCAGAGAGTTGCAGGGCGCGGCCGTCGCCGAGTTCGACGTCTCGGACCGACTCGACGAGATTCGGCTTCCGGCGCTGGTTCTCCACGGCACCGCCGACCGCGTCGTGCCGGTCGAAAACGGCGAACTGCTAGCCGAGGGGCTACCCGACGCCGAGTTCCATCGGCTAGAGGGCGCACCCCACCTCCTGTTCGTCGAACGCGCCGAGGACGTGAACGACTACCTCACGGAGTTCTTAGAGGATGTCTGAGTTCGCCAGCGGTCCGCAGGAGTGGGTGGGCGCGTGGAGCGAGAAGCGGGCCGCCCTGACGCCGGACCGCGACGGCCTCGTAGACGCGACGACGGGCGCTCGGTTCACCTACGCCGACCTCGACCGCCGGGCGAACCGGACCGCGCGACTCCTCCGGGAACACGGCGTCGAAGACGGCGGTCGGGTCGCCGTCGTCTCGCGTAACTGTCCCGAAGTCGTCGACCTGTTCTTTGCGACGGGCAAGACCGGCGGCGTCCTCGCACCGCTCTCACATCGCCTCGCGCCGCCGGAACTGGGTGAACTCCTCGAACGCGTCGACCCCGCGCTGCTCGTCGTCGAGACGCCGTTCCTCGCCGACGTGCGCGGGGCGATGGCCGAGACAGACAGCCTCGATACGGACGTGCTCGCTGTCGAGGCGAGCGACGGAGCAGGCGACGGGGCCGACGTCGACGCGCCGACCTACGCCGAGTCCCTGCCGGCACCCGACTCACCCGTCGAGACGGCCACGCTCTCGCCCGAAGACCCTCATCTGCTGCTCCACACCGGGGGGTCGACCGGGACCCCGAAGGAGACGGTCATCACCCACCGCGGCGTCGTCTGGAACTCGCTGAACACCATCACGGCATGGGGGCTGCGCGACGACGACGTGACGCCGATGGTGTTCCCGATGTTTCACACGGGCGGATGGAACGTCATCACGGTCCCGCTCTGGCACATGGGTGGCACCGTCGTCATCGCGCGGGAGTTCGACCCCGGCGAGTTGCTCCGCGTGATAGACGAGGAAGGCGGGTCGGTGCTGGTGGCGGTGCCGGCAGTCCTGCGGATGATGACCGACCACGAGCGGTGGGCGGACACCGATCTCTCTTCGCTCCGCGTTGCTAAGTCCGGTGGCGGCCCCTGTCGTCAGTCGGTGATGGAGACGTGGTGGGACCGCGGTATCGACCTCTCGCAGGGCTATGGCCTCACCGAGTGCGGCCCGAACAACTTCGCGATGCCCGAGGGGTGGCCCCGCGAGAAGGCCGACGCCGTCGGGACACCGGCGATGCACGTCGCCGCGCGAGTCGTCGAGGACGGCGAGGCAGTCGAGACCGACGCCATCGGGGAACTCCAACTGCGCTCGCCCCACGCCGCCGCCGGCTACCTCGACAATCCCGACGAGACCGAGGCGACGTTCGGAAGCGGGTGGGTCGCGACGGGTGACCTCGCTCGCGTCGACGAGGACGGCTACTACCACATCGAGGGGCGAAAGAAAGATCTGTTCGTCAGCGGCGGCGAGAACGTCTATCCGGCGGAAGTCGAAGACGCCATCGCCGACTACGACGCCGTCGCCGAGTGCGTGGTCGTCCCCGTCTCCGACGACCAGTGGGGGCAGGTCGGAAAAGCCGTGGTCGAACTGACGCCGGGCGTGGCGGCGTTCTCGCTAGACGCCCTGCGCTCGTTCCTCGACGGGCGCCTCGCGCGGTTCAAACATCCTCATCACCTCGCGTTCGTCGACGAGATGCCGACGAGCGGCCCCGACAAGATAGACCGGCAGGCCGTCACCGAGCGGTTCGGCGAGTGAGGTCCCGTTACCCGGTGACAGCGACACCACCCAGTTACGTCGAGTATCGGGTACACTCATACCGACCGGCGCCGAAGTGTTAGCTGACTATGGTTTCAGTGTCGAGCGTCCTCGTCGTCGGTGCGACCGGGAATCAGGGCGGCGCGGTCGTTGACCACCTCCTCGCCGCCGACACCGACTTCGAGGTGTACGGACTGACCAGAGACACAGACAGCGACGCCGCGCGCGCACTCGCGGCCCGGGGCGTGACGATGGTCGAGGGGGACCTCTACGGCCCCGAGAGCTTCCGCGACCACGTCGCGGCCGTCGACGGCGTCTTCGCCGTCACCAACTTCTGGACCGAGGGGTACGACGGACAGGTCCAGCAGGGCCAGAACCTCGCCGACGTGGCCGCCGAAGAGGGCGTCGAGCAGTTCGTCTTCAGCGGCGTGGGCGGCCACGAGCGTGACACCGGCATCCCGCACTTCGAATCCGCGTGGGAGATAGAGCAGTACGCGCGGGACCGCGGACTCCCGATGACGGTCCTCCAACCGACGTTCTTCTACCAGAACCTGGAGGGGTTCGTCGAGAGCATCGTCGAGGACCGGACGCTCGCGTTCCCCCTCGAAGCGGGCGTGGGGTTGCAGATGGTCGACGTGGCCGACGTCGGCCACGCCGCGGCCGTCGCCTTCGAACGGCCGGACGAGTTCGTCGGCGAGCGCTACGAACTGGCTGGCGACGAGAAGACGCTCGACGAGACCGCCGCACTCGTCTCCGAGGTGTCTGGCCTCGACGTCGAGGCGTATCACGTCCCCATCGACGAGGCCGCCGCCCAGTTCGGCGAGGAGTTCGCCGTCATGTGCGAGTGGTTCAACGAGGTCGGCTACGACGCCGACGTGGCGGCGCTCGAAGCGACGTTCGGCTTCGAGTTCGCCGACCTCGAAACCTACCTCCGTGCCCACGGGTGGGAGGACAAGTCCGAGATGGACCAAGTGCCCGGGTGGGTCAAGGCGTCGTAGGTACCCTCGGGCCCCGTCTCGACGTCGACCTCACTCGACGCGCTCGACGCCGGCTATTTCGAACCTCGCCCCGCCCTCGGCGCTCTCGGAGAGGGTCACGTCCCACCCGTGGGCGTCGGCGATGCGGTCGACGATGGCGAGTCCGAACCCGGTACCGTCGGGACTGTTCGAGTAGCCGCTCTCGAACACCCGCTGGCGTTCGTCCGGGGATATGCCCGGCCCGTCGTCCTCGACGTAGAAGCCCGTCCCGTCGTCCAGCGGCCCGACTCGGACAGTCACCGACTCACCGACGGTGTCGGCGTCTTCGACGGCCGAACGACCGCGTTCCACACTGTCGTCGGACGCCGTCTGACTGCCCGTCGAGCCATGCTCCACGCTGTTGCCGAAGAGGTTCTCCAGCAGTTGTTTGAACCGACTCTCGGAAGCGTAGATACGGCCGGTCGCGTCGGCGTGGAGCGTGGCCGCACCGGTCGCGACGTTCTGCCAGCAGGCGGTGACGAGTCTGTCGACGTCGACCGGTTCCGTCTCGTCGATGCTCTGGCCGCTCCGGGCCATCGAGAGTAGCTCTTCGATCAGTTGGTCCATCCGCGCGAGCGCACGCTTGCCTCGTTCGAAGTGTTCTGTGTCACCGGTCGCCTCGGCCAGTTCCAGCGAGCCTTCGAGGACGCTGAGCGGGTTCCGAAGGTCGTGGCTGACGACGCTCGCGAACTCCTCCAATCGCTTGTTCTGTCGAGTGAGTTCCGACTCTCGCTCACGAAGGAGCGACTCGCGTTCGACGCGCTGGAGCGCGACCGTGAGCGTCGACACGAGGATGTCGAGGATGGCCCTGTCCGTCTCACTGAAGGCGTCCGTCCTTGCCGCAGAGACGATGAACACACCGTAGTCTGTCACGGGATAGATTATGCCACTGCCCGCCGGCGTGTTTCCCGCCAACCGGTCGTCGTCGTCGGTATCCTCGACGTAGAGCGGGTCCGAACCCTCGAACACCTCCCAGACGACCGATGCGACGGGGTCGTCGCTGTCACGCTCGTATTCGGGTGCTTCGTCGATACCCCCCCGAACACAGTCCGCGTCGGTGACGAGCGTCAATCGCTGCCCGTCCTCACTGAGGGCGTGGTAGCCGGTAATCTCGGCGCCGATGACTTCCCGTGCCGTCTGGACGGCGACCTGCGCGCTCCGTTCGGCTGTCTGGGTCGCCATCAGCGCTCGCGTCCGCCGCTGGATTAGTTCGAGTTTCTCTACCTGTTCTTTCCGTTCGGTCACGTCTCGGACGACACAGACGAGTCCGCCGTCGTCGAGACGCGTCAACGACACCTCCTGTGGGAACGTCTCACCGTCCGCTCGAACACCGGTGGCCTCGCCCAACCACTCGCCCGACTCGCGGAATTCGGGGAGCACCTCGCGTCCGAGCCGCTCTATTTCTGTCTCCGAGTAGCACATCCGCCAACTCTCGCCGAGGAACGCCGCCGGGTCGTCGTAGCCGTACACCTCTGCGTGGGCCTGATTGACGAAGACGTACTCGTCGTTCGCGTCTAAAATCGCCATACCGTCGGTGGTCGATGCGAGGGCCGTAGAGCGCGCTTCGAGTTGTTGCTGTCGGGCCTTGTGGTCGGAGATGTCCCTGCTGTTCACTACGAACTGCACCTCTCCACCGACCTGTGCGCGGCGGATGTGGACTTCTGCGGGGAACGTAGTGCCATCGCGACGACGGAACTTCGTCTCCAGTTCGAACCGGTCGCCGTCGTCGAGGCGCTCCCAGATGCGGTTGGCCTCGTCTACCTCGACGTTTACGTCGATGTCCCAGACGGACATTCTGACGAGTTCCGACTTGGTGTACCCCAACTCCTCGCAGAGCGTGGGATTCGCATCGACGATGGTTCCCTCGGCGTCGTGAACCGCGATCATGTCCGGCGAGTTGTCGAAGAGGCTTTCCAGACGCGTGGTCGTCCGTTCGAGTTCCGTCCGTGTCTGCTGTGCCTGTATCGCGTGTGCGATGTCGTCCCCGAGTTCGGACAGGAGCGTCCGTTCCGAATCGTCGAAGGCGCTCGGCCGGTCGGCGTAGACGGCGAGGAGGCCGTAGCAGGTCCCCTCGTACGACAACGGGATCGCGGCGACGGCTCGGAACCCGTAGGTCAGTGCATCCTCTCGCCACGGTTCGAATGCGGGGTCGCTACGGATGTCCTGCGAGACGGCTATCTGCCCCGTTCTGAACGCTCTGCCTGCCGGACCCTGTCCGGTCGGCGTCTCGTCGACAGTGATCGTCACGCCGTCGAGATACGAGGCATCGACCCCCGCCCAGTTCGTCGGTTCGATGGTCTCAGTCTCGGGGTCGTGCCGACCCACCCACGCGAACCGGTACGGCTCCGCGTCGCTGAGTAACTCACAGACGCGGCGCTCTATCGCCTCTCGTGAGTCGGTACGGACCAGCGCCCGATTGATCCCCCGCATCACACGGCTCACACGCTCTTGCTCCGCCGCTCGCCGAGCAGCCCGGTGCTTCTCGACGGCGGTCCGTATGCGATCTGACAGCACCTCGTAGCGTTCGCTGCCGCCCTGGTTCCGTAGATAGGCCGTTGCACCCATTGTCATCGCCTCGCTCGCCACCGCCTCGGACCCGTCGGCGGCGAACAGGACGAACGGAAGATCGGGATACGTCGTACGAACCGCATCGAGGAATTCCAATCCGTCGCGATTTGCCATCTCGAACGCCGAGACGACACAGTCGATAGTGGCCGCATCGAGTACTGCCATCCCCCCGGATACGGTCGTCGCCGTTCGGACGGAAAGCCGCTCATCGGTCCGTTCGAGACGTTCAGCCGTCGACTCCGCGAGTTGGGCGTCGTCGTTCACGTAGAGGACGGGAACCCCGTCAGCCATGCCACATAGTACATTTGAGTGAACAAGTAGCTATCGTCACATTTTATTATGTGATATTCGGGAGTGACGACGAACAGGTCCGGGACACAGCAGTCGTCCGGGTACACAGCGGTCGAAAGAGCGACGCAGAAACGGGTCGAAGCGGCCGTTACGCCTCGTCGAAGAGGGTGTCGCCGTCGACCATGTGTTCCTCGACGGCGTCCATGTCGAGGGTGAGGCCGAGACCCGGCTCTTCGGGAATCTCGATGTAGCCACCTTCGATGACGTCCTCCTCGACGAGGTCCTCCCACCAGCCGAGTTCGTAGGAGTGGTACTCGACGGCCAGCGAGTTCGGCACGGCGGCGCCGACGTGAGCGCTCGCCATCGTCGCGATGGGCGAGGAGACGTTGTGCATCGCCACCGGGATGTAGTACTGGTTGGCGACGTCTGCGACTTTCCGGGTCTCACGCATCCCGCCGACCTTCGGCATGTCGGGCGCGATCATGTCGACCGCCTGATTCTCGATGAGGCGGCGCTCCTCGGTCACGCGGTAGCGGTTCTCACCGACGGTGATGGGCGTCGTCGTCGACTTCGTGACCTCCTCCTGCACTTCGAGGTTCTCCGGCGGGACGGGGTCTTCGAGCCACCAGACGTCGTACTCCTCGATGGCGTCGGCCAGACGCTTTCCGGAGCCACCGGAGAACGTCCAGTGACAGTCGAAGGCCACGTCGGCGCGGTCCTTGACGCGTTCGGTGACCTTCTCGACGATCTCGGCCTTGTGGCGGATCTCGCCCGGGCGGAGGTGACGGTTCGCTCGGTCCTTCTCCAGTCCGCTGGGCACGTCGAGGTCGAACTTGAGGGCGTCGTAGCCCAGTTCCTCGACGACGCGCTCTGCCTCGTCGGCGCAAGCCTCGGCGTCGGCCTCCTCCTCGGTGTGACAGTCACAGTAGACGCGCATCTCGTCGCGGTACTTGCCACCGAGGAGCTGGTAGGCCGGAATCTCCAGAATCTTTCCGGCGAGGTCGTGGAGTGCGACCTCGATGCCCGCGATGGCGGTGACGGTGACGCCCTCGACGGAACCCTCGCCGGACATCTTCTGGATGAGGTGTTCGTAGAGGCGGTCGATGTCGAGTGGGTTCTCGCCCACCACGAACGGCTTCATGCGCTCGATGAGTTCCGGGACACCGGCTCCCCAGTAGGCCTCGCCGGTACCCACGATACCGGCGTCGGTGTAGATGCGCACGAGCGTCCACGGGAAGTTCCCGTCGACCATCGTCGTCTGGACGTCCGTAATCTCGACGTCGCGGCCACCGCCGCGTTTCGCCGTGACGCCCATCGTCTCCGAGGAGAGTTCGCGCATCGTATACTCAGCGTTGGGGTCGTGCAGGTCAGCGTAGTCTACGTCGTTCGCCAATCCCATGGTGGTGGCTTGCTAGGCCCGTTACAAAAGTGTAGAGGAATCGGTTCCGACTACGCGGACGTGTCCAGCGCGGCGACGACTTCGTCGGCGACGGCTTCGGGGTCCCACGACGAGACGAACGACGACATGGCCGTCTTGAGTTCGATGAGTTGATCCGGCCGGACGCCCAGTCCGTGGGTTATCGACAGCGGTTGCGCCGTCGACTGCTGGAACGCGGTCTGCTGTTCCTGCAGGAACGGCGTGAACGCGGACGTGTCCACGTCGGTACGGGGTGGGATGGATCCCTTCTTCTGATTGAACCGCTTCTGACCGTCGGCAGAGCCAACGTAGGAGAGGAACGTCGAGACAGTCTCCGGGTTGTCGGTCGCGTTAGCGGCGATGACCGCGTCCATGTTCATCGCGTACAGGCCGTCGGTCCCGGGGAACGGCACGTGGTCCCAGTGGGTTCCGTAGTCGAACTGCGCGGACTCGGTGTACGCTCCGGCCGCCCAGTCGCCCTGATGGAAGAAGACGGACTCGCCGTCGACGAACCGCTCGTTGGCCCCCGTAAGCGACAGATAGAGTTTGTCCTCGGTCGCCACTTCGGCGTACTGTCTGACGATGTCGAGGGCGTCGACGATCGCTCGACGGTGGGCCGCCGCGGCGTCGTCCGTGACGCCGCGGAACGTCTCGTGGCCGTGTTCGCCCAGCAACACCGTCTCCCACATCTGGAGGACCGTCCACGGGTTCTTCATCGGGAACAGCATCCCGGTGTGGTCGGTTTCGGCGTCGATGCGCCGGAGTTCCTCCGCGAACGCGCGCGGACTGTCGATAGTGGCGGGGTCGAGTCCCAGTTCCTCCGCTTGCCGCACGTCGTAAAAGAGGTTGTTGATGCGGTGGATGTTCAGCGGCACCGCACGGTACGTGCCGTCGAACGTCGCGGCCTCTCGTGGGCCGTCGAGGTAGTACTGCTCCATGTCGCTGTCCTCCCAGACGGCCGTGACGTCCCCCAGAACGGAAGCGTCCTCGTACGGTTTGAGGTTCTTGCCCGGCCACTCCATCCAGACGTCCGGCGGACTCTCCTTGAGGATGCGACTCTTGACCTCCAGACTCAGGTTCTCGTCCGCGACGTCGTTCATCGAGACGTCCGGATGTCGCTGGCTGAACCCCTCGAACAACGCGTCGAGTGCCGCGCCGCCGTCGCCACCGACCAACCGGTGTAGCAACTCACCGCTTTCGCCCCCACCGATGGACGTAGAACGTGACATACCATCCCGTCGCTATCGAGTCGTTAAGAAATTTCCCCGCCCGTTCTCATTCGTGATTTTTCAGGCATGATGATTTATATCCCCCATCTCAAAAGGAGTCGTATGGTTGACTGGCAACAACGGGGCGTGGCGCTGGCCGTGGTGGGACAGTTCGGCCACGCGTTATTTCAGGTACTCGTGTTCGGGTTCGCACCGACCGAGCTGATACCGGTTCTCTCTGGAGCGGGGTTCGTCGTCGGCGGCACGACGGCAGTCTACTCCGTTCGATACGTGCAGGCCGAACACGAACGTATCGCGACCGACCGGGACGCGCTGGAACGCGAGCGTGACCGTCTCGAAGACGAACTGGAGCGGACGCGAGTACTCCGGGACGAACTCGTCGTCGATCTGGCCTCGGCGCGGGCCAAACGCCGCGAGCAGGGCCCGCCGACGGCGGGCACGCAGCTAGCACCGCTGGCTGACGGTGGCGTCGCGGGGAGCGTGACGGTCGACGACCTGAACGGCTATCTCGACGCCTGCTGTCAGACGCTCGATGCGGCAAGCGAAGGCGACCTCCGACAGCGGATGGACGCCGAGACGCCCTCGGCCTCGCTCAACGACCTCGCACGGGAGTTCAACGAGCTTGCGGACGCCTTCGAACAGACTATCGACACGGCGAGTGAGTTCTCCGAGGACGTCGCCGGCTCGTCAGAGCAGGTGTCTGCCGCGACCGACGCGGTCAAAGAGGCCTCCGAGAGCGTCGCCGGGACCGTCCAGGAGATCGCGGACGTGTTCCACGAACAGCACCAGCAGATCTCGACGATCAGTCAGGAGATGTCCGACATGTCCGCGACCATCGAGGAGATAGCCGCCTCCTCGAACGAGGTCACGGAGATGGCCAAGAAGACCGAAAAGCGGACCGTCGAAGGTATCGAGGCGGGCCGAGAGGCCCACGAGACCATGGCGACGACCGTCGACCAGACCGACGACGTCGTCGAGACGGTCCAGACGCTCGACGACCAGATGGAGGAGGTCGGGAATATCGTCGACCTCATCGACAACATCGCCGAGCAGACGAACATCCTCGCGCTCAACGCCTCGATCGAGGCCGCACACGCCTCCTCCGGGGCCGAGAACAACGGCTTCGGCGTCGTCGCCGACGAGGTGAAATCGCTCGCCGAGGAGACCAAAGACGCCACGAACCAGATAGAAAACCGTATCGAGGACATCCAAGAGCAGACCGAGGACGCCGTCGACGAGATAACCGAGATGCAGGACTCCGTCGAGGACGGACAGGAAGCCGTCGACGAGGGACTGGAAGCCCTCGAATCGATCATGGAACACGTACAGGAGACCAGTTCCGGCGTCAAGGAGATCAGCAACGCCACCGACGATCAGGCGGCCACCTCCGAGGAGGTCGCCTCTATCGCCGACGACGTGGCAAAGACCTCCCGCAAGAACGTCGAGGAGGCCGAACACGTCGCCGCCATCGCCGAAGAGCAGAACCTCGCACTCGGCGAGATGTACGTCAACGTCCGGATGCTCACCATGCGCGCACAGCAACTCAGCACGCTGTTCGACCGGTACGAGACGGCCGACTGAGCCCCCGAATTTTTATCGCAACACCGGTTGTAAATCGCCGTATGCAAATCGGTGTCTTGACTGTCCCACTCGGTGACCGACCGCTCTCGGATGCACTGTCCTATCTCGACGACATCGGCGTCGGAGCGGTGGAACTCGGCTGTGGCGGGTTCCCCGGTGACGACCATCTCCCGCGCGAGGAGTACCTCGGCGACGAGGACGCACAGGCCGACCTCCACGAACTGCTCGACGAACACGGGATGGACGTGAGCGCGTTGGCGACCCACAACAACCCGCTCCACCCCGACGAGGAGCGGGCGGCCGAGGCGGACACGGAACTGCGGGAGGCCATCGAACTGGCCGACCAGTTGGGCGTCGACGCGGTCACCTGCTTCTCCGGACTCCCGGCCGGCGGACCCAACGACGAAGTGCCCAACTGGGTGACCGCGCCGTGGCCCGGCGAACACGCCGACGCCCACGAGTACCAGTGGGAGGTCGCCGTCGAGTACTGGACCGACCTCGCCGACCACGCCGCCGCCCACGACGTCGACGTCGCCATCGAGATGCACCCCAACATGCTCGTCTACGAGCCACACGGAATGCTCGAACTCAGGGAGGCGACCAACGAGTACATCGGCGCGAACTTCGACCCTTCGCACCTCTACTGGCAGGGCATCGACGTCACCGCCGCCATCCGACTGCTCGGCGACCACGACGCCATCCACCACTTCCACGCCAAAGACACCAAAGTCTACGAAGAGAACGCCCGCGAGAAGGGCGTCCTCGACACGACGGGCTACACCGAGGAAGCGGACCGGTCGTGGCTGTTTCGCTCCATCGGCTACGGTCACGGCGAACAACACTGGAAAGACGTCGTCTCGACCCTGCGGATGGTCGGCTACGACGGCGCGCTCTCCATCGAACACGAGGACTCGCTCACCAGCGCCCGCGAAGGGCTAGAGAAAGCCGTCGACGTACTCGACCGCGCGGTCTTCGAAACGCAACCCGGCGACGCCTACTGGGCGGAATAACTACGACCAATGACTACGAAATCACTCGATATCGGCGTACTGGGGTATCGCTCCACGGCCACCTTTTTCCGCTTCGGGTCGCATGCGGCGACCACTCAGCGCAAAAACGTGGGCGAAAAAGGCCGCTCGCTCACGACGTTCGCTCGCGGTACAGATGAGGTGTGCGCATGAGCACAGAACCACTCGACATCGGCGTACTGGGGTATCGCTTCATGGGCAAGGCGCACGCGAACGCGTTCGCGCGCCTCCCCATGTTCTTCGAGGACGCGCCGGAACTCAACCGTGACGTGTTGGTCGGGCGCGACCAAGAAGCGCTCGAAGACGCCGCAGATAGCCTCGGGTTCGCGCGGACGGCGACCGACTGGCGCGAGGTGATAGACGACGTGGACGTGTTCTACAATCTGGGGCCGAATCACGTCCACGCCGAACCGTCCATCGCGGCGCTGGAGGCCGGCACGCCGGTCTTCTGCGAGAAGCCGCTCGCGCCGACGTTAGACGGTGCGGAGTCGATGGCAGCGGCCGCCGCGGGCGCGGACGTACCGGCGGGTGTCGCGTTCAACTACCGGTTCATCCCGGCCATCCAGTACGCGAAGAACCTCATCGACGCAGGGGAGTTAGGCGAGATTCGGCACTTCCGCGGGCGGTACCTACAGGACTGGCTGACCGACCCGGAAGCGCCGTGGTCGTGGCGCAACGACGAAGAGTTGGCCGGCAGCGGTGCGCTCGGTGATTTGGGCGCGCACACTATCGATTTGGCACGGTTCCTCGTCGGCGACGTAGAGCGCGTCAGCGGGCACCTGCGGACGTTCGTAGAGGAGCGTCCCGTCGGAGACGGGAGCGAGACGCGCCCGGTCACGGTCGACGACGCGTACTCGGCACAGGTCGCCTTCGAGGACGGCGTGATGGGGACGCTGGAAGCCTCGCGATTTGCCAACGGCCACAAGAACGACCACACGATAGAGATAGAGGGGACGAAGGGGAGCCTGCGGTTCTCGCTCGAACGGCTGAACGAACTGGAACTGTTGCGCGAGGACGGGCGCGGCTTCGAGACCATCCTGATGACCGAGGCCGAGGACCCATACGTCGAACACTGGTGGCCGCCGGGCCACGTCATCGGGTGGGAACACACGTTCGTCCACGAGAACTACGAGTTCCTCTCGGCGGTCGCCGAGGACGTCGCCTACGAGCCCAGTTTCGCCGACGGACTGGCGGTCCAGCGAGTACTGGACGCCGTCGAACGGAGCGACGCCAGCGGCGAGTGGGTCGACGTGGCCTGACCCGGCCACGACGAGGCACGGACGGCGGTCGGCCTGACGCTTCGCTCGCAGGTGGCCCCATCCATTTTTACTCTCCGCCTTCGGTTGGAGCGGTATGTCCGAGCACTCACGTCTCGACGCGTACCTGGCCGACGAAGGACTCGAAGCCGTGTGGTTCGCACGACCGAACAGTTTCGCCTGGCTCACCGGCGGCGACAACGTCGTCGATAGAGCGGGCGACGTCGGCGTCGCGGCCGCAGGGTACGACGGCGACGGCGTGACCGTGGTGACAGACAACATCGAAGCGCCGCGGCTTAGCGACGAGGAACTCGACGACGACGTCGACGTGGAGACGTTCCAGTGGTACGACGGTGGCCTCGCCGACACAGTCGCGTCCGTGAGTCCGACGCCGGCAGCCGCCGACTTCGACGTTCCGGGGTTCGAACGCGTGGCCGCGACAGCGCTGCGGCAACCGCTGACCGACGCACAGACCGACCTGTACCGGGACCTGAGCGAAGAGACCGCCGAAGCGGTCGAATCTGTCGCGCGCGAGATTACCGCGACGGACACGGAACAAGCGGTCGCCGCAGAGTTGCGCGGCGAACTCGCTGCTCGAAACATCGACTCGCCGGTCGCCCTCGTCGGCGGTGGGGAGCGCGCCCAGCGGTACCGACACTACACGCCGAAAGACGAGGAACTGGGGTCCTACGCCCTGCTCTCGGTGACGGCAGAACGCGACGGCCTGTACACGAGTTGTACCCGGACAGTCGCGTTCGACCCGCCGGAGTGGCTCGAAGACCGGACGCGAGCGGCGATGCGCGTCGAGGCGACGGCACTGGCCGCGACACGGGCCGTCGGGTCCGCCGGCGGCACGGCGGGTGACGTCTTCGCGGCGCTCCAGACGGCGTACGACGCCGTCGGGTGGGACGGCGAGTGGCGGAACCACCATCAGGGCGGTGCCGCGGGGTTCGCCGGACGGGAGTGGATAGCGACGCCGGAAAGCGAAGCGCCCGTCGTCCTGCCGCAGGCCTACGCGTGGAACCCGACGGTACAGGGGGCAAAGAGCGAAGATACCCACCTCGTCACCGGTGCCGGCGTGGAGACGCTCTCGACGACCGGCGACTGGCCGTCGGTCACGGTCGAGGCGGTCGACGACGACCTCGAACTGGAGCGACACGGCGTCCTCGAACGGTAACCGTACGAGCGGCCCTCTGTCCGCTGTAGCGGGGCTATTCGGGCCAGAAGCCACGGACGGAGAAACTGTTTACAACACCCGTTGTTGTACAAAGCATAGATTTAAGTGTCGGATTAGACTAGCCTGTGGTACTATGGACGAGCGGCGCACGTGGTGGAAAGAGGCGGTCGTCTACCAGATCTATCCGCGGAGTTTCAACGATAGCGACGGCGACGGCGTCGGTGACCTGCAAGGGATCATCGATAAGTTAGACCACGTCGCATCGCTCGGCGTCGACGTCATCTGGCTCAACCCCGTCTACGAATCCCCACAGGCAGACAACGGCTACGACATCAGTGACTACCGGGCCATCCACGAAGAGTACGGCACCATGGCCGACTGGGAGACGTTGCTGGAGGAGGTCCACGACCGGGACATGAAGCTCATCATGGACCTCGTGGTCAACCACACCTCGACGGAGCACGAGTGGTTCGAGCAGTCCCGGCGAGACGAGGACGGGTACCGCGAGTACTACTTCTGGCGCGAGGGCGAGACGCCGCCGAACAACTGGAAGAGCGGGTTCGGCGGGTCAGCCTGGGAGTTCGACGAGGAGGTCGGGATGCAGTACCTCCACCTGTTCGACGAGACGCAGGCCGACCTCGACTGGGACGTCGAGGCCGTCCGGGCGGACGTCTACGAGATGATGAACTGGTGGCTGGAGAAGGGAATCGACGGCTTCCGGATGGACGTCATCAACCTCATCTCGAAGCCGGAGGGGCTACCGGACGGCGACCCCTCGCAGGACTGGGTCGGCATCGAACACTTCGCCGACGGGCCGAACGCCCAGGAGTACCTCGAAGAGATGGCCGAAGCGACCTACGACGACTACGACACGATGACCGTCGGCGAGTGCGTCGACATCGACGTCGAGACGGCCAGCGACTACGTCTCCGAGGAGGGGCCGATGGACATGGTGTTTCACTTCGAACACATGCACGTCGACATGGGCGAGAAGTGGCTCTCGCCGGCGGAGTGGGACCTCACCGACCTGAAAGCCGTCATGTCCCACTGGCAGACCGAACTGGACGGCTGGAACTCGCTGTACCTCACCAACCACGACCAACCGCGCATCGTCTCGCGGTTCGCCGACGACGGCGAGTACCGCCGCGAGTCCGGCAAACTCCTCGGGACGTTGCTGTTTACCCTCTCCGGGACGCCCTACGTCTATCAGGGCCAGGAGATAGGGATGACCAACTACCCGTGGCGCAGTCTCGACGAACTCGACGACCTCCAGTCCATCGGCAAGGTCGAGGAGGCCATCGAGGCCGGCGAGATAGACGAGTTCGAGGAGGTCGCAGACATCGTCCGGGACCGTTCGCGTGACAACGCCCGCACCCCGATGCAGTGGGACGACTCCGAGAACGCCGGGTTCACCGACGGCGACCCGTGGCTCTCGGTCAACCCCAACTACGAGGCCATCAACGTCGCCGCCGCCGAGGCCGACGACGACTCTATCCTCAACTACTACCGCGACCTCGTCGACCTTCGCGAGGACAACGAGGTGTTCGTCTACGGTGAGTACACCCTCCACCTCCCCGATCACGAGTCCGTCTGGGCCTACCGGATGGAACTCGACGGCGAGGCCGTCCTCGTCACGCTGAACTTCTCTGCCACCGAGACGAGCGTAACAATAGACGATGCGGCCCGGACCAGCGACCTCCTCGTCGCGAACTACGACGACGCCCCGACCGTGACCGACGCAAACCTGACGTTGCGGCCCTACGAGGCACGCGTTCACTCCCTTACCTGAATCATGGCTATCCAACGGACACAACCCGACGACACCGTATCGGACGACGAACGAGCCTGGTGGAAAGAAGCGGTCGTCTACCAGGTGTACCCGCGAAGCTTCAACGACAGCGACGGCGACGGCGTCGGCGACCTGCAGGGCTTGGTCGACCGACTCGACTACGTCGCGTCGCTCGGCGTCGACGTCATCTGGCTCAACCCCGTCTACGACTCTCCGCAGGAGGACAACGGCTACGACATCAGCGACTATCAGGCCATCTACGAGGAGTTCGGGACGATGGAGGACTGGGAGACGTTGCTGGAGGAGGTCCACGACCGGGACATGAAGCTCATCATGGACCTCGTCGTCAACCACACTTCCAGAGACCACGAGTGGTTCGTCGAGTCCCGGCAGGGCAACCCGGAGTACGAGGAGTACTACATCTGGCGCGAGGGTGACGGAGACGACCTGCCGAACAACTGGGAGTCCTTTTTCGGCGGGTCTGCGTGGGAGTACGACGAGGAACGCGAGGCGTACTACCTCCACCTCTACGACACCTCCCAGCCAGACCTCGACTGGTCGAACGAGGACGTCCGACAGGACGTCTTCGACACCATCGAGTGGTGGCTGGAGAAGGGCATCGACGGCTTCCGGATGGACGTCATCAACCTCCTCTCGAAGGTCGACGGACTACCGGACGGCGACCCCGACAGCGAGTGGGTCGGCTCCGAGCACTTCATCGACGGCCCGGAGATGACCGAGTATCTGGCGGCGATGGACGAGCAAGTCCTCTCGAACTACGACATCATGACCGTCGGCGAGATGCCCCAGTTGACCGTCGAGGAGGCCAGAGAGTACGCCGACGCCGACGGGCCACTCGACATGGCATTTCACTTCCAGCACACGAAACTCGACTACGACGGCGACGAGCGCTGGGCCGTCGGCGAGTGGGACCTGACCGAACTCAAGGAGATAATCGGCCGCTGGCAGAACGGCCTGCAAGACGAGGGGTGGAACGCCCTGTACTGGGAGAACCACGACCAGCCACGCGTCGTCTCCCGCTACGGCGACCCGGTCAACTACCGCCGTGAATCCGCGAAACTGCTCGGTACCTTCATGCTCACGCTCTGTGGAACGCCCTACATCTATCAGGGGCAGGAACTCGGCATGACCAACGCCCCGTGGGAGTCGATGGACGAGATGCGCGACGTCGATGCGATCAACCACGCACGGGAACTCATCGAATCAGCGGGCCACGAGAGCTACGAGGACGTACAAGACGTCGTCGCCTACCGCTCGCGTGACAACGCCCGCACCCCGATGCAGTGGGACGACGCCGAGAACGCCGGGTTCACCGACGGCGACCCGTGGATTCAGGTCAACCCGAACCACGACGAGGTGAACGTCGAAGCGGCAGAGGCCGACGACGACTCCGTGTTGAACTACTACCGTGACCTCGTCGACCTGCGCGAGCGCAAGGACGTCCTCGTCTACGGGGCGTACGACGACCTGCTGCCCGATCACGAGTCCGTTTACGCGTACACGCGCACGATGACCGAGAACGGCGACACCGAGCAGGTCCTCGTCGTGCTCAACTTCTTCGACGAGCGACCGACCGTCGAACTGCCCGTCGAGTACGACGAGGCGACGCTCCTCCTGTCGAACTACGACCGCGCGGACGACGCCCCAGACACCGTCTCGCTCGCGCCGTACGAGGCGCGGATCTATCGACTCGACTGAGCGCAGTTTTTTCGGGGCGCCACTCCACTATCAGTACGGACACGGCACATGATACACAATCACACCCTCTCCGGCGATGAGTACTGACGTCGACCGCGCGTGGTGGAAAGAGGCGTCCGTCTATCAGGTTTACCCCCGTAGCTTCAACGACAGCGACGGCGACGGTCTCGGTGACATACCGGGGATTCGAGAGCGCGCCGACTACTTCGACGAACTGGGCGTCGACGTGGTGTGGCTCTGTCCGGTCTATGACTCTCCGAACGCCGACATGGGCTACGACATCCGTGACTATCGCTCGATCATGGACGAGATGGGGACGATGGCCGACTGGGAAGGCCTCCTCGACGACGTCCACGACCGGGACATGAAACTCGTGATGGACCTCGTCGTCAACCACACCTCCGACGAGCACGCGTGGTTCGTCGAGTCCCGTGACCCCGATGGCGGGAAGGACGACTGGTACATCTGGCGCGACGGCGGCCCGGACGAACCGCCGAACAACTGGATTTCGCTGTTCGGCGGCCCGGCGTGGACGTACGACGAGCGACGCGAGGCGTGGTATCTCCACCTCTTCGACGAGAAGCAACCGGACCTCAACTGGGAGAACCCCGACGTCCGCGAGGCTATCTACGACATGATGACCTTCTGGTTGGAGAAGGGCATCGACGGCTTCCGGATGGACGCCATCTCCTGCATCTCGAAACCGCACGGCCTGCCGGACGCCGACACCGGCGCGGACTGGTTCGACATGGACCTGTACTTCAACGGGCCGCGAATCCACGAGTTCATGCGGGAGATGGCCGCCGAGACGTACGGGAACTACGACGTCATGCTCATCGGCGAGACGCCCGGTGCCGACCCAGAGGAGGCAAAGCAGTACTACGAGGACGGCGTCGACGTGGTGGTCTACTTCGACCACATGGACGTCACCTACGGCCCGGGCGGGAAGTGGAGCCCCGACTACGTGGGTGTGGAGGCGCTCGCGAGCGCCAGCGACGAGGAACTCGACGAGATGCTGAACACGATGGCCCTCGCGGACCTACAGGAGGCCATCCGCCACTGGGACGAGGGCGTCGGCGACGAGTGGAACTGCCTCTACATGGGTAGTCACGACCAGACCCGGGCCGTCTCTCGGTTCGGCGACGACCACGAGTACCACCGCGAGTCGGCGACGCTCGTCGCCACCTTCCTGCTGACCCAGCGAGCGACCCCGTTTCTCTATCAGGGTGACGAGATCGGGATGACCAACACCGACTGGGACAGAGACGACATCCGGGACGTCGAGGCCCGCGGGCAGGTCGACATCCTGACCGACGAATACGACGTGCCCTACGAGACGATCGCACCGTTCGTCCGGAACCGCTCGCGTGACAACGCCCGCACCCCGATGCAGTGGGACGACGCCGAGAACGCCGGGTTCACCGACGGCGACCCGTGGATTCAGGTCAACGGCGACTACGACCGCGTCAACGTCGAGCGAGCGATGGCCGACCCGGACTCGATCTTTCACTACTACCGGCGACTCCTCGACCACAGATCCGAGTCGGACGTCCTCGTCTACGGCGACACGGCGTACGTCCTGCCCGACGACGAGTACCCGAACGTCTGGGCCCACCGGCGGACGCTGGGCGAAGACTCGGTACTGGTGGTACTGAACTGGCAGGCCGAAAAGCGGGACGTCGCGGGTATCGACGGCGTCGACAGCCCGGTACTGTTTGGCAACTACGACGGACAGACGGCAGACGAGACGACGCTCCGGCCCTACGAGGCGCGAATCTACGACCTCGGCTGACCGGCTACTCTTCTGCTGCCTCGTCGTCGCTGCCTACGCGGATGACCTGCAGGAGCGAGTAGACCGGAACGCCGCGGATGTCTTCGATACCGCGCTTATCCGCGAGGACGACGCAGGCGACGGGGTTGCCGCCCTGTTCGCGAATCGCGTCGACCGTCTCGGTCATCGTGTTGCCGCTCGTTATCGTGTCGTCGACGACGTAGCAGTCTCGACCGCGAATCTGCGCGAAGTTCCGGGAGAACGTCCCGTCGCTGGTGCCGCTGTCGTCGTCGTCCCACTGGTGTTTGGTCGGGGCGTACGTGCCGAGGTCGGTGTCGAGTTCTCGGGCCACCGTCGTCGCCAGCGGCGCGCCCGCCTTCTCGATGCCGATGGTCAGATCCACGTCGTCGCCCTGCTTCGAGAGCAGGTCGGCCATCGCACACCCGACGTGGTGGAGTCGGTTGCTGTCGCGGCCGACGGCCGACCAGTCGACGTGGATGTCGTGGGGACCGCTCGCCGTCGTGCTCGTTGGCGTCGTCCCGGTCCCGCTACGCTCGACCAACCAACTGGCGGTCTCCCGGGAGACGTTCAGTTCGTCGGCGATTTCGCCTTTCGACAGGCCGCGCTCGGCAAGGTCGGCGGCGCTGTCGACGAGGTCGTCGATGTTCTTCATACAGGACACTCCGAGTGGCACGACTTAATAGGCAATGCTCTCGGCCGATTTGCCCGCCGAAATGTTTTTACAACAGTCGTTGTTAGAGTGTAGTGGCTGGGTCGTACCCGTCGTTCGTGGCCGAACGGCGCAGACGGCACCACAGAGGGCGACCGTGGTCGCCATCGCACCACGACGCGCTCACTTCCCACCACCGTCGCACGCCCGGCCGACCACCACCCACCAACCCGGTTGTCAGACCGGCGAGCATGGTTGTCACCAGTCGACGCGCAGGCGGGACGCTCCCGCCGATTTTCGACCGCTCACTCACTCGGGAACGTAAAGAGCCGTTGCTCGCACTCCGGACAGACGAGCGTCTCGTCGGGCGATTGGTTCGGTTTCGTGTAGCCGCCACAGCAGGAGACTTCCGAGGACTCTACCAGCGCGGTCTCACACATCGGACACTCGTCGAGGAACATCCGGAACGACTGTGCCCCGGCCAGTCGAACGGACTCGTCGTCGACGTACTCGTCGAGGACGCGGTACGCGGCCAGTTCGGCGACGACGACGGGCCGACCGACCAGTTCGCCGCCGAGGACGACCCACTCGGCCCCGTCGGTGAAGGTGTCCGCCTCGGAGACGGTAGCAAGGGTCCGGCGCGTCTCCGCCGCGAGGGCCGACAGCGACAGGGCCGACAGGCGATCCATCTCCTCGTGCCACGCCGCGTCGGCGGCGTCGGTCAACAGCAGTATCTCGCCGTCGGACTCGACGACGCCGGCCGTCGCGAGTTCCGACAGCACCGTCTCCCCGTCGAGGTCAGTCTCGGTCAGCGACGGTCGCTCCGCCTCGGGTGTGTCGACGCCGGCGTCGTAGAACAGGTCGTTCGGGAGGGGCGAGGCGGCGACGAGTCGGGGGGCGAACTGCGGCGTGTACGGGACGACGTACCCGCGGAGGTATATCCCCGCGACACCCAGCGTCGCGACGGTGAGACCCATCAGCCGCCGGTTCCGGACGCGCAACCAGAGGACGAAGAGCGCGAGGAGGAGCACGTTTACGAGCGTACACGGCCAGCATCTGTTCGACCCGGTGTAGTCAGGTTCGCGGAGCGAGTCCAGTTCGGCCATCACCAGAACCCTATCGGCCCCACTGTATTAGCCTTCTCTTCAGGCGGATAGGCTTGGTACTACCCACTAAACTTTTTAACAACAGGTGTTGTTAGATGATCACATGAGCGACGCGGAGATGTCGTACACGACGCTGGGTTCGACGGGACTGGAGGTCTCCGAACTCTGTCTCGGGACGATGAACTTCGGCAGCAGTGAACCGTGGATGCTCGACGACGTCGACCGGAGTCGAGCGATACTCGAACGGGCACTCGACCTCGGTATCAACTTCGTCGACACGGCCAACGCTTACTCCGCGGGCGAGAGCGAGGAGATCGTCGGGAGCGTCGTCGACTCCCGCCGACGGTCGGAACTCGTTCTGGCGACGAAGGTGTACTTCGATATGTTCGACGGCCCGAACGGCGGCGGCCTCTCGAAGAAGCACGTCATCGACCAGTGTCACGAGAGCATGGACCGACTGGGCGTCGACTACATCGACCTCTATCAGATACACCGTTGGGACGACGACACCCCGATAGAAGAGACACTCGACGCACTCAGTTATCTCGTCGACGAGGGGTACGTCCGGTACATCGGCGCGAGCACGATGGCCAACTGGCAGTTCCAGAAAGCGCTGTACACGGCAGACATCGAGGACTACGAGCGGTTCGTCTGTATGCAACCGGAGTACAACGCCGTCGACAGACACGAGGAGGCGAATCTCCTGCCGGTGTGTGCCGAGGAAGGCGTCGGCGTCGTCCCGTGGTCGCCGCTTGCCGGTGGGTTCCTCGCGGACAAGTACGACCGCGACAGCGCGCCGACGTCCGGGCGCGCGAGCGAGGACGAGTACACCGCCAACCGGTTCACCGAGGAGAACTGGGCGGTGTTAGACGAGATACGGGCTATCGCCGACGAGAAGGACGCGACGCCCGCACAGGTCAGTCTGGCTTGGCTTCTGCACAAGGACGTCGTCGACGCCCCGATAATCGGTCCTCGGAAAATGGACCACCTCGAGGAGAACGTCTCCGCGGTCGATATCGACCTCGCTGCGGACGAACTCGCTCGTATCGAAGGGCCGAAGTACCCTCAATGGCCTGTGGAAGGCAAGGACTGAGAGCATTCCGATGGACACCCTACCCGAACACAGACGCGCTATACACCCATGGACGACGAAGAACTGACATCGATACTGGAGGACGCCGGGCTCTCCCCCTATCAGGCCGAGGCGTACGTGACCTTACTCGAACTCGGGACGGCCTCGGCGACGGACGTCGCGGAGTCGTGTGACGTGCCGGACCCCCGAATCTACGACGTCCTCCGTGACCTCGAGTCGAAAGACTACATCGAGACGTTCCAGCAGGACAGCCTCTCCGCTCGTGCCCGCAACCCCGACGGCGTACTCGAAGACCTCCGCTCTCGGTCGAACAAGTACCTCGACGCCGCGGAGACCATAGAGGACCGCTGGAACCAACCCGAAATATCCGACCACGAGGTCAGTATCGTCAAGCGGTTCGATACGGTCCTCAACCGCGCCCGCGAACTCATCGGGGCGGCGGAGAACCAGATACAACTGGGCGTGGCTCCGGCGCAGTTCTACGAACTCCGACCCGAACTGCGAGACGCCTACGAGCGCGGCGTCAACATCAAACTGAGTATCTGTACCGAACCCGACGACGAGATCCCAGACGTGGCCGACATAGCGGGTGCGTGTACGGAGGCGCGACACCGTGACATCCCGTCACCATTCCTCGTTCTCGTCGACCGCACGTGGACCTGTTTCGCACCCCACAGACACTCGGTCAACGAGTACGGCGTCCTCGTGAACGACCGGTCCCACACCTACCTCTTCCACTGGTTTTTCCTCACCTGCCTCTGGGAGATCTGGGACACCCTCCACACCGAGCGGACTCCCGAGACGCCGACGACCTACGTCGACCTCCGGCACGCCGTCCGAGACATCGACCCACTCTTACAGGAAGGGGCGTCTATCAAAGCGACAGTACGCGGACACGAAACGGACACGAAAGCCGAGGTGGAGTTGACCGGCTATATCACCGACGTCGACTACACCGGGAGTTCCCTCGGACAGACGGAGCCAGTCCCGTTGGCCCAACTCGCTGGACGAATCAGCGCCACGCTGGACGTCGACGGCGAGACGTACGATATCGGGGGGTGGGGTGCCGTCCTCGAGCAAATCGAGATCGACGAGATTACCGTCGAGAGCGTCGAGTTCGAGTAGTGGCTCCCTATCGGTCGAACCGGCGCCGAATAAATAGTACCTCAGTTTACGCGTTTGATCTCGCTAGAATCACAAATCATTGTTTGGCATTACCGAACGTTTACATTGGTGGCGTTCACTACGCATCAAAACTGTCAGGAACGTTTGTGTTTGACGGCCATCTCACAGGCGATTAACTACACCTGTGGTTAATTATGGATAACCTTTAAGTGGTGCGCCGGCAACCACAGAATAGACATGTCGGACAATGGCACGAGAGACGGCGACAGCTCATCAAGCGTTTCCCGGCGACGGTTCGTTCGGGCAGCAGGTGCGACGGGTGTCGCAGCAGGTATCGCGGGGTGTGCAGACTTCGTCGGTGGCGATGGTGGCGACGGTGGCTCGACCGGCGACGGGAGCGACGGCGGTGGCGGCGGCGATACCACCACGGTCAAGTGGGGCTTCGATCCGGTCGCAGTCCAGAACAACGGCCCGGCTATCAAGGACGCCCTCCACGAGAACGGGCTCCCCGAGAACATCGAGATCGAGTTCGTCCCGCGCAACCAGGACACTGGACAGGCCCGGGCGAACTACAACCGGCTCCTGAGCGCCGGCGAGACGGAACCGGACATGTTCCTGATGGACAACGGGTGGACGAACATCTTCATCCAGCGCGGTCAGCTCCAGAGCCTCTCGGAGTCGCTCCCGGAGGACCTCCTCTCGGACGTCTCCGAGAACTACTTCACCGCGTTCACCGACACCGCACGTGACCCCAGCAGCGGGGACCTCTACGGGGTCCCGGTGTTCCCGGACTTCCCGACGATGCAGTACCGCAAGGACCTCGTCGAGGAAGCCGGCTACAACCCCGAGTCCGATAACTGGGCCACCGAACCGATGACGTGGGAGAAGTGGTCGAACATCGCCGCCGACGTCTACGACAACTCCGATACGGACTTTGGCTTTACGACCCAGTGGGACATCTACGAGGGGACCTCCTGCTGTACGTTCAACGAGGTCATGTCCTCGTGGGGCGGCGCCTACTTCGGCGGCCGCGACAACCTCTTCGGACCAGTCGGCGATCGACCGGTCACGGTCAACCGCCCCGAAGTCGTCGACGCGCTGAACATGATGCGGAAGTTCGTCCACGACGAGGACTTCGGCGGGCAGTTCAGCAGCTACGGCGGCGGCTTCACGCCGACCAACATCCTCGGCTGGAACGAGGAACCCTCCCGGGCGCCGTTCGCCGAAGGCAACGCGGTCTTCCACCGCAACTGGCCCTACTCGCTCGCGCTCACCGGCCGGAACCCGGAGGAGACCGACGACCCCGCGCTCGGCGAGAACCTCGGCGCGATGCCCATCCCGTACGCCGTGTCCGAGAGCGATGCCGCACAGCCCGGCACCGGCGGCACGACGGCCGCACTCGGTGGCTGGCACATGACGGTCAACCCGAACAGCGGCAAGGATGACGCCGTGACCGAGGTCATCCGCGCCGCGATGCAGCCGGACTTCCAGCTCAAGCTGCTGTCCATCCAGGGCTGGCTGCCGCCGCGCCCCGAACTGTTCAACTCCGACGAGGCCCAGAACGTGCCCGTCGTCGGCCGCTACATGGACACCCTGCAGGTCGCAGGGAACAACACGATGCCGCGCCCGGTGACCGCCGTCTGGAGCGACCAGTCGAGTAAGATCGCACAACAGGCGAACCGTGCCGTCGGACAGGAGGCGTCCTCGAAGAGCGCGATGCAGACTCTCGAGAAGGACCTGCAGGCCACCGAATCCTCGTAACGTCTGCGGCCTAGTTTTACAATAAACCTAAGCTATTATTGACTATGGAGCGGACCCCAACCAGGAGGGAGATACACGAATGAGCACAGAAACAGGGAGGGAGTCACAACGCTCGGGGGCACTCGTCAACCTGATGCGGTGGATGGAGAACCTGAGCGATACGCAGTACGCGTACCTGTTGTTGGTACCTGTGTTCGTGTTGCTGGGTGTCGTCGCCCTCTATCCACTGTTACGGACGTTCGAACTGTCACTATTCGCCGTCTCGACTGACCTGACCAGCATCAAGTTCGTCGGTATCGACAACTACATCGGGCTGTTTACCGGGGAGAAAAACCGGTACCTCCCGGGTGGGACCACGTTCCTGCCGAGCAGTTTCGAGTTCACGAGCCTGCTCAACAGCGCGCTGGTCATCACGATAATCTTCGCCGTCGTGAGCGTCCTGTTCGAGACCCTCATCGGCCTCGGACAGGCGCTCATCCTCGACCAGGACTTCTACGGTCGGCGGTGGGTTCGTGCGGCTATCATCATCCCGTGGGCGGTGCCGATCGTCATTCAGGGGATGATCTTCTTCCTGATGTTCAACTCGAACGTCGGATTCGCGACGCCGCCGCTTGCCGACCTCGGCCTGCTGGCGCCCACCAACACGCTGAACGACACGGCCAGTGCGACGTTTATCATCATCGTCGCGGACATCTGGAAGACGTCGGCGTTCATGGCCCTGCTGATACTGGCGGGCCTCCAGAGCATCGACCGTGGCCTCTACGACGTCGCGAAAGTCGCCGGCGCCACGAAGTGGCAGCAGTTCAAACTCATCACGCTCCCGCTCATCCTGCCGACTATCGGCGTCGCGGTGCTTTTCCGCTCCGTGCAGGCGATGCGCGTGTACGGTATCATCGACACCGTCTCGAGTTGTGCCGTCGTGCCGTCGCTGTCTTGCATGGTCGTCGCGACGTTCAACACGCGTGAGGGGACGTCGGCGGCCATCGCGTTCGTGACCGCCGCCATCATCGGCATCGTCGTGATGGGCATCATCCTGTGGCAGGGGGAGGACGCGATCTAACATGGCTACGACAACGAAGGACACAGACGATAGCGATGGGCCACTCGCACGCTGGACCCAGCGAGCGATCCAGAACCCAGAGCGAGTGTACCGTGCGCTGTTCTACGCAGCGATGGCGTTCTTCCTCGTGACGACGCTGTTCCCGTTCTACTGGCTCGCCGTCCTCGCGGTGACGCCGGAGGGGAACCTGCTTGCCGGGAGCTTCCTCCCGACCATCAACCTGTTCGGAGTCAGCGGGACGTTCCCGCTCCCGGTGCCGAAGGGATTCAATCCCGCTGCGTTCGTCACGGTGTTCGAACAGGTGCCGTTCCACCTCTACATGCTGAACAGCTTCGCACTGGCGGTCACGACGACCGTCATCGTGCTGTTCGTCGCGAGTCTGGCCGGCTACGTGTTCGGCCGACTCCGCTTCCCCGGCCGCGCCCTGCTGATGCTGGGTATCCTCGCGATTAGTTACTTCCCGCCGGCCGCGTTCGTCATCCCGCTGTTTCAGGCGTTCGCCGGGAACGCGCCGATCACCGTGCCGTTCACGGACATCCCGCTGTTCACGCCGCCGCGCCTGCTGAACACGCCGGGATCGATGGTGCTACCGTTCAGCGCGCTGTTCATGCCGCTGTCCATCTTCATCCTGACGACGTTCTACGGCCAGATTCCCGACGGGTTGGAGGACGCCGCACGCGTCGAAGGGACCACGCGACTGGGTGCGCTGTTCCGGGTCATCATGCCCCTGTCGGCGCCCGGCGTCGCGACTGCGTCGGTACTCACCTTCATCGCAGTGTACAACGAGTACTTCTTCAGTTCCATCATGGCGACGTCGCCCGAGGCGGCGAAGTGGTCGCCCATCGTCGGTGGGATTCTGAGCTACCAGACCCAGTACACTACGCAGTACAACCTCATGGCGGCCGCGAGCATCGTCGGGGTCCTCCCCGTCGTCATCCTCGTCATCGTCGCACAGGAACGCATCGTCAGCGGACTGACCTCAGGCGCACTCAAGGAGTAATACAATGGCACGAGTACGACTCGAACACGTCACGAAACGCTACGACGACCAGGGTGAGATTGTCACCGCGGTCGACGACATGAACTTAGACATCGATCACGGCGAATTCATCTGCTTTGTCGGCCCCTCCGGCTGTGGGAAGTCGACGACGATGGAGACTATCGCCGGACTCACCATCCCGACGGAGGGCGAAGTCCACATCGGTGACCGCGAGGTGACGAACCTCCCGCCGAAGGACCGGGGCATCGCGATGGTGTTCCAGAACATCGCGCTGTTCCCCCACATGGACGTCTACGACAACATCTCGTTCGGCCTCCGTCTGCGGGACTACCCGCAGGACGAGATAGACCGCCGGGTCGAGCGTGCCGCCGACATCGTCCAGCTAGAGGGGATGCTCGACCGGATGCCCGACGAGATGTCCGGCGGCCAGCGACAGCGCGTCGCCATCGCACGCGCAATCGTCCGTGAACCCGACGTGTTCCTGATGGACGAACCGCTGGCGAACTTAGACGCGAAGCTGAAAGTCCACATGCGGACGGAACTCCAGCGCCTGCACAAGGAACTGGACACCACCATCATCTACGTCACGCACGACCAAGAGGAGGCGATGACCCTCTCGGACCGCATCGCCGTCCTCAACAGCGGGAGCCTCCAGCAGATAGACCCGCCGCTTACCTGCTACAACGAGCCCGACAACCTGTTCGTCGCCGGCTTCATCGGGTCGCCGTCGATGAACTTCATCTCGGGAACCGTCGGCGAGAGCGCCATCGAGACGCCGAACTTCTCGCTGGCGTTCGACCCTGCGACGGTCGAGGGCCTCGGCGTCGGCGACGAGGTCACCATCGGTATCCGCCCGGAGGACATCTATCCCGGCGAGTTCCGCAACGAGATCAGGGACCCGTCCTCGCTCATCTCCGCCCGCGTGGACATCCTCGAACCGATGGGCGATGAGATATTCGCCTACATGTTGTTGGCCGAGGGCGAGACGTCGATGGACCAGAAGCAGACGACGAACAACCAACTCCTGATGAGCATCGAACCGGACTCGGAGATTCAGGAGGACGAGGACATCGAGGTCGCCATCGACCGACGCAACGTCCACATATTCGATTCGGCGACGGGTGACGCGCTCGTCCACAAACTCGAACCGGTCGGCAGTGATACCGGCGTGACCGGCAGAGAAGCCGAATCAGACGACTGATACAGCGATGCTAGACCAGCTACCCGGCCTCGTCTGGTTCAGCCTCATGCTGGTCCTGTTCTTCTTCTGGGCGTACGGCATCGGGTCGTTCGTTCTGGACCTGAAGAACAAGATACTCCCCGGTATCATCGAGTACCGGCGCGGCCGCCGCGCCGAGAAGGCCAAGCAGGAGCGCGAAGAAGAGCGGGAAGAACGCGAGAAGCAGTTGTACTAACCCGGGACCCTTTTCTCGTCGCGCGCGCTGTCCTGCAACAGTGACAGCAGAGATATGACCGACATCTCGACAGTTCAACTCGGATTCGTTGGCCTCGGCAACATCGCACAACTCCACTGTGACCGACTCCAAGACGCGGGTCTCGGCGACGTCGTCGCCGCGGGCATGGACGTAGACCCCGACGCTCGACAGTCGTTCGCCGAAAAATACGACGCGACGGTGTACGAGGACACAGACGAACTGTACGCGAGCGTCGACGCCGTCCTCGTGACCACGCCGAACAAGTTCCACGAGGAGTACGTCGTCGGAGCGCTCGAAGCGGGACTGGACGTGCTCGTCGAGAAACCGCTCGCACACTCACTGGAAAGTGCCGAACGGATCGCCGCGGCCGCCGCCGACGCGCCGGGGTTCTGTATGGTCGGGTTCCACAACCGGTTTGCGAACCCAGTGCAGGCCCTCGTCGGCTACTGCGAGGCGGGGACTCTCGGCGACGTATCGCACGTCGAGGCCGACTACATCCGCCGACGCGGCGTCCCGGGGAGAGGGTCGTGGTTCACCCGTCAGCCAATCGCTGGCGGCGGATCGCTCATCGACATCGGCGCACACGCCATCGACCTCTCGCTGTATCTCCTCGGCTACCCAGACGTGGTCGAGGTGTGTGGCGAGACGCGGGCCCAGTTCGGGACCGAAGACGACTACGCCTACGTCACGATGTGGGGCGAAGATCAGGGTGCCGACGAGTTCAGCGTCGACGACTCCGCGAGCGCGTTCATCCGCTGTGCAGACGGGTCGACGGTCAATCTGGAAGTGGCGTGGGCGACCAACCGGCCGGACAGCCAGCAGTACTACGTCCGCGGCGACGAGGCCGGCGCGGGGCTGAACCTCGCCGACGGGACGCTCGAACTGTACGAAACGGCGTCGACGGGCGTGATGCACCACCGAACGAGCGAGATAGAGACCCGCGACGAGGAACCACACGCCATCGAACAACAACGGTTCGTCGAGGCAGTCGCGTCCGGGGACCCCCCGGCGACCAACACAGTCGAACAGGCCCTGACCGTCCAGCGTGTGATGGACGCCATCTATCGGTCGAGCGAGCAAGAGCGCGCTGTCTCCCTAGACTAGTGGTCGAATAACGGTGAAGAAAGACTTAATCCCGAGTACTCTCACAGTCCGATAGGTTATGAAAGCGATTGGTGTGACACGGGACGGTGACGAACCTGAGTTACTTGAGATAGAGCGACCCGAACCGGCCGACGGAGAGGCGCTCGTCAGAACGCTCCGCGTGGGCGTCGACGGGACCGATCACGAAGTTATCGCCGGGGCACATGGTGGGTACCCCGAAGGCGAGGACTACATGATTCTGGGTCACGAGGCGGTGGGTGTCGTCGCGGACCCGAACGGCACGGGGCTAGAGGAAGGTCAGGTCGTCGTCCCGACTGTCCGACGGAAACCTGACGGCGAGACGAACGAGTACTTCCGCCGCGGCGAACCGGACATGGCACCTGACGGCGAGTACTTCGAGCGCGGTATCGTGGGCGCTCACGGCTACATGGCCGAGTACTTCACATCGCCGGCTGACTATCTCGTCCCCATCTCCGAGGACCTCGCGGAGTACGGCCTGTTCGTCGAACCCATCTCCATTACGGAGAAGGCGAACGAACACGCCTTCGCGACGCGGGAACCCTTCGAGTGGCGTCCCGAGACGGCCTGCGTGCTGGGCAACGGATCGCTCGGTCTGCTGACGCTGTGGATGCTCGGACAGCAGTTCGACCGGACCTACTGCGTCGGCCGTCGCGACCGACCGGACCCGACGATAGACGTCATCGAGGAACTCGGTGCGACCTACGTCGACTCCCGACAGACGTCCGTCGACGAGATACCCGAGGCCCACGAGGCCATCGACTACATGTACGAGGCCACGGGCTTTGCCCCCCACGCCATCGAGACGGTTCACGCACTCGCCCCCAACGGCGTCGGCGCCCTGCTTGGCATCCCGGAACCGTGGGACTTCGAAGTCGACGGCGGATCGCTGCACAACGAACTCGTCCTCCACAACAAGTGTCTCGTCGGGACAGTCAACTCCCACGTCAAGCACTTCGAGTACGCCATCGATACGCTGGAGGATATGCCCGAGTGGTTGCTGGACGACCTCATCACGACGGTTGCCGAACCGGAGAACGTCACACCGGCGTTCGTCGACGACGACGACCAAATAAAGGCTGTCGTCGAGTTCGACACGCTGTAGTTCGGGACTGGCTCTCGAAATCCGACGCGGCCGATTTTCGACGTGGAATATCAGGGCAGAAATCGACAAATTCCGGGCTCTGTTCGTGGTAATTAGCGGACAATAGTTTTACATATTCGGCCGCTTGAATTATTCATCCACATCCGAATTAAGTCATAATCGCCATACTGCGGGCGGATTTTCCGTCACTTTCGGAGGGTGAAACGAGCGCTGTTGTCATACAGAAGTATTAAGTGCGAATCCTCAATAAGAAATGGTGAGGTATTGGTGCAACCATGACTGACGACAACTCTGACAAACGGCTGACAAGGCGTAACGCTCTTCGGATCGCTGGTGCGGCAGGTGCCGCATCGCTCGCTGGCTGTGGTGGCGATGGCGGCGACGGCAGCAGCGACGGCAGCGACGGCAGCGGCAGCGGCGACGGTGGGGGCGACACGACCACCGCGACCAGCACTCTCGAAGTCGCTCACTGGTGGGGCGAGGGTGACGGGAACGCGGCCATCAACGCCCTCTTCGAGGGCTTCAAGGAGAAGTACCCGAACGTCTCGACCGACGACAACCTCGTCGCCGGTGGTGCGGGGAGCAACCTCCGGACGAACATCCGAACACGGATCCAGAACGGCAGCCACCCCAGCACGTGGCAGGCGTGGCCGGGCAAGAACCTCATTCCGTTTACGGACGCGGACCTCCTCGAAGACATCGAGGACTCCGTCTGGAGCAAGAACGGCATGAAAGACGCCTACCTGCCGGGCGTCAAGGACGCGGCACAGCCGGCCGGTAACTACGTTACCGTCCCGCTGAACATCCACCGCATCAACAATCTGTTCTACAACGTCAGCGTCGTCGAGGACGCGGGCGTCGACCCGACCTCGCTCGAGACGCCGTCGGACGTGACCGACGCCCTCAAGGCCGTCTCCGACGCCGGCTACACGGGCATGGCGCACCAGACCGGCTCCGCGTGGTCGACGGTCCAGATGTTCGCGACCATCTTCCTCGGCCAGACCGACGCCGAGACGTACAACGCGACCTGGGTCGAGGGCAACATCGAGGCCAACCGCGACGCTATCGCGTCCGCGCTCGACGTCGTCCGAGAATACAGCGAATTCTACCCGAGCGACTCCGGTTCCATCTCGTGGACCGAGGCGAACTCCGGCGTCATCAACGGGGAGACCGCCTTCCTCCACCAGGGAGACTGGGCGGCAGGGACCTACGTCGGCACGGACGGCTTCAAGTACAAGGAAGACTGGGACTACGTCCCGTTCCCGGGTACGTCCGGTAACTACATGCTGAACATGGATTCGTTCCCGTACCCGACCGCCAACCCGTCGCCCGAAGCGACGACGAAGTGGTGTCGGTACTGTGGTACCACCGAGGGACAGGAGCGGTTCAACCCCAAGAAGGGGTCCATCCCGCCGCGCACCGACGCGAGCACCGAGCCGTTCTCGGCGTTCTCACAGGACCAGATCAAGGACTTCACCGACTCCGACGCGCAGCCGCCGTCCCTGCAGCACGGCCTGGCTGTCAAGCCCTCGGTCAAGACCGGTGTCTCGTCGGCGTTCAGCTCGTTCATCACTGGCTCCGCAAACGACAAAGTCATCAGCCAGCTCAAGGACGCCTACAGCAACCTGTAAGGCCGTCTCGAACTACGATTCTTTCGGCGCGGTTGGATAGGATGGGTATATACGCTATCCTGTGGGAGCTTCAGACGGTACAGGTCTGGGAGTACCCAGACAGCATCGAAAGATTACATACGGCAGTAACTCAATGGGGAAGTAAGCGATGGCAGGTCTGACACTCGACAACGTAACGAAAATATTCGACGACGACGGTGAGGAGATAGTCGCCGTCGACGATGTCTCCATCGACATCGACGACGGCGAGTTTCTCGTATTGGTCGGCCCGTCCGGCTGTGGGAAGTCCACGACGCTCCGGATGATCGCGGGTCTCGAAGAGATTTCAGAGGGCGAAATCCGTCTCGGTGAGACGGTGATGAACGACATCCCACCGACCAAGCGGAACGTGGCGATGGTGTTCCAGTCCTACGCCCTCTATCCGCACATGACCGTGCGGGAGAACATGGCCTTCGGGCTCGAGGAGTCGACGGATATGCCCGACGACGAAATCGACATGCGCGTCGAGGAGGCCGCAGAGCTCCTCGGTATCCCGGAACTCCTAGAACGGCCACCGAGTGACCTCTCTGGTGGGCAACAACAGCGCGTGGCACTCGGGCGTGCTATCGTCCGAGACCCCGAAGTGTTCCTGATGGACGAGCCACTGGCGAACTTAGACGCCAAGCTCCGGGCGGAGATGCGCACCGAACTCCAGCAACTGCAGGAGGACCTCGGCGTGACCACGGTGTACGTCACGCACAATCAGGTGGAGGCGATGACGATGTCCGACCGGGTCGCGATCCTCAACGACGGCATCCTCCAGCAGTGTGCGACGCCGCTGGAGTGCTACCATCAGCCGAACAACCTGTTCGTCGCCGGGTTCATCGGCGAACCGTCGATGAACTTCTTCGACGCCGAACGACAGGGTTCGACGTTGGTCACCGACGATTTCGAGTACGAACTCTCGGAGGAGACCATCTCGTCTCTCGGTGGGGAGACGGATCTCGTGTTCGGTATCCGGCCGGAGGACGTCACGCTCAAGTCCGCTGTCGAGTCGAACCACGACTATCGGACCGTGGTCGACGTCGTCGAACCGATGGGTGATGAGAACGTCGTCCACCTCGTCTTCGAAGGGAACGAGGTCAGCGAGGACGACCTCTTTACCGCAGTGCTGGACGGGATGAAAAGCGTCGACGCCAAGCAGAACCTCGTCGCAGAGTTCCCCGAAGAGGCGATTCACCTCTTCGACCGGAAGTCCGGCGAGGCGCTTCGCAACCGCGAACTGGAAGCGGCTGAGTCGCCGCCTGTACGGTAGCGCGGCGATAGCCGAACTTCTTTGTAGTCGTCTAGAGAACGCAGTGATATGTCCAGTGACGACTTGGAGGCGTCACTCGAGCAGGTCATTACACGCTTCAATCTCGGCGAATACGAGATTGCCGCGTATCTGGCCGTCCTCCAACACGGCGAACTGACTGCCTCTGAGATATCGGAGAATACCGATATCCCGCAACCACGAGTGTACGACACCGTCAGGAGTCTGAGCGACGTCGGCCTCGTCGAACTCAAGGAGTCCCGGCCGATGAAGGTCCTCGCCATCGACCCCCGGGAAGCGTTCGGCGACATACAGGACTCGCTCGACGACTTGGTCGACGACCTCTCGACGCGGTACACTGCACCGGCCCGCGAACCGGAAGCGGTCTCTCTCGTGAAGTCCCGTCCCACTATCCTCCGGTACCTAGACGACATCATCGAGACGGCGGAGTACGAACTGACCCTCTCGCTGACACCGTCGCTGTTAGACCGGTTCGAGTCGCAACTGGCCGAGCGACGCGACGCCGGTATCGCCATCGAAATCCTCCTGTCTCCTGCCTCGGCGGCACCGAACCCGGACGAGTTCGACTACAACTCCGTCGCGACGACGGTGAAGGGTCGCCGCGGTATCACGACGCCGGTAGTCGCCGTCGCCGACGGGAACTACTCGATGTACGCCACGCGCGAATCCATCCGCGGTGACACCGACCGCTACGGTGTCATCTTCAACCGCTCGGAACTCGGCTTTCTCGTCTCCGGGTTCCTCAACACGGTCCTCTGGACCACCGCGGAAGTTATCGCCTCCGACGGCATGGAACTGCCGTTCCCCCGCCGGTACGGGACGATTCGGCGGTGTATCTCGGACTTGACGGCGCTCGACGGCGAGTTCTACGCCACTATCGAGGGTCGTGACGTGGAGACCGGTGACCACTGGGTCGCCCAGGGCAAGGTCAAGGAAGCCTCGTTCGGTCCCAACCGCGAGATAGCGACGCTGGTCGTCGAAACCGCCGACGGGCCGGTCGACGTCGGTGGACAGGTGGCCACCTACGAGGACATCGAGGCCTACGAGATACAGATCGGCCGGGACGAACCACCGACTGCCTGACTGGGTCGAAGGACAATGAGTGTCGTGGGCGGTCGCCCACGACGGGACGGCGTCGGGCAGACGGCGTCGAAAGTCGCCTTCCGGCAACACTGTCCGGTATTGGCGGTGGTGATGCCGTACGCGACGGCACTGTCAGCAGGGACACAACCCGGACAGACAGCATGTGTTATCCTCGCCACCGAAACAAAAAGATGCGAGTATCTCCGAGCGGAAGTTTCCGCCGCGTGGTCAGTAACTCACGTCTCGCGGAAGTCTCCGAGCGTGATGGAAACTGATATGTGCGATCGATTTCACTAACGGCCCGTAGGAAGTATGGGCACTGACTCTCTCGTTAGCTACGTCGGTTCGTCCTCGGTTCGGTCCGACGTCGTCGACTCGCTCCACGAACAGCCCCGGCCGACGGACGCGCTGTTATCGACGCTGGACGCGAGTGAGTCAGCAGTGTACGATGCACTGTCGAACCTCGAATCCCGGGGGCTGGTGACCGAGACGCCCGACGGGTGGCGGTTGACCGGGTCCGGGCGTCTCGTCGGAGATACGTTGGAACGACAGCGAGCGACAGACAGACTGCTCGCCGCGAACCCGTGCTACTGGGAGCGTCACGACACCAGCGTCCTGCCACAGGCGTTTCGGTGTCGCCTCCCCCAACTCGGTGCCTACGAGGTCATAGAACGGGCGGAGCACGATCTCAGAGGCCTCGTCCCGTGGGTGGTATCGAAAGTCGACGCTGTCGAGAGCTGTGAGATAATCTCGCCGATGTACCACCGAGAGTATCAGGAGGTGATGCCCGACAACGCCGACTCACGACTCCTCGTCGGGCAACACGTCGTCGACGACGTACTGCTAGAGATGGACGATAGTCCGTTCCCGCGAACGTACGACGAGACGCCCGTCCGCGTGTCGTCGGTGCCGTTCGCGCTGGGCGTCTCCGAGGAGTGGGTCATCCTCACGCTCCCGGACCACGACGGACACTGGCCGGACGCGAAGGTGTTCTCGACGGACGATTCGGCCGTCCAGTGGGGACGGGCGCTGTTCGACGCTGTCTGGAAGGACGGGACGCCGTTACCCGCGTACCTGTCGGACGAGTAGATTTTGGCGAACCTAAAAGTTCAAGAGGGACCAGCAGAGAGTGCCCGGTAATGAGTACACAGCAGGGCGTCACGGCGAGTGCGTCCGAGTACACGTTCGACGATCTGGCGGTCGTGATGGGCACGTACAACGAGGCGGAAGCTATCGGGGCGGTGCTCTCGGATATCGACGACGTGACCGACGGGCGGGCGGAAGTCGTCTGCGTCGACGGGTCGAGCGACCGGACGCCAGAGATAGCGCGCGACCACGGGGCGACCGTCATCGAACAGGAACCGCAAGGCTACGGCGTCGCCGTCCGAGAGGCCATCTTGGCACCCGACCGGTCGGTCGTGGTCACGACGGACTGTGACGACACGTACCCGATGGAGCGCCTGCCGGACTTCCTCGCGGAGATAAACGACGGTGCCGACGTGGTCAGCGGTGACCGCCTCTACTACGGCGCCGAGGAGATGCCCGGCATCAACAAACTCGGCAACGAACTGTTCGCACTGCTCGCGAGCGTCCTCATGAACAAGCGCGTCCACGACACGACGACGGGGATGCGTGCCTACCGGCGCGAGGTCGTCCAGAAGATTCGCTGGACGGAGAACACGGGCCTCTCGGCAGAACTGCTGATGCGGCCGCTGATGCGCGGCTACGACGTTCGGGAACGACCCATCGAGTACGACGAGCGAAAGGGGGAGACGAAACTCGACCCGTTCTCCGGCGGCCTCGAAATCGCCGGGTCAATCGTCCGCGTCGCGCTCGAAGAGCGGTTCCGGTAACGTTACTCGGGCGGCCGGCGGTAACTTCGCGTCCCGCCGGGGTGGCCCTGTGGGTTCTCGATGCCGACGAGTCGCCCGCCAGTCGGCGAACTGTACAGCGCGAACAGGAGGTCGTTGACGAGGTAGTACCGAACTCGCTGGCGCGGGTCGCCGTCGGGGTCCGGCGTCGCTATCCGGACGCCCATCGCGCCGAGCGTCTCGTCCTGCGTGGCCGGGTCGAGCGCGACGAACTCGTCGCCTTCCCACTCGCTGGCGTACTCGTCGAGGGCGGCGACGGCGTCGGCCATCGCCGCGGCGCGCGTCGAATCGGCGTTCAACCGACCCGCGACGTAGGCGTCGACGAAGTCTTCGATGCCCGCTAACTCGCTGGGGTAGACGGTCGCGGCGACGGCGTAGACCGTCCGCCGTTCGTGGTCCCCGAACTCGCTCTCCGCGTCGGTACCCCGGTCGCTCCACGACAGTGCGGTAACACCGCCCGCGACGGTGATACCCGCCGCACCGAGGGCTTTCAATGCGTCTCGCCTCGTCAGTTCGTACTCGGTCATGCTGTTGCCTCCAGCGTCACGTTCATCTCGATGCCGTACCGGTGACTGCCGGGCACGTAGGCCGCCTGCCCGCCACACCGTCGTTCGGACCAGCACACTTCGAGTCGGGGCGTGAGCGCCTGCACCGTACCGTTGTGCTGGTCGACGGGGAGGACCACCCGATACTTGAACCCCGATCCAGTGCCGTAATCTACGAACGCGACCAGCGTCACGGTGCCGCGCTCGGGCGTCGGGACCGCGACGGTGCCGTTTACGCCCGTGCCGCGAAGGCGCGTGCTGTTGCCGTCGGTCACCAGTCCGAGGTCCAGCGGTTCGGTCCCGCTAATCGTGGTGTAGGCGTTCTGCTCGCCGTTCGTGAGTCGAATCGACGTGAGAAGTGCCTGCTCCGGGACCGTGGCGTCGACCCTCGTCGTCACCGACTCGCCCTCGGCGTGGCGGACGCGTTGGAGCGTCGGTTCGACCGGTTGGCCGAGGTACGGTATCCACTCGCCCCGATAGCCGTAGCGGTAGTACTGCCGGTCCGGATAGCTCTCGACGACGTCGAACTGTCGGTCTTGCATGGCGTAGACGGTGTCGCCGTCGAATCCCGGGTCGTTACGAAGGGGCTGAAACGGGTGGTTCAGCCAGTCGCCGTACGGCGTCGGGAGGAACACGACGCTGTTCGAGAGAGCACGCTCCTCGAAGGGGTCGTAGGCCTGCTCGTACTGCTGGGTGACGGTGTAGTTGTCCTGTATGGGTTCCCCGAGTGCGACGGCGGCCGCCCCGCCACCGACCGCCGCACAGACGAGCGTGAGCGCCGCGAGTGCCGGACGGACGCGGTCTTCGGAGACGCCCCCTTCGACTGCCGTTCGAACGCGGTCAGCGGTCCACAGGACGCCGACGGCACCGAACGCGACCGTAGGGACGAGCAGGTCGACGTGGTAGTACGGGCCGAGGAAGCGAACGAGACCGTCCGTCGGGTCCGAGAGGGCGCCGAGCATGTTGACCGTCCCCCAGAAGTAGAGGTTTCCGAGCGGCACTGTCAGAAACGCGCCGGCGAGCGCCAGTTGCCGGGCGTCGAACCCCCGTCGACGTGCGACAGCGACGCCGATTGCGGCCGCGAGGGTTCCGAGCGGTCCAGCGACGACCCACTGCGTCGCGAACTTCCAGAGCAGTTCGACGTTGGCCGTGATCGAGAGCGCGGGCGTGAACTCCCGGGAGTACCCCAGAATGGACCGCTCACCGAACCCGAGGCCGTCGTTCGGGGCGAACGCCTGATACGGGAAGACGAGCGGGTCGCCGGTGGTGAGGGTGTTATAGCCCAGCGCTAACAGGACGCCCCCGATGCCGAACACCGCGGTGAGACCGACGCGTTCGACGACCGTGCGGTCCAGCGACCGGAGCGACCAGAGCGCGTGCAGGATGAACGGCGTCGCGAACAGGACTGCCGTGAACGGTCGGGCGAAGAACGCGATGCCGACGCAGACGCCGGCGAGCGCGCCGGTCCGGCGACTCCCGGTCCGGTCGGCGTGGAGGTAACTCGCGGCGAACCCGAGGTTCCAGAACGTCGTCGGGACGTAGGAGAGAAACACCGAGGCGTCGACGAGGAACAGCGGCGACGCGAGCATGAGGACGCTAGCGACGACGCCAGTCCGCTGGTCGAAGGCTTCGCGGACGGTGTGATAGGTGCCCGCGAGGACGCCCGTGGCGACGAGTCCGAGCGCGACTCGGTATCCCCCGAGCAGTTTGCCAGCGGCGAACATCGCGGCCGGAACCGGCGTGTACTTCGAGTAGAGGCCGCGCTCGCTCTCGACGAAGAACCACGGGCGGAAGACGCCGTCGACGGGTGGCTGGAGGAACAACCGCCCCTCCAGCAGCATCGCGGCTTGCTGGAGGTACACCGCTTCGTCGTGGTTGCTCGTGTGGTACGGAAAGACGAGGTGCGAGACGGCGAAGACGAGGGCGCCACCCAGCAGGGCGACGACGGCAGCCTGGACCCGTGGCCGCCGCAGACGATTCATTCCGCGGGGTACCAGGCCAGTTCGTGGTCGGCGGCGAGGTCGACTTCGACTGGCTGGCCGGCCTCGAACGTCTCGACGTGGTTGTGCATACAGTGGACGACGTCGCCACTGTGGAGTTCGACCCGGTAGATGAACGAGGGGCCGTTGTACTGTCGGTGGACGACGTAGCCGTCGGCTTTCGGTTCACTGGTCGGAACCGCCTGTAAGTCGTCCGGGCGGACGAGGACGTCTATCATCGCGCCGTCGTAGGCCTCGATGGGGCCGTTCAGCAGTTCGAGGTCGAACGATCCCAGTCCGGTCTCCAACTGCTCGTCGGTGACGCGGGCAGAGAGGAAACTCGCCTGTCCGAGGAAACTGGCGACGAAGCGGCTCTCGGGGTTCTCGAACACCTTCGCCGGGTCGCCGACCTGCGCGATGTTGCCGTCGTTCATGATGGCCACCCGGTCGCTGATGGACAGCGCCTCCTCCTGGTCGTGAGTCACAGAGATGGCGGTGACGCCCGCCCGCTTCAGAATCTTGCGAACCTCTTCGCGCATCTCGACCCGGAGGCGGACGTCGAGGTTCGAGAAGGGTTCGTCCAGCAGGAGGACGTCCGGTTCGGGGGCCAGCGAGCGCGCGAGTGCGACGCGCTGTTGCTGGCCGCCCGAGAGCTGGCTCGGCATCTTGTCGTGGTGGGCTTCGAGGTCCACGAGTTCGAGGAGGTCGTCGACCCGCTGGTCGGTGTCGGCGTCGTCCATGTCGGTCAGGCCGAAGGCGATGTTCTCGGCGACCGAGAGGTGCGGAAAGAGGGCGTAGTCCTGAAAGACGATGCCGACGTCGCGTTCCTCCGGCTTGCGGAACGTCCCGTCGGGGTCACCGGCCACCTTCTCGTCGGCGATAGCGATGGTGCCACTCGTCGGTTCCTCGAGCCCCGCGATCATCCTGAGCGTGGTCGTCTTCCCACAGCCGGAGGGGCCAAGCAGCGTCAGGAGTTCGCCCTCCTTGACTTCGAGCGAGAGGTCCGAGACGGCCTCCTCCTGTGCGTAGTCTTTACTGACGCCGCTCACCTCTAAGACCGTGTGGTCGGGGTCAGATACCGACGTTTCGACCGTTTCGAACTCCGAGAGTTGCTGTGATGTCTGTTGTTTTGCCATGTTACCTTCGCTCCTGTCTGAGGATGACGAGCATCGAGAGTCCCGACACGCCGACCAGAATCAGGGCGGGGACCGCCGCCTGTCCCTGGTATGCCGCGCCCCGGACGAGCCAGATGTACGTGACGATAGTCTCGAAGCCCGTGGGGCGTAACATCAGCGTTGCCGGCAATTCCTTCATCGTCGTCAGGAACACCAGCGCCGCGCCGGCCGCGATACCCGGTGCGACCAGTGGCAACACCACTTCGCGAAACGCCGAGAGCGGCGCGTAGCCCAGCGACCGGGCGGCCTCGATGTAGCTCGGGTCGACCTGTAGGATCGACGACTCCGTCGTCCCGACGGCCTGCGGGAGGAACCGGACGACGTACGCGAACACCAGCACGATGACGCTCTGATAGAGAAACGGGACGAACCGGAGCGCGAGGTAGATGAGCGAGAGACCGATGACCACGCCCGGAACGGCATAGCCGACGTAGGATATGCGTTCGGGGAGCGAGGACAGGCCGCTGTCACCGCGAGCAGCGAGGTACGCGATAGGGAGCGCGACCACGACACAGATGGCCGCCGCCGCGGCCGCCAGCCCGACGGAGTTGAGTATCGGCGTCAGGCCGAACGTGAACTGCCCCGGCGCCGTCGACTCGGACCGGAGGAGCCACTGCGTGAGAATCCCGATCGGGAGCGCCAGACAGAGCGTGGCGATGGCCGCACAGAACAGCGTCGCCGGCAGTTTCCAGTAGCCCAACCGGATGGTGCCGGGCCTGCGGTCGCCGCTGCTGACGTAGGCGCCGTCGCGGCCGGCGCTGATGCGCGACTCGACGCCGAGGATGCCCATCGCCATCACGAGCAGTAGTATCGAGAGCACGGCGGCGGAGTCTAGGTTCCGCGCCTGTTGCTCCGTGAATATCATCCGCGTGAACACGTCGTACTGCATGATGGCCGGCGTCCCGAAGTCAGACAGCGTGTACAGCGCCACCAACAGGGCCCCCGCCGCGATACCCGGCGCAATCTGGGGGAACGTGACACGCTTGAACGCCTCCCAGCGCGTGTGGTTCAGCGTCCGGGCCGCCTCGACGACGGTGCCGTCGAACGAGAGCAACGACGCGCGCGTCGTGAGAAACACGTAGGGGTACGTAAACAGCGTCAGTACCAGCACCGTCCCGTGGAGCCCGAATATCGGCGGAATCTGCTCGACGCCGAACGGTGCGAGCAGGTCGGCGAGTTCCCCGCGCGGGCCGAACGCCGAGACGAAGGCGAACGCGCCGATGTAACTCGGGACGACCAGCGGGAGCGCCGACGTGACTGTCCAGAACCGCCGGAACGGGAGGTCGGTCTGCACCGTGAGAATCGCCAGCGGGACGCCGACGAGTATCGAGACGCCAGTGACCGCCGTGACGAGGACGAGCGTGTTTATCGTGACGCCGATGGCCGTCTCGCCGGTGACGAGCGCGACGATGCGATGCGTCGGCATCTCGCTTGCGTGGATAGCGAGCCAGACCAGCGGCGACACCAACAGCAACGAGAGTGCGATAGTGACCACCGTGAGCACCGGCGGGGCCTGTGACGACGCGTCGCTCGCCGTCCCGTTTGCCTGCTCCCGTAGTTGCTCGAAGCGGTCACTCGCGCTCATGTTAGAGGACGCCGGCGTCCCGCATCAGGTCGACGGTGCCCGAGACGTCGGCCAGTTCCGTGAGGTCGATGTCCGGCGGATTCAGCTCGTCGATTCGCGGGAGATCGCCGACCGGGGCGACGCCGGGTATCATCGGATAGGCGAACGTCCGGGTGGCGAAGAACTCCTGTGCCTCCGCGGAGAGGACGTGCCTGACGAAGTTCGCGGCCAGTTCGCTGTTGTCCGTCCCCTGTACGATCTCGAGGCCGGAGACGTTGACGAGTGCGCCCGCGTCGCCCTCGGTGAACGCCAGCGCGATGGGGGCGTCGGGACGGCCCGACTGCACGCGAAGCGCGTAGTAGTGGTTGGCAAAGCCGGCCCCGATGGTGCCGTCGGCCACGGTGTTCGAGACGACGAACTCGTTGTTGTACTCCGTGATGCCGTGGTCGAGCATCGCCTGCAGCCACCTCCTCGTCTCGTCGTCGTCACGGAGGAGACGCATCGCGGTGACGAACGACTGGAACGCGCTGTAGGTCGGTGCCCACCCCATCGTCCCCTGTAACGCCGCCGTCTCGGGGAACTGCTGGACCGTCGACGGAATCTCCGACGCCGAGAACTGGTCCGTGTTGTACGGAATCGAGCGGGCGCGACCGGCGATACCGACCCAGCGGCCCTGCCCGTCCTGGAAGTCCTCCGGGACGGCAGAGAGCGCCTCCTCCGGTAGGGGCGCGGTCGCACCGGCGTTCGCAACCGCGCCGAGCGACCCGGCGTCGACGGCCATGAACACGTCGGCCTGCGTCGCGTCTGCCTCGTACTCCTCGATGATAGTGTTCGCGAGGTCGCTGGAGGGTTCGAGGCGATGGCTCGCCGAGAAGTTCTCGTACTTTCGCTCCAGCAGTTCGATGAGGTCGAGATAGAGGCCGCCTTCGCCGCCGCCGAGGTACAGGGTCAGTTCGCCCTCCAGGTCCGGAAGGTCCTCGATAGACGTCCCACTTGGCGACTCGCGCCGTTCGACCAACGGGCCGGAGCCGCGGAAGTCGGCCAGTGAGACGGCACCACTCGAACTTCCGCCGCCGTTGTTGAGAACACCGGAACAGCCAGTGAGCGCAGTGGCAAGCGACGCGCCACCGAGCGCGAGGAATCGCCGCCGAGACGCGGGGGCGACAGCCCGGCCGGACGCATCGTCGTGAGAGTCAGTCATCGTTGTCAATATTGCTTTAGGTTTGCCTAAATAGTTGCGTTTCTAGTCGTCCGCCGTCGCCGGGACACGGTCCGTCTCGTTGGCCGCCAGTTCGTCGAGGCAGTCCAGCCAGTCGAGCATGAACTCCCCGCAGTAGTTAAGGAAGGCACCGTTTTCCCAGTCACTGAAATCGCCCTCCGTGAGTCGTTCGCCCATCGCCTCGAACACGTCGGCGTAGGAGTCGGCGTCGTCGCCGACGGCGTCTATCTCCTCGTAGACGTGTTCGTTGAGTTCGAGGCCGTGGACCTCGTTGGTAAGGTCCGAGAACGTCGAGCGTGGGGCCTTGTTGTGCTCACAGAGCGGGTCGCCGTTGTAAATCTGCTTGCCGAGGACGTCACAGGCCCGTTTGAGGAACAGGCCCGACCAGATGTCGTCGAAACGGCCGACGTCCCACTCGTTGTCGTCCATCGGCAACTGGTAGAACGCCGGGACGACTTCCCGGCGGAAGGCGAGGTTCATCGAACAGACCGTGAGGTAGTTCCCTTCGGCGGCGACGAAGTCCTCGCCGAAGTCCGTCTCGTCGGTTCGGGTCTGGGCCTGCCCCTGCAGGTCGCCGTCCATCAGGATGCGGACGGCGTCGAGGTCGGGGACGTTCGTCCAGAGGCCCTGTGAGGCGACAACGTCGTCGACGTACGTGGTCGCCGTCTCGACCGTCTCGTCCATCGCCGCGTAGGGGTACCCGCGGGGGTACAGGCCGTGGTCGTCCTCGTTCTGGTAGAGGACGTTCACCCAGTCCTCGTCGGAGCTGACGGTCTCGATCTCGCCCTCGAAGGCGAGGTTCGCCATGTGGGTGCCGAAGAAGTCGACGTCCTCGTGGGGGAGCGTGTCGTCGTCGATGAACACGCCGTACTCGAAGTCGTTGGCCCAGAGGTACAGGAGGCCGAACGACGTCTGTGCGTGACTGGCCTCGGGAATGAGGTGGTCGTACTCGGCTATGCCCTGTTGGTCGAACCACTCGGCGCGGGCCTCGCCGTCGAAGACGACACCGGAGACGCCCGCATCGGAGAGCATCTCGGCCATGGCGTCGGTGTCACAGAAGTCCTCGGTGACCAGAACGACGAACAGTCGGTCCAGGTCGAACCCGTGGGTGTGGGCGTTCTCGAAGTACTGTCGCATGCACTCGTGGTTCCGTATCGTCGGCACCACGACACAGATGTCCTCGCTCATCGTGCCCCAACATCTTTAGGGCGCCCTAAAGAGCGTGTCGTTATCGTTCAGACGGAGCGGCCACCGGCTTCACGGTTTCGTTCCTTCGTGAGTCTGTAACTCGAGAATCACGATGGTAGTGTCACCCAAGGTGATTATATTCACGCGACGACGATTAAAGGCGTCTAAGGCGAACTATTATTTGGCTGTGCTTTGCCCTCCTAGTCGAGAGATGAGTGCATCAAGCAACGGGGGTCACATCGAAGAACCATGAACCTCGACAACCAGACCTGCGTGGTTACAGGGTCATCACGAGGCATCGGACGCGGCATCGCGAAGGACCTCGGCAGAAACGGGGCCAACGTCGTCGTCAACTACCGGTCTTCCGAGGCCGAAGCGCGGGCTGTCGTCGAGAGCATCCGAGAGGAGGGCGGCGAAGCAATCGCCGCACAGGCCGACGTCGCGAAACCCGACGAAGTGCAGGCCATGCGAGAGAAGGTGGTCGACGAGTACGGACCGGCCGACGTCCTCGTCAACAACGCGGGCATCACCATCGATAAGAAGTTCGAGAACATGACCCGCGAGGACTGGGATACGGTCATCGACGTCAACCTCGGCGGGGTGTTCAACTGTACCGATGCGTTCTACGACGACATCAAGGAGGCCGAACACGGCCGTCTCATCAACATCTCTAGCGTCGTCGGTCAGCAGGGGAACATCGGGCAGGCCAACTACGCGACGACGAAATCGGGCCTGTTCGGTTTCACGCGGACGCTCGCTCTCGAACTCGCACACACCGGGGCGACGGCCAACTGCGTCGCACCGGGATTCGTCGAGACGGACATGCTAGAGGAGGTACCAGAGCGTGTACAGGAGAAGATACTCCGCGAGATTCCGCTCGACCGCTTTGCCACTGTCGAAGACATCGCGGGCATCGTGCGGTTCGTCGCCAGCGAGGAGTCCAGTTACATGACCGGACAGGTACTCGGCGTCAACGGCGGGATGGAGTGGTAACATGAGCAAACAGGAAGACCCGGACGCAGACGAGAGCGAATCGGCCAGCGACCCAGTCGAGGAACTGCGCGAGAAGCGCCGGCAGGCCGAACTCGGCGGCGGCGAGGCGCGCATCGAGGCCCAACACGAGAAGGGCAAGATGACCGCCCGCGAGCGTATCGACTTCCTCGTCGACGAGGGGACGTTCAACGAGGTCGACCCGTTCGTCGAACACCGCTCGACGAACTTCGGGATGGAGGAGAAGCGCTACGCCGGCGACGCCGTCGTCACGGGCTACGGCGAAGTCGACGGACGGAAGGTGTTCCTCTTCGCCCACGACTTCACCGTCCTCGGTGGCTCAGTCGGCGAAGTCGTCGCCGACAAGATCTGCAAGGTGATGGACAAGGCCATCGAGAACGGCGTCCCCGTCATCGGCCTGAACGACTCCGGCGGCGCACGCATTCAGGAGGGCGTCGACTCGCTGGTCGGGTTCGCGAAGATCTTCGAGCGCAACACGAAGGCGAGCGGCCTCATTCCACAGATTTCGGCCATCATGGGGCCGTGTGCCGGCGGTGCGACGTACTCCCCGGCGCTGACGGACTTCACGTTCATGGTGCAGGACACCAGCCACATGTTCATCACCGGGCCGGACGTCATCGAGACGGTCACCGGAGAGCAGGTGTCCAAAGAGGAACTCGGCGGCGCCAGTTCCCACTCGACGAAGTCCGGCGTCGCCCACTTCTCGTACCCCTCCGAGGAGGAGGCACTGGAGAACATCCGCCGACTCCTCTCGTACCTCCCGCAGAACAACATGGAGGACCCCCCGCGGGTCAAGCCGTGGGACGAACCGGACCGCGAAGTACCGGAGGTCACGGACATCGTCCCCTCGGCGCCGCGCAAACCCTACGACATGAGTCAGGTCCTCGGGCGCATCGTCGACGAGGAATCGTTGTTCGAGGTCCACGGCAACTGGGCGCGCAACGTCATCACCGGGTTCGCTCGGATGGACGGCCAGTCGGTCGGCGTCGTCGCGAACCAGCCACGAGTGAGCGCCGGAACCCTGGACATAGACGCCGCAGAGAAGGCCGCTCGCTTCGTCCGGTTCTGTGACTCGTTCAACATCCCTATCCTCACCTTCGTCGACGTCCCCGGGTTCATGCCCGGCACCGACCAAGAGCACAACGGCATCATTCGACGGGGGGCGAAACTCATCTACGCCTACGCCGAAGCGACGGTCCCGCTCCTCTCGGTAGTGGTCCGCAAAGCCTACGGTGGCGCCTACATCGTGATGTCGTCGAAGTTCCTCGGCAGCGACGTCAACTACGCGTGGCCGGGGTCGGAGATGGCCGTTCTCGGCCCGCGCGGGGCCGTCAACATCCTCTATCGCAAGGAGATCGCCAACGCCGACGACCCCGACGCCAAACGGCAGGCGCTGATGGACGACTTCCGCGAGGAGTTCGCCCACCCCTACGGCCCGGCCAAGCGCGGCTACCTCGACGACGTCATCGAACCGAAGGACACGCGCAAGCGCCTCATCGACGACCTCGACCTCCTCCAGCGCAAGCGCGAAGACACCCCACCGAAAGACCACGGGAACATCCCGCTCTGATGTCGTCGCTCGAACAACCCGAAACGGCCGAGCAGTCCGTCGACGAGGCCCCCCAGGGGGTGACCGTTACCGTCGAGGACGGTGAACTGGCCGTCTCGATACCCGACGACGCGACGGCCTCGGAGGCGGCGGCCATCACCGCCGCCGTCGGCGCCCACGTCACCGACCGGCAGCGTGCGGCCGCCGCGGCGGCCGCCAGTAGGCAGACCGTCGAGTACGTCGACGACTGGAAACTGGCCGGCCGACTGGAGCGCTTCGGAAAACAGCGTCGCCCCGAGAACGTCGAACGGGGCGACGAGTGGAAAGCGGCGGCGCGAGCGCGGTACTGATTACTCGAACTGTTCTAACACTTCGAGGTCACGGGCCGTCTTCATGAACTCCGCGAGGCGCCGTTCGTGGCCGCAGTCCTTGCACGCGAACGTCGTATCGGGGCTGGAGAGGTCGGCGACGTTCGCTTCCCAGTTCTCCTCGCAATCGGGACACTGCAGTTGAACCCATGCCTCCTGCATAGGAGAATCTGGACAGGGCGCAGTGATATACTTTGTGCGGATTGGCACCAGCCGACAACGCACTCCGCGACTGTTTAGGGTTGCCTAAAGATAGGAACCTTTATCACAATTAGGGTGGCCTAAACCTAAGCATGGATCGTCGCGACTTCGTGAAGACTGGTGGTATCGCACTCACAGGACTCCTCGCTGGCTGTTCGCAGGGTAGCAGCGAGACGGACGGAACGAACTCGGAGAACGGAACGACGGGATCGACGACCACCACCGAAAGCAGTTCCTACTCGGTTTCGATGGCCCCGATGGGCGAGGTGACGTTCGAGTCCGTCCCCGAGAAGTGGATCGCCTACGACGGCGCGTACGCCGACATGGCCGTCGCGCTCGGACAGGCCGACGGCATCACCGGCATCGGGTACGCAGACCGGTACTACACCTACGTCTACGACGAACTGGACGGTGTGAACGTCGACCGCTCGACGCTCACCGAGAACGAACTACTGGGCGACACCATCCCCAAAGAGCCGTTCTACGCGCTGGAGAACGACGTCCACCTGATGGACCCGAAGATGCTCATCAACTGGTTCGGGTGGTCCGAGAGCGACGTCGAGGATATTCGCGAGGCCGTCGCGCCGTTCTTCGGGAACCTCAACTTCCGACGCGAGGACGAGTGGCACGACTACCGCTACTACACGATGTACGAGGCGTTCGGGAAACTGGCGAACCTGTTCAAGGAGACCGAGCGCTACGAGCAGTTCGCCTCGCTCCACGACGAGTTCATCACGAAGGTACAGACGCAACTCCCGTCGGCCGGCGAGCGCCCGAACGTCCTGTTGACGTACGCCGGCGCGGACCAACCCGAGCAGTTCTCGCCGTATCGCATCACGGACAAGGGAACCAGCAAGAAGCAGTGGCACGACCTCGGCGTCGGCGACGCGCTCGCCGGCACGGGTATCGACGGCCTGAGTACCTCCGACAGGGGCAAAATCGACTACGAATCGATGCTCAACGTCGACCCCGACGTACTACTGGTCAGAGGGCACGAGCGCAAGTCCGCCGAGGAGTTCCGCAACACGGTCCTCGCCTACATGCGAGACCACGACGTCGCGAGCAAACTCTCGTGCGTCCAGAACGGGCGCGTCTACCGCGGCGGGTTCCTCCATCAGGGGCCGATTCAGAACCTCTTCCTCACCGAACGGGCGGCACAACAGCTGTTCCCCGAGACGTTCGGCGAAGTGACGAGCGACGAGACGCTGTTCGACCGCGGTCGCGTCTCCGAAATCGTAACCGGGAACTTCTGATACCGAGGCGCACCACCAGATGACCCACGAGTCCCACGGCGACAGCGGGCCCGGCGACAACGTGAGTGGCGTCTCCGACGGCTGGCGCGTCCTGCTCGACCGCCAACTCGGGCTCCTCGCCCTCGGGAGCACCGTCGTATTCGTCGTCGCGTCGTTCGTTCAACTACGGTACGGCTCGTACCCGATGACCCCGGCGGAGGTGATCGCCGGGCTGACCGACCCCGCTATCGTGGCGGACCCGCGGGTTCTGGCGGGACTCCTCCTCGGCGGCGAGTTCCCGGACGTGGCGAACAGTACGCTCATCCTCTGGAAGATACGGCTCCCGCGCATCCTCGTGGGCGTCATGGTGGGTGCGAACCTCGCCGTGGCCGGCGCCATCTTTCAGGCGATCACGCGCAACGAACTCGCCAGCCCCTACGTCCTCGGCGTCTCGGCAGGTGCGGGCCTCGCGGTGCTCGTCGTCCTCATCCTCGTGCCCGTCCTCTCGTCGTACCTCCCGTTCGTCGCCGCGGTGGGCGGTACGGCGGCGTTCCTGCTCGTGTACGCCATCGCCTGGCAGAACGGGACCAGCCCGGTACGCCTCATCCTCGCCGGCATCGTCGTCGCGACCATCGGCCAGTCGTTACAGACCGGGCTGTTCTTCTTTGCCGGCAACACCGGCGTCGTCCAGACGGCGCTGTCGTGGCTAACGGGGTCGCTGACGGGGACGAGTTGGAGCGAGGTCCGGCTGGCACTGCCGTGGACGGTCCTCGCTCTCGGGCTCGCTATCGCGGGATCACGCCAACTGAACGTCCTCCTGCTCGGCGAACAGGCCGCGAGTTCGCTCGGGATGCGGGTCGAGCGCGTTCGGTTTGGGCTCTCGGCGCTCGCTATCGCCGCGACGGCCATCTCCGTCGCCGTGGCTGGGCTGGTCGGTTTCGTCGGCCTCGTCGTGCCACACCTCGTGCGCAACATCGTCGGGACCGACTACCGCCGGCTCGTCATCGGCTGTGTTTTCGCCGGCCCCGCGCTCGTGACCGCCGCCGACGTCGGCGCGCGCCTCGCGCTCTCGCCCATCCAGCTCCCGGTCGGTATCGTCACCGGATTGCTCGGTGGCCCGTACTTCCTCTACCTGATGCAAAAACAACGACAACTCGGTGAACTCTGATGCAGACACCCGATACGAACGACCCGTTGACGAACTCGGATTCGGAGGCACAGCCCGCCGACAGTGCCGTGGTCGGGTCCGACCTCGAAATCGGTTACGCGAGTACCGACGAACCCGTCGTCACCGTCGACCGCATCGACGTACCACGTGGCGAGATAACGGCGCTGGTCGGCCCGAACGGCAGTGGCAAGAGCACCCTCCTGAAGACGCTCGCTCGGCAACTCGGTCCCGACGAGGGCGAGGTCTTGCTGGAGGGCAAAGACGTCCAGACCTACGACCAGAAGGCCCTCGCCCGTGAGCTTGGGCATCTCTCACAGGAGAACGACGCGCCCGAGACGGTCACCGTAGAGAACCTCGTCGCCCACGGTCGCTACCCGTATCGCGGTTTCTTCGAATCGCTCGGTGAATCCGACGCCGAAGCCATCGCCCGCGCCATCGACCTCGCTGGCGTCGAGGACCTCCGGGGAGAGCCCGTCGGGAACCTCTCGGGCGGCCAGAAGCAGTTGGTCTTCATCGCGATGGTGCTGGCCCAAGACACCGACGTCCTCTTGCTCGACGAACCGACGACGTTCCTCGACCTACACCACCAGCTACGGGTGATGGAGACGGTGACGCGGCTGAACGAGGAACGAGACGTGACCGTGGTCGTCGTCCTCCACGACATCGCGCAGGCCGCGCGGTTCGCCGACTACCTCATCGCGCTCGACGACGGCAGCGTGTACGACTGGGGGCCGCCGACCGACGTGGTGACCGAGGCACTCCTCCGGGACGTGTTCGACATCGAGGCGGCCGTCAGGTACACGCCTGACCCCGAGATAGTGCCGAAACACTCACTGTAACATGGTCGGACGGACACTCGCGGACATCCGAGCGCGAATCGACGAACTGAGCGTCGCCGTCGGTCCCTACCGCGTCCGCAGCGCTCGGACCGGCGAGTCGCCGGTGCCGGTGACCGGAAAGCAGTTCCCGGACAGAGAGACGGCGGCGGAGGCCGCGAGCGTCGCGACCGCCTACCGAACCGCACTCCGGCGGTACGACCCGTACGTCGCCGTCCACGGCCTCGTCGTCTCCCAGACCACTGCGGGGTCGACCACGGCCACGGTGACACAGTCCCTTCCGGCGTACTGTCACCGGGTGGCCGGCGCACTGTTCGAGACGCTCTCGAACCGGTACGGACGCATCGAGCGCCGGGTCATGGACACCTACCTCGAGGCCGCGGAGACGACCGAGAACAGGACCCGACTCTGTCTCTCGATGCTAGAGAGCACCGCGACGGCCATCGACGAGGCGTTACCGCCGGACGAGCAGGCGACGGTCCTCTCGGCGGCCGCCGGTCGGTTGCCGCGGCGGTCGACCGCCGACCGGCCGCGTCGGAGCGCGCTCACCACGCTCCGGTCCTGTGACCTCGTGCGGTCGTTCAGCGTCGAACCGACGCCAGACCACGGGGAAAGCCAGTACCGCATCACGCTCGCTGGGTATCGGCCGTCGCTGGACGGTGACCGGTGTCCAGTCCTCCCCGTGGCCGTGGAACTACTCCGGCGGACCGGCGTTCCGCCAGCTATCGTGTCCGCCAGCCGTTTCGGCGACGGGTGGCGACTCCGCGTGTCGACTGTCTCGACGGTGTCTGGGAGCGGCCTCGCGGTCGCGCCCTCGGCGTAGCGTCGTCTCATTCAATTGGTGGGACCGTAACGAATACACTACCCCCCCGAGTGTGCTCACACATGGGAGTCGCAGTAATCGGTGCGTCGATGACGAAGTTCGGGCAGCGTGACGCCTGGATACAGGAACTCCTCGCCCAAGCGGGCGAAGAGTGCCTCGACGATGCCGGTGTCACACCGACCGACGTAGAGCATCTGTACGTCTCGAACATGGCGAGCGGCGAGTTCGAGGGCCAGACGGGCGTGATGAACGCGCTGGCCCACGACCTCGGCGTCTTGCCGGCGTACAGCGAACGGGTCGACCAGACCTCCTCCTCGGGCGGTGCGGGCATCTACGAGGCGTGGCAATCGATCGCCTCCGGTGCAAGCGAGATGACGCTGCTCGTCGGTGGGGAGAAGATGACCCACAAGACGACAGGTGAGGCGACTGACATCATCGCCTCCATCACGCATCCAGCGGAGTACAAACACGGCGTGACCCTGCCGTCGTTCGCCGGGATGACTGCCCGTCACTACCTCGAACGGTTCGAGGCCCCGAGGGAGTCGCTCGCGCGCGTGGCGGTGAAGAACCACAAGAACGGCGTCGACAACCCGAACGCGCAGTTCCAGAAGGAGATCACCGTCGAGCAGGCACTCGACTCGCCAATCATCGCGGATCCGCTTCGGCTCTATGACTTCTGTCCCATCACGGACGGGAGCGCCGCGATGATGTTCACCACGGAAGAGCGAGCGAAGGAGATCACCGACGAGTACGCCGTCGTCTCCGGTATCGGCGGGGCGACGGACACTCACGTGGTCCACGAACGCGACGACCCTACTGTCATGGGCGGCGTCGTGGAGTCGAGTAAGCAGGCCTACGAGATGGCCGGTCTGGGCCCCGAGGACCTCGACGTGGCCGAACTTCACGACATGTTCACCATCCTCGAGTTCCTCCAGTTGGAGGGGATCGGCGTCGCGGATCAAGGCACTGCGTGGGAGCTGGCGATGGACGGCGCCACGGCGAAAGACGGCGACCTGCCGATCAACACCTCGGGCGGCCTGAAGTCGAAGGGCCACCCACTGGGTGCCAGCGGCGTCGCACAGGGCGTCGAGATTTACGAGCAACTCGTCGGCGAGGCCGGCCCGCGACAGGTCGACGCGGAGACGGCACTCGCGTGTAACGTCGGTGGCTTTGGCAACTGTGTCATCACCACTATCATGGAGGCCGCAGAATGACTCTCGAAGCAGGGAAGTGCCCGAACGGTCACGTCTCGTACCCCACGCACCCGCGCTGTCCGGAGTGTGGCGAACCGCAGGAGGAGACGTTCGACTTCTCCGACCAGCGCGGCGAAGTCGTCACGTGGACGAAGTCCACGGCGACGCCGCCGGGCGTCCGCCAACCGAACACGCTCGCCATCGTCGAGTTCGACGTCGACGGCGACGTGGTCCGTGCGCTCGGACAGGTGACCACGGAGGAAATCGAGACGGGTGCGGAAGTGGAGCCAGTCTACGTCGAGGAGTTGCGGGACCCCGACGTCGGCCTCAAGCGCGAGAACCCGGAGAGCCAGGAGTGGGGCGGCTACCGCTGGGACCCGGTGTGAGCTAACGCCTCACCGGACTGTAACGCCGCTTCGATTCTATCGAGTCCGTCGGCTACGGTACAGTGGCCACACGACCCCCGGTGGGGGTAGACGCCGACGAGTTCGCCGTCTTCCCAGTAGGACAGACAGATGACCGGGAGCGTCACCACCGAATCGTCACCAGTGAACGCGCTGTGTCGGTCGTGGCGGTCGAACGTCGGCGTGAGCGAGCAGTCGTTGGCCTCGGCCCACGCCGCCATCGCGGCGATGTCCTCGGTCTCACGCGGGTCGGTTCCCGTCGATAGCCGGTGCCAGTACTTCACGGAGACGTCGTCGAGAAGGCCCTGCTGGCGAAGCGAGTCGGTTCGCCCGAGGACGCTCGCCTGCCGCCGTTCGGTTTCGTCAGGAACGGGTGACCGAAGGTAGACGGTCATCCGACGGGTATGAGTCATGGTATCGTACACCGGATGAGTGTCCTAGGTCGGTTGCAGAGATAGCCGTATCGGTGTACGTATCCCTCATCGTCAGTCAGCCGTGGACGCAGTCGTCGGGCCGGTAGGTGCCGGACTCTCGGCGTTACCGAGTTCGCCGAGACAGTCGTCGATAGACCTCGGCGTGCCGTCCTCGCTGAACGGTGCGACCTGTATCAGTTCGCCGTCCTCGTAGATAGCGAGACACATGGCTGGGAGGACGAGTTCCTTCCGTCGCTCGCCCGTCTCGGTGCTGTAACAGGTCCGGACGCCGAAAAACGGGCTGAGACAGGCGCCCGTCGCTCTGGCCCAGTCGGCGAACTCGTTGTATCGGGTCCGCTCCAGACAGTCGCCGGCGCCGCTGATGGGGATGCGCTTTGCCCACGTCGTCGTCTCGAACCCGTCGATGACGCCGTTGCACTGTAGCTCCTGTAACCGTGTCTCGACGGCCGTCCGCCGCTTCCGGGACGGCCCCGGTAGCTCAGTCCTGACGAACAGTTCCGCCCGACGCGTCCTTGGACACTCTGTGTTCTGCATCGGTACCTGTAGGTACAGCTGTACAATAATAAAACATTATGTTTATTATGCAACCATTAGTGTCGCTATTCACACGTCGTCGTTTCCGCCGTCTCCGTCGTCGTCGCGTCCGTTTTCGGCGTCTTCGAGGTCGTCCTTGATAGACTCGAGTTCCGCGTCGACGTCAACGGGGACTTCGTCGATACCACCTTCGAGGGTATCATCGTCCTGCGTCTCGGCCAACTGCTCGGCGAGGTCCGAGCGTAACTCACGGGCCTCTTCGAGGAGTTCCCGAGCGTCCTCGTCCTGTGGTCGCCCCTCCACGGCGTCCTGCAAGTCGGTGAGGGCGTCGTCCAGGCGCGTGAGCGTCGCTTTGCTCAACGTCGTCGCGCGCCGACGGACCTCGCTCGCACCGGACCCGGTCGACGTCGGGCGTCCTTCGGCCATCCGGAGAGCGCGCCGGAGGAGTTTCAGCGCCTCGACGTTCGTCTTCAGCACGAGGATAGCGGCCGGTATCGTCACGTCGCTCGTAAACCGGAGCAACTCCTTCGGCGTCGGTGGTCGGGGCCGACCGCTCTCCGTGGTCGGTTCCATCTCCGTCTCTAGGTCTCGAAGCGTCCGGACGAGGTCTGTGAGGAGGGCAGTGATGTCGTCGCCGGAACTGGCACTCATACTCCCACCTTGCGGGGAGAGGTACAAAAGTTCGCCGCGACGATTAGGCCAACCAAAACCCTTTTTGCTTTAGGGGGGCCTAATCTCCGATAATGCCATCGCAGACGGACGACGGCGAGGTCGCGGACGCCGACGAGGACCGCCCGACCGTCACTACCCACGAGAGCGTCAAAGACAGGACAGTGTTCACCGAAGACGGCAATCAAGAGGGGTGGATCGCGACCGACCTCACCGTCGACCTCCGTCGGTAGTTCTCACAGAAAACGGGTCAGTTTTCGACGCGTACGCGAACGTCTCGGTGCTGACAACAGCCACCGAGTGATAGAACCGTCCGTCTCAGTCCATCGCGCCCTCGACGACGAGCGTGTCGTCTTCGAGGTAGTGTTCGATGTGGTGTGCGTCCTCTTCCGTCTCGACCAGAATCTCGCGGAGGATCTGTGCCGTCGCGTGGTCGCCGAGGTTCTCGGCGAGTTCGATGTGGTCGCGCAGCGACTCGATGACGTCGCCGTACATCTCGAGGTCGTTGTGCAGGGAGGTGCGGATGTCGTAGACGTCCTGTCCCTCGTACTCGACGCTCGCGTGTTCGGCTTGCTCTGCCCCGCCGGCGATGGGTGCGCCACCGAGCGCCTGCGCCCGTTCTGCGATCTCGTCAGCGGCGGCCTCGACGTTGCCCGCGGCCTCGCCGAGGAAGAGGTGCAGGTCTCGGAACTCCGCACCTTCGACGTTCCAGTGGTGCTTCTTCAACTGATGATACAGCGTGTACGCGTCTGCGAGGTCTTGGTTCAGGGCGTCGATAATCTGCTCTGACTTCTCTTTCTCGAGTCGGAGTTTGTTCTCTTCGACCTCACCGAACTGCTTCCGGACGTGTTCCTGAGTGGCCATAGGCATCTCTACATACTCACGGACAATACTTAAAACTTCCCACACGAGAAAGAGATTTTCGGTTTGCCAAAAAACTATTTCTTTGATGAGGCACTCGAATTCGTTTTCGTGTTTCGGGGAACACCCGCTACCCGGATCGGAGTCGTCCCCCGTCCGACCGGTCAGGACTCTACTCGTTCGACCTGCAGATAGCCGGCCGGTTCGCGCCAGTCGTACACCGACGGCGGGAGGTTCCCGACGCCGTCGATACCGGGGTGTGGCCGGATGACGCCGTCCTCGGAGATGTCGGAGTCGCTCCGCGTGGTGCCCTCCGATTCGCCTCCGATGATGAGCGTCTTCGCGGGCGGGACGAGGTCCTCGAACAGTTCGGTGTTCTCCTCGGTGCCGACGTCGTACCCGTTGGCGTAGTACGTCCGGGACTCGTTGACTCGGTCGGGCAACGGAACGGTGTCCAGTCCGACGATTCCGTCGTTCGTCGCCACGAGCATGCTGACGAACGTGAGGTACTCGGCGCTCGAATCGGCCGACAGTTCGAGTTCGGTGTAGTACGGGAGGCCCGTATCGCCGGGGTCCGCTTCCGGCACGAGCGGTGACTCACCGACTGCGGCGCCCCGGATGGCGTTCGTGTCGTCGATGAGGTCCACGAGCGGGTCGAGATTCCCGTTCTCCGCGAGTTGTCTGGTCGGTCTGTTGGCCTCCTCGCCCACCGCGAACACTTCGACGCTCGACCGGTGTGCGGCGACGGCGGGCGGCGTGAACGGTTGGCCGCGCGTCAAGTTAGCGACCGTGACGCGGTACGTCCGGTTGCCGTCACGTCCGTCGTCGCGCTGTCCGAGCACCGTCGAACTGCCGAGGGCGAGCGCTCCGAGCGTCCCGCCACCGAGGGCGAGCGCTCGTCGTCTGGTCAAGGTCGGTCCGTCGGTCATAGCGCGGTTCCTCGATCGGGCCGTGTGTCTGCTGGTACCATTGCTGTCCTCCGTCTACGCCGAGGGAGCAGACCCTGTTTGTAATTACGTCGGTATCGGCGGCCCCCAGACGTCGAGAACCGATACCGCGGGCCTGCCGTGTGCTACGGTCGCCTTATCGTCCTCAAAAGTTCCAGACACGCGCTCACCCCGTCGGCCGATAACGGCGGCTTAGCGCCGGCGGGCTACCGCGCCACGACGATGGCGACGTGGTCCGGCGCGATCTCCTCGACGGCGACGTCGTCTGTCCGGAGCGTCTGTTCCTGATGGACGGCCGTGACGGCCGTGAAGACGTGTTCTTCGAAGCCCAAGTGGTCGCGGAACTCCTCCCAGACGGTCGGTGGGACGCCGAGGACGAACACCTCGGGCGCTCGGTGGAGTACCGGGTCCTCGAACCGCTTTCGCCACTCGTAGACGAGGTCCTCGACGCCGGGATTCGTTGCCATCGTCTGCTGGTGGTCCGCGAGTGCCTCCCGCAGTTCCGCTTCAGGCACGTCGTTCTCGTCTGCGATAGCCCGAATCACCGCGTCGTCGAACACGGTCAGCGACACCGGATCGGTCATCGCCCGGAGTTGGCAGTCGACGGGGAAAAATACCCCGCTGTGGCGCGCCTGTCTCGCCGCTCCTGTCAGCTCAAAAACCCCATAATCACCCGATTAAACACCCATATTCCCGTTTTGCGGGATTACCTCGGCAGTTATTTCCCCGAGTATCCGTTACCGGCGACTAGAGGAATGGGACGACTATCGACGCTGTTTGCGCCGGAACGGGTCGCCGTGATCGGTGCGACCGACTCGGAGGGTTCGGTCGGTCGCGCCATCACGTCGAACCTGCTCGAATCGTTCGACGGGGAGGTCGTAGCAGTCAACCCGTACAAGGAGGTGGTGTTGGGTCTCCAGTGTTACGACGCGGTAGCCGACGTCGACGCGCCGGAGACCATCGACGTCGCCGTTGTCGTCGTACCGCCGAACGTCGCCGTAGAGGCGATACGGGAGGCCGGTGCGGCCGGCATCGAGAACGTCGTCGTCATCACTGCCGGGTTCGGCGAGACCGGAAGCGAGGGTGCGGCCCGGGAGCGTGACCTCCGTGCGGCCGCCGAGGAGTACGACCTCAACCTCGTCGGCCCCAACAGCCTCGGCGTCATGTCGACGCCGAAGGGGCTGAACGCCACGTTCGGCAACGAGATGGCCACCGAAGGGGACATCTCGTTCATGAGTCAGTCGGGGGCGTTCGTCACCGCCGTCCTGGACTGGGCCGCCGAACGCGACGTCGGGTTCAAGGACATCGTCTCGCTGGGGAACAAGGCCATCTTAGACGAGGGGGACTTCGTCGCGGAGTGGGGCGACGACGCCGAGACGGACGTCATCCTCGGCTATCTGGAAGATATCGACGACGGCGAGAAGTTCATCCAGACCGCCCGCGAGGTGACACAAGACACACCTATCGTCCTCGTAAAGTCCGGGCGCACCGACGCCGGGGCGTCGGCCGCCGCCTCACACACCGGGGCCATGGCCGGGTCCGAACGGGCCTACGAGGCCGGCCTCGAACAGGCCGGCACGCTGCGGGTCGAGTCCGTACAGGAACTGTTCGACTTCGCACAGATTCTCTCGGGCCAGCCACTCCCCGACGGCGAGGAGATAGCCATCGTCACGAACGCCGGCGGCCCCGGCGTGATGACGACCGACGCCGTCGGCGACTCGGACCTTTCGCTTGCGGAATTCGAAGACGAGACGCTCGACCGACTGGGCGAGACGATGCCCGACGAGGCGAACATCTACAACCCGGTCGACATCATCGGAGACGCCCCGGCGAAGCGATTCGAGATAGCTCTAGAGACGGTTCTCGAAGACGACAACGTCTCGATGGCCGTCGTGGTCGCCTGTCCGACGGCGGTCCTCTCCTTCGAGGAACTCGCCGAAGTCGTCACCGAGAAGCAACAGGAGGCCGAGATGCCCATCGCGACGACGCTGATGGGCGGCAAGTCCGTCGGCGAAGGGCAGGACATCCTGAGCGAGGCCGGCATCCCGAACTACTTCGACCCCGCGCGTGCGGTCGATAGCCTGGACGCCCTCCGCGACTACGGGGAGATACAGGCCCGCGAGTACGAGGAGCCGACCGCCTTCGACGTGGACCGCGAGCGCGCTCGCGAGGTTCTGGAGTCCGCCGCCCGGCGGAACACGAACCGCCTCGGGGTCGAAGCGATGGAACTGCTCGACGCCTACGGCATCCCGACGCCACGAGGCGGCGTCGTCTCCTCGCCCAGCGAGGCACAGGACCTCGCGGAGGAGATCGGCGACGAGGTGGTCATGAAGATCGTCAGCCCGGACATCCTCCACAAGTCCGACATCGGCGGCGTGGAGGTCGGCGTCCCGCCAGACGAGGTTCGAGACACCTACGAGGACCTCGTCGTCCGCGCGCGCAACTACCAGCAGGACGCGACCGTCCTCGGCGTGCAGGTCCAGGAGATGGTCGACCTCGACTCGGGCACCGAGACCATCCTCGGGATGAACCGGGACCCGCAGTTCGGCCCGCTCCTGCTGTTCGGCCTCGGAGGTATTTTCGTGGAGGTCCTCGAAGACAACACTGTCAGAGTCGCTCCAGTGAGCGAACCCGAGGCCAGAGAGATGCTAGACGACATCGACTCCGCGCCGCTCTTGCGCGGGGCCCGCGGCCGTGACCCCGTGGACGAGGACGCCCTCGTCGAGACCGTCCAGCGGCTCTCACAGCTCGTCACGGACTTCCCGGCCATCGTCGAACTGGACATCAACCCGCTCGTCGCGACCCCCGACGGGGTGCAGGCGGTCGACCTGCGACTCACCATCGACCAGGAGGAACTATGACCGACTCGAACACGCTACTCGTCACGTCTACGGAGGAAGGTATCGGCAAGACGGCAATCACCCTCGCACTCGCAAAGGCGGCCCAGGAGGCCGGCAAGGAGGTCGGCTACATGAAGCCGAAAGGCACCCGACTCCAGAGTGCGGTCGGCAAAACCCGGGACGAGGACCCGATGCTGGCCCGAGAACTGCTCGGGTTAGACGCGGAGGTCCACGAGATGGAGCCAATCGTCTACTCGCCGACGTTCGTACAAGAGGCCATCCGCGGCCGTGAGGACGCAGACGAACTCCGCGGGCGCGTCGTCGACAACTTCCAGGCCATCTCCGAGGGCAAAGACCTGATGGTCGTCGAAGGGAGCGACCGTCTCGAGACGGGCAGTATCGTCGACCTGACCGACGCCGACATCGCCGAAGCGCTCGACGCGCGCGTCCTCCTCGTCTGTGGGTACGCGACCGTCGGCGACGCCGACGAGGTGCTCGCCGCGGCCCGGTCGCTCGGTGACCGCCTCGCCGGCGTCCTGTTCAACGGCGTCACCGACGCCGCGATGGACGAACTGACCGACGACGTCCTGCCCTTCCTCGAAGGCCGCGGCGTCCCGGTGTTCGGGTCGCTCCCGCGCGTGCAGGAGCTCGCCGGCATCACGGTCGAAGACCTCGCTCGCAGTCTCGGCGCCGACGTACTCACCAACGAGGCGTCGACGGACGTCCACGTCGAACGGTTCACCGTCGGGGCGATGGGCGGCAACAGCGCCCTCGACCAGTTCCGGCGCACCCGCGACGCGGTGATGGTCACCGGCGGCGACCGCTCGGAGGTCCAGACGGCGGCGCTCGAAGCCTCGGGCATCAAAGCGCTCCTGCTGACTGGCGGGTTGCGCCCGGCGAGCGCCGTGCTCGGCCGGGCCGAAGACGAGAACGTCCCCATCCTGCTCGTCCAGTCCGACACGCGGACGACTATCGACCGGGTCGAAGACGTGCTTCGGTCGGGCCGAACGCGGGACCAGGGTACCGTCGAACGGATGCAGACGCTGCTGGACGACGGCGTCGACGTCACCTCACTGCTCCAGCTAGAGGAGTAAGGTCCCTTTCGCCTGCGGTTTTAAACGTAGATACTCGAACATCTGGCCGTATTATTTACAAATCTCCAGTGGAAATGCACCTCAGGATTTTTGGATGTCTGACGCCATAGTGAAAGTGGAGCCGAGAGGCTCCGTAGTGTCACACGCTCGGGGACCCCCTTTCCCCGATTCGACCCCTTTGTGCGAGCGTCGGCGTCAGAACTCTGTTACTGCCGAGAGAGCCGCCGCCGGGAGGTGCTCGCGGACGCCGCTCACTGCCTCGGACGGTTCCCGGAGGTCGAGCGGCGGTAGCGTCCACACCGGGGCGTCCGTCATCCCTTCCAACACGTCGGGGTTCGTCCGTTCGGCGACGGTCGCGCCCTCGTACTCGTTGAGGACGACGCCGTGGACCGAGACGCCGTGTGCGCGCAGGGCATCGACGGTCAACCCGGTGTGGTTCAGCGTGCCGAGGCCCGACCGAGCGACGACGACCGCCGGCAGGCCGAGGGCGGCGACGAGGTCCAGAACCTCCGCGCCGTCCGCCAGCGGGACCCGGAGACCACCGATACCCTCGACGACGCCGACCTCGTGGGCGTTGACCGCCGTTCGAACGCCGGACAGGATCTCGTCGTAGGAGAGATCGGCCTCGGCCACGTCGGCGGCCACCTCGGGGGCCAGCGCGGGCGCGAGTCGGCGGAGGCAGATCGACGCCGTCTCGTTCCCACAGGCCTCGGCGACGAACGCCGCGTCGTCGTCCGGCGGATAGCCGGTCTGGCAGGGTTTGACTGCGACGGCATCCACGCCGCGGTCACGGAGCCACCCGGTCAGGCCGGCGGTGACGACGGTCTTGCCGACGCCGGTACCCGTCCCGACGACGAACAACCCACCCGGACTCGCGTCGGTCACAGCACACCGACCTCCTTCCCGGCCGCCTCGAAGGCGTCGAGACACTGCGTCAGATCAGCGTCGGTGTGGGTGGCCATCGGAGCGACGCGGATTCGGGACGTTCCCTCCGGAACCGTCGGCGGGCGGATGGCCGGGGCGACGACGCCGTGGTCGCGGAGTCGCTCGTCGAGTTCGAGGGCGTCTACCCGGTCGCCGACCAGCACCGGGAGGATGTGCGTCTCGCCCAGCACTTCGTAGCCCATCGCTTCAAGCCCCTCTCTGAGGGTCTCGACGGTCTCCCAGAGGCGGTCTGTCTGGTCTGTCTCCCGAGCGATTCGAAGCGCCTCGCGGGCCGCACCGGCCGCGGGCGGCGCAAGTCCCGTCGAGAAGACGAACGACCGCGCTGCGTTCAGGAGGTACTCGACCAGTTCCTCGTCGCCGGCGACGTACCCGCCCTGACTCGCCAGCGCCTTCGAGAGCGTCCCGAGTTGAATATCGACGCGGTCGCTGAGTCCCTCGCGCTGGACGACGCCGCCGCCGTTCCCGAACAGGCCGGTGGCGTGGGCCTCGTCAACCATCAGCCACGCGCCGTACTCCTCGGCGGCGTCACAGAGCGCCGCGAGCGGCGCGACGTCGCCGTCCATCGAGAAGACGGAGTCGGTGACGACCAACCACTGCTCGCCGTCGCCGGCCGTCGACGCCCGCTCGGCCATCTTCGCCCGCAGGTCGTCGGCCTCACAGTGGTCGTACACCACCGTCTCTGCCGCGCCGACCCGACAACCGTCGATGATGGAGGCGTGGTTCAGTTCGTCCGAGAAGACGGCGTCCGGCGCGAGGGCGTCGATGGTACCGACGTTGGCGGCGTACCCGGAGGAGAAGACGAGCGCTCGCTCGGTCCCCTTGCAGTCCGCGAGGTCGCGTTCGAGCGCGCGGTGGAGACGCGTATCGCCCGTGACGAGGCGAGACGCCCCCGCACCTGTCCCGACGGTTCGCGCCCCCTGTTCGGCCGCGCGCTGGACGCGCCCGTCGTCGGCCAGTCCGAGGTAGTTGTTCGCCGCGAAGACGACCATCTCCTCGCCGAAGTCGGCCGCACCACTTTTCGGGTCGTCGGCAAAGCGCGTGCGTCGCGCGACTCGCTCGGTCACGTCGAGGTGGCGGCGTAAGTCCTGCCGTTCACGCTCGCGGAGGCGGTCGCCGAGGTCGAACCCATGCGTCATCGTTCGTGGTGTCGAGCCAGCGCCCCTTAGCGATTGGTGATGGGCAGAGCGGTCGATAGTGACGGACGCGGGACCCTGACAGCCCCCAAACCAGTCACCTCACTTACTTTTACTACGCTCCCGTGTGAAATGACAGCATGGACCGGGACAGCGCCGAACCGAGCGTCGACCAGTTCCCCGGCACGCGCGCCCGAGAACGCGTCGACCACCACCACGAAGTGGCCGCGCCGGCCACGCACGTCTACGACTTCGTCTGGGACGCGACCGCCGACGCCCGGGGGCCGTACTGCCGGGACGTCGACGGGAACGTCCTGTTGGACTTTACGTCCCACGTCGCCAGCGCACCGCTGGGCTACAACAACCCCTCCCTGCTCGACCGTCTCGACGAGTTCGACCTCGTCGACCCGCTGAAGTTCGCCGGCCAGGACTTCTACGCGAGTACGGGGGACCTCCCCGGCCCGACCGAACTGATGCACCGCCTCGTCGACGTCGCTCCCGACGGTCTGGACACCGTCTTCCTCTCGAACTCCGGGGCCGAGGCCGTCGAGAACGCCATCAAAATCTGTTACGACCACCGCGACGGCGCGAAGTACGGCCTCACCTTCGAGGGCGCGTTCCACGGCCGGACGCTGGGAGCGCTCTCGCTCAACCGCTCGAAGGCCGTCCACCGACGGGACTTTCCCGAGGTGACCGGAGTCACCTCGCTCCCGTACTGCGACGACCGGACCTGCGACCCGGCGTCCTGTCGCTGTGGCTACTTTCCGGCGGGCGACACCTCGCAACTGCGGCGCAAACTCGGGGACGGCGGGAACGTCGACCCCGACGAGGTGGCCTACGTCATCCTCGAACCGGTGCAGGGAGAGGGCGGCTATCGGATTCCGAGCGAGGCGTTCATGGACGACGTGGCGGCGGTCTGTGCGGAGTACGACATCCCACTCGTCGCCGACGAGATTCAGTCCGGCGTCGGCCGAACCGGTGAGTGGTGGGGTGCCGACCACTACGCCATCGACCCGGACGTCCTCGCCGTCGGGAAGGGACTCCGGGTGGGTGCCACGGTGGGCCGAGACGAGGTGTTCCCCGACGAGGAGGGCCGCCTCTCCTCGACGTGGGGATCGGGCGACTTGCTCTCCTCGCTGGTCGGGGCGCTCACGCTCGACGTCATCAAGGAGCGAGGACTGCTCGACCACGCCGCCGAACGAGGTGACCAGTTGAACCGACGGCTCTCCGAGGCCTCCGTCGAGGGCGCGATAGACGTCAGAAACCTCGGGCTGTTGGTCGCCGTCGAGTTCGAGACCCGAGAGCGGCGGGACGAGATGGTCGAGGCGTGTCTGCAGGAAGGATTGCTGACGCTCGCCTGCGGACACCGGACGCTCAGACTACTGCCGCCGCTGGACGTTCGGGAACGCGAGATTACGCAGGCCGTCGACGCGTTCCGCCGGGCCGCGAGTCGCTGAGCGCGTCTGAATCGGCGCCTCGCGGCTCAGAACCCGGGCATCAGGTCCGCGGGGCCGAAGACGCCGTAGTGGCCCGCGCGGTTGTTCCGGACGCCGGCTTTCAGGTAGCCCAGCGCCGGGCCGTTGACGTTCGCTTCCATGCTCGTCACGTCGTCTAGCTGGAAGGTGTTGGTGCCCGTCTCGCCGTCGAAGGTCGTGCCCGTCACCGAGACTGTCGTCGTGGTCGGCTTCTCGTCCGAGCGGACGTCCAGCACGCCGCCGACGTGGACGTCCTCGGCGTCACAGATGCCCGCTCGTTCGAGGAGGACGTCGTCGGCGTGTTCCATGTCGTGGAACTCCAGCACGCCGTCGTGGTCGTCGATGAGTTCCTCTATCTCCGCTTCGCTCATCTCGCGGGCCGTCTCGATGTCGTAGCCGTCGAGGTGGGCGATGTCCTCGCGGACGGTGCCGCGGTTGTCCTCGTAGCCGCTTTTCAAGCCGACGCCCCACCATATCTCGACTTCCTCGACCTCGACGAACGATTGGGCGGCGAGCGCCGCCGCCCCGGTCAGGAACCCGGGCGTCGCGCCGGCGCCACAGACGAAGGTGATGCCCGACTCCGTCAGTTGCTCCTCGCGGTCGTCCAGCATCCCGATGACCCGCGAGCGCTTGAGCACGTCGACGAGGACGCCCTCGTAGTCGGCCTCGGCGAAGCGCTCTGCGACCCGCGGGATGAAGTCGTGTTCGAGGTTCGGGAGCGCGATGAGGACGGCGTCGATGGCGTCGCTCTCGGCGATGACGGCGTCGATGGGCGTCTCCGTCGGTCGGCCCTGTTCGCTGGCGACGACGCCGGCTTGGTCGCCGTGTTGCTTGACGCCCGCCGTCGCCGCGCCACCGTCAGTCGACACGTCGTCTCGCGGCCCGCTGTCTCGCGGCTCGTCGCCGCTCGACTGTTCCGGGCCGCCTTGCGGCCCGCTTGCGATGTTGCCCTCCGTCGCCTCCAGCAGTTCCGCAACGTCCAGACCGCCGTGGTCGACGGCGACGCCGTTGCGGTCACACGCCGCGACGGCGGTCAGACCGTCCTTGTGCTGGGAGACTTCGAGTGTTCGTCGGCCGATACCGCCCGTACCTAGTACTGCGAATCGTACGTCGTCCATAGTCAGTCGTCTGATTGAAGTTCCGATTTGCTCTGTGCGGTGCCTGCCGCCGTCTCGGGGTCGGTACCGTCGTCGGCGCGCGTCTTGACCTCGTCGGGGTCGAAGGCGTTGGCCTCGGTGTTGGGTTCGAGGCCCGCCGCTTCCATGATTTCGAGGTCGTCGGCCGCCGACTGGCCCTCCGTGGTGAGGTAGTCGCCGGTGAGGATGCCGTCCGCGCCGGCCTCCAACGCGGCCACCTGTCCGTCCGTGTCGAGGTTCACCTCACGCCCGCCGGTCAGGCGCACGCGGGCCTCGGGGTGGAGCAGGCGGTACACCGCGATGGTCTTGACGACCTCCTCCGTCGTGATGTCGGGGAGGCCGCGCTCGGCCATCGGCGTCCCCTCGACCGGATTCAAGATGTTGACCGGGAGCGAGGAGATGCCGATGTCTTGCAGGGCCATCGCCGCGTCGACGCGGTCGGTGGGCGTCTCGCCCATGCCGAGGATGACGCCGGCACAGAGGTCCATGCCGGCCTCCTTCGCTACTTCCAGCGTCTCGACGCGGTCCTCGAAGGAGTGCGTCTGGACGATTTCCGGGAAGTACCGGGGCGACGTCTCGATGTTGTGGTTGTAGTGGTTCAGCCCCTCCTCTGCGAGGATAGCCGCCTCCTCGTCCGTGAGGATACCGAGGCTGGCGTCCACTTCCACGTCCGTCTCGTCACGGACCAGACGGATGGCCTCCAGTACTTCCTCCCACTCGTCGGGCCGCTGTTCCTTCGAGACGCCCTTCTCCGCGACGACGATGCCAAAGCGCTGAGCGCCGTCGCGCTCGGCGCGTTTCGCGGCCTCCAGAATCTTCTCCGGACCGAGGAAGCCGTAGTTGTCGATGCCGGTGTCGAAGTGCACTGACTGGGCACAGAACCCACAGTCCTCCGCGCAGTTACCGGCCTTGGCGTTCACGATGGAACACGCGTCGACGGTACCGTCCCCGAGTTGCGTGCGGACGTAGTCGGCCCCCGCCGCGAGGGCGTCGACTGGCTGTGCGATGAGCGCCAGACCGTCCCGGCGGTCTAAGCGCTCGCCGTCCAGCACGCGTGTGACGGCGTCGTCTACCGTGCGGTTGCCCGTCTCGTAAACCACACGACCAACGACAGTTGACGAGTGAATAAAACTTCGGGTGAGTGGTAGGTCACGTCGTCCGGTCCTCGACTACTTTCGGTGAACCTCGGTGTGAGAAGGGCCACTACGGACCACGTGTCCGTACTTCAGAAGCGCGACGAAGACGACGCCGCCGATGGTGTTTCCGACCGTCGAGAACACGAGGAATCTACCGTAGTCGAGGACGGTCATCTCCGGGGCCACGATGACGCCGGCGACGACTTCGACAGACCCGGCGATACAGTGTGGCAGGTGCGCAAAGCCAATAGACGCCGCGATGAGCCAGACGATCAGCATCCGCGAGACGGTACTGTCCGCCGCGGCGACGAGCCACGAGAGCAGCCCCATCAGCCATCCGGCCATGATTCCCGCGCCGACCAGCACTGCCGGTGACTGCTCTGTGTACGTCTTCGCCAGTTCGACGAACGTTGCCGGTTCGACGACGCCCACCGCCGGCCCGATAGCCACGGCGAACCACGCGAAGAGGACGGCCCCGACGATGTTGCTAGCGTAGACGGTTCCCCACAGACGTCCGAGTCGAGCGACGCCGGCCTGATCGTCAAGCACCGGGAGCACCGCGAGCGTCGTGTGTTCGGTGAACAGTTCCGACCGGCCGAGGACGACCAGAATGAACCCGACGCCGTACGCCAGCCCCAACAGGAGTTCTTTCGGGAGGTCCCCGGTCCCCGAGACTCCGGCCGAGGTCAGGACGACGGCCATCAACAGCGGTCCGAATCCGATGTCGAGGCCGGCCGACAGCGCCGACAGCGAGAGTCCCGTGACCGGGCGCCGAAGCTCACTCAACCCCCGCTCTATCTGGATGTCGAGGATGTCTTCGCTCGGTATCTGCTCTTCGTCAGCAGTGTCGGTACCCGTCCCGGACATATAGCCTGTCGTTCACGAGATCGCCGTATGATTGTTCACCCACTAACCGCACATAATCGAGAATTATCCGGCGGTAGCTTCGGATACTCCGTGCCACGGGTTCCTGTCAAAAAGCGCGAGTCCCGCCGCGGACGGTGTCAGCGGTCGGTGTGTGGACGTCCGTCAGTACAGGTCGTCCAGTTCCTCGCTCGCACTCGCGTGTTCGTCCCCGGGGAACTCACCGGACTCCACGGCGTCGACGTAGTCGCTGATAGCCCCGTGCATCTCACTGCGGACGTCGCCGAACTGCTCGGCGAAGGGCGGACTCGACGCTGCCAGTCCCACGACGTCGGTGAAGACGAGCACCTGCCCGTCACAATCGCCGCCGGCGCCGATACCGATGGTGGGGATGTCGATGGCCTCGGTGACCTGCGCGGCGAGGTTCGCCGGCACGTGTTCGACGACGAGGGCGAAGGCACCGGCGTCCTCGTGGGCCCGCGCGAGTTCGAGAATCGCTTCGGCCTCCTCGCGGTCGTTGGCTTGCTGGGTGTATCCCGTCTGGTTGACGCTCTGTGGCGTCAGGCCGAGGTGGGCCATGACCGGGATGCCGAGGTCCGAGAGCCGTTCCGTCAACGAGAGGGTGTGCGGGCCGGATTCGAGTTTGACGGCGTTCGCGCCGGCTTCCTTGAGCATCCGGCCGCAGTTCCGCACGCTCTCGCCCTCGTCCGCGCCGAAAGAGAGGAACGGCATGTCCGCGACGACCAGCGTCTCGTCCGTCCCGCGGGCGACGGCAGCGACGCGAGAGGCCATCTCGTCTACGGTGACCGGGAGCGTATCGTCGTAGCCGAGGACGGCGTTGCCCATGCTGTCACCGACGAGGATGACGTCGACGCCCGCGCCCTCGGCGATACCGGCCGTCACGGCGTCGTAGGCCGTCAGCATCGTTATCTGTTCGTCCCCTGCCATCGCCTGCAGGTCCCGGACGGTAGTCATATCCGTGGCCGGGCGCGCCGTGCTATTACGTGTTCGGGTCCCGGTTACAGCGGACGAGCCACCATCTCGCTCCACGACTCGACTCCCCAGCGGTCGTCGAAGACCGCCGCTCGCTCGGGTCGGGGTCGACGGCCTGCTTAGACACCTACCGGTCCGCGGCGTCACTCGGCTCGTAGGACCGTATCAGTCCCCGTCCAACAGACCGAGGTCACGGCCCACCCGGTCGACGAGTTGGTCGAGGACGTCCGGGTCGACCTCCGCGACGGGATCGCCGTCGTGGAGTTGCTCGTTGTGGCGGTCGACGGCCGACTCGACGTCTTCGAACGGCACGCGCGTCCGGGTGTCACAGGCCGTACAGACGACCGGAATCTCCGGCAGTTCGTCGTCCTCTGTCATCGACAGCCGGTTTGCACCGGGGGTGGAAATATCGTCTGGTCGCCGACGAAACCGGAAACGGCTTGCCGGTCCTCCGGGAAACACCGACCGTGCCAGCAGTCGAACAGACCGACCCCGACGGCGTCGACTTCGGGTGGGTCATGCAGGTCACGTTCGTGACGACCATCCTCGTCGGGTCGCCCATCGTCGTCCTCGCGTCGTTCGGGACGGCGCTGCCGACGTGGACGAGTCGCGCCCTCTTCGCGGTCCGGGTAGGCGCCGTCGTCTGGTTTCTCACCGCTATCGGCGTCTACCTCTATGCCCGATATCGGCGCTGATCGAACTCGCTCGCCCACGCGAAGTCGGTGCCGGCACGGCGGGCGGTCTCTGCGTCTCGCTCCGAATCGCCGACGAACACCGTCTCGGAGGGAGTCGCGTCCATCTCGTCGACGACCGCCAACAACCCTTCGGGGTCGGGCTTGGCGGACCCGACCGAGTCCCGGCCGACGACCGGCCCCACCGACCGCGTGAGGTCGTGGGTCTCCAGTGCGAGGCGACAGGCCACCTCGGCGTTCAGCGAGCAGACGCCGACGGGCACGTCGTGGGGCAACCCGTCGGCGAGCGTGAGGCGGTCGGAGTTCCGCGCGCCCTCGCGCTCGTAGTCGGTTATCGTCGCCTCGACGGCGTCGCGGTGGCCGGTCTCGTCTGACAGCTCCAGCATCCCCCAGAGGCCGGCGCTCTCGGGGTCCACGCCACGCGCTCTGAGGACGTCTGCGACGTCGCTAGCGACCGCGCCCCAGTCGACAGCCAACCGCACGAGCGTCCCGTCGAGGTCGTAGACCACAGCGTCGTACGTCACGCGAGAGCGTACGCCGGCGGGCCAAAAGTGTGTATCGGCACTCAGCGGTCGTCCAACAGCGACCGGGCGACGACGTTCTTCTGGATCTCGCTGGTCCCCTCGTAGATGGTCGTCACCTTCGCGTCGCGATAGAGGCGCTCGACCGGGAAGTCCGTGGTGTAGCCGTAGCCGCCGTGAATCTGGACCGCCTCGTTGGTCACGTCGACGGCACCCTCGCTCGCGAAGTACTTCGCCATGCTCGCGGCCTGTCGGGCGTCCTCGCCGCGGTCCATCCGACTCGCCGCGTCCCACGTGAGGAGACGACCCGCCTGCACGGTCGTCGCCATGTCCGCGAGTTTGTGGCGTATCGTCTGGAACGCCGATATCGGCTGGTCGAACTGGTCGCGGTCCTGTGCGTACTCGATGGCCTCGTCCAGCGCCGCCTGCGCGAGTCCGACGGCCTGTGCGGCGATGGCGACGCGCCCCTCGTTCAGAATCGACAGCGCGGCGGCCAGTCCCGCCCCCTCTTCGGTCAGTCGGTACCGTTCGGGAATCCTGACCCCGTCGAAGGTCAGCGACGTGGTGTCGCTCGCGCGCAGACCGAGTTTGTCCTCTTTCTCGCCGACAGAGAGGCCATCGCTGTCTTTCGGGACGAGAAACTGTGTGATGGAGTCCGGGTCGTTACGCGCCGTCTTCGCAAACAGGACCACGACGCCCGAGCGCTCGCCGTTCGTTATCCACTGTTTCTCCCCGTCGACGACGTACTCGTCGCCGTCTCTCCGCGCGACGGTCGTCATCCCACGCGGGTTCGACCCGGCCTGCGGTTCAGAGAGGGCGAACGCGCCGACCGGCCGACCGTCGACCATCTCGGGAAGCCACTCGTCACGAACGGGGTCGTCGCCGAACGCCGCGATACAGGCGGTGGCGAGACAGTGGACGGAAAGCGCCGTCGCGACGGCCAGCGACCCGTAGGCCAGTTCCTCGTTGACGATGGCGTAGGTCCGACGGTCGGCGTCGAAGCCGCCGTACTCGGCTGGCGTCGTCAGGCCAGTGAGGTCGATGTCGGCGAGGCGGTCCCAGACGTCCTCGGGGAACGACTCCGTCTCGTCGGCCTCGCGCGCGGTCGGGCGTACCTGTTCGGTCGCGAACTCCCTGACGGTCGCTCTGATGGCCTCCTGTTCCGGCGAGCGCTCCATACCGACAGTATGGATGGCACTACCAAAGGCCTGCTGACGGCAACAGCGGGCGACGATATCAGCGTTCGTCGACCAGGTCGACGTCGAGGAACTCTTCGAGGACAGCGATAGTGGACCCGCCGACGCCCGCCTGCGTCGCACGGCCCTGTTCGACGGCCAGCACGTCGCTCTCGTCGAGGTCGAGTTCGTCGGCGAGTTCGCTCGTTTGGAGTCCCTTCTCCTGTCGGGCTTCCGTCACGGTGCTCCCGTAGTCGCTGATGAGGTAGGGCAGTTGGTCGGTGTCGTAGTCGGCTCCCCCCTCCCAGTGGGAGGCGTCGGACGTCTGTGAGTCCTGTAGCCTCGCCGTGTTCTGTGCGGCCCGACGGCGTCTGTCCGTCTCGTCGCGCGAGCCGTCGTTCGACGACGTCGTCCGGTCGTTCTCGCCGTGGTTCTTCGCGCAGTCAGAACAGACCTGAAGGGTCGCGCCCGCGACGTCGGCGGTCTGCAAGTCGCCACCGTCGGCACCGCAGAGTTCGCAGCTCCCGCCGGCGCTGGCGCCCCCGCCGCCGGTCGAGTATTTGGCCATGCCCCCGGTAGCGGTTTCGTCGTATTTCAAACGTCCGGTTCGCTCGAATGGCACACTGTCCCGCGGGCCATCGCAAACGAAAGCCCTTTTATTGGACCGCGGGATACGATTGATTGCAGTAAGACAGCGCGAGCGTGGGTAGCCAAGCCAGGCCAACGGCGCAGCGTTGAGGGCGCTGTCCCGTAGGGGTCCGCCGGTTCAAATCCGGTCCCACGCATCGCACTGGTGGACGATGTCCACCGATACCGAGGCGGCGATGCCGCCGAAGACGATGCAGGTGCACTCCCTTGGGACTGCACCCACGCACATTCTTTCGACGCAATCTTCACGAGCCACTGCTTCGTCGTCGAGCGATATATCACGAGCCGTATTCGTTCGTCGTCGAGCGATATATCACGGGCCGTATTCGCACAATCCATAACGTCGAACCCTGACACCGGGTGCTGTCTCGGCCGCCAAGTATCACTACTGATAACTCGGGCACAAGAATTTATGTGTGTTCGAACTAGAGTGCGAGTAGGCACCACTCCGGTGCCATCCACACCCCCACCCCCCACTCTCCTACCGTTTTCGACGCCTCGTTCGCGCCACACTAGTCATCCAGAGTTCGAGTCGCGGTCAGACGCACGTCCGTCGTATGCGCCTGCCGCGTTCGAATTCCCGCTTTCGCCACGCGTCACTCACGTCCGTTCGTGGCAGAGTGGAAGGGGCGGGATTCGAACCGAGGCAAGACAGTCGACCTCGCGTCGCTCGGTCACTGCGTCTTGCGTGCTCGAATCCCTAGTCGGCCATCTGCTCGTCGTGTCCACTCCTCGCAAGATGGAAGGGGCGGGATTCGAACACAGAGAGACGGTCACTCACTTCATTCGCGCTGCGTCTCTCAAGCACGAATCCCGCAGACGCCACTTGTCACTCACGTCCGTTCGTGACAGAGTGGAAGGGGCGGGATTCGAACCACGCGGAGCCCTGCATGGGAAACTGCCAGGCCGAGTTCTGGCACGTTGGCTGGCAGCGCTCTACCACTGAGCCACCCTTCCAGACGGATTTTGGTAGGGCCTCACTCCCCAAATATGTGACGACAGTGGCACTGACTCGGCGAAAATCGCCTCGCGAGGTCGACTGTATCGGCCCAGAGCCCACCGCCGCCGACTGACCCACCGAACGCGTGTCGTCCCGACGCCGCTCCGGTCGTACCGGCCGTACTTACTCAAGCGAGCAGCGCGAATGTGACGCCGTGAGCTACACCAAAGTCGACTACACCGACACCGAACCGGTCGCCGACGCGATGCACTTCCTGCGAGACCCGCTGGAGTGTGAGCAACTGGGCGTCACCGTCGTCGACTGTGGTCCGGGCTGGACGGGCAAACCCCACAACCACGCCGACCGGGACCACGAAGAAGTGTACGTGTTGGTCGAGGGCGAGGCCACTGTGACCGTCGACGGTGAAGACGTGTCGATGACGGCCGGCGACGCACTCAGAATCGACCCCGAATCGGAACGGCAGATACAGAACGGAGACGGAGAGAGTCAGTTCGTCCTCGTCGGAGCGCCCTAGTAGCTGCGCTCTTTCGGTTCGTAGGTCTCTTCGTCGCCCTCGAGGATGACCGGCTTGTAGTACAGTTCCGGCGTGCCGTCGTTCCACGCGAGCATGGTGTGTTTGATCCACTCGTCGTCTTTCCGCTCTTGATGCTCCGCACGCCAGTGAGCGCCGCGGAACTCCTCGCGGGCCAGCGCACCGAGCGTGATGGCTTCGGCCACGTCGAGGATGTTGCGCGTCTCGATGGTGTGGATGAGGTCCGTGTTGTACGTGCGAGAGGGGTCCGAGACGGCGACGTCCTCGTAGGCCTCGCGTGCCTCCCGGAGGTCTCGGAGTGCCGTTTTCAGGCCCTCCTCCTTGCGGAAGACGTTGACGTTCTCGGTCATCGTCTCCTGTACGTCGGCGCGGACCTCGGCGTGGTTGATGCCATCTTCCTCGAGCAGCGTCTCGACGCGTTCGCGCTCTCGTTCGACGGCGTTCTCGATGACGCCGGTCGGTTCGACGGCGGCGCCGTCGGCGGCGACGTCTTCGCTACCGCTGTCGATTGCCCCGGGAGTGACGGGCGGTTCGACGTCCCCGGCTTCGCTCTTCGCGGAGAGGCCGGTCTGAATCTCCGCGGTCTTCATGTCCCTGCCTGCGGCGTGGTAGCCGGCGCGGGCACCGAAGACGAGCAGTTCGGGCAGGGCGTTCCCGCCGAGGCGGTTGGCGCCGTGCAGCGAGACACAGGCCGTCTCGCCGGCGGCGTACAGCCCATCGATACACGTCTCGCCGTTCTCGTCGCACTCGACGCCGCCCATCGCGTAGTGTTGGCCGGGCTTGACGGGCATCGGTTCGTCGAGGCCGTCGACGCCCTCGAAGTCCTCCGCGAGGTGGAGGATGTTCTCCAGTCGGTCGAGGATGCGCTCCTCGCCGAGGTGGCGCATGTCGAGGTCGACGTACTCGTCCTCGATGCCGCGGCCCTCGTTGACCTCCGTGAGTTCGGCCCGGGAGACGACGTCACGCGAGGCGAGTTCGCCGTCGTTGTTCGCGTAGCCGTACTCGAACATGAACCGCTCCTCCTCGTCGTTGTAGAGGATGCCGCCCTCGCCGCGGACACCTTCGGAGATGAGCACGCCCGTCGACGGGAGCGTCGTCGGGTGGAACTGGATCATCTCCATGTCCTCCATCGGGACGCCGGCCCGGTAGGCCATCGCACAGCCGTCGCCGGTGTTGGCGACGGCGTTGGTGGTGTGGTCGAACGCCTGCCCCAGACCGCCGGTCGCGAGGACGACGCCGCCCGTGGCGCGGAACCCCTCTATCTTCCCGGACTTGATGTCGTAGGCGACACAGCCGTGACACTCCCGGTCCTCGGGGTCGTCGTGATCGGTCACCGCGAGGTTGGTGACGTACCACTCGTCGTACACCTCGATGCCGCGCTTGACCGCCTGCTCGTACATCGTGTGCAGGAGGTGGTGACCCGTCTCGGCGCCGGCGTAGGTGGTCCGGGGGAACGACATCCCGCCGAACGGTCGCTGGGAGACGCGGCCGTCGTCCTCGCGGGAGAACGGCATCCCCCAGTGTTCCAGTTGGATGACCTCTTCGGGCGCCGTCTTGGCGAACGTGTCGATAGCCGGCGCGTCTCCGAGGTAGTCGGAGCCTTTCATCGTATCGTAGGCGTGCAGGTCCCAGGAGTCGCCGTCCCGGAGCGAGGCGTTGATGCCCCCTTCTGCCGCGCCCGTGTGACTGCGGACAGGATGGAGTTTCGTGACGAGGGCGACGTCTGCACCCTCTTCGTCCGCTGCGATAGCCGCTCGGAGGCCGGCGCCACCCGCGCCGACCACGATAACGTCGTGTTCGTACATAGTGGGAAGTAGTAACGTCTGTCTGGCTTCGCTTAGGACTACCAGAACTTGAGGTTGTTCTTCACTGCTTCGCGCTTGAGTTCCTGGATGTGCTCGGTCAGGGGGATGTCCTTCGGGCACACCTCGGTACAGGAGAACTGGGTCTGGCACCGCCAGACGCCGTGTTCCTGTTCGATGATGCGGAGGCGTTCCTGTTTGCGGTTCTCCCCCTCGCGTTCGTCCATCGCAAAGCGGTAGGCCTTGTTGATGGCCGCGGGACCGAGGTACTCGTTGTCCCCGGCGGCGATGTTACACGAGGACATGCAGGCGCCACACCAGATACACCGCGTCGACATCTTGACCTTCTCGCGGTTCTCTCGGCTCTGGCGCTGTTCTTCTAAGTCGTCTGCCGGTAGTTCGTCGGCGTCGAAGTACGGTTCGACGGCCTCCATCTGGTCGTAGAAGTGCTCCATGTCCACGACGAGGTCCTTGACGACCTCCTGGTGGGGGAGCGGTTCGATGCGAACCGGGTCGTCGAGTTCCGAGAGCTGGGTCTTACAGCCGAGTCGCTGCCGGCCGTTGACGAACAGCGCGTCCGAGCCACACACCGCCTGCCGACAGGAGTGCCGGAAGGTCAGCGAGGAGTCGTAGCGGTCCCGCGCGTAGATGAGCGCGTCGAGGACGGTCATCCCCTTGTGGTACGGCACGGTGAAGTCGTCGAAGCGGGGTTCCTGCTTGCCCTCGACTTCGGGGTCGTAGCGGAACACCTTCAGCGAGACCGTCTCCTCGTCGTCGAGGCTCGCTTCCTCTGTCTCCCGCTGGATGTCTCGCTCGGCCTGTCGCTGGCGTTTGGTCGCCCGACGCTGGTCGCCGGGCGATTCGACCGCCGGTTCGGTCTCTTCTTCCTCGCCCTCCGTCTCCGTCTCCTGTTGTTCGATCTGTGTACTCATGGTTAGATCAGCCCGTTCATCGCGAGTGCGACCCGCGTGCCCTGTGCGACGAGGAGGAGCCCCGCGACGACGAGGACGTACTTGACTGCGGTCTTCTGTGAGCCGCTGATACCCTGATTGATGAGGGCGTTGTAGACGCCGTTGACGCCGTGGAACGTCGCCGTGACGAGGAAGAGCCACATCGTGGCGAAGTAGCTCCACTGCCCCATACGGGCCTGCGTCCCGGCGAAGGTGATGTCGGCCGCGTGGTTGACGAAGTGCAACAGCATGAAGTGAAACGCCAGCACGCCGATGAGGAACACGGCCGTCAACCGCTGGAAGAGCCAGCGGCGGCCACCCCGCTCGAAGGAGGAGTAGTGTTCTGCCATTATGCGAGCGGCCCCCCGAGGAACGTCGGAATGCTTGCGACGACGATAGCGCCGGTCAGGACGAGCGACGCGTAGAAGCTCTTGTCCTGTGCTTCGAGGCCCACACCGAGGTCGACCATCAGCAGGCGGATGCCGTTGAGGATGTGGAACACGGCGACGGCGAGCAGGCCGACCTCGAGGAAGCGAACGACGAGCAGGGCTTCGAGCCCCTGCAGTGTGTTCGTATAGAGTTCGGCGCCACCGAGCGAGGTACTGAGGACGGCGATGTGGGTGAACAGATAGCCCACGAGCACCCAGCCGGTGAACTTGTGGAATATCCAGGCCCACATCCCGGCCGAGAACTCCCGCCACCGTCCGAAGTCCTCGACGGTGCCGCGATTGTAAGACTGACTCATACACTGGGGGGTTAGTCCGGGGACAAATAGTAGTTACTACCGCGTGCGTGTATCGCCGGAATCGCCGAATATCTTCGCTCGTTGACCGGTTTTCGCGGCCCGACTCGGGCGGCCTCGGCGTGGGCGGCCTCGGCGTGTACGCCGCTGGCTCGAACCGACGGGCCCGGTGTCGAGACGGGCGCCGTCACAGGCTCTCGTCCGGGAACTCCCGTGTCCGCTCCAGTGCCCGTCGCGTCCGCTCGTCGAGGTGGACGAGGTGACAGAGCGGGTTGCCGGGATAGACGAGCGGGTTCTCCAGAATACCGACGAGTAGTCCGGTAAACGGCGCCCGGACCGTCGTGTCTTCGGTCTTGAACGGATTCGCGATGGTGCAGATTATGTCGTCTTCGTACACGAGGTCGCCGCGCTGGTGGTGCATGTCGACCAGTCCGCCGGCGTCGGCGCGTATCCACGTCTTCTCGTCGCCGTTCTCGATGACGGTGCGCCACCCCGGCCACTGGACGACTTCCGAGGCGAGCATCCCGAACTCGGCCAGCACGGAGCGGACGCTCTCCAGCGCGGTGTCGATGAGCGGTCGCTGGAACCGGTGTGCTTCGCCCATCTCGATGGTGATTGCGGAGGCACCGACGGCGCTGGCTTCCCGACGGAGCGACCCCGACGGACCCTCCGAGGAGATGATGACGTTCGACGCGAAAGCCTTCGCCACCCGCGCTACCGCCGGGTCGTCCATGTCAGCCCGAACGTGGAGCATGTTGGTTCGGCCACGCGTCGACGTATGAAAGTCCAGTCCGAAGTCACAGGGTTCGAGGAAGTTCCGGAAGATGCGGTCGGCCATCCGCTTGGCGCTCGTCGAGTCGGGGTTCCCCGGGAACGAGCGGTTGAGGTCCCGGTCGTAGATGGGGAGGTACCGCTCCTGTGCGAGAAACGCCGGGACGTTGAGGACTGGCAGACAGACCAGCGTCCCCGCCAACTGCTCGTGGTTCCACTCGTGTGCGACTTCTCTGACGACTTCGATGCCGTTCAGTTCGTCGCCGTGGGCCGCCGCCGAGAGGAAGCCCGTCGGACCCGGGCGCTCGCCGTTCACGATGGTGACCGGAATCCGAACCGGGTCGCCCATGTACGTCTCGCTGACCGTGTACCGGACGTTCTGTGTCTCGCCGGGGTCTACCCGTCCACCGTCGTAGGTGAACGGTTCGGCCTCGTCCATGCCCGTACAAACACGACGGCCGGTAAAAGGGTGTCTGGCGAACGATTGTCACGCCGGCATCGGGAGAGACACACTCGCAGGCCAGCGACCCATCAGGGTTTTGCTGACGCCCTCAGAACTACCGCGGTATGCGTACCGAAGACATCACGGTCGGTGTTCTCAGTCTCCACTCGAGCAAGGAGACGAAGGCGATTCTGAACGCCGCCGAGGAGATGGGCTGTGACACGGAGTGGCTCCGAGAGGAGAACACCACGGTGACGACCGAAGACGGCGAACTGAATCTCTACCCCGACGTCGACGTCATCGCGAACCGACTCTTGCTCTCCAGTGACGAGCATCCGATGGAGGGTGCAGGGCTCGCGCTAACGCTCAACAAGGCGGCGCCGATGTTGAACGAACCGACGCCGGCGATGACTGCACTCCACAAGTTCGCCACCGCTGCGGCCCTCGCGGACGCCGGAATCAGCATCCCCGACGCCGTCCTCGCACTGTCGACCCAGCAACTCAACAAGGAACGCGGCCGGTTCGGCGACCGGGCCGTCTACAAGACGGCTATCGGGACCCACGGCGGCGGGACGTGGATGGTCGAGTTAGACGAACCAGTCAACGCACAGGTCGGCGAACGCCACGCGTTCTTACAGGAGTTCCTCGAACACGACGGCCAGCGCCACCACGACCTGCGGGTCTACGTCGTCGGCGACCAGATAGTCGGCGCGATGAACCGTTATGCGCCCGAAGGCGAGTGGCGCACGAACGTCGCCCTCGGCGGCGAAGTCGAAGACATGACCGGCGACCTCCCGCAGGAGGTCCGGCAGATGGCACTGGACTCCGTCGAGGCTATCGGCCTCGACTACGCGGGCGTCGACATCGTACAGGGCGAAGACGGCTACTACGTCCTCGAAGTGAACCCGACGGCAGGGTTCCGAGGGCTGTTCAAAGCCTGTGGCATCAGTCCCGCGCCGTACATCGCACAGCGTGCTATCGAGAAGGCCGGCGGCAGCGTCGACGACGCGGAAGTCGAGCGACTCTCCGACCGGCTGGACGACTCCCAACCAACCGCGATGCCGCGCAAACCGACCTCGACGATGCCCGAGAACGTCACCATCGGCTACATCGAAGAAGTCGTCGTCTCGGGAACCCGCGGCCACAAGACCGTCCTCGCGAAATCCGACACCGGCGCCACCCGAACGAGCATCGACGCCGAACTGGCCGCCGAAATCGGGACCGGCCCCATCCTCGACATCGTGAAGATCAAGTCCGGCAGCGTCAAATCCGGCCGTTCGCGACCCGTCGTCGACCTCGTCGTCGGTATCGGCGGCACCCAGCACACCGTCACGGCCAGCGTCGAGGACCGCTCGCACATGGACTACCCGCTGTTGCTCGGGCGGGACATCCTCAAGCACTATCAGGTGAACGTCAACCGTCGGGCGGACGACGAGTACGAATCCGACACCGAGGAAGAGGAGCAGACGCTGGAGTAAGTACACCGTCGGCCGACTACTCTTCTGTGACTTCGGCGACGCTCTCGGCGATGTCTTCCTGTGCCCGCCAGAGGTACAGCGTGGCGTAACTCCGGTACGGCGCCCATCGTTCCGCGTACTCGACCATCTCCGACCGGTCGTATCCCTCGTCGACGACGTTGCCAAACCCCTTCCGGACCCCGAGGTCACCGACCGGGAACACGTCCTCGCGGCCCAGCGAGAACAGCAGTTGCATATTCGCGGTCCAGTCGCCGACTCCGGTGATGGCCGTCAGTTCCTCGCGGACGGCGTCGTCGGTCAGCCCCTCGAAGTAGTCGATGCTGTACCCCTCCTCCTCGAACGCCGCCGCCACCTCGTTGACGTACCGCGTCTTCTGTCGGGAGAGACCGGCGTCGCGCAACACCTCGTCGTCGGCCGTGCGGATACCGGTGGGCGTCACTTCGACGGCGTCGAACAGGCGCTCTCGCGTCGCGGCCGCGGAGGCCATGGACACCTGTTGCCGGAGGATAGAGACGACCAAGCGTTCGAAGAGGTCGCCCGCAGGGTCCAGCGTGAGTTCGCCGTGTGCGTCGACCAACGGTCCGAGGTCTGGGTCCTCGCGGAGCGTCTCGTGTGGCGAGTCCGTCATCGGCCCACGGTAGTGACTGGCGGAGAAAGAACCTGTCTGTCGGCCCGCGGACGGGCAGTCCAGTACTGGGACTGCTACTCGATGTCGATCTGGTGGCCGCCACTGATGGCGTCGGCCTTCCCGATGCGGACCGTCAGGACGCCGTTGTCCATCGACGCCGAGACGTCGTCCTCGTCGACACTTCCCGGAAGCCGAATCCGACGTGATACCGACCGGTGTGACCGTTCACGACGGACGTAGTCGACGTCCGTCTCCTCGGCCTCGTGGCTGTGGTCGGCCTCGATGGCGAGCGTCTGATCGCTGATGTACACCTCGAGATCGTCCTTGTCGAACCCGGGGAGGTCGGCAGTCACCACGAACGCGTCGTCCTCGTCTACGACGTCGACGCGGGGGGACCCCATCTCCGGCGTCCACGGTTCGAACCCCGCCCCCCACCGCTCGGCGGCCTCCTCGAACTGCCGGCTCATCTGGTCGAACCACGATTCCATGTTGTCGAGTGGTAGCTTCCGCGCCATACGTAGGGGCCTCTCGTGACCGCCGCTTAGTTAGCCAGCCAGTACGGCGAGAAGGGGCGCTGTGTCGGCGGTTCGGGTCGGCGTTCCGGTCGGTAAGCCGGGCTTTGTCCGGCGCGCTCAGACCATCCCCTTACCGAGCAGTTCGCGTGCGATGATGTTCTTCTGAATCTCGGTAGTCCCCTCGTAGATCTGGGTAATCTTCGCGTCGCGGTAGAACCGCTCGACGTCGAAGTCGTCGACGTAGCCCGCGCCGCCGTGAATCTGGACCGCCTCGTCGGCCGTCTCGACGGCGACGCGGGAGGCTTTCTCCTTGGCCATCGACGCCAGTTGGGTGAGTTGGTCGTCGGCGTTGTCGACGCTCCACGCCGATTTGTAGGTCAACTGCCGGGCGGCCTCGATTTCGGTGAACATCTCCGCGAGTTTGTGCTGGATGGCCTGAAACTCGGAGATGGACTGGCCGAACTGCTCGCGCTCCTGTGCGTACTCGAGCGCTCGCTCGGCCGCGCCGCGGGCGATGCCGACCCCCTGTGCGGCGACGCCGGTCCGCGTCTCGTCGAAGAACTGCATTATCTGGAGGAACCCCGCGCCCCGCGTCCCGACGAGGTTCTCCTCGGGCACGCGCACGTCGTGCAAGACGAGTTCGGCCGTGTCCGAGGCACGGATACCCAGTTTGCCAGTTATTTTTTCCGCTTCGAAGCCGTCCCGGTCGGCCTCGACGAGAATCTGTGAGAACCCGTTGTATCGCCCCTCAGCGTCGGGGTCGGTCTGACAGAGGACGACGAAGTAATCACCGACGGTCCCGTTGGTGATCCACATCTTGTTGCCGTCGATGACCCACTCGTCGCCGTCCTTGCGGGCCCGTGTGGATACGGAGGAGACGTCCGAGCCGGTGTCCGGTTCGGAGATGGCCGTCCCCATGATGGCGTCGCCCGCCGCCACCGGCTCAAGATACTCCGCTTTCTGTTCCGCCGTCCCAAAGCCGACGATGGCGTCGGCACCGAAGGCCGCCGACTGGATAGAGAGGCCGATGCCGGGGTCGGCCGCGAACAGTTCCTCCGCGATGATGGCGTTGGTCAGCGTGTCGTAGCCGACGCCGCCGTACTCCAGCGGGATGTTCGCCCCCGTCAGCCCCATCTCGGCGGCGTTTTCGACCACCTCGTGTGGGAACTTCTCCTCGCGGTCGTACTCCGATGCAACCGGTCTGATCTCGTTCTCGGCGAAGCGCTGGACCTCGTCTCGGATCTGGCGTTGCTCGTCGGACAGTTCGAAGTCCATGTGCGATGTGTTGACGTGACCACGCATTAATGGTTCGTAATCCGAGATAAACTGTAGAGATGTTGTTCACCGAGAGAAACGTTGAAACGTGGGCCGACAGTGGGGATACATGTCATGGATTTCGAGGACATCGAGACGGTGGCAGTGCTCGGCGCGGGCAACATGGGTCACGGTATCGCGGAGGTGGCCGCTCTCGCGGGCTACGAGGTTCGGATGCGCGACATCAAAGAGGAGTTCGTCCAGAACGGCTACGACAACATCGAGTGGTCGCTGAACAAACTCGCCGAGAAAGACCACCTCTCCGATGAGGCGGCCGAGGAAGCGCTCGAACGCGTCACTGCACTGGTCGACGTCGACGCGGCCGTCGGCGACGCCGACGTGGTCATCGAGGCCGTCCCCGAGAAGATGGAGATAAAGAAAGACGTCTACACCGACGTCGAGAAGTACGCCCCAGAAGACGCCATCTTCGCGACGAACACCTCCAGCCTCTCGATTACGGAACTCTCCGAAGTCACCGAGCGTCCCGAGCAGTTCTGCGGGATGCACTTTTTCAACCCGCCGGTGCGGATGCAACTCGTGGAGGTCATCTCCGGGGAACACACGAGCGAAGCGACCCTCGAAACGATCGAGCAACTCGCCGAGGACTTCGATAAGACCCCGGTCCGCGTCCGCAAGGACTCTCCCGGGTTCATCGTCAACCGCATCCTCGTCCCCCTGATGAACGAGGCCTGTTGGCTGGTCCACGACGACGTCGCCACTATCGCCGAAGTCGACTCGACGACGAAGTTCGACATGGGCCTCCCGATGGGGTCGTTCGAACTCTCCGATCAGGTTGGCAACGACGTCGGCCTGCACGTCCTCGAATACATGCACGAGGTGCTGGGCGAACCGTACGCCCCGTGTCCACTCTTAGAAGAGAAAGTCGAGAACGAACAGTTGGGCAAGAAGACCGGCGAGGGCTTCTACGACTACGAGGACGGCGGCGTCGACATCCCGACCGACGCCGGCCGCGAAGACGTCGAGCGCCGTCTGCTGGCCGTGATGGCCAACGAGGTCGGCAAACTCGTCGAGAACGACGTCGCGCCCGTCGCCGACGTCGACGAGGCCGTGATGCTCGGCGGTGGCTTCCCCGAAGGCCCGGCGAAACTGGCCGACAAAGCCGGTCTCGACACGCTCGTCGAGACGCTGGAGGAGGTCCACGAGGCCCGCTACGCCGTCTCTGACGGCCTGCGTGAGGCCGCCGAGTCCGGTGGGTTCTACGGGAGCGACGACGAGACGGCCGCCGAGTTCGAGAACATCGCTCTCGAGTATCCGGGCGAGATGGTCGGGCACATCGTACTGGACCGTCCACACCGGATGAACACGGTCAGCCCCGACCTGATGGACGAACTGAGCGAGGCCATCGACCTGCTGGAGGACGACGACGAGGTGCGGTCCATTCTCGTCACGGGGGCTGGCGAGAAGGCGTTCTCCGCCGGGGCCGACGTCCAGTCGATGGCTTCGAACGCGACGCCGCTGGAAGCCGTCGAACTCTCGAAGCAGGGCCAAGAGACGTTCGGCAAACTGGAGCAGTGCTCGATGCCCGTCGTCGCCGGCATCGACGGCTACGCGCTCGGCGGCGGGATGGAACTGGCGACGTGTGCCGACCTCCGGGTCGCCTCTGAACGCTCGGAACTCGGCCAACCAGAACACAACCTCGGTCTGCTGCCCGGATGGGGCGGTACCGTCCGCCTCGCCAACATCGTCGGCGAGGGGCGTGCCAAGGAGATTATCTTCACCGCAGAACGCTACGACGCCGCGGAGATGGCCGACTACGGCTTCGTCAACGAAGTCGTCGAGAACGACGAACTGGACGACCGGGCGTTCGAACTGGCCCGGGACCTCGCGGCCGGGCCGCCGGTCGCCCAGAAGTTCACGAAACGTGCGATGCACGCCGGGCGCGACGACAAAGACGCCGGCCTCGAAGTCGAGTCACAGGCCTTCGGCCACCTCATCGGCACCGAGGACGTAATGGAGGGTATCACGGCGTTCATGGGTGACGGCGACCCCGAGTTCGAAGGGAAGTAAGCCCAGACCACCGCGCTGATCGTTCTGCTTCCGATTCAGGGCTGGGTTCCTGCCCGACCAGCGATGCGGTCCGGACGTACCGTGTGACCGCGCCACAGATAGCCCGTATTTCGATGGGGTTAAATTGGAGCACCCGAAACGCAGGAATGCGCTCGGTTGGTGTAGTCCGGCCAATCATCTTGGCCTTTCGAGCCGAGGACATGGGTTCAAATCCCATACCGAGCATCCCAATTCTACCGCCGTCTTGCGTTTTTTTGAGTCGTGAATAGAGCAATGATAGCCAATGTTTCAGGCCAAGTCAGAAATCAGGATTCACTTACCCCGGCGCCGTCTTGCGATTAGCCCGTTTGTCCCACCTATTCGATTCAAAGGACTAGCCAAATACGCACGAATCGCAAGACGGGGGTGGATCTAATGGACGAACTCGACGAGCTCCCTGTCGTAACCGACAGGTCAGAAGAGTACCTCAACCAGCGTCAACTACTCGACTACCGAACCGAACGTGAGGCTTGTCTCGAATGGCTCCTCACCTTCGGAAAGCGACCAGATGAGGCAGTTGGATACGCGGTGGGTACAGTGAAGCAAGGTGCGTATCGGATGGATCAGTTCTACCGGTTTGTGTGGGACCAAGAGGACGGGTACACGGGAAACGTCACGCACGAGCACGCCGACGCGTGGATGAAAGAACTCGCGCGTGGGGACGCGAGTGCGACACACAAGCGCAACTGCCAGAAAGCGATCAAGCGACTGTTCAAATGGCGACATCACGAGTACGGTCGTAGTGAATGGGATCCCGATATCACGTTCGCTGCCGACTCTAGTACGAACCCTCGGGACTTCCTCACCCGGGAGGAGCGATCTGCGGTGCGCGAGGCGGCGCTCGAATACGGCTCCGTTCCTAACTACAACAACCTCTCGCCGGCGGAGCGAGACAGGTGGAAGCAGTACCTCGCCCAACGATTTGAGAAACCGAAATCGGAGATCTCACCCTCTGATTGGGACCGCGCGAACGGGTGGAAGGTTCCGTCGCTCGTTTGGACGAGTCTTGATGCGGGACTCCGACCGGTCGAGGTGGAACGGTCGGAAGTCGGGTGGGTGGATACGGACAACGCGGTTCTCCGCATCCCGAAAGAGCAGAGCGCGAAGAACCGGGATCATTGGGTTGTCGGTCTCCAGTCCCGGACGGCTGAAGCACTCGACAACTGGCTCGCTGAGCGCGAGACGTACCCGGAGTACGACGACACGGATTCGATCTGGCTGACTCGGAAATCGAATCCGTACACCACGAACTCGCTCCGATACCTGCTGCACAACCTTTGCGATATTGCTGACATCGACACCACTCACCGGCAAATGAGTTGGTATACGATACGTCATTCGATTGTCACATATATGACTCGTGAGGAGGACCTCGCGGCCACTCAGGCACAGCTCAGGCACAAGAGCGCCGAAACGACAATGAAGTACGATCAAGTTCCAGTGGAAGACCGCCAGGATGCGTTAGATCGGATGGGATAGACGCAGAGCTACAATAAGCGGCTACTCATATGGCACTGTAATGCTTCTTCAACCGAGTCTTAGAGGATATTCGCTGCTGAGCGTTGGAGTTCTTCAGTCGGGTGGACGTATCGAGCCGCTGACGACTTACTTTGTTGTCGCAACTGCTTCGCGACGATTTTGAGATCCTTGTACTTCTCATACGTGTAGGTGCCGACGGAGTTGTGCTTCTGCGTCGTACCAGTGGACTCGCATCCGATTGACGAGCGCTGGACGCCACCCTGCAGCCTTCTGAGTTGCGATGAGCGACGGGATTTTCCAATTCTTGTTGACCTTCTTCCAATCCGCCGGTCTGACTTCGCTCTTGGGTTTACCGAGTTCTTGTGCGAGGTATGCTCGCCAGCGGTCGCGCTCGTCGGGGGTGAGGTTGTTGTACTTCGGGATGGACTTGTAAGTCAGCGACGTATCCCAAAGCAAATTGACTTCGTCTTTGGTGAACGGGTCTGCCCCGTTCTTTGCCGGCTCATCGTTGAAGCTAATATCCGGCTCCCAATCTGAACCATTGAATCGGAACCAATTGACCAGTGCGTTCGAGATCTTTCGTTTGCTTCCCTCGGCGTACCGATCGCCATCCTGGCGTCGGAAATCGTCGGTGGCAAGGGCTTCGATTACTTCGTTCGCTTGTTCCTGCGAGATATCTGTAGAAGTTTCGTCGTTTCTCCAGACCCACTCAATAGCTTGCAGCACGCGTGAGACTCGTGCCCCGATTGACTGTTCGGAGTACCCAATTTCTTTTCGTGGATTCTTCCCTTCTGATTCGAGGTACCCTCTGAAATCTTCGAGTTTCGATTCGAAAATGACCTCTTGCCGTTCGTTTAACTGCGGGAACGACTCCTCTGAGTCATCCGCGGAATCACTACTCACAGTCGCCACCATCCCATGTGAGTACCTTTCCTGGTTCCGGGGGGAGTGTTAGTTGCCTTTGATTCTGCGTTCTCGAATCTGGCCCCTCGAGACGGTTATCATGTGCCGTGTGAAACGATACGATCATTGACCTACGAAATTAGAGTAACTACCTGTTTTAAAGGGTTAGTTTGGAGAATTTGATAAAATAAAAATTTTAACAGTACTTGAGGGAGATATGTTACTTCAGGGCTGTTTTCTAAGCCTCATTAGCGTCTCGGTTAAGCGTCAGCGAATTCGGCGAGTGAGTGGTTCGAGGCGTCCACGATCCACTTCCCGATTTGAATGAGTTTGAAGTCCTCGATTGGTTCTTCGAGCGCCTCATCGAGGTGCGACTGAACGGCTGGTGAGAGTGTCTCGATAGCAATTGCAGTTAGGATGTGCTGCGTTAGGGCGTAACTGCTCGCTAGACTCGTCGGTGCGATCACAATGACATCAGAACTATCGACAGCTTCGAGGGCGAGTTCAGCTTCTCGATACTGATGGATCGTCCCAATGAGATCCGTAACAGGAAACAGCACACCCGCATCCCCATGGGAGATACTCGCCCCTGCTGAGTTGAAATGCCCCTTGAGCATAACTAAGTTACAATTTATGCTCAAAGTGCATTAGTATTACGGTGGTAGTCAGTGGCTCTTGCCGCTGCGACCCTCACTAGAACTGAGTGACTCGAAACTAATTGTCGGATATGCCTCGGGAACTGTACCATTGTACGGCGACGGAACTCGCTACAAGCTCCGTCGAGCACCTCTCGTACGACACGACGCCCGCCGACGCCGCCGCGTGGCTCACCAACAACGGGTACGATACCGCCCCGATCTATCGAGACGGGACTCCCGTCGGATTCATCCACATAACCGACATCGACACAGACACCGACGGAGACGACCTCGCCGATCACCTTACCCCGCTTACCATCGATCACATAATCAGCGGCGACGCAGCGTTCCCAACAGTTCTGTCCGCCCTCATCGAGAAACCAGTATACTTCCTCGGCGGCCACAACCACGTCAATGGGGTACTCACACGCGCGGACCTCAACACCGGCCCCGCCCGAATATACCTGTTCGACCGCATCACGCACCTCGAAGAACACCTCCGCGAACTCATCCTCGACAAAGCACCCGACTGGAAAAACACGCCAGTAACAGTAGACGAACTTGATGACATCAACTCTCGGTACGAAGACGCGAAAGCCGCCAACATCGAATTAGACGAACTGCACTACGCACAGTTCTCGACACTCGAAACAATCGTTACCAGCGTCGAAGCCTGCTGGCAAACTTGCGGATTCACCTCGAAAGGCGGTGCAAGCACGCGACTCCACGAAATCACGGAGCTCCGTAACGACGTCGCCCACGCCAACCTCCTCATCGAAAACACCGACAGCAACGACTTCCTCAGCTCCGGCCGAACCACTGAGAACCTACACGACACGCTCGAAACTATCAATCAAGTACTCACCCAACTCCAAGACGCCGGACATGACCCGGACCCCGAAGAGTAACACATGACAGAGGAACGTCCCAAACCCACCGCGGAATAACTGCGGACACACTTTCTCCCCCACCACACAATCATCTCCACCCAACCCGCGCTCGAGGTACGACCCCGATCAATGCTGCCATAGGTGATAGACGATCTAGCACAGACTCAATCTTACCGCGAATGCGGTTCATTGTCTCGCCGTTCCCACAACGTTCCAAGATGGAACGCAAAAGCCACAGCGATTACGAGCCCCACAATCAGAAGTGCCAACTGGTACGCACTCGCTGGCGCACCACCAAGTGTTCCGATCACACTATACGCGGCTAAAACCAGCCCGGCAAAAATAGCGAGCAAGTGATAGCGAAACTCTGTCATACGCTTTCTACACACTCCAAATAATTAGTCAAAACGGCCAATCCAAGCACAAATACCGAAGCGTGACCGGACGCTTCAGGCGAGTACGCTGACGGCCGTCGCTTCACCCAAAGAGACCCGGCTTCTTCATCCTGTGCTATGCTCTATCACCACCTACTCCTCATCTCGCTACGACCCTCCATACCTCCCGAGACTTCCCAAGTTCGCGGTACTCTTTCTTCCGCTCGAAGGCGTCAATGGCGTAGATCATCTTGTTGTCCTTGTCCCAATCGATCAGGGCGCGGAAGTCACCGACGCGAAGCTTGTAACCAGGGTGATTCTTCAGCCGGTCAAGAAAGCGGCCCGGAAAGTCACCGATGTCCTCCAACTTGTTAATAATCCGCTCAGCGTTCTCCGGCTCGAACAGCTCCAGCGTTCCGACCAACATCTCCGTCAGAACAACTTCGTGAGCCACCGTTCTGCCCTCAGTCGTCGATACCGAGGCGCTCGCGGGCCTCGTCCGTCGACATCGTCCGTCCCGCCGCCACATCCGCGTAGCCCTCCGAAACACCCTCTTGCGCGCCAGGCGTCAGAATAGGCTCCGTGGTGTCGCGCAGCACCTCACGGACAAACTCCGAGCGGTTGGTGTACTCCAGTTCCTCGGCCAGTTCGTCGATCTCCTCCAGAAGCCGCTTCGGAACCTTCACGTTCAATTTCACCATATCCCTGTCGCCGTAGTCGTCCGCACCCGTGGTCATACTCCGTGGCACGCGGGTAGTACTCAAAGAACTGTCTCTCACTCGTCGTCGCAAACAGCCTCCCGGAATCCCTCCAGAAAATCCAGATTTGTCTCATGACTGCGGTTCATATCTAAGTGAGATTCCATACGGCTCTAATACAACACCAGACTCATCGACCGGCACCCGGAACTCGTGTTAGACTCTGCAGACGTTGTATTCCGCTTTGCCCCGAAAGCGGAGGAGCGATGCGTGCGTGTAGATATGTCGGACCGATCGCCGCGGTATGAACTCCACGCCCCGAGCTACGCAGCGTAAGCAAAGAGTGGATCACCGCCACTGTCACTGCTCGCGGCAGCCACATGGATCAAGACACGCCAATCATTCGACGAGCTCTGCGACATTCTAGAGATACGAGCGAGTCTCTCCTACGATGTGTTCTTGGTTTCCGAAAAACCGCCGCTCAACCCGGTTCGGGCCGACGCCGCGCCAGGCGTCCAAGAGTTCAAAGGAGACATTCAAGCACACATGGCGGACGACGACAACCAGTAAGCCGAACCAGTGCAAGCGAGACAGATGCGCCGACCGCTCTCAAAAACTATTCCGGCGCGACCACGTCTTCACACGCCGGACACTCAGCCGATATACCTTCCGAACCATCGTTTCGCTCATATTCTACCAACGCCCACGCGGGAGAAATGCTTTCACCACAGTCCGGACAGTGACCAAGCCGCTCCGTGTCCTCAGGCATGGAAAGGGAATGGAAGGAGCGTGTGACAGTCGTCCTTCCAGGCGAAACTCGGCCGCTCACAAAAATAAGGGTTTGGTGGTGGTGATATCTGATCATTACTTACGATCTCTGTTGAGGACGGGGACGGGGGGAGGGGGTGTGTCCGCAATTCCATGACACCCGTTGAGAGGTATTCCAGCAGATCAGGATTCCGCAGTCGAGATGCTGCTGTTGGGAGAGGGTATTAGAAGATGATGGTTAGAGGTGCTGTGTCGGTTGTATTCTGTGGTTTGACTTGCTGTCTAGCTGTGCTGTCCGGGTGCCTGATTTTGCCGGCACCATAAAGTATAATGCTTACTTACTAGCGTCTAGACGCTAGACTAGAAGAAGAGGCGTTACAGCCTCTTCTGACACTATCTCGTCTAACCGCACTTCCGCTGTAGTCCCTCTCACTGTCTTTCACTGTCTCATCCATCTAGTCATCCTGGCGGATTCTCCGATGAAATGTGGCCCCACAAACCCCGTCATGGAATTGCGGACAACCCCCCTCCCCCCGGGGTGGAGATGTTGAAGGGCATATTGCAGTGCTATTGAACTTTCAGAGAATATTCCCGAAGATATTCAAAGATAACCCCCTGTCCGCAATTCAGTTGCCGACAATAACCCCCTGTCCGCAATTCAGTTGCCGACAATAACCCCCTGTCCGCAATTCAGTTGCCGACAATAACCCCCTGTCCTGAAAACAAATCGATTGCAAAGTCTGATGCTAACGCACTGACCAACAATCGAGTGGCACAGCGAGCTCAGAGGCGGAACAGATTGACCGCACTTTCCGCAAATATCAGTATACCTATATACTTGATTCGACTCCAGAAGAGAATTAATAAAGGCTGCTATAAGGAAATTCTCTTTAGATTATATAAGAACTCGAAACTATCAGTCTGAAACTTTTTGCACGAACTGTTCTAATTTCATTGTACGACGTCGTAAGGCGATTCTGTAGGGATTGTCATTGAAATACATTAAACAGTAACGCACTGCTGTCCTGCGGTTTTGCACATAATGTAGTAAATATACATGAGTACGTAGAATGACTTATTTGATAGAATACTTAGAAAACGGATTTTCCGTTAATAACTCAGATTCACATCGAGAAATCGGGAAATACTCGTATTCTCACGTCTTGCGATTTCTCACAAACCGGTGTAGATTTACATTGGTGTTCATTTTCTTGCCGTGCGGCGGTTTTGTACTAATCGTCACAGATTTCAATGTATTATTAACACCAGCTGCGACTACCGGCTGAGTCCCTGTTCTGCGCCTCATCGATTTTTGCGGATTCTGGTCGAGATTTTCCCCCTTGTAGTCTTGCGATTTCAACGGTTCTGCAACAGATTTACATTGATATTACCGGGGGTTCTGAACAGACTTCTGAAATCACGAATTTCGCTTAGGTTTTAGAGAGCTTTAGAAGCTCGGCGGAGAAATATATGGGAGTCATTGGGGTAAGTCAAATGTTCTACACCCTCGATACTGTCCCAAGATGGGTGACCTAATAGACGGTTGAGGAGGATTCACCTCCCGTAGCGTTGGAACCGCAGTTGCCGGAGGGGGCTTCCGCTTTCAGACGCCATGTGGGTAGGCTGAAGTTTGCTTGTATCAGTTTGGTAAGGTACAGTATTCACCGGGCATTCGAGCGGCGTCCGTTACGGGTACATAGTGATTCGTGGGTGTGGTGGTGGGAGATCTCGTGTTGGTTCGCCAAGTGACTTTGAGACTGAGGCATAGGCGAGTAGTAATTGCGACTGCTCTCTGTAGTGTATGCGTGGCATAGGGGGTGTGTCCCAACACCGACAATCGATTTTATAATTATCCGGGCTTGATTCTCACTTGAGGGTGCAGGCACTCCCTTGCCTTTGCGGCGGGGACTGTCCCGGTCCAGCACGTGCGGTCATAGCGCACGTGCGTTGACACCCGGTATTGAGCGAACGGGGACCTACTGGAGGGGCGGTCCATTTCGTCTATCCTGTCAGGGGCGGCGGCTGATCTGATTCTGTAAGCATCTGAGCGAGTTGTGTGCCGTCGATGAGGCGCATCTTCTGGTCGAAGTCCTTCGCGTACTGCCGTGCCGTGTCAGTGAAGTCACTACTGGTCACGACGATGACTTGGTCGGCGTCACCGGTAGCGATGTGACTGGCGAGTTTCTGTAGTACTGGACGGCCGACTAGGTTCCCCGTGTCGAACTGTTTGACCTCAATAGCGACACGATCCCCTCGCTGCTGTGCCCAAATATCGACTCCACCGTCTCTTGTCGCCTGCGTCGCGCGGGTCTCGTACCCGTTCGACTGGAAGACTAACGCGACAAGTCGCTCAAACTCTTCCCACTCGAACTGGTACAGATGATGCCGCTCCCAATACGTTTCGCTCATCCGGTCAACGAGAGCCGCTACCGGTTCGACGAGCTCCGGCGAAACGGTCTCTAATCCCGTGTCGACGCTTTCTTTCCACTCAGCTGGCTGGACGCTTGGGTGTTCCGCGTCTACGCGATTGAGGAATTCAAGGACAGCGACCGCGTTCTCGATTAACTGCAGTAACGCAGCAGTGTCCTCGTCGAATCTCTCCGCGTTTAGCTCCGCGTACATGTAGTCAACCACTCGGTCGAATGGGTGCGACGGGTGCTGACGGTGTGCGTCAAGCGCCGCCTCAACAGCGTTGAGTATCTCTTCTAATCTATCGATGCGCGCACCGTTGATATCCCCTGTGTGTAGATACTCGCCGAACACCGCTGGAAGTTCGTCGACGAGAGGCGTTCGGTAATCTTCCCGCACAGTCTCGACTTCAGATGCAAGCGTAACGAGTCGCTCGGCGACCTCAAGCCCGGAGTTGAATTGTGAAAGTGATGGCTCGCCAGCGTCGGTACCAGTGAGGCGGGCAACGACATCAACGTCCAGGTTGAGGTGCGTCCCGGCGGTCCCTGGCCACTTGTTACGAACATCACTAGCTTGCGATTGGAGATCAACGCGCCGGGCACGCTCACCGATCCACGACCGCACATCATGCAGGCGGCGGACCACTTCTTGTGCAGCCATGTCGACCGCATCGGCACCCCTGTCGTTACGGAGCTTTTCGAGTCGCGTCGTAAGTTCCGACACACCGTCGTCATCGTCTTTCTGGAGGAGAATCGAGTATCCCTCAAGCACAGTTTTCGCAGCACCAACCACAGCCTGCTCACCGTCAGGATCTCCCTGCACGTTCGGGTGTCTCGCAGTCAGCATCTCTCCGAGTGGTTCCGTGACTGCAGTCGGTTGTCCACCTTCGGTAGCGACCGAAGCAAGCTGCTCTTCGAACGATCCGAGTTCGTCATAATACGCCGTCATCGCATCAATAACCTCCAAGTTGGACGGCGGTGTGTACACCACTTCTGGCGGCTCCTCGACCGTCTCTGAGGCAATCACTGCGCGGCGATACGGAAGCTCGAAACCGTGTCGCGCGAGGAGTTCATAATCGAGTTGTTGAACGGCGCTGTCCAGCTTTGCGATTCGCTGCTCCACTACTCGTTTCTGACGCCGAGCTTTCTGCAGATTCAACTCCACCTCAGTTTGCAGCGTTTTCCCGCCGGACTCCGTCAACCGCTGGTCGATAACGTCAGCCGCTTCTTCATAACACTCAATCGCTGCAGCATACTCGTTTCTACTCCGCAACCGGTCCCCTTCCGCCATTCGCTCCCGAATATCCCGGTAAATTTCCTTCAGCTCGTCACTCGGCTCAGATTGGATGTTACGACGAGCGTTACGTAGACCTAAGTTGATCTCTGTTTCCAGCGTTTTTCCGCTGGATCCCGTCAACTGCTGCTCAACAAGGGTTTTCGCTTCCTCATACGATGCAATCGCTGCCTCGTACTCCTCATCCCTCCGGAACCGGTCGCCTTCCGCAATCCGTTCCCGAACAGCTCTGTAACTCGATACGTAAGACTGCCCCTGGTCCGCTTTCTCTCCCGTGTCTTGACGCGAGACACCAGACTCCCCGTCCGTACCTGCCTCTTCTAGCACTGCATCGACATCCCCACTACCAGGCACGGAATCTTCATCGATCAGTCGCCGCCCGCGCTTATTCACACATCCCAAGAGCTTACCAGCAATCTCACGAACCCGCCCATCAGTGCGTTCTCGTACGCGCTTCAACTGCAAAATGGCTTCATGATATTGGCCCGCCGCGAGTACCCGCTCCCCCGATTCCGCCAGCGCATCACCCTCCGCTATCTTCGAAACGGCAGCATCAATCTCCGGCACTCCCGAACGCTCGAACTCATCACTTGGCGGCATTACATCCACGTCTCCACGAAACCATACTACCCTACAGCAATCCCTGTCACAAAATAAAACATGGGAGTACCACCTGCTTCAAACTCGCTCTGTTAGCACAGCTCCCGGCAGCAAGCATCGCTACCGGTGCAACGTCGGCTCCTTCCAAAGAGGAGACCGCAGCGCCATCCCAATACCGCTCAACCAGACGACCAATACTGACCGGTCTCCGGCTTCCTCTCACTCACCGATGTCGTTCAACACATTATCCTCACGCGGTCATCAATTCGAAACTCCAAGCAGCGTGCTGTCTGAATAAAATCCCGTGTTAAGAGATATCGACGGCTTGGGCGTCCTCGGTTGGATACCACGTGTACTTGTTGCGGTCTGCGAGTCCAACACTGCGGAGTCGGCTCAAGATGGATCCGACGTCACTGCGTTCGTCTCCGTTTACGTTCGGGTTTGTGAACGGTGAGTCAGGTACCGTGCTGGCATCCGCATGGATGTCTCGTCGAATCGCACCGTCGGGGTTTTGACACAACGCTTTGAGGACCACTCGTTCCATCTCAGTCAGCGCTGCAACAGCGGTGGCCGGGTCGTCAATCCCGCCGAAACGCGTCTCTGGTGTCGCCCACTTCTCTAGCATGAACTCAATGAGTTGCTTTTCCCGGTCCTCGATGTTCGCAATCGACCACTCATCGTATTGGTCTTGAATATCCGTTTGGACCCACAGTTGTGAGTTCCCGTACCCTTTGGAGTGTTTCGTTTCGAACGAACAGTTCCCCCACGACGAGTTCCATGACCGACTCGCCAGCGTCAGATTCCCAAGCCGGTGGACATTCCCGTTGTAACGCGCTTCAGGACTCGGGTACTCCCCGCCATCGGTCAATGGTAATTCCTCAGGTGACTGCGGCCAGATGTGTTCGACTGTGTACTCACTACCCATTGCTTCCGCTAACGAGGGGCCGCCACGCTCACCCTCTGTTGCGGCACGATGCCTGTTGAGGAAGTAGAAAAAGTACCGGAGGTCCTGTGAACTTGCTTTTGAGTACAAATCAGTCGCAGCGGCAGACCGCCTGAACTGCGCGTCATCTTCGTACCGGTTCATCACGTTCACGAGACGACTCACCCACACGTCAATCGGACTGTCAGCACCGATATCTCGCGCCCGAATGTACAGACTCGATTCGCCCGTGTGACTCGGGTGATTCCCGATGGAATACACGCGGAAAATGTACGTCTCAATCGCATCCAGCAATTCCAGTCGCTCATCATTGGAAAGTTCCGGCCATGCTTTCAGTACCAACGGGTAGAACTTCCGGGCGTGACGCAAGCGATGTATCCGGTCGATTAACGATGCAATCTCATCGTCACCGCGATACGCAAGCACATCTGATAACGCGTTGAATCCGCGTTCCAAATCAGCTGTATACTCCTGAATGTATTCGAGACACGCTTCAGGGTCTTCTAATCGAAGTTCTCGAATCCGGGTTTTCAATTCCGTTAGGAACGTCGGGTCGCTGTGTTGGTCACTGTCCGACCAATCGAAAAACGAAATGAAATGATATCGCTGCACCGCGTCATCACTAATCCCACCCACGTACGGTGATTCCAACATTTCCTGGTGATAACTGTACATCTTCCCGAACGCCTGTCGAATGCGCTGAATAACCGTTTGCGCGGTAGGCTCATCAGGCGCAGCCAAATACGCCGTCCGCATCAAGAACGACTTCGTCTTATCGAACGTCGACAGTGACCGGCCGCGATCGTTCACACTATCGAAAATCAACGTCGCTTTCTCCGGGTTATCAGCGTCAACCACGTACACCATCAACTCTAGTTCGACGATGGTCTGCCACAGCTGCTTAATTGAGTTCGCAACCCCGACTAAGTCTCCATCAGCCGACTCAACAAGGTCCGCCAGTTGCGCATCAAAGTACGCCTTCGCATCAACCATTTTCCGCTGTGACGGCCGCTCCGGCTCCGGGACATTCCGGCCGTCAATAATTCGCTGCAGGTACTCATTGTCCGCCTCATCCAGCAGCTCCAACTGATAAATATTATCGTCACACAAGAACGTCTCGCGCATCTCCGTCACATCCGCTACAATCTCGTCTTCATGCGCTGTCGACGGTGCGAGTTCAGCTAAACACTCAGTCATCGCCGTCACCAACAACGCCAGTGACGTCAACCGTTGCTGCCCGTCGATCAGTAAGTTCACGCGCTTCTCCGCCGAGGTGCCGTACCCGCTTGCATCCCCGCCAGTTACCGTTTCATCGGTCTTCTGAATGATGATCGTCCCGAAATAATGCTGTTTCCCACTCGGCAGATTAAACAAGTCAGTCCACAAGTCATCCCACTCCGGCTTCTTCCACGAATAATACCGCTGATACGCCGGCACGTGAAACACCCCGGCAGTCGTCAACTCCTCCAAAGACTTCTTCCCGGACTCCATACGCATGCAACAACACACCGCGTAAAAACCGCTACGGGCACCACACCCACAGTCACTAACTCCTGTCTACGCAAAGTTCGCCACAGGGCAGTAGGAAGAATTAAACCACCTCGCTGAATATATGTATATGAGCAGGTGGCGCACGGATCAATGATCCCTCCTTGAGGGTACTGAGTTCCGTGAGGCTACCTGGTAGCCTTTCCGAGAGCATACTTCTGAGTTACTTCTTTGCGAACCGAAGCGGATGAAGCGTTTCGACGGCCGTTTCACAGTCTCCTTTCCGCTGATGTCTAGCCCAACTGTATGCCGCTAAATCAGCAACCTGTAGCCCCGCCGCATCCTTGCTATCACGAGTGTCAAATTCAATCGGAGGAACCTCACCCGCAGCACGATCCAACACAGTCGCTACCTTCTCCGCAGGGTTTTGCCACACCTCAGAATCCAGAACGACGCACATCGAATCAACCGTACTTAGATCTACGTGAGTCGTCTGAAATAACGGGTTTAGTACGCTGCACAACGCCAGTGTCTTCAATGCCTGAACAGACTCATCGAAGTTCCCGATCACGTCAGTCAACACGTCATTGCCGATATCCGGATTCACCGCGTGTACTGACAATCGGATCGGGTACGTAATCTCCCACGGCAACCGGGTCTGCTCAATCGTCGGGTCATCATACTCAACTTGATTCAAACACCCAACAGTCGTATTAACAACCGCAACCGGCAATGCAGCTCCCTTCAGCTCAGACAACGTTTGAGACCCATGCAACGCACTCTCAGCAATCGTCTTCAATTCATCAGCCGTATGCCGTAACACCTCATTCGCCCGGCCCCGCTCAGAAAGACACCACGTAGCCGCCACTACATAGTATGACCCTTTAGACGGATTCCCACTCTCATCAACATGCACGAACAACGTCCGAGCCATCAAACCAACAGGATACTATCACGCTAACACTCATGCGATATATTTCATTCCATCACTACCAAGCTATCACTGTCACACGACCACGAGGTACATCATGGGCCACGCAGATAGTAAGTGCAGAAGCTGCGGTGAGCCAGCCCCGTTCACCAGTAAATCAGGGCAGCCGTATCTCCACGCCCACCACATCCACGAATTGAGTGACGGCGGGTCAGACACACCTGCAACCGTCGTCGCTCTCTGCCCGAACTGCCACTACAAAATCCACCACGGCGTCGATGGTGACGAGTTCAACGAGCACCTACGCAGAAAAACTCCCGCAACTGGAAGACGCGTAACCCGGCCGCGTAAGAGGCTACAGCGCCTTCTCCAGTTCTTCTAACGCCTCAATCGTCTGCTGCAACTGCGTTTTCGCCTCCGACCACGAGATGTCCTCACCGTCTTCCTCGGTCGACTCTTGATCTGCCTCGCCGCCATCGCTCAGCACCCCTGATTCACCTTCACCTTCAACTGCGTCAAGTCGCTGCTGCGTCTCGGCATCGGCGTCCCCATCAGCACCCGGAACGTCCGTGGCCGAGTCACCAGCGTCTGCATCGTCCGGCGGCCGCCCGCCCCTGCTATCCAGCGCGTCAAGGGGAAATGCATACGCCTTCGCACGCTTTTCTTTATTCCACGTCGTCCGCTCGACCACGCCGATCACGTCGGCGACGGCATCACGGTCACACCCGCGGTTAAGCGCTTGCCGAACTCGTTCATCCTCCGCGCGGTGCAACAGAGTTTGTGGGTCATCAGGGATGCGACCGCGAGCTGAGGTGGAAATCTGCCCGACTAACCCCCACTGACCTGTTTCAGCTGACTGGTCGACGATTTGCTTGGTTCGTGACGGAATCGCGTTGTCCAACCCCATTAAGACCCACAGGCGCTCCCGGACTGACGACACCGTCAAGTCCGGCGTGAGTTGCTCCGCGATGTCACCCGTGCTTAACGGGCCGTGGCGCGCCAGGACCTGCAGGATCTCGACGTCCTGCGGGAGTAACACTTGCCCGTCAGCGTCCGTCAACTCAACCGGCGCATCATCTTCGGACGGTTGGTTGTGCAGCCAGTTGTGACACTTGCGACACACTGCGGTCAGATTCTTCAGATCGTGCTCGTCCATCTCGTCGACGTCACGGGTCGCGTGATGGACGTGCAGCGTCGCTTCCCCACCAGCACCCGGGCCTTCCCGACCGCACCACTTGCAACGATGCCCGGCAACATCCAACACTTTCGACCGCGTCGCCGGGTCCACCGTCTCGTTCGAGACATCCTGGTCGGTCATGCTCCCACCACCACGGTACCGCTTCGCCACTGATCGTTCGTCGTCGATACGCCGCGCTTCTCACGTCGCTTGTTACGTTGCATGTTTACTTTGCCAACCGCGTTTTTCTACCGCAGCTATCCCGCGTGTATCCCTGGTATATCGCTTCAATACTGCCTACACCGCGCACTCGTCGACTCGATTCACCGAACTGGATCTCTTACCCGTGACTCGTCGGCGTCAACGATTTCACGTTGAAATCAGAGCGACTGCAGTACCGTTCAGCTAACCGGCCAAGCGCCGCCGTGCGAAGCACATCCGCCACGTTATGCAGGATAATTTCAGTGAAACACCCGTCTTCGAACGCTGTGACTGCTTCCGTGCTATCATCGAACGGGTCAAGGGCACCGAGGTCCCCATCACACAGTACGTCGTACGCGGTGACGAGATCCGAGTTCGATTCCCCGTCCACACGCGTGTTGAACAGCTTCTGCATGAGCGGGAACACGTCCGCGTACGGGACATCGAACCCGCCGTTCCACGTTTCACCGTTGAACGCTACGAGTAACACGTCATCATCTCGAAGCCGCATCGCCACGAACTCCGAAACCGCCTCTAACAAGCGGACTTCCGAGTCGTGGACCGACACGATCACGTGCTCGTCAACCCGGTCCTGCACGTACTCTTCCACCCCGTCGCTGGTCCGCCCGTGGGTCTGGCAGAACACGCGCACCCCTAATGGTAACGCGAACCCAACCACGGTCACGACGTCGTCGACGTCGAACCCGGTTGTCTCAATATCGAACGCGACCTGCTCTAACGCGTCAGCCATCACGCCTCACCTCCAATACCGACAGTGCGTTCCGGCACGCGATCCGAATCCGCGGGTCGAAGCCGGAACTCCCCAAACCCGAACCGCGAATGCGTCCCGACCCGTAACACGCCGGTCTTTGCTGTGCGAACGCTGCCACTCCCGGTAAATCTGACTACCTGCCCGTGATCCACCGTCTCCAATGCATGCACTTCCTCACCGTTCACCAGCCGGGTTTCCCGGCGACGCAACGACCCGTCAGCATCCCACCACCACGGGACATCTTGCCCGTCAGCCCCCGGGTACTCACTCTCCAGAACGTACGGTGAGACGAGCTCCAACTGCAACGACGTCTCCTCGACCCGAGAGTAATCCAAGTCATCCAATTCAACAAGATGTGTGTCCGTCAGAGACAGTTCACCGAGCCCGTAATTCCTGGCTGCCCCGACCCGAAGCCCGTCCAGCACGCCCTCGTCGACCGGGAGGACATCACCGTCGCGCCCGGCATGAAGGTAGCACTGTACGAACCACTGCACCGACCGCTTCGAATTGCTCACCTCTGGCGGGCGGCCAAACCAGCACGACGGTGCGAACGCGAGCCGGTCACCGTGCCGAGTCACATCATGCGTGTTGTGCGCGTCCCGCGGCCGGGAATCCAGCAACCATCGCTGCGCTGCATCCCGAAACACGAACAAGTCCTCGTACTGCTCGACCTCCGGAAGCGACTTACCGAGCACCCCGCCGTACCCGTCTTGGGAGTGCGCCGCCGGGAACGCCCCGTACTCGGCCGGGACGAACACCCCGTGACTCACGTGCAACTGCTTACGAGTCCGAGCGTCGACGCGACGAGCCAGCGCGTTGTACAACGCATTCCCCGTCACGTGATACGGGTGCCCCTGATAATCCGTTTCCAACTCGAACAGCACCTGCTGGATACGAGTCACGCTAACACACCCCCTACGCTTCCACTGGAGAACCTCGGCTTCACCGCGCATCACCGCCGTACACGCTGGTGTAATCCTGGATGTACGCGAGCGCCGTCGACCACGACCGAATCCGCCGCAACTGCGCATCCAACCGCCGCCACCGCCGATCACCCTGATCGAACGGATGCGCCGACAACCGCGACCAGACGTCTGCAAACGACCTGGCCGGACACGACCCTAACGGAGCCGACGGCCGGTCTCCAGGCTCACCCGTCACATGCAGCGACATGACCGGCGACCACAACACCGTCCGAAACGGTTCCACTGCGTTGGATTCCCGGGCCGCTTCAGCAGTCCAGCCTTCCTCCGGCCGCGGGCCTGACGGCCTCGCCACGAGATGCAACTCCTGAAAGTCATGCCCGGCCCGGTAATTATCCAGCAACGCCGCCACGAGCAACACGTGGAACTGCAGCGACGAGTACGGGTAGTAGACGGATTCGTTGAACGCCGCCGCGGCCTGGCTCGTCAACCAACGCGCGTGCAACACTTCGGGATCCGTCGACAACACCAACCAATCGAACGGACCGTCAACCGAAGTAGGAATCCAGTCAGACGCTACGGCCGTGTCACCTGTCGCCAGCGACAACCGACGCGGCGACCGGTGATTCGAAACCGTCTCATCAGGCGCTCCTTTCGGCCGCGACAATCGAGCCGCATCCCCATCAGCACCCAACGGCACCGACTCGTTCACTCTGGCGTCGCGGAACACCTCTTGGGCCGCATCATGTGACCGGCCCCGCAACTTATGCACATCATGGCGATACGCCGCGACCATTGGATCCACATTCGAGCCCACCTCAGGCTCCTCGTGCGGCGACTCGAACGGCACATCCGACGTCACTCCGCATCAACCACCCGGCACCGGCAGGTCACCATCACGACGCGCTGTGCGGGCCTGTAACGCCTCCACGAACTTGTCCCGGCACTGCGCCTGCCACAGCTCGTCTTTCCGCTCCATCTCGTTCGTCGCCGACCGCCGCCGATCATACACGCACTTCACCTCATCCTCAGAGTACAGCGGGTTCAGGACCTGTGCGTCGACCATGCCCGCGCCGAAATTCCTCGCGCCCCCAAGTTGGAAGGCATACTCGTCACTATGCGCATCCAGGAACGCGACAGCTTCCAGCAAGAGCCCGACGAACTCAGGCTTCGTCTCCCGCAACGTGAGTTTCCACGTCCCCACAAGATTCCCGACCACGTCCCGCGTCGAGTGTCGCAGTGGTTGCCCACCATCCTCCTCATTCCGCGAGCGAACCTGCGTGTGCAGTTGGCGGTAATGCGCTTCGGCTTCACCCTTCGTCACGTCAACCTGACTGCGAACCGGGGAAAACGAGACCGGACGCCGAATCAACTTCCCGGGACTTCCCCCGAACCCACCGAACAGATCGTACACCACACAGCCAGCATCCACATCGTCCGTGCAGCTACCCTTCTCGTGATACCCGGACTCCAAATCACGGTCGTACACGTCCTCAAGTCTGAAGTTCGCGTTCGACTCACCCGGATGGCATGCTGACGCACCTGCCGCCTGCAGAACCGCCTCGCAGCCATGACGAACCCACCCTGACAGCGCGAACGGCGAAATCTGGCCCGCGATTTGATTCTGCGGATCATCCGCCTCGTAGCGATCCGAGGACGCGTGATGCCGATCGGTTACAATCCCATCCCCCGGAGCCAGCAGCCCGGCATCGAGGCCCACGTACAGATCGGGCAGTATCAGCTCTTCTTCCTCCTCGACAGGCAGGTTGAGTACGGATCTATGGCAGAGTTAGTGACGCGCCCGGTGTAGGTGCTGGTTGTCTATGTGGTCTGTTATACGTGTTTCCCGGTCGACCACGTACTTCCTTGCCAGTCGAAGATTGCGCCGTGTTGTTCGGTGTAGCGGATGAATTTGCTGAGCATGTTCCCCATGGGTGCGTTGGCTTTGATTTCGTCGCGGTTGCCGAGCATGATGAAGCGTTGTTTCGGGCGGGTGCTGGCGACGTTGAACCGGTTTTTGTTCCCGGCGAATCGCATGCCGCTGGTTTCGGTGTTGACGGTGCTGAAAATGATTGTGTTGCGTTCGCGGCCTTGGAAGCCGTCGACGGTCGAGACTTCGAGGTCGCTGTATTCGGGGAGTGCATCGTCGATGAGGCTGCGCTGGCCGCGGTATGGAGTGATGACGCCGAGTTCGGATTCGGGGACGACGTCTTGACGAATGAAGTGGGTGATGAGTGCTTCGACGGCGTCGATTTCGGCTTCGTTTATTGTGCCACTGAATCGGCGTCGCCACGCTTCTTCTCCTGGCACGTCGACGAAGACGACCGGTGGGCCGTCGGCGATTGCAGCGGGTTTTGAATCGACGTCTGTTGGCGGGGTCCAGTCAGTATTATCCGGGCATGAACTGTCGGTTTCGATGTTGTCGTCGTAGACGTGGGTTTGTGCGAAGCCGATGATATCTTCGTGGCTTCGGTAGTGGTGTTTGAGCCAGCGTTCGATGTCGTACCGGTCTCTGAGGAATGTGAACAGCGACGCGCCTTGTGGTGGGCTGCCGTCGGATGTTGACGCGGTTTTGATGACGGGTTGGAGTTGGTTGTGGTCGCCGACGATAACCCATTTTTTCGCGTTGACCATGCCGAGCAGGCCGAGTGGGACGGAGATTTGACTGGCCTCATCGATAACGACAGTGTCGAAGTTGATGTCTGCGAGTCCGCCGAGTTGTGAGCGGATAATCGTGGCACCGGTAATATCGGCGTTTTGTATGGAGATGGCTTCGGCACTGTCTTGCAGGTCCTGGATTTTCCGTTGGATTTCGGTCAGCTTTGCTTGTTTCGCGTCCACTTGCGCGCCGTTACTGAGGTCGCTGATGCTATCTTTGAGCTCCTCTACTTTGTCGAGGACTTTGTTGACAGTGTCGTTGTCGCTGTTTTCCACTGCTTTTGAGAGCATGAGCTCCATGGAGCCTTTCGAGAGTTTCTCTGGCCGGCCGACGCGAACGACTTGGTGGTCGCCGTTGCTGGCGAGTTTCTCGATAACGTTGTCGACCGCGATGTTGGTGTGGGAGGTCACTAGTACGCGTTCGCCAGTGGCGGCGAGTTCTTCGGCTGCTTTGGCGATGACTTCCGTTTTTCCTGAGCCCGGGGGCCCGACGACAAGTGAGAGGTCTCCGTCAGTCAGTCCGAGAATCTTGGCGATGACTTTCTTTTGTGAGTCATCTAATTCGAACCCTTCGAGACGCTGCCATGAGGTAGGGTGTTCTGGTTCTGGCTCGTCAATGGTCTGCTTATCTAAGGTTTCGATCAGACGCGGGGCGTTCGAAGCGAGTTTCGAGACCGTGCGGTCATCACTGGATGTCTCCCAAGACCGGAATCCGCGGCGGGTTTCGAGGAGGAAGCCGGCCTGTTGCGTGGTAGCGATACTGGACTCTGAACTGCAAATCGTGAGTGTCTGTCCTTCGGCCAATCCAGCGGCCGAAGAGTGTCCGTAATCGATGTGGATATCCTTGTGGTCTGTATTGACAATCCGCCCGAGGCTGTCGAGTCCTGAGTTCGTAATTGACCCGACGCGACTCCCTGCTTCAACCCACCCCGGGAGCGATGTATCGGCTCGGACAATCAGGAAATTACTGGCTCTGTTCTGGCGAAGCACCGTCACATCCATTTGCTGTCGCCATCGGGCGTTCCCCTCTTCTTCCCCTTCGGCGTAGACGAGTGCTGGCCACCCCGGAAACCGAGCGTCACATGCATCACACCGGTACTGGAACGGCTCGTCTAGCTCGGCCCCGCACCTATCGCAGTGCGTGTACGTGGGTGTGTCCGCAGAATGTGCCTTCTCAATACGTTTCAACTCCATTTTATGCGCAGCGAAGTAATCCGCAACCCGCTCGACTTCTGAGGCAATTGCGGGGGTATGGACAGTTTCCACCAGATAGTCTCGAATATGCGAGGCTAAGAGCGCGAAACTAGTCTTGGTGTCGGTGTCAGTATGATCGACAACTTCGTGACCAACACATCTGATGGTCGCTGCAATGGCTGCATCGGATCCGTAGGTTTCCTTGCAGAATTCGATACCTTCGGTGGGATGGTTCTTGAGCCAGGTTCGCCGTGTCCCGACCTCATCCAGTATTTCGACATTGAGATACGGTGGCTGATTCGCAACGAGATACCCGCCGTCCGCGAGAATATTAATCAGATGCATCGTCTCACTCGGGACATCTAACTCCCGACCAAGCTCTTGATAGACTCGCCAGGGGACCATACCCTCCATCCTGCAAGCTTACATAAATAACCCTTCAGCCAGTTGCGATTCTTGATAACTCAACGTGCCTGTACCTGTTGCACTATTGAACTAAAACGAGAGACGTGATAGACCAGTACTGTCGAATAAAAAATCTGTCAGATATTCGAAGCAATATAAGGAGTAGGTGACTTGGTAGAATCCTTGTCCGGACTCACCCCCGACTAGAACATATTAGATATTGCTCAGTGTGGACCAGAATCGGCTGATTTGACATAGCAATTATCAGTTGAATAGTTACTCGTGCTTCTATATGCGCGTTCCAATGATATCGCTGAGTGCAGGGTAGTCGGCAAACATGAGCGTGGTTCGGTCGAGGTAGTCCTTACTGAGGATTATCGATATTCTCTAAGAGATCAGCGAACTCCTCGAATACGGTATCTGTATTGATTGAGCGGTCTTCACACCAGTCTACAGCCTCTTCCTTGGTGAGGGTGCGAAGTTCTTCACCGTACGTTGTGCCTTCCCGTGCTTCCTCGGCGTACTGAGTAGCGGCACCCCCCTGACAGTGAAGGAAGTACTCTCCACTCGGATCCTTGTAGAGGGTTTCTGCGAGCGCGTGGAAATCACTCTTATCTACTATAGATCCGTGCTTGGCGATTTTTTTCGGCGCTTTCCGTATCGTAGACCTTCCGGTCGATAATTTGTCGCATTGCAAACGATAGTAATTCACGGTGTTTAAAAACAGTTAACCCAAGGTGGTTGGGCGATATTCAACCCAAACACATACAAAATGCCGGGGATGATTATCAATGTATGAGTCCAGACCCCGAGGGTTCCAATCGGCGTGGTCGTGACGCCGCCAGCGATCTTCGAGAAATGAATGACCAGAAATGGACAGAACTTGCCGAAGAAACCTCGTTAACGAAGCGACAAGTAGAGATGTGGGAACTCGCAGTTCGCTATGATTTGAAGCAAATGTACGTTGCGTCGGAATACGGTATTAAGGAAAGCACCGTATCAAGACACGTCGAGCGTGTCCGTAAAAAGGCGGATCAAGCCGATAATAAAATCGAAGAGCTACAAGCTGAATTACAAAGGTGGAAAAATACAAAACAGTATCTTGAACAATAACCCATACTGCAGCCGTGCTATTATCTGTATTCAAGAACCCGAAAACCTCCAGAGGTAGCCCTGAAGCACGCACAACCGTTTAGTGAGCGACGATGATTAGGGTCCGATGCCGTCTACGCTCAGTAAAGCGATTTCGAGATACACAAGTATCATAGTATGAGCGTGAAGTGTGTTTCATATGCCTTCTGTCAAGAAATACCAATCTGAGTCAGGCTATTACGTCAGAGCGAATATACAAGGCCGGTTTGTGACGTTGCAGTTGAGTCCGGAGGCTGAGGGGCTTCTTTCTGAGCTTGGGTTTCAGGATGGTGAGAGTATTTCATGGCAATTTTTGAAGCCGTTGTGTGATAGCGGGCACGCGTATACCAATAAGTCTGGTACTGAGGTGGCAACGGACACGATTGATACGAATGGCGCTGTGTCAGTTAATTTGCTGAATTCGGAGGATCAGGAGCGGTTAGAGGAGTTCCTTGCTGAGCATGCGTCTGAGCACGACACGGGTAATGATGGGAGTGAGTCAGACGACGGGGGAGATAGTTCGATTGACCCGAAGGATATCGGGAGTAATGAGCGGAGTTTCATCAAGAAGTGGAGTCCATCTGATGAGGAGTATGAGGCGACGCTAAATCGCATTGCACGGGCCGATGACACTGCAGGTATCGTGAAGTCAGTCGCGCATCACGGCACGGAACATCCGATGTCTCCAGGACGATTCCGAGTGAGTTCTCAAGGAATTCCTACGTATTCCTTTGAGACTGGTCCGGTTGCATGGACAGTACATGATTATCGGACTGTACGGAGCGTTGATACGGATGCTGAGTTGTTTTTTGATATTCGACCAGGGACAGCGAGCGCACAGTCTATCACGATTAGAACGGGCTCAGCGGAGTGGCACACGAAGGGAAAGCGGTTCACTGCAGAACAGGTTGACGACTTTGTGACAGTTGCACCGGATATCTTGTATTACACTCGTCATTTAGTGAGTAGCCCTGCTGTGGACCCGGAAGAGATAATCAATGGTACTGACACGGATGTCCCATCGGCAGGAACAAACCAGGTTGACGCACTGACAGCGATTCAATCGGTTGATCCTGCTGAGTACGCTCGCGCAACGGGTGTCGTGCTTACATTCGGTGAGAAGGGATACGGACGGATTCGATCACACACAGGTCATACGTTCCCATTCAACAGTGACGACATCGAGAGTGAGAGCGTTGAGGCCAGTGACGTCGTTACTTTCGATGTAAAACACAATCGAGGAAGCGTGTGGGCCGATGAGATTCGTGCCGAAGATAGTGGGGTGTCAGGCTCTGCAATCATTACTCGATGGCCTGACTGGCACGATCGGTCACTCGCCTGGATTCGTGAGCATTGGGCTGAAGACGAGGTGGAAAATGAAGACAGTTCAGACACGATTGTATTGCCAAGTGAGAACGAGACTCAAGAGTACGAGACTCTCACTGTCACCGCTGATTTACTACCTTTCTACTTAGTATTGAATCAGGATGAGACAGCGGAGACGGTTGATATGGCTATCCGAACGCTGCTTAAGGACAGTATCGACGGGGAATTACCTGCCCCACGCTCACCAGTGGTGACAAAGGAGATTGATATTTCGCTTCCGCGGAATCTCGTATTGATGATTGAGTCGGTCGTTGAGACAGCTCCGGAGTACCGTTCACAGGCAGAGTTTGTCAACGCGGCATTACAGCAGCACGTAGCTGACCGAGAAGAGGAAGAGATGACAGTACGGATCCCACGCGGCTATCGAAACGTAGCAGAGCAACTCGCTGAGGATCGAGACATGTCCACGGCAGAGTTCGTCCAGGCTGCGGTTGAAAACCTCATTGGGACAGAACTCAACCGAAAATTGTAGTCCACGTCAGCTGCCTTCCGTGCTGTTTCTGAGCAATTAAATTCCGATGAGGGTGGGAACTGCTTTTGATCTGTCGGTTACTCGGAGTGCATAATGCCGTTTATCGGGATTCGCGGTGATCGGCCGGTTTTGCCGTTGGAGGTAGCTGATGATGGGTTCGTGTGGTGCCCGAGTTGTGAGGGGAAAATGAAGGTGCGGGAGGGAGAGAAAGTTGCGAGGCATTTCTATCATGTCCCGGTTGATTCGGAGTGTTGTGGTGAGTCGGCAGCGCACGTTGAGATGAAGCATATTGCGGCGCAGAAGTTGCTTGAGCGGTATCCTGACGCAGAGGTGACCATCGAGTCTTCGATGGTGGACGGGCAGCGACGGGCTGATATTCGCGTGTCATTTGCAGAACCAGATTCGCAGCTCGGTCGTGGAATCGCTGTGGAAGTACAGCGGCATCATCATCAGAAGTCGGTTCGAGCTGTGACAGAGGATTATCTGAGTGCAGGGTTCAGCGTGCTATGGTTATCTGAAGTAGATTATGACGGGACACATCCGGGGTATGACGATGTGACGTTGACAGACCCGGTGCCAGTGTGGCCGTATGCTGTGCCGCAACTGATCGAGGAGCAGTCTCGTCCGGGTGAAATAGGTGACTGGTCCGTACAGGTAAGTGAGCGGGGGTTAGCGCCGTTCGTAGAGAACAGGCAAATGGGGCAGCGCACACTCGGTGCGTTTGCCGAAAGTGCAGGCACAGGCCAAAAGGATGTCACAGCGCCGGACTGGTCACTGGAGCGGACTATCTCGCTGGCACTGACCCCGGAAAGCGAAACGGTCCAGGATTTGACGGCAGAGATTTTCCGCGACCTCATAACTGAGTTCGAACAGGAGAAAGACGTGATCCAGACGGTGGAGGATTATCGAGAGTCTACGAGGTCGTCGGACCGGAATTGCTATGTGAACGAATGGTTTGCTGGCGGGCCGCGGGATCCGTGCACTATCGAACTCATCGTCAGACCGAGCGGGGAACCAGTAGAGTTGTCCGTTGAGAAACGACGAACTGACAACGCGTTGTCTGTCTCGGTCGAGCAGGATATCGTTGATGTGTTCACGGACCTCGTGGCCACAGTATGTACTGAACTAGCGTTCGTCTCTGAATTAGAACCACAGACATCTGGTGGGACGGCCGTCTGGTCGCACGAATTTGCACAGCGAGCCCGGCCAGTCAACTGCACAATCACTCGAACGCACGGTGAATGGGTGGAGCTTTCGCTACACCGATCCAAGACAGAATACCAACCAGTGGAAACGATCTCAGTACGGGTGTTACCAGCGGATATCGAGATGCTTCTGGAACTATGTGCCCGGGTACGGCTGCACGTTGATACCGGTGCTGAATAGCGGGATACTCAGATCCAGCCTCCAGGTTTAACCGCCAAGTGAGTAGACTGGTCTACGGGTTCCTCAACTGCATCATATAGTGTGTCTCCAGACTTTCGATTGGTAATCAACTGTAGTCATATCATGAGTGTGTAATCATGGGCCTGACAGCGTATTTTGTTGCGAGTGTAATTGTAGGACGTTGGTGAATTCGTGTGGTTGATTCAGGTTTGAGGGTGCAGGTTTCGCCGAGTGCGTAGATACGTCTCTGTTGGTTAACTTCGAACAGCGTGTTGGTTAAGATTGTCCCCGAGCGGCGTTGAGTCTACGATACACTCGGTACGAAACGTGGATTCATAGTAAATCTTAACATTTCAGAAGTAGCAGCTGTTCGGACAGTAGTCGCGTGTCTCACCTATTGTAAAGTAGGAGCCTATTGTACAGTATTTGCCTTATCTGACGTCTCTAGCTACGTCTCAGATTTATATCCGGATAGGCTCCTATTTGCTGGAAAGTCGGTTTGCTCCCTGAATTTTAACCGTAACCATAAGAAATAGGGAATATGACGAGTGAAGACCACTCTGACAGCGACACTCCAGAGACACACAGTCATTCAGAACCAGAGAGGGAGGCACATCCCTATCCTGAGGATGTTGGTCCGCCGAGTGGATACAATCCAAAGCCGTTTGCTGGAACGGAGGTACCCGACGATCCTCGTTTTAACGCGGAGAAACGCAGTGATAAGAAATCACTGAGTGAGGTTGACCTCCCCCTCGAAGTGGTCAGCGGCGTGGGCTTGATGCGGAGTCATGTGAGTGATTACGGGATTACGGTTGACGAAGGACGGTTTATGCGGGCGGTGGTGAAAGCGATGAATCGGGAGTTAGAAGGGTATGACCTCACTGATTCGATGCGGGCCATTAGGGACCAGTATGAGATTGATGAGCGGAAACTAATTGACCTCGGGCACCTCAAGCGCCACACTGGTGCTAATGGGCAAATCTACTACTCAGTGACGTCGTCAGGTCAGAAGGCCTGTCGAAGGCAAAAGAAACAGGGGATTGCGGTTGGGGATGTCGGTGCTGACACGCCGCATCGTGTTGGTGTTGAGCTTGCCAAGCGTTATTACGAGTCCCTTGATGAAGTTAAATTCGTTGAACCCACTGTCAGGAAAGGAGGGAATGTTGCTGATCTCATTGTGAACGGACACAATCATTCACGGTACGCGATTGTGGAAGTTGAAGGAGGGTGGATCACCGCTGATAAATATGAAACTGAGGGGAACCCGGGGTCTAATCACTACGAGTCAATCCAGAATGATTACCGGCTGCTGGCCCAATCGGAAGGTGAGTCCGTGTGGCTGGTGCGGAATCACGAAATCGTTGGAACTGTGCTTAGAGCGTTACGCAGCGGCGACGACCTTGGATTCACGTTTCCGCTTGACATCATTAAGAAGGTTGAGAACGCGACGATGAACATCGAGACGTTGAACGAGGAACACATCTCGCCACTACAGGATGACGGCATCGATGAGATTGCGACGTTCAAACAGTTCCGTAACCGACTCTCATGAGGGAGAGACTTAGAGATCGACGGGTAGAGTATTCTCGGGTTCGGTGACGGAACGGTTCGTGCCTTGTTGTTGGCGGACGTGGATGCGGTGGTCGGCGCTGTCGATGAGCCCTTCGTCGTGGCTGACGACGATGGTTTGTTTGACGCCGGCGGTTCGCATGGCTTCGACGACGTCGTTGAGGCGGTCGACGTGGCCGTCGTCGAGGTGTGCGGTTGGTTCGTCGAGGATGAGTGGTGGCATTGGGACGTCGTCTTCGAAGCCTTCGGTGAGCAGTCGGTAGATGGCGCCGCGGAGTGCGAGGTTGAAGACGGCGGATTCGCCGCCGGAGAGCTTGGTTGGTGGGAGTTTGCCGCCGCCTTTCTCGATGAGCGTGGCGTCGTAGTCTCCGTCCAGTTTGATATCGGCGTATGCGTCGTTGCGGTACAGCGTGTCGAACATTTCCTGGAGGAGGCCTTCGAGTCGGTGGACGTTTTGTTCCCGTAGGTCCGCTCGAAGGTTGACGAACATCGCTTCTAACTCATCGACTTGATTGTTGAGGGCTTTGACCGCGGTTGCCTCTCGTTGCCGCGTGTCGCGTGTGTCTCGAAGTTCGTTCAGTTTCGTGAGTTGTTGCCCGAGGTCGCCGAGGTGTTCACTGACAGCGCGCTCTGTAGCTCGTAAGTCCTCAAGCTCTTCATTGAGCGTGTCGAGTTGATCCGTGATTTCCGCGACGGTGTCTTCGGCCTCTTTGAGTTTCTCCGGGTTGAAGGATTCTGTTGCGTCGGAGTACGCGTTAATTTCCTCTTGTAAGTCTGTGTGCGTGTCCGTGACCGTGGTCGTTTGCGTGTCGAGGTGGGTTTCGGCGAGTTCGAGGTCGCGTTCGGCGTTTGTTCGCTTGTCGACTGCCGCTTCGATTTGACTCAGCACTTCTTTTTGTGCAAGGGCGCGGGTAAGGTGTGCGAGGGTGCGTTCGGCTGCTCGGGTAAGGATTGTTGCTGTGAGGTGCTGGACGACAGCTTGGAACCTCGTTTCGTGGGCTTCGTGGCGTGCGCCTCTGGCGTCGAGGTGATGTTCAGCTGCGTCTTCGTGCAGTGGGGTGAGATCTGTACTCGGATCGACTTGGATTGCGCTGGTGGTGGTTTCCGTGCCTGCAACGGTGACGGTGAGGTCATCGCCGTACAGGTCTTGGGCTGTGGTAAGGAGATCCTCAGCTTGGTCTTTCCGCTGTTCTAATGCTGTGATTCCTTCGGAGAGTGCCTCAACTAATTGTTCGGCCGCGTTACGCTCGTCCTCCCATTGCTCGCGGTGTTCGACGTTTGGTGCACCGTCGACGGGACGGCCACATTCGGGACAGTTCCCCTCGTCAAGTAACCGGTCGGCTTGTTCGATTCGCTCACCAAGCCGGGTAGCCTCGTCACGATAGTGTTCCTGTTCGGCTTTGAGCCGCGTAATTCTGTGTTCTATGCGTTCGATTAGTGTTTCGAGTGCAGCGTCAGGTTTCCTGTCTTCGGTGGCAATGGTGAACGGTGAAGTGTCGATTTCAGCATCCAGTTGGGCGCGTTGGTCGTCTAATTCACTACGGCCACGGCGGATATTTTCAATGTCTGTAAGGACTGTCGTCGCGTCATCAAGTGCCGCGTCAGCCTCTCGGATGTGTTGTTGGGTGTCTTGTTCGAGATGGTCTGCTTTAGTGCTGGCTTCCTCTGCTGCGGTTTCAAGCGCTTGCAATCGCTCTCGGATGTCGTTTACCGTGTCTCTGGCTTGGTCCTGCGCCTCCTCAGCAACACTTAGTTCGAGTGCCTCTGGTTCCACATCAAGACCCGATGTCGGTACGCGAGCCAACGAGACATCAATGTCTACAGTCGGGTTCGTCAGTGGGTCAACGGCTGTCTCATCGACGGCATCCGTCGTGCCAATCGTATCCGTATCGCCGTCACCTGACTCGCCCGTAACAGCGGGAGTCAGCGGTGCGGTGTCTGTTGAAAGCCCGGTTAAAATATCATCAACCGTCGCTGCTATTTCAACAGCAGGCTCGTCGTTCGATTCCGACACGAGGGCGGTTGCGACTTTACGAGGGTCAGTGCCGGTCTGTGGTAAGCGACCATCCACTGATGCGTCCGCAACTCCGTCTTTGAGGACAGCATCAGCTTTCTCGGTCACCTCGGTAACGATGTCTTCGACAGCACCGAAACCCGTGGTGAGATCTCCGGTTCCGACTGCGAAGAGTGCGGTTAGCTCGTCTTGATGCTGCGCCACATTGGCTTCAGCTTCGGTGAACTCGTCTTGGAGGGATTGGTACTCGGCGACTGCACTCGCCAAGTCTGCCATGTGCTCCGCTGCATTTTCTCTGGTTTCTTCGACTGTCTCTTCCGCATCTTCTTGCGTGTCGACAATCTCTTGGGCGGCTGCTTGCTTAGTTTCTAGTTCCTCTACCTCTACTGTGATGTCGTCTCGTCTGTCTTCGAGTTCGGATTCAAACCCGTGCAGTTGCTGTTTTCTGGACTGAATTCGAGGTTCGTCGTATTCCTCGATTTGCGTCGTGAGTTCTTGGACTTGGTCTTCCTTCGTACCAGCAACACGACCGACGCCTGTTCCGATGCTATCCATGCGAGATCGATACTGCTCCAATTTACTCATTTGAAGCAGGTTGTCGATGATGCGTTGGCGTTGTGTCGGCGAGGCATCAATGAGGCGGGAGACGTCGCCTTGTTGGACGTACGCGCTGTTGAGGAAGTCTTCAGCGTTTAATCGGAGTTCTTCTTCGATCAGGTCGTCGATCGCACCGATTTGATCAAGATCTGGCTGGCCTGGTGGCGTTGTGAGATCTGCTTCTTGATACGTGTCGCCTCGAACACGGATTTCTCGGGTGACCTCGTAGGACTCGCCGCGATGGGCAAAGGACAGCGTTACCTCAGCTGTATTTTGGTCAGTCGTCACCACATCATCCATGGTCGTACCGGTGTCTAATGCGTCACTGCCGTACAGGGCAAAGAACGCGGCTTCTAGTAATGAGGACTTCCCCGAGCCATTGTTCCCGTACAGGACAGTGACACCGTCCTCGAAACGCACCGATTCGTCTGTGAAGCACCGCCAGTTTTGCACGCGGATTCGTTGAAATTGCATGAGTTAGTGAAGTAGTAGCGTCAGGTGCAGTTCAGTCGTTGATTTCCTCAAGCGCATCCTCCAGCAGTTGCTCGTTGTCGACATCGTCACTACCGCCAGTAGCCACCGACGGTGGTTGATGTGCAGTGTCTACTGTCTCGTCCTCATCACCGTCGTCATCGATATCATCCGTGTCGACGTGGAGAGCGTCGGGTGTTTCACGCTCAAGGACTGCCGTGACAGTCTCTTGGGCTTTATCAGCGATGTTACTGTCTGCAGTTTGGTCCGTATTCATCGCCATTTCGAGGAATAGGTCCGCTGTTTCAGTGACAATGATGTCTTCGCGTCGTTCTTCGACAGCTGCGTCAACATCAGCGAATTCGACCGCTTGGTATTCTCGCTCGTCTTCAAGCAAATCTCGACGATTGCTGACTCGTGTAACTAAGGCTCCGAGTTCCGTCCCTAAGTTCTCGATTGGTCCGACCGGAACCCGTTCGTGCACGACTGGATCGGCCGGGTCTCCGTTACCATTCTCTGGAGGTGAGTCAGGAATCGGTGATTCATCTTCAGCAGCCATCAACGTCACCTTCAGCACAGCGTCATCAAGCGAGTCAACTTCCGTCCGAATTGTTTGTTCGACGGTTTCGATACCCTCCCCGCGGTGCAGTGGGACATCTACATAGACGAATTCGCGGGCGCTTTCGATGACTCGGCGGTCGATGTGTTCTTCTGGATTGATCTTACCGTTCGGCGGGACTGTTACGAGCGAGTATGTCCGGGGGTCGCGCTGGTCGGCCTTCGTTCGTTCAGTGGAACCGGCATAACTGAGCGGGATTCGCTTCTGGCTTGACGAGGTGGGTGCTGCTTGTTCATTCGCAGTTGTACTGTCTGTGTCTGTAGTGCCATCGTTGCTATTGGGACGACTGTTGCTGACGAGTCGATAGTCGGCTCCGTGATCATCGCCGACAAGCATGAGATCGAAATCAACCGGGCTCTGTGCTAAGATTCGTTGCGTGCTCCAGTCACCGTGACCGAACGGCTTGAATAACCCATGGCCAACCAGGATTGCGCTGTCTGTCTCAGCAGCCTCGAAGTGATAGTCGAGTCGGTCTCGCTGCCCGGGTGGGACATGGTCTAACCCGTAAATCGTTGTGTCATCGACCCGGGTTCCGGTCGCATCTAACCGAGTGGCTAACCCGATTTCTTGGAGTAACTCCACCCAATTACGATCGTGAGTCCGTTCGTGATTGCCAACAATTAGCAGAAACGGAATGTTGGCATCTTGGAGACGCTGCAGCTCAGTCAGGACCGTTTGAAGAGGTGTGATACCGGGTCGACTGGTATGGAATAGGTCGCCAGCGTGAACGACGGCGTCAACGTCTTGCTGGATTGCTGCTGACATGACCTCTGCAAAGGCGTCAGCGAAATCTTGGCGACGCTCGTCCAAATGATATTGTCGATACCCAAGGTGCGTATCACTAGTGTGTAGAAGCCGAGCCATTACGATGCAAGGTTATTTTGTCGCACGTTGGATAACTCCATGGGTTAACACGTCTCCTTACACCGCTTTTATGTCGCCGATATGGATGTGTGAGTATGGTTTGCAGGAGTAGTTTTATCAGCGATTGTATGGGTGGTTAGTGGTACGATGGTTGATTCGTCAAGTGAGGAGTTAGTGGCGGCGTATCTTACGGATCGGGAGTGGGATGAGCAACGAGCGCCGGTGGAGAAGACGGCGGGGATTGTACAGGATTTGGCAGCAGCGTTACTTGAGGCGGGTGAGCTTGGGCAGCAGGAGGTGACGGCGTTGTACCGGCTGTGTATGAATAACAGCACGTACCCGGTGTCGAGCAAGCGCGATGAGATTGACGAAGTTGATATTCCAGAGGATGTGAAACGGGATTTGAAAGAACGAGTAACTGAGGAGGTTGGGACTGTCGGCGGGTTGTTATTCCCGATAGAGATTCCAGCTGAGGATACAGAGGCGGTGACAGCGTGTTTTGAGACCCTTGTAACCTCGGATGAGCCGGAGTCGTGGGATGATGCGGTCCGGCAATTGGCTGAGCTTGACCTGCCGAACGTGAAGTGCGGGAAACTCTCGCCTATTCTCTCGTATCTGCATCCGGAGTACTACCCGGTCGTGAACACGATGTCGCGGACTGGTCTGGCAGAATACTTCGATGAAGACGTGTCGAACGCAGTTTCTGAGTTCCCGGAGACAGCTGCAACGTACCGCTCAGTTCGAGATGAATACGGGTTCGAGGCGAACTTCCGTGATCTGGATTACTTTTTCGTGTGGGCGAACAATCGGGAGAAGGAACGCGGTGGCGTGACGTTGGAGGGGGAACGGTCGTATTTTTGGGTGAATCAGTCAAATCAATCTGAGATCGAGGACGAGTATCTACGGGCGAAGGTCGACGATGTGTGGCATCACGATCTTGCGGAACTGACTGATGGTGACGTTGTGTTCCATAATTTCAACGATGAGTTGATCGGGCTCTCAACGGTGACGGGTGCTCCAACGCGGTATGAGTTCAGAGGTGACGAGTATCACCGTGTCCCGGTTGAGTTCGAGTGGTTTGCTGAGTCTGTCCCGGTCGATTCAGGGTTGAAAGACTCGTTAGATACCCCGGAGTGGCATCAAAAGTACTACCCGATTGATTCGAACGGGAATTTGAAGCAAGCGTACCTGTCTCGGTTGTCCTTGCCCGCTGCGGAGTTCCTATTGGACACCGCCGAGGCGTGGAATCTACTCCAATCATCCAAGCCCGGTGGGACAGGCGAAGAGATTCCGGATGCCCCGGATCAAGCGGGCGAGATTGAACGGCAGTTACTGGAGAAGAAGCAAGTCGTGTTCTACGGCCCGCCAGGGACGGGGAAGACCTACACTGCTGAGCGGTTCGCCAAGTGGTGGGTCGGGCAGCAGGACGGTGGTGACGCGGTGTCTGACCGGGTTGCGACGGTGACGTTCCACCCGTCGTTCACGTACGAGGATTTCGTCGAAGGGTTGAGCGCGAAGACGGGTGATGATGGGCAAGTGGCGTATGAGGTGCAGGATGGCGCGTTAAAACGGATGCAGGCGGCGGCGATGGCTGCATACGAACGAGCGGTCGAAGCCGATACGGAACCGGATCGGTACGTGCTGATAATCGACGAGATCAACCGAGGGAACCTCGCGCAAATCTTCGGGGAAGTCATCACGTTGTTAGAGGCGGATAAGCGCGGATCGTTCGACGTTGAGTTAGCACATTCGGGTGAGACGTTTACGCTGCCGCCGAATCTGTACGTCATCGGGACGATGAACACGGCGGACCAATCGATTGCGCTGGTCGACACGGCGCTTCGCCGCCGGTTCCGGTTCGTGGACTTCCCACCGGACCTCGATGTCGTGTGGGAAGAAAGCGACGTGGTCGCTGCAGATGCACGCTCGGCAGTCACGCAACCGAACGAGGACGTGTCGCGTCGGGATCAGTTGCTCGGGGCGAGTGTGTTAGCGGTCGAAACGCTGAACGAACGGATTTTGCGAGCACCGGAACTCGGGAAGGGCAAGCAACTCGGACACACGTATCTCCTCGGCCACGACTCGACGACGGATGTCGTGGACGCATGGCGGTACGATATTCTCCCGCAACTGGAAGAGTATTATTTCGGGCAGTTCGATCGACTGCGAGATGACTTGTTGACTGAAACCGGGGATCGGCTAGTCCAGTGGGACGCCGAGAAAATCAAGTCATTCGACGCTAACGCTCTTTACACCGCGCTCTGCCAACTGGCTGGTATCGACGATCCGGTTCCGCTAGCTGCGGCACCTGTCGAAGCGATCGCTGATGGAACCGGTGTGCCACGGGGTATTGAGGCGTGGCGTGAAAGCGACAAGTCGGTTGAAGCGTTCCGTGAACTGATTACGTCCACGTTAGACGAGACGGCGCATACCCGTGCGGACAGATTATTGACGGCTGGTGAAGAGATCGGGCGGCTCGATACGGGCGGCGGGGATCACAATGTGACTGCTCAATTAAAAACAGATCTCATAGACCCTGGTGTCGGGCTTATCCAAATCAACCAAGATGGGAAACTGAAGTTCAGGTTGAATTGGCTCGCTGGTCGAGACGAGAACGAGCTGACCGCTGAGTTTGTCGACGAAGCAGCGAGTGTGTTCGACGAGATCGACGCGTACTCGTATGAGCGACGCCCCGACCCGGGCGACGACGAGAAAGAATTCACCGTGTCGAATATCCAGATTGCCGATCTCTCCGAGGATGAAATGGATGTCTTAGTGGACGGCTACAAGAAGTTCGCACAGCGAGCAGAAGAATTCCAAGATGGCTGACCTCTCTCAGATCAGCCTCGTCGGGTCACCGGTACAGACGAGCGGAACGTCTGAGACGGTACCTCCGTCGAATCCACTGGTGTTAGCTGAACACGAGGAGTCAGCTCCGTTCGAGATTAGTGCGGACGACGCGGCGTTTCTCGACCGGTTAGGTGAACTGCACGAGTCCAGTCCGCTCAGTGTTTCGTATACGAGTGACGGGGAAGCGATTGTTAGCAGCAGCTCGTACGTTGGTGTCCTGACGTTGCCGAGCGGGATTCAGATTGAGGTGTCGCCGAAGCAGTCGGTGACGCGGTTACTGTGGGCATTGCAGTATGCGTTTGACACGCCGGTTGATTCGATGGGGCAGGAAACGGAGTTCGCTACGGCCTCATCGTTTTTCGACGCGATCGGCGTGTTGTTCCTGACGGAACTCAAGACGGTCCTTGACCAGGGCCTGCACCGGGATTACGTTCGAACGCAGGCTGTCCAAGACCATGTTCGCGGCCGGATCGACGTACAGCGACAGTTGCAACGGCCGAACCCTATACCGACTGATTTCGCGGTCGAGTACGACGAGTTCACGACGGATACAGTGTTGAACCGCGCTGTGCTTGCCGCTGTCCGCGTCCTGACCGGATTAGTGCGAGATAATGAGTTAGCAGGACAGCTACGACATCAAGAACAACGGCTCCGACAGTTCACGAGAGTAGAACCAGTGCCGCTTGAATCCGTCGAGCGAATCGAGTTATCGCGGTTGAACGAGCATTACGAGGTCCTGTTAGATTTGACGCGAACAGTGCTGGCCCGAGAGTTCTTCGAGGATATCAGCGCCGGGACGAATCGCTCACTGGCACTGTTCGTGAATATGAACGAGATTTTCGAGCGGCTTGTCGAACGAGCGTTCCGAGCTGCCGCGAAAGAAATTGGCGGGCTTACTGTCGAAGGGCAGGCGTCGATTCAGAACATCATCGACGGCCCACACGCTGTTTCGATGCAACCAGACGTGCTCGTTTGGCACGATGATGGGACGCCAGTGGCTGTCATTGATGCCAAGTGGAAGACCGGGTCGCGGTCTTCCGGCGACGTGTACCAACTCACGTCGTACATCCTTGCCTTGGACACGTGCGGGGCACTCGTGTATCCAGGACACTGCGAGCACGACGGCGAAGAATCGACAGTGATGAACGAATACTCGCTTCGCTCTGTCGAGTTAGCCACGGACGCAGCAGCGCCGTCGTATAGCGACTACGTCGATGTATTAGAGACCAGCGCACGTCATTATTTGACCGACATACTTTGAGAAGGAGTGATACAGGTCTGTTCGAACCGGAATAGATCTCTGTCTCTGAGAAGCACCGAAGCTCCTGGGTATCGACCGGACTGGCCTGCAAAGCGCCTGCACACACTTTTTCCAGTAGTGTGTCTTTGCTTCGTATGGCTTCGATTCGCAACCACATTTATCAGACACTGTTCGCTGCCTTGCAGGGCGATGGTGGGATGGTCCCGAAGGAAACTATCATCGCAAAGTGCCGATCGGTCGGGTACGATGAAGAGGCGGTGCGTGTGGAATTGGATTCGCTCGTTAAGGCGGGTGATCTGTGTGCTGTCGATGGGCACGTCGCACCGGCGACGGAACCAGGCGAGGAGCCAATTGCTATCGAGACGTACCGTGGTGATGAATCGACGCCGTGGCAGTTCGCCGTGACACAAACAATGGATGAGCTTCTAATTGAGCAGGCTCGCGGTCCGCCGGAGAAGTTCGACCCGGTCGAGAAACGATTCACCATCGAGAACCAACCCGTCGGTGATGACCCGGTGGAATTCCACCACGCCGTCAGTCGACGTGTCTGGCAGGAAGACCCGGAACAACCGCACGTAAAGTCCCAACGGAACGAGGGCCGCGTCATTGAGTTGTTCTATCGTGACCCGGATGGACGGCACTTGGACAAGCCTGAACCGGAGAGTAACGAGGACGGGGTTCCGGAAGCAGTAGAGTTTGAACCGACCGGTCACCCGGGACTCACGGTATCCTCGACGTTCATCCGGTCCGAAGAGGGTGATGACCTGAAGTTCACTGAGGAACGCGAATATCGATTAGAAAGGGAAATTCTCGATCAGTATGCGGAAGTATACGTTCTATCGTACTATGAACTCAACGAGGAATCAACTAAGCAGGCAGTGTGGGAAATTGACGATGCCGTTGCGTATCGGCTCGTTCTACCAGATACCGTCTAGCTGTACTATCTCGTCGGGGTAAATTGAGCACCGTATACGGGAAAGAAAAACCACTTTCCCCACATTTCGTTTAATCAGAGTGATTTAATCGCAAGACAATAGCAAGAATCGGTAATTCAGATTCGGTATCGGGGAATTGAGATTACCTGTCGTTTCTGCTGTCAAAGTAAAGTACATAAGCGCTCATGGGATATGTCACCAGAAGCGTATCACCTGAGTTTCAATATGGTTCGTGATATCGACGAGTTAGCGGATGACCTAACACGTGGAATCCAGTCAGCTGGCGAAGGGTATCATGATACGTTCTTGATGAAGCGGCCGAAAACTGAGTGGTCGCCGTATATTGATGAGACAGCCAAAGATATCTCTGCGGGGATTCAGATAGGCGAATTTAATCTTTCGAAGAATAACTTCGGTCAGGAGATCGGCGAGTATTATCGACGAGGTTTGGAGAAAACATCGGGCCGATACGCGGATTTACCGTCTGTACTGAGACAACAGGTCAGTGACGAGAAGCTAGGGTTGCTGGCGTATCAGTTGAACGAGTTGAGTTACGAGATAACGTCGACAGACCTTGGAATCGACGACGTTCGAAAGGCAACTGAAGCGGTCATTGAGAAGCTGCTCACCCGGCATGCCGGGGACGGTCTGACCAGCTCGATAGAGGTAACCGGGGGAACTGTTGCGGATATTGCGACGCAGCTGTTCAAAAACGAGACCGTCGCATCGAACCTTGATGTGCTATTACGGGAGTTTGAGGAGAGTGCGTCGAAGGGGCTGCTTGCGCTGATGGACGAGCCGCAGATGATGACGCCGCTGTGGGATCATCAGCGAGATGCGCTTGAGAAGTGGTGTGAGAACGGCGGACGCGGATATGTGGATATGGCCACGGCGACTGGAAAGACAGTCCTCGGGTTGGCTGCAATCGCGCTCCGGTACGGCGAACTACACCCTGATGACCAAGATATCGAATCCGCAGATAGGATTTCGAAATCCAGTGGCAAGGAGGACGTGCTGATAGTCGCTCACAGTGACTTGATTCTTGAACAGTGGCGGCGTGAGTTTGATCGGCACCTCAATATCCCACAGGAGCGAACTGCCGGGGCTGCGGATATCACGTTGGAGTGGGGGACAGTACATTTCCGGACGCCACAGACGCTGGTCAATGAGGATCGAGTGGCGTATGACCTCGTGTTACTTGACGAGGCTCACCACTACGCTACCGGGAACGAGTGGGGAGCGTTGCTGGATGAGTTCGACGGTTCGGTGCTGGCGATGTCTGGTTCCGTCGACGATGCTGGCAGCGACAGTGACCGCATCAAAAAACGGCTATCGAACAGCATCGGGAAAGAAGTCAAGCGATACACGATTACCGATGCGAAGGCCGACGGTGTTATTCCGTCGTTCGATTGGGAGGTTCAGTACGCGCCGTACGATGTCGTTGGGGATGACTTATCGAAAGTGTCGGCGCGGGCCGAGCAATCGTTCAGGGCTTTCAAGCAAAAACTACGGAGCGGTGAAGTCGTGCTGGATACGGACCGTCGTCTAGAAACGTATGAGGATTTGCGGCGGTTCTCGCATACGACGGAAGGGAGCAAGCTGAAACAGCAAAACGAGGAGTTCCGGGAACTGGTGACGCGGTTGTTCTCCCGGCGTACAAAACAGTGGAACCTGTCGCCGGTGCTGGATGCGGTCGTTGATTTGGTAATGGAGCACTGCACGACTGAGAAGGTCGTGGTGCTTGCTGACAGTAACGCGCAAGTCGAGGAGTTAGAGTCGCGGTTAGATGAGCTGGTGCCGGACGCGACGTCGATCCATGTCGTGTCACAATCACAGAACCGTGGCGATCTTCGGGATACGATCGATGCATTCGATGAGTCCGAGAACTCCGGAGTGCTGCTCGGAACCGGTGATTTGCTAGGCGAAGGCGTCGATATGCAGCAGGCGTCGGTTGCGATAAACATGGCGACGGGAGGAGTGAATCCGGAGCTCGTCCAGCGAATCGGTCGCGTCCTCCGGAACCCGGTGGATACGCCGAAACACGCGATGTTCTACAACGTTGTCGGTGCTCCGCCGACAATCGATGCTGCTGTCCCGCGAGAGGATGGGAAACGGATAATCGAACAAGCAGCGGGGTTCTGCGGGTTGGGCGGTCGATTCGATAAGCTGCCTGGATTTTCGACGGCCGCAGCCTTAGATAAGGACGTTTTTGCGACGTTACTGCGGGAAGGCGCGTCGCAAATACGTTCGCTTGATGCGGATGGAGCATACGAATGGGGTAGCGAGACGATCGAACAGGATGACCTCAAAGCACTCATCAAGGCGGTTGAGAACAGCACCGGCGACACAGACGGTATCTTAGGAGAGTGGGAGGAGTATGCGTGGGAACATAGCAAAGATGAGGACCAGCAGGTGGATATAGCTGGACAATCCGAGGATAACCCACAAACAGTGTCGGATACGGATTCTGTCTCCCGGTCGGAACTTATCGATGAAGTGCAGCGGTTAGCAGCGGCCTTGGATGAGACGCCAACGAAAGGCGATATGCGAAGCGATGGTGCGTACACCATCACGGATTACGAAGAGGAATTCGGAACGTGGTCGGCCGGGGTCAGGGCAGCTGGTTTCGAACCGCACGGCGCGACACAACGGAAATACTCTCGTCAGGAAGTCATAGACGGATTGCAGGAACTCGGTTCCGAACTCGGCCATCCGCCGGGTGTAAAAGACATCAATGAGGGTGCACCGTTCAGCGCCAGTGCAGTTTACAACTACTTCGATTCGCTTGACGATGCGCGGGAGGCTGCAGGGGTTGCGCGGGTAAGTCCCGGCGGATCGAACGTTGGCGGCAGTACCGGGAAAACCACCGGGGGAAGCGAGGGTGGCTACGAGACACTGACTGCATATTTCGAAGGAACGGGAGCGCCCGAGTCCGCGCAGGAGCAAGCTGAAGATGCTGTACTGCACGGATTCACTCGGATTGAGGAACTCATCGACGTGTATGAGGCAGGGAATCTAAAGACGCCGTCCGATAGTACCCCTGCCCGAACACTCGAATCGAAGGTCGAAACGATGATCGAGCAGTTGCAGACGACTATTGGCGATATTCTTGAGGACCACCTTGGCGATGCGACTGTCGAGCGGCCGTCGCCCGACGCTATTCTCGGTCATGCAGAAACCGTCGCACCGACCGTTGCGGAATCGGTCGCTGTGTCGGATGGAGAAGTGAAGCTGACAATGGATCAAGTACACGAACCGGGGACTGAGAAGGTTGAGAAAGACGGAGTCGTAGCGAATCAGCTGGCAGAGTACTACGAGATCCTCCGGACGTTCGACTCGTTGCTCGACCGCATTATCGAGTCCGACCAGACCACGTACGAGGCTGACCGGGATGCACCGATGAACCAGTGGCACGAGATGATCAACGATATTGTGTTCGGGGATGGGCTCGGAGAGGGGCCAAATTACGGTTCACAGCAGCGGAACCGGAATCCGATCACGATGTCAGCGTATCGTGACGCGTTCGGGAACGGTACTACGGTGACCGAGTACGCGTGTATCCCTTCCGCGGAGTTGACTGGTGATGATAAGCAGAGCCTGGTAAAACAGCGAATAATCAACTCCAACGAAGAGATTCATATCCCGGTATCGCCCGAAACGAACACTCCGCTGCCGATAGGAATCGGGTCTGAAGAACAGTTAGAGGAAGCCAAGCAGCTACTTCAAGAATTCCCGGTCAAGCCCACCTCTGCCCCGCCCAAACAGCAGAAACGGACAACAGGTACTGGAGGCGGTTCCCTAAGTGATGGGCCATCTGGTGGCCTGGATACCAAACCGCCGGAAGACGATGATCCGCCGGATGGGCCTGAAACTCCACCTCGTCAGGCAGGTGGGGTTGAGGAAGAGATTTTCTGGAACCAGGCTGTCGATCCCATTACTGAGTACAGCGACGAAGACATCGAACTGGACGACAATGCAGATGCGGATCGAGATGCGCTGGACAAGAAAATCGACGAGTGGAAGTCGCAGCTCCTGGATTTGACCCGGCGGAACAAGCTCATCGCGTTCAAGCCGACGAAGACGAAGTCGCTCCCCTTCGACGGTGCGGACCCAATAACGGTCGCTGGCGAGCTCGAAGCGAACGAGGATCTGTACATCAGGAAGCGCCCGGAAGATGAGGACAACGAGGGGCAGACAGTCTCACTCGAAGAGTTAACAGATATCGACCGGAACGAGCTGCTGCCGACTCGGCTCGCCGATGAGGCTGAAAAGTCGCTGAACAATATCGAACGGAATAACAAGCAGTACCTGAGGGAGCGAGGGGTCGATACGCTGTACTTGTCTTTGGGAATGTTACGGTGGTACGAGGCCGAGCACAGTGACGCTGCTGACAGGTCTCCACTGTTCCTCGCACCAGTCGAACTGGTAGAAGACACACAGAACGACGCCGACCGGCATAACTATCGGCTGGAAGCGAAAGCTGAAGGGCTACGGTTGAATCCGGCACTGCGGAAAAAGCTCGCTGCAGAGCGTGACATACGGCTACCAGCAGATACGGCGTTATCGCTCGAAGAAATCGACGCCGCCTTCGAATCAGTGTATCAAGCCGTGCGGGGATTCGACCGCTGGACCATCCAATCAGATGTCGTCTTGGGAATCTTCGATTTCACCAAATTCAGTCTGTACTCCGATCTTGAGCGGAACCGCTCTGCAATAAAGAGCAACCCCATTGTTCGAGCGCTTAATGGCGACATGGGACCAATACAGGAGGCAGAGGGCGATATCGAGACGCCGGCTGCCCATGAATTGGACGATGCTGTTGATCCAGTCGATACGTACCAAGTGCTGGACGCCGATTCAAGTCAGCAAGAGGCTATCGAGGCAGCGAAGCGCGGCAAGAGCTTCGTGCTCCAAGGGCCACCCGGAACCGGGAAGAGCCAGACGATTGCGAACATCATCGCAGAGAAACTCGCGGACGGTGAGCGCGTACTGTTTGTCAGTGAAAAGCAGGCCGCGCTGGACGTGGTGAAAAATCGACTCGAAGACGTCGGTATCGGTCGGTTCTGTCTCGAAGTGCACGGCGAACGAGCGAACCACAATGACGTGCTCGGAGCCCTTGAAAACGAATTGAAAGCCGGGCAGGTCAAATCGGCAGACAACCGTGTGCAGCGACTGCGAAAACTCCGCGACCGCAGGGATACGATCAACGCGTACGGCGATGAGCTGTTCTATTCGCCGGACGGGTGGGACCTCACTGCGTACCAAGCGTTTGGTATTGTGAGTGAGCACATGGACGCTCCGCGAGTGAGCGTGGGAATCGACCAGCCAGTGAGTATCGGGCAAGACGCTCTGTCGACGGGCATCGACGAGCTGGAAACACTCGCCCGGTTCGAGTCCGAGATTGACACCTATGAGACGAGTCCGTGGCGGCATACGACGCTGTCGAGTTGGGGTGTCGATACGGCCGATTCCATGCGTCGGTCGCTGGATCAGCAGATGGAAACGCTATATGAGCTGCAGCAACTAGCGGCGGAGCTGGAGTCGACACTGGACGTTCGACCCGAGTCGCTCTCCGAGTTCCGTCGCGTTCGAGTGCTCTTGAGACATCTTTCGGACCGGCCGACGATTACGTGGCGAGAGGCGTTCCTCGACGAGTCGTTCGCCCAAGAAGGAAGCCGGTTAGACGAGTTGGCGGAGCTCGAACAGGAGCGAGACGAGCTGATGGAAGCGCTTTCTGAGAACTATGAGCGGAGTTTCTTCTCGTCGAACGGAGCAAAACTCAACAACGAGCTTGCGGCCTACGGGCTGTTGAAAGTCTTGAAGCCGAGTTATCGGTCGCTAAAGCGGAAAGTCACAGCACACGCGCGAGAGGGGTACGAACCGGGGCACGACCAGTTGCTCGAAGATACGCGCATGTTAGCCGAAGTACAGCGGATCGAGGATCTCCGTGACGATTACCAGGGTGTCATCGAGCGCCTCGGGCCACTGTACGAAGGGAGTGAGACGGATTGGGAGACGTTGGCCAGTGTTCGTGAGTGGGTCGCGGAGCTCAACGAATTCGATCAGAAGTACACTGCTCCCATCACCAATCGGCTCTTGGCAAGCGGGCTGCAAGACCTCAGCTCGCTGCGGACCCGTACCGAGGAGCTCCTCGACCAGTACGGCCGGGCAGCAGCGTTCTTCGATGACGCGATGGCGGTTAAGGAGATGACGGTCAACGGGAAGCCGCTTCAAGAAGCTCCCCTGTCAGAGTTCGTTGAGAAGCTGGAAGAACTAGAGCGTGGTGTACCGCAGTTACAGCGACGGGTTCAGTTCGAAGCGCAACTCGATGATGTCCGTAACACGGTGTGTGAGGACTACGTCAATCGGTTCTTGGAGTCTGCGTACGATGCCGAATTCCTCGTGGCAGCGTTCAAAAAGCGGTTCTACACGAAGTGGCTCAATGCCGTCTACGAGCACACCGACCTCGGGTCGTTCAATTCGGACGAGATGGAGCGGTATCTCGAAGAGTTCCGACAGCTGGATCAGGAACAACAGGAGTTAGCTAAAATCGAGATTCAACACAGAGTCACGCAACAGCGGCCGTCGCTGAGTTTGGAACACGCTTCGAGCTCGGAGCAAGTCATGGTCCGACGGGAAGCGGAAAAACAGCGGCGTCACAAGCCACTGCGTGAACTGTTCGAGGAGGCCGGGTCCTTCATTACGCGGCTCACGCCGTGTTTCATGATGAGTCCGCTCTCAGTGGCGCAGTACCTGAAGACGGGGTCCATCGACTTCGATGCGGTGGTGTTTGACGAGGCGTCACAGATAATGCCGCAGGATGCGGTCAGTAGCCTGATTCGGGCAGACCAGGCTATTATCGCTGGTGACACGAAACAGCTCCCGCCGACGTCGTTCTTCCAGTCGGATGTGGAAACCACGGAAGATGTACGTGAGGACCTCGACAGTATCCTCGAAGAGACGGCGTCAGTGTTACCCGAGAAGCACCTGCGCTGGCACTACCGGAGTAAAACGGACGAACTTATCGAGTTCTCCAACTACCACTACTACAACAACAGTCTTCGGACGTTCCCGGAGAACGACCCGGACGTTGAAACCGGTGTGTCATTCGAATACGTCGAAGATGGGGTGTACGACCGAGGCGGGTCACGGCAGAACGAAGTCGAAGCGCAGCGAGTCATCGACCTAATCGAGGAACACGCGGAGAATCACAGCGATAAGAGCCTCGGTGTAGTCGCGTTCAGTAACGCGCAGGAGCAGGCGATTCGTGATGAGCTTGCAGTGCGACGCGACGAGAGTAGCGTTCTCGATGCTTTCGTCAGTCAAGACGACGTGCTGGACGAGTTCTTCATCAAGAACCTGGAGATGGTCCAGGGTGACGAACGAGACCGGATGATATTCAGCGTCGGGTACGGCCCGGCCGAAGACGGGACGATATCGACGAACTTCGGACCGATCAACAAGTCCGGAGGGGAGCGACGACTCAACGTGGCGGTGACGCGGGCCAAAGAGAAGGTCACCGTGGTCTGTTCGATGCAGCCAGGTGACATCGATCTCTCGGGGTCACAGAGTAAGGGTGCGCAGCATTTCAAAAACTACCTCGAATACGCGAAGAAGGGGAAGCGCGCACTCGAACGGAACGATAGAGTCACACAAACACTCGATTTCGATTCCAGATTCGAAGAAGCAGTTTACACCCCACTGGAATCGGAAGGGCACGACGTGGTCTCGCAGGTACAGAGCTCCAGTTACAGTATCGATTTAGCGATTAAGCATCCGGACCAGCCCGGGAAGTTCGTCCTCGGCATCGAATGTGACGGAGCGGCCTACCACTCTTCGAAGACAGCGAGAGACCGAGACCGCACCCGGCAGACGGTGCTGGAGAGCCTTGGGTGGACAATCCACCGGATTTGGTCGCCAGATTGGGCGTCGAACCGGGAACGGGAAATCGAGAAAATCAACGAGAAAGTCAACTCTCTGATTGAGGGGAAATTCAATTCGGGGGATACTGATGAGATACGGACATATGAGCCTGAGGCCGTTGCGAGTAAATCGAAGTTCGACCACGACGGGATAACGGAGTTTCAGGAGCCATCGATCAGCTGGAACGATCGATATTCCCCGGACAAGCGGGGGATGGATACAGCGGTTCGAAACTCTATCCATGATGTGGTTAGACAGAACGGGCCGATCAAACACGAGACGGCAATGCAGACGTACCTTGACGTGTGGGCGCAGTCACGCGCCGGGAAGAAAGTTCAGCGGATATTCAAGAGTCGTCTCCGAGAGCTAAAGCGACGAAAGAACGTGTATCAGCAAGGGGATTTCCTCTGGCCGAAGAAATCAGAGCTGGACTTCTTGGTGCGCGTGAACACCGATACCGACTCTCGGTCTATCGACGAGATTCCAAAAGAGGAGCTAGCTAAAGCCATGGCCATTATTCTTGACGAGGGCGGGATCATGACCAAGGACGATTTGATATTGGAGACAACTCGACTGATTGGGTATCAGCGACGCGGACCTCGAATCAAGGAACGACTTACAGACGCAATCAAGATCCTCGAGCAGATTGGAGCAGTAAGCGAAAATACAGACGGAAAGTACCAGTTGAATAGCGATGTCGATATCGACGTAGAATTGCTCCGTCGGATCTATACGTGACACCACTGAACGTTACGCATCGATCTCGGTCGTTGCAAGCGCTTTACTGAGGAGGGCAAGTTCCTCGCGGTATTCCAGTGTGTCAAGCCATCGATCGGGAAGTGCCTCAGCTCCGAAGCGCGCCCCCACCAGTGCGCCAGTGACTGCGCCGAGCGTGTCTGTGTCTCCGCCACGGTTCACTGACGCGACGATGGCCTCCTCTGCAGTGTCTGCTGTGAGTGCATCATACAGTGACGTCTGAAGCGTGTGGACGACATACCCGGTGTTCTGTAACTGACCTTCGTCGACGAGATTAGGGACGAGACGAACGGTTTCGACGAGTTCGTCCGGTGCATCATCTTCGACGCGTGCAATCGCGTCGGTCAGCGGGTCGTCGGTGCCGTTGAGATAGCCAGCGATAGTGTGGTTGAGAAGTACGCAGCCGTACTGGCACCGCGAGTCGTGATGCGTGATGGCGGAGGATTGCTTGCTAACGCGTTCGAGTTTATCCGGGCCGTCAGCGAACGCAATTGCGTGTGGGGCACACCGCATGATGCTGCCGTTCCCCGCGTTGGAACCTTGGGCGCGGCGTTGCCAGACTTCTCGACCGGCGTCTCGCCACGATGTCCCGGTCTGGTATTCGCTGATGGCGTCAGCAGTCATGAGTCCGACGTCAAACGGGCCGTCGTCGTACCAGGCTGCGAAGCGGTCGGCGATGTCTTGTCCGTCAAACGCCGCTTGCTCGGCAAGACTCCGAGCGATACAGAGCGCTAAGTCAGTGTCGTCGGTTACGGTTCCGGCGGGTTGGCCGTGTGTGCCGTGCCCGACCATGTCAGTGAGTGTGCTATACTGCTCCGTAATCTGCTCAGGGGAGCTGAACTCGACGGGGCGACCTAACGCATCCCCGCAAGCAAGACCGAGAAGCACACCTGTCGCGGCATCTGCTGAAACCATTGAGTGTCACCTTGGTTTCGTTGGTAGCTACTTGTACCCGGGGCATTCTCAAAGCACTCACCACACTGTAACAGGGTCAGTTACTGGATTTGTGTGTAAAATAATAGCCTGTGGCCTTGTTTTGGACTCTATCTCTCCGAACAATAAAAACCGGTTTTAATTGTGGTAGATGAGTTGAGCGTGTTGTTCAGCAGATGAGAAGGAATAACCAATAGGGAAGATAGCAGATTTTCACTCCGTCTTTTTCTGTGACGAGGTTATTACTTTCGGTAATATGCGTTGGCAGACTGTCCGTGATGATGAACCGGTATGGAGCGTCGTACTCTATATTCTCCAATTCTTCAGTCCCATTTTTCGTGTGTTGGCCTGTATCCGGGTCAAAGGAGGTGGCGATTTGCGCTATGTCTTCAGTGTATGGGTAAAACGAAAGTACAAACGGCAGTACTGTCCCATCACGCTGCAGAATATAATCGATGAGACCAGAACTCGTCTCAGTATATTCTACATCATACGTGCGAGTGTAGTATGCGAGTCGTTTCGCGTGGTCAAACGCAACTGTTCTGGCTAGTTTGTATTCGAATTCGTGATTCAGCGTATTTTGCTGCTCATCGTTCTCAAAACCGTAATGCTCCTGCCTTTGAGATAGGAGGACAAGATGTCGAGGGTTTCTGAGATATAATCGAGTACGACGGTAGCGTCGTAGTGAGTAGTCATGTGACTCGGATACTGCAATACCGTCATCAAGCACATCTAAGTACTCGTCAATCGTCCGTCGGTCAACACCGATCTGATCACTTATGTCGGTATACCGGAGTTCCTCACCAGCTCGGCTAGCAGCAATGGAACTGATCCGGTGTAGATTTTCAGGTTTCTGAACGGAGCCGTATTTTGCCAACTCTTTATACAGAAACAGAAGGAAATGCGATTTGGTCAATTCATTCCGTATCGAAGGTTTTCCTGATTGGTGTAGTACCCCGCCTTTCCGCAAATAATCACGCGCTGCCGCGTTTAGATCATCTCTCTCAGCCGTATCAAGATGCTCAAAATAGAGTTCGTTGAGTGAATTAACGGCATCGTCAATAGTCACCTCGGGTTCGACTGGTTTGAGGCCTTCTCGGACGATTTTAATAGGCGAGGGGCCAGACAAGTCTTTTGACTGGAATCCTTCTAATTTCTTAGCGAGTTCGGATTCAACCTCACTATTTCTGACACCCTGTGTTTCAAGAGTGTCAATGAATTTCATTGGAAGGAGCGGGGTGGGACCCTCAAATTTCGAGATCTCCTCGGCGTTGTGCACGTCATTTAGTTTGAGTGGTTGAGGGACGACCCCTGTCAGAAACGCGTATGTTTCTGAATCGAGGGCTTCAATAAGTGTAGACTTGGCTTCGTCATCCAGTTCCAGGGTATTGATATCGTCGAAGAGAACATATTTGCGTTCCTCGCGGGGAGCGATACGAGATTGGAAATAGTCGATAACTTGCGTGAGGCGTTGAATCCCATCTCCAGGTCGCTCTAAATGATACAGCGAATCTTCAAGTGGGATATAGAGTATTTGTCGTGGGGATACGGAGGATACGATATCGATATCAGTGCTTCGTTCAGGGAAAGACGTTGTCTCGAGTAAGGCTGCGATGAGTTGATAGAGGACCGTAGTTTTTCCAATGCCAGTCTGGCCATAGATACTGTAAACTAAGCTCTCGGCATCGGATTTGTGGTGCTCATCGATGGTTTTGAGAACTTGATAGAAATCCGATCGAGGTGTGAGTCTCGTAACTTTGTCTAATTTCGGAGAAAAATCCTCACTCCACCACTCATTGTGTTGCTCCGCATCAGCGATAAAATCCTCTCCATGATTCACCTCGGACATAGTATACTCTCTTTCCCCTCTCGGTTAAAAATTCGCCCATTCCAATGTCACTATTTGACAGTAATATCCACGTGATAACTTCGTATGCGGGTTATTTACGCACATCTTTGACAATCGCAGCGAATAAGCAGCGTATGATACTGTATCACCCGTTCCATGCGCAGGATATCTGAAAGCTGTAACAGCTAAAATCGATTTTGCGTATTTCGAATGTCTCTAGTGGAAAGTTATTTGATGATGGCTGTCGTTGCAACATGTAGATGCCGACGCGAAATGATATCGAGGATGGGGAGCGAATCGATATCCGTGTAAAAGTCCTATCTAAATTGGACTGCACAACGGAGAAGATGGTAGAGCGCCTGCTGCTGCAGGATACGGATGGAAATGAGTTCCCGCTGGCCATTTGGAAGAACAATTCCCTCACGGATTTCACGTGGGAAATTGGTCGCTGGTACCAACTTGAAAATGCGAAGGGGAATGAGTTCCACGGTAAAAAGAGCCTCAACGGTTCATATAATCTCAAAGCTGAGGTTGTAGATCCCCCACAGACAGAGAACCAAGATAGAGACGAGACGCAGCTTTTTGATTCACTGCAAGACGGTGTTCCATATCTTTCCTTGTTCCCTTTTGATCGGGATTTTTCAGAACTGTCAGCGTACGAATATCGTATCGAATCTGACGGTGCGTTTGATGAAGATCCGATGGATGCAACGTACCGACTCGCCTCGTATCTCCGCACTTTCAGCGAAGCTGCAGTTACAGTCGCTGGAGTAATGTCGATCATTACGACCGACCGGTTAAAGACTACTCTCCCTGATCCCTTCTCCCTCACTGATGAGTCCTCTATCACGCTCCATGCGGCTGAGCAGGATGACAACGAGCGTATCGTCGAGTTGTTACAGCAGTTGGTCAAGCGGGCAATTGACGACACGAAATACAAAACCGGCCGGATCAATCAAATCCGAACGAGAGAGCCCGTAATAACGGGTGAAGATGGTCTCTTTGAGGCGTGTATTGCGTACAGTGCGCGCGTCGAAGTGCTACCGTCGGGGAACGCGTTCATTGGCGTTGAAGTCAACCATCACACACGGAGTCAAGTAACCGCTGATGAGTACATTGACCGAGTCAACGCCTCTGTCGAGGAACTCATCGATACGCATGTCGAACACGATCCGGACACGTATTCGACATCCGGCTCTGGTAAACTCAAAGGGGTTGCGAACCGGCGGTTCACGGACCCGATACCTGACTTCGGAAACCAGTCACTCGCAAAATGGTACGAGCAAAAAGACCGTATCTCTGACGAGGTTCTAGAGCAGCTTCGTGCTGAAAATCCACAACTAGTCGAGATACAGTACAACCCACGGGACGACGATACGAGTGTTCACGTTCCGCAGTTACTCAGAGTGTCCCCACGGAAAGAAATCGTCAAGCAGGTTGCGCCAAGCTTCCATCGGAAATGGGATCGGGCAGCTAAGATGCTGCCTGACAAGCGGTTCAGAAAAGCGATAGAATTTGTCAGCGAACTCGATGACATTCCTGAAGTGAACTCAGAGATCGAGCCATCGCCCATCGGACCGACGTTGTCGTTTATGTCGACTGAAACAGGCCAGTCAGATAACCTTCGGTTCGGTGGTGACCGATCGACCGGGCTCCCAAAACGAGGGCTGAGTCGGTACGGCGTTTACCGTCGTCCCTCGTCGTTCAGAGTACAGTATCTTGTACCTGAGCAGTACTCAGACCAGTTCGGCTATCTTCGTGATAAACTGGAGAGTCGGTTGGCATCGTGGGAATGTGAACCGGAAAGCACCTCGTACAGTGAGTATCAGCTCGGAAGTGCCATTGATTATAGCAGCGCAGCTGCATCGATTGATGCCGCTGACGCTGTTCTTGTTGTCGTACCTGAGCCGAATAACGAGTTCATCAGAGACGGGACGATTGATGATCCGTACCCCGAATTCAAGAAGGCGCTCGGGAAGCAGTCAGTTCCGTCGCAGATGGTGCGAGCTGATAACCTCGATAATAAGTGGGTAGTTCAGAACACTTCCCTTGGGTTAGTTGCAGGGGCTGGCGGCGTTCCGTGGCGGGTCGATGAGATGCCGGGTGATGTCGATTGTTTCGTCGGGCTTGATGCAACCCGTGACCCCGATACAGGGCAATTCCTTGGGGCCAGCGCAAACGTTGTCCTCGCAGATGGAACGGTGTTCGTTTCGAAAACACAGTCCATCCAATCCGGGGAAACGTTCGATGAAGATGCAGTCATCGATATTCTCAAAGACGTCCACAGAGAATACGTTCGGGCTGAGGGGGAGCCACCAGAGAGTATCGTGATACACCGAGATGGGCGGTTATTCGAAGATAGTGAGGCGATACTCGAACCGTTCCAGGACTCCGGAATCGAAATCGATATTCTAGATATCCGGAAAAGCGGTGCTCCTCGTGCTGCTATCTGGCGAAACGGGAACTTCAAAGTCGACCAGAAAGGTCGATTGTTCATCGCTCAGAGTGGTGATTTTGGTTTCCTGTCTACGACAGGCAAGCCAGAATTTGACGACAGTGATGGGCTCGGGACGCCTCGAACGCTTCGTGTCGTTCGTCGAGCTGGCGATACCCCGATGGCGACGTTACTGAAGCAAGTGTATTGGCTCAGTGAAAGCCATGTGGGAAGCGCTCAGCGAAGTATCCGACTACCCGTCACGACATACTACGCCGATACGTGTGCGGAGCATGCCAGGAAAGGATATCTCACCAATGGGGAGTTGATCAGAGGAGTCCCGTACATCTGAACGAGATCCACTACGAGAAACACAACTAAAAATAGATTACAGACATATGGGAAATTTCAACGAACACTACGAAGCGGGCAAATCAGCCGCAATAATAGCTGCCGTCGCAGGATTAGTAATCACCCTCAATGGTGGTGGGGATATTGGAGAAGGGGTGATTGTCGCAGCAGGGGTTGGAACAGTCGTTTTGGGAACTTCGCTACTGCCGGATATCGATCACCAAGCTTCGAAACCGCGTGAAGCTGCAGGTCGTTTCGGTGTTGTATCTGTAGTCGCTGGAATACTCGGCTTAGTTCTGTTCGCTCCGGAGATTGTTGATCAGCTCGGTTTGATTGTCAGCACTTTTGGAATCAATGGAGCTCCATCGAGTCTCGGTCTTGGTGTGCTTCTCATAGGCGGGATTGTCCTGCTTGCCAGTGGCGGAGAGATGTTTGATTCATTGACGACCCACCGAGGCTTCACGCACTCATTACCATTTGTCGGGCTTATCGGTGTTATAGCAGTATTAGTCACATGGCACCTCAGCAGCTACGGAGGGATTTTAGCCGTTTTTGCGGGACAGAATGGTGTTCTAGTCGGGATAGCTGCTGTTATCGGTGTGTTAGTTCATTTAGGGGTTGACAGTAAATAACACCAGTTTAGATTCACAATGGCATTCGATATCCCACTCAAAACGGACGACTCGGATAATAGCTACGTAGAGATATTCAAAAGTTGGAAGTCCTTTTCCGATATCTTCGAGGGGGCCATCAGAATGCGAGTCGTCACATTTTGTGACTCGCCTAAATTCATTCTCGATTTGTTTGAAGAGCTGGAGACCTTGGAACGGCTAGAAGTTGTCGTCGGTGATATAGACGATTACCGTGAACGGCTTATTGATAAACCTGATCTCGCCGACCAACTCGAGCGATTACGTCGAGATGACAAACTCGTCATCTACCTTTGTGAGAACAAAGAGGTTCACTCAAAGCTGTATCTAGTTGAATACGACGAGAATGCCGGAGATGCTTCTCAAGATACACAGGATCAAATGACGCTCGGCGGCGATGCAACTGAGAGTCCTGCAACGTCAGACTCAGACCGGGGCGCTCCTGCTAAGGTCATTATTGGTTCTCCGAACCTATCAGAGAACGCATGGTCAAATCAGACAAATGTGGGCGTGGTGTACGAGACGTTCACTGAGAATTCGCTATACGCGCAGTTCGAGGAGCTATACCGTGACCATCGAGATTCGTATAATAACGGCGGGCCGTTCCTTGATGATTTGACCGAGCAACTTGAGCACACTGCTGACGACCGTGAAGAAGTCATTAAACTCTACACTGAAGGAAAAGTCGGCACACAAGACGAACTCGGTGAAGTTCACGGACGACTCGCTGATCATATCGACGCTGAGGTCGATACTGTTGATTTAGCGATGGACGGCGGAGGTACCGCTGGAGATACTCAAGATACGCCAGATACTGACATCAAAGACTCTCGAACTAACGATTCTCAGTCTATGGATGACGCACCGCAAGATCGTATCACGCTCTCCTTACGAGGGTATGATGAGTCGACCGTAGACACGCTCTCTCAAATGACCGATTTTGATGCAACGGTCTCGAAAGATACACTCAGTACAACGCCAGATGCCTTCCAACGGTACTCTCAGCAAGTGTTTGACGTGCCGACGATGCATCTGACTGAAGAGCATGATCAGCTCAAATTCCATTACGATGGGACAGTCTACCGCGTAACTCAACCACCAACGGATCCAGAAGCCGTTGATGAGGCCTTAGAGGACATAGAGACGTACTTCGCTACCGTAGACGAGTATGGGAATTCGAATAACCCGACTGCGGTGAAGGCACACATGTACGAAGCGCTCCTCTGGTTCTTTTGGGCTCCATTCGCTAACCGGCAGGCAGCGTTTTATCAGCAGCACGGAATCAACCTCGATAAGGCGTTACCGTCTCTGTATATTTTCGGCGAATCAAACGGTGGGAAAGGAACCTTCTGTCGATTTGCACTGTCGCTTATCAGTGCTAACCGGGTTGAAGCACCGGTTGATGCTGACGAAATCGGGAAACGAAAAGTTCGGAATCTACGGTCTGCCCATACCTCGTTCCCGGTTGTTGTTGATGACATCACGAAGCAAAAAGTGAACTCACTGGATACACTCAGGAACTACTGGAGTGGCTGGACTGGTGAAACGACGTACCCGCTTTTTGCGTTCATTTCCAATGATAAGCGACCAGGCGAATGGTTCCGGAACCGGGCTAAGATACTCCGATTCGACGTGAACTTCATGACTTCCCATCAGGGGGAAGCGAAAGTTAACCGCCTCATCAACACCGAAAACGCGCTGTTTCAATGGTTTGGACATGAGTATCTGTCACGAGGCCTCGAATTAGGGGAAGATTCAGATGCACTCCGGGAGGTCAGAGCGACGATGAAAGATCTCTATGATTTTGCTGACCGCCAAATACCAGAATACTTCCCCGAAACACCAGCCGAACAGGCGTATGATACTGGTCGAGAACGCTGGCGTAATCTCACAAAGCATGACGATATCGAGATTACGGAAGACGGGGAGACGCTGAAAGTCTCGTTCCCGGAATCAATGAGCTTCGAACTCCACGAATACAAACGCGACCCACCGATGACAGTCCGAATAGAAAAGCGAGGACTGGACCTTATCATCAAGACTCCGGACGAGTTCTTCGACTGGCTTGGTGAGCCAGTCACTGAGGACAAGTCAAGTGGGTTCCTGTCACGTGCTCGGGAGTATTTCACAGGTGCCTGATTATGAGTGACTCACAACGCTTCGACTTATCTTGGATTGTAACTGCGGCGGTGATTTAATTAACAGGTTAAGATGATACGGTATATGTCACTACCACATGTCGTAGCTGTGGATCCTCATAAGCGGGGACAGGTGCAATGAGCGAAGGCACAGAGTTAGAAGGAAGACTCATCTCAGTCCCGTTCGGCCAGTCTGCAACTGAATCCACAGCTCGAAATGCGTATCGACAGTTGCGTGACGAGTATGGGCCAGAGGATGTGCTGGTGTTGACTGGTTCGCCGACCAGTATGGAGACGTTTGAGGAGATTCTGAGTGACGAGGTTCCGGGTGCGGGTGTGCCGCGTGTCTCGTCGCTGGTCGTGCATGCGACGGATGTCGTGAACACGGTCTCTGATGAGACTATCTTGTCGGATACGTTGCGTCGGGAACTCGTTCATCGGTTTCTTGCGGAGCAAGAGTGGGAGAGTGAGTATTTCGACCGGGCGTCGGAGCTTGATTCGTTCGCGGGTGATGTTGCGCAACTCATGGAGACGGCGACGTGGCAAGACGCGGAGCTTGACGAGACACCTGAACTCGTGGAGGTGCAGTCAGTCATCGACGAGTTCCACGAGTGGCTGGCTGAACACGATCATATCGAACGCGGGCAACTCATCTCGACAGCGATCGACTACTTGGTGGACCCTGATCACCGGGACGCTGTCGTTGATGTCGAGGCGGTGCTGGCTGTCGAGTTTGAGGAGTTCTTTCCTCTCGACCGGCGGTATTTGAGTGCGTTGACGGCCGACTTAGACCTCGTCTGTGTACGTGAGCGGGATAGTAGCGTGCGGCGGACAGGTATCGAGACAGGTCCCGTGACCGACTACGTGTCGCTGACCACATGCGATGGAGGTAAATCATTGTCACCATCGTCTCGGCCAGAAGCGACAGCGCAGTATTTAGCGACAGAGAAGGCCCCTGACGATCCCGGATCGGGTGATGTGACGGTGCTCCACGCGGAGTCCGGTGATGCACAATTGGACCGGATTGCGGACGAAATCGAGCGGTTACGGGAAACAAACGGGTGGGAGTACAGTGATTTCGCGGTCGCGCTCGGGCATGGTGGAGAGGGTGTTTCGGAGGCGATTCACGCGCTCACGCAAGCCGGTGTTCCGACAGAGTCAACGACAGTAACAGGATTCGGTGACGACCCGGCGATTCGTGAGTTACTGCAAGTCACGAAATATTACGCCGTCCAGGCCGATACGGAAACAGAGTTCACAGTAGATAGTGACGCCGTCGACGAAGCGTTGCTCTCGACGATCCAAAATGAAGAGGATACCTTGGCAGCTGTGCTGCGGCGGTGGGCGACCGCGTCAGGGTTGAAAGACCGGATTGCGAGACGGGCGTCACCGCTGGATGCGCGGTCGCAGTTCGGGAACGTTCGACGGGCGTTTGCGATGGCGGAGTTCCTCGAAGACACGGCGTTCATCGACGCGTCCTGGCCGGTGTACACGGAGATGCTGGAACGGGCACACGAGCACGCCGAGTCAGAGACGCGCACCAGTGCTACGGATTTAGACGGCGGTGTCCGTGTCGACCATGTAGAGGCGTTGAAAAACGGGTCGTGGCGTGCCGTCTTCGTCCCTGATGTCGTCGACGAAGCGTATCCGGGAGAACCGTTCCTGACCCGGTTGTTCCCGCAGGAACGCGTGTTACAGATGCCTGATTTCCCCGGTGTGACTGACGTGACCGCGAGTGAGGTGCACGAGACGTTCCGGACGCGATCGACGGCGTCCAGCCAACCGGTGACGCAGTATCACGTCGAACAGTCCCGGCGACGCTTAGCAATCGGGGCGAACGCCGCGTCAGAGCGCCTGTATTTCTGTCTGTACGACCACGAAGAGGGCGGGCTCGACGAAAAGGTGCAGCCGTCGCGGTTCCTCACGGACGCGTACCGGCAGTTACCGTGGATGCAAGGCGAGTCCGATGACGAGATTCGGAGTGAACGGCGCGCGGAAGAGTTCGTCCTCTCACGAATCGACCGTGCGTTAGCCGACGTGCGGCGAACGCAGAGTCGTGAAATGACAGTGTCTCTCGACGACCTGTCGGGTGATATCGGTGAGATTCACCGTGTGCTTGACGAAAGTGGCGAACGCGGTGAGGCGATGCGGGAGGCGTTGCAGGCGCGTGTCGACTTTGCGGCCGGGAGGGTGCGCCGTGAGTGACGTCGTGTCCGTGTCGCCGACGCGACTCGCAACGTACGCGACGTGTCCGCGCCAATACGAGTACAAGCACGTCCAGAGCGTCTCCTCGCCCGAAGAGACGAAGCTGTACCTCCATCAGGGGAAAGCGTACCACGAAATGATTGAGCGCGTCTGTGACGCCACAGGCCGCGACGATGACCCTGAAGTCATCTACGAGCGAGCAATGGACGTGTTCGATGCCACGTGGACAAAACATATCGACCCCGAGGACTACGCGTCGAACGCCCATCAAGAGTATCAGCGCCGGGAGACCCTTGCTGGCATCAAATCGTTCTTCGACCCGGAGGACGGCGACGGAATCGAACACGCACAGCATTCGGTGGCGACGGAGAAACGAATCCAGTGTGAACATGACGGCATCGGACTACATGGGTACACTGACAACGTGCTGCGTGACGGTGACACGCTGCATCTGATTGATTACAAACGGAACGTCAGGGGTGTGCTCGGGTCCTGGAGTGCTGATCGGCTCGAAGAGCACCTAAACGAGGAGGCCCACGAGGCCCAAAGAGTCAAGAACGCGTTCCAGACCGCCGCGTACACAGAAGGCATCAAAGACTCCCCGCTGTACGAGCCAGGGATGTCCGTTCGGTTCAGCTTCTACGGGTTGCTGCACTCGACAGAGACACAGAGCACTCCATCCGGGTACACCGTGACGGCGAGCGGCCGGGAACGGGAGACGACCGAAGCGTACGAGGAGTACTACGAGACGATTTGGGATCTGATTAGAGCAGCGCACGAAGGTATCACAACTGAACGGTTCGCCCCGGACCCGTTTGACCTCATCCAGGCGGAAGCCTGCGACGATTGTGATTACCAGTCAATGTGTGCGGATTACATCGCTACGGAGGTTCGACAATGACTGACGGAAATGGAGACCTGCCGGCGTGGCTCCCGACGATAGAGGAGGACGTTGACCCGAAGGACCAGCAAAAGAAGATTATCAGGTCGGGGGAGTACCCGATGCGAGTGTTGGCGGGTGCGGGGACCGGGAAGACGTTCACGATGGTCCGGAAAATCGAGCATCTCATCGACGAGGAAGGCGTGTCCCCGGACCGGATTCTCGCGTTGACGTTTACGAACAACGCGGCCGATTCGATGCAGGAAAAACTGCAGGAGAAACTCGGTACCGCCGGGTACGACATTGACGCGTACACGTATCACTCCATCTGTAACGCGATCCTGCAGGACTACGCGTACACGGCCGGGATCGACCCGGATTTCGACGTGGCAACGGACGCCGAGAAGTACGCCGTGGCACTGGAGGTGCTCGACGAAATCGAGTACCGGGCGGTCAAGCCGAACGTCTACGGCCCGAACTCACACGGCAGCGGTGCAGCTGACGCACTCACCGGCTTCATCAGCTCGATGAAACGCAGCGGCATCGACCCGGACGCTATCGACGCGTACCTCGGCTCGGCTGAGCGATTGTACGAACTCGCAGACATTCCGGAAACCATCGAAGACGTTGCGAGCGATAACCTCGGCGGGCGGTCCGTCTCTACCGTACTCGACGGTCTGCCGGCAGTCAGGGAAGCACTGGTTGAGGCACGCGAAGCTATCGGCGACGACGGCATTGAGGTGAGCATATCGGTTTTCCTCGACGGTGCTATAGCGGTGTGTGACTCGCTTATCGCGGCGTTCGAAGCTGCCGAGTCTGGTGACGGTGACCTGCCGGAGAACGCGCACAAGATTCCGAAGTACCTGTTCGGCGGGTACGCCAGTGGCGCGCCGAAAGGCATCCCGGAGGTGGGCCTAGAACTCCCCGAGTACCTCGCCGATTTCCTGGACGATTGCCTGCACGCCCGCGACCTTGTCGCCGGGTACAACGCGTACGAACGGGAACTAGCCGAGCGTGGACTTCTCGATTACGACGACCTCGTCGTCGAGACGGTCAAGCTCTTACAAACTGACGCGGTCGACGACATCGCGGGCCGGTGGGACTACGTGTTCTGCGACGAGTTCCAGGACACCGACCGGTTACAGTTCGACCTCGTCACGTCCCTCGTCAGCAACGAGAACCTGTTCGTCGTCGGCGACGACGACCAGGCGATCTACGAGTGGCGCGGCGCGAACGTCGCCAACATCACTGACGAACTCGACAACGAGTTCGGCGGCGCGCTTGCCGACGAACCCCTCGAACAGAACTTCCGGTCCCGACAACCGATTCTCGACCTCGCCAACGCCGCACTTGCGGAACTCGACGACCGGAAAAGCGACAAGACGCTCACGCGCGTCGACGAGCCGGACTACGACGGCGACAGCGTCGTCACAGTCGAAGAGGCCGAAGACGAATCCGACCGGGCCGACCAGCTCGTCACCGTCGTCCAGAACATGCTGTCAGGAGCTGCCGACGAAATCGACCGGGCGTACGACCCCGGCGATATCGCGTTACTCGTTCGGAAGAACAAGCACGCCGAACCACTCATCGAACGGTTCGAGGACCTCGGGATTCCGTACGAAGTAGCCGGGGACTTAGCGACTGATTCAGTCGGTGTCGGCACGGTCATCGCGTACCTCAAAGCACTCGCCCGACCAGAGGACGACGAAGTCAGTTGGAACCGCGTGTTGACGATGCGGTACCGCCTCGCTGACGCGGACCTCCGGCACCTCAACACGCGAGACGATGCTCTCGTCACAGCCCTGCTTGAGGCACCGCTGTCGGAGTTCGAGGAACCGGACCGCGTCGAAACCGCGAGAACCCACGTGTCGCATCTACTGGAGCTTCGGGACAGCGCATCACTTGCGCGCCTTTACCGCGAACTGACGGACCTGACCGACATCGAGTGGTATCTCAGCGAACAGGACCGTCGGAGTCTTGACCAGTTAGAGGACGTCATCGAACAATTCGGTGACGACGCGGTCCAGCCGTCGCTCACCGGGGAGTTCGTCGAGACGCTCCGGCACCACGACGAGGTCTTCGCCGAGAACGGCGGGACGCCGACAGACCAGCCGGAGTTAGCTGACGACGCGGTCAACGTCATGACGATCCACAAGAGCAAGGGACTGGACTTCCCGGTCGTCCTGATGCCGCGACTCACGGCCGACGAGTGGGGGCCACGTGGCCGCTCGTACGACGCGCTGGAAGCCTCACTGACCGACGGCCCTGAAGCGGCGTTCGCAGAGGACTTCGTCGCCAACGACGCCCGGGAAACGCGGCGTGTCCTCCACGTCGGCCTGACACGCGCCGAGGACGTACTCGTCCTGCACGGATCGAGCGAAGACGATGACGCGAGTGACGATGAAATGGAGGACTTCCTCCGGGAAACACTCACACCGGGACTGCCGTGGGAACCGGACGCCGACCATCTCCCTATCTGGCGGGACATCCAGCACTGCCTCCCGCCGGAAGCCGCCGACTGGACCGACTCACTTGCTGCGACCGTCATCGGTGACCTCGGCGGGACGGTGACGCACAACGGCGATGCTATTACCCCCGAAACAGCCCGGGAGGAAGTCCTCACACTCGGCACCGACCTGGCAGCAGGAGCCCTGGAACGCACTGCACCGTCTCGACTCACGCTTGAGTCGCTTACAGGCGCGCCCGACGTTGCCCCGGAAATCCAGCACAGCTATACGTCGCTCAAATCGTTCGAAGACTGCCCGCGGCAACACTACCTCGATTACGTCGTCAACGCCTTCCGGGATTACACACCAAGCGATGAGGCGTGGACAGAGAACGACACCGGCCCGTCACAGCAAACCGTCGGGATACTGTTCCACGACACGGCCGAAATCGCGGCCGACGAGAACGCGTCGTCACCAGCCGAATGGTACGAGATCTGTGAGCGACTCGCTAATCAAAAGCGGGCCCACGACGCACTCCCCGACGCGAAGGCGTGTATCGATCGGTACTTCGAACTCGAACTCAGCGAGTGGGACGTCGTCGACGCGGAACGCGAGTTCGCCATGGAGATCGACGGCGAGGAAATCGTCGGGTACATCGACGCCGTCTACCGGACACCCGCCGACGAACTCGTCGTCATCGACTACAAAGCCACGCAACGCGAACGCGACATCGAAGGCAACAGGCAGTTACCACTGTACTTGCTCGCGTGCCGTGACCTCTACGACGAGCCAATCCATCGAGCCGGGTACGCGTACGTCGGTCCGCTTGGTCCGAAAATCGAGACGAAAACGTTCTCCGAGAGTGACTTGCAGGGCATCCAGCAGGAGATCGAAGGCTTGCTTTCGACTATTAGTAATCTCACATACGACGAGTTCGTCGCAGACACGCATTGCCAGTGGTGTACCCACAATGAGCTACCATGTGCAGCGTCCCTCCCGACAGAATGAGCATAGCAGTGTCTCGTCCATTGCTTCGAAATCTCGAAGGACTGCTTGATATGGTCGTTGCTTAACCGTGGTATAGAGCTAACACTCTTATTATTGGATTTAGAAGAGGCTGGTATGTTTGAATCGTCTACTTCGCCGATAACGGTTTTCGAGATTGCCCCGAACGGGAATGGGGGAGAAATATTCTGGATTTACGACATAGAGAACCCGGATGAATTTTTCGCAGGGTGTGAGACAGTAGATGACGCATCAGAACGGTTGATAGAGGCTGATAGAAGTCCTGATGAGCAGATCGAAACATGCGGCTATACCCTCGTTTTGGATCACCCTGAAGATCCATCGTCGACCAGTTCACTCACGATTCCAGAGGGGCCGCTCGTTTTTGAAACTGTAAAAAACGATGGTCAATATGTGCGGTACGAGTTCTACAGAATCGAAGATCCTGAGGATACGTTCGGAGATTCCTATGGAGATACGCAGAGAATGTTTGACTCGATTATGGACGCAGGTATCGAACCAATGTTAGAGTATGATAACGTTTCACTAACATTCCAACGGCCTTACGGGGCGTTGTAATTGGCTGTCCCCTAACTGAGTTTACTAACGCTGAGCGTGAGCTTGGACAATTGGCTGGTCTCGTTCTAAAATAGCAGCCAACTTCTCGCTTCGCGTATCGATATCGATCTCTTCGTGTTTCCAGTTACGTTCGGTCTTACCTTCCCACACACCGTAAAGCGTCGCTCGCGGGAGAACGAGGACACCAAAGAGCACAGCGAGTTGATACAGTAGCGTCGCAATCTCCCCCCACGTTCCGGTGACGCGGCGTGGGAAATCGACGCTGAAGTCGACGTGGACGGACGGGACTTTCCGCTCGCGGGCTTCGTCGACGAACCCGTAGTCGTTCGAGAAGAGAATCGCGCCAGTTGGTTTGTCGGCGTAGTACTCGGCGCACCCGTCGATGATATTGGTGTCGCCGGTCTCGGTCGGGATGATATCGTGTGGGCGGGTCTCTCGTAACCGGCGGAATTCCCGGAGTCCGAGTCGTGTCTCTCGGTTGTCTTCGGTCGGCTGGCCGGCGAGGCGCTCGTACTCGTGGCCGAACGCGTCAGCTAACGCTGAGGCTGGCATCGCTTTCTTGCCGTATCGGTAACTGATACTCAACTCCGTGTCGACGCCTTCGAGTAGCGCGTACCCGTTGACTGGTGCTCGTCCACCTGATTTGGTGTGTAGCACCGGGTCGATTCCGAGGACGTCGTGCATCCGCCACGGCAGGAGATTCGTGTCGAAGCCGGCGTATCGAGGCGGATGTCCTTCCTGCAGGTCCTGGTATCCGTATCGGGTGATGAATTTGTCCAGCTCGTCGCGGTTCTGAATATCGACGAGTCCACTGGCGGTAACGGCTTTGACGTACGCCGCTTCGTTCGGGAGTTCCTTCCGGACTGTTGGTCCGTGCTCGCGTTCGATCTCATCGAGCGCGTCTTCGTATGTCACCGCACCGGTAGTCATGCTAACTGTGCTGTCCGCGGCGTCGCCGAGATTGACACAAAACAGCTCACCGATTTCCTCAGCCGGGTGAACGACCGAGAACGTCTCCTCGCCGAGTTCGTACAGGCCGTTCAACAGCAGCATCAGGTCGTCGTGTGCGAGTTGCATCAGAGGATCTCCGTGAAATCGTACAGTCGAGCGGCCGTTCGGGGTATTTCGGGGTAGATGCGGCTGAAGTAGTCGCTTGATTCTAGGTAGAAGTAGAAGATGTGGTCAGCGTCGTAGGTCATCCCGGCGTTGAACGCGATGACGGACATGAATTTCCGGCCGGGCGTGACGTCGACGGCGACGTTCGCTGCGGCGTCGTGTGCTTCGGTGATTACCTCTTGGAAGTGAGTTGCAATGCCTTGGAAGTCCGTCTCGTGGTCAACGTTGCCCGTTTTGATCGTTGGGCTCTCGACGCCGTACTGCTCCAGCAGCGTCCGGGTCAGTACTTTCGTATCGGACAGCGCATCGCCGAGTCCGGGGTTGTCGAGGAAATACACGGTGTCGGGCACAAACGCACTATCCAAGCCGTCCCCGGCACACGCCGCGGCTATGGGGTTCACCATCGCCTCGACGGTCGTACTCCCCGAACTCACCCACACATTATCCATCGTACCTATCACTTTACTAAACTCTGATAAGCGTTTACCCGCACGTTACTCCTCCAGTCGTGAGAGCGCCCACGACGCCCGTGCCCTGACACCCTTCTCGTCGTCTTCCTGCAGCCGCTTCTCCAATTCGGGCGTGCGTTCCGCGGCACGGAGGTACCCGAGCGCCCAACAGGCGTTCTCCCGAACTGCAGACTCATCGTCGTTCAGTAACTCGACGAACGTCGGGGTTACGTGCTCGACAGCGTTCGGGAAGTCCTCGGCCACGCGGGCAAGCGTCCCGCTCGCATTGGTTCGTGTGTACGCATCCTCGACTGTGAGGAGCTCGGAAATTTCGTCGACGAACGGCTCGACGACGTCAGTGTGAATTGCCGAGACTTCAAAGAGCAACGCCACCGCGTTGTTCCGGAGCCGATGGTTCTCAGCGGTCAGCAGTTGTGCGATATCGTCAACGATTTCGACAGCGAGACTCGGTGAAACCTCGACACACGGGCCAAGCGCTGCGATGGCGATCATCCGAACGGCATCTGGTCGTGATTCATCTAGTGCCACCGACCCGACCAGTTCCGCGACCGGGGTGACAGCCTCCGGATACTCGCCTGCCACTGCCGCCAGCGCCGACACGGCATCCCGGGTCCCGTCAGCATCGTCTTCGACGATGGTCTCTAACCCGGGAACTGCATCGACAGCGTCGCTTGGATCTGCTGACGCGATATGAGAGATGCACGCGGCGGCTTCCCGACGAGCGGACACGCGGTTGGAACCGAGGTACGGGATGATGTCAGCCGTTGCCGGCGCGATATCACCTGGACTCTGTTCGCCGATAGCACTGAGCGTCGCTAGGACATCGGCTGGCGCGACCAAGTTCGAGTCCCCCATTAGCGACCGGAGAATCGGGATGGCTGGCGTGCAGTCCGCAGGACGCGCAACAGCAATCTGTCGGAGTGCGCGCAGAGCTTCCCGTTGCTGGAGTGCACTCGTCTCCTCACGGTCCAGCAGTGATAGCACAGCGGACACACGAACCGCAGCTGGATTGGCTGCTGTCACTCGTCGAAGCAGCGTTGCCTCCTCCGTCAGCGTATCCGCTTGCGCCGTTAGCGTCGTTACCGTCTCGGGCGAGATATCGGCGGTAGACACCAGTTCGATCGCCTCCAGGTCCACAATGAACTTCTCGCTTCCCGGAGCAAACGGGGTACAGAGCGCACCCGGTGCTTGTGACGGTTCTTCGATGAACACGGCATCGACCGACATATCGGATAGCAGGACCGTCGATTCGCCGTTTTCGTCCGTGCGCGTGAGTTCGAAGCCCGGCGCATCGCGGTGCTCACTGAGCCACGACGAGAGGTGCGACGCGTCAACTGGCACGACACCGGCCGAAGTTGGGCGGCCACCGTCGGTGACCGGGTCACGGGCCCACGGGAGGCCAGGGTCGATATCGCCCTGCTGGACGGCCGGGACGAAGTCCCACGCGTGGTAATGCTCCCACCCGTCGACATCGCTCAGATCCAGGTCGTCGACGACGACGTACCCGTCTGCGTCGGGATGTACGTCCGCAATCAACGAGAGGCGTTCACGACGCGTCGGGAACTGCTCGTAATACCCGTCAGGCTGCTTGTCGCCGAGCCACTCGTCCCACGCGTCGCCGTGCCGACCGACAATATCGACAACGCCGGGAATCGCTGCTTCCTCGGCGAGCGTCTGATTCCCGATGGCGTACACTGCGTGGTCCGTCTCGTGTGCGAGGTGACGCACCCACTCAAGCGGGACGGCGTCGTGACGCGGGTGCGGGTTCACGTCGACCGTCCAGTCCCTGTCAAACGCAAAGACCAGCATTACTCCGAAAGCTCCGCCTCCTGTACCGCTTCTGGCCGACAGAGCATATCGAGTAACTCCAGCTCCTGCTCCATCGACTCATCACCAGTGGCAGCCATCTCATCGGCGAGATAGCTGCGGAGCCGACCGAACCGGTCCGTGTGCTCGTCGGGGACGACCAGCGGGACGGACTCGCGTTCGTGCTCACCGCGCTGGTCGGGGAGCAACCAGTCGTCGACACCCGTCGCGTTGTCGGCCCGGTCGTGGACGTCACGGGCCCACGCGCGGAGTTCCCGAGCGTACCGAGCAAGCGCTACCGCCTTTCGGACCCCGTCGTGTGCGAACGCCGCTCCGTCTTCGGGCATCGATACGGCGACGCGCTCGGTCTGTTCGGCCCCGTCGCGTTCCGTCCACGAGGCCTGCAGTTCGAGCGTCGCGTCCGCCGCCGTCTGCGTGAGCCGAACGAGGATGACCCCGCCGCGGGCCTGTCCGTCCTGTTTCGCAGAGGGGAACAGCGTTCCGACGTGCATGAGCTGCTCACTCGCATCGTCAGCGGACGGCGAGCCGTGGACGGCTTCAACTTCGTAGCCCGTCGCGTCCAGTTCCAGGTCGAGGTTGTATACGAGCGGCGTCACCATGTAGTCGAACTCCTCGCCGAGTCGCTGTTCGAACTCGTCGGCGGAGTGGATGAAGTAGTGGTTCGCGCCGCGAATCCCCGACACCGTGTCGGCCAACTCGGCGTTCGCGTCCAGCCCCATGCCGATGAACGTCGTGTGGATACCGTCAGCGGCGGCATCGGCGAACAACTCGGTGAGCTCGTTCGCCCCGGTCTGCCCGGTGTTGGGCATCATGTCGGTCATGAAGATGACGCGGCGTTCGAGGTCGTGACTGGTGGTTCCGTCGGCCAGCATATCGACGGCCGCCTCGAACCCGTCTTCCATGTTCGTGCTGCCGCCAGCCGCGATGTCACGGATGTGCTGTCGAATCGCGGGCATATCCGTCGCCCCAACGTCGCGCAGCGGCTTCGCAACGTGTGCCCGATGGTTGTACAGGACGACACCGAGGCGGTCCTCGGCGTGGAGCTGCTCGGTGAGCGCACACAGCGACTGCGTCGCTGCTGCGAGTTTCGTCTCACTCCCGCTTTCGGCCTCGCGCCGGCGTCCCTGCTCGTCGTAGTAGTACTCGTCGAACTGACTGGACATCGACCCGGAGACGTCGAGGACCGCCACGAGGTCCAGTCGCGGTCGTTCAAACTCCTCGACAGACAGGGTCGAATCCAGGCCAACAGAGAGGTACTGTTCGGTCTCTCCGGTCAACGGGTGGTCGCTGACTGCCGCGGCGTACCGTGGAGCGAACAACGAGTCCGTCGCTGTCCGCTCACCCGTTTCGAAATAGTAGTCGTAGAACAGCCCTTCGTCGCTGATGGCTTCGGGCTCCGGCGTGTACCCATTCTTGAGGTTCTCCCGGAAGTTCGTCACGTCTTTCGCGCCACCAGCGGCGAGGCCGACTGTCTCCGGACTCGCCATGCTGTGGTTCATCGTGCCCATGCTCGCATCTGCCTCCATGTTTTCGAGGAGCGGCTCCTCGTCGCGTGCGAGCATGTGCTGAGCTACGTGGCGACCACACGACGTACACACGAAGTCAGGCGTCTCAACTGGCTGGTCGTCCTGCATCGGGAGCCAGTCGTCGACAGCTCCGGTGTCCTCGTCAACAGTCTTGACCGAGGCCGTCTCGTCGAGGATACCAAACCGACAGTCTATACCGAGTTTCTCGGCCGCATCGACGACTGCGGACCCGGCAGCGTCGATTGCCTGCCCTGCCCGGAGTTGGTCTCCACAGTGTGGGCACTCGTGTGCGATCGCCTGTGACGTGTCGACGGGCTCAGCACCGAGGAGCCCGGTAATCTCGTACCTTTCGCCGGTTTCGAGATGCCACAGCGAGTCGCTATTCGGCGTGGCGAGTATGCTGAACTGGTCGCCTGCCTGGTCGGTGACGAGCAGCCGGCAAACTGTCGCTCCGTCGCAGGCGAGTGGTCGTTTGGTGATGAACTCCACCGTGAGGTCGAGTCGTGCGCCGGGCCGTACGTCCGCGAATATCCCATCCATTGTTTGCTGATAGCTGCCGCTCACCCGGGCAGCCTGCGGGTCCTCGACGACGATACACGCGCCTCCCTCGCGTGCAAGCCAATAAGCACCATCGCAGTGGCGCTTTTGTCACACTTACACCCAACATTATGTCTCATGCCGATATAAAAGTTTCGTCAGCACGCATTACAGAGTTGGATAAGTCGGCATAATCTACATCACGATGTTGTTTAATTCTAGTCGAGGATCAAACAGGACGTATCGGGTGGTTTCGGCCCACAAACCCAACGTTGCGACGGTGAGTAAACGGTCGTAACAATCATTGCGATGGCGCTCGTCGAATAGGCAACAGTCCAATGTCCATCGATGCTGGTGACGCCTTAGTCGAGTCCCTCCACCAACACAACCCCTGGTGGGACGACGGGGCCGACGCCTTCGACCTTCCTGCGCGGCAGAAAAGCGATTTCTATCATCTCGCGCGTCCGAACGCGTCCGGAAGCCAATTCGAAGACCAGTCTATCCTCGCACTGGTCGGCCGGCGCGGCGTCGGCAAAACCACGCTCCTCCACCAGTTCATCCAGCACCGAATCGACGCCGGCGATGCCCCCGAGCAATTCCTCTATCTGCCATTCGACGCAGACCCACTCTATCAGCTCCAATCCGACGAACAGCTCGCGCGCGCAGTCCGCTACTACGAAAGCCGCGTCTACGGTCGAACACCCGACGACGGCCCGCAGTTCATCCTCCTCGACGACATCCACCAGATCGAACACGCGAACAAACCAACAATCGACGGATGGGGCGACCCCGTCGCCGAACTCATCGAGCAGACACCGGACCGGCACGTCATCATGACAGCCAGCGCCGAGGTCCAAATCGAACGGGAACTCGCCGATAGCAAAGTATCCCCGGGCGCCTACGACGTACAACCGATTCTCCCCGAAAAGTTCCGAGACTACCTGTTCACACTCTACCCCGACCTCGAAGCCGAAGACAACCGCGTCAGTCCGAGTTCGATACGCGCAGGCGACAACAGTCTCCCGACAGCGATAGCTGACGCGGACACTGCTGGACTCGCGGCGGAACTGCAGCGCAAGTACGAGAAAGTCAGCGACGCGGAACGCCGGATACAGTCGCAAGTCGTGGAGTACCTGACGATGGGCGGCATCATCAGTTACGAACACGACGGAGCCGTCGAATCAGCGAGCGCCCTCACACCGAAAGACTACGAGCGCCTCCGCGAGAACGTCAGGGCAGCCCTGTATCAGGATGTTCCCGGCTTCGAATCAATTCAAACAATTGCCGACCTAGAACGCCTCTGCGCACTGGCCGCTCGGAACCGCGCGACAGAATCGTTTCGCTACCAGGAGCTCGTCGAACTGTTCGACGTCGACCGACGCACAATCGCAGACAGTTACCTCCCCGCACTCAGCGAACTATACGTACTCACTGGCGTCACCGAGTACGACAACAGTCGCCCGCGCGGCGTCAGACTCTACCTCCGCGACACCGGGCTCGTAACAGCCCTTTCTGACGGTGACGCATCGGCGGTACGCAACGACTTCCAGCGGGAAGCAGAACTCGCCCGCGTCGCCGCTTTCGACCACACGATGCGTTTCGCCTACGGCGTTAACGCCACGCAAGGAAACGACCCGACACCAAATGTTCAGTACTGGCGTGGACGAGACGGAGAAGTCGACTTCGTCTTCGAAATCGGAGACACGCCTGTTCCAATCGGACTCGCCTATCGGTCGCGCGACAGGGACACAGCACTTGCCGCCGTCCGGGAGTTCCAAGACGAATACGACGCACCGGTGGGTTTCCTCCTCGCAGGCGACACCGTTCGCGGCTCGGAACCAATTCAGCAGGTCGGCGACGGCGTCATCCAGCTGCCGTATTGGCTGTATCTGCTGCTCTGCTAGAGAAAACAAGCAATTTGGCTACACGATTTCTTCCGCGGGACGTCGATACTCATCGTCGAGAGAAGCGCCACCGAGCGTCGAGTAGAGTTCGATGAGGTCGGCAACGTCGCTCGTGCAGTAGTTTTCGAGGAGCCGAGTCAGTTCGCGGTGGACACTGGTGGCTTCAATCTCGGCTTCGACGTTGTCGACATATTTCTCACCGAGTACCTGCCCGATGTGCTTACCCTGGACAGACGGCCCATCGATACCAGCTAAGTAGTTCTCGGGGAACGTGTAATCGTCGTACCAGACGCTGTCATTGTCGATACCAGCGATATCGTAGGCCTTCCAATCGGGGAGAATCTCCTGGTTGTCCCGCAGCTCATCTGCGTACTCGTCAGCAGCGGCGAGCGCGACATCGACGTGATTCTTAAACAGGTTCTCGACGCGCCGTCGTAACTCGCCGTCGGCATCATCAAGCTCCTGTGCCCAATTCAGCAGGTGCCGCCCGTCGAACCACGCACCGTTGTACGTGAGCAACCGATCGATTTGCCGCCGGTCACACCAGTCGAACAACCGCTCAAACAGCTCAATGGTGTGCGCGTCATCCCATCCACCGCTGCGGAACAACACATCAGTCTCAGGCGCGTACTCCAAATCGTCAGCGTAGGCGAGGCCGACCGCGATCCACTCGTAGTACGACGTGTCGTTCGAATGTTCCGGCGGTTCCTCGAACGGACTCGCGGTCTCGATATCTAAAACCAACGTCCCCATATTACACGTCCTCCATTATCGCTACCGCAACGAAACACCCCCTCCTATTCAAAACAAGCGGCATCCCGTTGATAGTGACGCCGCGTGACAAGATGAGCCGTACGATCGCCATTGATCCCACTAATAGAATTTTGCCTCTGCAGACAATCACGGAAGCTACGTGGAAGTCACTTCTACACCTGTCTGTCCAGCGAGTGTGTCCTCGACTGACTGTGTCGTTCGGGCTTCAGCTGTTTCAACTGTGACGCGGACAGTCGCTTCGGTAGCGGAGAGGCCGGGCTGTAGCTCCTGGAGATCTTCAACAGTGACAGCGAGGATGCCGTCGGCGCGCGAGAGCCGCCGCTCTGCGTTGGTCGTGAGGTCGCCGTCCGCACCGTTCGGAACGCGGACGGTGACGACTAGGGTCGTAGTTTGTCGCGTGTCGTTGTCACTGGTGATTGCCATTGTAGTACCTCCATTGGAGCGACCCGGTGGGACCGTCCCGCCATGATTCGCTCCGAATGCGCGAGAGACGATTTGAACGCCTGTTTCAGCCATGGCACGGCCGCGTGGTAGGCCAGACTCCACTACTCGCGCAAAAATCGGAAACCGCAGTCATGCTGGCTCGAAGTCATCGATATCGTCGATGACCTGCGCCGGTTCTTCGGCGTAGCCGATGAACTCCAGCACTTGCTCAGACCACCCCGAGACGTTATACACGTCCTCGTAGCCTTCCGGCGTTGCGAGGTCGCCGTACGACGCGAGGTCGACCATGTACAGCGATGCTTCGGGCGCCACCGCTGCACGGTACTCCTCGAAGGCCTCGCGGACAGTCCGGTCGCCGTCGACCAGTCGAGCCGTCGAGTCCCAAATCTGCATGTCGGTGAAGAGGACGACTCGTTCGACTTCGATGCCCTCCTCGCGGAGGTAATCGAGGCCTTTCCAGCCGTTCGTCGAGTTCCCGACATCCTCGTTGATACCCATGACGGCACGCTGGCGCTGCAGGACCGGCGTGTCGACGTGGGTCGCCACCGGCTGGAACTCCGACCCGAACCCGCCGACGCGGGCACCCTGGTCAGCCAGCACTGCGCCGAACAGCGCACCGATCTCCTTGCGCTGCAGCGTACTCTGCTCGGAGAGTGCCGCGTCCATCGACCCCGACAGGTCCACGCCGACGAACGTGTCGGCAAGGTCGTCGGGCACGTGCTCGACTGCCACGTCAACGGCCTGTTCCAACCAGCGCTCGACCTCGGGCGCGTCGATGCCCGCGTCTTGCAGCGCCTTGTACGCCTGGTAGTACCGGAACGGGTACAGCGGCGCGTGCCGCACCGCTTCGAGATCGAAATGCCCGACGATGGTCGCCTCGTCGACGCCCGCTTCTAGCATGTTCCGCAGATTCCGGATCGAGGCGAAGATGGGCAGCGAGTACTCGTCGTCTTCGATGAGCTGCTCCCACGCCTCTGCCGTGTTCCCCTGCTCGGAGATGACCGTCTCCCACGTGTTCGGCGACGGAAGTGGATCGACGTCCGGGTAGTCGTCGAGGTCACCGCGCATGAACCGCTCGAACAGGTCTTCCTGTTCCTCGTCGACGGGTGTCGGGTGGACACGGTTGAAGACGTCGTGGAGCGTCACCTCCCGCCGCGGGAGGGCGTACTTCTCCAGCGTGTACGCGTCTGCCATCTCGACCAGTGCGTCCTCGATACCGCGACGCAGCGGCCACGGCGCAGTGCCACCGAACAGCGTGTCGTGGGCGGCCAGCGCTGTCGCCGTCTCGTCCATCCGCTGGACGATTGCCGGCGTCCACTCCCGGATGAGCGACTCATCCGAGTCGTCTTTGAACCGGTCGTCGTTCGCCGCGAGTACTAGGAGCACCTGCGGGATGTCCCGGAGGTGCATCTCCTGGCGCGCGTACGCGGCGAGTTTCAGAACGAACTCCGGGTCCTCAGCCGCCGCGGCGTCGAATCGCTCGACGACCGCCTGCAGGTGTTCGGTGTCGTCTTCGTAGTACGAATCCTCCAGCAGTTGGTTGATTGTTCGTTTGTACAGTGCGAGTCGTGGGTCCGCAGGCCGGAACGCCTCACCGCCCTCGTGGTTGGTGGTACGTGTTGCCTCCGCAACCGTCTGTTTCGTATCGTTCAGTTGCATGCTATCACTGGCGTCGCAACAGTCGACGCCGAAACCGCTCACCGTGAGCGGAGAACGTCCCTGACAGGATTTGAACCTGTGACACCCGGCTTCGAAGGCCGGTGCTCGTTCCGAACTGAGCTACAGGGACAAACAGTGGTCGGAAAATCGTCAGCGCGTGTAGGACATGGCGTGTTAGGCCGCTACACTACCGTGGAGATTCCACGGCCGGGATTCGAACCCGGGACTCCCGCTCTTGAAGCGAAGGAACGCGCTGACTCGACGACCACCTCATGAGTGATGGCGACCGGGAAAGTGCAGTCGCGTGAGAGTGTCCATTCTCGGGGTCGGTCCCCTTTGTCCGGACGGTACGCGAGACGCGCGTGTCTCGCGCCGGGATTCGAACCCGGATTGTGCCATTGAAGTAACGCGACTACTGGACGGTCGCCTCGAATGATCGGCGGCCGGGAAATCGGCGGAGCGATGCGGGAGTCGAACCCGCTAGGTGCCTGTGGAAGGAACGCTCCGTCTCGACGGCCGCCGACGAATGGTTGGACACCGGAAAATCGGCGATGGTGGACCGCAGCTCCTTGCAAGAGGAAGTAACCCACCGCCTCGACGGTGTCCCGAGAGCCTGCGCCAGGAGTCGAACCTGGACCGCGCCCATACCACGGACGTACGCTGCCGATTACGCCACGCAGGCCGAGGGCCGGGTGCGAGACTCGAACTCGCCGCTCGTCCGTCACAGGGCCGAAGGTTGCCAGCTACCCTAACCCGGCCACGATTCGCCCGCTTGATGCGGGCGCATGGAACGACCAGGACTCTAACCTGGACACGCCGGCTCTTCAGGCCGGTGCGCTCCCGGTTGCGCTATCGTTCCGCTGTCGAATCACAAGCAGCGGAAAATACCGGAGTTTCACGCGCGTACTTTCCGCATCCAGTTATCCAAGGCTTCTCGATAGCCGCTCTTGTCCGGCGTCGGGAACTCACCGATGGCGTTGAACTGCCCGGTAATCGCATCCCGGGCTCGCTCTTCGAGAGCCTCCGGAACGGTCGCCGAGTTACCGGTGCGCTTGTGCGCGACGAGGTCCTCGACGAGCTCAGGGTCGCCGCCATCGACAGCCTCAGCGAGTTTGAAGATGTCGGCCTCGATGTCCTCGTACTCGACGACGTACTGCGCGCCGAGCAGCCCACGGTAGACGTAGAGGAACTTCTTCGCTCGCGGATCGTACCCCTCGGCTTTCTCCGGGTCAAGATGCTTGTAGTAATTCGACTTCGCCATACCGAGGTACGCGTGCGGGACGTTCATCGGGAGGAACTCCCGGATCAGGTCCTGCAGCGCGTCCATCTCCAGTGGCATCCCGTTCATGACCGTCGGGGCTTCGAAAACCAGTTCGACGATGTTGTAGTTCGCCGACTGGAGGAGCTGCGCGAACTTCTTCAGTTCGTAGCTTCGCAGGTCAACCTCGGCGTACTCCTCGAACCCCTCGGTCGTGCCGTCCATGTTGACGGTGACTTCCTCGGCCGGGGTATCGAGGTACGCGTACGACTCTGCTGGAGCCATGTGCAGACCGCGGACGTCGATATCGCTCTCGGCGCTGTCGAAGCCATAAATGTGGCTCCCGGTGATTGCGTAGAACCGAGGGCGGTTTTCGGAGCCCCGCGTGGCGACGGCGGCTTCGATGAAATCTCTGATGTCTTCCGCGCTATGCTCCAGTTCGAGATGTTCGATTGTCATTGCTTGGTACCTCGTGTTCGTGCGTCGTAGTTGGTTCCTCGGGTCGCAGCAGCGCCCGATAGTGCTCCCGAGGGGAATCGAACCCCTGGCCTCTACCTTGAAAGGGTAGCATCCCTCGCCAGCGGGGACTCCGGGAGCGCAAGCCACGAGTCGGATTCGAACCGAAGGAAGACTCGCTGCGCTCGTCTTCCAGGGCTCGAAAACCGCGAGCGGTTTTCTCACCGACGAGAACCCGCTCTGCAGGCGGGTGCGTTGACCGCTCTGCCATCGTGGCACGAAGACAGTGCGGTGGATGGGGGAGTGCAAGCCCCACGCCGGGCCAAGGAGTCGAACCTCGCACAACTCGGGTAACAGCCGAGTTCCCGCACCACGCGGGACCGCCCGGCAAGAAGCGGCAGAATCACGGAGTGATTCCGACAGGCCCGACGGGATTTGAACCCGCTATCTGCCGATTAAAAGTCGGCTGCCTGTTCTCATAGGCTCCAGGCCCACAGTGTATCGACCCGGATTCGAACCGGGGTTACCAGCTTGGAAGGCTGGTGTCTTCGCCAATTGGACCATCGATACGCATAGGCACGAGCGGATTTGAACCGCTGACAACCTCGTTATCAGCGAGGGACTCTGACCACTGAGCTACGCGCCTGCATTGGCAGAGCAGGATTTGAACCTGCGATCTCGCCGATGTGAGCGGCACGTCCACTCCACTGGACTGCCTGCCAATGCTCCAGCACGGATTTGAACCGGGGGCTCGGCCGTGAGAGGACCGTGAGTTTGGCCGCTACTCCACTGGAGCAGATGGGACGGACAGGATTCGAACCTGCGTGACCACGTTACAAGCGTGACGAAGGAACTCTCAGCGTCGCACCGGAGTTCCGGTGAAAACCCGTTGAGAGAGTTGGTGAACCAAGCTCTTCCACCGTCCCATAGCAGCAGTCGACTGTCCAAACAACCAACTGCCATATCTTCCCGGCACGGGTCGAACGTGCGTCTCCGCCTCTACAGGGTGGCGTCGTAGACCACTGGACCACGGGAAGTCACTGAACAGTGTTCCGGGGAAAACCAAGGGCGGGTGAGTGTTTGGCGGCTGGATTGCTCCATCCGCTTACACCGAGGCATTCCACCCTCGGAACAAGGACTCTCGCCCCTCGCCCTGTGGCTTTGGTGGACCAAGTATCCCGCCCCTTCGACCCGGTACAGAGGGTCGTTTCGACAGGGATGCACCGACCGCTGTCAGCCGTCTTTCTGTCCGGTACTGACACCATCAAAGGTGTCTGGCTGTGACTCCAGCGCACCGGCCGGTGCGAATGGACACCCCCGGGACTCGAACCCGGAGCCTCTCGCTTGCGAAGCGGGCGCTCTGCCAATTGAGCTAGGGGCCCACAGAAGGCGCGCTCGCCGTAACTGCGATTGCGGGACCACGATTCGAACGTGGGTCTGCTGGTTATGAGCCAGCCGGGATCAGCCAGGCTACCCAATCCCGCAGAGTGTCGCCGCGAGGATTCGAACCTCGGTAGGACCTACGCCGGCGGTTCTGAGCCGCCTCCCGTCGCCACTTGGGTACGGCGACGCACCGTCTCAGAGCCAGCACTGTGGCCGGCATGTCGCCAGCAGGATTCGAACCTGCGATAGTCTGCACACACGGCCCTCAACCGTGCCCCGTTGACCACTTGGGTATGGCGACGCAGTTCCGCGGGAGGGATTCGAACCCTCGAAGAGCTGTTCAGCGGGTCTTAAGCCCGCCGCCGTTGGCCGCTTGGCTACCGCGGAAAATGGATTCGGACCGAATCGAACCAGAGGAAGACTCACTGCGTTCGTCTTCCAGGGCTCGAAAACCGCAAGCGGTTTTCGAACAGCCATCTCCCGCTCTGGAAGCGGGCGTCTTCCCGTTGGACCACGAATCCACCTCACGGCGGGAGGGCGATTTGAACACCCGTGCCCTTGCGGGCACCGTGGTTCCAACACGGCCCCTTGGCCGAACTAGGGAAACCCCGCCAACGGTGAGACGGAGAGTCGAACTCCGAAGCCTCTCGGCTCTCGATTTCAAATCGAGCGCAGTCACCTGTCTGCCTGTCTCACCTCAAAGGGGATGTTCCGCAACCCTGCTTGACAGCAGGACGCCGGGAGAACGCCGTTCTCCCGAGCCCGAACTCGCTCCGCTCGCGCGGACGCCGCGACCCGGATTTGAACCGGGGAATCCCTTGCAGGATACCTCCGTAGCAGGGAGGCGTCCGACCAGGCTAGACCATCGCGGCAAATGGGTCGACGAGGGTCCCGTGAGCAACGCGAACGGGACATCGAAAGAGCGCAATGCGCTCTTTCGGAAATTCGAACCTCGGTCTCGTGCCCCCAAGGCACGGATCTTCGGCCGCTGGACCATCGACCCGAAAATAGTTGTATGTCTATTCGTCTGTGGGTGCGAGGACGAAAGCGACCGCTCACTCCCGTCCTCGCAGGGGGCGTACTTCGACTGTCAGCTCAGCCTCGAATGCCACACCGGTCCATGCAGGTTCCAGACCCTTCCGGGCCCGTTGCGGCCGACAGCATTGTCGACCGCGTGTGCCTGCCTCGATGGGCATCCGACCGCAGTATTATGACGCCGACGTCGGGATTTGAACCCGAATCTCAGCCGTGACAGGGCCGTATGCTTCCGAGTTACACCACGTCGGCACGCGACGGCTATCGCCCCGGGGAGAATCGAACTCCCGACCTCGGGATCCAAAGTCCCGCGTCCCTCGCCAGCGGGGACTCCGGGGCTCCACAGTGCCGCCGCTATCTGTGGATGTTGTGTGCTCGTGACGGCGCTGTGGTCGGCCCACAGCGGTCACAGGTCCGCACCGCTATGCTGGTGCGAACAGAGTCAACGTGCCGCGAGCGCGCCTTCCAGCTCGCCCGAGATGGACGACACTGGCAAGCTTGAGCAGGCGGCAGGCCCGTGTTCCCCGGCTCCGAGCGGGTAGTCCGCGTGAGGAGCCGAGTTATGCGGGCGAAGTCGTCCGGACATCGCCGGACGGAATCGCGTCGAGTTGCTCGACGGCATATTCCATCCAGGAATTACTGTCCGGTTCCACACGCTGACCGCGTAGCAAACACGGGCCACCCGCGGCTATCGGCAGGGAAGCGGGCCGCGGAGTGGGTTTAGCAGTCAGCATGTCGAGTCACCTTGATTGCGAGTTCAATTATTCCTCATGACCCGGGGTGTATTAATTCTGAGCGAGGTGTGTTACGCATAGGCACGGTTGAGCGTTCTCGACTCTCAGACAGAACCATTGGCATCTGAGTTGGACTTTGATGTCACTGTGGCAAAAGGTTCGCCCGTTTGGCTATCTAAAACTTGTTCGGTGTGCCAATGACGAAGAACGCTGATAATCAAATTGAGACACTACGGGAGAAGATCCGAAACGACAACCGAGATCTGGACGAAGTAAATCGTGACGCATTGCTTGAGTTCAGTGACGAACTGTTCCTCATTCCAAGTCAAGTCGGAAATCAACGGCATCTCAAACTGCTCCGGCACAATGTCAGGATGGCCGAACACGCTGGTAGCCTCGTCGAAGCACTTGAAAACGAGGACGCTGCCAAAAAGATCGTTCGCTGGATCCATCGTACGTACGACAATGCGGAAACGAATCGTGATTACCGGGTTGCACTGAAGCAGTTCGGACGGCGTGTCACTGACCAGAATGGAGATGCTCCGCCCGAATCGATGGAGTGGATCCCATCGAACACACCGAGTACGTACGATCCAGCGCCAGAGCCTAGTAACATGCTTCAGTGGAAGGCAGACGTGCTCCCACTAATCGAAGCTACCCGGAATCCTCGTGATGCAGCACTCATTGCGGTCGGGTGGGATGCAGGTGCCCGCTCTGGTGAGCTTCGGGCTCTTACCGTTGGAGACGTAACGGATTACGAACACGGGTATCAGATTACGGTCCAGGGAAAGATGGGCCAGCGAACCGTTCCTCTGATTCCAAGTGTCCCGTTTCTCCAACGATGGCTTGCCGCTCACCCGAGCAATGACCCTGAGGCACCGCTCTGGAGCAAATTGACCAAGTCAGAGGCCCCGAGCTACAATGCACTTCGTACGGCTGTGAGAGATGCTGCAGACCGAGCAGGAGTGGATAAGCCGGTGACGTTTACGAACCTCCGCAAATCCAGCGCGTCTCACTTGGCTTCTCGCGGACTGAATCAGGCCCACATCGAGGATCATCATGGCTGGACCCGAGGAAGCGATGTCGCTTCCAGATACGTATCCGTGTTTGCAGACGATACGGGTCGAGAAGTCGCTCGTGTCCACGGATTAGAAATCGATGAGGAGGAAGAACCGGATGCGACGGCTCCGGTCGAATGCCCGCGTTGCCATCAACAAACGCCACGAGAAATGGATCACTGTATCCACTGCCGACAGACTATCAATATGGCAACCGCACTTCGACGAGAACAGACCTGTGAGTGGTGTGGAGCATCAATCTCCTGCTACTCTGACCATATTCCGAACTGCACCGACATTGAGGTGCACCAGGGAGAAACACAGTGACCCACGCCTAACCATCGAAATTACTGGAAGTCCTGCTGTTCACTAGTCGCTATCAGTTGTGCTCAGATCGGACAGCTCGAAGAACGGGCTGAGAGGTAGGATCCCTATGTATTTCGAGCATAGGCGAAATTTGCTAGCGTATGGATTCAAGCATCGGAGCCGAATGGACAATTGAGTGGGCCACGCCTCTCCCGAATGATGATGGTTGCTACGACAATTTGGTGTTGAGTAAGGATCAGGCTCAGGAGTACGGCAATGAACTTGTGCTGTCGTTGCGAGTGGACGACGAGATATTACGAGGAAAAGGGCTCAATCCGGGAGAGCCGTTTGCGTGGAAGATTGAAGACGGAGAGTTAGTTACGAAGCAAGTTTCGCGGCAGATGTTTGAATCGGTCGCAGAAGATGACCGACATGATTCCGAGTACGCTCGTCAAGTCTTACAGAATCGAGCAAGACGGAGACTCAGCGACTCACGGTAGCGACCGAGATAGTGACACTTGAGGTAGTTCGCTACTGTTTAGCATGGGGAGTCATCCTGCTTTGCCGTGAAGACGAGCTTCCGTCTCGGACTTCACACAGCTCTTATGCTTTCTGCCGAGTCGAAATCAGATCGGCCCAAGAATCCTCAGATCGATTCCGAGACGATTGTATCGAACCACTGCTTGAATCCAGTCTCTGATGGAATCCCAATCGGAGATTCATTCGAATCGAACTTGGCTGGTGGACAAGCATCTCGGTGGTTTAAGTATCACCCCTGCATAATAGCTGTTAGTAGCGGCCAAAAAACGCAATTGAGCGGATTTGGGTAGGCTCGAAACGAATGGTCACCCGGCGGTTGAGGGAGGCCTTTCGAGCCGAGGACATGGGTTCAAATCCCATACCGAGCACATTCCTGCCGCGAACGAGTTCGGAAGTGGCGACGCTGAGAGATGCGTCGGAGACGGTTCTCATTCCGGCGTAATGGAGGGATACGCGACCGATTCCGGCATTTTTGCTCGTCAAGGTGCCACACGTGACTCCAGTTTAGACGTGGGATAATATCCCGAGAGGGTCAGTGACACGGCCGGGTTAGGATGCCAGTAGCTATTTTTCCGGCGGGCGCCAGCGCTAAACCATGCAAGCAATCGTACTCGCGGCCGGCGAAGGGACACGGATGCGGCCGCTGACCGTGAACACGCCGAAGCCGATGCTCCCGGTCGCCGACCGACCCCTCGTCGCACACACCGCGGACACCGCCATCGAGGCCGGCGCGGACGAACTGATATTCGTCGTCGGGTACGAGGCCGATGCCGTCAGAGAGTACTTCGGCGACTCCTATCGCGGGCGCCCGGTCTCGTTTGCCGTCCAAGAGGAGCAACTCGGGACGGCCCACGCCGTCGACGCCGCGAGCGAGTACATAGACGGTCCGTTCGCCGTGTTGAACGGGGACAACCTCTACGACGAGGCGAGTCTCACGGCGCTGTTCGATGCGGCCCCCTCCATCGCCGCGTACCGCGTGCCCGACCCCTCGAACTACGGCGTCCTCTCGACGGACGGCGACCGCGTCACCGGCATCGTCGAGAAACCCGCGGACCCGCCGACGCGACTCGCCAACGCCGGCGCGTACGTCTTCCCCGCCGAAGCGCGCAACTGGCTCGACGTCCCGCTCAGCGACCGCGGCGAGCACGAGATCACCGACGTGCTGGCCCGGGTCATCGAGGAGCGGTCGGTCACGGCCGTCGAGGTGGACCGGTGGCTCGACGTGGGCCGCCCGTGGGAACTGCTCGAAGCCAACGAGTGGAAACTCGGCCAGATGACCCGCCGCGTCGACGGCGAGGTTCGCGGCGACGCCGACTTGCGCGGGGCCGTCGTCGTCGAAGAGGGCGCCGTCGTCGAACCCGGCGTCACCATCGAGGGGCCGGTTCTCGTCCGCGCTGGCGCCGAGGTCGGCCCGAACGCCTACGTTCGCGGCGCGACGGTGCTGGGAGAGGACACGCACGTGGGTCACGGCGTCGAGGTCAAGAACAGCGTCGTCATGGCCGATTCGGCGGTCCCGCACGTCTCCTATCTCGGTGACAGCGTCCTCGGCACCGACGTGAACCTCGGTGCGGGGACGCAGGTAGCGAACCTCCGCCACGACGGCGGCGACGTGAAGATAACCGTCAAGGGCGACCGCGTCTCGACCGGGCGGCGGAAGTTCGGCATCGTCGCCGGCGACGGCGTCCACACGGGCATCAATACCAGCCTCAACGCCGGCGTCGTCCTCTCGGCCGGTGCGACGACGGCCCCGGGTGAGAGTGTCACGCGCGACCGCTGACGCATACCGAGAGCGCGCGCCGATTATGTGGGATTAAGTAGGGTGAAAACGACCCTCAGGTAAGATGGTCGACCCGACTTCAGATCACCACGAGGACATCGACGAGGCGGATGCACCGAACTGTGAGGTATGTGGCGCGGCGATTGCGAACGAAGTGACCCATCGCGTCATCACATGGATAGAGGACGACAGCGTCCAGACCGCACACTTCTGTGACGACGAGTGTCGACAACAGTGGGACGGTGCGTAGATAACTTCGATCCCAACTAGCGCCTACAGAAGGCCTTTTGTGCGGTGGCTCGTTCTGGCGAGCAGATGACATATGTGCCGACGAGGTAGTGTGGTCGCCCGCGTCGCCTTCCTGGCGATACTCCTCTCCGCGACGGTCGCTGTCGGACACTCCTACGTGACTACGACGGGTGTCGCCGACGCAACGGAGACCGCACAGACCGACTCGAACAGCCCCGCCCACGTCTCGACAGTATCGACGACCGGCCAGACGCTCGACGTCGAGTCGCGTTTCGAGTCGGCGAGCGAGCGACCGACGCGCGGTGAGAACTGGTCGACGCCGCGCGTCACCGAGGCCGTCGCGACGCTCGACCGGAACGTCACCGTCGTCGCGACACAGGGGTTTTACGTCAGTGACGAACGGGCCGAACTGGCCGCGTTCCTCGCCAACGGAACCGTCGTGTACTACGACGACCGCTACCGCGTCTACTTCGACGTCGACCCGGTCGAAGCGGAACGCTACACCGTCGAGTACGTCGCCGCCGAGCACCTGACGGGCGACGCCTGCGGCCCGGTCGGTGGCGAGCCCTGCACCCGCAACGTCGTCACGCGGGTCAACCTCACGACCGGGGAGGAAGAGCAGGTCTACAGCGAGGTGACAGAGCGCGTCTACTCCGCCCGCTGGCACGACGTCGACCGCATCAACGAGACGCACCTCCTCGTGGCCGACATCGTCGACGACGGCGTCTACGCCGTCGATACGCGAGACGGAAGCGTCGCGTGGCGCTGGAACGCGTCCGCCCACTACGACAGGGAGCAAGGTGGCTCCGAGGGCGACTGGACGCACATCAACGACGTGGAGGCCCTCGCGGACGGGAGCGTCGTGGTCAGTCCCCGGAACATGGACGAAGTCGTCTTCCTCGAACCCGGCCCCGACGGGTGGGCGGTCAACGAGAGTCGGACGCTCGGGACGGACGAGAACCACGATGTCCTCTACGAACAGCACAATCCCGATTACATTCCTGCCGACCGCGGCGGCCCGGCGGTCCTCGTCGCCGACTCGGAGAACGGCCGCATCGTCGAGTACGAACGCACGGCCGAGGGGTGGAACCGGACTTGGAAGTGGCGTGACGTCCGCCTTCAGTGGCCCCGCGACGCCGACCGACTCCCCGATGGGAACACGCTCGTCGTCGACTCCCACGGCGACCGGGTCGCCGAAGTGGGCGTAAACGACACCGTCGTCTGGAGCGCCGACGTCGGGATGCCCTACGACGTCGAGCGACTGGGCACCGGCGACGAGAGTTCGGGCGGCCCCGCCGCGCCGTATCGTGCCGTCGTGAGCGACCGGCCCGGCGACGCCGCCAGCGTCGTCGCGAACGTCACGAACGCGTCTGGCGTCGGTTCGGGGTCGGAACCCCGTCGGTCGCTCGCCGACCGGTTCTGGCTCGGCCTCAAGACGCTCGTCCCGAGTCTCCTCGCGAACGGTGCGCTGTACGTCGCCCCCTCGTGGGTCCGGTTCAGCGACCTCGCGTTCGCGACCACGGCCCTCTCTACGGGCGTCGTCTGGTGCGCCTCGGAGTTCTACTGGTCGCGGTACTCGCTGGCGGGACTCGCACGACGAGCGACAGCCGTGGGTCGCCGTGCCTTCGCGGCTATCCGTCGTCGGTAGTCTCCGTCGGTGGCTCGTCGTCGTACGCCCGCTCGATGGCCTGCTGGCCACCGAGGCCGGCCGCCACCGTTCGGGTGAGGACATCGAAGACAGTAACCACCGGGTACAGGAGGAGTTCGACGTATCGTAGCGGACGCACGACCCGGAGTGCGAACGACTGCGCGTGGCCGAGCCCGTAGGACTTCGGGACTATCTCGCCGGCGACGAGGACGACGCTGGTGGCGACGACTGTCGTGACGACCACGGCGGTCCCCGACTGGAATCGGTCGACGAACAGCGCCGTCAGCAGACTCGAGAGGGCGATGTTGACGACGTTGTTTCCGACGAGAATCGTCACGAGCAGTCGGTGTGGGTCGGCCAGTAGGTCTTCGACGGCCGCCGCACGCGGGTCCGTAGCCGCCGCTTCGGCGACCCACTCCCGCGAGAGCGAGAACAGCGCGGTCTCGCTACTGGAGAAGAAGGCACTACACCCGAGCAGCGCGACGACGATTCCGAGCGTCGGGAGGAGATGTGTGGACATACGCGTCCTCGCACCCACGACGGCAAAGAACCGGCGCACTGCTGGCCGAGACGAGAGTCGAAGAATGCTCCGTCAGGGATTTGAACCCTAGTCATCACCGTGAGAGGGTGATATGATTGGCCGGACTACACCAACGGAGCGTACATTGAATCGGAGGGTGGTGGAACGTATAATGATTGCGTTTCGGGAGCGCCCTGTGTGGGTTTCTCACTCCTCGTCGAACGGCGAACCGGCGGCGTCTGGCTCCTGTCCGGAGAGGCTGATGATGTTCTCGCGGCCGACTCGGAGTTTGCTGATGTCGCCGTCCTCCTCCATGTCCGAGAGGAGCATACTGACCTTAGATTTCGACCAGTCGGTCGTATCGACGATGTCGACTTGCTTCATCCGGCCCCCGTTCTCTTCGAGGAGGTTGATGACGCGGTCGCTGTCGCTCAGCAACTCCTCGTCGGAGACTGCGGGTTCGGGAGCGGGTTGCTCGCGTTCCTCCGTGGAGGGGTCTGGGTCGGCGGGCGATTCGGCAGCCGTCCCCCCGCTGTCGTCGTCGCCCAGTGCGGCCGTCGCGGCCCCGGAGCGCCACGCAGCGGCGGCCACGGCACCGAGCGCGACGACTATCGCGACGACGGCTAGTGGCCACATCCCGTTCTCGGAACTGGGTCCGACGGTCGTCGTCGCGTCGGTCTGGGCCGTCGGGTCGCCGTCGAGGACGGCGGACCGCTGTCCGAGTTCGACGTACGGACGGCGGTCACCGAAAGACCGCTCTCCCACCCAACTGACGCTCTCGCTGCGGGCCAGCGAGTCGGGTTGACTCCGTGCATCCGGCGTCGGACGGACCTGTGCGAACGCCAGTGACGGCCCGCGTTCGAAGACGAGCGACTGGCTCTGGGCGATGTAGAACCCGCCTTCGAACACGTCGCCGACGACGACGCGGCCATCGGAGACGTTGGCGAAGTTCGTCCACAGGAACGCCATGCGGACGGTGCCAGTGCTCTGAACCGGATTCGCCGCCGCCGAGCGGCGGAAGTTCCGGGCGTCCATCTGGCGTCCAGTCTCGTTGGCCCCGTACTGTGTGAGCAGGCCGGCCTGCTCGACGAAGTTGACGTACAACGCCGTCTCGTTCCGCTCGAAGTTCCGAGCGAAGTCCTCGAAGCGCTGTTCCTCCGTCTCGTTGGTCAGCGGCGTCTGGTGTTCGATGGCCCACGTCGCAGAGCCGTTCTCGTAGACGGTGACCCGGAACGTGGTCTCTTCGAACCCGTCGGGCGTCTGGACGAGTGTGGACGGCTGCGACCCGAGTGCGGGGCCAGCGGCGAGGCTGGTAGTCAGCAGGAGAGTGACGACGACGGCGACCGCGCGAGACATCTACGTCGTATGACCCGAGGACAGCATAAAAGCGCTATGAATAGCGGTGCTATCGCTTCGTCGGACCGACGGCGTCTGCGAGTTTTTCGACTGGATGTGGGGGTTCCTCGCCGGCCGGCCGCTCACCTATCTGTGTCCGACAGGACGCGCCGGGCGCGACGACTTCCTCCCCGTCGCTGTCGGCTATCTGGTCGTAGAGGATACCAGCGATAGCCTTACTCATCGAGTAGTGTTCGGCCTCGTAGCCGAAACTGCCGGCCATGCCACAACAGCTAGAGTCCAACGGGTCGACGGCGTAGCCCGCCCGGCGCAGGACGCCGACGGCATGGTGGTCTTTCTTCGTCGCCTTCTGGTGGCAGTGGCCGTGGTAGGTCAGCGACGCCGACGAGTCTGTCCAGTCGACGTTCGCGTCCAGCGCGAACCGGTCGAGGTACTCACAGACGCCGAAGGCGTTGGTCGCCACCGTCCTCGCCCCGTCGTGGTCGTGGCCCAGCAGATCCAGATAGTCCGACTGGAACATCACGGCGTCAGACGGTTCCACGGCGACGACGTCCCAGCCCTCCGCTACCTTCGGTTCGAGGGCCTCGACGTTGGTCGCTGCCCGGTCGCTGGCGGCGTCGACGAACCCCTTCGAGTAGGGCGCCCGTCCGGAGTCGGTAACGTCCTCTGGAACCTGTACGTGGACGTTGGCGGCTTCCAGCACCTCGACGGCGGCCTGCAGGACTTCGGGGTGGCTGTAGTTGTTGTAGGTGTCGGGAAACAGCAGTGCCGTCCGTTCGGCGTCCCGTTCGGGCACCTGCGGTCCGCGGTCGGCCCACCAGTCCTCGAAGGACTCCCGTTCGAACGTCGGTAAGTCGCGTTCGCGGGCAATGCCGAGCAGTTTCTCCCCGAGATAGTCGCTCCCCGGAAGCTTCTGTGCCCAGTTCGAGACGGGTGCGAGCGCGCTCCCGACCTTGCTCACCGTCTCGATGTTCGCGAACACCCTCTCGCGCAGACTCGCGCCGTGTTTCTGGTGGTGGGCGTGTTCGACCTCCGTCTTGAGTTTCGCCATATCCACCTCGCTCGGACAGTCCTTGGCACACCCCTTACAGCCGATACAGAGGTCCATCACCTCGGAGACGAACTCGTCGTCCGTGGGGTCGTCGGGCAGGTCGCCGCTCATCGCCTGCCGGAGCATGTTCGCACGGCCACGCGTGGCGGTTATCTCCTCGTCGGCCGCCCGGTAGGTCGGACACATCACGCCGCCGGTGGTCTCCTGCGGGCCGCGACAGCCGCCACAGCCGTGACAGAGTTCGACCATCCCCTGCATCCCGTTCTCGTTGTCCCACGAGAGTTGGGGGTCGAAGTCGAACTCGAACTCGTACTCCGGCGAGAACCGCAGGTTCTCCGTCATGTCGACGGTGCGGGCCCGGGGCGGGGCTTCGCCCGCCTCTATGGCCGCCTCGTCGACGCCGACGACCTGTCCCGGGTTCAACAACCAGTTCGGGTCGAACGAGCGCTTGAGGTCCTGAAAGACCGCCCAGACGTCGTCGCCGTACAACTTGTGGTTCCACTGCGTGCGTGCACGCCCGTCGCCGTGCTCGCCGGAGACGCTCCCGCCGTACGCCGTTATGAGGTCCGTCGCACCGTCGGCGATGGCTTCCATCTGCTCGACGCCCTCCAGCGTCTTCGTGTCGACGAGCGGTCGGATGTGGAGACATCCCGGTCCAGCGTGGGCGTAGAAGGAAGCGAACGTCCCCTCCCGTTCGAGAAGGTCCTGAAAGTCCGCGACGTACTCCGGGAGGTTCTCCGGGGGCACGGCCGTGTCTTCGATGAAACTGATGTGTTTCGCGTCGCTGGTCCGCCCCAGCAGGATGGGGAGGCCGGACTTCCTGAGTTTCCAGAACCGTGCCCGCTCGGCTTCCTCGTGGGCCTCGCGGCCGTGGAAGGCCCGAATCGGCTCGGCGGTCAGTTCCTCGGCGTTCTCCTGCGGGACGGCCTCTGTCGAGAGGTCACCGACGCGGTCGGTGAGGAGGTCCGCCACTTTCTGCTTGCCCTGTGGGTCGTTCTCGGCGTAGAACTCCACGAGGAGGACGGCAGCCGTCCCCTCGGGGAGTATCTCGTCGACGAGGTCACCGAACTCCTCGGTCCCTGCGGCGAGGTCCAGCAACACGTCGTCTAAGACTTCGAGTGCCGCCGGGTCGTGTTCGAGGATGGGCGAGACGTCCTCCATCGCCGAGATGAGGTCGTCGTAGGCCAGCAGCGCGAGCGACTTGGTCTCGGGGATGGGTTCCAGCGAGACGGTCGCCTCGGTCACGATACCGAGCGTCCCTTCGCTCCCCGCGAGCAGTCGAGCGAGGTTGACCGTCCCGGCCTCGCCGTACTCACCCTCGGCCTCGGCGACCAACCGGTCTAAGTTGTAGCCGGAGACGTTCCGCTTTAGGTCCGGGAAGGCGGCGTCGACGTCGTCCCGATCCTCGTCGAGTATGCGGACGACGGCGGCGTGAATACGGGCTTCGAGGTCGCCGTCCGTGTCGGCGTTCTCGCGAAGCGTCTCGACCTCGACGTCGCCGAACGTCGTCACCGTCCCGTCGGCGAGGACCACTTCGCACTCCTCGACGTAGTGGTCCGTCTTGCCGTACTGCAGCGAGTGGGCCCCGGTCGAGTTGTTACCGATGGCGCCGCCGAGCGCCGACTTCTCGCCCCACGCGGGGTCGGGCGCGAACTTCAGGTCGTGGGGCGCGAGTTCGGCGTTCAGGTCACCGAGTGTCGTCCCGACCTGCGCGGTGGCGCGGGCAGCGTCCGGGTCGACGGAGCGTAGTGCGTCCATGTGACGAGTGAAGTCGAGGACGACGGCCTCGTTGACCGACTGGCCGGCGAGACTGGTTCCGCCGCCCCGCGGCAGGACGGGTATCTCCCGCCGTGCGCAGTAGTCCATCACGGCGGCGACGTCTGCCGTCGACTCGGGGTAGACGACGCCGACCGGCGTCACTTCGTACGCGCTCGCGTCCGTCGCATAGAGTTGCCGCGAGTACTCGTCGAACCGGACGTCGCCGTCGACCCGGTCGACGATGTCGGCGACTAGCCCGGGCCGATCCACGGTGTCGGTCCGGTAGTCGTAGTCCGCCCGCGCGTCGGCGGCCGGGTCCTCGATCGGTCCCTGTTCTGTAGCATCCATAGTCGGACGTTCGAGCGGTTCGACGTTAACCTGACGCACGAAGGCATTCCGAGCGCGTCTTCCCGATGCATCGGCGAAAACCACCGGAGCGTTATTTACGCTCCAGTGTCCAACCATTGCTAACCAATGGGTATCGCTGAGACCGTCTCGGATGGCCGACGACTGGCGATAGAGCGGCCGGACGCCGGCGCAGTCGCCGCCGTCCTCCTCTACCTCGTCGCAGACCTCACGACGAAACTGCTCGGAACGACGGTGTACGCCCTCGGATTCAGGGTCATGGGCGGGTCGCTGACCGTCGGGTCGCTGGCATCGATGGCGGTAGACGGCCTCCTCGTGGGCCTCGCCGTCGGACTGGCCGGTATCGGCCTTTCGATGACCTACAGCATCCTCGACTTCGCCAACTTCGCACACGGCGATACGGTCACTGTCGGTGCCTTTCTCGGCTGGGTCGCCGCGTACGTCACGGCGAATCTGGCCGTCAGCGCACCCCTGACCGACCTGTTCCTGTTCAACGGCGGCACACAACTGAGTGCGTCCGCGTCGTGGGCGCTCGTCCTGTTCGGCCTCGTCGTCGCCGCCGTCGGCACCGTCGTCGTCGTCCTCGTCGTCGACCGTCTCGTCTATCGGCCCATGCGTGACGCGGGGAACATCTCCCTGCTCATCGCCTCTATCGGTGTGGCACTGGCACTCCGCTATCTCATCGCCTTCGTCTTCAGCACCCAGACCAGCGGCGTCGCCACCAGCGGCGCCCGCCTCCAACTGTTTGCGGGCGTCGCTATCACCGACAACGAGATCGCGCTGCTGGTCGTCTCCGTCGTCCTGATGCTCGGGGTTCACCTCCTGCTCCAGCGGACGAAACTCGGGAAGGCGATGCGGGCGATGGCCGACAACGAAGACCTCGCTCGCGTCACCGGTATCCCGACCGAACGCGTCGTCCGTCTCACGTGGGTACTGGGCGGTGCGCTGGCCGGGACGAGCGGCTACCTCCTCGTCTTAGAGAGTGGCACCATCTCGTTTAACTTCGGCTGGATTCTCCTCTTGCTCATCTTCGCGGCCGTCATCGTCGGCGGCATCGGCTCTATCTACGGGGCGATGGCCGGGGGCGTTCTCATCGGCCTCGTCGACAGTCTGGCGCTCATCTGGCTCCCGTCGGGACTGACGCGGGCCGCCGCCTTCGCCGTCCTCATCGTCGTCTTGCTCCTGCGCCCGTCCGGTATCTTCGGGGGGGTAAGTACGGCATGACGGGCTTCGAAGACGTACGGGACCGACTGGAGGAACTGCCGGACGCCGCGCTCGTCGTTTCCTTCCTCGTCGGTATCTGGCTGCTACTGACCGCGCTCGCGTTCAGCGTCGGCGGCGCGCAGTCGGCCAACCTCGCCGCCGGGTTCGTCGGTAGCGTGACGGTGCTGGTCGGGGCGTATGCCATCCTCACCCTCGCGCTGAACCTCCAGTGGGGGTACACCGGGCTGTTCAACATCGGCATCGCGGGGTTCATGGCCGTCGGCGCGTACACGACGGCCATCCTCACGGCGCCGGTCGACCCCGGGGCGGGCGGCGTCCCGGGGTTCGGGCTGCCGCTGTGGGTCGGCCTGCTGGGCGGGATGGTGATGGCCGCAATCGTTGGGGCCATCGCCGCCCTCCCCGCGCTGCGACTTCGCGCGGACTACCTCGCCATCGTCACCGTCGCGCTCTCGGAGATAATCCGCCTGTTCGTCAACTGGGGCGGCGTCGCCGAGGTGCAGGTGTTCGGGAAGCGATTCGGTACGGGCGGCGCGACGGGTATCTCGTTCGAGTCACCCGACGAAATCGTCGCGACGCTCGTCAACGGTCCCGGCCAACCGCTCGTTACGGCCGCCGAGAGCGTCGGCATCTCTGGACCGAACGTCGTCAACATGGCGTACGGCCTGAGTCTGCTGGGTATCGCCGCCGGGAGCTACTGGGTGCTCAGTCGCCTCGTCAACTCCCCGTTCGGCCGCGTGCTGAAGGCCATCCGCGAGGACGAGACGGTCACGCAGTCACTCGGCAAGGACACCCGCCTGTTCAAGATCAAGGCGTTCATGATCGGCTGTGCGCTGATGGGGCTGGCCGGCGCGCTGTTCCGCGGTAGCGCGGGGTACATCAGTCCCGCGCAGTTCCGGCCCGTCATCACCTTCTACGTCTTCGCGGCGCTCATCATCGGTGGCTCCGGGTCCAACACCGGGAGTATCCTCGGTGCCGCGACGTTCTCGGCCCTGCTGTTTTACCTCCCGGCGCGGTTAGGCGAGTACGTCCCGACGTTCGGCCAGAGCGCCCCGGGCAACGTCTTCGAGGCCGTCGCCGCCCTCGGGTCGCTGGACCCGACGCCGCTCGTCGCCTACACGGTTAGCAACGTCAGCACGCTCCGGTTCGTCCTCATCGGAGTGGTCCTCGTGTACATCATCCAGAATCAGCCGGCGGGACTGCTGGGCCACCGCAACGAACCGGCGACGAGCGTGGACCTGACACGCCCGCACGCCGCCGACGGAGGTGAGGCCGATGAGTGACGCCGAACCCGTCGGCACGGAACGGACGCCCGAGAGCGAGGTGCCGACGACGAGCGACGCCATCGACTCCCCGCTTCTGGAAGTACAGGGGCTCAGGAAGGAGTTCGGCGGCGTCACGGCCGTCGACGGGACCTCGTTCAAAGTCGGAACGGGCGCGCTCACCGGGCTCATCGGTCCGAACGGCGCGGGGAAGTCGACGACGTTCAACTGCATCACCGGCATCCACGAACCCACCGGCGGGACGGTCAGGTTCGACGGCCACGACGTGACCGGGCTGGCGCCCTACACGCTCGCGAAGCGGGGCCTCGTCCGGACGTTCCAGATAGCCCGCGAACTCTCCGAGATGACGGTGCTAGAGAACGTGATGCTCGCCCCGCCCGCCCAGATGGGGGAGTCGGCGCTTCGGTCGGTCCTGCCGGGCCTGCGCGAACAGGTCCAGCGAGACGAGGCCGACGTGGTCGAGGAGGCATGGGAGACGCTGGAGTTCTTCGAGATCGACCACCTCGCACACGAGAACGCCGGCAACCTCTCGGGCGGCCAGCGCAAACTGCTGGAGATGGCGCGTGTCCTGATGACCGACCCAGAGATGGTGCTGTTGGACGAACCGCTGGCCGGCGTCAACCCGACGCTAGAAGAGAAACTGCTGGACAGAATCGACGAACTGCGGCAGGACGGGCTGACCTTCCTGCTGGTCGAACACGACATGGACGTCATCATGAACCACTGCGAACACATCATCGTCATGCATCAGGGACAGGTGCTGGCCGAGGGGGACGCCGACACGATTCAGTCGGACGAGCGCGTTCTCGAAGCGTATCTGGGAGGTGACGTATGAGCCAGCAGGCCCAGCGGTCCGCCGACGCGTCGCTGCCGGACCCCGCCGAGAGCCTGCTCGCGGTGCGCGATCTAGACGCCGGCTACGGCGACCTGCAGGTGCTAGACGGCGTCGACATGGACGTCGCCGACGGCGAGTACGTCGTCATCGTCGGCCCGAACGGCGCGGGGAAGTCGACGGTGATGAAGTCCGTCTTCGGTCTGACGACGTACATGGGTGGGACCGTCGTCTTCGACGGCGAGGACATCAGCAAGCGCCGCCCCGACGAGATTATCCACGAAGGCATCGGCTACGTCCCGCAGAACGACAACGTGTTCGGGTCGCTCACGGTTCGCGAGAACCTAGAGATGGGCGCGTACATCCTCGACGAAGTCCCCGAGGACCAGATTCGGACGATATACGACCGGTTCCCCATCTTAGAGGAGCGCTCGACCCAGAAGGCCGGGACGCTCTCGGGCGGCCAGCAACAGATGCTAGCGATGGGCCGGGCGCTGATGCTCGACCCGGACCTGCTCTTGCTGGACGAACCGTCGGCGGGGCTGGCACCGGACCTCGTCGCGGAGATGTTCGACCGCATCGACGGCATCAACGACGACGGCACCGCCGTCCTGATGGTCGAACAGAACGCGAAGGAGGCGCTGCGACGATGTGACCGTGGCTACGTCCTCGTACAGGGCCAGAACCGCTATCAGGACGATGGCGACGTCCTGCTCGCGGACCAGCAGGTCAGGCAGGACTTCCTCGGCGGCTAAAACGTCGAGCGAGAGGGGGCGACCGGTTCGCTACTGGTTCAGCGCGCTGTTGATCTGGGAGGTGTAGGACGACTGCTGGGACTCGAAACCCACCTGCTGGACGACGCTCCCGCCCTGCTCTTCGAACGCGGTGACGAAGGCCTGCTGGAGCGCCTGCCCGTAGCTGTTGTTCAGGTACAGCGTCGAGGCCGTCGACGCGCCGAGTTCCTCGGTCGCCAACTGCGCGAGCACCTGCCCCTGCAGGGCGTCGCTCGGCGGGGTCCGGAACACGAAGTCGTCGTCTTCGAGTGTGGTGATGGCCGGCGAGGTGGACGCGGGCGAACACCCGACGACCTGATTGTCCACGAGGACGTTGTTCGCCACCTGAATCGTCGCTTCGGACGAGGCCGCGCCGGTGATGGAGGGGTAGCCGGCGCTGACGAGCGAGTTCGCCGCGTTGACCGCGGCCTGTGCCGTCGACTGGGTGTCACCGACCTGCGTCTCGATGCGCTGGTCGATTTGGTCTCGGAGCTGAATCGCCGGGAGGAGCGCGGCGTCTCGAATCGGCTTGCCGAGCGGGCCGAGGTCGCCTGTCTCAGGCTGGAGGACGCCGAGTCGGACCGTCCGGTCGGCGCCGCTACCGCTCCCGGCGGGTTCCGGTTGCGCGAGGTCTGCGTTCCCGCCGAAGTCGATGGTCTGCTGGGTCTCGACGCCGCTCTGGGTAAACCCGAACACCTGATACTGCGCGGAAGTGATGTCCCCTGCGTCGTCGAAGTTGACGTTGCTGGAGGCCCCCTCGTACTGAATGTTCTCGCCGGCGGCCGCCGCGGCCGCCGCTTCGGGTAGTTCAGACGGCGTGTACGTCGTCCCGCCCGGGTTGGCGACGACGCGCATGTGGTCTCGAATCGCGGTCCCGTCGTTCTCGCCAGCCAGCAGGTTCGCCAGAATCTGGACCGCCGACGCGTCGTAGGCCTGCGAGGTGAACACGCCGGCCTCGTCGTAGTCGAACTCCTCGGTGAACAGGTTCGTGAAGGTGTCCACGCCCGGGCCGGCGGCGGACGGTGCCGATCCGAGGACGTTTGACATGTCGTTGCCGACGTCACCCGGGAGGCTGCCGTCTTGTAGTCCGTCTGTCACGAGGATGTCGACGGTGTCGTCGCCGTAGTCCGAGTAGTAGTCCTTGAACAACTGGACGCCACTCTGCGGGTACCCCACGATCATCAGAACGTCGGGCGTGTCCGCACCGCCGCCGCCATCACCGGTGGTCTCGCCGTCGCCGCCACCGTCACCGTCGCCGCCATCACCGCCGTCACCGCCACCGTCGCTCGGTTCTGTCGAACACCCTGCTAGTCCGACCAGACTCAGGGTACTGAGCGCACCGGTGCGCTTGAGGAATGTTCGTCGACTGCTATCACGACTCATACCTATCGTTCATTGAACCTACTAGTAGAAATATGTTGTCCGTGGTGGGACGCTGTACGACGGCGTGACACGGAGAAACGGTGTGACGGTTCTATCGAGTACCAGACCTATCAGGGCGCGAGTCGGTTCTTCCGGTTTTTCATCTCACGTTCGTAGTGGTCGAAGGTAATCGGACACCACTCGCCCGCGATGTCGAGCAGTTCCTCGGTCATCTCGCGAATCTCCCACTGTGCGTCGGCGGCGGCCCGCATGTCGGCGACGTGCATCAACATCCGGGCGTTCATCGACATCACGATGTTGACCTTCGTCCCGATCGGGAGGACGAACCGAGCGTCTTCGGGCGGCATTCCGAGATCGAGCAGTTCCTGATACGACTCGACGGCGTCCTCGATGGTGTCGCGGAAGATCTCCGCACGCTTCTCGACGTCCGCCTCGTCGACCGCCCCTTGCTTCTGGTTGCGACCCACCCACTCGGGGTCCGTCGCCGACGGCGGGATGACCACCATCTCGCCCTCGCGCACGTCGGCCGGGTCCACGTCGTCGAAAGAGACGTACCGCATCGACTGGACGTCGAAAGAGACGTGGCGATGGCGCGTAATTTGGGCCATACAGGACCGGGAGACGCCCTCGATGGCGAACGTAATCTGCGGGTGTTCGAACGGACCGAAGTGGCCGTGGTCCAGCAGGTGGCCGATGAGGGTCTCCTTTTTCGCTTCGAGCGTGTCGCCGTCGACTGTCTCCATCGTCGCTTCGAGGGACTGCCCGCCGACGAACGCTCCGCTGTAGTCGTTGCGAGCGGCTTTACAGACGAGGTCCTCGGGGTCCTCAGTGGCTTCCAGCAGCGTGACTTCCATACCGGGTGGGAACACCGGAGCGTGAAAATACTTCCTCCCCACCGCCACCGCACGAACCGGGACCCGCCGCGTCGGTTCGCGAGCGGTCTCAGATTCGCTTCCAGTCCGTCGGTTCGCCGGAGAAACCGAGGACGCGCGATTCGCGCCCGCCACCGTCCGCGTCGCGGACCTCGATGAGTCCGTCGAACGCCTGCTTGATGACCTGAATCGTCTGCTGGTCGTGCGCCCCGGAGTCGATGGTGAACACGCCGATGTAGTCCGCCGCGTCGAGACGGGACGAGAGGACGTGACAGAACTTGAAGACGGTCTTTTTGTCGGTGTACGTGAGCATCGTCGACAGGGAGACGAGCGCGAGACGCCCGCGGTCACGGCCGGAGTTGTGCAGCCCTTCGAGCGTCTTGGTGATGCCGATACCGATACCCGTCAGGTCGCCCGGCGAGGACACCTGATGGACGTAGGCACCGTCGACCGAGCTGTTGTCTGACCCGCCTTCGCGGCGACAGTCGACGACGCCGAGTTGGGACTCTTCGAGTTCCGGCACTCTCTCGCGGAACTCTGCGACGACGTCTGTCGCGTCGTCGCCCGTCGTCACGACGACGGTGCCGTCCCCGTCGCGAGCACCGTCGGCCAAGATATCGTAGGCCAGCCGTTGTTTCCCGGTCATCGCGGGGCCAGAGATGAGGATACTGGACCCGGGACGGACCTCGGACAGAGCGTCGAAATCGAGTACAGATGAGAGGTCGTACATATCTTCCATCACCTCAGTTCTCTTCGCCATTGCTCAGTCCACGCAGTGTCGCGATGAAGTCGTCATCGTCTTCGATGCCGCCGAGCGTATCGGAGAGTCCCTCCCGCATCTCTGCCACCTGCTCTTTGAGGTCGGCGTACTCCTCGCTGTCGGCGAGTTCCGCGTTCGACTTCGTCGCTTCCAGTGTCGCCCGTTTCTCGACCAATGCGTAGTAGTCCTGCAGTAACGAGTCGTACTCGGACCGTTCTAAGAGGTTCGATACCGTGTCGTGGAGCTGCTCGCTCCGAATCGGCTTCGAGAGGTACGCGTCGAATCCCATCTCGAGGATGTCGAAGTCCGGTTCGACGGCCGTCACCATCGCCACGCGACATCCCAACTCGCGCTCGCGGATTCGGCTGAGGACTTCGTCTCCGGAGAGCCCGGGCATCATCCGGTCTAAGAGGACGACGTCGACTGTATCGTCCAACAGTTCGAGCCCCTCGTCCCCGTTTTGGGCCATCCGGACCTCGTAATCACCTTCCAGCCACAGTTTGTACGTCTCTGCGACGTCCGGTTCGTCTTCGACGATGAGTACGACAGGCGGGTCCGATTCGGACATACTTTACTTACTATCCCCGTCTTTAGTACCCACCTACATAGCCCTGTGGGTGCGGGCGCGAGCGGGCGTGTCGTACCGGCAATCGACGGTCTATTTCGCCACAGAGCGACACCGACATTGCCGGCCATCGACAACGAGGGGGCATGATACGGAACCTGGCTCGCGGCGCCCAGTCGTTTACCAGCAACACCTTCCTCGTTACGGGAGACCGGACCGTGCTCGTGGACGTCGGCAACGAGTTCGACGTCGTCTCGACCGTCACCGACCACGCGGACGAACTCGACGCCGTCGTCCTGACCCACACCCACTACGACCACGTCGGCAACCTCGACGACGTGGTCTCGGCCTACGACGTCGACGTCTGGGGGTTCGACACGAATCAGGAGGGCGTCACCCGCGCCGTCGCCGACGGCGAGACGGTGACGCTGGGCGACCACGACTACCGGGCGCTCCACACGCCGGGGCACAAGAACGACCACCTCTGCTTTTATTCGGCGGCGGCGAGCGTCCTCTTTGCGGGCGACCTCGTCTTCGCCAACGGGAGTTTCGGCCGGACAGACCTCGAAGAGGGGGACCGAGCGTTGCTCGTCGAGAGCATCGACCGCGTCCTCGACGTCGTCGACGAGGACCTCGGTGAGATGCACACGGGCCACGGCCCCAGCGTCACGGACACCCCCTATCACGACGTCGAACTGGCGTGGCAGGCCGCGCGGTTCTGATACTGGTGGCTGTAAGTTCGTAACGATATTCGCCACCCCGGGGTGGCGAATTACTTCAGTTTGTTACAGCCACCAGTATGAGTCTCGACCAAACCTCTTTGTCCGGACGGCGCGTCGATTCGCACATGACGCTTCCGATAGACCCATCGGCGCTCGACGCAGCGGACATCGGTGAGAAACGAGCCACGCTGGAGATGGACCACGAGGAGGCAATCGAACACGTCCGCGAGGTGTTCACCGAGGCAGGGTTCGGCATCCCCACCGAGTTCTCCCCGTCGGCGTTGCTCAACGAGAAGGTCGACGCCGACCGGGACCCGTACTACGTCCTCGGGGCCTGTAACCCGAACATGGCCGACCGGGCGCTCGACGCCTCCGAGAACCGCATCGGCGCGCTCTTTCCCTGTAACGTCGTCGTCTGGCAGGAGGAACCGGGCGTCCAGACTGTGTACCACATCAGCATCATGCGCGCCGCTCGACTCCTCGGGATGGCCCCCGACGACGAGGTGATGGCCGACATCGTCGCCGACACCGGCGAACTCGTCGACGAGGCGGTCGGCAACCTCGACAGCGTCGAGTGAGACAGCGGTTCAGTCGAACGCCGTCGCCAGCAGTGCGTCGTAGGCGTGGTCGTAGGCGTCGGCGACGGCCTCGGGGTCGGCCCGCGTCTCGGTGTCGAGGGCCGGCAATCTGACCGCGCCCGTCCGGTCGATGAGGTCGACCACGTTGCCGACCCGTTCCTCTAACTGTCCGTCACCGGGGCTCCCGGTGGCGATCTCACAGGCTTTCGCGTAGCGACGCCCGTCGTAGAAGCGGGCCCGGCCGGGTTCGACGACGGCGACGGCGTCCGGTTCGAACCCGTCTAACGGTCGGGCCACGTCGCCGTAGGACTCGACGACGGCGCGGTCGGCGTCGGCGATGTCCTCGGCGATTGCTCCCAGCGCCTCGGCGTGCATCACGCTCATGAGGTCGTTGAAGTCAGGCAGCGAGGTGACACGCGGCGCGTCGGCGACGGGGAGCGAGTCGGTGACCGACTGCGGCAGGTCGACGGTGCCGTTGACCACGAACTCGCCAGCGCCGTCACGGCCGCCGACGCGGTCCACGACGAACTGCCGGCGGTCGCTCCCGAGGATCCCAGTTCCCGCGCCCGGCGAGGGGTGCCAGAGCCGATGAATCGGGTTTATCGCCTCGGGCCGCACGTCGCCCGGCGAGGCGTCGGCCAGTCGCCTGGCGTCCTTGCCGAACAACCGGCCCTGTTCGGTCGCATAGCGGAAGTCGTCGTGGTCGAACCAGTAGTTGTTGCCGGCCCGCGGCTTGAACCCGCGAGCGCCGGTGTGGGCCAGCAACCCGACGGAGAACGTCGTCTTCCCGGCGTCGACGCGGTCGGCACCGGCCACGAGGAGGTTCATCTGTCGTCGAGACCGTAGAGGCCGACCACGTCTTCGGCGTCGGGTTCGGCGAACACCAGACTGTCCTGATTGTAGATCATCCACGGGATGGCCCAGTCGATGAAGACCGACTCGTTGAAGTCGCTCAACTCGGCGTCGACGGGCAGTCCTTGCAGGAGACGGGCCAGTTCCGGAATCGTGTACAGCAGGTCCGAGTCGAGGATGTCTGCCGGTTCGTGCAACTCGAAGGAGCGAACGTCGTCGAATTCGGCCTTGTCGGCTGGCATAGCCGCGGCTACGCCGAGGGAGTGGGTAAATCCCTCGGACCGGAGAGAGCCGCCGCTACGGGGAGGCGCTCGAAGAAATGTGCGGTTCGAGAGCGTTACTCGAAGTGACCGACCGCGGTCTGGTACTCCTCGGCGACCTCGCTCCAGTCGACGACCTCGAAGAAGGCGTCGATGAAGTCGCCGCGGGCCGGACCGTAGTCGTAGTAGTACGAGTGCTCCCAGACGTCGAGGGCCAGGACGGGGTGTGCGCCCCAGAGCGCGCCCTGGTCGTGCTTGTCGACCTTGACGTTGCGCAGTTGCTTCGCAACGGGGTCGTAGACCAGTAGCGCCCAGCCACCGGCAGCGGACGCGGCGGCCTCGAACTCGCCCTTCCAGCCCTCGTAGGACCCGAAGTCCTCCTCGATGCGGGCACGAAGGTCGCCGTCGGGTTCGCCGCCGCCGTTGGGGTCCATGTTGTTCCAGAACAGCGTGTGGAGATAGTGGCCACAGCCGTTGTGGGTCACGTTACCCAGCGCACCGGCGGACGAGGAGAAGTCCCCCGACTCGCGGTTCTCGGCCAGCGTTTCCTCCGCCGACTCCAGCCCGTTTACGTATCCCTGATGGTGGGTGTCGTGGTGCCACGTGAGCACCTGTTCGGAGATGTGTGGCTCCAGGGCATCGTAGTCGTACGGAAGCGGTGGCAGTTCGGGTTCGGAGTGTTCGGACATATGAAATCGCCTCCACATGAACGGTCGAGCGCGCGACTGTTAAACGTTTAGGAGCAGGACGGTACCACACCGCAGGGACCAGCCAGCGGCGGCGTAATGTGCCGTGAGTCGAGTATTTATGACACGTATCCAATGATATCGCGGCGAGATGTCAACAGTCGTGTTCGAGGACGAGTCCCGTCACCCGTCGTCACCCATCGTTCACACCGTGTCTCGCTGAGCCGACCCTCGCACGCCGGGTACTCGCCGGTCACCGCGTTCCCCGCTCTGCCGAGAGGGGACAGCGTCGCGTTTCAGCTGTCGCCTCTCGCGACCTCGAACATCTCGATAGCTTCCTCCCGGCGCTCGCTGTGGTCCACGATGGGGTCCGGGTAGTCCGGGGCCGCGTTCCGGCGCTGGGTCAGCGACGCCTCGTGCCACTCGTGGATAATCTCGGGCGCGGCGTCTTCGAGTTCCGGGACGTAGCGCGTGATGTACTCGGCGTCGGGGTCGTAGCGCTCGCCCTGCGTCATGGGATTGAACACCCGGAAGTACGGTTGGGCGTCCGTGCCGGTCGATGCGGCCCACTGCCAGCCGCCGTTGTCGTTGGCCGTGTCGTGGTCGACCAGTTTCTCCCGGAACCACTCGTAGCCGTGTCGCCAGTCGATGAGGAGGTCCTTCGTGAGGAACGAGGCCACGATCATCCGGACGCGATTGTGCATGAACGCCGCCTCGCGGAGTTGGCGCATCCCGGCGTCGACGATTGGGTAGCCCGTCTCGCCGTCCTTCCACGCCTGCAAGTGGTCCTCGTCGTAGTTCCACTCGATGTCGTGGTCGTACGTCTTGTAGTTCTCCGTGACGACGTTCGGGTTCGCGAACAGTACCTGCGTGTAGAACTCGCGCCACGCGAGTTGGGACAGGAACTCCTCGACGGACTCCGCGTCGGCACTGCCCGGTTCGACGGCGTCGCGGGCCTCGGCAGTGGCCGCGTACACCTCCCGGATGCCGACGGTGCCGAACTTGAGGTGGGCCGAGAGCCGCGAGGTGCAGTCGTCGGCGGGGTAGTCGCGCCGCTCCTCGTAGCGGTAGACGTTCTCGTCGAGGAACGCGTCGAGCAACTCGCGAGCGTGGTCGGTCCCGGCGGGCGGCACGTCGGCCTCGGGGGTATCGAACCCGAGGGCCGACAGCGTCGGCAGGTCGTCACCGTCGACGTCGGCCAGTGCGTCCGCGGCGGGGGTATCGTACGGGTCGGCCTTCTCCCGGTCGTGCCACTTCCGACCGAAGTACGTGAACACGCTGTAGGGGTCGCCGTCGTTGGTCGTAATCTCGCCGGGTTCGTGGAGGACGGCGTTCTGGACGGCCTCACGGGCGACCCCTGCGTCGTCCAGTGCGCGACGGACGGCGGCGTCCCGTTCGCGGGCGAGGCCGGTGTAGTCTTTCCCCCACGTCACCGTCTCGGCACCGTACTCCTCGGCGAGTTCGGGGAGGACCGTTCGGGGGTCACCGTGCGCGACGACGAGGTCGGACCCGTTCTCTCGGTACCACGACCGGAGGCTGTCGAGTGCGTCGAGCATGAACGCCACCCGCGGCGGGCCGGCGTGTGTGAGCACGTCCGAGTCGAAGACGAACACCGGGACCGCGGGGTCCCCGGCGCTCGCTCGGGCGAGGCCCGCGTTGTCGGCCGCCCGCAGGTCTCGACGGTGCCAGTGAAGGCGCATATCCGATGGTCGCTCGCCGCAGGCAAAAAGCCGTACCCAACAGGGTTTGGCTCCGACCGGCGGCAGAGTTATCTCGGCGGGCCCGGTGGTCGCGGGTATGTCAGACGATGCCGTTCTCCTGACTATCGAGGACGACGTGGCGACGGTGACACTGAACCGACCGGACGTGCGGAACGCGCTCGCCGCGGACACGGCGGAGCGACTGACGGAGCGCTTCGACACTATCGCCGACAGCGGCGCTCGCTGTGTCGTCCTCGAAGGGGCCGGCCCGGCGTTCTGTGCCGGCGGCGACGTCGGGGCGATGGTAGAGGGCGTCGCGGGCGACCAGCCACCGGCCGAACGCGTCGAACTCGTCGTCGCCGCCATCCACGGCGCTATCGAGGCGGTCCACGACTGTCGCCTCCCGGTCGTGGCGAAGATAGACGGGGCGACGTTCGGCGCCGGGGCCGGACTCGCACTGGCCTGTGACGTGCAGTTGGCCAGTCCCGACGCGAAGATAGGGTTCGGGTTCCGGCGGGTCGGCCTCGCCATCGATTCGGGCGTCTCGTACTTCCTGCCACGTCTCGTGGGCCCGAACAAGGCCAAGGAACTCGTCTTCACCGGCGAACTGCTGGACGCCGATACGGCCCGCGAACTGGGCATCTTCACCCGACTGTTCGAAGCCGATCAGTTCGAAGACGGCGTCGAGAACATCGTCACGACGATCGCGGAGGGACCGACCGTCGCGCTGACACAGGCCAAGCGGTTGCTGGACCGGGGGACCGAGTCGACGTTCGAGCAAGCCCTCGACGACGAGGCGACCGCACAGGGCCTCGCGTTCACGACGGCCGACCACGAGGAGGGTGCGACGGCGTTCATGGAACACCGCTCCCCGGAGTTCGAGGGGCGCTGACCGTGCGCACGCGTCACAGCGCCACCAGTAGACACCGCGGCACCAGTAGACACCGTCACGAAGACCGGACGCTCGTCGACGCCACGTTTTCGGACGGGAATTCGACTCTCGTACAGGAGAAATAACTGCGAGAGGCGTAACTGTCAAATCCGCAGGCAAATGAGTACCGATATGGTAGACGAGACGCCGGACTGGGAGTTCAAAGAGCGAGACGTACACATTCTCCGTGAACTCGCCGACGAGCCACAGCGGTCCTCCCGCCAACTGGCCGGGATCCTCGAAAGCGAGTACGACATCGACGTCTCGCACGTCACTGTCAGCGAGTCGATTCGGAAGATGCGCGAGGAGGAAGTGTTTCGTGAGGCCATCGTCCCCAACGAATCGCTGTTCAACTTCGCGCTGTTCGAGTTCAAGTTCAACCCCGAACACTTCGCCGACGAGTGGTACGAGGCGATGGTCTCCATCCGGGACGACGAACACACGCTGTTTTACTTCCTCTCGGACGGGGAGTACCAGTGGAAGTCCGTGATGATGTTCCAGACGCGCGCCGCCGAATCGCGGTGGATTCACGAGTTCTACAAGGAACACGGCAGGGTCGTCCAGAACGTCCGCAACTCCGTCGTCCACAACGTGTTGAAGTTCCAGACGGACCCCGAGATATTCACAGAGTTACACGCAGACGATAGATAGAGAAGACAGAAAGGGGAGTGTCGGCAGTACCGCCCGGCTACAGTTTCCGTTCGGCGTCTTCGGCCAGTTCCTTCATGCGCTTTCCGACCCGACCCGCATCGGAGAACTCGTCTTCGCTCATGGCCGTCGCCAGCGCGTTCCCGAGGACGAAGACGGCGTGTTTGTGTTCGCTCTTTGACTTGTGAACGTCCGAGGGGCGTACGTCCAGTTCCTGATACGGATCGAACAGGCCCGGATCGACGCTGTCCATCTCGTCACGGAAGAACTCCATGATAGTCACCATCTGTTCGTGTAGCTCTAACAGCTCGTCTTTGTGCATTGTCGTGTGCTATGTGACGGGACTCCTATAAGAATTGCCTGAGAACAGGTACCAGACTCACTGTTCGAGAGTCAGAAGACGTACTCGTCGTCGTGTCCCATCATGCCGTCGTCTTCGAACCCTGGCTCTTCGTCCTCGTCTTGGGGACCTGAAGTCTTGTACGCCTTCAGACCGGTCGAGAGGAGGTCTTCGATGGCTTCTTCGCGATTGAGGAACTCGCCTTGCTCGACGAGCTGGGCGATCTGCATTTCGAGGTGTTCCGGGATGTTGATCTCTACCTTTGGCATCGCAACGTTGGCCCCTTTGAGTAAGTCACATTTAAATTTGACGGGGGTAGTTGCGTATTTCGCAAACCGATAGTGCATAGTACGCGGTATCTACTTCTCGAAACCAGATATTAATTTTTGAAAATCGGAAGCGGCAGGCTGGGCACGCCCACCGCGGGGACAGCGGTCGTGGGTATAGTCAGGCTCAAAGGGTCGGAATCCTAAGACGGTGGTGATGGAACCACTGCGTGGCGACGAGTCGACGGTGGGTGAGACATCGGTCGTCACACGCGGCTGTCGAGTCGAGAGCGGCACACCCCGAACCGTCCTCGACACCGGGACGCGACCACGATGCGCGTGGGCGACGGGCTCTGAGTCCATCGCGGCGAGCGGCGCCGCCGCCACCGTGACCGCGTCCGGTGCGTCCCGATTCGCGGACGTACAGGCGGCCGCGACGGCGCTGTTCGACCGCTGTGACGTCCCGACAGACCTCCCGAGTGTCGCGCGCCCCCGCCTGTTCGGTGGCTTTGCATTCCACGAGGGCGACACCGAGAGCACAGATTCGCCGTGGGACGGGTTTCCGGGGGCCGCGTTCTTCCTCCCCGAGGTGCAGGTGACCCGGACGGACGGCGGGACGTGGCTCACGACGACCGGTACCGGGCCGACGGCGGCGGCCGACGCCGAACGGCGGCTCGACGAGTGGGCCGACCGACTTGCCGACGTGCCAGCGTCCGCTCCGAGGGGACCACCGGGCGTCGAATCCCGAGAGCGGACGCCGTCACAGGCGACGTGGCGCGACCAGGTGGGGGCCGCACTGGAGAGCGTCGACGACGGGAACTTACAGAAGGTGGTCCTCGCACAGGCACTCCGCGTGCGTCTGCGCGAGGACCTCTCTGTCCCGGACGTACTGGACCGGTTGGCAGTGACGTATCCGGACTGTTACCGATTCCTGCTCTCGCCGGAAGACGGCGGGACCTTCTTCGGCGCGACGCCGGAGCGACTGGTCTCCCTGCGAGGGCGAACGGTACGGACCGAGGCGCTCGCGGGGTCGACCGGTCGCGGTGACACGCCGGCCGAGGACGAATGGCTGGCCGCCGAACTACTGGACAGCGAGAAGGACACGCACGAACACGCACTCGTCGCCGACGCCATCCGCGACCAGCTAGAACCGTTCGCGAGTTCGGTACGCATCGGCGACCGGACTGTGAGACGGCTGGCGACGGTCCAGCACCTCCGGACGTCTATCACGGCCGAACTCCAGCGGGACGAACACGTCCTCTCGCTCGTCGAGGCCCTGCACCCGACGCCCGCCGTGGGTGGCCTCCCGCCGGACGAGGCACTGCGGACCATCCGCGAGACGGAGGCGTTCGACCGCGGGTGGTACGCCGCGCCTATCGGGTGGGTCGACGCCGCCGGCAACGGCACGTTCGCCGTCGGCATCCGCTCGGCCGTCGCGAAGGGGCGACTCGCCACGCTGTTCGCCGGGGCGGGCATCGTCGCCGACAGCGACCCCGACAGGGAGTGGGACGAGGTCCAACTGAAGTACCGGCCGATGCTCGACGAACTGGAGTGACCGACGTGAGCTATCCCAACGTCAACACGCTGTGGGCCGAGACGCTCGTGGCGGAACTGGCCGCAGGCGGCGTCGACGCGGTCTGTGTCTCGCCGGGCAGTCGGTCGACGCCGCTGACCGTCGCGTTCGCGGAGCACCCCGACGTGACCGTATACTCCCACCTCGACGAGCGGTCGTCGGCGTTTTTCGCGCTCGGCCGCGCGAAGCGGACCGGTGAGCCGACGCCGCTAGTCTGTACCTCCGGTACGGCCGCGGCGAACTTCCACCCCGCAGTCATCGAAGCCGCCCAGTCGGGCGTCCCGATGCTCCTCCTGACGGCCGACCGCCCGCCGGAACTCATAGACAGCGGCGCGAACCAGACCGTCGACCAGGAGAAACTGTACGGCGATGCGGTCCGGTGGTACCGGGACATGCCGGAACCGGCGGCCAGACCCCGGACGGTCCGGATGCTCCGGACGACGATGGCCCGTGCGCTCACAGAAGCGACCGGCAGCGACCCCGGACCGGTCCACCTCAACTGCCGGTTTCAGAAACCGCTCGAACCGACGCCGGCCCCCGAGGACGGCCCCGACGGCGTCCCGGACGGCTGGGCCGACGGCGACCGACTCGCCGCGGAGGGCCGTGACGGGCCGTTCGTCCGGACGAGTCAGGGGACCAGCGAACCGCCCTCTGGCGACGTGGCGCGAATCGCTCGGGCCGTCGAATCGGCCGACCGTGGCCTCGTCGTCGCCGGTCCGGCGGACGACGGCCTCGGGGCCGAGGCGTTGACGTCGCTCGCGAACGCGACTGGCTTCCCGGTGCTCGCAGACCCGCTCTCGGACCTCCGGTACGGCCCCCACGTCGACCGCATCGACCCGCCGGTGTGTGGCGGCTACGACGCCTATCTCGGGAGCGGGGCGACGGAGTCGTGGGTCGATCCGGAGATCGTCCTCCGGGTCGGCGCGTCACCGACCTCGAAACCGCTCCGACACTACCTCAGGGACGCCGACTGCCGGCAGATCCTCGTCGACCCGTCTGGTAGGTGGTCCGAAGCGGAGTTCACCGCGACGGACCATCTCGTCGCCGACGAGGACGCCGTCGCCCGGGCAGTCGCCGAGCGAGTGACCGAATCGGGGGCGCGGGCGTGGCGTGACCGCTTCGAGACTGCCGAGCGAGTCCACTGGGACGCCGTGAGCGACGCCGTCACCGACCGCTACTGGGAGGGCGGCGTACTGGCGGACGTGACAGCGCACGCACCGAACCCGACGACGGTGTTCGTCTCGAACAGTATGCCGGTGCGTGACCTCGACAGGTTCGGGGAACCGCGTGCGGCCGACCTCACCGTCCTCGGCAACCGCGGGGCGAGCGGTATCGACGGTATCACCTCGACGGCGCTGGGGGCGGGCAGCGCGACACCGGACCCGCTCGTCCTCGTCACCGGCGACCTCGCGTACTACCACGACATGAACGGACTGCTGGCACTCTCCCGGTGTGGCGTCGACGCGACAATCGTCCTCCTGAACAACGACGGCGGCGGCATCTTCCACGCGCTCCCCATCGAGGACCACGACACCTTCGAGGAACAGTTCAAGACGCCACACGGACTAGACTTCGGGCCGACCGGCGACCTCTACGGACTGGCGTATCGCCGCGTCGACGGCCGTGGCTCGTTCGTCGATGCCTTCACGGAGTCCGTCGAGAGCGACGGAACGCAAGTCGTCGAAGTGTGTTTCGACGCCGAAGCGAGCCACGCCGTCAGAGACGACCTGACCGCTCGCGTGCGAGACGCTATCGCCAGTCGCTGAGTGACGCTTCCAGCGTGTCGACCGGAACGGACGTGGTTTGTTCTGCTATCTCCGGGAGTTCCGTGTAAGCCGTCTCGTTTCTGCTGTAGTCCGGGCGATTGCCCGCGGTCCCGGTCGTCGCCCCGGAGACGACGCCGACGACGTCGCCATCGAGGGTGACCAGCGGGCCACCGCTGTTCCCCTGCTGGGTGGGCACCGTCGAGAGGAGCCAGTCGATACCGTCCAGAACCCGCAGATAGCGACCGAGGCTGAGTATCCACTGGCCGAGTCGGCCGGGGTGGCCAACGGTGACGAGCGGATCCCCCCGTGAGAGGTCGTCAAGACTCCCCAGTGAGAGCGGTGGCACAGACAGGTCCGTCTCCAGCAGCGCGAGGTCCGGTTGTAGCTCTTCGTGGTAGCCGACCCGCTCGCCCGTCCCAGTCGCTCCGTCGAACGTCTCGACCGACAGCGTTCGGGACCCGTCGGCGACGTGTGCGTTCGTCACGATTTCGCCCTCGCCGACGAACCACCCCGTGCCGCCGCGGTTCCCGTCCCGAAGCACGACTACCGACTCCCGCACCGACGTTCCGACCTCGGACGCGCGCTCTCGGGTGGCCCGCGTAAACGCCGTCTCGACCGGCTCGCCGTCGGTTCTGGTGAGTCGGGGCCGGGACGAGTCCGCCCGCTCCGTGGCCGACTGCGGGTTTGCCGCTGCCCCCGCCGAGCCGTCCGTCGACGGTGGCGCGGAGTCGATGACCCCACCGCACCCAGACAGGCCGGCAGTTGCGGCGACCGACGCGAGAAACGACCGGCGAGAACGGTCCATACGCTTGGGACTAGTCCGCCCTACAAAAACCTGCATCTACAGCCGCAGGACCGAGTACGTGAGTATCGAGAACCCGAACGGGAGCCACGTCCCACACAGGGCGACGACCCCGAGGAGCGAGAAGACACTGACGTTCACCCACAGCAGCACGAGCGGCGTGAGGAGGCTCCAGATGCCAAAGACCAGTATCGCGACGTTGGGAACCGACTGGAGGTACCCGACGACGAGGACCAGACAGACGCCGAGCACGAGGTTGACGAACAGCGGGAACTCCGGAACGAGCGCGCTGAACAGCAAGACGGGATAGAGCGCGAAGGTGAGACCGAACAGCGTGAGTTTCCGGCCGGTCGGCACCGGCCGCTCGTATCTCGGCCCGGGCTGGACGGTCTCTCTGACCGCGTAGCTGCTGGTGGCGGTCCACGCGCTGGTCTCGCCGGCACCGGCGTATCCGCCGGGCGCGTCTGTGTCAGCGCTCCAGCCACCAGTCGGGTCGCTGTCGGCCCGTGCCGTCCGGCCGTCGTCGGCCGCCGCGTCGTCGCCGCGCTTCGTCCCGGTTCGCTCCTCGCGGTCCGCTCGCACCCGTTCGCTGGCGCGCCGCTCCCGTTCGGCGCGTTCGCGCGCTCGCTGGCGCGGGTCACCGGCGTCGGACGCTGTCGACGAAGCGTCCGACGACTCGGTCTGGCCGCCCTCGGACTCGGCGTAGCCAGCCCGACGCGCCGCCGCGGCGACGTCGCTCTCGGCCACCGAGGACTCGTGCCTTACGTACGCCTCGTGACCGAGTCGGTCGTAGCGCTCGCGAGCGGCCTCGTCGACGAGAACGTCGCGTGCCTCGACGAGTGCCTGTGTCACCTCACGGGCGTCGTCGGCGTCGCTCACGTCCGGGTGCGTCTCTTTCAGACGCTCCCGATAGGCGGCCTCGATCTCGTCGGTCGTCGCGTCCGTCGGGACGCCGAGGACGTCGTAGAACGTCTCAGTCATGCAGGTGCTGGACGAACGGTAAGTCGGCTACTGAGACGTATAACTCCTCGTGCCCAGTTCTCAGTATTCACGTTCGGGTTCGCGCTCGCTGCTCCGGTCCGTCGACTGGGTCTGTCGGCCGCCGTCGGCGCGCTGGTAGGCCAACTGCTCCAGCGACGACGCGATACGGGCCAGCACGAGGATGAAGTGATAAAACAGGTAGACGGACCACAGCACCGCAATGACGAGCAAGCCGAGCAGTATCTGCTGTACGATGACGAGGCTGTAGGCGAGGACCAGCACCGAGAACACGGCCAAGCCGGCTCTCAGGGTCCGATCGTTCATGCTGGAGGGCATACGTTCGGTGACGGACGGCCGTGAGGAAAGCGTTTCGCCGTCACTACGAATCTTTTTGCGCCGCCCACCGTCATGCCCGGTATGGTCTCAGAGCTATTCGACCCGGACCGCTGGGAACCCATCGAGCGGTTCGACTTCACCGACATCACCTACCACCGCTCTACCGAGACGGGTGCGGTCCGAATCGCGTTCGACCGCCCCGAGGTCCGCAACGCCTTCCGACCGGAGACGGTCGACGAACTCTCCGAGGCGTTAGACCACGCCAAACGACTCACCGACGTCGGCTGTGTCCTCCTCACCGGGAACGGCCCGTCGCCGAAAGACGGCGGGTGGGCGTTCTGTTCCGGCGGCGACCAGCGCATCCGAGGCGAGAGCGGATACGAGTACGAGGCCGATGCGGACAGCGAGTCGCCGCGCGACTCGGAACAGGCGAGCGGGGAGCAGCGCGACCCACGAGACATCGGGGACGAAGATGCACCGGAGAACGTCGGCCGCCTCCACATCCTCGAAGTCCAGCGCCAGATTCGACACATTCCCAAACCCGTCGTCGCCGTCGTTCCGGGGTGGGCCGTCGGCGGTGGCCACTCGCTACACGTCGTCTGTGACCTCACGCTCGCCAGCGAAGAACACGCGAAGTTCCTCCAGACCGACCCCGACGTGGGGAGTTTCGACGGCGGGTTCGGCTCCGCGTACCTCGCCAGACAGGTCGGCCAGAAGAAGGCCCGTGAGGTGTTCTTCCTCGGGAAGACGTACGACGCCGAGGAGGCCGCTGACATGGGCATGGTCAACGACGTGGTCCCCCACGAGGAACTGGCGGACGAGGCCCTCGACTGGGCCCGGCGTATGAACGAGAAGTCGCCGACGGCGATGCGGATGCTGAAGTACGCCTTCAACCTCGACTCCGATGGGATGGTCGGGCAGCAGGTGTTCGCCGGCGAGGCGACGCGTCTGGCCTACATGACCGACGAGGCTCAGGAGGGCCGGGACGCGTTCAACGAGGGCCGGAAACCGGACTTCGACGACGTGCCCTGGCACTACTAGCCCACCGTTCCCGAGCGGTCGCGACCGCAGCACCGACTGCGACAGTTCGCGGGCCGCAAGCGGCTATCGCGTCGACAGCAACGCTTCGGTGTTGGATTTCCCGAGCGCGATAACCCCGTAGTCCTCCGTCCCGATTTCGAGCGTGGCGGTACCAGACCACCCGGCGTCGGCCAGCCCGGACAGCGCTCTCGTGAAGTCGAGTCTGCCCATCCCGACCGGGAGGTGTTCGTCGCTGCCGCCGCGCGTGTCGACGAGGTGGAGGTGGTCGATTCGGTCGGCGTATCGCTCTGTGAACTCACCCATCTCGGATTCGTCCATCCCGGTCAGGATGGCGTGGCTGGTGTCGAACGTCATCGACGCGTCGGGGTACCGTTCGAGGAGTTCCGGGAAGGAAGCGGCGTCGTAGTAGCTGTTCACGACGTTCTCCAGACAGGGGTTCAGGTCACGCTTCTGGGCGGCAGGGACGAGGTCGTTCAGGCTCTCGTGGACGAACCCGCGACAGTCGGACTCGGTCCAGCCGAGGTCCCAGGCGTCCGAGGACGGGTGGAAGACGACCCGCTCGGCACCGAGGTCCGCAGCGAGGTCCATGCCGGCGGTCAGTTCCGTGACGGCTCCCTCGCGGACGGGAGTAAACGGGGAGCCGAGGTCGACGGCGAACGGGAGGTGAACGACGACGTCGAGGCCGTGATCGGCGAGCGTCCCGGCCATCTGCGCTCGCCGGTCGACGATTCGCTCGCGGGCGTACGGCCCGTCCAGTAACAGTTCGACGAAGTCGAACCCCTCGTCTGCGGCCCAGGCGACTGCCCGCTCGAAGTCGAGGCCGAGACCGAGCGTGAATCCGAGTTCGAGGTCCAGCGTCAGGTCGGAGGCGGCGGTACGGTTCGGGGACACACCGGGTCTGTCGACCGGTCGGGTGAGAGGCGTCAGGGAACGTGTAACAGTTGCCGGTTCCGGCGGCGAGTCACGCCGGTGGCTCTGTACGCGGGAACGTGAGTTCGACGACGGTCCCGGTCGGGTCGTTGTCGCGGATGTCGAAAGAGCCCTCGCTGTTTATCGCCATCCAGCGGACGAACCACAGACCCAGCCCCGACGTGTGCTTGAGGTCTGACTCCATCCCGGCGGCGAGGACCTCTCGCTCCTCGTCGGGCATCCCCGGTCCGTCGTCGGTGACGGTGACGACGACGGTGTCGGATTCGACGGTCACGTCGACCACGACGGTGACACACGGGTGGCCGTACTCGAAGGCGTTTTCCACCAGTTCGCCGAGTGCGAGTTCCAGCGAGCTGTGGGCCCGTGCCCACGCTTCCTCGGGCGTGTTCGCGAGGATAGTGCCGTTGGCGTGACTCAGCCCCGCCTCTTCGACGACGTGGTCGACGTGCGGAACGACGTCTATCGGCCCGACGTGGTCGGTCGAATTCGGGTCGAGCGTGTCGTGGAACTCTCTGGCAGTGTCACCGAGATCTAGCAGTTCAGCGGCCACTCGCTCGATCGCCGCCGCCGACGTCCGGACCACCTCGTCGTCGCTGGCCTCTCTGATAAACTCCACCTGTGCGAGGACCACGTGGAGTTTGTTGCGCAGATTGTGCCGGAGGACGCGGTCCAACACCGACAGGCGGTACCCCCGTTCGCGGTGGCTGGTCACGTCACGACTCACGCAGACGACGCCGTCGAACTCGGACGCCGGACGCATCGCGACGGCCGTCTGGAACCGCCTGTCTCGACCCTCGGTGTTCCGTATCGTCGTTTCGATGGTCGTCTGTGGTGTGTCTTCCGCGGCCAAGTTGAGGATGGCGCGGGAGAGCGCAGCGGCGTGTGTCCGTCCCAGCACCGACCGGACGTGTTCGCCGGTCAGTTCGTCCGGAGCGCGGCCACAGAGTTCTGCGGTCGCCTCGTTCAACAGCGTAAACCGGAGGTCGGCGTCGAGCGAGTATATCGGGTCGCTCGCCGCACGGACTATCTGTTCGTGCTGGCGGAGGTTCCGGGCTCGCTCGACTCGGTCGGTGATGTCCTGCTGGAAGCCGACGAAGTGTGTCGGCCCCGAGCGACCGTACACCGGGGCTATCTCGACGTGGTTCCAGAACGGCGTGCCGTCCTTCCGGTAGTTTTGGAGTTCGACAGTAACGCCCTCTCCTCGCTCTATGGCCTCGCGCATCTCCCGGACCGGGTCCGGGTCGGTGTCTGGCCCCTGCAAGAACCGGCAGTTCCGACCGAGTATCTCCGAGCGGTCGTAGCCAGTCATCTCGACGAACGCGTCGTTGACGTACCGCAATGGCTGGTCGTCTCGGGCCGAAGCGATAGTGATGCCCGTAAGCGCGTCGTCCATCGCTCGACGGAACAGCGCCAGATCTTCCGACTGGCGCCTGATACGCAGCAGCGACCCGAGACGGCCCCGGAACACCGCCTTCGACGTCGGCATCACCAGCACCTCGTCGACGGCCTCCGGTAGCGTCTGGACCGCGTGTTCGGGGACAGCGGCCCCGACCACCAGCAACACTGGGACGAACTTCGGGTCCGCGTCGGCCTTCCGACGGGCGAGTTGGTCCTCGATTCGGGGATACGTCGCGGTATCGACCAGACAGACGTCGAACTGGGGGAGATCCGCCAGCGACGCCGGTGTCACCACCTCGTGGTCTTCGAGTCGGTCCGCGAGTAACTCCCGGTCCTCGTCGTTCTCGACGAGCAACGCCACCCGCACCGGCCCCCGGTCGAACGTCGCTGTGAGCGGGTGGTGGGTGGGGGGCATCTGTTTGTTACTCGATCCGATTGGTCGGGGCCCCGGTCAGGCTACCGCGGCAGTCGCCGGATCGTTCACCGACCGTGATACCGTATCGCCAGCGGGACAGTATCTCACCGAGGCTGGGGACGCCGGACGAGACGCAGTCGGTATCGGCGTCGGTCACACTTACGATACCGGGGCAGGCGGCAAAAGTGTAGCCATTTTGTAGCATTTGGTTGTCAATTTCTCCGGAGCACGATTCGAGGCGTCGGACGAGACGGTGTGAACCACAGTCGCTTTGAGGATAGCGTCCCGAGTTCGCGACAATGAGTACAGCGACGGCCGACGTCTCGAAGCGGAAGGCGTGGCTGATGGCCGCCCGGCCACAGACGCTCCCCGCCGGGGCCGCCCCGGTCGTCGTCGGGACCGGACTCGCGGTCCACGCCGACGTCTTCGCACTGTTCCCGGCGCTTGCGGCGCTCGTCGGGGCCCTCCTCATACAGGTGGGGACGAACTTCGCGAACGACTACTACGACGCCATCAAAGGCGCCGACACGGACGAACGAGAGGGGTTCACCCGGGTGACGGCGGGCGGTCTCATCGAACCCGACGCGGTCAAGCGGGCGATGATACTGACGTACGGCCTCGCCGTCGTCGTCGGCGTCTACCTCGTCGCCATCGGTGGCCTCCCCATCGTCGTCGTCGGTCTCTCGGGCATCGCCGCCGGCATCCTCTACACCGGCGGCCCGTTCCCCTACGGCTACCGCGGTCTGGGCGACTTGTTCGTCTTCCTCTACTTCGGCCTCGTCGCCGTCACCGGGACGTACTACGTGCAGGCGGTATCGCGTATCCCGGACGTCGGCGTGTTCCCGATGGCCCTTCCCGACGGGAGTCTCACAGTGGCCGCAGTCGTCGCAAGTCTGCCCGCCGCCGGCCTTTCGACAGCCATTCTCGTGGTCAACAACGTCCGCGACCGGGAGACGGACATGGCCGCCGGCAAGAAGACCCTGGCCGTCTACATGGGCTATCGGTGGAGCCGCGTCGAGTTCCTCGCTCTCGTCGGCATGGCTTACGTCGTCCCGGTGGTCTTCGCCCTCGACCCGACCTACGGACTGCCGGCACTGGCACCGCTGCTCTCGTTGCCACTGGCCGCGAAGACGGGGAAGACGGTCCTGACAAACACCGACGGAACCGCACTCAACCCGGCCCTAGAGCGAATCGGACAGACGCTGTTTCTCCACTCGCTCCTCTTTGCGGCCGGCCTCGCACTCCCGACGCTACTATGAGGACGACCCCGTTCTCGCTCCGGTTGAAGCGGCCGCTTGCCACCGCCGACGGAACCATCGCCGAACGCGAGGGTGTCGTCGTCCGCTACGACCACCGCGGGGAGACGGGCGTCGGGGAATCGACGCCGCTCCCGGGGTGGACGGAGTCGCTCGACGCGTGTCGCTCGGGATTGGCGGACGCCGCCGCGGCCGAAGCGGACGGCGGCCACACCGCCGCGATGCTGGCCCTCGACGCGGCGGCGGTGCCCGCTGCTCGTCACGGGTTCGCCACGGCACTGCTTGACGCCGACGCCCGCGCCGACGGAGTGCCGCTGTATCGGTGGTTCGACCCCGACAGGCGCTGCCAGTCCGTTCCAGTCAACGCCACCGTCGGGGACGGCCGACCACAGGAGACGGCCGACGCCGTCGCCGACGCCGTCGACGCCGGCTTTGATTGCTGTAAGGTGAAAGTCGGTGCCAGACCGGTCGCTGACGACGTCGAGCGAATACGGGCGGTCAGGGACTGCGTCGGCGACGACGTGACGCTCCGGGCCGACGCGAACGGCGCGTGGTCCCGGGACGAGGCCGAGACGGCCTTCGAGGAGTTAGCGTCGTTCGGCGTCGAGTACGTCGAACAGCCACTCGCTGCCGACGACATCGAAGGGCACGCGAGCCTTCGCGGCGGGTCGGTCGGCGTCGCGCTGGACGAGTCGCTGGTCGACCGGCGCGTCCACGCGATACTCGATGCGGACGCCGCCGACGTGTTGGTTCTCAAACCGATGGTACTGGGCGGCCCCGGAAACGCCCACACGCTGGCGATGCGGGCCCGCGAGCGGGGCGTCGACCCCGTCGTCACGACGACCATCGACGGCGTCGTCGCCCGCCTCGCAGCGCTCCACGTCGCCGCCGCGATACCCGACGTGAGCGCGTGCGGCCTCGCCACCGGCGACCGGTTGGCGACGGACCTCGCGCCCGACCCCGCGACGGTGTCCGACGGCCGGATGTCGGTCCCACAATCGGCCGGACTCGGCGTCGACCCCGCGGAGGTGGGTCCCGATGCGTGACCCGGTCGAGTGGCCGACTCGCGACTTGCTGACCCACAGAGTCCGGACGACGCCGGAGCGCATCGCGACGGTCGACGCCGATACGGGCGAGGCGACGACCTACCGCGAACTGGACGCCCGGGCGGGCGACGCGGCCGTGACGCTGGCCGCGTCCGTCGGCACGCCGGACGGCACCGTCGCGACGCTCGTGGACACCCGGCCCGCAGTCGGGCCGTTGCTGTTCGGCGCGATGCGGGTCGGTGCCACCCTCGCGCCGCTGAACGTCGACCTCGACCCGAGCAGCCTCTCTGCACAACTGACGACACTCGATGCCGACCTCCTCGTCTGTGAACGCGAGACGGAAGCACTGGCCGCTCGGGTCGCAGACTGTCCCGTGGTCTCCGTCGACGACCCGGAACGGACCGGCGTGAACGCCATGCAGTCGGACACTAGCGGAGTCGACCCGGTCGAAGTCGACCGCGATACGACGCAACTCGTCCTCTTCACCTCGGGGACGACGAGCGACCCGAAGGGCGTGCGACTGACCGTCGGCAACCTCGTCGCCAGCGCCACGGCCTCGGCGTTCCGCCTCGGCGTGACGCCGTCGGACCGGTGGCTCGTCTGCCTGCCGACCTACCACATGGGCGGGCTGGCACCGTTCGTCCGGACCGCGCTCTACGGGTCGACGGTGGTCGTCCAGCGCGAGTTCGACCCGAGCGAGACGGCCCGCGTGCTGTCCGAGTGCGACGTGACCGGCGTCTCGCTCGTGCCGACGATGCTCCGACGGTTAGTCGACTCCGGGTGGACGCCCGCTTCCGAACTCCGGTTCGTGTTGCTCGGTGGCGGTCCGGCGAGTCCAGCGTTGATAGACCGCTGCCGCGAGCGCGGCGTCCCGGTCTGTCCGACCTACGGCATGACCGAAACCGCCTCCCAGATAGCTACTGCGCTCCCCGAGACGGCGTTCGATCATCGGGACACCGTCGGCCAGCCACTCGTCTGTACCGACGTGACCGTCGTCGACGACGGCGACCCGGTCGGCCCCGGCGAGCGGGGCGAACTCGTCGTCGACGGCCCGACGGTCACGCCGGGCTACCTCGACGCGGACCGGACCGAGGCGGCGTTCGGCGAATACGGCTTCCACACGGGGGACATCGGCTACCGCGACGAGGACGGACGGCTGTGGGTCCTCGGCCGCGTGGACGACCGCATCGTCACGGGCGGGGAGAACGTCGACGCCAGCGTCGTCGCCGACGCTATCAGGGACTGTCCGGGCGTCGAGGACGCCGCCGTCGTCGGCCTGGCCGACGAGGAGTGGGGCCAACGCGTCGCGGCGCTGGTGGTCGGCGACGTGACGGCCGAGCGCGTCAGCGACTACTGCCGAAACGAACTTGCACCCTACGAGGTGCCGAAGACGGTGGACGTGGTCGACGCGCTCCCACGGACGGCCTCGGGGACTGTGGACCGGGACGCGGTCCGGGCGTCGCTCGGGGACTGAATGCGAACGGTAGCGAGAAGAGTTATCATTTCACGAGTAGTGTATGAAATATGAATATACGAGATGCAATATACACGCTGCTCAACGTCGTCGTGATACTGGTGGGAGCGTTCGTCGTGGGCGGCAATATCCTGGCAGTCACCGGCGGATCCGGCGGGACAGCCCCCGCGTCGCCGGACAGACTCGGCGTCGGTAGCGTGAGCCACTCACCAGACTGGGGCCTCTTCGCGCTGGCGACGCTCGTCGCCGTCGGACTCCTCGTCATGGCGGCGAAAAACCTTCACACCCTCCACTCCCGTTCTGGATAGCGTCGGTCTTTCCGCAACCGATTCTGAGATAATCAGCCCACTGGATTAAAAAAAAAATCGTCCGCCCAGTTCAATCCGTTACCAAAGGTATCGATCGTAGGTCTGGTCCGCGTAGGCGTCGATCTCGCACCCGACAGTCTCACTCGACATACACCCCAGATCTGTGACACACCCGTCGAATTGTCCGGCTGAACTAAAGTGGACCACGTCGAGGTCCTTGTTGTGATTCTTTCGAACTCGAAGGACGCCTCAACTGCGTTGCGCACTTCAGCCTGGTTCTCCGGGTCGAAGGGTGGTGATGTGTGGAGATATGCGCCGCAGCCGGCACAGCCGTTTTGACCTTCGATGGCCTATCCCTGAGCGTGTGTACGATAGTCCTCGCGTGGCAGGTGTTCGAGGGAACGCCCGTGGCCTTCGCGGCCAACCGTGACGAACGCGTCGACCGCCCCTCGGAACCGCCGGCAGTCCGACACTGGGGGGCCCGCGTCGTCGCGCCAGCCGACTCAGAAGCCAACGGTACGTGGGAAGGCTACAACGAACACGGCCTCTTGGCGGCCGTCACCAACCGCTGGGTCGACGCCGACCTCGCCGGTGAGCGCTCCCGCGGCCTGCTGGTCCGTGACTGTCTGGGCCACGAGACGGCCGAGGACGCCGCCCGCGCCGTCGAGCGGGCCACCCGCGAGGCGGAGTACGACGGCTTCAACCTCCTGCTGGCCGACGAGAACGCCGCCCTCTTGCTGGAGTGGGACGGGCAACTCGCGGTGCGGAACTTCCAGCCCGGCGTCCACGTGGTCGTCAACGTCGGCGCCGACGGCGACTACCGTATCCCGGGCCACCGTCCCGACGTGGGCGAACAGCAGGCCGTCAACGCCGACCGCCTCCGTGAGGCGATACAGGTCGACCCCGGCGAGGGCCTCGACGACTGGCTGGACCGCACGAGCGAGACCATCGCGGACCACGACTACGGCGTCTGCGTCCACGGCGACGGCTTCGGTACCCGCTCGTCGTCGCTCATCGCGCTAGGGGAGCACCGCCGCTACGAGTTCGCGGCGGGGCCGCCCTGCACCACCGAGTACCACCCGGTCGAAGGCCAGATTTAAGCGCCCGACCGTCGGTGTTGGTAACATAATGAGTTCGGCAGCGTCGGAGGCGGACCTCTCTGAGGACGAACGAGCCGGGTTAGAACTCATCCGCGAGTCCGGCGGTATCCATCAGAGCGACTTCTGGAAGGAGTTAGACGTCTCCTCCCGGAAGGGTAGTCGTATCGTCGAATCCCTCTTCGAGAAGGGGCTCATCCAGCGCGAGGAGACGGTCTACGAGGGCCACAACACGTACCATCTCACGCCCGCGGCCCGCGACCTCGACTTCTCGCTGCTGATGGCCGGCGACCAGTTGTCGCCGTTCATCGGCGACGAGGAGGTCGACCCACACGACGACGCCTTCTCCCAGTGGGTCATGAACCTCGCGTACCAGAACTGACCGGCCGGTTCCCGTTTTCCTCGGTACACGAGACCACAGGCCGAGCAGCGGCTATCCGAACGGTGAAAGAGAGAAACGCCGCCGCGACTACTCTTCGAGTGCGTCGGCGATGCGGTCCAGCGAGCGCCGAACGTCGTGGACCTCGTCGCGGAGCTTCCGGATTTCGCGGGTGAGTTCCTCGTTGTCGCTCCCGCTCTCTTCCTCGCGGCCGCGTCCGGGCGGCCCGCCGCCCATGCCGCCGGGGCCGCCTGGGCCGCCGCCCATCATGCCGCCCATCATCTGTGCGAAGGGGTTGCCCCCGCCGCCCATGCCGCCGGGGCCGCCGCCACCGCCCATCATCTCTTCCATGCGCTCTTCGCGGCTCATCTCGCCCTCTTCGCCTTCTTCGCGCTCCTCGGCGCGCTTCTGACGTATCTCCTCGACGCGCTCGCGGAAGGACTTCTCTTCGTCGCCGTTCTCGCTCGATTCGGCCGTCTCGTCGGCGTTCTCGGGTTCGTCGTCTGCCATGCCTCCGGGTTCGGCTGGGCCGCTGAAAAGGGTTGTCGTGTCAGGCCAGCCGGCGCACGAGCGCCGAGAGGCCGATACCACAGCCCAGCAGGACGACGAGGTTGAATCCCGCCATGAACAGCGGTCGGTACCGGTGGGTGACGAACGTATCGACGGCCGCCGACACCGAAAAGTAGAACCGCAACGTGGCGATGAGGGCGACGACGACGAGGACGGTCAGCGCCGCCCACTCGAGATACTCGACGGCGGAGCGACTCTCGTCGTCCGACGGATTTCGGTTCTCGGGCGACCCAGGGGGTGCAGAGGGGCCGCCCCGTTTCTGGTCGGTCGGTGCGGTCGATTCGGTGGTGGGTTCCTCGGTCATGCGTGTCTCCGTGCGAGTCCGAGCGTCGCGACGACGAGTGCAACCAGCGCGGCGAGTGCGGTGAATCCGGGACCGCCCCCGCCGACAGTCGTCTGCTCGTGTGTTTCTTCCATTCGCGGTTCCTCTGTCGCGGCCTCTTCGAAGTCGCCGGAGTCGAACCCGACGTCGCGGCGCGTCTCGTTTTCGGTCAGCGTCTCCTGCGGGTCGAGGTTCGCGGGTGCGCTCTCCGTGGCGACGATGACGCCGTCCGACTGGAGGATGCCGTCCAGCCAGTAGTTGTAGCCGTCGGGGACGGTCAACTCCGTGCTGACCGTCCGAGTCCGGCCGGGGCGAATCTGCCCCACTTCGAGCGCCGACGCGTCGGCGACGACGTTCGACTCCGCCTGCCGGGCGCGCATCCGGAGCGAGAGGCCGCCGGCCGAATCGTCGCCGCTGTTGGTGAGATACGCCGTCACGTTCAGCGTCGTCTCGTTGTTCTCGACGTCGGCGATACGGTACGAGATGGCCCGGAGCGGCGTGTTGGTGTTCTCGAACCGGTGGAACGAGACCGTCGAGCGAGCGTACGCCGGCGTCAGGGCGTCGACGTTCCTGACCATCCGCCGCTGGACGGATACGCGGCGGCCGTCCTCGTACACTGTCGTCTCGATACGGTAGTCGCCGTCTCGTTCGACGGTGAGGTTCCGTGTGAAGGAGACGTCTCGGTCGCCGCTGACGTTACCGAGTGACTGCCGTTCTGTCGTCGCTACCAGTCCGGTGTCGGCGTCGATAGCCCGCGTCACGACGGTGACGTTCTCGGCCGCCCCACCTCGGTGTTCGAGGCTGGACGTGAGCGAGAGCGTCACCGTCTCGCCGGAGACGTCGGGGGAATCGACGTAGGACTCTCGGAGGTCGAGGTGACTCGGACGGACGTCCTCGGTGGATTCCGAGAGGATTCCGGGGACCGCTGTCGCACTGGCGACCATCGTCAGCGTGAGGAGGGCGATGGCCCCAGCGAGTAGTACTTCGCGTCGCACGAGTGTAAGCGCGACACCGCCCGGTATATGTTTTGTGTATGACTCTACGGGTGCGGATTGAACTCACCCGAACGCGCCGAGACTCGACTGGAGGTCCCGGTCGGTGCCGCCGTCAGTCACCTCGTAGCCGACGAGGGCACGCAAGTCGACGGCGTACGTGCTCCCGTTGTTGTCGAGGACGGCGACGCGGCCTTTCGTTCCGCGGACCGTCCCCGTGGCGAGCGTCTCCGCCATCGGTCGCTCGGTGAGGGCGAGACCGTAGTCGAAGTCGTAGGTCGCAAGCGTCTCGTACTCGTCTAAGAGGGTCGACCAGAACTGTTCGTCGACGGACTCGTGGAGGCCGGCGATCTTCGTCGGGACGCGGACCCGGTCACCGAGGTCGGTGGCGACGTCGGCCTCTATCTGGCGGGCGATGCGGCCGTCGGCGACGGTCCGAAGGTGGGCCGCTCGGTCGGCCCCCTGCTCTCGCAACCGGGTTTCGAGGCGCCACGACCGCGTGACGCCCACTTTGACGGTGTCCGGCGCGAACACCGCCAGATAGACGACGTGTTCCTCGTCGCAGGCCTCGATAGGTTTGTTGCAGTCGCCGGTACACCGGGCGCAGGGCCACCTGCTCGTGTGTTCCGGGCAGTACGGCGCGTCCGCCCCGTCGCAAGCGTAGTGTCGCTCGCCGTCGACGGCACCGGCACAGTGGCGCTGGCCCAGTGCGTACGTGAGTTCGGTCCCCGGGTCCAGTCGCTCGACGGTGACCGCCCCCTCGTCGGCGAGGAGCAGTGCGGCGTGGTCTTCGACGCGAGAGTGGTACCCGACGACCTGCACGGCCGGGCGTTGGCGAGCGACCGGCAAAGGGCTACCGGGATGACGTTTTTGTCGTTCGAGTGGGAAATCTGCGATATGGCAGACCTCGAACTCACCAGTCCGGCGTTCGACGACGGCGAGCGCATCCCCGAGGAGTACGGCTACGCGTCGGCGAACACGAGTCCGCCACTGGAGATACACAACGTCCCCGACGGGGCCGAGTCGCTGGTCCTCGTCGTCGACGACCCCGACGCGAAGGAACCGGCCGGGAAAGTGTGGGACCACTGGGTCGTGTGGAACATCCCACCCGACGTCGGCGAAGTCCCCGAGGGCACGACGCCCGGCGGCGCACTAGAGGGGCAGAACGACTTCGGCGAAGTCGGGTGGGGTGGGCCGAACCCGCCGGACCGCGAACACACCTACCGGTTCCTCCTGTACGCACTCGATACGACGCTCGACCTCAAACGCGGCGCGAGCAAGGACGACGTCTACGACGCCGCCAGCGGCCACATGGTCGGAAAAGCCGAACTGACCGGGACCTATCCCGCGAACTATAGTAGCCATTGAAAATCAATGCACACCCGACCGCACGATGGCGGTGCGGTCGGTGTGTGAATCGTTTCAATTGTTACTATAGAGTTCGTCGAGGAGTTCGCGGGCGCACTGCCGCACCGCGTCGTCGCTCGATTGGGACGGCTCCCAGCCCAGCGCGGCGAGTTTGTCGATGGAGAGGCGCATCCGGGGGACGTCGCCGGTCCAGCCACGGTCACCGCCGGTGTACTCGTACTCGGGGTCGACGCCCATCTCGTCGGCGACGATGTCGGCGATGCGGTCGACTGAGGTCGTCGTGCGCGTGCCGAGGTTGAACACGTTGTGGTCGGCGTCGGCGTGTTCGACGGCGTAGACCATGGCCTCGATACACTCCGAGACGTGCATGTAGGACTTCTGCTGGCGGCCGTCGCCGAGGATGGTCAGCGACTCGGGGTTCTCTCGCAACTTCTCGACGAAGTCCGGGACGACCGCACCGCGCAGGCGCGGGCCGACGATGTTGGCAAAGCGGAACACCCACGACTGCAGGTCGTGACTGTGGGCGTACGTCGAGACGAGCGACTCCTCTGCGAGTTTCGTCGCGCCGTAGACGCTGATGGGTTCCAGCGGCGCGTAGTCCTCCGGCGTCGGCCGCGGCGCCTCGCCGTACACAGTCGAAGACGACGTAAACACGAGGCGTTCGACGCCTACCTCGTCCATCCGTTCGAGGAGGTTGTACGTGATCTCGCTGTTGTCCGTGAACTGACGGCGCGGCGTGTCGGTGTCGACGAGTTTCGAGGCGGCGAGGTGGACCACGAGGTCGGTGTCAGCCGTGACTGTGTCCGCGACGACGGCGGGGTCGGTCAGGTCCCCCTCGACGAACGTCGCGTCGTCGTGGACCCACTCGCGCCGGCCGTTCGAGCCGTCGTCGACGACGAGGACGTCGTTGTCCGTGACGAGGCGTTCGACGAGGTGAGAGCCGATGAAGCCCGCACCGCCCGTGACGACGATGTGCTGGCCTTCGAGGTGCATACTCGGGGTCGACGCGGGTAGTCAAATAGCGTTCCGGTACCGCGATGAACGCCGTTTTATAGCTGCCGGGGCGAGTAGGGGATATGACGCGACTCAGCCGCCGCGGATTCCTCGCCGGAAGCGTCGCCCTCACCGGCGCAACTGCTGGCTGTCTCTCCGGAGGGTCCGGGGAGTCCGGAGACGACGGGTCCGACGACCGTTCGGTCCCCACTGCGAGCGGACAGCCCCTCTCGGCACCCGTCGCCGGCAACCCCGACGCCGACGTGACCGTCGCCGCCTACGAGGACTACGCCTGTCCCCACTGCAAGACGTACTCTCAGACGGTCTTCCCGAAGGTTCAAGAGAACTTCCTCGCCGACGGGACGGTTCGCTACGAGTTCCACGACTTCCCGATTCCGGTCGACGAGACCGTCTCGTGGCAGGCGGCAAACGCCGCCCGCAAGGTGCAGGACGCGGCGGGCGACGCCGCCTACTTCACCTACTCGAAGCGACTGTTCGAGAACCAGAGCCGTCTCGGTCCGGACGTGTACGCCGAACTCACCGACGGCCTCGACGTCGGCGGCGACGCCGTTCGAAAGGCCGCCACGGATCGGACCTACGACCCGACGGTACAGGCCGACCGCGACAGGGCCGTCGAGAAGGGGCTACGCGGCACCCCGACGGTCCTCGTGAACGACCAACCGGTCGAGTGGCAGGAGATAGCCTACGCACCCGTCCGGGACGCCATCCAGTCGGCGCTGAACGGATGAGCGACGACCACGAAGTCACGGTGCTGCGACTGGGCCACCGTCCCGGCCGTGACGAGCGCATGACAACCCACGTCGGCCTCACCGCCCGTGCGCTGGGCGCCGACCGCGTGGTGATGGCGGGGTCGGCCCGCGATCGAACCGACACCATCGTCGACATCACCGAGCGGTTCGGCGGCCCCTTCGAGGTAGACGTCACACAGGAACCCAAACGGCTCATCCGCGACTTCGAGGGCACCGTCGTCCACCTCACGATGTACGGCGAACCGGTCCAGGACGTGGAAGACGACGTCCGCGAGGCACACGCCGAGGGGCCGCTCTTGCTGGTCGTCGGCGCCGAGAAGGTCCCCTTCGAGGTGTACGAGAACGCGGACTACAACGTCGGCGTGACGAACCAGCCCCACTCGGAAGTGGCCTCGCTCGCGGTGTTCTTAGACCGCCTGTTCGAGGGGCGGGAACTCGACCGGGAGTGGGACGACCCGGACCGGGTCGTCGTCCCGATGGAGACGGGCAAGCGCGTGGTCGACCCCGACGAGGCCGAAGCCGACGAGTAGCGAGCGACCCGACGGTGCGCAAACGCACCGCGTTTACGAATCCCGGGGCGTGATCGCCAGCGAGCAAGCCGGAGGTTTTAACCACGTGACCCACCGAGACACGGATAATGGCTTTTGAGGATCTCCTGGAGGACCCGGTTATACAGAAGTACCTCCACGAGCTAGTCGGACCGAAAGGGATGCCGGTCGCCGCCGCGCCGCCGGACGGCGAAGTGACCGACGAGGAACTGGCCGAGGAGCTCGGACTCGAACTCAACGACGTTCGCCGAGCGCTGTTCATCCTCTACGAGAACGATCTGGCGTCGTATCGACGCCTCCGCGACGAGGACTCGGGGTGGCTCACCTACCTCTGGACGTTCGAGTACGACAAGATACCCGAACAACTAGAGGAGGAGATGTACCGCCTGCTCGACGGCCTCGAAGAGCGCCGTCAGTACGAGCGCGACAACGAGTTCTATCTCTGTGAGCACTGCGGCATCCGCTTCGAGTTCGGGGAAGCGATGGAGTTCGGCTTCGAGTGCCCCGAGTGTGGCAACCAGATCGACGCCATGGAGAACACCCGCCTCGTGACCGCCATGGAGGAGCGCATCGACGAACTGCGCGACGAACTGAACGTCGAGACGGAAGCTGAGGCCTGATGGTCGTCCTCGGAACCAAAGTGTACGTCACGGGCGATACCCGTGACCGTGCGCTCGACGGCCTGCGGTCGCTGGTCGCCAACGAACTCGGCGACCTGGACGTGACGTTCGACATCGGCCACCGGGAGGACGACTTCCCGACGGTCACCGTCGACGGCCCCGACGCCACCGTCGCCCGGAACCTCCTGCGTGAGGAGTTCGGCGAGATGGTCACCTCCCACGAGGACGGCGAGACGTACGTCGGGACCCTCGACTCGTGGGACGACGACGGGTTCGTCTTAGACGTCGGGTTCGGACAGGAGGTCCGCATCCCCGCGGACAACCTGAACCTCGGACAGGGGTCGCCCGCCCAGATTCGCAAGCGGTTCGGCGTCGTCCAGCACATGCCGCTTCGCTTCGTCGCCGGCGACGATCCGCGACTCGCCGACGAGGAAGTCGACCGCCTCTATGACTGGTCGCGCGGGAACGGTCGGGTCAACGCCAACAGCGTCACCCGGTCGAACGCCCGTGCGACGGTCAACCGGGCCGGCCACGCACAGGACATCGTGACCGTCGAGCGCATCGGCCTCCTCGAACAGAGTATCGTCTGTAACCCCGACACCGACGCGCCGGGCATCCTGTCCGACATCGGCCGGTTCATGCAATCGGAACTCCTCGCCGTCGTTCCCTGAGCTATGCAACGTCGCCACCTCGCTCTCCTCGGTATCGTCGCGCTGGTCGCGCTCTCTGGCTGTAGTGGTATATTCGGGCAACAGAACATCGACCCGAACCAACTCAACCAGAACGCCACCTACGACTGGGACACGCAGTCAAACGCGTCTGTCGTCCTCGACCGATCGTCGTACAGAGCGGTCTACGACGTCCGAAACAACGACACCTTCGAGGTGTACGACCGCGACGGCCTCGGGCGCGAACAGGCCGTCCCGATTCGGGCGCTGAAGTTCCGCTACGCGAACGGTACCGTCATCACGGAGGCCAACTCGTCGCTCAACGCCACCCGTGGCGGGAGTCAAACGACCATCCGGTTCCCGGGCAACGTCACCGGACAGGTCGCCTACAGTGCCCCGCGCAGCGGGAAGTCCTACGCGACACCGACCCACCTCGATGGTGCGACCTATCAGGTGACACTGCCACCGGGGGCTCGGGTCGGTATCCCGATGCTCTCGCAGGTCAGCCCCGGCGGCTACGAGACCGGCGTCGACGAGGAGACCAACCGAATGACCGTGCGGTGGTCCCAACCGGTCGACGCCCGACAGGTGAGCGTCAGGTACTATCTCGAACGCGACCTGCTCATCTTCGGTGGCCTCGCCCTCGTGGCTATCCTGATCGGTGGCGGCGGCACGCTGTACTACTACCGACAGTTGCAGGCGGTCAAACGAAAGCGCAAGGAGGCTGGCATCGACCTCGAAGAGGAGCAAGAGGACGACGACCCGCGGGACCGCGGTCCGCCGCCGGGAATGCGCTGACGGACGACAAACAGTATTTGTATCGCCACACCGTACCCCGGTGTATGCGCGTCGCGGTGGTCACGGTCGGAGACGAACTGCTCGCCGGAGAGACGGTCAACACGAACGCGGCGTGGCTGGGCCGACAGCTAGCCGACCGCGGCGTCACCGTCGAGCGAACGACCGTCGTCCCGGACCGGATCGCCGACATCGCACGGGTCGTCAACGAGTATCACGCCGAGTACGACGCGGTCATCGTGACCGGCGGCCTCGGTCCGACCCACGACGACGTGACGATAGACGGTGTCGCGGCCGCGTTCGGTCGTGACGTGGTCGAGAGCGAGGCGGCCCTGGCGTGGCTCGAAGAACACGGCGGCTACACCCGTGAGGACCTCACCGACGGCACGGGCGAGGTGCCGGAGGGGAGCCGCGTCCTCCCGAATCACGAGGGAGTCGCTCCCGGATGTGTAGTCGAACAGTGTTACGTGCTTCCCGGCGTTCCCGACGAGATGAAGCGGATGTTCGAGGAAGTGGCCGGGGAGTTCAGCGGCCAGAAACAGTACGTCCGGACCGTCGACGCCGCCGAACCCGAGAGCGCGCTCCTCGACAGACTCGCGGCGGTACAAGAGCGGTTCCCCGTCAAGGTCGGGAGCTATCCCGGCGAGACCGTCACAGTGCGGTTCGAGGGGCCTGACGAGGCCGTCGTCGAAGAAGCGGCGGCGTGGCTACACGAGCGAGTCGACGCACCCGAGACCGAGTGAGCACCGATACTCAGCGGTAGAGGTACTGGAGCCAGAGTGCTGTAAGCAAGAGCCCGCCGAGCGTGATGACCGCCCCGGCGGCACTGATGACGCCGGTCTGGACGTTCGCCTGCAGTAGTTCGAGCATACCGGCACTTCAGTGGCGGGTGGCTTGAAAGACACGCTCCCGGGTGCCTTTTGCCGCCGGGTATCCAACCGACTGCTATGCGACGTATCGGTGTCGTGGTCAACCCCATCGCGGGCATGGGTGGCCGCGTGGGACTGAAGGGAACCGACGGCAAGGTCGCCGAAGCACGCGAGCGCGGGGCCGAACAGCGCGCCCCGGACCGGGCACACGACGCACTCGAAGCACTTGCAGCCACGGGTGCGGACGTCGAACTCTTCACCTACGGCGACCCGATGGGTGCCTCGCTCGCCCGCGAGGCGGGGTTCGACCCGGTGGTCGTCGGCCACCCCGAGAACCCGGATGTGACTTCGAGTGCAGACACCAGAGCAGCGGTCCGGGCCTTCGTCGACCACGGCGTCGACGGCATCGGGTTCGTGGGCGGGGACGGCACCGCCGTCGACGTGGCAGAGACGCTCGACGAACTGGACGACGAGACGCCGATTCTCGGCGTTCCGGCGGGCGTCAAGGTGTACTCGTCGGTGTTCGGCGTCTCGCCCCGCGCGGCCGGACGCATCCTCGGGTCCTTCTCGGAGACGGAACCCGCCGAGGTCAACGACATAGACGAGGACGCGTTCAGAGGGGGCGAAGTGGTGACCGAACTGCGGGCCGTCGCCACCGTCCCGGTCGCCGACCAGCGCCAGTCGGCCAAGCAGTTGGGCGGCGGCACCGTCGAGACGCTCGCCGAGGGGGTCGCCGAAGGCGTTCGCCCGGGCGTCACGTACGTGCTTGGACCCGGGAGTACCGTCGGGGCAATCAAAGCGAAACTGGGGTTCGACGGAACGACGCTGGGCGTCGACGTCTGGCGGGACGGGGACCTGCTCGTCGCGGACGCCGCCGAATCGGACATTCTGGACGCACTCGGCGAGGAGAACGTCATCGTCGTCTCGCCCATCGGCGGGCAAGGGTTCGTCTTCGGACGGGGCAACCAGCAGCTCTCGCCGGCAGTCATCCGTCACTGCGACGTCGAAGTCGTCGCGTCCCGTCGGAAACTCGACGACATCGGGACGCTCCGTGTCGACACCGGTGATTCGGCGTTAGACGCCGAACTAGAGGGGTGGCTCAAAGTCCGCGTCGGACGGTACGAACGGCGCCTCGTCGAAGTCGTCGCCTGACAGACGTGGGTCGACAGCCGGCCACATCAAGTGATTGTATTCGACTGTCGGCATTAATTGGTGTATAGTGAAGATTAAGGTCGGTGGCGTATAAGAAAGGCCATATGGAAACGCGGAAAGTCCAGCGCCTCGGTCCCTCCACCCTCGCTATGACGTTACCGGCGGAGTGGGCGAGCGCACACGACGTGGAAAAAGGCGACGAAGTGTCACTCCGGATGGGCGGGAAAGGCACGCTGACTGTGATGCCCGAGTCCGTCCAGACCGAGGAGTCAGAGGCGATAATCCACGCCCAGAACCTCGATGCCGACGCCGTCGAACGGGCCATCGTCGCCCAGTACGTCCTCGGTCGGCGCATCATCCACGTCGAAGCCCCCGAGGGGCAGACGCTCGATTCGGCCCACATCAACGCCGTCTACAACGCAGAGACGCAGTTGATGGGGCTGGGTGTCATCGAGGAGACCCCCCAGCGCATCACCATCCGCTGTTCGGTCGACCCCGAGGACTTCACGCTCGACAACCTACTGGAACGACTGGAGTCGACCGGGTCGACCATGCGTAACGAGGCGGTCAAGGCGCTCGCTCACGGCAACCCCGACCTCGCCCAGCGGGCGCTGAACCGGGAACGGCAGGCCAACAAGATTTTCGTCCTGTTGCTTCGCCTCATCTTCACCTCCTATCAGAACCCCAATCTCGCGCGGGCGGTGGGGCTCGAAGACGGCTTCCCGCTCATCGGGTACCGCTCTATCGCGAAGAACCTCGAACTGACCGCCGACAACGCCGAGGACATCGCGGAGATCGCGCTGGAAGCGCCCGACCACGCCCTCGACGTCGACAGTTCGACGATGCGGCGCATCCGTGACTTCACCGACGAGGTCAACGAGATAACCGCGATGGCCGTACAGGCCGCCGTCAACCGGAACTACGACACCGCCATCGAGGTCAGTGAGGCGTACTCCGACATCGGCGATAAGGAACACGATATCCTCAACGACCTGCCGGAGATGGACAACCAGAAACTGCTGCAGGTCCGCGAAGTGCTCGTCAGCCTCCAGCAGACCGCCGAGTACGCCGTCAGGAACGCGGAGATAGCGACCAACCTCGCGCTGGACGAGGAGTCCGAACACACGACCATCCAGTAACGGTCGTCGGAATCAGCCGATTTTCGTCGCGACGGCGCGGGCGCTTATGCCGCCGGAGAGCGACCCGTCCAGCGGGGTGTCCCGCGGACACCGAGGAGGTGTTTGGCCGCGTCGACGCTGGCTGTGTCTACGTCAACCAACTCGTCAAGTCGGACCCACGGGTTCCCTTCGGCGGCATCAAACAATCCGGCTACGGCCGCGAACTCTCGGGTCCCGGTATCCGGGAGTTCGTCGACAGGAAGACCGTCTGGGTCGAATAGCGGGACCGCGGCGCTCAGCGACCGAGGGCGAGGATGCCGCCGTCGTCCGTCACCGTCTCGGTACTGGTCGCCGTCGGAGTGGCAGTCGTCGTCTCCGCCTCGGTGGCCGTCGCAGTGTCGGTGCTGTCGCTCCCACCGAGGACGCCGTCGTCCGTCGCCGTCTCGGTAGTCGCCGTCGTCGTTTCGGTGCTGCCACCGCCCAGAATCCCGTCGTCAGTTTCGATTGGGGTAGGCGTCGGCGTCTCGGTCGCAGACTCGGACTCGTTCGCCGAGTCGGACTCCGTCGTCGCGTTCTCGCCGGTCGGGTACTGTGCCTTGTTGCCGAAGATATCCGTCTCGATGGTCGTCTCGTAGTCGATGGCGTCTAGGTCGATGCGGAACTGCTCGCCGCCCCCTTCGAGGACGAGGTAGAAGTCGATAGAGAGGTCCGTCACCTGATTGCGTTCGAGGTGGGTGACCCACCACCGGTCGAGGTTCCCGTTCTGGATGGCGGTGTCCGCTTCGATAGTCTCCGTCTGGCCCGGCCCGATGGTGTAGCCGCGCTCTGTCTCACCCTCCCCGACGGTAACGTCGTTCATCGATATCTCGTAGCCGATTTTCGAGACCGTGTAGGGGTAGGGTTTCGGATTGTAGACGGTAAAGGCGAGGTCCATCGGCGTCTCGGACTCCGTGAGGTTCGCCCGGTCCCACGACCCGCGAGTCTCGTTGATGTACAGCACCGGGTCCGAGACGAGTGGCTGGTTCGCGTTCACTGGCCGCGTCTCGGTGGAGTTGAACTGGCCGATGATGTCCGTCTCGATGGTCTTGTCCTGCGTCACCGAGAGCGAGCGACCGCCGAGCATCGACGAGGAGACGTCGGCGTCGATGGTCACTTCGGTGGTCTCGCCGTTCTCGATGTGGGTGTGCCACCACGGCGGAATCTGTCCGTTCTGCATCTGGGTGGCGAACGCGAGCGTCGAGTTCCCCTTCGCCAGCGCCAGCCCGCTCTTGTCACCGCTGGCGATCGGGACGCCGTTCATCGCGACAGTGTAGTCGACAGCCGTCCCGCCGAGTTGCACCCCGACGGGGTTGGGGTTGTTCACCGTGAGGTTCGTGTGGACCGCCGTCGTCTCGTTCGAGACGCCCGCAAAGTGGTTGTCGACGGATTCGACGGTCGGTGCACCGACGGCGCCGAGGGCGAACGCGGCACCGCCAGCGGTGCCGAGAGCGAGCACGACGACGACGAGCAGTTTCAAGCGCCCGAGTCTAAACATTACACGGCGCTCTCTCGTCTGTCGCTATATGTCCTGTGGCTGGTGACTGGCCCGAATGAACTAAGTGGGCAACACGGAAACTCACTCGCATGGCGACGGAATCGCAGACTGATATGGGTATCGGGCTCGGCGTCCTGTTCGGGGTGGTCGCCGTCGGCGCCGCAGTGTTGACGGCCGTCAACAGCTACAACTACGCCATCCGGCACGCACAGGAACTCGATACGAGCGGGCTGTTGTTGAACAGCGGCGTCGGCTTCGGCGTGGCCATGCTCGCAGCGAGCCTGGCGCTCGTCGCGATACACGTCTACGACGCCTGAAGATCGCGGGTGGGTGCCGAAAGGAACGATTAAAACCGTTCAGAACGTACCTCTTCTATGGTCGATTTCAGCGAGGAGGACAGACGCATTCTGGAGTACCTCCGGGAGAGCGTCTCGCGGGGTGAGAGTTACTTCCGCGCCAAGAACATCGCCTCACAGCTCGGCCTGTCCTCGAAACAGGTCGGCGCTCGGTTACCCCGTCTGGCAGAGGAGGCAGACGAGGTAGACATCGAGAAATGGGGCCGCGCCCGCTCGACGACGTGGCGCGTGACGACGAGCTAGTCGGTGGATTCATTCCGGCGGAAACCTGAGCTACGTGCATGACTGTCCGGGTCGAGCGGTCGATGACTGTGTCGGCACCTCCCGAGCGAGTCTGGGCGTTCATCGCCGACCCGGACCAGCGGGCACGCCCGATTAGCGTCGTCAAGGACTGGGAGGTCACGAACGACGAGGAAGCGACGTGGCACATCTCGTTGCCGATTCCGATCATCGATCGAACGATCCGCATCGAGACGCGGGACGTAGAGCGGCGTGAACCCGAGTACGTCCGTTTCGTCGGTCGGTCGAGAGTGATGCAGGTACAGGGCGAACACGAACTCGAACCGACCGAGAGCGGCGGGACGAAACTGACCAATCGGTTCGTCGTCGACGGCAAACTCCCCGGCGTCGAACGGTTCTTCAAGCGGAATCTCGACGGCGAGATGGAGAACCTCGAACAGGCACTGCGTGACTATCTCGAAGTCGAAGTATGAGGCTCACACTCGCCCAGATTGCGGTCGAACCCGCGGCCGTGAGCGCGAACGTCGGACGGGCCATCGACGCCATCGACCGCGCGGCCGCGAACGGGGCCGACCTCGTGGTCCTGCCGGAGTTGTTCAACGTCGGGTACTTCGCGTTCGATAGCTACGCACGGCACGCGGAGGGCGTCGAGGGTGAGACGCTGACCGCCGTGCGCGAGGCGGCCGCCGAACACGGCGTGGCGATTCTCGCCGGGAGTGTCGTCGAGGACCTCGCCGCGAGCGCCGCCGCCGGCATCGACGTGCCCGTCGAGGACGGACTCGCCAACACCGCGGTGTTCTTCGACAGGGACGGGACGCGTCGCGCCATCTACCGGAAACACCACCTCTTCGGCTACGGGTCCGCCGAGACGGACCTCCTCGAACCGGGCCAACACCTCCCGACCGTCGACTTCGCCGGGTTCACCGTCGGCGTGACGACGTGTTACGACCTCCGGTTCCCGGAACTGTACCGGAGACTCGTCGACGACGGCGTGACGCTGACGCTCGTCCCGAGCGCGTGGCCCTACCCCCGCGTCGAGCACTGGAAGCTGTTTCCGAAGGCCCGCGCCGTCGAGAATCAGCTGTACGTCGCGGCGGCCAACGGCGTCGGGTCGTTCGAGGACGCGGAACTGCTGGGCCGGTCCACGGTGTACGACCCGTGGGGGACGGCGCTGGCCAGTTCCGCCGACGACCCGGCGCTCGTGAGTGCGACCGTCGACCCGGAGCGAGTCACGGCCGTCCGAGAGGCGTTCCCGGCGCTCGACGACCGACGGACAGAGTTCCGATAGGTTCAGTCGCTCTTTCACACAAAGCGCGCTTTGAGCGTCCGGCGACACTATACGCTGGCGACGACGATACGTAGTCGTCATGTCGAGGAACTCACTCGTCGTCGCGCTGGCCCTGACCCTCCTGCTCGCCGGGTGTGCGGGCATGGGCGGGAACCCGGCCGGCGGCGACGGTGCCGAACTGTCTGCCGACGGCGGTGACGGGTCCGCGCCTGCCGCAGAGGGTGCAAACCAACAGAGCGCCGATACGAGCGGCGGGGGGAGCGCACAGGTCGACGCGGCGGTCCAGCAACGGGCGATAATCAAGACCGGGCGGATGGTCGTCGAGGTGGAGAACTTCTCGCAGAGTCGTACAGCCATCGCCTCACAGGCCCGACAGTACGGCGGGTACGTGAGCGGGTCGAACCAGCGCCTTCACCGCTCGGGCAACGAGACGTGGATCTCCGGCTACGTCGTCGTCAGAGTGCCCAACGAGCAGTACCGGGCGATGCAAGACGACATCGCCGCGGAAGGAACGGTCCTGAGCGAGGAGACCCAGACGGACGACGTGACCGACCAGTTGGTCGACTTAGAGGCGCGACTGGAGAACCTGCGACAGCGCCGGGACCGCCTCCGGACGTTCTACGACGAGGCCAACGACACGGAGGAACTGCTCCGCATCGAAGAACAACTCTCCGAGGTGCAGGGCCAGATAGAACAACTCGAAGCCAAACAGCGCTCGCTCGAACAGCGCGTGGCGTACTCCACTATCCGTGTGGAACTGCAGGAACCGGAACCGGGCATCAGCCAGATTCGGACCCAGTACCACGAGCAGTCGCTGGCGGCCGTCTTCCTCCGGTCAGTGAACGACGTCTACGTCTTCGGGCGGGCGACCCTGGTGACGCTGGCCGCGGCGGCGCCGTGGCTGGGCGTGCTGGCCGTTCCGGCGTTCGGCCTGCGTCGAGTCCTCCGTGGGCGTCGACTCCCGTTCGTCGGCGGGAGCGAGAACAGTAGCGACCACGAGAGCAGCGGCGACAGCGATAGCGGGAGCGACGAGAAGGACGTACGCACAGCGGCCACTGCGTCGGACGACGAGACGGAGTCGGCGGCCGACGACGAGCGATAAGGGCCGGACACCGGGCCTTTTTTATCGGTGGCTCCGCTACGTGTGTTCGCCGGCAAGGCGCTTTTCACGTCGATGCCGGTACAACAGTCCGTCTCGCTGCTCGGCCACATGGCGTCGCTCGTCCGCCAAAGGCTGTCCGGACAGCCTTTCACGTCACTCCTCGTCGGCGGCGCCCAATCCACCGTTCCACTCTCTGGGTGTTCGATACAGTAGCGACGAGTCCAACAGACGTCCCGTGTTTCAACGCTCCGCTTTGTGCGCTAGCGCTCGCTGGAAGTGCTCGGCAGTGATGGTCACGTCGTCGGCACGTTCGCTGGCTTCCTCGGGCCCCATCTCTTCGGCGGCCTCGCGGATGGCGAGCATCGACGCCTCGCGAACCACCGCTTCCAGTTCCGCCCCGGAGAACCCCTCCGTCTCGGCCGCGAGGGCAGACAGGGAGATGCCGTCGGCGAGCGGCTTGCCGTCCGTGTGCACGTCGAGAATCGCCTCGCGGGCGTCGTGGTCGGGGTTCGGCACTTCGACGTGCTGTTCGAGACGGCCCGGCCGGAGGAGGGCGTCGTCTATCATGTCCCGCCGGTTCGTCGCCGCGAGGACGACGAGGTTCGGGTTCTCGGTGATGCCGTCCAGTTCTGCGAGCAACTGGGAGACGACCCGTTCGGTCACCTCGTTGCCCTGTCCGCGGTGGCTGGCGATGGCGTCGATTTCGTCTAAGAAGATGATGCTCGGTGCGGTCTGACGGGCGCGCTCGAACAGTTCTCGCACCGCTTCCTCGCTCTCGCCGACGTAGCGGTCCATTATCTCCGGCCCGGCGACGTGGATGAAGTTCACGTCGCTTTCGCCCGCGACGGCGCGCGCGAGCAGGGTCTTCCCGGTTCCCGGCGGGCCATAGAGCAGGATGCCGCTCGGCGGGTCCGTCTTCGTCACGGAGAACAGGTCGCCGTACTCGAGGGGCCACTCGATGGCCTCGGTGAGCGTCTGTTTGACCTCGCCGAGTCCGCCCACGTCGTCGAACGACACCGCCGGCGACTCGGCGACGTACTCCCGCATCGCGCTGGGTTCGACCGTCGCCAACGCCGCGTCGAAGTCGCTCTGTGTCACCTTGGCGTCCTCGCTACGTTCGGTGTCATCGCCCTCCCGGTCCGAGCGCTCACGCGGTTCGCGCTCGCGTTTGGCCCGCAGCGCCGACATCGCGGCCTCCGTCGTCAACGACGCGAGGTCGGCCCCGACGAAGCCATGGGTCTGGGCGGCGATGCGGTCTAGATCGACGCCGTCGTCGATAGGCATATCCCGCGTGTGGACGTCGAGAATCTCCCGCCGGCCGCCCTCGTCGGGGACGCCGATTTCGATCTCGCGGTCGAAGCGGCCGCCGCGGCGCAGGGCGGGGTCGACGGCGTCGACGCGATTGGTCGCGCCGATGACGACCACCCGGCCCCGGTCTTCGAGGCCGTCCATCAACGTCAGGAGTTGGGCGACGACGCGGTTCTCCATGTCGGCGTCGTCGTCCCGGGAGCCAGCGATGGAGTCGATTTCGTCGACGAACAGAATCGCGGGGGAGTTCTCCTCGGCGCGGTCGAACGCCTCGCGCAGTCGCTCCTCGCTCTCGCCCTTGTACTTCGAGACGATTTCCGGGCCGGAGATAGTATCGAAGTACGCGTCCACCTCGTTGGCGACGGCGCGGGCGATGAGCGTCTTCCCGGTGCCCGGCGGGCCGTGCAGGAGGACGCCGCTGGGCGGGTCGATACCCAGCCGTCGGAACTCGTCGGGTTCCGAGAGGGGCATCTCTATCATCTCCCGGATGCGGTCGAGTTCCTCGTCTAAGCCACCGATGTCCTCGTAGCTCACGCCGGTCTCCGTCGCCGCCGGTCCGGCGTTTTGTGGCTCCGTAGCGCCCGTCTGGTGGTCGCTCGTGTCACCGCCGGAGTCCTCGGTACGTGGGAGAAGGGAGACGTCAGTCCGGTCGGTGACGCGGACCGGCCCGTCCGGGTCGGTCGAGAGGACGCGGAACGTCCCGAGGCCGTCGATGTGGGTCCGCTCGTCGGCCTGCACCATCTGGTCGACCAGTCGCGTCCGCACCATGTGTTCGTACTCGTCGGTACCCGGCAGGGGTTCCATCGGCTGGATACTGATGGTGTTCGCCTCGGTGACAGAGCCGGCTCGAACCGTCACCGTGTCGCCGATATTGACCCCGGCGTTGGCCCGCGTATCGGAGTCGATGCGGACCGTCGACCCGTCGTCGTCGCCGGGCCACACCTTGACGACGGTCATCCGCTCGCCCTCGATGATGACCGGCGACCCGCTCAGCACGCCGAGTTCGCTCCGCACGGACTCGGGGAGGCGCGCGATGCCGCGGCCGGCGTCGCGTTTGTGCGCTCCCTCGACAGTGAGTTCGATACCGCCGTCGCTGGACCCGCTCATGCCGTCGGCTAGCCGTCCGGTCCTCTTGAGGGTTCCCGTTGTGTCGCGGGAAAACAATTTACGCTCGGCCGTCGGACAGACTCACATGGTTGTCACTACCGAGCGCGACGAGATGACATGGTACAAATGCGAGACGTGCGGGCTAATGTTCGACGACCAAGACGACGCGCGACAACACGAAGCCAACTGCGACGACGAGGACCCGTCGTACATCCAGTAGCGACCGAGTCGGTTTTGCAGCGGGCAGGCCCCGACGGGCCGTTTCGGTTCGAGTAGCGGTGTCCGGAGACGCTGTGTTCGTCCGGGTTACGAGCCCTCCGGAACGATTTCGTAGCTCCGCTCGCCCATCTCGTCCTCTTCGAAGACGAACACGCGGCCGTCGGCCACCGAGAAGTCGACGTCGACCTCGACGCGCATCTGGTGGTCCCGCACCGTCACACCGGGGAACAGTTCGTCTTCTTCGCCGTCCGTCAAGATGACCCGACCGACGCCGCTCTCCTCGATGATGTCGTCGTGGGTCCGCAGGTCGTTGACGTAGACGAGGATGCCCGACGTCTCCGTCGAGTCGGTGATGAGGACGTGCGTGTCTTTGCCCGGGGACGTCCGGACGCGCTCCTCGGCTTTCGCGGGAACGCCGTGGTAGAAGGCGGTCCGTCCGTCGAGGTACTCGACAGCGATGCCGTCTTCGCTCAGTTCGACAGAGAGGGTGTCCGGCGGCACGTCGGAACGGTTGCTCATACGCCCCCTTGCCCTCGCCGGTGGAAAAACGGCTCGTTGTCGTCGTGGCCGGTTCCGCAGATGGTAAATAGCCCCGGACAGGAGAACTGAGCGATGGAAGGCACGGCAGCAGCACCGGCCGCTGGGACGGTGCTCAACGCGCTGGCGACCGGCCGCGGGTCGGCGTTCGCCATCGACGAGTACACGACGGCGACCGTCGAAGTGTCGACGGACGACGAGAGCGTGACCGGCGAGGTAGCCGGTGCCCCGGACGCCGATACGCGCCTCGTGGAACGCTGCGTCGAGTACGTCCTCGACGCCCACGGCGGCGCAGTCGGGACCCCGCCGGCCGTCGGCGGCCACGTCCGCACGGAGAGCGAGGTGCCGATGGCCTCCGGGCTCAAGAGTTCGAGCGCGGCGGCCAACGCCACCGTGATGGCGACGCTCGACGCTCTCGGCGCCACCGACCGGATGACACGGGAAGACATGGCGCGGCTCGGCGTGATGGCCGCCCGGGACGCGGGCGTGACTATCACCGGCGCGTTCGACGACGCCTCGGCGTCGATGCTCGGCGGCGTCACCGTCACCGACAACGACGCCGACGACCTGTTGGCCCGCGACGAGGTGGACTGGGACGTGCTGGTCTGGACGCCGCCGGAACAGTCGTTCTCGGCGGACGCCGACGTGGAGCGCTGTCGCCAGATAGCGCCCATGGCCCGCCTCGTCGAGGACCTCGCGCTGGACGGGGCATACGAGCGGGCGATGACGGTCAACGGCCTCGCGTTCTGTGCGGCGCTGCAGTTCGACACCGAACCGCTCGTCGAGGGGCTGCGACACGTCGAGGGCGTCTCGCTGTCTGGGACTGGCCCCTCGTTCACCGCCGTCGGCGACCGCGACGCGCTCGAACAGGTACGCGAATACTGGGCGGAACGACCCGGCACGACGCTGTTGACCACCACACAGACGGAGGGAACCCACACAGTATGAGTTCGAACTCGAATACGAGCCCGGAGGATATGTCGCTAGATGAACTGCGCGACGAGATTCGCACTATCGACCGCGAGATAGTCGAGAAGATAGCCCAGCGGACCTACGTGGCCGACACTATCGCGGAGGTCAAAGCCGAGAAGGACCTGCCGACCACCGACGAGGAGCAAGAACAGGCCGTGATGGACCGCGCCGGCCAGAACGCCGAGCAGTTCGACGTCGACGCCAACCTCGTGAAGGCGATGTTCCGGCTCCTCATCGAGTTGAACAAGGTCGAGCAGCGCGAGAATCGGTAGCCGGAAACGGCTCCCGCAGTCCATCTATCCGCGGCTTACTGTTTCGCCTCTTCTGGCGACCGGATACGGGTGAACCGGTCCACGAAATCCGTCGCGGTACGATTAGCAGCGAATCAGTTGCTCGCAGGAAAATCACTCCATAGCTCGAGCGTGAGAGTCCCGACTCTCGACCGACCAACCCGTCGTCCGGCTAGGACGGTGACGCCCGCGAGCGTAGCGAGCAGTACAGTCACGCCCCACCCGACCGGGAGACCTCCGTCGGGTCTGCCAGTCGCTGTTCTGACGCTGCCGCCGTGACCGTCGTGGCGACCAGCCCGAAGACCAATCCGCCGAGGCCGTCTTCGAAGCCCTCACTGAACGCCGGCCCGTTATCGCCGCCGAGACAGCCAGCGCCGGCGACTACACCGGCAGTCGCGCCCGCTCGGAGGACATCACGTCGTAACACACTCCGTCGTGACAGCGAAGCTGTATAAAATCGAGGGGCACGCGCATCGGAGTGTAGTTCGGCAGCGACCGCTTCGGCGGACCAGTACGCCCCGTTTTCCGGGTATTCGGTCTCCGTCCTTCTCGAAGACACGCGTCTAGCGATTGCAAGGGGAGTTGCGGACCGCGTTCAGTACTCCCAGAGGCGATGCACTCGGTCCGCGATGTCGGGGTACTCCGCCTGCAGGGTCTCGACGCTCGTCTCGCCGCCGACGTTGACGACGTGGACTTCCCCACGCTGGCCGCCGTAGACGTCCTGGAAGTCGTAGACGACGCCGACGACGTCCACGTCGTCGTCCACGTCGTCGCTCTCGACGAGGAACTCCACCTGTCGGTCGACGTTGTACTCGACGAGGCGGTTGATAGCGCCCTCGCGGTCCACGTCCGCTGGCAGCGCCTCGACGCCGCCTTCGAGGTGTGGTTTCAGGAGGCCGATGCAGTGTTCGATGCCCGGCGGTTCCGAGAGCCCGTCGGTCAGGTCGTCGTACGTCGCGGTGACGGCCCCACACCCGGTGTGGCCGACGACGACGGCCGTCTCGGTGCCGGTGTGTGCGAGGGGATAGAGGACGTCGCCGGAGACGACTTCGCCCGCGTCGGTCCGTTGGACGACGCGGTTGCCGATGTTACCACACGTAAAGAGATGACCGGGGTCGTCGTTCCCGAAGATAGCGTCCTGCAGCACCCGGGAGTCAGAACAGCAGACCGTGACTGCCTCGGGGTGCTGTGCGTCCTGTACGTCGTCGAAACGGTCGTCGAACCTCGCGGCGTGGTCCGCGTTCCCCTCCAGCAAACCGAGAAGCGTGTCGTTCATACAAGATATCGCAACGGCCGTCTGTATAGTAGTTCCCTCTCGTGCAACCGTCTGACCGGTGGTGTCAGTATGAGCGAGCGCCCGGTCGAGTATTAACAACCACTAAGCGCCACATCGTCCAACCACAGACGATGCCATTACACGGCGATGCCCTCGGGTTGTTCCTCGGCGCGGTCGCGCTCGGCGCCGTCCACGGTATCGAACCGGGACACGGGTGGCCAGTCGCCGCCTCCTACGCCCTCGACCAGTCGAACAAGTGGCTCTACGGCCTCGCGGCGAGCGTCATCATCGGCGTCGGCCACCTCGTCAGCAGTATCGCGATGGTGGCCGTGTTCTTCTACGCGAAGTCGTACTTCCGACTGACGCAGGTCAACGAACCCGTGGTGGTGGCACCGGGCGTCGAGATAGGCGGTCCGGTGAGCATCGTCGCCGGCGTCCTCCTGCTACTCATGGGAGTCCGTGAGTACCGACACGGCCGCCCACGCGGCCACGGAGGGGACGGCCACGACCACGAGGGCCACACGCACGACAGTGCCGGTGCGCTCTCGAAATTCGACGACGGGCACGCGCACGTCGACGAGGACCACAGTCACGCAGGCGGGCACGCCCACGGCGGCGGCGGTCTGCTCGGGAGACTGACCGCCAGACTCCCGTTCCGCGGCGGCCACAGCCACGACCGCGACGACTTCGAGGACGCGACCGACCGCGGCCTCCTCGGTATCGCGTGGTTCGCCTTCCTGCTGGGGTTCGCCCACGAGGAGGAGTTCGAGATAATCGCACTCTGCTACGGGTCGGCACACTGTCTCGAACTGATGACGGCGTACGCGGTGACCGTCGTCGTCGGCATCGTCGGCCTGACCGTGCTCTTGCTCGCCGGCTACCAGCACTTCGAGGAGACGGTCGAGCAGTACACGGGGTACCTCCCGGTGTTCTCGGCCGTCGTCCTCTGTGTCATGGGACTCGGGTTCGTGACGGGGCTGTTCTGACTACGCCGTCGCGAACCGGTAGGTGTCGTAGCCGGCGTAGGAGACGAGAAGGACGCTCGCGAGGACGGAAGCCAGTCCCACGACCAGCCCCAGCCGCCAGTAGGTCCAGATGCCGGCCCCCAGCAGTGTCCCGGCGACGAGAAACAGGACGGTGAGTCGGACGACGCGGAGGATGTCGGCGTTCACGGCTATTCGTTCACTGGACGCGGACAAATAGCTTGCCGGGAAGCGGGATCGACTCAACGGCCGGGGAGCAGTCCCTCGACCCGGTCGAGGACCGGCGACAACTCCGTCGCGAGTGCGTGCCGTTTCAGCAGGACGAACCCGGTGAAGATGACCACGAAGCCGGCCACGTCCAGTAGTTCGAGCGTCTCGTCCAGCGCCAGCCACCCCGAGACGGCCGCGAATATCGGTGCGGCGTAGGAGACGAGGTTTATCTCGATAGCGCCGAGGCGAGCCAGCAGGTCGAAGTAGACGACGTAGCCGATGGCGCTCGCGAACACTGCCAGATAGACGAGGGCGGCGACGCCAGCGAGAGAGAACTGTGCGTCCGCGAACGACTCGGACGGCAGGCCGAGACTGATGGTGTGGAGCAGGGCGGCCCCGATGACGTTCGACCACGCCACCATCCCCTCGGGCGAGATGTCGCCGTCGAGACGCTGGACGAGGACGCTCCCAAGCGCGACCGAAGCCGCCGCGAGCAGGACCAGCCCCGGCCAGACCGCCTCGCTTCCCAGCGGGTTCGACGACGTCGGACGGGCGACCATCGCGACGCCGACGAACCCGAGTAACAGGCCGATAGTGCCGACGACGGTCAGTCGCTGGTCCGGGAGGAACAGCCGGGAGAACACCGTCGAGAGGATGGGGCTCATCCCGACGAGGATGGCCGCGACGCCGCTGGTGACACCCGTCTCGCCGACGAAGAGGAACGCGTTGTACAACGCGATGATGAGGACCCCCTCGACCACCAGCGTCAGCCAGTCCGCGCGGGTCCGCGGGAGCCAGTAGTCGCAGGTGACCGCGGCGTAGCCGACCATCAGTACGGCGGCGAGGTCGTATCGAAGGGCGGCAAACAGCACCGGCGGGAACGCTTCCAGTCCGGCCTTGATAGCCATGAACGACGTGCCCCACACCGCGGCGAGGAGGACGAACAGCACTGCCGACCGTCGCTCGCTCATATCGGGGAGTACGACGGCGAGAGCATAACGCTGGTCATCACCCTCCTCATACTGGTGGCTGTAAGTTCGTAACGATATTCGCCACCCCGGGGTGGCGAAGTACTTCAGTGCCACCAGTATCAGTCGAGTGCGTGCCACACCGTCGCCGAGAGGTACAGCGAGGAGAGGGCGCCCACCGAGACGACCAGCCAGTACGTCGCGAGTCGGTAGACGACGACGCCAGCGGCGGCCAGTTCCGGCGGCGCACCGGTCAGGACGGAAAGCACCGCGGTGAGTCCGATTTCGGTTCCGCCCAGCCCACCCGGCGTCGGGAGAAGCGTCGCGAGACCGCTGGCCGGCGACAGGAACAGGGCGAGACCGATCGGGAGCGCGACGCCGACGGCGCTACAACCGAGGAAGAGCGCAGACGAGAACGCCAGCCACCCCCCGACGGCGAGCGCCGACGCGAGGACGAGTCGTCGCGTGTCACCCGTCGCGGTACCGAAGGACACGAGAAAGGAATCGACGCCGTTGGTGACGCGGCGGGGCGCCAACGAGCGGTGCACGCGCATCGAGATGCGGCCGACGGTTGCCCTGACGAGTGCCGCCGTCCGTTCGACGAGCGTCGCGACCACGTGACGCCTGTACGCGAGAACGGCCCCACCGACGACGAGGGCGAAGACGACGAGCGCCAACATCGCGAGGACGACGGGGCCATCGAGGCCGGGGAGCGGACTGACGAGCAGCGCCACCAGTCCAAGCGTCGCGACGCCGAGCGACCCCGCGAACACGAGCAGTTCACTCGCCGTGACGGCCGCGAACACCTCTCGAAACCGCCGATCGAGGTCTTCGGCGAGGACGTACGCCAGAATCGCCGACCCGCCGACGTTGCCCAGCGGGAGCACCTGCTTCCCGAACGTCCCCGTGAGATAGCCCAACTGGACGCGTCGTCGCGGGAGCGACCCGTCGATGCCGTCTATGACGGCCACGGTGGTCAGGCTCCAGCAGAGCTGTGCAAGCAGTGCCATCAGGCCCGCGAGCGCGACGAACCGGACGTCGGCACCGGCCAGGGCCGCGACCGTAGCGGAGACGTCGAGCGACAGGAACAGCAGGCCAAACAACGCGAGTGCGACACCGGCGCCCAGCGCCAACCGTTCGTACCCCGCTCGTTCGGCTCTGGCAGTCGCCATCGCGTTGTGTTGGGCCGCCGATCCGTATCAATCTACGGGCACTCTTCGCTCTCGTAGGTCTCTGCCAGCGCGTCCAGCGCCTCGTGGTGCTCGGTCGTGTGGGGTGCGGTAAGCGGCGAGACGCTCACCTTGCCGTCGACGACGGCGCGGCGGTCGGTCCCCTCGGGATCGGGGATGTCGCCGTCGGCCATGTGCTCCCAGATGCGGTCGTGGAGCGTGACGGCGTCGTCCTCGCGGACGGCGTCCATCTCGTACAGTCGCGAGGGGCGCGTGACTTCGAGCGGGGCCGGCCCCCACTCGGCGACGGGCGCGTTCACGTTGAGGTAGTCACACTGCTCGAAGACGCCGGCACCGAGTGCGTGATCCGCGAGATACGAGGTGGCACTGACCGCCTCGCCGTAGCTCTCGCCGTTGGCCTCGATGTCCGAGAACGCGGCGTCTTCGCGGACCGGGATGTACATCGAGACGGCGATGGCCGGCACGTCGAAGAACGTCGCCTCGACGGCGGCGCTCACCGTGCCCGACCGACCGAGCACGTACGCGCCGAGGTTCGCACCGCGGTTACAGCCGGCGACGACGAGGTCCGTCTCGGGGACGAGCGCCTCCAGTCCGGCGACGACGCAGTCGGCCGGCGTCCCGTCGACGACGTAGCCCATCTCGTGGTCTCGAACCTCGACTTCGTGAGAGATAGCGCGGCCGACGGCGCTCTGGTCCTCTGCGGGCGCCACCGCGGTCACGTCGCCGACCTCGGAGAGTCCGTCGTACACCGCTCGCAACCCGACGCTCTCGATGCCGTCGTCGTTCGTCAGCAGGATGGTCGGCTCGTCCATACGCCGTCTGGGGCCGTCGGCGAGAAAAACCCACTGCCCGGGCGTTCCGCCTGCCGATTGCTTGTAATTCGCCTACGCCTCGCTATCGCGCCCGGTCGACGGTCGTCTCGCCGTCGACGACGACGTTGTACGCGCCCTCGTCGTCGTTCCAGAGGACCAGCGCGTTCTGTAGCGAGAGTAGGTCACCGTAGTCGGCGTCCCGCAGGTCGTCGTTCAGCAGCGAGGGGTCGGTGACGACGGCGAAGTGGTCGACCTGCTGGCTCCCGTCACCCAGCAGATACAGCGGGTTCGAGTCCCCTTCGGAGAGGTCGCGACTGAGTTTGATTGCAAGCAGGTTCACCCGGTCGGTGACGTAGTTCTCGGCGTCGGCCATCGGTGCGTGCGTGCCGCGGTCCGGCGCCATCTCGATGGCCCGTTTGCCGTCTTTCCGGAGGACGCTGTAGGCGTACTGGACGTCGACGTTGACGAACTCGCGGGTGCCGCCTGCGGCGTCGTCCAGCCGTTTCTGCATCGACGGGATTTCGAGGTCGGGCTTGCGGTCGAACGACCACGACTCGCTCTCGGGCGTCTGGTGGGGCCACAGGCGGACTGTGGGCGCGTACACGTTCGCCGGACCGTCGTCGGTGACGGCGCGCTCTATCTCGCGCAGGCCCGTCGCGGTGTTCCGGTCGGCGGGTTCCAGCGCCACCACCGTCCCGTCGTCGGCAAGCGCGTCGAGGTAGCGTTCCACGACGGCCACCGGGTCGTCGAGTTCGTTGAGGACGTTGCCGAACAGCACGAGGTCGAACGGGCCGCCGTCCTCGACGGCGGCGTCGAGGTCGAACGCCTCCGCTGTCTCCCGGTGTATCGAGACGTCGACGTTCGGCCCGGGGTCGTCGAGCATCGTCTCGAGTACGTCGGCGGCGGCGCTCGGTTCGACAGCGTGGTAGTCCACGAGCGCCTCGTCCGGCAGGAGGTCGAGCAACCCGAGCGCCGGCCCACCGACGCCGGCACCGACGTCGAGAACGCGGAGTCTGGTGGGGAGCAGGCCCTCGGCCAACAGGTCCGCGAGGACGTACTGCGTGACCGCGTAGTAGTCGGGCAGGTGGTAGACGGCGTAGCCGTGGGCCGTCAGGTCGTCGTAGGCCACGTCGTCGCGCCGGAGGTACCGCTCTTTCACGTCGCGGATGCGCTCGCGGAGGCGGTCCCCGCTGTCGCCGCGCTCCCAGTCCGGGCCGTAGGCGTCGGTGAGCAGACTCTCGACCCGCCGGTCGTACGCCTCGGGGAAGCGCTCGACGCCGTGGAACGGGCCCGCTGGGGAGAGCGCTCCCTCCGGCGCCGGGACGAACGTGCCGTCGTCTTGCTCGACGAGCGCGAGGTCGACGGCCTCCTCGCGGAGCACCTGTCGGACGACGGCCGGGTGTGGCTGGCCGTCCACGTACTCGAATATCTCCTCGGGGTCTATCGGCCGGACGTTCCGGAGGTACTGGGCGTTCTCGCGTATCTGCTGGCGCGTCTCGGGGTTCATGAGAGCTCCTCGTACAGCGCGGTGAACGTCTCGGCGTCGGCGTCCGCGATCTCTCGGGCGGCCTCGGCGACGCCGTCGGCGCCCTCGAAGGTCGCCTGTATGTCGGCGTAGACGTGGGCGTCGCCGCCGGTGACCTGTCCGACGAGGTCGGCGAGTCCGCCAGAGACCGGCGTGTGGAACCGGTCGGGCACGTCGTCGGCGGCCATCGCGTAGGCGAGGACCGCCGCGTGAGCGCCGGCCTGTACCGTCTCCATCGCCTCGTCGTGTTCGGCCGCCGTCGTCTCGAAGGTGTCGTTGCCGGCCGCTGTGAGGGCACCGAGGACCGCGTCGACGGCGTCGCCGCCGGCGTCCGTGACGACGGCGACGTTACCGGGAGCGTTCTCCGGGGCGAACAGGGGGTGGAGGCTCGCCCGGCCGAGGTCGGGGGCCACAGCTTCCATCGCCGCGAGCGGCCCCGCCATGCTGCCGGTCACGTCGACGACGGCGTCGGTCGCCAACGGCGCGTATTCGCCGACGGTCTCCTCGGCGACGGGCATCGGCACGGCGACGCAGATCACGTCGAATCGCTCCGCCGTATCACTGGGGACGGCGCGGCCGCCGACGGCGTCGGCCGCCCGGCGTGCCGCGTCCGCATCGAGGTCCGTAAACGCGAGTGTCGCGTCGGCGTGGTCCCGGAGGGTCCGGCCGAACCAGCGGCCCATAGACCCGGCGCCGACGACGAGACAGTTCATGCGACGAGCGTAGCCCGGCGCCTCTCAAAAGCCGTTCGGTCACTGCCGGCACGCACGTATATGACGACTGACGAAGGTGGCGTAGACGGCCGTCGAATCGCTACCCGGAAGGCGACTCATCCCTCCTAAACGCTTATCCGTCGGCCCCGAGTCGTCCGAGGCATGAAGCGCGTTCGATTCCGCGACACCGCGGGGAACGTCCGTGGCGGCCGATGGACCGTCGAGGACGGGGAACCGGTCGTCACGGCGGCCGCCGGTCCGTACGGGCGAATCGCCTTCGGCGACGAGACGTACGCTCCCGACGAGGTGGACATCCTTCCACCGTGTGAGCCGACCAAGATCGTCTGCATCGGCCGCAACTACGCCGACCACGCCGACGAGATGGGCAACGACCTGCCGGACCGGCCGATGCTGTTCCTGAAGGCGCCAAACGCCGTCGCCTCCCACGGGAGCCACCTCACCCTGCCGTCGGGGAAAGAACGCATCGACTTCGAGGCGGAACTGGGCGTCGTCATCGGCGAACAGTGCAAGAACGTCAGCGAGTCCGGTGCGATGGACGTCGTCGCGGGGTACACCTGCCTCAACGACATCTCGAACCGCGACGATCAAGAGATCGAACAGAACTGGGTCCGCGGGAAGGCATTCGACAACGCCTGTCCCATCGGCCCCCTCGTGGCGACGCCGGAACACGTCCCGGAGGACGCCACCATCGAAAGTCGCGTCAACGGCGAGGTCAAACAGTCCTCGTCACGGGACCACCTCATCTTCTCCGTCGAGGAACTCATCGCCGAGATCACCGAGTACATGACGCTAGAACCCGGCGACGTCATCGCCACCGGCACCCCCGAGGGCGTCGGTCCGCTCGAAGACGGCGACGAGGTGGAGATAGAGATAGAGGGCATCGGGACGCTGAAACACTCCGTGAAGATCCCCTGACCCGCGATTCCCCGATTCTGTCGGCCGTACGGCGATGGTAACGCCTAAGTTTAGGGTCGCCTAATCGACGCCGAGATGGATCGGACGCCGGCATCACGGGCGGACGTTTGCGTCGTCGGCGCGGGGCCGGCGGGCGCGCTCGTCGCGAGCAGACTCGCCAGCGACGGCCACGACGTGGTCGTTCTAGAGGCCGGTCCACGGTTCGACTTCGCGGAGCGAGAGCGGCGGATGGAGGCGGCAATCCGGCCCGCCCACGACGGGTCAGTCTGGGATATGGGCGGCGAGCGCGACGCTTTCTCGGCCAGCGGCGAGCAGTACTATCCGCTCAACGTCGCTCGCGTGAAGGGCGTCGGCGGGTCGACGCTTCACTGGCAGGGGATGGTGATGCGCCTCCACCCCAGCGACTTCGACGGGGGCCACGACAACGACGACCCGGCGTGGCCCATCGACTACGACGACTTGCGGCCGTACTACGCCGACGCCGAACGGGCGATGGGCGTGGCCGGCGACGCCGACAACCCGTTCGCACCGCCGCGGGACGGCCCGTACCCGCTGCCCGGGTTCCCGCCCTCGTACAGCGATTCGCTGTTCGCCGAGGCCTGCGAGTCGCTGGGCGTCTCGATGCACGGCGTCCCCAACGCTCGCAACTCGGAGTCCTACGACGGGCGGGGTCCGTGTGTCGGCTACGGCACCTGCCAGCCAGTGTGTCCGTCCGGCGCGAAGTACGACGCGAGCGTCCACGTCGAAGACGCCGAGGCCGAGGGCGCGACGGTCCTCGACCGCGTGCCGGTCCAGCGCCTCGAAACCGACGCCGACGGCCGTGTGAGCGCGGCCGTCTACGCGACGCCGGACGGCACCGAACACCGACAGGAAGCGCGCGAGTTCGTCCTCGCGGCGGGCGGCGTCGAGATCCCGCGCCTCCTCTTGCTCTCCCGTTCGGAAGACGATCCCGACGGCCTCGCGAACTCCTCGGGTCTCGTCGGGCGGTACTTCATGGATCACCTCTTTGCCGGCGCGGGCGGCACGCTGGACGAGCGAACGCGCCAGAATCACGTCGGCTTTCTCACCAGCGAATGTCACCAGTTCTACGACGACCCGGGACAGGCCGTCCGGCGAGTCGACGACGGTGAGACGGTCGTTCCGGCCACCGACGAGCCACTGTCGCCCATCAAACTGGAGTTCCTCAACTACGCCGGCCCGTCACCGGTGGAACTCGCCCTGTCGGCCGACGAGTGGGGCGATGCCCTGCTGGACGGTCTCAGAGACGCCTACGGCACCAGCATCGCGATGGGCGGACTGGTCGGCCAGCCACCGCGAAAGGAGAACCGGGTGACCCTCGACACCTCGACCACCGACGACCACGGCAACCCCGTGCCCGACATCCAGTGGTCGTGGGGACCACGCGCCGAGCGCTCCATGCGGCGGGCCAACGACATCCAGCACGCGATTCTCGGCGAGTTGGGCGTCGACGTCTCGTGGACCGCCGGCCCCGACGGCGAGGGGTCCGGCCCGGCCTACCATCACATGGGAACGACACGAATGGGCACCGACCCAGAGACGAGCGTCGTGAACCCGCAGTTACGGGCCCACGACGTCGAGAATCTCTCGGTGGCGTCCTCGTCGGTGTTCGTCACCGCCGGGTCGATGAACCCGACGCTGACCATCGCCGCACTGGCGCTGAAGTGTGCCGACCACGTCGGCGAACGGCTCTAGTAGTAGAGGCCGAGGATGGCGCCGGCGTTGACCAGCAGGAGGACGGCGACCAGCGACGCGCCCAGCAGGAACGGTCGGGCGTTACGGGCGGGTTCGCGGACTTTCTTCTGGGCGAACCCGTCGGCGAGTTTCGAGGCCCCGACTTCGACGAGGCCGGCCAGCGCGAACCAGAGGACGACCATCGTGACGACGAGGTGGCCGCGGCCGGTCCCGGTCAGCGACTCGGTGGTGTACCGCGTCGCCGCGAGGTGCCCGCCCGTGACGAACAGGAGCAGTGCGCTCGCCCGCGAGACGGTCTGTAGTTTCCCGGTTATCGCCGAGAGCGGACCGGGACGGGTGTCGCCGTCCATCGCCGTCGGGAGGACGGCGTAGGTGGTGAACAGGACGCTGCCGGACCAGAGGCCCGCGAAGAGAAGGTGTGTCGCGAAAATCGCGGCATCGACTGTGCTCATGCCCGTGGGTTGGACGCGGGCCTCTTGAACGCCCCGAAACAGGCAGGCGACGGTGCGTCAGGAGCCGTCGAACGCGTCCTCGAACGCCTGCACCTCGCTGGACGTGTCCAGTTCCTTTGCGTCCGGTGAGTCGACGCTCGTCGGTTCCCCCGTCTCGGCGTCGCGGTCTAACTGGTCGATGAGGTGGACGAACGACCCGGGGTCTGGGACGAGGAAGATACGGAGCGAGAAGGCCACGTCGCTGTCCGCGATGTCGACCAGCGAGTCGAGGACGATGGTCAGCGAGTCACGGCGGACGTGTGAGAGCGCGTCGTCGGCGACGGTCATCGCTTGGGCTTGCTCGATGGTTGGCGTCCCCATGTCGATGGTCGTCTCAAGCGTGTTCGCGATGCCGTCGATGAACCCGGAGGTGAGGATGTTACACATCTCCTGTAAGGCCGACTCGTGGAGTTGCGTGAACTCGGACTCGACGTCCATCCCGGTCATCAACTGGGCGATCTCGGCGGCCGTCTCCGTCGAGAACGTCATCATGAAGACGCCGTAGGGTGGTTCGGCGAGTCTGACGCGAGCGCTGTATATCTCGCCAGTACCCATCTCGGTGGGGATGTCGCCCGGTTGCACGAACGAGAGGCTCTTTATTTCGACGGACGCGTCGACCCCGGCCAGCGTCGAGAGAGAGTCCGCGACGCTCTCCGACCCCTCCTTGATGAGCCGGTTGATGACCGTCAGTTTGCGGATGTCGATGAGAAGTGGCATCGCCTACCGACACGTCATAGCACACCGTATTATTACTTTTCGGTGGTAGTGAACCGAATCCCAGCGGCGGTGTGCGCCCGACTGAACGCCTTCCCGGCCTCTGTAGGTGGGCACGCTTAAGCCGCCCCACCCGCTTGGCACATCCATGCAACCACGAGACCTCTCCGCTCACACTGTCTATAGGGCGGGTCGCGGTATCGAGGAAGTCGCCCGGGAACTCGGTCTCGACCCGGACGAGATGGTAAAGCTCGCGTCGAACGAGAACATGTTCGGCCCGAGTCCGCTGGCCGTCGAGGCCATCCGGGACTCGGCCGAGCGCATGCACTCCTATCCGAAGTCCTCCCACGCCGACCTCGTCGAGGCACTGGCGTCGCTGTGGGACGCCGACCCCGAACAGGTGTGGTTGGGCAACGGCGGCGACGGGGCCCTCGACTGTCTCGCTCGCGCGATGCTGGAACCCGGCGACGAGGTGCTCGTGCCGAAACCCGGCTTCGCCTACTACGCGATGAGCGCCCGCTACCACCACGGCGAGGTCAACGAGTACACGCTCTCGAAGGCCGACGACTTCGCACAGACCGCAGAGACGGTGTTGAAAGACTACGACGGCGAGCGTATCGTCTATCTCACCAGCCCGCACAACCCGACCGGCGCGGAGTTCACCACCGAAGCCGTACGGACCATCGCCGAGGAGACGGACGAGGAGACGCTGGTCCTCGTCGACGAGGCCTACGGCGAGTTCGCCGACTCGCCGAGCAAGCGGCCCCTCCTCGACGAACGTGAGGACGTAGCGCTCCTGCGGACGTTCTCGAAGGCCTACGGCCTCGCGGGAGTCCGTCTGGGCTACGCCCTCGTCCCCGAAGAGTGGGCCGACGCCTACGCCCGCATCAACACCCCGTTCTCGGCGAGCGAACTGGCCTGTCGGGCCGGCCTCGCGGCGCTCTCCGACGACGACCACGTCGACCGCTCCGTCGAGACAGCAGCGTGGGCGCGCGAGTACATCCACGACGAACTCGCGGCCGATACGTGGGACAGCGCGGGCAACTTCGTGCTCGCCGAAGTCGGTGACGCCGCCGCCGTCGCCGAGGCCGCACAGGAACAGGGCGTCATCGTCCGCGACTGTTCTTCGTTTGGCCTCCCCGAGTGCATCCGCATCACCTGTGGCACAGAGGAAGACACCGAACACGCCGTCGCGGTCCTGAACGACGTCATCGAGGTGGTCGAGGCGTGAGAGTCGCAGTCACCGGGACGCCCGGGACGGGCAAGACCACCGCGACAGCGCGACTGGACACCGGCCTCGACGTCGTCCACCTCAACGACGTCATCAAATCCGAGGGGTTCTCGACCGGCGTCGACGAGGAACGCGGGAGTCTGGTCGCCGACATGGACGCCGTCGCGGAGTGGCTGGACGGCCGCGACGACGTCCTCTTCGAGTCACATCTGGCCCACAACTTCGAGGCCGACCGCGTGGCCGTCCTGCGGGCCCATCCCGACACCGTCGTCGACCGCCTGCGCGGGCGCGGCGACTCGGACTCGAAGGCGTACGAAAATGCGGAGTCAGAAGCCCTCGACGTCGTCCTCTCCGAGGCCGTCCACCACCACGGCACCGACAGCGTCTACGAGATAGACACGACCGACCGGGACCCGGACGCGGTGGCCGACGCCGTCTCGGCCGTCGTCGCCGGCGAGGTCGAACCGAGCGCTGGCACCGTCTCCTACGTCGACTGGCTATGACGTTGGACAGGTTCCGCTCGGTCGCAGACCGGGCGCTCGGGCCGTTCGTCGGGGCCGCAAAGACCGTCGGTCTCTCGCCCAACGGCGTCAGCGTCCTCGCGTTCCTGCTCGCCGGGGCGGCCGGCGGCGTCTACGCCGTCGCCTCGCAGGACCCCCTGCTGTACCTCGCCGGGGCCGTCTTCGTGTTCCTGAACGGGTGGCTGGACCTCGTCGACGGGGCGCTGGCCCGCGAGATGAACGTCGCCTCCGACGCGGGCGACCTGCTCGATCACGTGCTGGACCGCTACGCGGACATCGTCATCATCGTCGGCCTCGCGGCCGGCCTCGGTCGGTGGGCGCTGGGTATCGCCGCCGTCACGGGTGTCCTGATGACCTCGTACCTCGGCACGCAGGCGCAAGCAGTCGGCCTCGACCGCGTCTACGGCGGTCTACTGGGCCGCGCGGACCGACTCGCCCTCGTGGGAATCGTCACCGGTATCGCCGCGTTCGCGAACCCGACGGCGCTGAACGTCACGCTCGTCGGGTGGCTGCTCGTCGTCTTCGCCGTCGTCGGACACGTCACCGCGCTCCAGCGGTTTTACTACTCGATGCAGGCGCTGGAGTAGGGGCAACGCACCATTTATACCGCGCCCTCTCCAACCCTGCGCTATGGTACAGTGCGAGATGTGCGGCAAGGAGGTCTCCGCTCCCAACCGTGTCAAAATCGAGGGGGCAGAACTCGACGTCTGCGACGAGTGTACTGACTTCGGGACCGAGGTGAAGACGCAGGACTCCTCGTCGTCTACGTCGACGAAGTACTCGACGTCGTCGAGTAGTTCCGGGGGGTCGTCCTCGTCGTCGAGTTCGTCGTCTACCTCGTCGAGCGGCGGCCGACGCCGGGACATGTTCGACGAGATGGACGAGATAGCCCAGGACTTCGACGACCAGATTCGACAGGCCCGCGAGTCGGCGGGGCTGAGCCAGAAGGACCTCGCCCAGCAACTCAACGAGAAGGCGAGCCTCATCCGAAAGCTCGAACAGGGCAACTCGCTCCCCAGCGACGACGTGCGTACGAAACTGGAACGCGCGCTCGGCATCGACCTGAGCGCGGGCGGCAGCACCGACGAAACCGAGTGGTCCGGCGGTTCAAGCAGCGGCGAGTACACCCTCGGTGACGTCGTCGAACGGAAAGACTAGAGACGCAGATCCTTCTCTTCGACGTCTAACTCGGCGGCCAGCGTATCGACCCGTTTTTCGATGTCGGCGATCTCCGACTGGAGTCGTCGATACTGTTCGCTTCCGTCGAGTTCGGCCTGGGTCTTCTCCACCTGCAGGACGTTTCGCTTCAGTTTCCGGGACGTGAGCCGCTGGAGTTCTTCGTTGTACGTCGCGATTTTGTCGAGTCGGTCGACGACGTCGGTCAGGTCCTCGCGTGTGACCGGCTTTACGAGGTAGTCGTCGACGCCCATGTCGATGATGTCGAAGTCGGGATTGACCGCTGTCACCATGGCAACCCGACAGTCGAGGCTCCGCTCCTCGATCTCGGCGAGCACCTCGTTGCCGGAGACGACCGGCATCCGACGGTCGAGCAAGACGACGTCGACGGTGGGTGAGAGCATCTCGATGCCCTCCTCACCGCTGTATGCCGTCTCGACGTCGAACTGGTCCGAGAGGTAGTCCGTATAGAGGTCGGCGAGGTGCTGTTCGTCTTCGACGATGAGTACGGTCGGCGTCTCGTCCTCGGAGGTCACGACTTGTCTCTGCGGGTGTTTACAGTCCAGTATCTTAACCCCACTCATCCGTCGTTCCTGTGGTGCGTACGCTCTCGCAACCTATTTGCCGGCGGGCCCCGGTGGATGGTGTATGTTCGTCCTCGTCAATCTGAAGGCGTATCCGTGCGACCCAATCGAAGTAGCGACCGCCGCGGCCGACGTCGCCGACGATTCCGGCGTCCGTATCGCCGTCGCGCCGCAGGCCGCCCACCTGAGTACGGTGGCCGAGACGGGCGTCGAGACGTGGGCCCAGCACGTCAGCCCCAACGAACACGGGAGCCACACCGGCAGTACGCTCGCCGAGGCCGTCGCCGACACCGGCGCGGCCGGGACCATGCTGAACCACTCCGAGAACCGTCTCAAACTCGCCGACATCGACGCCTCGCTGGACGCGGCCGAGCGCGCCGACCTCGAAACCATCGTCTGTGCGAACAACCCCGACCAGATCGGCGCCGCCGCGGCGCTGGGCCCCGATGCCGTCGCCGTCGAACCGCCGGAACTCATCGGTACGGGCACTCCCGTCAGCAAGGCCGACCCCGACATCGTCACCGGCGCTGTCGACGCCGCGGCACGCGTCGACGGTGACGTCGACGTCCTCTGTGGCGCCGGTATCTCGACGGGCGAAGATCTCGTCTCCGCCTCGGACCTCGGCGCGAGCGGCGTGCTCCTCGCGAGCGGCGTCGCGAAGGCCGACGACCCGCGGGCCGCGCTCGAAGACCTCGTCGCACCGCTGAACTAACCGTCGAACGCGGTCACGCCTCGCCGTGACCGTCGAGTACGTCGCGTTCGATTCGCGTGGCGTAGTCTTCTATCGTCGACTCGTCGAGCGTCTCGTCGCTCTCCTCGCTGACCAGCGCACGGAGTCGGTAGTCGTACTTCCCGCGACCGACGTGTTCGACGAGGCCGCGGAGCCGTAGGGTCCGGTTCCGGGCGTACGCGGCGGTTCGGTCCCCGTCCCCGCCGGCGGAGAATTGGGCGTTCAACGGCGTGCCCGGCCCGTGTTCCCGGTAGTAGGCCAGCATCCGCAGCGTCTTGTCGCTCATCTCCGCGAGGTCTGCGACGACGTCGGCGACGACGGCGGGCCGGTCGGTCGCGTCGCCGTCTGCCGGGTCGTCCCCGCTCTCCTCGTCCTCGACTGCAGCCATCGCCGCCGCGAGGGCCGCGTCGGCGTCGCCGTCGTCCTCGGCGTGTCCGCTCGTCGCTGTGCCGTTCGCCGACGCACCGTTCGCCGACGCACCGTTCGCCGCCGGCGCGGACCCGTTCGTGGCGACGCCGTCGTCGCTCCCGCCGTTCATCGCTACGCCGTCGTCGCTGAAGGCGCTGAACGCGTCGCCGAACCCGCCGCCCGACGTGGCGTCTGTCTGTGCCTCGTCTGTCTGTGCCTCGTCGGCCTGTACCTCGTCGGTTCCGTCCTCTGATGGTTCTGAGAACCGCTCTCGCTGCCGACGCATCTCCTCCTGTGCGGTACGACCGGGGTTGTAGCCCTCGACGTGGCCCACCAGTGCCTCGGTGAACTGCTCGGCCATCCGTTGAAGGTCTCTGGCGTCTTGCAGTTCGGTTTCCAGTTCGGCGATGCGTGAGTTCTTCTTGTCCAGTTCCTCGCGGAGTTCGTTGATGCGGTTCTCCGTGGCCTGCTTCTCTTCGCTGATGGTCTCCAGTTCCGAGACGAGGTCGTCGCTGACGGACTTCAGTTCGGGCCGCTCGAAGTCGTCGAGGCCGGGCGTGGCACCCGCGTCGAACGTCTGCTTGCGGTGGAACTGGACCCGGCGGACCTGTTCGGCCCAGTCGGTCATCATGAACGCTTCGCCGTCGTCTAAGTCCTCGACGGCGTCGGCGTAGTTGTTGTCGAGGATGCGCCCAACGACTTTGGTGTCGTTGTTCCACGTGAGTCTGTGCCACACCAGCCAGTCGCACTGGGTGATGTAGTCTTTCTTGACGTCGGCGGGTCGCTGGCTGATGCCGACGATACCGAGGCCGTGTTTGCGACCCCGCTTGCCGATTTTGATGAGCATCTTCCCGACTTCGCCCATCCCGCCCTTCTCGGGAATCCACTCGTGGCACTCCTCGACGAGCATCAGAAACGGCTGCTTTTGCTTCTTCGCCTTGGCGAACAGTTGTCTGGCGACGGCCGTCAGCAGGGCCTCTGCCTCCTCCTCGTCTAGAAACGACGAGACGTCGAGGATGATGGGGACGTTCTGTTCGAGGGCCAACGACGCTATCTTGCCCGCGTGTTCCTCGGTGACCTGTATGTCACACTCCTCGTCGCCGCCGACGTGGAGGATCTCGTACTCCTCTTTCAGGCCGTAGTACTCGCCGTCGATATCGACGATGAGGAGGCCAAAGCCGTTGTCCAGCAACTTCTCGGCGACGACGCTCGCCGTGTTTGACTTCCCCGACCCGGACTTGCCGGTGATGAACCCCCGCCCGGTCAGCAGTTCGACCACCGGAATATCGACGGACTGACCCGGGTCTTCGGTGCCACCGGGACCCGCGCTCGTGTCCGCGACGGTGATGTGTTCAGTCTCTGCCATGCGTTCTTGTCGGGACTGAGCATCTCACTGCCCATAACTCTCCGTCAGACGCCAGTCAGCCATTCGACCAGTCGTATCGGTGAGAGGTGAGCAAGGGCTATTGTGCTGGCCCTCCTCCGTGCCACCGAGTGGCAGTAACGACCACATGACCCGCTACGACACCCACGTCGAGGACGGTATCGTCTACGTCGGCACGGGCGACGGGCCACTGGAGGTGGCGCCGCTCTCGGACGTTCTTGCCGCCGTCGGCGGCCCGGCGTGGACGATAACCTACACCGACGCCGAGAAAGATCGGTACCCCGAGATGGAGACGGACGACGAGGGACTGGTCGTCGACGTGGTGGATATGCTCAACGCGATGACCCATAGCGAACAGTTCGTCCAGACGCTCGCGGCCCATCCGACGACGGTACCCGATGCAGACACGATATCGCCGCGCGCGGGACTGTTCGTCGGCAAGTTACTGGAGAACTTAGAGAACGGCGTCGCCTGAGACCCGGTCAGTCGAAGTCGTCGAGCGACACCTGTCCGTCGCGGTTCGCCGACGACGCGTCCTCGTCTCGTCCCGCCGCCGTGTCGTCGAACTCGGTGAGGGAGACCTGCCCCTCCGAGTCGCTCTCGGGTGCCGCTCCGTCCGCCGTCGTCTCGCTGTCGCCCGCCGACGCGTCCGCTCCGTCGAAGCCGCTGAGACGTACCTGTTCGCCCACCGAGAAGTCTAAGTTCGAGACGCGGACGCCGACCTTCCGGACCGCGGCGTCCTCGAACTCCGTCAGCAGGTCCAGCGCCACCGACTCGACGAGGTCCGCGTCGTCGACCGGACCGGGCAGCGACCGCGCGCGGGTGTTCACGTCGAACGGCGGTTCGACGACCTTGATGCCGATAGTCTGGTAGCGGGCCTCTTTGCGATGGGCACGGTCGGCGACGGCCGACGCGAGCGTCTCGATTTTCTGGCGCTTCTGGTCGGCGTCTTCGACGGCGTCGGTGAACGCCGACTCGCGCGAGAGACTCTTCGGGTCGCCCTTCGGCGTGACGGTTCGCGTGTCCTCGCCGCGGGCGTAGCGCCGTATCTCCAGCCCTCGCTCGCCGAATCGCTCGGCGACCGTCTCCGGGTCGGCCGCGGCGAGGTCCCCCGCCGTCTCTATGTCCAGCGCCGCGAGTTCACGGGCCGTCACCGGACCGACGCCGTGGACCTCCTCGACGGGGAGGTCGGCGAAGAACTCCCGGACGTCTCCCGGCCGGACGACGACGAGGCCGTCGGGCTTGTCGTGGTCGCTGGCGACTTTCGCGGCGCTCATCGTCGGCGCGACGCCGACGCTCGCGACGACGCCCACCGCCGACTCGATGGTCGACTTCAGCGTGTCAGCCCACGACTCGGCCTCGTCCCACGACACGTCGTCGGTGACGTCTAGGTACGCCTCGTCGATGCTGACCTCGCGTACCATCTCGGCGACGTCGTGGAGGATGTCCTTGACCTCGCTCGCGACGGCCTCGTAATGGTCCATGTCCACCGGACGGTAGTATCCCGCCTCCTCGACCGACATCTCGGGGTCTTCGGCGGCTTCGACTTTCCGAGGGAGCCGTTCGAGCGCCTCCGAGATAGCCATCGCCGACTCCACACCGAACTCCCGTGCTTCGTAACTCGCCGTCGCGACGGCGCCGTGGGCCTCCCCGTTCTCGTAGCCCATCCCGACGACGAGCGGTTCGCCTTCGAGGGCGGGTTCCCGTCGGCGTTCACAGGCCGCGTAGAAACAGTCCATGTCGACGTGTGCGACCACTTGGTCGGTCGCCGAGGTCCCGGGAAGCCGCGCGGCGTCCATGTTTGAGGGTACACACGCGGGCCCAAAACGTCTCCGCCCGACGACGAGTCGCGGTCACTCGGTGTCAGAGTCAGAGACGTACACGCGCGTCAGCCCGGCGAGCCGGTCGAGGTTCGCGCGAAGCGCCGCCGCCTGTTCGTCCGTCACTGCGGGCGTCAGCGTGACCGTAACTTGCCCGTCGAACGGGTGGGCCTCCAGTTGGCTCCGGGCCTCGAAGAGACGACCGTAGCCGTCGCTCCCCCACTCGACGTCGGTCTTGAACACCATCGCGCCGAAATCGCGGCCGTAGTTCGCCTCGGCCTTCGTAGAAAGCGTGTCGAGTCGCTGGCCGATGGACGAGAGTCCACGGGTGTCTGGGAGTGCCAGCAGGACGTCGGTCACGGGGTAGGCCGGCTCCGCCGCGAAGTCCGGTGCGTACGCGCCCGGGTGGCGCTCCAGTTCCGGGCCCTCCCTCACTCGATAGGCGACGAGTCTGGGCAGGCCCCCGTCGTACAGGTGAGCCTCGACGCGCGGGGCCATGCCGGCCCCTATCGGCGGCGTCTCGCCGACTCTGAGAACCGCGGCCAGTACACTCATGCGTACGAGGACACGCGACTGTCACCTCAACCTATCGTCGCGGTAAAACGAAGCGACGTCGGCGGGGTGGCCTAACCCGCCGACGACAGTTGGCCGCCGATGCCAATCCCGGAAGCTACAGCGGTCGTTCCCGCTGGGAGCTCGGGGGCTCCATGCTAACGTTGCACACTATCCCACTTCAACCTTACTCAGACAGAGTGACAAGTGACGGGCCGTATCAGACGACGTCGTCGAGTTCGACGGTGCCTTCGTCGACGTCGTCCCAGTCGTCGCCCATCCACTCACGGAGACGGTCGGTGACGCCTGCGAAGTCGTCGCCGTCTTCGAACTGTTCGACGAGTACCCACTGTTCCCCGGGTCTGTCGAACCCGAGACTGTAGCCGCGTTCGCCCTCGACGATGACGACGAACGCCGTCACGATGTCGAGGTCCGGGAAGAATCCGACCGGCGCGACGCCGTACTCGTCGTGCTGGGCTTCGAGAGCCTTGACCTCGGCCGTCGACAGCGGTCGCGCCGGGAGTGAGTCCCTGATAGTGGTCATCGGTTCACTGTCGCCACGAGACGCCCAAAGCGATTTCGGGACTGGAACACCCCTTCGCTTTGGGACCGACTCGGCCGTCTTTCCTTCGTAGCCAGCGGCCCGGGACCGCCGCTGGAAGGCGTTTTCCGTCCCCGCCGCCGGCGTGACGGCGTACTTCGGCTTGCCACGCTGAGGACGTGCTTCGGTATCTGAATACACCCCCTCGAAACCGCGACACTGATAACATCGGGAAGCGAGAGACACACCGCAGTCTTGCGGTTGTAGGTGTTTGAGTAAGGGAGTGGGGTCGGAGGGGCCACTACTCCGGCATAAATCGCCAGTATCGGCCGTTAGCGCGGTGAATTTGGACTTACTCATTGTCGGAAATTGATAGGTCCCCGAGGTAGTCGCGGCGTCGCTCTTCGAGCTTTTCGTCACCAGTGGCAACGTCGTAGTGTCGACGAATGACCGCGGGCGTCGAGTTGACCCGTTCGGCCACGTCCTCGATGGGCATCCCGCAGTTGAGTTGCCACGTGATAGAACCGGTACGCACCTGATGGGGTGAGCGAGACGATGGACAGCTACCCGAATAGTTTCGTTCCCGGTAGTTGCACTTTGGACGTTCGCGGCCGTGCGGACAGCCGGTGTAGACACAGGGCTGTGTTCCGAGATACGACCACGCGCGAACCGTCGTCTTCGACGGCCTCGCCTGCCGGGCGGAGAACAGCGGCCGCCTGCCGTGTTCGTCGCGCTTGTCGAATCGCTCCCGATGGATGTACGTGTCCAGCACGTCGACGACCTCAGGAGGAATCGCTACCGGTCGCTCACCGTCCTTCCCGTTCTTGAGCCGGGTTCCGGTCTGCGGGCGATTGACGAAGCGCAGGATTCCCCTCTCGTTGTCGTAGTCCTCGAAGTCGAGAGCACGTATGCCGCTCAAGCGACAACCAGTGAACCACAGTACTTCGAGAAGCGTATGGCGCGGAGTCCCGTACCACGTCTTCGACTCACGATAGTACGCGAGCAGCGAGGAAGCATCGTCGGGCGCGAGTTTGATTTCACTCCGTTCGTCCTCGGCGGAGAGTTTGGGAATCGGAACCTTCTCTTCTAACTCGGTGTCCACGGCGTCGATGCGACCGAGGTATCCGAGCAGTTGCTTCACTGCCATCATCTTCCCCTTCACCGTGACCGGGGCGTCCTCAGTGAGCGAACGGCGATACTCGTCGAGGAGCCAGCCGGACAGTTCACCGACGGATTCGACCGGTTCCTCTTCGCACCACTCCACGAACGGCGTGAGCCTGTTGGAGTAGCTTCGAATCGTGGAGTCGGTCGAATCCATCCGGCACTCATCGAGAAACCGCTCACGGGCTTCACGTGGTGAGAGATCCGAGGGCGAGGTCGGCTTTCGAGTCACTCGAACACGACCCCCAAGAGTTCGCGGAGATCGTCGCCGTCCGTGCGATTACCGGACTCACCAGATCGTTCTGGAGAGTCACCGGAAACAGCTACCATCCTGTTGCAGTTCGGACAGGGATGACGGCGTTGATGCGAAATCGCATCAGCGTGGGTGTTGCATCGCTTCGAAAATTCACAGTTGGGACAGCGAACTGTGAACCCGGCGCGCGGCCGAACGTCGGGTTTTTCATCTGCCGAGACGACTGTCATCGTGCGGGGCGTGCGCCCCGTGCTGGTTCCGTACGACATGATTGCCGGTCGGAGCCACCTTCTGGGCCGTGTTGCAGCACGGCCCGGTTCTCAGCCACTGAGAGCCATCAGTGGGTGGCCCACAAAAACATGGTTACTTGCAGAGTGCATAAATGTATCGGACAACCACATAAAGCCTCGCAGGTATCTAATGTATAATTAGACTAAATTAGGTAGTCGGGAGTAAATGAGTTATTCAAATGCGTCTATCGGGTTCGTGGCAGAGTGTTTGGGATGACCGTATCCTCGAATGGATGAGAGAGAATGAGGGTACAGGGACTCCCAAGGAAATCCATGACAGCGGTTTTGTCCGGGTTTCTCGAACGCAAGTCGGTCGCCGGATGAAGAAACTCGCTGAGCATGGTCTCTTGACCCACGTCGGTAACGGAGCATACGTTATCACCGACGAGGGGGAGGCATACCTTGATGAGGAGTACGACGCCGAAGAAGGCGTCTATACCAACGGTAATGGGCCAACGGAATCCGCATCGACGAGCGAACCAGAGACAAACGACGTGTAATCGCCCTCCACCATGACGATTCGAAAAACTGCCCGCTGGCAACGGAGCATCGACGACCGAATACTCGAACACCTTCGGGATGACTCACTGTCGACAGCCAAACAGATGGCTATCTGTGACAACATTCACGCGACAGAAGCGCAGGTACAGGATCGGTGTCGAGTGTTGGCCGATGCGGATCTGGTAGCATTTCTTACTGAGGATCAGGATTTTGTGGAGCTAACGACCGAGGGTGAGCAGTATCTGGAGGGCAAGGTCGACGTGGAGTTGTATCCATATCCGCGACATCCGAAGGCGATGGAATAATAATACTATATTACAATTAACAGATGTGTTCCCCTTCGTAGAAATGCGAGAGCAGAATGAAGAGATTTGGCGATATATAGATTACCCCACATTCATGTGGATTGTTCAAACAGAACAATTACATTTCCATCAAGCAAGTGATTTTTCGGACACATATGAAGGGAAGTTTCCACAATTTATCAAGGATGTGTATCAAGCCCATTGGGGAGATAATTTTGAAGATGGGAAAGAATTCATACAGTCAACTAGAGATATAACATTTCTAAATTGTTGGCACAAAAACTCCTACGAATCAGCCGCTATGTGGGAGCAATATAGTACCGCTGGGAAAGGCATCGCTATAAAAACAACCCGGAAGAAATTATTGAAAAGCATCAATTACGATCTGCCAGAAAAATCAATAACTGCAAGAGATCTAGATGTTATTTATATCGATTTTGAAAAAGGATATGATGATTTGGAAGAAGATCAATTAGACAAGCTTGACGAATCTATTGACATAGATAGATCAGGGATGGAGACTTCTCAGCTATATAGATTCAAAAGAAGAGAATACGATTACGAAAATGAACTCAGAATATGTCTTCAATTCAACTATCTAATAGATGGTGATGACGATTCAGGGCAAGAAAGCCCGTTTGAACTTAAGAAATCAGAATCTGACTATGGTCCGAGTGAGATCCCGGTAGATTCTTACTTATATTTACCAGTTGCAGTTGACGAACTCATAGATGAAATATATGTAAAGCCAAATATGGATGAGTGGGTGGTTAATTCAATAAAAGAAGCATTAGATAGTAGGGAAGATTTAGACTTATCTTCGGCAGATGTCACACGGTCAGATTTGGACGAATTTTGAAACATTCGATACTAAACACGATTAACACCCATAGGTGGATGGGTGGGTTGGTGGGTAGAGAATGTATGCGTCAATATTATAACTGAAAGTGGATTTTAGCGACGGACAGAACCGATTGAATCAGGTGATCAGCCTAATCAGAAACGGAACGCAGCTTACTCATCGGTCATCGCTCGCTATAGGACCATTGTCACAAAGCAGATCGAGCAATTCCGACCACTCAACATCTTTTTCGAATAGTCCTGCTCGAAGATTCCACGCCCAAGGGGCGGCGTCGTCAGGATCGTAGCCGACGGCCTTCTCGATCTCTTCGAGACTACCACCGAACAATCGGTCAGTCGGCGCGTCAGTGTCAGCGGGCCACGTTTCGAAGAACTCGGCGCTCTTCTTTGCGGCCTTGTACATCGCCAGCGTCGACAAGCGCTTACGCTCAGGATGGAGGTCCTTCCCAGTGTGAACAACGACGGCCTCCATGTCGACGCCGATCTTTGCGTATCGCTTCGCCAAGGGCGTGTACTGTTCGGCCACTTCCCGGCGGTTGGTCCGGGCGTCGAAGTGCGTCGAGCCTTCGTCGATCAGGATAGCCTTCGGTCGGTCGCGGTGTTCGAGCAGCTGCACCGCGAGGTCGTGCGCCGAGGTGACGACGATATCTGTCGCGTCCCACGTCCGGACGTTCGAAAGGACCAGGAGGTCATCGAGGTCGAGCGCCCGCAGCGTGATCAAGAGGATGGCCGTGTTGGTCTTGCCCGTGTTCGGGTTGCCTGCGGCCGTGACGAACGCCGGAGCGCCGTTGTTCTCGATCTGATTCAGGAGCATCATCGGAAGCCGCAGCGCCGAGGCGTCGAGGTCCTGTTCCGTGACACCAACGATGTGGGACATGACTGAACCGTTCCCGGTGGCGACGGCCTCCGTCGCCGTGTCGGTCAGGACCTTCTGGGAGATCACCGAGCCGAGGTCGGTGCCTTCGAACGTGGAGCTACCTACCGGTGAGCGGTCGGTTTCCCGCATCGCAGTCTCGACGAACGACAGCGCCGCGCGGTCCTGGGCGTCCTCGACGATACCGGTATGCGGAAGGAGCCGTTCGTCACCGTCGAGGTCGCCGCGTACCTGCTCGTAGAGTTTCGCCGCGGTTAGGAGATGTTCGTCTACGTCACCGTTCATAGGTAACCAGCCCTCCATAGCTGGAGCCACGCAGCGAGAGACGAGACACCGGCCAGAGCGGCACCGAGGAATTCGACGGATTCAGTCATCGGCGGGCACCTCACCAGATTCAGCAGTGTCCTCGACGAGACGATCTCGAAACGCGTAGGCGAAGCCAATCAAGGGAATCACGACAGAGACAGCAGGGAGGGAGCCGGGCACAGGGCGATATGCCGGAACGTAGACCGTTTCACCGGAGTTCTGTGCCACTTCCAGCGGCACATCAAGCGCCTGTGGCGGGACCGACCAGAGACCGGCCCAGAAGCCGACTACGAACGTCACAGCAGCAGTTACCACTACGAGACTTTTCTCACGATGGGATAGGTTGAGTTCAGTCATCAGCGGGAACACCTCCGTCACCGGCACCGGCGAGGTCAGCAAGGTCTTCGTCGAGGTCGATGCGAACACCGGGGATGTCCGACTCCGGGGAGTCGTCCTCTTCCGACCGGCGTATCTTCCGTTCGATACCGAACTGTTCGATTGCGCTATCAATCTCGTCAGTCAACCCCTCGCCTTCGTCGGGTAGCGTCCCACGCTCGAACGTCGAGACGACCCGGAGAACGGCTTTCCGCGTCGCGTTACGGATGATAGCGAACGCCTGCGTCTCGATGGCGAAGCCACGTTTCGCGTCGTCCTCCAGCTGGCCGCGACACTCCTCGACGGCCTGGAGAGTGCGCAGTAGTTCACGGTCGGTGAGGGTACCACGCCAGCAGCCTTCGACGGTCTGCTCGGCGAGATCGACGCGCTTGCCGAACGCGAGGTTGGGACTCACCCAGTCGAGTTGCCCATCCTCGACGGACCACTCACGGAATCGCTGGCCGGGCATGCGGAAGATACCGCCTTTCGTCCGTCGAGCGTCAATGTCGACGAGCCAGATGTAGTTCGGGTCCCACAGTAGCGATCGGACTTTCTTTGCCGTGGGTCGGCCGATGAGGATGACCGTGATCAGTCCGGTCAGGCCAATGATGCGGAGGTTTCGCGGGAGGTCGTACCCGAGAACCGACGCAATCACGAACAGGACGATACCGACACCAGCACCGATAGCCAGCAGGTGTTCGGAGAGCCACCGGAACGCCCGGTAGGTCCGTGACCGGTCCGGGCCGGGGTCGGCGTTGTGCCGCATCTCCTCGCGGTCGAGGTCGGGGTTCTCGTCGCTCATGCCAGTCGCTCACCTCGCTGGGACGCACCGATTTTAGCCGAGACTGCTTCGTAGAGGACGGCGATCATGACGCCGAGAGCGCCGCCGAGACCGGCGTCACGAACGTCCGAGCCGGACCACGGCCCAGTGATCAGGAACGTGCTGGGCTTGCGCAGATAGTGCCACTGGTTGTTCTGCTCCATGGACTCAGCGGTCCAGAACGAGACGCCACCAGGGGACGCGATACGAACCGTCGTGATCGTGTCCTCGTCGAGGACGAACGCGCGAGCAGTGACGGTTCCACTCTCAGAGCTATCAGCCCGTGGTGCGACACTGATCGATTTGAACTCCGAGGACCAGAACTTGATGATCATCTCGCCGTCCTCGTAGCGGTACGACGTGACCACTACGTCGGAGTCAACGACGAGTTCTGCGTCCGGTGCGCCGGACGGAGCCGAGACTGTCGAGTTCGAGGGCGTCGTGGTTGGCGTCGAGGTCGCTTGCTGTGCGCTGGCGACACCAGCGAAGGCGATGCTACTCAGGACGAGGATGATGACGATGTGCGATTTCATGTGAAGGAAAGTCGGTCAGTTCACCAGAACGTCCACGAATCGACGAACTGGGATTCTATCCAACTGATCGTAGGGTCGAGGACGCTCGCCGACAGGAGGTCGATGGCTGGTCCCAACACGTCGACGCCCGACAGCTGCAAGGCGACGAGGACGCCGCCAAACAGGTACAGTCGGGGGTCGCGGGGTACGAGTGAGAGGAGCAGCCACCAGACCATCAGTATCGCCTCCTGTTATCGCTGGATGCGTAGGCTGCACCTGCGAGAGCCACTAGAAGGACGAGTACCAGAGCCGAGTTCGAACCACCGAGTAGACCTCCGCCGCCGGAAGCGCGAAGGTTCTTTTCGCGGGCCTCGATCTGTGCGCGGCGATAGGCGAGATCATCGTAGAGTTCCTTGAGTTCGGAGACGTTGGTGGTTTTGTAGACAGTTTTCTCGATGGTGACGTTTTGGACCCGCTCACCGTCCGTCGTAGTGATGTTCTGGACGGTGAAGTTCTCCTGTAGCTCGACGATTCGGTCAGCCGTGACCACATATTGGGTGCCGCCAATAGCGGTGGGGTCGTAGGTCTGATTCGCGGCGAACTGCCCGCTCGCAGGGTTTTCCGGTGAGAATAGGATACCGCGGTGACTCTCGCCGGTCTCTGTGGTGATGTTGAAGCTCCCCATCTGGTCGAAGTTCTCGGGGCTGTTCTGTCCCAGAACGGTCAACGTCGAGGCTGCCCAGCCTTGGAACTGAGGGCCGGCCGAGCGTTCGTTGACGAGAATGTACGGGTCGATGAGGTCGGTAGAGTTGAGCTCACCTGACTGGTAGGCGTCGTACGTATTATTAGCGAGTATTTCGATCTGGGCGCTGGCGTTCTGGTGTTGAGCGTCGATCTTGTTGTAGTTGGTGTTGAACCGCTGGTAGTCGAACGTCTGCGTGTGGTTCCCCGTATTGGGATCGGTCACGGAGAACCCGGCTGCGCGGGCGTCACCACCGGCAAATGAGTAGCCGTCAGGGTCGAGGATAGACCACTTGTCGGACCGCACGACCGACCCTTCGAACTCCACTTCGGAGTAGATGGTGTGGACGGTCATCGTGGTGCCGTTGAACAGCGAGACGGTCCGCGTACCGTACGTGAAGTTCGCTTGCTGGTGGTCGACGATATCGCCTTTGCTGGTCCCTGTCTGGTCGTGGTAGCCAGCCACGAAGTCGCCAGAGACGCCGGACTCGTTCGTAGCGACAGCCTTCAGATATGCGTGTTCGGCACGGGACTGTTTGAACTCGTTGACGAGTTCGACTTGCCAGGGGAGATAAAACTCGTCGATAGCGTCTTTCCCTTCTTGTACCGCAGCGGCCTTACTGGAACCATTGTTGAGTGCCCGGACGTAGGCGTTCTTGCCTTTGATCAGAGCGACTGTTTGGGCGTCTTCGAGATGATTTTCAGTCTGTGTGAGCGTGCGGTCGGTAGCGGCCTTCTGGTTCATCGCAGACTGGTAAATGTCGCTCTCGACCTGTGCAGCGTCCGTGCCGGTGGTGTTGACCGTCGTCGTGCCGGGCTGCACCTCACAATCGAGCATGGTGAACCGGGGGTCAACTGACTCAGATAGCTGCTCGTGCAGGTTGCAGATGCGGTTGCGGTCGCCGCCGGTCCCTCCGAGAATCTTCACACGGTTAGGTGCAAGAAGACGCCGTTGGTAGCCAGCGAAAGAGGCGTTCCCGCTTCCGCCGGAGACGGTGACATTGATTGTACTGTACGCGCCTTGATTGGCGATTGCCAACTCGTCGGCGGAGAACGGAGCGGTGACGGTCTTTCGCTCCAACACGTACGTCGACGGACTACCGGTGTCGCCGGTGGACCACTCGATTGTGACGGTCCCAGTCATGTCGGACAGATTGACGGCTGCGACGCCAGGCACCGGGTTCGGGTTATCGCTACCGTCGAAAGTGTAGGTCTGCGTGTCGGTCTGTGCGTCTGCTGGACCGACGAGTGACGGCCCGACGCCTACGAGAGCCGCAGACCAGATCAGCAACGCAGACAGGGCAAGGGATCGGAAGCGAGTCATCTTACTTAACAGCGACTCCCCAGCTGACGACAGTCATGGAGAACGCGATCTGCATCCCGAGCGGGTCGCCAATCTGCAGGAGGAGGTCCGTCACCTCGACGGTGAAGTAGTCACCGAGAATGACGAGCGGCCCGAGTGCGATAGCAACCTTCTCCAAACCGTCGTAGTACTGGAACTGTTTGGTCTCGGAACTGGCGAAGGCGACGATCCACGCACCGAGGGACACCATAATGGCGTGATCAGCCGTGAGCGTATACGACAGCCACTCCAGCGTGATAGTCCCGATACCACCGAACTGGTAGAGGGACGCCGCGAGGAACGCTCCCGAAAGGACCATTGGGACCTTGCGAACATTCAGGTAGTCGTTCATCATCCCGCTGGCCTTACGCTGGTAACTCACTCAGCGTCACCCCGTTTGAATCGGACTGCCTTTGGGTTGTACTCGATCTCTTCGCCGTCGTCGTTTGTGAACGAGTCAGTCTCTTCGGAGGTCTTGACAGCCATCAGTGAGCCGACGACCAACTCGTTCAGTAACTGCTGCCGCTGGGACCAGTTCAGACTGTACGGTCGCCCGTCGATTTCGACAACGCCGTGATCCTGCGCATCGAGGCGAATATCGGTAATCTGCCCACCGAACTGTTCACCAGCATCTGGGTTGATCCACTCGGAGTTGCTGTCGACTTCTTCGGGTTCGTCGAGATCGTCGAACGTTACTTCCGGCGTTCCGCTACTGTCGGTTGACATACTACATACCAATATTCAAGATATATCTAGTATAAAGTAGACAGCAGGAGATACAGAGTGAATCTTTATATGTGAAAAGCAGTAGAGGCACGGAACCGGCAGGAAATCACATTTCCAGAAGTTCGTCATTGAACGCGGATAGAGTCGCTACAGGAATCACATTCGAAGAGAGATAAGCACTCATCAGAAAGTTGTTTCTCATATTGATAGTGTCCTGATTCACAGGATTGACAATCATCGTTGAGACGAGGGTTCTGAAAACCACTTTGAGATCCAATATGATACTCAGTATCGTCCCAACTTTCAGTATCAGTAAAGACCTCGGTCATTTGAACGCCATTGCCAGGACTGGCAGAGCGAAGTTCACCGTCTATCTCGATTGAATGAACGCGCCACTCGGGAACGCGCTCTTGGTTAAGCCAGTCGGGTTGGTGTTCGGGGTCATCAAGGTCGGGACGCTCAAAGCCAGCCAAAAACCCGCGTACGAGGGCTTCAGCATGGTTCTCAGGCAGATCCGACTGAAGCATTCCTAACAAACCAGCAACACCAACGTTCGGATGACGCTGCACCTTCTGTTCAATCCGTTCGATATATTCGACAGCCTCGTTTTCAAACGCGTTCTCAGGAACGTATGCATCGTCAGGAATCGGGACAGTCGCATCTACTGCACCTTGGTACTCTGCACAGAGAGGACACTTATTCGAGCCATCGGGGTGATTGCACTGACGGTCTACTGTAGTCGGTTCACAGGCACGCCATGCGTCGATCCAATCATTCCATAGTTCGGTGGAACCACCGTCAGAGAGGATTTCATGACTTTCACCGGAAGAGGGGTTTAGACGGTGGTCCGTGAGCGTACGGGACTGGTCGATACCATGAGGAGAGCCACACTCAGCACACTCAACGGTGTTAGTCCCTTTATCCGAGACAGTAAGCCGGTCGCCATGTTCACCTTCAAGATCAGAATGTGGTGACTCGTGGCGTTGTCGACACCGGTCAGCGATAGCAGCCCATCGAGCCGAGTCAGATCGAGAGACAGTCCGTATATTTCCGGCAGTCATCGCAGCTGCCCAAGCGATATACGAAGGAGATCGTTCGAATAGGTCAAGCGGATCAATAGAGGCGTAATCGGCTACGTATGCAGCGAGGTTTTCAACGGACTCGGGATCACGGACGGAAACAGGGGTATCGCAGTCGTCACAAGCACCCTCAGCCGCGTCCCAAGGGTTTGGAGCGGAATCAGCATGTTCGGCACACGGCGTATTCGTATGCGCGTCGAGTCCGGCACCCTCGGTTGCGGATACATGGGTTTCCATAATAGGTGCAAAGTCGGACTGAGTGATTTGCCCGTCTACGACGATAATCGCATGTTCGTGAGCGTAGCACTGATTTTGACCAGTACCGGGGTGAGGCTCTAAAACACGCCAAAACTGCCACTCATCGCTATCGAAGCCGAGCTTATCGAGGACGTACCGGAGTTTCTGATAGACCTCTCGCCACGGATTGCGGACCCGATTGGCATGATCAACAGGGCCGACACGGGTATCGTCAGGAACGGAAGAAGCCGAGCGAGTCAGAAAGGCGACAGACGGGTTATCGAACGTAGCGGCAGTTTCACCTCCGGAGGGACGTTCACCACCGGTAAGTTCGCGAAGCCAGCCCTGACACTGAGCATAAAATTCGCGTTGATAGTCGGGCGACCAGCGATCAGAAGCCGAGAAACTGAATTTCGTATATTCGGGATCACGGGGCCAACCGTATTGGAGGTTAATTGTTGTCTTGCGGGTCTGTTCGTGCGATTCAAGCAGATTTGCGACTGCTTCAACCCACGAAACACCCTCAACTTCCGAGACTCGCTCACCACGGACGGATTTGCGAGCGACCCAGGAATCAGCAGCATCAGCAGGAGATACCGAGAGTCTATCAATAAGCTCAGAATGGGCTTCAGAAACGTGTTCAGACGGGTTCTGAAAAGAAGGGGAGAAGGAGGATTCACACCGACCACAGTAATAGAGAACGTCCGAATCCCATGATTCAGTTACACACTCAGTATAATCTTCTCGAACAGGAGTCCCTTCCTCAAAGGCGACGGGCACGTCAACGAGGTCGGGGCATTCTTCGATGAAAGACCAGAGAACATCATCGGCCGAAGGGAGATCCCGATCATCAGATTCGTCAGTCGGTGTATCAGGGCTTGAGGTGTCTGTTTCACACTTATTCTGATTGGTTTGCCGAGAGCCGCACGCCTCAGAGTGCCCCTTACTCATCGAACTCAGAAGAAGAAACAGCGTTCACCAACGACCGCACCGCACCGGACCCACGTTCCGGGCCTTCGGCCGGGCTTTCGCGTTGGGATGGGTCCTCCCTACGGTCGTCCCGTGCGCTCTCTCGGTCAGTCGGACCCCCATGTGAGGGGGTCGCTCCCTCCACTCGCTCGCTTGTGTTGGATGGAGAAGCCTGCTGGTCGAGGAGGTACTGCTCAACCTCCTCTAAGATTGTGTCACGGAAGCAGTCTTGACAGAGGTCGGACTGCGCACGGTCAGTTTCAGAGTGATTGATGCAGATCTCGCCGCAGCTATCGCAGTCGTAGTGACGGTAACTCGGCCAGTCCGTCATCGAATCACCTGCCCTTCTTTCGAGACCGAAGTTACGCCGGGTTCGTTGAGACGTTCGAGAGCGACCGAACAGCGAGCGCAGGGAGTAGGGGCGAGTTCGGAAGCGCTGTTATCGCACCATCGACACTGAGGACGAACAGGGAGGTCGCCCGTCATCGCCGGTCACCATCCTCGACGCGCTCGATAGCTCGACGAACATCCTCGTCGGTCGCCTCCAGGAGACGAGACGCACGAACGAATTCATTGCGAGGATACGGCCAGTTCTCAGGAGAGGGAGTGTTTGTCACGAGAGGACACCCCCATTCAGGTGGTAGTTCGAGTGTTCGTCCGGAGGACGGGCTTCGAGGTTTTCCGGGTCGTTGTTCCAGCGATCTTCGTCGACGTGATGAACGTGCAGGTCAGACCAGAGATCGTCTATTTCGCCGTGCGCGTATGCGGTGAGCCGGTGGAGGTACAGGTAACGGTCATGTCCGGCGTTGGGATCCCACACTCGAACACGAGGATAGTGATCGAGGTCGAACTCTACACGGGGTGAGAAAATCACGCCGACCACCCCAAACTACCAGATATCTTACTATGATTTTCGGCCGTTCTGAGAACGTCGAAAACAGCGGCTACATGTCTGCTACCTTTAGAAAACTTGAAGAACGCTATGGGGTCGGAGGGATTTGAACCCCCGATCGGCTGATATCTCCGTCCTGTGCCTCGGAACTCCAGAGGGTCATCGTCGCGAACCGATGATCAGTCGGTCGCTCAGTATATCAGCCCTTGGAGTTTCGTCCCAGGCACGTGGCCTCTGGAGTCAGCCGCCTTCCCGGACTAGGCCACGACCCCGCACTCCGTCGTTTACCGAGTTACCGTAAAGGGATTTCGATTGCCCGCCGGTGTTCAGTCCCGGTCGGTGTCGGACCAGTCACACTCTTGGCACTTGTAGCCGGTGACGAACTCCAGCGCCGAGGGCATATAGCCCACGGAGACCACGTTCTCGCCACAGTCCGGGCAGTCGCGGTCGGCGTCTTCTATCGGTTCTGCGTCCATCACGCTCTCGCCTTCGATGAGTTCGGCGAGGCTCTCGGGGGTCTGCATCCGTCCCTGAACCACGCGATTGTCGGCCATATCGGAACGGAGAGCGTGAGACGCCTAAGCGTTCCCCCTCAGAGCCACGGCGCGCGTTCTTGGTCCGGATCGTACTCGACGGCGGCGCCGTCGTCGGTTCGCTCGTCCGCCGCGACGCCCTGAGAGGCCCCGCCGTCGGCGAACGCGGCCGTGAGGTCGATGCTGTCGGGGCGGTACTCGCTGTGTCGCTCGCGGGCGTTGTCGGGGTCGAAGGATAGTACCGCCGTGACGGCGAGGACGGCGAGTGCGACCGGTGCCGTCGTCGGCATCAGTCCCAACACGGAGAGTGCGAGGACGCCCAATGCGACGGCGCTCCCGAAGCGGAACCGGTCGATGTCGACGGCGTTGCGGAGCCACGGACTCGCCAGTGCGACGACGAGGGCGAACCCGACGCCGATGCCGGCCGTCGCCGCGGCGCGGGCCATCGTCGCCACGTCGGCCGCGACGACCAGCGACGCGCCCGCGGGGTCGAGGCTCGCAAGCAGACCCAGTCCCACGATGATGGCGGGCCGGGGCAGCACTTCGCCGATGCGGGCGCTCGCCGTCTGGGCCGCGATGGCCATGATGACGATGCCGGCAAAGCGCTCGAAGATGGCCAGACGAACGATTCCGGCGATAGTCGGTGCGATGGCCGCTTCGAGGACGGCGACGGGGAGCAACAGCGCACCGATCAGCAGGACCGTCTTGGCCTGTTCGCGAGGGCCGCCCTCCATCTCTGCGAGGACGACGGCGACCATCGCGGACCCGCCGAAGACGAGCAGGCCGACTTCGAGCATCCCGGTCCACGTCGTAAGCGCGCCCGCGAGGACGAGGACGGGGAAGATGCCGTCGACGAGCGGGAGTCCCATGACCGTCGCCAGCAGGCGACCGCCACGACCGACGCGTCGCTCTATGTCGAGTGCGACCGGATGTCTGGAGCTACTCATCGCGAGTTACGGACGGGGATGCCCCTGTTCCCGATGGGTGTCTACGGCGCCGACCCGACCGACGGTCGATTGCCACCCCTTCGACTTCCCGAAACCCACCCAAAATGTGTTCGACGCCGTCGAGTACGTCGATTGCAGGCCGCTGGCCTCGGGGGTGGATTCGGTGAGACGCATGTCTATAACTATCTTTCACCGGAGTATAAGCGTTGTGTGAGATTCGACCCCACACCTCGTGAAACGTGCGAATCAGCCCCACACAACTGGACAGTCGTCCCGCGACGACGCCGAAGACCGGACACCGCGGTGTGGCACCCCGACCCAGTCTCGGCCAGTCTCGCAACGTTTTTGCCCGGCCGTCGTGGACGGCTTACATGGCGAACGATTCCGATCCTTTCTCCGAGAAACTCCGCGTTCCGGAGGCGCTGACCTTCGACGACGTACTGCTGCGACCGAAAGAATCCCGCGTCGAACCCGACGAGGCCGATACGACGACACGCGTCTCGAAGAGCGTCCAGGTGAACGTCCCCGTGCTGACCGCCGCGATGGACACCGTCACGGAGAGCGACATGGCGATCGCCATGGCTCGACAGGGTGGTCTGGGCGTCCTCCACCGCAACATGGACGCCGACCAGATGGCCGCCGAAATCGAACGTGTCAAGCGCGCCGACGAACTCATCATCCGCGACGTCGTCACCGCGAGCCCCGAACAGACGGTCAGTGAAGTCGACGAGATGATGGACCGGAGCGGCGTCTCCGGCGCCCCCGTCGTCGACGACGAGAGCGGCGAAGTACTCGGTATCATCTCCGGGACCGACATCCGTCCGTACCTCGAAGTCGGCGAGTCCGACGCCGTCACCGAGGCCATGACCGACGAAGTCGTCACGGCCCCCGAGGACGTCACCCCCCGGGAAGCGCTCGAACTGATGTACGACCACAAGATAGAGCGCGTCCCCATCGTGGACGACGAGAACCGCCTCGTCGGCCTCGTGACGATGAAGGGCGTCCTCCAGCGCCGCGAGTACGACGAGGCCGCCCGCGACGAGAACGGCAAGCTGCGCGTCGGGGCAGCCGTCGGCCCGTTCGAAGTCGACCGCGCACAGACCGCCGACGACGCTGGCGCGGACATCCTCTTCATCGACTGCGCTCACGCGCACAACGCGAACGTCATCGACAGCGCCCGCGAAATCAAGGCCGAGGTCGGTGCCGACGTCGTCGTCGGCAACATCGGCACCCGAGAGGCCGCCGAGGCCGTCGTCGACTTCGCCGACGGCGTGAAGGTCGGTATCGGCCCCGGCTCTATCTGTACGACGCGCGTGGTCACTGGCTCTGGAATGCCCCAGATTACGGCCGTCGCACAGGTCGCAGACGTCGCCAGCCAGCACGACGTCCCGGTCATCGCCGACGGCGGGATTCGCTACTCCGGTGACGCGATCAAGGCTATCGCGGCCGGTGCGGACGCCGTGATGCTCGGGTCGTACTTCGCCGGCACCGACGAGGCACCGGGCCGGGTCATCACGATGAACGGCAAGAAGTACAAGCAGTACCGGGGCATGGGCAGCGTCGGCGCGATGAACGAGGGCGGCGGCGAGCGCTACCTCAAAGAAGAGGACGAAAACGAGGAGTACGTCCCCGAGGGCGTCGAGGCAGCGACGCCGTACAAGGGGTCGCTCGCCTCCGAACTCCACCAACTCGTCGGCGGGATGCAGTCCGGGATGGGCTACGTCGGTGCCGAGACGATTCCGGAGTTCAAAGAGCGCTCGGAGTTCGTCCGCGTCTCTGCGGCCGGCCAGCAGGAGAGCCACCCCCACGACGTGATGATTACGGACGAAGCGCCGAACTACAGTCCCGACAACTGACTCGGCGCTCAGCCTCCGATCGAGACCGGGTCCGTTTGTTCGCCGGCGGGGTCCGTTACGAGCACGCGTCCGGCGTCGACGGCTCATACTGGTGGCTGTAACAAACTGGAGTAATTCGCCACCCCGGGGTGGCGAATATCTGTACGAACTTACAGCCACCAGTATCAGTCGTAGTAGTCGTCGTCGAGCGGTAGGTCCACGTCGACGCCGCGTACCGACTCCACCGACGCGGACAGTGCCAGCGTGTCGCTACACTCTGGACACACTGTCGCGACGTCGACGTACAGTGTGCCATCTCGTTCGTAGATGTCGAGTACGTCCGCGTCGGCGGGATAGAGGTACTCGGCCGACACCTCGTGTTCGTGGTCGCTGGCATACTCCTCGGACAGACACGGTGCCATACACCGGCCACGACATAGATGTTTGCGGCGAGACCCGAGGCGACGTCGAACGCAACATACTCCCCAGTCGGTTCGTTACTGGGGGCCATGCTCCCCTATGAGTGTTACGTCGGCGGGAACGCGGCGTTGGGTGACCAGGCACGCGCAGTCCGCCGTGCCGTCTTCATCGAGGAGCAAGGCGTCTCCGAGGCCGAGGAGATGGACGACAAGGACGACGAAGCGACCCACGTCGTCGTCACCGACGGCGACGACCCAGTCGCGACCGCCCGCTTCCGGTTCGTCGACGAGACGACCGCTCGGATCGAACGGGTCGCCGTTCTCGAATCCTACCGTGGTGAGGGACTGGGAGTCCGCGTGATGGACGCCGCCGAGACCACGGCCCGGGAACAGGGCGCGACGTCGGCGTTCCTGCACGGGCAGTCGCGCGTCGAGGGGTTCTACGAGAAACTCGGCTACGAGGCCGAGGGAGAGACGTTCGAAGAGGCAGGGATTCCTCACGTCGAGATGGGCAAGCCGCTGGAGTGAGCACGGTCGGTGCTACTTGCGGCCGACAACGAGGTAGACGACGAGCAACTCTATCGCACCGGGGAGTTGCAACAGTGGGAGGGACATACGGGATTCCACTCGGGACACCGACAAATGTTTTCGGGTGCCGGGAAGCCGGACGGGTCGGGTCGGCAGGGACGAGACACCCGCCGCTCACGCGTTTGGTTCGGTACAGGAAAGCGGGCCGGAAGGGATTTGAACCCTCGACCGACGGCTTAAGAGGCCGTCGCTCTGCCAGACTGAGCTACCGGCCCTGTCTGCACTCATTGGTTGCGGAGGCCCTTGTAAATACGTTTCCTTTCGAATCGGCGGACGTCACCGGCCTGCAAGCAGGGCGCGGCCGCCAGACCCGAGACGCGGACCAGCGCTCTCACCGAGACGGTGTGATATAAGTACGTGCCGTCCACACTCACACGCAATGAGTGCAGCCAGCGGCATCACGATGGCCTCAATGTCTACATACGCCATTCTGGGGTGTGGAAGCGTGGGCCACGCCGTGGCGGAGGAACTCGTCGACGAGGGAAAAGACGTCCTCATCCTCGATGCCGACGAGGGACGCGTCGAAGCTCTGCGAGACCAGGACCTCAACGCCCAGCAGGCGGACATCGCCGAGCAACACGTCGTCGAGACGGTCCGAGAGCGCGACGTCGTTCTCATCATGTCCCCGGACGTAAACGCCAACGCCGAGGCGGTCAAGAACATCCGAGCGGCGGACGGCGACCAGTTCATCGTCGCCCGGGCGGACGACCCCGTCTCGGCGGACGAACTCACCGAACTCGGGGCCGACGTGGTCATCAACCCGTCGGCGGTCATCGCCGACTCGGCGCTTCGGGCACTTGAGACGGGCGAGTTGGAGTACAAAGCCTCGCAGTTGAGCGACGTCATCGACGCCACCGAGGACCGGATGGCGATTCTCATCCACCGCTCGCCGGACCCGGACTCCATCGCCTCCGCGGCCGCACTGCGCGCTATCGCCGCGAGCCGTGACGTCGAGGCCGACATCATCTACGAAGGCGAGATCGGCCATCAGGAGAACCGCGCGTTCGTGAACCTGCTGGGCATCGAACTCGATTCCAGACGATCTGTCTCGCTGGAGGACTACGACACGTTCGCACTGGTCGACGTCGCGAAAGGCGGCGAACCCGACATCGATTCGGTCGACATCGTCATCGACCACTACGAACACGACCACGAGCACGACGCCGCGTTCTCCGACATCCGGCCGAACGTCTCGGCCACCTCGACCATCCTCACGAAGTACATCCAGGAACTGGACCTCACGCTCGATCAGACCGTCGCGACGGCGTTGCTCTACGGCATCCGCGCCGAGACGCTGGACTTCAAACGGGACACCACGCCGGCCGACCTGACGGCTGCCGCGTACCTCTACCCGTTCGCGGACCACGACACGCTCGAACAGGTCGAGTCGCCGTCGATGAGTCCGGAGACGCTCGACGTGCTGGCCGAGGCCATCCGGAACCGCGAAGTACAGGGGAGCCACCTCGTCTCGAACGCGGGGTTCATCCGCGACCGGGACGCCCTCTCACAGGCCGCACAGCACCTCCTCAACCTCGAAGGGATCACGACGACGGCGGTGTTCGCCATCGCCGACGACACCATCTACCTCGCCGCTCGGTCGAAGGACATCCGGATGAACATCGGGAAAGTACTCTCGGACGCCTTCGGCGACATGGGCGAGACGGCCGGGCACTCGACGGACGCGAGCGTCGAGATTCCGCTCGGTATCTTCACCGGACTGGACACGAGCGACGACAACCGCGATACCCTGCTGGAACTGACCGAAGAAGCCGTCAAGCGAAAACTGTTCGAAGCGATGGGCGTCGATAGTTCGAGCGGCGAAAGCTCGAACGGGAACTAGGCGGGAACCTCTTCTTCGTCTTCGTCCCCCTCGGCGTCCGGTTGTCGCAGACGCTCTACGATGTCGTTGACGATGACGACGTCGCCGACGGCCTGTACCCAGCGATACGGGACGATGGCGCCGCGAGACGAGCGTGCGTCGGCACCGAACAGTTCGTTGTTGAGTTGGTGGAGGGCGAGACCCGTGACCGCCTCGTGGTCGAGGTCCAGACGGATGTCCTCGACCTCGCCGACGAACACACCGTTCTTCGAGTACACCTCTCTGCCGACGAGCGTCGTAATCTCCTGTGGAGCGCTCTTGTGGTCCATACTCACCTGCTGGGCCGGACGGGTCTTAAACTTTCATTGCGCGTCAGACGCTCGTCTGCGACCGAGGTGGCGCGGGCCGTGACGTCCCCGACGCGTCGAACGCCGCCGTATCCGCTCTCAGAGGTGATCGGTTCTGGGACGGGCCTACAGCGGCCGGACAGACGAAGCGGAGACACTCGGGACGCTTTTCAGGAGACGAACCTAACGGAGCCACGATGCCGGAGGTATCCGCCAGTATCGACGTCCCAGCGCCGCCGAGCGTCGTCTGGAGAGTGTTGACCGACGTCGACGCCTACCCGCAGTGGAACACGCTGCTGTCGGTCGACGGCGAGTTCGCCGTCGGGGAGGCCGTCGCGGCGCGACTCTCGGTGCCCGGACTGCCGACAGTATCGTTCAGCCCGGAGATTACGGTCATCGAGCCAGCACGTGAGCTACGCTGGCGGTCACGTCTCTTCGGGTACGACGCCGAACACAGTTTCCTGCTCGTACCGCAAAACGACGGGACTACCCGGTTCGTCCAACACGAGACTATCGACGGACCGTTCGCCGGTCGCATCGTCGACCGCCTCGGTCGCCGGATGCGTCGCGGATTCGAGCAGATGAATGTCGGGTTGCGCCGACGTGCCACCGAACTCACGGAGCGGTGAGTGCGGTCGTGTACGCCACCGACACACCGACAGAGCGGTTAAGCATCGTGGTTGCGTAACACGCGGCATGGCGGACGCGAGCGAGACAGAGTCCACCGACACGCCGATACACGTCGAGAGCGAGGCGCACCTCGACGAACTGGTGGCGGACACGTCGGTCCTCCTCGTCGACTTCTACGCGGACTGGTGTGGTCCCTGCAGGCTACTCGAACCGGCGATAGAGACCGTCGCCGCGGACACGTCGGCAGGCGTCGCAAAAATCGACGTCGACGAAGCACCGGCGCTCGCTCGCGAGTTCGGCGTCCGCGGCGTGCCGACCCTGCTGTTGCTTGCCGACGGTGATCCGGTCGAGCGACGGGTCGGTCTCGAAGACGAGACGACGCTCAGAACCCTCATCGACGAACACCGCCGGTAGTGTCAGCACGCCCATACCGCGGTTTCAGTTCCGGACTCGTGAGGGGGACTCCGGGAACCACGGCCACCTGAGACGTGGTTGTCGTGCCGGAGACGGCGGACATCGAGTAACCGACTGACCTCGCGGCCGCTCCCGTCGTGGGAGACCTGTTGTGCTGGGGCATCGTCGCCCCGATACGCCCAGTGTACGCGGGTATTTCGGTGCGTCCGAGTTCGTCGCCGGGTTACTCTTCGACACCGGCGTCGCGTACCGGGCCCCGGTCGTCACGGGAGGTCTCGCATCGGTTCCTGCCGCGCTACTGGTCGGACAGAGCAGCGCCTCTGTCCAGTCCGGGACAGAAGCGCCCGTGACGGGCGGCGAGTTCACCGACGGTCGACTTCGACGTCGAACGAACGGCGAAGCCGTTCGTACGTCTGGTCGTCGATAGCGTCCCTGACGAGCGTATAGACGCCGTAAATCTCGTGGTTGCGCGCGAGTGTAGCCACGTGGTCGAAGAATCGAAGCACGCGGTCCTCCCTCGCGTACAGCAGGAATACGTTCAGGTTGTCGAACACTAGCCACCCGCGGCCGGCCCCGAGTGAGTTCACCACGCGCGAGAGTCGCATACTGAGTCCCGTCAAGTCGTCCGGGACTACCGGGGCACTGGTCAACATCGGCCCGTCGTAGTCCACTTCCGACCCCGTTATCGGAATCTGTCCGACACGACTCAGGTCCGCACCGGCGTCGTCGAGGACGCTGGCGACGTCGTCCGGTGCCGTCGAAGACACCACGAGGAGGTTCGCGTAGGCACTCGGCGGCAGTTCCCTGAAGGGGGACTGCATCGTATCGAGCGACAGGAGCGCCTGTGCCCCCGGATCGAGTCGTAACTCGCGGACACCGGTGGTGTCCCTGTTGCTGCTCACTGATGTCTCCCGCTTTCATCTGGTACTGGCACGTCCCCCAGCACCACGCTCGAACACATTCAACCCCACCTTGCAACTCAAATCTGCATGGTCGTATAAATACGTTCTGCACGACTCACCGCAACACTCATCCCGATCGTGTCGTGAGTGAACGTATGCCATCCCTGGTCGTCCACTACGCGTTTGTAGGGCTACTCGCGGCGACCGTACTCGGTGCGGCCTTCGACAGACGCTCGCTGTTGCTCTCGCTCGTCGTCGTCACGATTCCCGACGTCGACGCGTTCGTCGCGCTGTTCTCGCAGTTCGGCCACCGGACCGCGACGACGAACCTCGTCATCCCGGCGATACTGGCGGGCGTGCTAGCTATCGACAGCTACGTCCGCGAGGAGTCGTACGTCCGCAGTCGATGGGGCGCCTACGGCGTGCGGGTCGCGTGGTTCTGCGTCGTCGTCTACGCGGTCGGACACGTGCTGTTCGACGCCGTCACCGGCGGCGCCAACCTTCTGTGGCCCATCCACGACGAGTTCTACGTCTTCAGGGGGAAACTCGAACTGTCGAGTCAGCGGGGCATCGTCCAGACGTTCGTCGACTGGAACACCGGTGGAGGTGCCAACGACGGGGGCGGCGGTCCGTCACTCCGGTCCATCGGTAACACGAGCACCGTCCAGATGGACACCGGCGTCGACCCGACGCCGGGCCAGCGCGAACCGGAGGGCGTCGACCGGATCTTCCCGGTCGCTCGCGGTGGCTGGCAACTGTACCTCCTCGTCACGGGGACGCTCGCGACCGCGGCCCGCTTCGTCTTCGGGCACGACCTCCCCGAGGAGTGACGCCCGTTTCGACTCTTTCATGTAGGCGGTGGCCCACCGGGCAGGCATGGGATTCGAGGTGCATCGCCGACTCAGTGTCGCCGACGCCGTCACGCTCGTCAACGCCGTCGTCGGGTTCGCCGCCGGGGCCGTCGCCTTCGCCGACCTCCATCTGGCCGCCCGCCTCCTCCTCCTCTCGGTCATCGTCGACGCCTTAGACGGCATCGTCGCCCGCAGTAGCGACAGTTCGGAGGTCGGGCCGCTACTCGACTCGATAACCGACGTGGTCTCCTTCGGTGTCACGCCGAGTCTGTTCGTCTACGTCCTGCTGACCGACGCCTTCGGCGGTATCGAGGCCGGAACGCCCCTCGTCTTCGTCGGCCTCGTCCTCGTGGCGTCGCTGTACGCCGTCCTCTCGGTGGTCCGGACCGCGTTCTACTCGACGTACTTCGACGCGCCCGACGAGCGGCCGGGGATGCCCAACTCGCTCGGTGCAATCGTCCTCGCGACGGCGTATCTGGCCGGCGTCACTGACCCCGTCGTCGTCGCCGCCGGCGTGGCCCTCCTCGCCGTCGCACAGGTCGCGCCGTTCGATTACCCTAAACCGGGCGTGAAGACCGTCGGACCGATGGGTGTGGTGCTGTTTGGCTCCGTCGTCGCACCGACGGCCCTCGGTCGGGCCGCGCCGAGACTCATGCTCGCCATCGCGCTCCTCTTTTTCGCGCTGGGCCCGCGGTACTACTGGCTCGACTGACCTGACTCCCCCCCGGACAGCCGTGCAGCGAGAAAGTCCTGCACCGTCTCGTTGAAGACGGCAGGCTGTTCGAGCATCGCGAGGTGTGCGGCGTCGGGGATCACGGCGAACTCGCCGGCAGGTATCTCGCTGGCCAGTCGCTCGTGGTACGACCGGGGCGTGAGCGTGTCGTGTTCGCCACAGACGGCGAGCGTCGGGACCCCGATTTCTTCGAGGCGCCCGGTCACGTCGAACTGGTGACTGGTCAGAAAGTCCCGCCGGGTGACGGCCTGTCCCGTCTCGCGCATCTCCTCGCGGGACCGGGCCGCCAGTTCCTCGTCGGCGTCGTGAAAGAGACGGTCACGGCCGTGCAGGAACGCGACCGCGCGGTCGAAGTCCGTCTCCAACCAGTCCCTCAGCCCGTCGAACACCGGGAGCGTCGGGCCAGTCCCCACCAGCACGAGCGCCTCGGGTCGCCAGTCCGTCTCCAGCGTGACCCACTGGGCGACGGCGCCACCGAGTGAGTTCCCGACGAGGACGTCTGCGTCGACGGCGCGGGCGACGGCGACGACGTCGGCCGCGTAGGCCGCGAGCGTCTCGGGTCCCGGCGGGGAGTCGATATCGTCGGATTCCCCGTGGCCGCTCAAGTCGAGGGCCGCCGCAGGCCGTGTGGGACCACTCGGCGCGTACTGGTTCGCCCACACGCGATGGGTCGCCCCGCTCCCGTGAACGTACAGTGCGACCGGCCCGTCGCCGTCGCCGCTGCTCACTCGGTACGCCGTTGTCCGCCCGTGGTGGGCGACTGTTTCCATGCGTGCACGGACGAGCGGCGGGAGAATAAAGCCATCCGACGACGACCGAAACGGTGTGAACCGCAAACAGTCAACTTTCTCGATGTAGCCGCCGTATGGCGCATTTTGGCGAAAGGTATAAATACTTGTCTCACTTACTCGTAGTTAGGATGAGTTCAGAACAACAGTTGTTCGACGAGACGCCGCTCCGCCGATTCGAGTACGACGACAGCGTCGTGCTCGCGGCGGACGTGGGTGCCTTAGACGATGCCAGCGTCGACGTCGTCGACGGCACGATCATCGTCGTCGCGGGTGACGAGCAGTACGAACAGGAGGTCCCGGAGGCCGCCGACGGACGAGCGTTTATCAACAACGGGGTCCTCACTATCGAACTGTCAGACGAGGAGGACTCTAACTGATGAAACTCACTGTCAAACCCCTCAAACAGAAGGACGCCGGACGTGGCCTCGCCGCCATCGACAGAGCCGCGATGGACGAGATGGACCTCGAGAACGGCGATTACATCGTCCTCGAAGGTAAGCAGGGCAACCGCGCCGTCGCGCGCGTCTGGCCGGGCTACCCCGAGGACGAGGCACAGGGCATCGTCCGCATCGACGGGCAGTTGCGCCAGGAGGCCGGCGTCGGTATCGACGACGGCGTCACCGTCGAAAAGGCCGACGTCAAGCCCGCTACCAACGTCACGGTCGCACTTCCCCAGAACCTCCGGGTCCGAGGCAACGTCGGCCCGATGATTCGGAACAACCTCAGCGGACAGGCCGTCACGCAGGGCCAGACGGTACCCGTGAGCTTCGGTCTCGGGCCGCTCTCGTCGATGTCCGGCCAGAAGATTCCGCTGAAGATAGCCGACACCGACCCCACGGGAACCGTCGTCGTCACCGACTCCACGGAGATTCAAGTCAGCGAGAAGCCGGCCGAACAGATTCGCGGTGAAGAGGGAGCGGGCGACCGTGGCTCGCCCGACGTGACCTACGAGGACATCGGCGGCCTCGACAGCGAACTCGAACAGGTCCGGGAGATGATAGAGCTCCCGATGCGCCACCCCGAGCTGTTCCAGCAGTTGGGCATCGAACCCCCGAAGGGCGTCCTCCTGCACGGCCCGCCGGGCACCGGGAAGACGCTGATGGCGAAGGCCGTCGCCAACGAGATAGACGCGTACTTCACGACCATCTCCGGGCCGGAGATCATGTCGAAGTACTACGGCGAGAGCGAGGAGCAACTCCGTGAGGTCTTCGAGGAGGCCGAGGAGAACTCCCCCGCCATCGTCTTCATCGACGAAATCGACTCCATCGCCCCCAAACGTGGCGAGACGCAGGGCGACGTCGAACGGCGCGTCGTCGCACAACTCCTCTCGCTGATGGACGGCCTCGAAGAGCGCGGGCAGGTCATCGTCATCGGCGCGACCAACCGCGTCGACGCCATCGACCCCGCCCTGCGCCGTGGCGGCCGCTTCGACCGCGAGATCGAAATCGGTGTCCCGGACAAGGAGGGCCGCAAGGAGATCCTGCAGGTCCACACCCGCGGGATGCCCCTCTCCGAGGAGATCGACCTCGACAGCTACGCCGAGAACACCCACGGGTTCGTCGGCGCCGACCTCGCCTCGCTGACGAAAGAGAGCGCGATGAACGCGCTCCGGCGCATCCGCCCGGAACTCGACCTCGAATCCGAGGAGATCGACGCCGAGGTCCTGGAGAAGTTGGAGATCAGCGACGACGACGTCAAGGACGCGATGAAGGGCATCGAGCCCTCGGCGCTACGGGAAGTCTTCGTCGAGGTGCCCGAAGTCACGTGGGACTCGGTCGGTGGCCTCGAAGACACCAAAGAACGACTCCGGGAGACCATCCAGTGGCCGCTGGAGTACGGCGAGGTGTTCGAGTCGATGGATCTAGACGCCGCGAAGGGCGTCCTGCTCTACGGCCCGCCCGGCACGGGGAAGACGCTGCTGGCGAAGGCCGTCGCCAACGAGGCCGACTCGAACTTCATCTCGGTGAAGGGCCCGGAACTGCTGAACAAGTTCGTCGGGGAGTCCGAGAAGGGCGTCCGCGAAGTGTTCAGCAAGGCCCGTGAGAACGCCCCGACCGTGGTGTTCTTCGACGAAATCGACTCCATCGCGACCGAACGCGGTGGCGGACAGACCGACTCCGGCGTCGGGGAACGGGTCGTCTCGCAACTGCTGACCGAACTCGACGGTATCGAGGACATGGAAGACGTCGTGGTCGTCGCGACGACCCACCGCCCGGACCTCATCGACAGCGCGCTGTTGCGACCCGGTCGGCTGGACCGACACGTCCACGTGCCGGTGCCCGACGAAGAGGCCCGACGGGCCATCTTCACGGTCCACACCCGCGACAAACCGCTCGCAGACGGCGTCGACCTCGACAGTCTCGCCCGACGGACCGAGGGCTACGTGGGCGCCGACATCGAGGCCCTCTGCCGCGAGGCGTCGATGGCCGCGACCCGGGAGTTCATCAACAGCGTCGACCCCGAGGACATCGGTGACTCGGTCGGGAACGTCCGCGTGACGATGGACCACTTCGAGCACGCGCTCGACGAGGTGGGTCCGAGCGTCACCGACGAGACGCGCGAGCGCTACGCCGAAATCGAGAAGCGCTTCGACACCGCCGAACCCGACCTCGAAGAGGAAAAGGTCGGCCGGACGTTCCAGTAGTCCGACCCCCGAGTTTCGCACGTTCCGTGTACCTGCCGCCACGATGAGTGGCGCCGCCGGACCAGTTTTTTAACGACCGCGGCCGCACTTCCGGCAATGGCCGGGTCGACAGACGTCGCGTCCGAGCACGCTCCCGACGGGTACGAGGACGAGGACGGTCACGAACACGAGCACCGGAGTCGCTGGCCGCTGGTCGCGGCCGTCGGCGCAGCGACGTTGTATCTCGGTGCCGGTCTCTTCTTCGTCGGCGGGGACCTCGTACCGTCGGTTCTCCCGACGGTACTCGCCCCCGTGGGTGCCGTAGGGCTCGTGGTCGGCCTCGCCGGATGGGCCAACGAGGCGTTCGTCGCGGACTATCGGCAGTCGCGCGGCGGCGAGTCGGCCCTCTACAGCACCACGATGGTGCTGTTTCTCGCCTCCGACGTCGCGACGTTCTCGGCCGGCTTCGTCTACTACGCGTTCGTCCGCGTCGGTGCGTGGCCGCCCGACCATCTCCCGCCGCTGCTGGGGTCGCTCGTCCTCGTCAACACCGCGTTGCTGGTCGCCAGTAGCGTCACGCTCCACTACGGACACGAGGCGCTCGAGGCAGGGAACCGACAGCGCTACCTCGGGTTGCTGGGCGTGACGCTGCTGTTGGGTGTCGTCTTCCTCGTCGGGCAAGCCGTCGAGTACTACGAACTCGTCGTCGAGGATAGCTTCACCTTCTCCAGTGGGATTCTGGGGAGCGCCTTCTACGGTCTGACGGGCCTCCACGGCCTCCACGTGGCACTCGGTGTCCTCCTCATCGGTATCGCGTTCGGGCGGTCGCTCCGCGGCCACTACACACCGGACCGAGACACGGCCATCCGGACGACCTCGCTGTACTGGCACTTCGTCGACGCCGTCTGGATAGTGCTCGTTCTCGTCCTCTACGTCGGATCGACGGTCTAACTGTCGGCGGACGCTTCGAGTGCGACCAGTTTTCGGTACAGCGGCGGCGTCAGTATCCCGACGACGCCGAACGCGATGGCGAACACGCCGAGCGGGAACTGTAGCGGCGCGGCGTCGAAACAGGGGTTCTCCGAGACGACGGTGACGTAGTGACGCTGGCCCTCGTAGCGGACTATCGACCCGTTGCGGAACTGGACGGCGTTCGGGAAGTCACCCGAGACGTGCGCCTCACCCCGCGGGTCCGAAAGGGCTTCGGTAAACGCCGTCTGCTCGGCCGTCGAGAGCTCCTCGAACTCGAACCGGGCCACCTGCGGCGTCGTCTCGTTGAACCGTCGCTCCGTCGCCTCGGGCCCCTCGACGGCTATCGTGGGTTCGCCGCAGGTGCTGATCTCGTCTTGGATGAGCGCGTAGCCACCCGGCACGGCGGCGCCGATGCCGACGGCGACCAGCAGGACGCCGACGAACGGCGCGAGGTAGGTAAACAGCACCGACTCGGGTTGGTCGCTCATCGGTCAGCCCTCCATCTCCCGCGACTTACGTCGCCGCGAGCGGAGGTACTGGAAAGTCACGGTCAGTCCCAGCCCGTAGGCCCAGTGTGCGACGAGGACGAAGCCCAGATAGCCGACGAGCGCCAGTCCCCGCTGGCCCGTATAGAAGGCGATGGCGAACCCGGTCGAGATGAGCGTCGCGAACACCAACCCCGTCTCGAACAGCAGTCGCCCGGGGAGGTACTCCTGGAACGCGAGAAACAGCAGCGGCCACGTCACGGTGCCGCCGACGAGGAACAGCGCCGCCCCCAGCGCCGGGTCCGCCGGCAGGCCGACGAGTTCGGCGATCTCACCGAAGGAGACGGGGTCGAGGACGTCGACGACGATGGCGGTGCCGATACCGCCGGTCATCAGCACGGTGCCGACGAAGCCACCGGCGGCCGCCATCGACGCGTTCCGGTAGACGTTCTCGGCGACGGTCCCGACCCCGCCGAGGAGGCCGAGCGGTTCCATCTCCGGCGCGTACGAGCGCCGCGTGGTCGTCGGCTGGGCCGGTTCGAGGTCGTACTTCTCGACCATGCGCTCCTCGAACCACTGCCACTCGCGCGTGAACTGGTTGGTGGCTTTCAGTTCCCACGGGTCCGTCGTCTGGACCACGTCCCCCTGCCAATAGGACACCAGCATGTTGTAGAGCCACATGAGCGCGCTGAGGCCGACGACGTAGGCACCGACGGTCGCTATCTGCTGGGCGAGTTGGTACTCCGGCGGATAGATCGCCTGCCGACGGGGCAGGCCCAGTCCGCCGATGACCAGCAGCGTCATGAACGTCACGAACGCGCCAAAGACGAGGAGTGTCGCCTGGAACTTCGCGAGACGCGTATCGTACCACCGGCCGGTGATGAGGGGGTACCAGTAGTAACTCGCCGCGATCATCAGGAAGGGGATGATGCCGACGACGATGAGGTGGAAGTGGCCGACGACGTAGTAGGTGCCGTGATACAGGACGTCGATGGGGACGACTGCGAGGAAGACGCCGGTGACCCCGCCGACGATGAACGTCGAGATGCCGCCCGCACAGAGGATGAACGGGGCCGTCAGTGCTATCTCACCGTCCCACATCGTGGTGATCCAGTTGAACACCTTGATGGCGCTGGGAACGGCGATAGCGATGGAGATAGCCATGAACGACGCCTTGAGTCGCGGGTCGACGCCCGAGACGAACATGTGGTGTGCCCAGACGCCAAAGGAGAGGACCCCGAGTCCCAGCGTCGAGTAGACGACGAACTTGTAGCCGAACAGTTTCCGGCCGACGAACTTCGGGAGGAGCGTACTCATCAACCCAGAGGCCGGGAGAAAGAGGATGTACACCTCTGGATGGCCCCAGAACCAGAACAGGTGTTGCCAGAGGATGGGGCCGCCGCCTTCCGTCGCGAAGAACGCCGTCCCGAGGTTCCGGTCCAGCAGGAGCATCACCAGCGCGCTCCCGAGGAGTGGGAACGCAAACAGGGCGAGGCCGCTGGTCACGAGCATATTCCACGAGAAGATGTCCAGATTCGCCCACGTCACGTCGTCGGCCCGTTCGTAGACGATAGTAGAGATGAAGTTGATGGCGCCCACCGTCGTCGCGATACCCGAGAGGTGGAGGCCGAGCAACAGCAGGTCTATCTGCGGGTTCGGTTGCTGGACCGACAGCGGGGCATACAGCGTCCACCCGACGCTCACCTCGCGGACCGTAAGGAAGAAGGCGATAGCGTCATCGGGGAGGAACAGACTGAGAAACTGCCCGCCGACCTGCACGAGTAGCCCCATCCGCACCAGCAAGAGAGCCGGCGGTAACAGCCAGAACCCGATGGCGTTTACGCGCGGGAACGCCATGTCGTCGGCGCCGATGAGCAGCGGGAGGACGTAGTTCCCGATCCCGAAGAACACCGGCAGGACGAAGAATATCAGCATCGTCAGGCCGTGCGTCGTAAACAGCGCGTTGTACGTCTCGGGCGACCAGATGTCCGCGGGCGGGGTGAGCAGTTCGGTCCGCAGCATCATCGCGTCGACCCCGCCCCACAGGCCCGCGACGGTGCCAAAGGCGATGTAGAGGAGGCCGATGTCTCGGTGGTTCGTCGTGGTCAGCCAGCGATACATCTGTGACCGGAGACGGCCGATCTCGAACTGTATCTCCTCGCGCGTGGTGTACCCGCCGTCGCTCTCTGGGCGTGCGCTGTGGCGAGCCTTGAACCAGAGTGTCAGTATCCCCAGTGCGAGAACCGCGAGGGCGGACCCCTCGACGACGGCCCGGTTCATCCTCGTCCGTCCGAGAAGCCGCCGGCAGTCGGGGGGCGAACAGTCCAGCGCGACATTGACACACACTGCCAGTCCCACGCTGATAAAACTACCCGACGACGGGGTAGCCGACGGACCCGATACCCCGCTGGCCAAGCTATTTGTGACGCCCGCCGGAAGGACTTGCTAATGCGTCTCAGTCGCGTGGCGACGTGGCTCTGTGTCCTCGTCGCCGGCGCCCTCCTGTTTACGGCCCCCGCGGCCGCACAGTCGCTAAACCGGGCGGCTATCGACGACTTGAACGAGCAACTGCTGTACGTCGCGTTACCGCTGACGCTGTTCGTCGAACTGACGCTCGTGTACGCTATCTACCGGTTCCGGAACAACGACACCCCGAAGCCGACCATCGACGACCCCGCACTGGAGATAACGTGGACGGCGGCGACGGGTGCGATTCTCGTCTTCGTCGGTCTCTCCGCGTTCTTCGTGCTGTCGAACCCCTACATCACGCCCGCGGCCGCCGGTCCGACCGAACCGGGCGGCGAACTCCAGAACGACATGGAAGTAGAAGTACTCGCCTACCAGTGGGGGTGGGAGTTTCACTACCCCGACTCGAACGTCACCACGCAGTCCCGTCTCGTCATCCCGAAAGACACGGACGTGCGGTTCACGCTCAGGTCGGCCGACGTCATCCACTCGTTTTACGTCCCGGACCTCGGCATCAAACAGGACGTCTTCCCCGGACAGGCGACGGTCGCGCGGACGAACGCGACACGGACCGGAGCCTACCGGCTCTACTGCGCCGAACTGTGCGGTTCCGGTCACAGCCGGATGCACGCCACCGTCCTCGTGTTGAACCAGTCCGAGTACGACGAGTGGGTGGCCGACCGTCGCTCTGGCAACGCCACGGCGTCGGTGAGCGGCACGGATACCCAGACCGCACGCGTCGCCGCCCGCCCCTGAGTCACTGCAGATAGCCCAGTTGTCGGAGGTGTTCGTCGGTGTCCGTCTCGGCTTCGCGTTCCGGCGGTACAAGCGTCGGTTCGAACGTCCGCTCGTCTACGGCCGTCGTCTCCGCCCACGGCACGCGCCTGACTTCCGGGACGGGCACGGCATAGCGGTGCATGTACATCCCCCACTCGCCGTAGGCGTTGCCGTGGTCGGCGCTCAGCACCACCCGGTTGGCGTCTAGGTTCTCTAGCAGCAGTTCGACCTCGTCGAGCACCCAGCGGAGGTTGTCGAGGTACGCGTCCCAGACCCTCTCGTAGTCGCCGCCGTTCTTGAGGTACTCGAATGGTTCGCCCTCCCACGGTTCGAGCGTCTCGCGACCCTCCGCGATGGCCCGTGCGGTGAACGGGTGGTGTGGCTGTTCGTAGTGGACGACGAGGCGCTCAGGGTCTCGCTCTCGTCCGACACTGATGGCGCGTTCCGTCACCGGTCGGGGGAGCGTCAGTCCGACCGGCGGCGGGTCGGCGTACTTCCAGGGCTGGTCGACGTAGTCGAAGTCCTCCGGACGTAGCGTCTGCCAGTTCGTAAACGAGATGCCACGGCCGGTCTCGGGGAACTCCCGGTTCCGCAGGACGCGTTCGGTGAACGCGTTCGCCGAGACGAGCGCCGTCTGCTCGACGTCCGAACGGTAGCGCTCGGTGAACGTCTGGGCGATCCACTCCGCAGAGGCCGACCCCACCGACCAGATGGCGTCGACGTCCTCGACGAAGTCGTACTCCGGGGCCACCTCACGGAGCGCGTCTACCCGGCACGTATCGAGGATGACGAGCGCGTCCCAGTCCCGTTCGTAGACGTTCGTCCCGACGGGATATCGGGACAGGACCGACATGGCGGCCCCGACGTACTGGTAGTAGGCCCATTTGAGTGGTGATGGCACACGGCGAACTCCGCACAGGCGGAGCATTGTAAATCACAGAAAACATCACCTAAGCCGAACTTATCGGCGTACATTCTCTCGAAGGCAATTCCGTGCCGTGGTGAACGGCATCTCCGGGCTCTCGCGTCGTAAGGTACCTGTAAGACCGCCAGCAAGGCACCCGCGTACCCAGCCCCGAGACGTGTCACAACCCACATTATCGCGAGCCACCTACGTCGTCACATGATAGCTGTTCGTGAGCGTGTCCCTGCATTGACCGGGCTGTTGACCGTCGTCTCGCTGGCCCTCGTGTTCGGTGCGGTCCTCGGCGCGATTCCGCAGACGGTCCTCCCGCGCGCGCCCGACGCGGTCCTCGCAGCCATCCCCCACGTCAACGCGGCCGTGAGTGCGACGGCCATCGTCACCATCCTCGCGGGTATCAGTGCGATTCGGAACGGACGGGTCCGTCGACACCGCCGGCTGATGCTCTCGACGTTCGGGCTGTTCGTCACGTTCCTCGTCCTCTATCTGTACCGGATTACGCTGGAGGGGCCGACGGACTTCACTGGCCCGGCCGTCGTCGAGTCGTACGTCTACTTCCCGGTGCTGGCTATCCACATCCTGCTCGCCATCGTCGCTATCCCGGCCGTCTACTACGTCCTCCTGCTGGCCGCGAGCTATCCGGTGTCGGAACTCGGCCGGACGAACCACCCGCGGGCCGGCAAACTGGCCGCGGGACTGTGGCTCGTCTCCTTCTCGCTCGGTATCGTCGTCTACGCGATGCTGTATCTCGTGTGGTGAGTGAACACTCGTCGATAGCTAGCGAACGACGCGTTACCGCTCGGGACGCCGCCCGAGCAGTATCGCACTCACCGTTCGCAAAACCGGAGACCGGGGCGCCGGCCGCTTTCTTCGTCAGTCGTCCGCGACCGTCGGTTCTTCGCCGATTTCGGGACGAGTGACCTCTCGGTCGGTCTCTTCGCCCTCGATGTCGTAGGGGTACTCGCCGGTCACACAGCCCAGACAGAGGTCGGCTTTGCTCGTCTGCAGGGTCTCGGCGATAGCGTCGATAGAGAGATACGACAGAGAGTCGGCTTCGATTTCGTCGCAGATCTCCTCGACGGACTGATCGCCGGCGATGAGTTCCTCGCGGGAGGCCATGTCGATGCCCATGTAACACGGCGCGACGATGGCCGGCGCGCCGATGCGGACGTTGACCTCCTCGGCGCCGGCGTCTTTCAGCAACTGGATAAGTTGGGTCGAGGTGGTCCCACGGACGATGGAGTCGTCGATGATGGTGACCTTCTTGCCCTCGATGGTCGACTTGATGGGGTTGAGTTTCAGGCGGACGGCCCGCTCTCGCTCGTCCTGTGTCGGCATGATGAACGTGCGGCCGACGTAGCGGTTCTTCATCAGGCCCTCGGCGAACTCGATGTCCGAACCGGCGTCCTGTGCGGCCTCGGCGTACCCGGAGGCGAACGCACGCCCGGAGTCGGGTACCGGGAGGACGACGTCGGATTCGACGCCGGACTCTTTCCAGAGTTTGCGGCCCAGTTCACGCCGGACTTCGTACACCAGACTGCCGTCGATGGTCGAGTCCGGGCGCGCGAAGTAGACGTGTTCGAAGAAGCAGTGGGCCGTGTTCGCCTGTTCGACGAGTTGGTAGGTGTCGTAGCCGGTGCCGTCGGGGTGGAGGACGACCAGTTCGCCCGGCTCGACGTCCCGGATGAGTTCCCCGTCCAGCGTGTCGATAGCTGCCGACTCCGAGGTGAGGACGTACCCATCGTCCAGTTCACCGATACAGAGCGGTCGGTTGCCCTGCGGGTCACGGACGCCGAGTACCGTCTCGTCGTGCATGATGGTCAGCGAGTACGACCCGTGAATGCGCTCCATCGTCCGCTTGACCGCGCGGACGAGGTCCTCCTCTAAGAGGTTGCGCGCGAGGTCGTGGGCGATGACCTCGGTGTCGCCGTCGCTCGTGAAGGCGTGGCCGAGGTCGGCCAGTTCGTCGCCTATCTCGTCGGCGTTGACGAGGTTCCCGTTGTGAGAGAGGCCCAGCGACCCGGACTTGAACGAGACGGAGAACGGTTGGGCACAGCAGGTGTTGACGCTGCCTGCCGTCGGGTAGCGAACGTGACCGATACCGTTCGACCCGTTGAGCGATTCGAGGTCTCCGGGGCCGAAGGCGTCGCCGACGAGTCCCATCTCGACGTGGCTGTGTTGCTGGAAGCCGTCGTGGGTGACGATGCCGGCCGACTCCTGGCCGCGGTGCTGGAGGGCGTACAGGGAGTAGTAGAGGGGGCGGGCGGCGTCACGGTCCTCGAGAGAGATGCCGACGACGCCGCACTTCTCGTGCATTGTAGTTGAGGGTTATTCGCCGGCTTTCGACTGCCACTCGTAGTCTCGTCGCTTGGCGGATTTACCGAATCCGCACGACGAACAGACCTTCTTCTTGGTGTGATACGACTTCTCGCCACACCGACGACACTTCGTGTGTGTCGTGGTGTTCTTCTTACCCTGGCTCGGGGTTCCTGCACCAGTCATGGGTTAATCGAGACGACGTTATCCCCGCGTATAATCGTTGTGTCTTCGTCTTCGATGACGAGGTTCATGTGCTGGTCGTACCCAGTCAGCGTCCCCTCGAATATCTCGCCGCCCTTGAGTTGTACAGTGACCTCCTCGCCGAGCGAGGCTTCGAGAACGTCAAGCGGTCGTCCACTCATGTTCGGTTGGGATAGTGACTGCCGCTTAAACGTACCGCTTGCGCGGCCTCAAACGGGACACGTGCTAGACAGAAGCGCGCGATAGCGGACAGACCTGTCTACGCGAGGTCACTTTCCGGCGAGTCGTTCGGGGGTTCCCCGGCCGTGTCCGCCTCGACGGGTTCGTGGTCGGGTCGGTCGCCCGGGACCGCCGACGTCGTCGCCGTCCGCTCGCCGGCGACGAGTGTCGGCAGCACCAGACGGGCGAAGTGAAAGACCAAGACGAGCACCAGCGGACCGAGGAAGAGACCGTACCATCCAAAGAGCAGTGGGCCGAGGATGTAAGCGATCATCACGAGTCCGACGTGGAGGTTCCGGCCCGAGACGTACGGTCGGAGGAGGAGGTCCGGGACGATATCGACGAGCACGACGGTCAGGACGACAAACGCCGTCGGGAACCAGAGCGGTTCGTCCGCGACGACGGCGCGCGCGAACAGACCGACGGCGACGGGGGCGTACACGAGTTTCATGCCGACGACCGGGATCAGACTCGCAGCGCCGGCGAGGACGCCTACGAGCGCCGGGTACGGGATGCCGGTCGCCGGCGCGAAGGCGTTCAGCACCGTGTAGACGACGACGGCGACGATGGCGACGACGAACGCGTTGAGGATGTTCCCGAAGTAGACGCTCCCGAGGTCTTCGTCGACGGCGCGGACGTACGCGTCGAAGGTGCCTGTGCCGTTCCCGAACGTACCCCGAAGCCACCGGCCGAGCCGCGGCCCGTCACGGAGGAGGTAGAACGCGACGGCGAGCGCCAGAAACAGGTTGACGAGCGCCGTCCCGACCAGCGGGAGGTACGCCAGTACGCCCTCGGCGAGCAACTGTCCGGCGTCGATCACGTCCGGGTTCCGGAGCAACATCTCCGGGTCCTGTACGACCGCCGAAACGTCAAGATAGGGGTCGATACGGTCAGCTAGCGGTCCCAGATCGACCGTCTGTGCGAGACGGCCAAGTTCCTGTGCGGCGACGGCGAGCGTGTAGCCCACGAGGAGAACCACTGGCACGGCGAGCACACAGAGGGCCGTCGCCGCGGCGACCGTGGAACGGAGTCGTGGCTGCAAGCGTCGGTAGGCCGGCCGTGCCACGTAGTAGAGGAACACGCCGAGGACGAACGTGCCGACGTAACTTGCGAGCACCCACGCCACGACGGCGGCCGCGACGAACCCGGCGACCCACCACGCCGCCCGGCTCCGCGAGAGCGGCACGTCCATGCTATGGTTCGGACCTCCTCGCCGTCGGGAGACGCGTCGCTGGCGAACGGACGGGGCGACAGGAAGCGGCGCCGGTCATACGTCGATATCGCCGATGCCAGCGGTTCGTTATAGCCCGGGTACCGGTCTGTCACCGGGGTAAGGGTCGGTTATACTGTCGGCTGTACGTTCGTGACGATGGTCGTCACCCGGAGTGGCGAATCCGTTCGAACTGGTACAGCCGGCAGTATCAGACCTCGACGCTGAACGGTGCGTGGTCGTCGGCGCGGACCGCGAATCCGGCGAGCAGGTCCGCGACGCCGTCTAAGTCCTCGGGGTCGATGACTTCGACGGGCGTGTGCATGTATCGGTTCGGCAGGCCGACGTTGGCCGCCGGGATACCGCCCCGGGCGGTGAAGAACGCGTCGGCGTCCGTGCCCGTCCTGATGCCCGCGGCCTGCAACTGGACGGCTACCTCCTCGTCGGCACCGGCCTCGCGAAGCGCCTCGACGACGACGGGGTGGTTGGCGCTCCCGCGAGCGACGACCGGCCCGCCGCCGAGTTCGATGCCGTTCGAGCGCTTCCCGGGCGAGTCCGGGGCGTCCGTCGCGTGGGTAACGTCGACGGCGAGGACGGCGTCCGGGTCGAGGTCGAAGCCGACCATCTTCGCGCCCTGTAGCCCGACCTCCTCCTGTACCGTCGAGACGGCGTGCACGGTGGCGTCGACGCCGCGCTCCGCGGCCCGGCGCAGGCCCTCCGCGGCGGCCCAGATTCCGATTCGGTTGTCCATCCCGCGGGCGGCCAGCCGACCGTTTTCGAGTTCGCTGAGGGTCTGCTGAAACGTCACCGGATCCCCGCGGTCGACCAGTTCTTCGAGTTCGTCGCCGTCCTCGGCACCCACGTCGACGTGCTGCTCTGCCACCTCGGGGACGCTCTCGTCGTCGGGGTCTCGGAGGTGGATAGCCGTCTGCCCCACGACGCCGGACAGTGGCCCGTCGGCGGTGTGGACCGTGACGTGTTGCCCGCGAGAGACCGTCTTGTCGGAGCCGCCGATGCGCTCGATGCGGAGGAACCCGTCGTCGGTCACGTCGCGGACGATGAACCCGATCTCGTCGCCGTGACCCGCCAGCGCGACCGACGTGTCGTTGCCGTAGAGGGTGGCGACGGCGTTCCCGTAGTCGTCGGTGCGTACCTCGTCGACGAACTCGCGCACGTACTCTACCCACACCCGCTGACTGTCGGCTTCGTAGCCGGATGGGGCCGGTGTGGTCAGTAGCGATTCGAGGAAGGTCCGTCGTCGGTCGTCCATACCCGGCCTATGCCGCCATCTGTGAAGAATTACGGGGCCGCCACAACCGATAAGAGCCGGGCCGGCGAAGTATCAGCATGGCGAAATTCACCCTCCTCGAACTGCATCTGGACGGCGCCGAGTTCACTGCGAACGCACCCGGCGTCGGAAACGGCGAGACTGCCGAGACGGCCGCCGACGAAAGCGAGGCGAGCGACTCCGGTGGTCGGGGCGGGGTACTCGCACTGGTCGTCCTCCTCGCCCTCGTCGGCGTGGCCGTGGCCGGCAAGAAACTGCTCGGCGGGAGCGACGACGAGGACCTGCCGTCCGTCGATATGGACGACGAATAGGGTCGAGGACACCCCCGCAGGTGGGGAGAAGGACTATGCCGCCCCGTCCCCTCCTTCGGGTATGGGATTATATCATAGCGTTCGCGCCGTCGCCGGCGCTTCTGGCGACGGTCCGATAGACTGGACCGCCGTCGCCGAGGCCGCGAAGTCGGCGACGGATCCCGGCGACCTCGACGTATCCGCCACGGAGCGACAGGGGTACGCGACGGACGTCCGGGACGCCCGGGATCGCGTCCGGGAAGTCGGGCAACTCGACTTCGACCTCCCCGAAACAGTCGAGATTCAGCACCGACACCACTGGATAGACGCCAACGTCGCCACCTTCGAACGAGTGATGGCGCCTATCGAACAGCAGGCGGAGTTCATCCCCGGCGTCGCCCGCGTGGTCAACACCGGGTCGATGGCGTTCGCGCTCTCCTTTCTCGGAAACAACGTCCTCGGGCAGTACGACCCCCTCTTGCTCGCCGACGGCGACGACCACGCCCTGTACTTCGTCCGGCCGAACATCCGGAAGGTCGCCGACCAACTCGACGTGGACCACGACCGGTTCCGCCGCTGGATAGCGTTCCACGAGGTGACACACGCCGCCGAGTTCGGGGCCGCGCCGTGGCTCTCCGACCACATGGAGGAGACGATGGAGGAGGCCATCGACCGCCTCACGGACGGCAATCTGGACCGCGATTCGCTGGGCGAACTCGACACGACGATGACCGCCGTCGAGGGGTACGCGGAGTTGCTGATGGACCGGGCCTTCGACGACGAGTACGACGACCTGCGGCGGAAGGTCGACGAGCGACGACAGGGTCGTGGCCCGGTCGCCGAACTCGTCCGGCGGGTGCTGGGCCTCGGCATGAAACGACAGCAGTACGAACGCGGGAAGGCGTTCTTCGAGGCCGTGGCCGACGCCCGAGGCGTCGCGGCCACCGGCCGGGTGTGGGACTCCCCGGAGACGCTCCCGACCGACGACGAGATAGCGACCCCGTCGCTGTGGATAGAGCGCGTCGACCCGTAAGCGTCCCACAGGCTGACGAGCGAGAGTCCCACCGCGATACCACGGCTTACCGCCCGAAATCCCACCATTACATAGTCACCACTTCGAGTAAGCGAGGCCCGGATGCACCTCGTCAGTCGTCTCGCGTCCGGAATCGCTGGGGACACCCCGGTGGCGAGCGGTCAGTCTCGGCTGGAGGTCGACATCGTCGAGTCGGTTCGCGAAGTGTGTCGCGACGAGTGGAACCACGTCGTCGAACACGCGAGTCGCGGCAGCGTCTTCCACCGCTACGAGTGGCTCGACGCCGTCGAGGCCGGCCTCGACCGCACGCCCCGACACCTCGTCGTCAGGAAAGACGACAACCTCGTCGGCCTCTTTCCGAACTTCGTCGCGCCCCTCGACGGGGCGGACCGGGCCCCGTTCCGGCGGCTGACCTCCGTCGACCCCGGGTTCGGCGGGCCGGTGATGACCACGGATACGGACGCCGTACTCGCGGAACTGCTCGACGCGGTACCCGACATGCTGTCGCCCCGCACCATCGTCCACGAGATACGGGCGCTGGACCCAAGTTACGTCCGGTACAACACGGCGTTGCAGGCCCACGACTACGTCCCAAACCGGCGACGCTGTCGGTTCTTGGTGCACCTCACACGGGGGTACGACGACGTCCTCGCTGGGATGAGTCGGTCACGACGCCGGGGCATCGAACGGGGACGCGAAACAGACCGACTGGAGATCGTCGAAGAACCGGTGACGTGGGACACGCTCGAGCGATACTACCGGACCTACGAGCAGGTGATGGCTCGTATCGGCACTGACCCGTTCCCGTTCCGGTTCTTCGAGGAGTTGCTGGACATGGACGACCGGTTGCTCCTCGTGACCGCACGCGTCGACGGGAAGTACGCGGGCGGACTGCTGGAGATAGTGGACGAGGAACAGTCGTCGGTCCACGGCTACCTCTCTGCCGTTCCGGAACGGTACTTCGAGCACCACACGTCCGAGCGCCTCTACGATTACGTCATCCGATGGGGCATCGCGAACGGGTACGACACCTACGACCTCGGGACGACGAAACCAGACTACGAGAACGGCGTGTTCCGGTACAAGGAGGGGTTCGGCGGACAGGCGATTCCGACGCTCGTCTGGGAACGCGGCGTCAGTCCCGTCTGGGATGTCTTCGCCGCCGGTCGTTCACTGTACCTCAAACACGTGGGATGACGTCGCTACTCGCGATTCGAGCGCCGTCCGTCGCCGTCCGTCGCCCGCGTGAGGCCGTCTTCGTCCGATTCGGAGCGCCGTCGCTGTGTTCGGACACCGGGTTTCGGCCCGCGGTCGGTCGTATCCTCGTAGGGAGTCTCGGCGATGCTGTCGGGGAACGTGAACTCCGCGAGGAGGCGCCCGACGGCGGTCGTGCCGACAGCGACGCCGACGACGAGCGGCAGTTCCGCACCACCCCAGAGCGTGACCAGCGCCATCGACCCGCCCACCAGCACCGCGAAGCCGATTTTCAGTCGCTTGAGGAACTTCTCGCGGTCCGTTCTGGTAATCGAAGGACCGACCATCAGCGGCCCCGTTTCCTGTCGCTTTCGTCTCGGTGTGTCATCAGTAGAATCCTCGTTCGACGTCTTCCTCGATGACGTCCTCGAACTCCGTATCGAGCAGTTCCTCGGCCTCCTCGAAGGTATCGGTCAGCGAGTCCATCCGCTCCGGGCGGTCGTACTGGTCGAACTCCATCGGGCCGTAGGCCGGCGAGTCGACGGCGTCGAGGACGTCTTCGAGCATGGCGCGCGGCGTCGTCGGCGCGTCGGCGTGCGTCTCGAGGACGGTTTCGAGGTTCTTCGCCTTCTCCTCGGCGTCGTCCTCGTCCTCGGGGGCTTGCTGGACGCCGAACAGCCCGGTCCCGTCCTCGGGGAAGAGGGGGTCGATGTCCTCGTCGATACGGCGGGCTACCCGCGTCCCGACGCCCTGCACCTCGAAGGGGTTCTTCGCGTACGTCTTTAGCTGGTAGACCCCGGAGGAGGGGTGGCCGATGTACAGGTCCTCGCCGATACCGTTCGCGCGGTCGCCGCCGACGGCGCGCCACCCGCCGGGGTCGGCGTTGCTGTCCATCACGTCCTCGATGATGTCCTGCCAGTCACGAACGCGCATTGTCGGTCGGTGGTTGGTCCCGCGTCAGAATGAAGGCATCGGTCTCCGCGATACGCCGCCGGTCACGACCCGACGGGAGAGAGCCGAACCCCTTTACGCAAACACCCGGAGCTAGCAGTATGGAGAGCGAGTCGAACGTCCTCGGTGGCGACCTCGAGAGCTGTTCGCAGGACCCGGTGACCGGGTTCATGCGGGACGGCTACTGCTACCCGCTGCAACGTGACCCCGGTCGACACGAGATCTGTGCGGTGATGACCGAGGCGTTTCTGGAGTACAGCAAGGCGGCCGGCAACGACCTCGTCACGCCGCGCCCCGAACTGAACTTCCCGGGCCTCGAACCGGGCGACCGATGGTGTGTCTGCGTCCCGCGCTGGATCGAGGCCCACGAGGACGGCTACGCGCCGCCGGTCGTGCTGGCGGCCACGAGCGAAGACGTCCTCGAAGACGTCTCACTGGAGACGCTGCGGCGTTACAGTCACGAGAACGAGACGGAGGTCTGAAACGCGAGCTATCGCCACTCGGAGAGCGACGCGGCGGCGCTCGTCGGAACCGACAGCCACGCCTCGTCGGTCGTGACGTCGGCGACGACGAGGCGACGCTGGCCGTCCGTCTCGTCGACGGCGGCGACGACCTGTGGCGTATCGACCGGACGACTCTCGACCGACTCGGTTTCTGCGCTCATATCTGATCGTTCCCTCTCCGAATAAATGAATGTAGCGAAACTACATTGATAAGAAGACATTCGAGTGGAGCTGTCGCAGATAGTGCCCACTTCTTGCCGTCATCTACGTCAGAATGAAAAATTCACTCTGCACGACAGTATCGTCGGTTCGGCTGAGAGACGGCGGGGACCGTGCCCGACACCCACGAGTCAGCGCTCGGGTCGCCGTCGTCGCAAAGCGGAGTGACCGACAGCGTTTTTCCGGGCCCCGCCCTGACTCAGGCCGTGCAACTTCGCGGCCCCGTCGTCGAGGTGAGCGACCCGAAGACCGTGAACACGCAGTACGGCGAGAGCGACCTCTGTGAGGTGACGCTCCGCCCGGACCGCGGGGCCGGCGTCCCGACGACGGTCACGCTCTGGGGGAAGTGGACCGAGACGGCCGACGTCCTCGAACCGGGGATGGAACTGGCCGTCTACGACCCCGACGAACGGCAGTATCAGGGCGAGACGCAGTACTCCGTCGGGAGCGACGCCACCGTCGTCGTCGAACCGGACTTCCTCGTCGACGTGACGGACGTCCGGGCCTGGGTGCAGTGTCCACGGATGTACTACCTCCGAAAACTGGACGGGGCCGACCTCGCGTATCCGCTCGTGAAAGGGACCGTCGTCCACGAGGTGTTCGGTGACCTCCTCCGGGGCCGGGACGTCGAGGCGGCCATCGACGACCAAATCGAAGCCGCCGGGCTGGACATCGGCTTGCTCGGCCGAGAGGCCGACGAGGTGGCCGGCGACGTGCGCGACCACGCGAAGGCCATCGAAGGATGGCTCCAGCAAGGGACGCTGACGGACGAGGACAGCGCGGCGACAGCCGCTGACAGCTCTGAGCGGGACTTCAGTCCCGCGGAGAGCGAGTGGCGCTCCGAGATGACGCTCATCTCCGAGCGCTACGGGATGAAAGGGCGGGCCGACGCCGTCCGCCGCGGGATGCCGGTCGAACTCAAGACCGGGAAGAACACGAAGCGAGAGCCGCGCTTTCAGGACAAGATTCAGGCGACGGCGTACGCGCTGATGCTCGGCGAACGGGCGGCGAACTCGCTGGACGCGAGCGCCGTGATGGCCGGTGACGGCGGGACGACGACGCCTATCGAAGCCGCCCCCGACACCGGGACGCTGCTGTATACGAAAAACGCCGCCGTCGACCGGAGCGAGGAGAGCGGCGACCTCTCGCCGGCCAAGGAGTTCTCCATCGGGTCAGGTCTGCTGAACTACGTGATTCGGACCCGCAACGCCATCGCGGCGATGGAACACGACACCGGCGTGCCGACGGGCTACGAGGCCAACGCCAAGTGCGAGTACTGCTTCGAGCAGGACACCTGTATGGCCGTCTCCGGCCGTCTCGACCAAGAATCGAAGGCCGGACAGGTCGGCGTCGCCATCCCCGAAGCAGAGCGGGACTACTTCGAGCGGTTCTATACGGCCATCGAGGCCGAGCGACGGGCGGTCCACCGCGAGTACGCGAAACTCTGGGAGCAGACCGCCGAGGAACGCGCCGCTGACGACCGGGCGCTCGTCGACCTCGAACCGGTGGGACGGACGGAACTCGACAGCGGTCGCTGGGAACTCCGAGCGAGGGGTACCGGGGCCGTCTCGAAGATTCGGGAAGGCGACCTCGTGATGGCCAGCGACGGCGACCCGGTGACCGGGGACGCGGAACTGGCGCGGGTCGAACGGATTGGCGAGGCGCGAACCGCCTCGGAAGACGCGAACGGGGAAACCGTGAGCAGCGGCGAGGAGATAGTCGTCACCGCCGACGAACCGCTGGACCTGCGCCGTCTCGACATCTACCCTTCGGAACTGACCACCGACCGCCTCCAGAACGCACTCCACGACGCCCTGCTCACGCAACCGCCCGAGCAGAAGGACGTGCTGTTCGGACGACGGGACCCCGAGTTCGAGACGGTCGCGGAGACGTTCATCGACAACAACGAGGCCCAGAACGAGGCCGTCCAGTTGGCGGTCGGTGCCGAGGACTTCGCGCTGGTCCACGGCCCGCCGGGAACCGGGAAGACCTACACGCTCGCGCGGATGGTCCGGGCACTGGTCGACCGTGGCGACCGGGTCCTGCTGTCGGCCTTTACCAACCGCGCCGTCGACAACGCCATCGAGGCACTCGAAGAGCAGGGATTCACCGATATCGTCCGCGTCGGTACCGAGAGCGGCGTGCGCGAGGACATGCAGAACTACCGGCTAGAGCAGTCCGGCGACCCGGGTGAGTGTGCGGCGACACTCCAGAACGCGCAGGTGGTCGCGGCGACGACGGCCACCTGCGGTGGGACGGCCATGCAGAGCCAGTCGTTCGACGTGGCCGTCGTCGACGAGGCCGGCCAGTTGACCGAACCCGGGACGCTGGCGGCGACGACGCTCGCCGACCGGTTCGCCCTCGTCGGGGACCACCAGCAACTCCCGCCCGTCGTCCAGTCCGAGGACGCCACCCTCTCGACGTCGCTGTTCCAGCGCCTCATCGAGACGCATCCCGACGCCGGGGTGATGCTGGACCGGCAGTACCGGATGGCCCAGCACATTCAGGCCTTCGCCTCTAGAGAGTTCTACGACGGCCAGTTGCGCCCGGCGACCGGCGAGGTCGCGGGCCAGCGAATCGACGACCTCCCGGGCGTCTCGATGGACGCCCTGCCCGAGCACCTCCGAGACAGAGTCTCGTTCGTCGATCCCGGCGGGACCCAGACGGGTAACACCAACCCCGTCGAGGCCGACGCCGTCGCCGAGGTGGTAGCGGCGTATCGCGAGGCCGGCGTCCCTGCAGCGGACGTCGGCGTCATCGCGCCGTTCCGGGCGCAGGTCGCCGAACTCGACCGCCGACTGCCCGACGTGGCCGTCGACACCGTCGACCGCTTCCAGGGGTCGAGCAAAGAGGTCATCGTCGTCTCCTTCGTCGCGACGGAGACGCTGGAGGGGCCGATATTCGAGGACTACCGACGCATCAACGTCGCGATGACGCGGGCGAAAAAGGCCCTCGTGCTCGTGGGCGACGCCGACGCTCTCGGGACGGACGAGGTGTACGGGCGACTCGTCGAGTGGGCGGAGAGCTAGTGCGACCTTGCATAGGTAGCGCCGTGTTTTAAACCCCGTCGGCCGTGAATATAACGTATGACGGACTGCCCCGACTGTGGCTTCCCGCTGGCGGCCGAACAAGACCTATCCGATGGGACGCTGTTCTCCTGTAAGCAGTGTGGCACGCGACACATCGAGTGAGGCCGGCGTTCGGGGCGGTCGGCCGGTCGTAGCCGTACGGCGGCACGGAGACGGCCGGTTTCCGTGACCCCTACTCGTTGTCGCTGGCAGTGAGACGAGCGCGCTTTCGGGCCAGCAAGTCCGTGTACAGTCGTCTCCGGAGTTCGGCCCGGAGGTCGCTTGCCGTCGCCTCGTCGACGTCGTAGACGGTCGCGGACCCGCCGAAGATGCTCGCCGTGCTGGCGGTATCCGCGGTGACCGTCGCGAGGTCACGACGACGCTGGAACGGCGACCGACCGACGAACACCGTCTGGACACGGTAGTACGGCACGATCCGCGTCGTCTGTGACCAGAACCCCGAGCGCGTGGCCAGAACGTCGTCGTCCAGCACGAACCCACGATGGCGCCACCGGAAGTGGGCCGCCGGGGGGACGAGGACGAACAGACCGAGCAAGACCCACCAGAAGCCAGTCCCCAGACCGAACGTGTCGACGGCGTAGCCGACGCCGGTGAGGACGGCGGCGACGAACGCGAAGCGGAACGCGTACCGCCGACGTGCGCGGGTCGGCGGTCGCTCGAACTCGAAGGTTCCGAACGGCTCGATGTCGCGTGCGAGTTCGTACACCTCCTCGCGGGGAGCCATCGGCACGGCGACGCCCTGTGCGGACTGCTGGTTCCCGCCGCTGTAGCCCGCCGTCTCGACGACGAGGGTGGCCAGTCCGAACCGGCGCATCAGGACGTTCTCCTTGACCGTCACCGTCTGGACCTTCGACAGCGGGATGGTGCCGCTGTACCGCCGAACCAGACCACGCTGATACCGCAAGTCGTCGCCCTCCCGGAACAGGCGGAAGTCGTAGTACTCGACGACCGTGAGCACGACGCTGACCAGCAGCGCCGTCAGCAGGAACTGAACGAGCGTCAGCAGGGCGAGGGCGACCAGTCTCGGCGGCCCGAACGTCTCCAGCACCGACGGCGTCAGCGCCGGTTCGGCACCGACCAGCGTGAGGTTGAACCGGACAACGGCGGCGACGAGGTCACCGCCCAGCGGCAGGCCGGCGAGCGTCAGCACCGGCGCGGCCGGTCGGACAGAGACGACGGCGTAGGTCAGCAGGTCGCGCCACGAGAAGGCAAACAGGTCTGTCACCTCGTCGTGCTCGGTCGGCCCCGAACCGGCGGGCTCGTCCGTCGACGTCTCGGTCGTCGCCGCGTCTCGCTCGTCGCTATCGCGGCCGTAGCGCTGGACGAGGCGGCGGAGTCGGTCGGCCTCCTCGGGGGCGACGGCGTCCAGCGAGGCCTCGGTGGTGCTCCCGCCGGCCGTCTCGAAGTCGACGACGGTCAGCCCCAGCAATCGATTCACGACGCCCTGCCGGAGGTCGACGTTCTGAATCCGCCCGAGCGGTATCTCGCGCGACTGGCGGGCGAACACGCCCGACTCGACGGCCAGCGTGCCGCCGGTAATCGCATAGCGGAACCGGTAGTACCGAACCAGCGCGAACCCGCCCGTGACCGTCGCGCCGAGTGGAGCGAGCGCGGGGCCGACCCACGACGGCAGGCCGATCGTCCCGGCCAGCGCCGTCCCGACGAAGAAGCCGAAGACGGCGCCCTGTACCACCGCACGGCCGACGCGCCGGACCGCACTTCTGGGATGCAGTCGTCTCATACTGCGTCGGTGGCCTCGCTCTCGCTGGCGAGGTCACGGAGACGCTCTCGTAGTTCCGTCGCTCGCTCCGGGCGGAGGCCGGGGATGGTGATGTCCGCGCCGCGCGACCCGGCGGTGTAGACGACGACGCTGGCGAGGCCCGCCGTCCGCTCTATCGGACCGCGGGTCGTGTCGACGTGCTGGACCCTGACGTAGGGGACCGACGTATCCCTGCGGGTCAACACGCCGCGAACGAGAAACAGCGCGTCGTCCTGCAACCCGAAGCGCCAGATTCGATGTGCGAACGCCGCGTGTACGGTGCCGAGAACGACCAGTAGCGCCCATCCGACGGCCGCCAGTTCCAGCGGTAACGAGAAGAACAACCGGTCTACCAGTACCACGAGTCCCAGCAGTACGGACGCGGAGACGACTGTCCGGCCAGCCCACAGCAGTCTGACTCGCGGGTGCAACGACTCCATACTGCCACCGTAGGGCGAGACGTGGATTAAGTGTGGGGCCACGCAGGGACCGACCTGCTGAGGTCTGGGAGACGACGGCACCCGCGATATACCACGGCTGACACCTCGCTACAGAACGGCGTCGACGTCTCACCGGGGCGATAGAACACTCGCCAGTCACCGGAGCGCTACCGGTGACGACAATGCTACGTATTCGACAATTACCGTGACACCGTCTGCAGGGCCTGAGAGTACTCGTTGCTACCGATACCTTCGAGACCTATAACTATGTGACAGCGTCGTGTCTTCACGTTCGGGCGACACGCGTCGCCCAGATTCAGATGCCCGACCAACAGCCAGAGACAGGATTGACACGGCGCGATGCGCTCAAGCGGGGCGTAGCGACGAGTGCCGTACTCGCGGGAGGGGTCATCGCCGGGGGGCGGGCCTTCTCAGCGCGGACGGCAGCGCATCCGAAACCACAGAACCACGAGGTAGTGTGGGGCGACGATATCGACTTTCTCGATGGGGTGGTCCAGACGTACGCGACGACGAACCCACAGGGGAACCTCTCGTCGCTCGGTGTCTACATGGACGCCGACGCACTGGCGGCGTTCGACGAGGACGCACTGGACGCACATCTTGCGCTCCCCGCGTCGGTGGAGACACATCAGTTCACGTTCGTGGGCTTCCACTACAATCCGGAAGGTCATCCACCGCCGGACGTCTACACCGTCCCTCACTACGACTTTCATTTCTACACGGTTCCAGAAGAGATGGTCGAGACCATCGTCACCGGCCCGGCGACGTTCGACATTCCGGACGCACAGATGCCGACGGACTACCAGCGCCTGCCGGTGATAGATGCCGATGGCGACGGCGAACCCGACACGCCGCTCGTCGAGGGCGAGATGGGCGAACACCTCGTCGACACGACTGGGGCCGAGTTCCGGCCCGACGGGTCGTTCACACACACGAACATCTACGGCGCGTACGACACGGACGGCGACGGCACCGGGCAGTTGACCTTCGTCGAACCGATGGTGACGACAGAGTTCATCGACGGTCTCGACGAAGAGCAGGTCGTTCAGATGAAGACACCGGAAGTGTACCCCGTCGCGGATGTCTACCCGACAACCTACGTCATGCAACCGGGAGGTCGCGACGACCTGTACGTCTCTATCGAGGCGTTCACCGAGTTCGACGGCGCGGACGAGTGAGTCGCAGTCGGCTACCGACGCCACCTCTATCGGAGGGGCCGACCCGTCTCACACCCGTTCGTTGACGTCTTCGGCGACCCGCTCACCGGGGCGACGCAGGTGACCGCTCTCCACCTCGTAGACGTACCCCGTCACCGTCACGTCGTCGGGAATCAACTCGTGGTTCCGCAGGTACTCGATCTGTGCCGCACAGGCTTCGTCGATGTCGTCAGTCATGCGTACCCACTCCGCCACCGAGTGGTCGCCGAGGTTCAGGTCGGGGAGCGACGGGTCTATGTCGACGTCGTCTAGGTCCCCGCCTGCGGCGGCCTCTAGTCCCGCGACCACGTCCTCGTCACTGGCGCTCATCATCCCGCAGTCGGTGTGGTTGACGACGATAATCTCGGTCGTCTCGAAGAACTGCGTCGTCAGCGCCGCCGACCGGACGACGTCGTCCGTCACCTTCCCGCCGGCGTTCCGATATATCTGTGCGTCCCCGAGCGAGAGTCCGAGGGCCTCCTCGACCGGGATTCGCTCGTCCATGCAGGCGACGACGAGCAGTTGCTTGTCCGTCGGGATGCCTTTCCGTCGACGCCGCGCCCAGTCGTCGCGGGCGTCGACGTCGGCGTCGACGGACTCGTGGACGTGTCCGGGTTCCGGTTCCGCTCGGTCCTCACCGTGTGTGTGATGTGGCATTAGTCAGCACTACGGTAGCTGACGCCACCCGTCTTATCATTTGGGCAACTAGTACCGGCATCTACGACGCTCATACTGGTGGCTGTAACAAACTGAAGTAATTCGCCACCCCGAGGTGGCGAATATCTTTACGAACTTACAGCCACCAGTATCAGTCGTCCGTCGCGACAGACCGGTCGGCGTCGTCGCCCTCTATCTCTTCGAGGACGCGCCGATGGAACTCTTCGAGGACGGCTGACTCGTCTTCGGCGAGGACGACGTCGCTGGCCATCAGCGTCGCGAGTCCGAACGCGCGGGGCGACGGCGAATCGACCCGCGTCGAGACCACGTCGACGGCACCGCGTTCGACGTCTGTCAATACGTCCTCGATGCCCGCGACGTTGAGTTTGTCCGCCAGAATCTCCCGGTAGGTCTCCTCAACGACGGCGAAGTCGCCGAGGTCTTCGGCGAACCCGAGGAGCATCTCCGAGGACACCTGCTGTTCGCTGGCGGACTTCTCGTAGCCCTTGTACCGCTTCAGAATCATCAGCGAGCGCGTGGCGTTGATGCGGAAGTACCGCTGTAGCAGGTCGGTCCCCTCGAGGCTCGCTCGCAGGTCCTCGCGCACGTCGTCGGGGTCGATACCTTCGAGGACGCGCTGGATGTCGACCTTGCGGTTCAGCGGCATCGAGAGGGTGAAGCCGTTGTCGGCGACGGCCACCTGCACGTTGGCGTTGGCCGCTTGTGCCACGCGGTAGGCGAGCAGGCGCGAGAGCCCGTCGTTGAACCGCCGCCCGTAGTTCGAGTGGACGTAGTAGCGCCGTTCGTACTCGTCGTGGTCCATCGCCTCCTCTATCACCAGCCGCTCGTCCGTGGCGACGCTCTCTGCCCCGGCGTAGGCCACCTGCTCGCGAAACATCCGCGCGATGGCGCGGACGCTGTTCTCGTCGAGGGGGAAGTCCCGGAGCCAGTTTCGCACCTCGGACATCCCGCCGCGTTCGAGTTTGCCGAGCAACTCCCGCTGGAAGGTGAGTATCTCACCGCCGAGGTCGTACGACAGCGGCAGGCGCTCGGAGAACCACGAGGGCACCGTCGGCCGCGCGCTCGTCGGGTCGACGTACACCTTCGACCCCCGGCGATAGCGGTACTCGTAGTTCGACCCGCCGAGGACGAACACGTCGCCTTGCTCCAGTGTGTCCAGATACGCCTCGTCTAACTGACCCACCCACTCGTCGCCGCCCCGGACGAAGACGTCACAGGTGAACGAATCGGGGATGGTCCCGATGTTGGTCATGTAGATGACTCGGGCGAGACGGCCGCGCTTGCCGACGAGCGGTTCGCCCACGGCGTATTCCTCGTAGTGGTACTCCCCGTCCGGCGGGTCGTTCGTGTCCCGCCAAATCTTCGCATAGACGTTCCGGTCCGCCATCCCAGGGTAGTCCGCAGTGAGATAGCGACAGAGCTGTTCCCACGACTCGTCCGTGTAGTTTCGGTAGGGGTAGGCCCGCCGGAGCGTATCTTTGAGGTCCTGTTCCGGGCGAACCTGGTTGATTGCCATCCCGTAGACGTGCTGTGTCGCCACGTCCTGTGCGTTCTCGGGGATGAACACCCGGTCGACGAAGCCGTCCTCGGCTTTCTGTAGCATCACCGCACACTCGACGAGTTCGTCCCGGTCCAGCGCGACCACGCGGCCCTCGACTGTCTGTCCGAGTTGGTGGCCCGCGCGGCCGACTCGCTGGAGGAGCGAGGCCACCGATTTGGGAGAGCCTACCTGTACGACGAGGTCGATGTACGGCATGTCGATGCCCAGTTCCAGACTCGTCGAGGTGGTCACCACGTCCAGTTCGCCGTCTTTCAGCGCCTGCTCGATGGCCTGTCGTTTCTCCTTCGACAGGGACCCGTGGTGACACCCGGAGTTGTCCTCGTCGTAGTCGCCGAAGTTCTCTCGGAGGTTCTGGAGGACGCGTTCGGCCCCCGAGCGCGTGTTCGTAAAGACGAGCGTGTTCGTGTGGTCCTGAATCTGCTCGTGGAGTTCGCGGTAGAAGCGCTCGGTGACGACGTCGCCGGGCGTGTCGATGAGGTCGTCCGTCGGCGTCGTCAGTTCCACGTCGAAGTCCCGCGCGAACCGGGTGTCGACGATTTCGTAGGGCCGTGGCTCACCGCCCGGTTCCTCGCGGCCGACGAGGAACTCCGCGACGGTGTCCAGCGGTTCGACCGTCGCCGAACAGCCGATTCGGGTCGGCGACCCCTCGGCCATCGCTTCGAGTCGTTCCAGCGACACGGAGAGGTGGGTCCCCCGCTTGTTCTCGGCGAGGCTGTGAATCTCGTCGACGACGACGTACTCGACCGTCTCCAGTTTCGCCTTGAACTTCGGGGAGTTGAGCAGGATGGCGAGCGTCTCCGGCGTCGTGTTCAGGATGTGGGGCGTCGTCGAAAGCATCGCCTGTCGCTCGCTGTCGCTCGTATCGCCGTGCCGGATGGCGTGGCGGATCTCCACGTCCTCGCCCTTCTCGTCGAGTTTCTCGGTGATGCCCGCTAGCGGCACCTCCAGATTCCGGTGGATGTCGTTGGCCAGTGACTTCAGCGGTGAGACGTACAGACAGTAGACGGAGTTGTCCAGTTCGTCCTCGCGGGCCTTCGCGAACAGTTCGTTGATGATGCCCGTAAAGGAGGCGAGCGTCTTACCCGACCCCGTCGGCGCACAGATGAGGGCGTTCTCGCCGCCGTGGATGAGCGGGATAGCCTCCTTCTGTGGCGGGGTGAAGAAGCCGCCGTTACCGGGGACGAACTCGCCGAACTGCTCGACCCACCAGTCCTGTACGACGGGCGCGAGACAGTCCAGTACGTCCGCGTCGTCGATGGCGACCGCACCCGGGTCGAAGTCGGGGTCGGTCGCCGCGAGGCGCTCTCGTCCACCCATTGTCGGCTCTGGTGATTCGGTAGGACTGCGGGGGGAAGTGGGTTCCGCCACGATAGCTAGACACCGGGGTTAAGATCGGATTAGTCCCGCCGGCCGAACAGTCAAATCCACACCGGAGTCTCCACGAGATTCATTACGCTGGGATTCAGTGAGTCGTACATGTCCCTGCTGCCCTCGCGTGGTCCCGACGCGAGCGCGTCACAGGACGGGGAACTCCAGATCGTCGGTGTCGACGACGACGTCTCCGCTGTCCTGGACGCGCTCTCTTCTGAGACGGCCCGCGAGATACTCAACGCCGTCTACGACGACCCGGGAACGCCCTCCGAACTCGCCGACCGACTGGGGATGTCTATCCAGAAGGTCTCCTACCACCTCGAAAAGCTCGAAAACGAGGAACTCATCGCCGTCGCCGGGACCCAGTACTCCGAGAAGGGCCAAGAGATGAAGGTGTACGAACCGCCCGAGGACCCCCTCGTGCTGTTCGTCGGCACGCGAGACCGGAAGCGGTCGCTCAAGTCGCTCGTCAAGCGCCTGATGCCCGCCGTCGGTATCCTGACCGCCGCCAGTCTCGTCCTCCAGATACTGCTCGGCAACGTCCCGTTCCCGTTCGGGATGGGCGCCTCGGGGGACGGTGCCGAGTCAAGCGGGGCGGACGGCGGGTACTCGGTGTCCTCACAGGGCGGGAACGCGACCGAGACGCCGACGGCTGTCTCGACAGAGACGGAGGTCGAGACGACCGCTGGCGGCGACGGCGGCGGTATCAGCATCGCCGAAGCGACGGAGACGCCGACTCCGGCCCCCACCGAGGTGGCGACAGAGGAACCGGCTTCCCTCGATATGGCGACGGAGGTGGCGACGACGGCGGCCGGCGGCGGGTTCGAGATCGAACCGGGACTGGCGTTCTTTCTCGGCGGCCTCCTCGTCGTCGCTATCGTCGCGGTGACGCTCGCCTACGCCGACTACTGACCGGATTCCGGTCGCTCAAAACTCGTTTTGAGCCTCAGATGGACTTTTTATATACCCGGTACAAGCCTAAATTGCGCCGTCGCGGGGCGACCCGGTTCACCCGATTCCGCCCTGATCCGGTGGCACGCTCCCCTGTCACCGCCCCACCGGTCCCCGTTGGCGGCCATCCGCTGCCCACCCCTCCGCTGACGCGGCCCTGAGCGGTCCCCATACCCTCCCCCACTCAACCGCAGTCCGCCCACCCCGCTGACGACACCAATACCTTTGCTTCTCCGAGCGGTGGTCCCGCGTATGCGACTGACGTTTCTCGGCACCGGCAGCGCTATGCCGACCGGTCACCGCGCCCAGTCTGGCTATCTCGTCGAGAGCGACGGCGACGCTCTGTTGATCGACTGCGGTAGCGGCGTCCTCAATGCGCTCGCCCGCACGGACCGTGGGTACGAGGGCGTCGACACCGTCCTGCTCACTCACCACCACCTAGACCACGTCTCGGACCTCGACGTCCTGCTGAAAGCCCGGTGGCTGGCCGGCGAGACCGACCTGACGATAGCCGGCCCGCCCGGGACCCGGTCGCTCGTCGAGGACCTCCTCTCGGTCCACGAGTACATGCAGGACCGCCTCGATTTGACGCTCCGGGACGTCGACGGCCCCGTCTCGCTCGCCGGGTTCGACCTCGACCACTTCGAGACGAGGCACTCGATGCAGTGTTTCGCCTATCGGGTGACGCCCACCGCTGACGGCCCGACCATAGCGTTCAGCGGCGACTCGGAGGCGTTCATCGACCTCGTCGAGTTCGCCGACGGCGCGGCCGTGTTCGTCCACGACTGCTCGTTTCCCGACGACGTCGACGTCTCGAACCACCCGACGCCGGCGGCACTCGGCGATGCACTCGCCGGAGCAGACGCCGACATCGGCCGCGTCTATCTCACGCACCTCTATCCGCATACGGAGGGACGACACGAGGAGATGCTGTCGTCGCTCGGCGAGGCGTACGACGGCGACGTGCGGTTCGCGGAGGACGGCCTCTCGATAACGGTCGACGAGCGGTGACTCAGACGCGCTGGAGTGTGACCCGGAAGTCCGCCCCGCCCATCTCGCTCTCGCCGACGCGTACGCTCCCCCCGTAGGACTCGGTCAGCGCGCGGACGAAGCCGAGACCGAACCCGCTCCCGGAACTGTCCGGCCCCTTCGCCCCCATCTCGAAGATGCGCTCGCGGATGTCCTCCGGGACGCCGCTGCCGTCGTCCGCGAACCCGACGACGACTTGCTCGGTCCCGAGTTCCTCTTCGTAGACGCGCATCCGCACGTCACCATCGTTGTGGACGGCAGCATTCGAGACGAGATTCGCAAACACCGAGTCGAGCAGTTCCCCGCCGTACACTCGGTAGTCGAACGCCTCCGAGTCGAAGTCGACCGACAGATTCTCGTAGTTCCCCGCAACTTCGGTGACCGTCGTCCCGAGTAACGCTCCGAGGTCACGCGGTTCCGGTTCGTCCTGTGCTTCGAGCGTCGAGACGAGGCTCCCGACGCGTTCGATGAGGTCCGCGGAACTCCGGGCCGCCCGCTGTATCTTCTCGACGTACTCCTCGGTCTGCCCGTCGACGTCCGCCGCGACGGCGTCTGCGAATCCCGCGATGACCTGCAAGTCGTTACCGAGGTCGTGGCGCAGGAGGCGGTCGTACATCTCTATCATCTCCTTTCGCGTCTCTAGGTCCTGCCGTGCGCGTTCGAGATGTTCTCGGGAGCGAATGTTGCTGATGGCCGTCCCGGCGTGGGAGGCCAGAATCTCCAGCGGGCGACTCTGTTCTTCGCCGAAGGACTCGACGGACGTAGAGCGAGTCACCAGTATCGCCGTCACTTCCCCGCCGACCTGCGTCGGGACGGCGAGCGTGGCGGTCACGTCGGAGTCGGTGGTCATGCCAGCCTCGTCACCGGTGGCGATGACAGTCTCGCCGGCCTCCAGCGCTCGGACCGCGACGGCGCTCGGCTGATCGCCCGCCGCCAACCGGGGGTTCGTGCTGTGGACCACGCGCGGGTCACCGTCACGAACCTCGACGAAGGTCGAGTAAGAGAACTGAAAGAGCAGCGACATCGCTTCCAGTGTCAGCGAGACCACCTCTTCGACGGTCTCACACCGATTGAGCGCCTGACCGTACTTGTTCAAGTCGGCCACCTGTCGCGCGAAGTCCGGTTGTTCTTCGAATACCATCCAAGCCACTCCCGCGGAGTGTATACCCGTTACAGGGTAGGACAGGGAAAAACCGTTTCGGGCGATTACAAGATACGATACTCCGAGCCGATGACGGACGACCCGCAGTCACGACGCAGTGTCAGTCGAGGCGGTAGCGAAGGAGTGCGGCGATACCGCCGAGGTTCGACAGTTGCTGTCCGGGTGCGAACTCCGCGGAGAAGACGGTCACCGACCCGCCTTTCTGCTCGGTGGTCTCGATGATGTGGTCGACGTCGACGTCCCAGTCGCCCTCGCCCGACCGTTCTTCGCGCAGTCGGTCGTCGAGTACCAACAGCGTCTCGATGGCGCCGAAGTCGGCGGCTTTGGCCACTTCGTCGGGGCCGTAGGCCACCTCACTTCCCTCACCGATGCGGGCCATGAGTTCGTCGATGAGGTCGGCCTCCTCGGCGATTCGGGTCTGTTGCTGGACGTCCTCGACGGCGCCACGTTTCAGGACTTCGTGGACGCCACGGTCACCGACAGCGGCGGTGTCGACGACGGTAATCTGCGCTGCGATGTCCGGAATCTCCTCCTCGAAGTAGTCCAGCGCGTCCTGTTTCGTGAATCCCGGTCCGGCGAGGATGTAGGCGTCCACGTCCTGCCGTTTGAGGACGGCGGCGAGTTCGGCGAACAGTTCGTCGCGGGGCCGGGCGTAGTCGCCTTTCCCCGTCGTCGACGTGATGGACGCTCGCTCTTCGGTGCCGTACTGTGCGACGGTGTGGACGTGGGCCTCGCCTTCCTCGACGGTGGCGATAGCCACGTCGGGGTTCTCGGTGGCTTCGACGGCTTCCTCCAGTCGGTCGTTCTGGTCCGGTTTCCAACGCTTCTCGACGGTCAGTTCGGTGTGTTCCTCGACGTTCAGCGTGTGGTGAAAGCCCAGTTGGTCCTCCCGGGAACAGTCGACGATTTCGCCGCCGATTCGGAGGCGGTTCGCGAACTTCGCGAACTCGACGTCGGTGACCTCGATTTTCAACCACATCGGTTCGCGCTCCCCGCCCTTGTCACGGAGGGTGTCGTCGTTGCGCTGGATGCGGCGCGTGGTGTCACCGGAGACGTGGTCGCCGGGTTCGACGACGTGCGAGAGGTGCCAGAGGTCGTCGAGCGTCTCGGGGACCACCTCGACGCGTTCGCGACCCTCGCCGGTGGCCTGCCGGCTTTTGATCTGCATACCGAGTGGTGGGCCGCCCGTCCACAAGTGCCCTGCTATTCACACTGCGGGCTGGCCGGTAGTCGCGTCCTCGTCCGTCTCGCTCGCGATGTCGACGTCGGCGACGCCGGCCCCGATGGCGTAAGCGCCGGCGACGTTGCCATAGAACACGACGAACGGTACCAGTAGTGCGCCGACGCCGGTGGCCGCGACGGCGCCAGCGAGTAGCTGTGCGAGGACGCCGATGGCGACGAAGACGAGCCATCCGATCGCGTAGCGCCGGTCGCCCGCGACGGACCGGAGGTCACCGGGCGAGAACGCCGCGCCGAACCGACCCGTCCGGGCGTAGGCGGCGACGCCCGCCGGAAGGAGGTACAGTGCGGCGAGCAACAGCACCAGCGTCACGGACAGCACCAGCAACGCGACCAGAACGCCCCCGGCGGCGAGCAGTCCGGTTCGTGGCCCGGTCCCGCCCTCGACGATGGTGACGGGAACGAGGAACAGGAACGCCGCGACGGCGATGGCAATCACGGGGACCAGCAGGTACACGAGCGAGATGACGAAAGCGACGACACCGTCTACGAGGAGGTCGCCCCACTCGTCGAACACGGGTGGGGCTTCGGTGTTGCCCGCCGCCACCTGTCGAACGACGCGGACGAGGTAGCCGTACACGAACAGGAGCGGGACGAACAGGAACCCCAGCAGACTCAACACGCCCCCGACGAGTAGCGTCTCGACTTTCTTCTCGCCGTTCCACGGAAATCTGAGTGCGTCTTCGAACATGGGTATCACCGTCACCGCCTCCGTCAGCGGCGCGAACGAGAACGCTCGTCGTCGGCCCGGCGTGGCAGTAACGAACGGAAGTACGCCTGCCGAAGGGATAAAGACGGGCTGAAAAGACACTACGAGTAGCCTGCCAGATTCGGACACGCTCGATAGCTACTGGTCGTCACTTGGACACTGACTGTCACAGAAAATCCGTTCTACCGCGCCTCGACCGCTCAGGCTGCGGGTTGGCTGGCCGGGGCGTCGGGCCCCTCCTCGACGGCGGGCATCTCCCGGACCGCCGAGCCGATCGCGTGGGCCCCCGCGACGTTCGCGTAGAACGTGATGAAGGGGGCGAGGATGGCACCGATGACCACGACGTTCAACAGGCCGATGACGATGCCGCTCAGGAGACCGATACCGACGGCGACGAGCCACCCGGTGGCGTAGGTTCGGCTGAAGGCCATCGGGCGGAGTTCGGCGGGCGAGAACGCCGCGCCGAGACGGTCGGTGCGGACCCACGCGACGACGGCCGCCGGAATCACGTATGCGACGAGCAACGAGACGGCGGCCACGAGGAGCGCCGTCACGACGGCGATGAGACCGATCGCCAGCCCCGTCCCGCCGTTGCTCCCGCCGATGCCGGCGGTGACGCCGGTGGCGAACAGCGCCACGATCGCGATGACCGTGGGCAGCAGCGCGTAGACGAACCCGATAGCGAACGCCTTCAGTCCGTCGACGAGCATCTCACCCCAGTCGTCGAACTCCGGGGGTTCCTCTACGCCGCCGAGTACCTGCCGGAGCGTCCGGACGACGTATCCCAGCACCAGGAAGGTGGGGACCACGAGGAAACTGACGAACAGTAGTAGCCCGCCGATGGCGATGTTCTTGACCGCGCTGTCGCTGTTTCGTGGGTAGTTTAGGGCTTCTTGAAACATTGAGGCTCCAGATACACGGCCGAGGACCGCCGATCGTGGCCTCTGTCTGTATCTACGTATAATACGACCAACAAGTATATAAGCCTGCGTGAGCCGTGCTACTCGTCGACCATCCGACTCCCGCCCGGCGGGAGGAACTCCTGAATCTTGTCCGGGCTGGCGACTTTCCGGACGAACGTCTCGTCGGCGAAGCGGTCCTTGAACTCCCGGTAGAGGCGCTTGGCGATGTCGTTCTGGGCGTACTGTCCGGGTTCGACGGTGATGCTCGTCGCCGCGTTCGGTCGGATTGCGGCGGGCGGGCCGCCGATGACCTGTGTTTGGTCCTCACAGGTGATGCCGACGGCGACGCCGACCGGCGTGTCCTCGAAGTAGGTCCGGTCACCGCGGACGGCGAACCCGCCCTTCTCCAGATACTCGCCGCTCTCGGGGGTCTTCGACACCTGTTCTGGGTCGACCATGTACACGTCGCCCGCGAACTTCCCGTCCTTCCAGACCGAGGAGTACGAGACGGCGAACTGCGCCGCTTCCTCGAGCGAGGATTCGGGGAAGTCGACCTCTTGAGCGGGTTCGCTCGGCCCCGTCGCCTTCAGCACCGTGACCGGGCCACCGTGGGCCTGTGCGTGGAAGAACTTGTCACCCCGCTCGCAGTACTTCTGGACGAGTTCCTCGTTGTCGTCGGCGTCCCGGCCGCCGATGACGAGGTAGCCGTCGGAGGTGTGGAACCAGCGGAACTGCTCGTACCACTGCTCGTTGTTGCGGATGGGGATAGAGGGTTCCGAGAGCCAGTCGGTGGGTTCGTCGTCGTCCGCCTCGTCCGGTTCCGGGGCCGCGTCGGTGTCCTCGGCCTCCCACTCCTCGCGGCGCTGTTTCACGGCTTCGAGGTCCTCGCGCGTGTCCTCGATGGCCGCCATCGCGCCCTCCTTCTTGCCCTCGATGCGCTTGGCCTCCTGATACAGTTCGTCCGCGTTCTTCTCGACGCCCTGACTGGCGTCGACGGTGACGCGGGTGCCGTCGACGTCGAGCGTGACGGTCCCCTCGCTCCCGTCGACGCCGACGACGGCTTCCGCCGCCGCGATACCGCGTTCCGCTCCCTCCTCGAACGTGGCCTCGATTTCGTCCCACGGCACGTCGTCCTCGCGGGCCTGCTGGACCGTCGAGATGACCTCGTCGACGAGGTCGTAGCGGGCGTACAGCAGTTCGGCCTTCTCGCGTTCGGCCTCGGCGTCGGCCTCGAAGTCCTCGATAGCGCCCTGCTGTTGCTGGATGATGTGCTCGTACTTCGAAATCTCCGCCTCGAAATCGGGGCGCTGGGTCTCGCCGCCCTCGACCTCTTGCTCCCGCTGGAAGTTGAAGAAGTAGTCGTCCAGCGCGTCGTTGAACGAGTCGAACGGCTCGCTGTACCGGTGGTCGTACTCTTCGAGCGGGATGGGCGTGACGTCGACGCGCTGGCGGTTCTCGTTGGCGGTTTCACCGCCGCCGTTTCGTTGCTCCGCTGGAGCAACGCTCTCCTCTGTGTCCTCGGCACCGTCGGGCGTGTCGTAGTACACCCGAGGATCGAGGTCACCGGTCCGCAGTCGCTCGCCGAGGTCCGTGACGATTTCGTAGAGGCGTTCGAGTTGCTCGTCGGTCACCTCATCGACGGGGACGTTGTAGTCGATGTTCGCCCGCGTACACAGTTCCTCGCCGTAGAGGCCGCCGAAGTTGAGTTGCGTCGCCAGCGTCCGAACGATGTCCGAGTCGGACTCCCGGATCCGGGCGACGAACCCCTCGTAGTCGACGGTCAGGGGGTTGAACCGCGCCGACGGGAACTCGTAGGGCGTCCCGGGCGCGACGGTGCGTGACTTCAGGCGTACCGTCTCCAGACAGTCGATGACCTCGCCGTACTCGTCTAACACCGCGACGTTGCCGTCGCCGAACAGTTCCGCGACGATGGTCGTCGACCCGTCCTCGCGGTCGAACTCCAGTTCGACGATGCGGTCGAACTCGAACTGCTCGACGCGGACGAGGTCCGCCCCGGAGAGGCGGTTCCGGAGCATCATCGCGAAGTCCGGCGGCCGGCCCGGGGCGTCCGGAACGTGTTCGGCCGCCGCGACGTGGGCGCGTTTGACGTCACCGACTTCGATGATGAACTCCACCCGCCCGCGGTCGAAGTCCCGCATCTTCAGTCTGACAAGGTCGTCCTCGGCGTAGAGATACGCCTTGTCGAGTTTCGCGCCCTCGTAGTCGGCGAGTTCGCCCTCGAGGGCCGCGAGGTCGACGCTCGTCAGTTCCCGCTTCGTGTCCATGTCGGTGGCTGTCGGCGGCGACGCAAAGGCCTGTCGGGACCGGCGGACGACGGGGACCCCGTGACAATCTGGCCGACAGACGGCGAGCGTCCGAAACCGATCACAGCCACCCAGTCGATGGCCGGATATGGACGAGCCGCGGTCGGAACCTCTCGCTCGACGGCGTGGGCTGTCCGGGCGTCCCGGAGTTGCAGGGGGACGTGAGCCGTGTCTGTGGACCGCCCAGCGGGACGGACTCCGGGTTCGGTATCGTCACGAATCCGACCGAGGACGACCCCGGAATCCTCAGTCTGCCGCGTGCCTCGCTCACGTTTCGGTTCTTCAGGGACCAGCAGACGACGCTCTCGGGCCTGAAGCCACCGTGGTCACTCCAAAAGTACGTCGACGGACGGTGGCACACGGTCAGACGACGACCATCCGCACGGAAGACGGGTTCCTCGCGACCGGCGGCCGTAGCCAGCGCACGTGGCGACTCACCGTGGACAACGACGTCACGGCGCGGCTGGACCCCAGAGCCGATACCGGCGGCGTCCGACTCGACGGCTCGGTCACTCGTGTTCCCGTCGCCGGTCTCGGCGGCGGCGTCTACGCCTTCGTCGTCGCCGGGTGGGCAGACGAGGGAGAGGCGCGCCGACCGATAGCCGTCGGGGCACGGTTCCGCCTCCGCGGCCCGCCGCTCGCGCTCTCACACACCGAGGCCGTCGAACGAGTGGACCATAGCGGGGCTACCGTCACGGTCGACGCCGACCCCGGTCTCGGCGACCCGGTGACCTACGTCCTCTCGTGCACACGACGAGCGGCCGATGCCCGGCAGATGCTCCCCGAGGAGGCGGTCACGAACCCCCCGGTTCGCAACCTCCTCGCCGCGTACGACCCGGCCGTCGAAGAAGTCGTCCTCCACACCCGCCGGCACCCGGCGTATCCGAACCCCGTTCTCGGCCCGGTCACGATGCGTGACACCGGGTTCGAGATACGTATCCGGGGCGAGACGACCGCCGGCGAGTGAAAACGACACGCGTCGCTACGCGGTGTCCTCGGCGATTGCCTCGCCAGTTTCCAGTCCGCTCCGTACTGCCGCGTGGAGGCGCGGTTCGTCGGCTACCCAGTCGCCGGCGAAGTAGAGGTCGTGATCGGTGGCTCCCCGCAGCGCCTCGTGGTCGACGGTGGCCTCCGGTTGGGCGTACCGCCAGTGCTGATAGTCCGTCCAGTCGGGGTCGGTGAGTCGGTCGTCGTCCAGCAGGTGCGCGGTACGCTCGGCGATGGCCGAGAGCATCTGGTCGGGACGCTCGTCGTAGTTGGCGACCGACCACGGCTCGTTCATCTGGACCACCAGCAGCGACTCGCCGTCGGGGACGTGACCGTCCTTGCACTCCTCGCGGGCGACCCACCCGACGTCGTGGTCCTTGTCGGTGTTGACCGCGCCGTACCACGGGACGTCGAGTTCGAACGGGTAGTGGAAGACCCCCGTGACGACGGTGCGGTACGGCACCGACGCGATGGCCTGTCGGAAGTCCCGGCAGTCGTCGTGGTCCCACCGTGCCTGTCCGAGCAAGTCTGCCGTCTGCGGGGCCGGCGGGGTGAGGAGGACGGCGTCGAACTCACCACGGTCTGTCTCCTCGTCGTCGACGATTCGCCACCCGTCGTCCGCTCGGTCGAGCGTCTCGACGCGGACGCCGTTGTGGACGGTCGCGTCCGTCTCGGCGAACAGGCGCTTCGCGAGTTGCGTGATGCCGGCCTCGTAGGTCCACTTGCGTTCGTCTGCCTCCCGACCCTCGTCGATGCCGCCGGTTCGCTCGAAAGTGTAAATCGGTGCCTCGACGTCGACGAGACCGTCGGACGGGAGCGCCTCGGTCACCAGTTCGGTGACGCGGTCGTCGGCGTCCTTGAGGTAGTTCGCCCCGTACTCGTAGGTGCAGTCGTCCTTCCGCCGGGTGGCCGCCCGACCACAGACGCCGCGACTCTTCTCGAAGACGGTCACGTCCACCGGCGCGTCCCGGAGTGCGTAGGTCGCCGCGGCCCCGGCCGCTCCGGCACCGACGACAGCCAACCGCGCTATCATACTCGGACGGAGGGCCGACGCGAGTAAATAACCATCCCCACACAGGTCAGGTGTTCGTCGTCGCGGGGTTAAACCCGGCTGGCGAGCGTCCGGAGCGCGTCGTCGCCACCGACTGTCAGCGGGTCGCCGTGACCCATCGCCGCGATTTCGAACGGGGGGATTCGCGCCGAGAGGTCGGCGATGCTCCGCCGGAGACGATTCATGTCGTAGGAATCGCCCCAGAACGGGGTCGTCAGGTCGCCGTCGTCCTCCCAGACGAGATCACCGAGAAACGCCGCCGAGGCGTCCGCGTGGTGATAGACGACGTGTCCCGGGTTGTGACCCGGCGTGTGGTACGCGGTGAACCCGCCGATGGCGTCACCGTCGGCTACCGGTTCCAACACGAGGTCCGGCAGGGGAAAGAGTCGTCTGCTGGCCCGGTGGAACAGTCCCTTGTGGTGGAGCAGTTCGGGGTCGACGTGGCCTTCGAGCAGTGCGAGGTCGTCAGTTCCGACCGACACCGGCCCGTCGAACTCGGGGACGAGTCGGTTCAGACCGCCGACGTGGTCGAGATCGTAGTGGGTCAACAGGACCCGGTCGAGGTCCGCAGGGCCGTAGCCGACTGCCGCCAGTTCGTCCACGATGGTTGGTTCGTTCCACCACAGGCCCGTATCGACCAGCGTGAGGGCGTCACTCTCACCGTCGAAGGCACTCTCGTCGACGAGATAGGCGTTCGAAGCGAGCGGCGGAAACAGGCCGAGTTCCAGCAGCCACACGCCCTCACTGAGACGACGAACCATGAGGTAGACAGGGTCCGAACCGGCAAAACGGTGCGGAATCGTGTGAGTGTCTGCCTACCGAGAGGGTCGGTACCAGAGCCACCCAGCCCCCCGTACTCGGCGTCGACCGGGCCAGTGGCGTCCGATAAGGCCACCTTATCGGCAGCGTGCCAACGATAGCCGCTGATTGTTTATTGGACCGTGGTTTGTGACCGCACACCACATGCCCGACGAACTCACGGCCGGGTCGCTCTCCCGGCGCGACGTCCTGCGGGCCTCGGGAGGTGTGTTCGGTCTCTCGGGGGGCGGCACGAGCGCCGGCCCAGCCATCTCGTTTAGGCCCGACTGTCCCGACGCCACGACGCGGCCAGCGATGCGTGACTGCGAGGACGCGACCACGGCCGGGTGTGCGGACGAGCACCCGCGGACGAAAGAACTTCGAGACGAGGCCACGAGGGCGCTAGAGCGCGACTTCTCGACAGTCGGCGCGCTGCTCGAAGACGGCTTCGTCCCGTACTTCGACCTGCTGACCGACGGCGATTCCGGTGGCTGGTCACACTGGCTGAACCCACGCTACATCGGTGACGAGTCGATACTCGACGCCGGTCGGCCGGCCGCTATCATGGTCGACAACAAGTGGTGGCGCCCCCTCGGGGTGATGTTCGTGGCGACGCGAGACGGTGAGCAACTCGACGACCCGCCGTCTGTCTACGGCGGGGCCGACGAGGACGCCGACGCGCGCTGTTCGCCGTGGCACCACCACGTCGGCCTCCCGGGGCGATACGCGTGGTGGAAGTACCAGCAGGTGTGGGGCGACGGGGCCGAGACGGGCCTCCGACTGCCCTGCCGGACGCCCTGTATGATGCACGTCTGGACGCTCCCGAACCCGAACGGCGTCTACGCCCACGGTCCGCCGCCGCAGGGGAGTCGCGGCGGTCCGCCCGCGGAACCGGCGGGGTTCGAGACGTCGGCCACTCCCGGCGAGGACGAACTCGGCGTCGACGTGCTGGCCGAGGAACTACTGAACAGCACCGTCGCAGAACGGTCCCGACGACGAGACTCGTGACTCAGCCGTCGAGGAACTGCCGCCAGTCCCCGCCCTCGGCCAGTTCTTTCAGCGCCTCGGCGTGGTAGTCGACGAGCCGTTCGAGTCGCCAGCGAGCGACCGGCGCCCCGAGACGGCCGAAGGGGGCAAGTGGCACCGTAAACGTCACGTCGTCGATCATCACGGTCCCGCCGTCGACGGGCGTCTCCAAAGACAAGCTAACACCGTCTCTCAGAGCGTTTCAACTACGGCGAGAGTTATATCGAAATCCGGACCGAGATGCTCTCAAGCGCGCTGTTCGGGCGACGCTGTGAAATCAACGATGTGCTACACATGAGCGAATGCGACACGGTCTAATTGAGCGGCCTTGTTGAAAGCCTCAAGCGATGATCGGGTTCAGCAGCCGTGCTGAATAGAAGTCGCGTATCTTACAGGAACAGGAGATGTCGATTGGGAGTCTCTGCGTTGAGCGATGCAGGGAAGTCCCCGCTATCCGCTTGCCGACTTCACTAATCAAAACCAGCCGACAACCCTTACGCTAGCGGGCTAGCATCGTCACCGAACCCACACCCATACGTCTCTATGACTTCCGTAATGGTGACCTCATACGCATCGTACCACTCCGTCCACCGCTGTTTCGCGCGTTTGTGGTCCGCATCCACTCCAAACGACTCTAGCGCGTCCAACGACTCCCAGTAATAGACGACAAGAACCGCCTCACTATCTGGTGCATGCCACGTCTGCTTGCCCAGATATCCCTCTGTGTCCTCGGCAGCCGCTTGTATCGCGTCATTCAACTCATGAAACTCCGTATCGTACGCACCCGGAATAAGACGGAACGTTACTAAATACATCTGAATCACTCACCCACCCTCACGAACAAGACGCTTCTCCTCAAAGCCTACCCCGGTTAGCGATCAACAACCAGCTGGTTCTCGCCGAGGCGAGGTTTGGATTCTGGCCACCCTCGCCGGGAACTTCACGCCTATCCTTCGCAACTGAGAACGTTCCAATGAACACCCCTCTAAACCGGGTCCGAGTAGGTCCCGTGGTGAGCATCCGATGACAAGACACAATGGCCAGTCCGACAGGAATCGATTCGGAACCATCGCAGTCGGCGCAGCTGACACCGAGACGCATCCGCACAGAGATGGAACGAACGACGTCGTCCCGCCGATCCACCTCTCGACCACGTTCGAGTGGGCCAGCGGAGAGGACGGCAATGAACACGACTACTCACGCGAAAGCAATCCGACGCGGGCAGCCCTCGAAGCGCAGTTAGCCCGCCTTGAAGGCGGTGAGCACGGATTGGCGTTCGCCTCCGGAATGGCTGCCACATCGACGACGATGCTGTCGCTAGTCCCCCCGGAAGGCCACGTCGTCTCTTCGGACACCATCTATAGCGGAACCGAAAAACTGCTCACGGATCACATGGCCGGACATCTCGACGTTGACATCGACTTCGTTGACGCCCGCGACCCCGACAACGTCGCCGATGCCGTCACTGCAGGAACGGACTTGATCTGGGCAGAAACACCGTCGAACCCCTTGATCAGGTTGTGTGATATCCAGGCGATAGCCGACATCGCCGATGACCACGATACCCCGTTCGGCGTGGACAGTACCTTTGCGAGTCCGTACTACCAAGCCCCACTCGAACTGGGTGCTGACGTCGTCGTTCACAGCACCACCAAGTATCTCAACGGGCACTCAGACTCGATCGGCGGTGCCGTTATCACCGACGACAGTGAGGTTTCCGAGCAATTGGCGTTCGCGCAGCGGGTTGGGCTTGGGAATATGCTTTCGCCGTTCGACTGCTACCTCGTTGCGCGAGGTATCAAGACGCTGCCCGCGCGGATGGAACATCATGAAAAGAACGCGATGGAGGTCGCCCGGTTCCTCGAACGCCACGAGCGGGTCGCTAGTGTTCACTACCCGGGTCTTGAGAGCCACCCGCAACACGAGCTCGCGAGTGAGCAGATGTCGGGATACAGCGGGATGCTGTCCTTCGAGTTCGATGGGACACTCATCGAACTCGAGGCGTTCGTCGAGGGACTTAAGGTATTCACGCCGGGCGCGAGTCTCGGTGGGGTCGAGAGCCTTGTTGAGGTGCCGTCACTAATGATCCCCGACGAGTTCAGTCGTAGTGAGGCTTCAGCGGAAATTCCCGAGACGTTGGTCCGGGTATCTGTTGGCCTCGAAGACGCCGATGACCTCTGCGAGGATCTTCGGACGGCGCTACCGTAAGCAGAACCCGGTTCATCGTAGCCTGTCCACCAACCTGAGTAGCATAGCAAATAAAATCAGTATCCAGTAGGTTCACTATCAAAGAGAGACGTGTAGAATCCTGATTAGCTTTTAGTTGCGAATACAGCACCCCTTCGTATCGGATAGACGTCTTCGTCATTCGCTGACTCACGGCGCTTCACGCCGTTCGTCTGCCGCGGTCGCGAGCGACCGCGCGCCGCTCGCCCCGTCCTCACTCCAACCGCTTCGAGACGTAGGGGCCGTCTTGCACGTAGTCGAGTTTGTCCCGGTAGTACTCCCGGACGCCGATACCCGAGATGACGGCTATCTTCGAGAAGCCGGCGTTGCGGGCCAGTTCCTCGGCCTTGCGGAGGAGTCGCTTGCCGTACCCTTTGTGCTGGTGGTCGTCGTCGCCCGCCGACTGCCCGAGGCCGACGGCGTTCCCGTAGACGTGGAGTTCGCGGACGAGCGCGGCGTCCTCTAGCTCGCGGCGCACTGGGTCCGCCGCCGCGGACGGCGACGAGCGGCCGTCCGCGTGGGAGGGAAACCGCAGGCGACAGAAGCCCACGAGGACGTCGTTCTCGAAGTCCTCGAAGGAGACGAAGTGTTCCGTGCCGCCACAGGCCTCGTAGGTCATCACGTCGAGTTCCACGTTTTCGGCCACCTCGTCGCTGTGGCCGGCCTCCCGACAGCGGATGCACTCGCAGGTCCAGTCGTGGTTCTCCATCTCTTTCCAGGCCAACTGGCGGAGGTTCGACTTCCAGACGCCGCCTTCGATGAAGTCCGCCGGGATGTCGCGCTGGACCCGTTGGAGGCGGGTGTAGCGCGGAATCATGTCCTTGATTTCGGCGACGAGTTCGGCGGCCTCCTCGTTGTCCAGCGGGTCGAACTCCTCTTTCTGCCACCAGTCGTAGGTGACCGTCCCGGGGACGACCAGCGTCGGGTAGATCTTGAGGTAGTCGGGCTTCCAGCGCGATTCCGAGAAGATGCGCCGGAAGTCCTCCAGACACATCTCCTTGCTCATTCCGGGCTGGCCGGGCATCATGTGGAAGCCGACCTTGAACGCCGAGTCCCGGAGGCGGCGGTTCGCGTCGATGCTCGCCTGCACGCCGTGGCCGCGGTGCATCTCGCGGTTGATGCGCTCGAACGTGGTCTGGACGCCCACCTCGACTTTCGTCCCGCCGAGGCGAAGCATCCGGTCTATCTGTTCGGGGTCACACCAGTCGGGCTTGGTCTCGAAGGTGGTGGCGACGTTGCGCACGTCGGCGGTCTCGTTCTCGGCGATGACGTCCTCCAGATAGCTGAACTCGTAGTCGTCCTCGGCGAAGCTCACGTCCTCGGCTGGCTGGGGGTCGGCGTCGACGTCGAAGTCGTTCATCGCCTCTAAGGCCCGCTTGACGAACCACTCCTGGTAGTCGTGGCTCCGGGCGGTCATCGTCCCGCCCATGATGATGAGTTCGGCCTTATCGACCGGGTGGCCGATTTCGCGAAGTTGGTTCAGGCGCAGGGTGACCTGTCCGTACGGGTCGTAGTCGTTCTGCTCGCCGCGAGCGGCGGCCGGTTCGTGGCCGGTGTAGGACTGGGCCGAGGAGAACTCCGAGTCCGGGCCGCCGGGACAGTAGAGACACTTCCCGTGGGGACACCGCTCGGGCGAGGTCATGATGGCGATAGGCGAGACGCCCGACGCCGTGCGGACCGGTTTGCGCTGGAGCACCTCCTCTAGAACCTCGCGGTGTTCCTGTGGTGCGTAGTCCAGCAGTTCGGAGTTCTGCGGTACTTTCGGGGCCGAGAACTCCCGGCAGACGTCTATCTTCGCCGACTCGACCTCGTCGCGTTCGACCTCGCCGGCGAGGATGCGGTCGACCAGCTCCGCACACACCTGCTGGAAGGCCTCTGTCTCCTCGGGGTCCGGCGTCTCGGTGCTCATCGCTGTTGTCCGTTTTCGTCGTCTCGCGCGAATAAGCGTGTCGCTCGGGCGTGGGCGGTCCGCGCACGTCCACGTGGGTTTGAAGCAGCCCGAAACCGTACACTGGTGGTATGACCACGGAGGCCACAGAGTCCGAAAGCGCCGAGCGACCGACGTTCCGCGGCTGTGTGTTCTGTTACTCCGCCGAGTGGGCCTACTACGGAGCGAAGAAAGCCGTCGGAGCGGTTTCCGGTCACTCTTCCCAGTAGGCCATCTCGGCGTGCAGGTCCAGATACGTCGAGATGCTCCGTTCGTCGCTGTCGCCGCCGGGGGCCGCGCCGGCGTACAGCCCCACCATGTCCTTGTCGGGATAGACGGTGATGTCCGGTTCCGCCATCGTCGAGACCATCAACAGACGGAGTCCCTCGTCGCCAGCCTCGATTTCGTGCGCTGACTCTTCGCCGGCCGGGAGCGCGACGTAATCGCCGGGTTCGAGGGCGTGTGCCTCCGCGTCGGGACCGAGCCACAACGTTCCCGACCCCTCCCGTACGAACATCGCCTCCTCGTTGCCCTCGTGATAGTGACGAAGCCACAGCCGTTTGCCGGGGGCGACGTCGTACAGACTCGCGCCGATGTCCTCGCCCCCGGCCGGGGGCGCGAGTTGCTTGCGTCTGAACGCTCGCTTCCCGTGGTCGTAATCGGTCCAGTCGATGTCGTCGACGTTGACGGGGCCAAGAGACATATCGTCACCTCGTATCGCCCCGATAAAAAGTTGGCGTCGTTACAGGTCGTCGCTGAGCGTCGACAGCGTCGCGTCGAGGACGGCAGACTGCTCGCCGGCCAGATACCGGATGGAGCCCTCGCGGACACTCCGAGTCGCGACGCCGCCTTCCGGCACCGCCTCCGCGACGGCGTCGGCCAGTTCGTGGAGGTCCACGTCGGCGTCGGTACGGACGTACAGCGTGTCCGTCGCGACGCCCACGACGGCGTCGACCTCGGCGCGGATCTCGCGGTGGAGTTCGTCGAGCAGGAGCGTCTCCGGTGGGAACTCGTACTGATGCGAGAAGGCGTCGGTGTCGAGGACGGCTATCTCGCTGTCCGCGACGGTCTGGACGTCGATGTTCGCGCGGGCCGTCGAGACTTCCGTGTCGACCTTCTCGCGGAACTGCTCGGCGACGTGGCCGGCGAGGCCGCCCACGTCGTCCTCGTCGTCACCGAACACGAGGTCCGTGATGAGTTCGCGCTTGTCCTCGTAGGACTGGTAGTACGCCTCCAGCGCGACGGCCTCGCGCAGTTGCGTGACCGCCGTCTCGTCGTAGCCGGCCTCGCTGGCGGCGTCGAGGTAGGACTGCGGCGTGTCCTCCCAGACGCTCACGGCGGGCAGGTGGCGCAGGTCGTCGCGCACGTCGTCGTTGACGTGTGCGGCGACGTTCGCGGCCAGCGCCGTCGCAGTCGTCTCGGGCGCGTCGGCAAGACTCGGTGAGACGACCGCGTCCACGGCGTCGGTCACGGCGCCGTCGACGTCGATGTCGTCGATGACGACGGTCGGCGCACCGTAGACGTTCAGCAGTTCGAAGCCGTCGAGGCTCTCGCGGGTGCCGCCGGCGGCGACGAAGACGAACAGCGGCAGCGTCTCGTCGTGACGAGCCCGGTTGTCGAGCATCGTCGTGGTGTCTTTCGTCGCGTCGTCCATGTCGTAGACGCCGCCTTCGAGCGGCCGGCGGTCGAAGTAGTGGTACTGGGCGTCGGACCGTCGGTGCTGGTCGGTGACCAGCGGGAGGGCCGCGCGTTCGAGCGCGCTCCCGGCGAGGTAGCCGTCGGCCGTGTTCGCGTGGCGGACGATGACCGGGCGGTCGGTGAGGACGGCCTTCCGGACGTGGGTCGCCACCTCGACGAGGTCCTCGGAGAGGGCATCGACCGTCGAGTCGTCCGTCAGGGGGTCGACAGCCTCGGGTCGGGCCTCGTCGTCCAGCGCGTCTGCGAGTCGCTGCTCGACGGCGTCGCGCTCGTCCGCTTCGAGGACGGTGAGGGCTGCCGTCTCGACCTGAATCTCCCCGCGTCGGCGGCGAACCTCGCCCTCGAATCGGGCCACGTCGCCCTCCTCGACGTCGGGGTAGGCGCGGACGCCCGCCTCGACGAAGGCCGCACAGTCGACCGTGCCGGTCTCGTCCTGCAGTTCGAAGACGGTCGGTCCGGACGTCTGGCGGATGCCGACGACTTCGCCCTCCAGTCGGACGTCGTCACCGACGTGGTCGTCGAGGGTGCCGACGGCGACGACCGACAGGGCCTCGGTTGCTGCTTCCTCGGCGGCCGCTGTGGCGTCCTGTTCGTCGGCCTCGACGACGGCGGTTGCCCCGCCGGTCGACGCGGCGCTCGTCCCGTCGCTCGTTGCGTCGTCGCTCCCCTGTCCGACCGTGCCGCCCGCACCGTTCACGCGGTCGGCGTCGCCGGTCTGACTGACAGCACCGGCAGACGTCTCGTCAGCATCGACAGCCGCTTCAGCCGAATCATCGGCGGGCTCGTCGACGTCTTCGGAGGTCGCTTCGGGGGACTGAGGCGACTCCTCGTCCCCGTCAGCGTTTCCCGACTGCTCTGGGGCTTCGGTCGTCTCCTCGTCTTCGTCTTCGAGGAGCGTCGAGTGCCCCACGTCGGGGTCGTCGACGAGGACGCCGCGGAACTCGCGCTCGGACTGGCGGATGGACCAGCCGAGGTCCACGTTGCCGTTGTCACGGACGTTCTTGACCTGCACGAACACTTCGTCGCCCGAGTCCCAGTCGAGGGAGTCGAGGCGGCGGTCCAGTTCGCTCCGGTGGAGGAGGCCGGTGACGCTGTCACCGATGTCGACGAAGACGCCGAACTCGGCGAAGCCGTCGACGCTGCCGCGGTAGTATCGACCGACCGATAGCTGGTCGGGACTGGTGCCTCTGAACTCGAATACGGCATCCTCCTCGTGGAGGTCACAGATGCGTCCGTCGACGGACGTGCCGCAAATGATACACGAACCCATTGCCCGGACGAAGCGCTTCGGGCCTAAAACTGTTGTCGAATTACGCGCGAGGGTGAGGCCGACTCTCAGTCGAACAGCTCGCTCTCGGATTCGAGCAGTTCGAGCCCCTCAGCGACCGCTCTGGCCTGTTCGGGGAACAGCGCGACCTCTATCTCGCTGCCCTGTTCGTCCTCGAAGGCGAGTTTCACGCGCTTGTCACCGTACTCGCGAACGTCGACGCCCTCGACGTCGTACATCTTGATCGTCGCCTGCTTGTTCGACGGGCCGACGTTCTTGAACGCGCCGTCTTTCAGTTCGAGCATGAACTGCTCGATGTCGAGACTGAGCATGCCGACACTGCGCGGTGCAGACGCCTAAAACCCCGCACTACCGAGGAGCCAAATCGCCGCGTCGAACCCGCGAAACCCGTAGCCAAAGACGATGGCAGCGGGCAGGGCGGCCACGACGGCCGCGATACCGATCCGCAGGTCGTGGATGACTGCTGTCCCGACGACGTAGAGGGCCGCGCCCCACGCCGTCACGAGCACCCGGAGTTCCGGCGACGGAAGGCCGGCCAGCAGGCACGGCGCCATCGCGTAGCACATGACCTGTACCGTCTCGCTGACGCCGCCGCGGTCCGGCGCGACGGGCAGCAACAGGAGCGTCTGGAGTGCCGCCGTCAGGTGGACCGTCGCTGGCGTGACGAAGACGATGACGGCGAGCAGTGCCAGTACCGCGATGCCGGGCGTGAAATCGCCGATGGCGGGGTAGAGGAACGGCCCCGTGGAGACGAGGCCGCGCCGCGCGAGGTCGACGACGAGGAACCGACTCGCCTCCTCGACGAGGACGACCATCGCCGCGAACACCAGCCCCGGCGCCTGATCACCGGGCGCAACGCCGGTCCGGAAGAACCGCCGCGGCCGGATCAGAATCTCGGCCCACGCGCGCAACAGCGCACTCGGCCCCCTGTCGCGCCCGCCCGTCGGGTTCTCGACCCACTGTGTCACGAGCCAACGTAGCGACTGAGCGAGTAAGACGGTTGCGAGTCAGGGTCGTCGGCGCGGTTGCACTCCGGTCAGTTAATCGTCTGCCCCGACGTTCTCCGTGCTCTCGAAGCACGGCGGGTCGGGTTCGATGTTGGCGTACTGGACCGCTTCCTCGCCGAGCGTCGCGACGCGGTCCTCGACGTCGGCGTCGACGATTTCGCCGTTCTCGACGCTGTTTCTGGCCTGTGGGATGGCGGCCTGATGCGGGATGACCCAGCAGTTCAGCGCCCGACACACCGACCGGAGGTGTTCGAGCGCGGTGATGGGAAAGCTCCCGCCGGCGACGGCGAGCAGGCCCACCGTCTTGTTCTCGAACTCGTCGAATCCGCAGTAGTCGAGCGCGTTCTTCAGCGGTGCGGAGTACGACCCGTGATACACCGGCGTCCCGAGGAGGATAGCGTCGGCTTCGCGTACTGCGTCGGTGAGTTCGGGAGCGTCACCCGCTTTTCCGTCGTCTGCGTCGAAGACGGGGAGGTCGAACTCACGGAGGTCGAGCAGTTCGGTCGTCGCGCCCGCCTCTCGCGCCGCGTCGAGTGCGCGTTCGACGCCGACGCGCGTGTAGCTATCGTCACGGAGGCTGCCGGCGACACCGACGACGTGGGGTCGGGACATGTATAGGGCGAGTCGCGCGTCGAGTAAAGGGATAGCGGAACGGTACTGGTCGATGAGTCTGACAGATTGCCGACGCCCTCGCCATCGGTGACGCGGCCAGGAGAGGTGGTCTGCTGGTCGTCGGCGTCACGAGGGTCCCGAGCTCGACGGAGCACGACAGTCTGCCGGTTTCAGCCGGTCGTCAGCGGTCCAGCGCGACGACAGTCGTCCCGTCTGTCTCGCCGACAGAGACGAGGGCGTCCTCGGCGAGGTCACCGACGAGGTCCCGAAGCCACTCGCGCCCGTACTCGCCGTCGGGTGCGTAGTCGACGCGGACGCGGGGACCGAGGTCGTCGAGGGTCAGTTCGTCGTACTCGTTGAGGACGTTGATCACGCGCCCGCGGAACTGCCGACGGCTCCCCTCGAAGCTCGGCTGTGTGGGGACGTCGGGTGCGGTGAAGTCGCCGGTCTGGTAGGCGTGACACCACTCGCGCCACGGACACTGCGCGCCGTCGCAGTCGGGCGTCTTCTCGCAGGCGACGCCGCCGAGTTCCATGACGGCGTTGTTCCAGACGCGAGACTCGCCCTCGGGCATGAGTCGCTGGGCGACCGTCTCGAAGGCATCGTCGTCGTCCGGGACGCCGAAGGCGCGGTATAGCACGCGCTTGACGTTCGTGTCGACGACTGCGTCCCCGTTGTTGAACGCGAAGGAGGCGACTGCGTTGGCGGTGTAGGGACCGACGCCCATCAACTCCGAGAGGCCGGCCGGGTCCCGGGGCCACTCGCCGTCAGCGGTGGTTTCACCGTCGTTTCGAGGGCGGTCCGACGGACCGACTTCGCCCTCCACGACCTGTCGAGCGGCCTCGTGGAGGTACTTCGCTCGGTTGTTGTACCCCAGCGAGTGACTGGTCCAGAAGCCGACCACGTCGCCCCGGTCGGCCGCCGCGAGAGCCTCTGCGGTCGGCCAGCGGTCCAGAAAGTCCCGCCACGCGTCGACGACGCGGTCGAGTTGGGTCTGCTGGCTCATCACCTCGGAGACGAGAATCTCGTAGGGGTCCTCGGTCTGTCGCCACGGGTACTCGCGGTGGTCGGTCTCGTACCACTCGACGAGCGCCCGCTGGATCGCTTCGAGGTCCGCGGGCACCTCACCCGGAACGTCCGTCGCCGACTGCTCGCTCATTGCCCACTCGTTCGTCCCGTCCCGGTTTGTGTGTGGTGGTTACGGTCAGTCGTCGTCGGTCGTCGCCCACTCGAAGGCCGACGCCTCCCACCCGTGGTCGTCGCGGTCGAACACGTCCGCGAAGACGAACATCGCGCCGTCCTCGTAGGTGGTGTCGACGTAGAGCCGCCACCCGTGTGCCTCGGCGATCGTCTTGACGATGGACAGACCCAGACCGGTGCCGCCCTCGCTGTCGGTGTGGCCGTACTCGAAGATGTCGTCGACCGCGTCCTCCGGGATGCCGGGCCCATCGTCGGCGACGTAGAAACCGTCGCTCAGCGTCCCCAGTTCGACGGTCGCTTCCTCCCCGACGTGGTCGATGGCGTTTCGGAACAGGTTCTCGAAGGCCCGCAGGAGGCGGGACCGGTCGGCCTCGATGGGGCGACTCTCCGCCACCACGATGCTGGCGTCCTTGCTGTCGACGTTCGCCCACGCGTCGCGGGCGACGTCGCCGAGGTGGACGCGCTCTGTCTCCTCGACGCTCGCGCCCTCGCGGGTGAGCGTGAGGACGTCCTCGATGATGGACTCGATGCGGTCGTGTGCCCCCTCCAGTTTGTGTACGTGACGCTGGAGGGCGTCCGTCTCGACGCCGTCCGCGGCCAGCGTGTCGAACTGCGCCGAGAGCAGATTGGCGTGGCCACGAGCGACCGTCAGCGGGTTCCGCAGGTCGTGTGACAGCGTCGAGGCGAACTGGTCGAGGCGGTCGTTCTGACGTTGGAGTTCGCGTCTCGACCGCTCTGTGGCCTCCCGCGCCTCGTGGGCCTGGCGCAGCTGCTCTCGTGTCCTGTCACGCATCCCCTCGACGGCGGCGTAGAGCCTGCCCACCTCGTCTCGTCGGGCCGTCGAGAGGTCGGCGTCGAGGTCACCCTGCTCCATCGCTCTGACTCGCCGGGTCAACCTCGTGAGCGGCCCGACCGTCCACCGAGTGAGGAACAGACCGACGGCACCGAGCGACAGGACCGTCACCGCGAGTATCGCCGCCGCGGTCAGCCCGACGACTCGCGTCGGCCGGGCGAAGACGTCTCGCTCGGCGGCCGTCGCGACGACCCACTGTGTGCCGTCCACCGGCGCGTACGCCACCACGGCGTCACCGCGCGTCGCGGTCACCGCTGTCCCGTTGGTGACCGCGTCCATCCTCGATTCCGGGGCCGTCTCGGGGACGATATCCGAGTCGCTCGCGAACACCGCCTCGCCCGCCTCGCCGAAGACGGTCAGCGGCGTCGACCCGCCGCTCAACCGTCGCTCGTCCACCGTCCCGACCACGACGAGGACGGCATCGCGGCCGGGAACGGGACTCGCGAACGCGAGCGCCGGACCATCCGAACTGTCGTAGGCCCGTTCAGAGTGGACGACGCCGTCGTCGCCGTCGTCGCCGTTCGCCGCTGCCACGACCGGCCGCCACGCCGGCCCGGTTCTGGCGAGCAACCCACCCTCTACGGACTCGTTCGTACTGACGGCGACGGTGCCCCGCACGCCTGCCGTCTCGACGTAGTGGACCGCTGTCACGCTGTCGCTATCCGTCGTAGGACCGTTGCGGAGAAACCGACGTATTCGTGTCTCGTTGTCCGACTGGAGCGCTGCCGCGTTCGAGAGGGTTCGGGTCCGCACGCGGAGCGCGTCGTGCCACCCGCCGACCGCTTCGGCCTGAACCGTCGCCGTCGTCCGCAAGTCGCCGATCCTCTCGGACTCCGTGGTCTGGTGGGCGATCCCGTAGCTTGCGACGCCGGTCGCGGCGACGAGGAGGACCACGACACCGAACGCGACGGCGACGGTGCCGCCGTATCGACGGCTGATAATCGCGAGACTGCAGCCGTCTCCGAGACGGGCGTCAGCGCTGTCGCTCGACCGGTCGTCTACGTCCCCCGAATCCCCGTTCTGGCCGCCTATCCGGCGACCGCCGTCGTCGCGTCCTGTCATGCGAACTCGCACACACCGGGCCCCCGACCCGAGCGTTACGTGGTTTCACATCCCCTATCACGTATAAGATTTGGTTTTCTAGGACCGATACTAACGGTGGCTCTCGCCCCGTCGAGTCGCAAAGCGTTTCCGCGCGGTTCGCCTTCGACCGGACATGACTCTCGAAGACCTTCAGGACGACGTCGAGGAGCGATACGCCGAGTTCGGCGAGGACCTCTCCGTCTCGCTCGACGGCGAGACGCGCAACGAACTCGCGATGCTGTCGGTCGCACTCGACCCCGAGGACGCCGACGAACTCGTCCATCGGGCGGTTCACATGCTGTTCCAGTCGATGGTCGATCGCGGGCAGTTGGACTTTCACCTCCGCTCTAGCTACGACGCCACGTACGACGAGTACCTCTCGGGGATGACCTTCGACGAGATGACCGGCGGGAACCAGTTCCCGCAGGCAGAGGACAACGACGACCGGCGCTATCAGTTCTGAACGGCCTAGGCCAGCATCGCGACGACAGTCAGACTCGCGCCACCGAGGACGACTGAACTCCAGAGCGCGACGCGGGAGGCGAACTTCCGGTTGGGCCCGGGTGCCGTCAGCGCCGCCTTGACGACGATACTGGCCGCCGTGGCCACGAGAATCGCGACCATCGCCGTCTGCTCACCGATAGCCCCGCCGCGGTACAGGAGGACCGCGGAGGTGGTCGCGCCCGCACTGGAGACGAGGCCGCTCAGCGCCGAGGTGACGTAGAGTCCGGCCGTGCCGAACCGCGCGCTGGCGACGCCCCCGACGACGACGACCAGCAGGAACACGCCGCCAAAAGCGAGCGCATTCTGCAGGGAGAACGGACTGTCGAGTTCCATGTCGACCGTCTCGCCCCAGTCCGCCGTGTGGGCGGCGACCACGACACTCCCGACGATGACCGCCGAGAGCGGGACGACGGCAGCCAGCAACAGGCCGTGTTCGAACGAGAACACGACGGCGATGAGGAGGTTCCGAAGCGCCATCGCGGCGTCGGCGAGCAGGATTGCCGCGACGGCGTACGACGTCGCCTCTGGCCGCTGTCGGACGTGATCGAGCATCGTCCCGACGACGGCCGTCGAGGAGGCGAGGCCGCCGAAGAAGCCGGTGATGGCGATACCGCGGCCGCCGTAGCTCTGGACGACGGCGTAGTTGACGATGCCGATGCCCGCGACGAACACGACCATCAACCAGATAACCCGGAGTTCGACGGTGATGTCGAGCAACCCGCCGGGCACCGCCACCGGGTCGGCGGGGAGCAGCGGATAGACGACGAACGCGATGATAGCGAACTCCGTCGCGGCCCGCAACTCCTGTCGCGAGAGCCCCCACGCGAAACTGTGCAGTTCGCGTTTGAGGACGAGCAACAGCGACGAGAGCACGGCGACGGTGACGCCTTCGAGCGTGTAGCCGCTCGCGATGAGCGCGCCCACGCCGTAGGCGACCAGCATCGACACCGACGTCGTCAGCGAGAGTCGGTCGTCCTCCTGCAGGAGTCCCTGTACGGCCAGTAACACGCCCTGAACGATGACGAGAACACCGCCGACGACGAGGAGAACCTCGCTGCCGACGATGGTGAACACCGCCGCGAGGAGACTGATGAGCGCGAACGTACGGATGCCCGCCGTCTTCTGTGACCACTCCCGCTCCAGCCCGAGAAACATACCCAGCGCGCCCGCTAAGAGGATGCGAAGAACGGCCGTATCGACCGGAAACGACGACAACTGTATCGGAACGCTCACACAACCGCTACTCGGCCGGAGGGTAAAGTATTCGGGTCAGCGACAGCACACCTTTTTGCCGGGCGGGGTGAAACCGGGAGTAATGGCACAGTACGACGTGGACGTAGACTGGCCACGTGCGTTCTGGATCGGATTCGGCGTGATTCTCGCAGCCACGCTCCTGTTCGTCCTCTACACCTTCATCGGGACGTTCGTGTTCGGTATCTTCCTCTACTACGCGACGCGCCCGCTCTACCGGCGCGTCTACCGTCGGGTGCGCCAGCGAACGATCGCGGCGATGCTCTCGCTGTTCCTCCTTGCCTTTCCCGTCATCATCCTGCTGTACTACACTATCGCCATCGCGTTACAGGAGTTCGACCGGTTCGCAGACACCGCTGACATCGGTCCGTACGCCTCCTTCGTGGAACCGTACCTCGACGTCTCAGACCACGTTCAGAACCCACAGGCGTTGCTCTCTGACGCCGCCGGTCCCGGTGCGATCGTCGATACGCTCGGCCAGTTCGTCAACTACCTCGGGTTCGTCGGGACCGGGTTGGTCCACGGCTTCGTCATGTTCGCCGTCGCGTTCTACCTCCTCCGTGACGGCCCGCGACTGGCCGAGTGGGCGAAGAACTTCCTAGACCACCGCGGCGTCTTAGACCGGTACTTCCACGAGGTCGACCGGAGTTTCCACAAGGTATTCTACGGGAACATCCTCAACGCCATCGTCACCGGCGCTATCGGTGCGATTTCGTTCAGCCTCGTCGACGTGGTCGCGCCGGCCGGGGCGTCGGTGCCGTATCCCGCGTTGATCGGGCTTCTCGCTGGGGCCGCGAGCCTCATCCCCATCATCGGGATGAAAATCGTCTACGTGCCGATGGCCGCGTATCTCGGGATACAGGCGGCGCTCGGTGGCGGCGAGTGGTGGTTCGTCGCCCTCTTTACGGGCGTCGCGTTCGTCGTCGTCGACACGATTCCCGACCTCCTCGTCCGCCCCTACGTCTCCAGCGGCAAGTCGTTCTCTATCGGCCGGTTCGGCGCGCGCGACACCGAGGAAACGGCCACCGCGGGGCTCCACACGGGGACGCTAATGTTCGCGTACATCCTCGGACCCTTCCTCTTTGGGTGGTACGGCATCTTCCTCGCACCGATGCTACTGGTCTTCGTCGTGCAGTTCGCCCGGTTCGTCCTCCCGGAACTCATCGAGGGCGAACCGGTTCGTCCCAGAGCGGTCGACCCGACGAACCTCATCGGTGAGGAAGTGGGCGACCCGGAGACGGATGCACAGATCGATGCCGAGAACGAGACCACGGCGTCGGAGCCGACCAGCGAGTCACCGTCACCCCCCGGGTCCGACGATCCAGAGGTCGGCTAAGCCGTCTTCAGAGGTCGACGTACTGGTCTTCCCAGTCTCGCCGGGCATCGATTTCGCGTCGGCCGCGCCGCGTCAGCGTGTAGAAATTCGTCCGGCGGTCACGCTGTCCCTTCTCGACGAGCCCTTTATCGACCAGCGTATCGAGGTTCGGATACAGCCGGCCGTGGTGAATCTCTTTCTCGTAGTACTCTTCGAGGTCCTCCTTTATCGCGAGTCCGTGTGGCTCTTCTCGGCCCGAGATCACGTAGAGGAGGTCACGCTGAAAGCCTGTCAAGTCGTGCATCGATACGGTCTAGTTGTACATTATTGTCTGAATCGCTTAAATGTGTCGAATCGGAGGTTTTTGTTCTCCCCCTCTAGCTTAGGTCGAGTTATCGGCCGTATGTAGCGTCTTGTAGACAGAATTTCCGCTTCCCTATTTCGAGTCAAGATTACATCATACCGTCAAAGGTGATGCCAGCGGTATTATTTATTGTCGGGCCCAAGGGAGTGTATGCCTGAAGAGATTCTGTTCGAAACCGAGCAGCGAATGGGGCGCGAAGCCGTCGCTGACTACCTGCGTTCGCTCGCCGACTCCGTCGCTGCCGGCGGCGACGTGACGCTCAGTTCCGGTGATCGGTCGGTGTCGCTCGACCCGCCCACCGAGGTGGAGTTCGAAGTCAAAGCAGAGCGTGAGGGCCCCGTCGACGGACCCGGTGAACTGAGTATCGAAGTCGAACTGGAGTGGCCCGAGGACGCTTCTGGCGACGACGCGACCACTGGCGAGTTACGCATCGAGTAAACGGCCCGCCCACAGAAGTGACTCCCCGGCGTCGTCCAGCGAAGTAAGTGGAAAGCGGTCGCGAAAAACGCGACCGCTTGCCGCCCTGAATTGGTCCCCGCTGACGCTTCGGCCCTCCAAGCGAAGCGTCACTTGACAGAATGGGAGTGATGAACTTAAAAGTACCGGCACCCGCCCAGTGGTGTTAGTTACCGAACCTTATTCAGCCGGAATAATCGCACTCAGATGTGCTCTTCTTCCAGTACCCACCCCAGCGCTCGCTTGTAATATGTGAACATCATCCGGATCCGTTCGTGACGCATCTCTTCGCTTTCTAACTGTTCTGCGAGGAACTCGTACTGCTCGCGTACTTCGGATTCCGAACGCATGGCCTCGCCTACGGACCGCTCGCGGAACAAACTTGAGGACGGCGAGCGCAGAGACGAGTATGAAGATTCGCGGTGACCGCGAGTGTCGGTCCTGTGGGGCCCGCTGGTCGTACTACGACACCGGGAGCATCGCCTGCCCCGAGTGTGGGAGCGTCCATAGCGTCGGTGTCGACGAGCGCACCGAACACACCGACGCGCCGGTCTCGCTCGACCTGACACCGATACGGAGCCGTATCGACGAGGCGTCACTCGACGACGTCGCGAGCAGCGCCGCCGAGACCTGCCGCGAGTACACTCGCAAGCGCGGGTTCATCGACACCGGCACGCTCAAACCGCTAGACGAGACGTACGTCGCCGCCGTCGAACTCCAGTACGTCGCGAGCGCTATCGGCAGAGAGATGCGCCCGAGCGACGACGCCGAACTGTACTTCTACGACCTGTTGGGCGGGGCCGACGACGGAGACCGTCCGGACACCGACGAGGTGCCGACCGAACTTCAGTCGGCCTTCGGGCTCGCGATGGCCACCGCCGTAGAGCGCTATCAGTCCGACGTCCGCCAGTATCTCGACGACCATCCCAACGAGCAGGGACGACAGCTATCGGGACGTATCCGCGACCACCGAAAGCGAATCGAGGCGCTCGACGGCGACGTCGACCCCGCGGACGCCAACCGCCTGCTCCACGCCGTCCGTGACCTCGGCCGGTTCGTGGGCGACGGCGACGAGAGCGCCTACGTCACCGCCGACAACTGGCTCACCGGCCTGGACGAGTCGACGCTGTGAGCCCGGTCGGCCGAGTCAGCGAAAGCGCTGGAGCAACTCACAATCGAGACAGTTCTCCGGCACCGACTGCCGCCAGTCCACCCGTTCGATGGCCTCGCCAGGGAGACCGGGGTCCGTCGTGAGCGCCGTCTCTGCCGGCGTCGCTCGGTAGGTGCCGAAGTGAAAGCCGGTCTCTCGTACTCCGTCGGTCAGTGTTACTTCGGTCACCGCAAGCAGTTCGTCCGGCGTCACGGTGACGCCGGTCTCCTCGCGTACTTCGCGGACCAGTGCCGTCTGCCGGCTCTCGTCGGGTTCGACGCCGCCACCGGGGAGTTTCCACGTCTCGTCCTCGTAGACGAGGAGGAGTCGGTCCTCGGCGTCTTCGACGAGCGCACCGACGCCCCACCGGAGGCCGTCCTCGACGCGGTTCTGGAACGCCGCGAACGCGGGTGCCTCGACTGTGCGGGTGACCCGCCGGGTGTAGACGCCGTCGTCCGCGAAGGCGGCGAGCGAGGGCATTCAGGGGAGGTCGACGTCCACGTCGTGCTGGAGCCCCGCGGCTTTCACCGTGTTGTAGAGGAGCATCGCCCGCGTCATCGGGCCGACGCCGCCGGGGACGGGCGTGATGGCGCCCGCAACCTCCTTCGCGCTCTCGTACTCGACGTCGCCGACCAGTTCGTACCCCTTCTCCGTGTCGGCCTCGACGCGGTTGATACCCACGTCGATGACCGTCGCGCCCTCGCCAACCATGTCGCCGTCTATCATCTCGGGGACGCCGGCGGCGGCGACGAGGATGTCGGCGTTCCGGGTCTTCTCCGCGAGGTTCTGGGTCCGGGAGTGACAGACCGTCGTCGTCGCGTTGCCGCCCGGTGCCTTCTGGATGAGGAGGTTCGCCATCGGCTTCCCGACGATGTCGGAGCGACCGACCACGACGGCGTCCTTGCCCTCGGTATCTACGCCAGCGGACTCGACGAGCTTCTGGATGCCGTGGGGCGTACAGGGCTTGTATCGAGCGTCGCCGGCGACGAGACGGCCGACGTTCTCCGGGTGGAAGCCGTCGACGTCCTTCCGTGGGTCGATGGCCCGCAGGACCTCGCGGTCTGAGACGTGGTCCGGGACCGGCATCTGGACGAGGATGCCGTTGACGTTCTCGTCTCCGTTCAGGTCGTCGATGGTGTCGTACAGTTCGCTCGCGTCGGCGCCGGGGTCGATGTCGATGTCGATGGCCTCGATACCGACTTCGGCGCAGTCGTCCTGCTTCATCGAGACGTACGTCTCGCTGGCCGGGTCGTCGCTCATCAGGACCGTCGCAAGCGAGGGCTGGACGCCCGCGTCGGCGAGTTGGTCGATAGCCGTCGAGAGGTCCTCACGTACCGACTGGGCGACCGCGTCACCGTCGATTATGTCTGTCATCACGTGGAGAGGGACACTCGGAGGGCAAAAACGTCACTATGCCACACTGGATACAGACGCCTGTACGCCGTTAGGGACACGCTTCGGTGTCGAACTGTCGACGCTCGCGTCCCTGTCGAACGGGCGTCGTCTCGCCCCCCGGGACGCGCACGAGCATCGCCTGCCCGCCGTAGCCGTGGGTCTCATCGTGACCCCGAACGGCGACACAGCCCACGTCTTCGGGGACTGTGACCGTCTCGGAGCGCGTAAACGGCGCCGTCGAGTGGGCGTGCAGGAGGTCACGGCGACCCAACTGCTCGCCGTCGAGCGTCTCGACCTGCCACCAGTTCGCGTAGCCGTCCTCGCCGTCGTCGTCGTGATAGAGGGTCACGTCGAACCGGTACCGGCCATCGCTCTCGTCGGCGAGTTCTACGGCGGTGACGTTCGCTTCTCGCAGGTCGAGGTCCGCGGTGGGGTCGGTAGTCGTGGGCCCGTCGCCGCCGGTCACACGCTCGTCTGTCGACGCCTCGCTGCCGGAGCGACCACAGCCAGCCAGCCCGGTCAGGAGTGTCCCGCCTGCCGCGAGGACGGTCCGACGGGTGGGTGCCATATCGGTCGCTGGGGGCCGGGAGACAAAAAGAACTGTGTGGGCCGCTCAGTCGTACAGCGTGTACTCGTCGGTGAGTTCGTCGACTCGCTGGCTGACCTCGGCGACGACGTCCTCGTCGTGGGGGGCGTCCACAATGTCGTAGATGAGGTCCGCGACTTCGCGACAGGCGTCCTCGTCGAAGCCACGCGTCGTGAGGCCGGGCGTGCCTGCGCGGATGCCCGACGGGTTGAACGCGGAGCGCGTCTCGCCGGGGACGGTGTTGGCGTTGAGGACGATGCCGGCTTCTTCGAGACTCTCCTCGACTTCCTTGCCCGTGGTGTCCGGGTGGGACGGGCGGAGGTCGACCAGCACGAGGTGGTTGTCCGTGCCGCCCGAGACGAGTTCGAGGCCGTGCTCTTTCAGCCGTTCGCCCAGCGCCTTCGCGTTGTCGACGGTCTGTTCGGCGTAGGTCTCGAACTCGGGTTCGAGCGCTTCACCGAAGCCGACGGCCTTGCCGGCGACGTTGTGCATCAGGGGACCGCCCTGCGAACCCGGGAAGACGGCGCTGTCGATGTCGTCTGCGTACTCCTCGTCGCACATGATGATGCCGCCGCGACCGGCGCGGATGGTCTTGTGCGTACTCCCGGTGACGAAGTCGGCGACGCCGACCGGTGACTCGTGGACGCCCGCGGCGACCAGCCCAGTGATGTGGGCGATGTCGGCGAGGTGGTAGGCGTCGACGGCGTCGGCGGCCTCCTGAATCCGCTCGAAGTCGACCTCGCGCGGGTACGCGGAGTAGCCCGAGACGATGATGTCCGGGTCGTACTCCTCGGCGTGTTCGTGGAGGCCCTCGTAGTCGATGTAACCGCTCTCCTCGTCGACCTCGTACTGCTCGACTTCGTAGACCTGTCCGGCGAAGTTCGCCGGGTGGCCGTGCGAGAGGTGGCCGCCGTGGGTCAAATCCAGCGAGAGAATCTTGTCGCCAGGTTCGAGGACGCCGAGATAGACGCCCATGTTCGCCTGTGAGCCGGAGTGGGGCTGGACGTTGACGTGTTCTGCGCCCCATAGCTCTTCGGCCCGTTCGATGGCCAGTTCCTCTACGTCGTCGGCGTACTCACAGCCGCCGTAGTAGCGCTCGCCGGGGTAGCCCTCGGCGTACTTGTTCGTGAGTTCCGAGCTCTGGGCCTCCATGACGGCCTCGGAGACGTGGTTCTCGCTCGCTATCATCGCCAGCGTGTCGTTCTGCCGGGCACGCTCACCTTCGAGGGCGTCTGCGACGGCCGGGTCCGTCTCGCGGACGGTGTCGTAGGTCATGTGCCATCCTCCGGACCCGCCCGTCAATAATCTACCCTTTGTCCGAGAGTATGCCACCAACTGACAGGACAGGGGCGGAAAGACCCCCTCCGAGACCGTGCCGAACCATGTTCCCGACGTGTAAATGCGGTTACCAGTATGTATATAATCCAGAAGGACGCAGTGGGTATCACATGGTCACCTGGGGGGTGACAGATGCGAGTACTGGTGGGACTGAACTCGCATCTGTCAGCGACGAGGAGCCAGTGTGCTCGACAGCCCTGCTAGAACAGTTAACGAACCGACGGCAGAAAAGCGGGGAGGCGATACCGCGACCGACGGACGAGTGTTACAGCGGCGAGGCGGCACAACTCCTCGTGCCGTGTGACGACGTCACCGTGACGGCGCTGGACTGTAACGCACAGTACACGCTCGCGACGGCCTCCGAACTGCCGGCCGGGTCGTTCCTCCTGAGCGGGACGACCGAGACGACCCCGGACGCTGCTTCGGGCGACCCACTGGCCAGCAACGCCCTCCGCCTGTACGTGCGGTTCGACGGTCCTGCATCGCTTCGCCCGACCTGTGACGGGACCGTCCTCTCGCTGTGGGAGTCGAAATCCGTCACCGTCGGGTCCAGAGAGACGACCATCGGCCTCCCCCGCGTGCAGGTCCCCGAAACGGCCGCTGGCCTCGCGACGGGCATCTCCTATCTGAGCGCGGCCCACCACACCACCAGCCCCTCGCGTTCGCATCCGAATCAGCGGGACCACCCGCCACTCCTGACGACCGGCGAGACAGTGTCGATTCCCGACAGTATCGCGGAACAACGGCCGACGACGGGTATCGAACTGCGTCTGCCGTCGACCGTCGAGTCACTGTTCGTCGCGGCGCCGCTCGCGTACTACCTCGGTGCGGAGGTGTGCGTCGACGACCGTGAACGGCCCATACTGACCGCTACAGGAACCGACGTCAGACACGAGTTCAGTCCGCTTCCGACGTTCCAGAAAGAAGTCGCGTCGTTGCTACAACAGGTGTTCTACCTCGACTGTCTCGTCCGTCGGATGAGTCCCGAATCGGCTCCGGAACTCCTCGAGGCGTGTTCGCTCGACCGGCAGTCGGTGCGGACACTGTCGCCCGCGGGCAGACTGGAGCGGTATCTCTCGACCCCGACGGAGACGGTCCGAGCTGCCGCCCCCGAGTGGCACCTCTCGACGCACGCACGGCCCTCACACGACAGGGCGCGCTGTCTCCCCTTCCTGCTCGACAAACTGAGCCTCGTCTACCTCTCGGAGGGGTCGGAACTGGACCGGAACGATCTCCTCGACCGAACGCTCGCGGACGCGTATCCGACCCGCGGGAGCGCTCGACAATCGTCTGTCCTCGACCCGCGCGGGGGAAACAGTCGGGTGCAGGCGTGGCTCGCGCCGGGAACGCCCATCGACGCGTTCAAGACGACGACGACGGCCTACGAGAACCGGTATCGATTCCGGGACCGCGACAACGACCGTATGCAGGTCTCGGTCGTACTGAACGACACTCAGATGAGCGACGAGCAGGGGACGGTCACGGAGATCTATCGCGCAGCGGATCTCCCGATGGACGTCACGGTCAGTGAGTCGTTGACGACGGTCGAACTCGCCGACGTCTTCGAGGCGGAGAACGACTTCGTTCACTTCATCGGTCACTGCGACGACGACGGACTGCGGTGTCCCGACGGCAACCTCTCGGCAGCAGAGCTATCGCACGCACGGACTCCGACGTTCTTCCTCAACGCCTGTGGCTCCTACGAGGAGGGGCTGGACCTCGTCGAGCGCGGGGCGGTAGCTGGTGCGGTGACGTTCAACGACGTCCTCGACCGACACGCGGCGATGGTCGGCACCGCGTTCGCTCGCCTGTTGAGCAACGGGTTCAGCATACAGCGGGCCCTCCAGTTGGCTCGGCGGCGTATCATGATGGGTCACGACTACGCCGTCGTCGGTGACGGCACGTACGCACTCTTGCCGAGCCCGACCGACCCGGTCGTCGTCTGGGTGCAGGAGACGGCAGACGGGTACGACCTCGTCTGTGAGGTGGTGACCCCGCGCGCCGGCGACGGGTACGCGCTCCCGTTCGACGGCGAAGTCGCGCTGAACGGACGACGAACCGAGAAGACGGTCACCGAGGAGACGCTCGTCGACACGCTCGAATCGGTCTCGGTTCCCGTCATCTTCGACGGGGGGTTCCACTGGTCCCGTACCCTCGCGACTCGGCTGCGCGCGTCGGCATAATATCCCAGCGATTATCACAGAGGGTCACTAGTCCGCCGATAGCGACCACAGAACACACCCAGTAGCGCCATCGAGTTTCGTTTGTGATAGCTGGGCCGGAACATATATTTAAGTCGTCGTAAAGGTGCCTGTGGCTGGTGTGTTCAAGAATTCAACTCGAATCGGCCGATGAAATTAAATGTTACAAGCCACAATACATACATTGGGACAATGAGTGCAACCCTATTGAACGACGACGTCGGTGCGATGCTGTCGTCGGTGTTCGACGACGCCGACGACCCGATATACGTCGTGAACCCGGACCGAGACACCATCTCGGCACTCGTGACGACGTTAGACGAACAGACAGAGCCTCCGGAAGTGCGGCTGCTTGCGGACGAACGAGCCCTGAAAGACGTCATGGACGACTTTCTGGTGGCGAGTACGGCCGCCGACCTCGTCGAGAGCGGCGACCTGACGATGCGACTGTTGGCGCACGTGCCGACCCACTCGGTCGCAGTCACGGCCGACAGCGTCTTCGCGCTCGTGACCATCGGCGACGCTGTCGGCGGTCTGGGGACCGACGACAGCGAGTTCGTAGACGGGGCATACGAGTACTACGAGACCACGTGGGAGGGGGCTGAAGCGTACTCCCTCCGAACACCACCAATCACTACCGTCCGTAGCACGCTAGAGAGCGAGATCGGCGAAGCGACCGCGGCGGACTTCGACAGCGTCCTCGGGTCGCTCACGACCGCGCGCGGCGACGGCGACGGCCTCGACGAAGTGACGATCAGTCTGCTGGTGGCCGCCCGGAACGGCGAACTGCTGTACGACATCAGCAAGTGGGGCGAGGACGTCGGGCTGGCGAGCAAAGCGACGTTCTCCCGGACGAAGACCAAACTCGAAGACATGGGGCTCATCGACACAGAGAAAGTCCCCATCGACGTCGGGCGTCCGCGCCTCCGCCTGATGCTCGGAGACGAGCGCCTCGAAAGCGCCGACGCCGACGAACTGGCGACGGTCGCACAGAGCCTGCTGGCCGCATAGGTTTTTCCGCCCCCTCTGTGTTTTCCCGGACATGAGTACTGTCGAAGTCGTCGGGAGCGGTCCCGCCGTCGAGTCGTTGGTCGCGGCGCTGGCGGAGACGCCGTCTGAGGTAGTTCGGCGGGAGGACCCGCTCACCGACGACGCCGACCTGAGTGTCGTCGTCGGGCAGGTCACGGCCGACCTGTTCGGCACTGCGAACGAGCGTGCGAGAGCGACCGGGACGCCGTGGGTAGCCGTCGAACTCGGCGGCATCGGTGGCGTCCCCGTCACCGACGCCGCAATCGCCGGATTCGGCCCACAAACCGGCTGTTACGACTGTCTGACCGAACGCGTGCGTTCGAACGCCGACCAGCAATCCGACCCCGCAGGGGCCCCCGCCGCCAGTACGCAACGGTTCGCCGGTGCCGTCGCGGGACGGCGAATCGAACAGGCGCTCGCCGGGGAGGGCGTCGTCGTCGGGACGGTGCTCGAACTGCCCCACACCGAGCGACAGTTCCTCCCAGTCCCGGGGTGTGCGTGTCGAGACGCGGAACGATGGACGCTCACTCACGCTGGGGACCGTGACCACGACCGAGAGGCGTTGTCCCGCGCGGAGGCCGGCCTCGACGAGCGAGTCGGTATCGTCCGGAACGTGGGCGAGGCCGAGTCGTTCCCGGCGCCGTACTACCTCGCGGAGCTCACGGACACCGCCCGGTTCAGCGACGTGACGGCCCCACAGCAGGCCGCCGGCGTCGCGACGGACTGGGATTCGGCGTTCATGAAGGCGCTCGGCGAGAGCTACGAACGGTACGCCGCCGGCGTCTACCGAACGGGGGAGATGGTCTCGGGGACCGGCGAGGCGGTGGCAGAGCGCCTCGACCCAGCAGAGTTCGTCGCCCCCGACGGCGGCGCGTGGGGCGGGGGTGAGGCCGTACCGTGGGTCCCTGCAGAGAACCTCGGCACGGGTACACAGCGCCTCGCTCCGGCAGAAGTAGTCGTCTACCCGCCGCCGTCCCACGCCGTCCGCCCGGCGACGACGACGGGACTCGGACTGGGAAGTTCGGAGACCGACGCGCTCCTCTCGGGCCTCTACGAGGTGGTCGAACGCGACGCGGCGATGCTCTCGTGGTACGCCACCTACGACCCGCTGGAAGTCGTCGTCGAGGGCAACGAGACGTTCGACGCGCTCCGGCGACGTGCCCGCTCGGAGGACCTCGACGTGACGGCGCTGTTGCTCACGCAGGACGTCGACGTGCCCGTCGTCGCCGTCGCCCTCGAACGCGAGACGTGGCCGAAGTTCGCGCTGGGGTCGTCGGCCCGCCTCGACCCGGCCGAGGCGGCCGTCGGGGCGCTCGAAGAAGCGCTCCAGAACTGGATGGAACTCCGCGGGATGGGGCGGGAGGACGCCGCGGACGCCGACGGGGCAATCGGATGGTACGCGGACCGACCGGAAGCGGCCGCGTCGCTGACCGAGACGGCGACGGCCGTGCCCATATCGAGCGTCGGTCCCGACTCCGTGCCGACCGGCGGGGCCGAACTCGACGAACTCGTCGACCGGGTGGTGGATGCCGGTCTGTCCCCGTTCGCAAGCCGACTCACGACGCCGGACCTCGAACTGATGGGGTTCGAGGCGGTCCGGGCGTTCTGTCCGACCGCCCAACCGCTGTTCTTCGACGAGAGCTACTTCGGCGACCGCGCGGAGACGGTGCCGACGGCCCTCGGCTTCGAACCACGACTGGGCCGAGACCACCATCCGTTCCCCTGACTCGACTATCGGATAGTTTAATACGAACCACGTCGTCAGTTACCGTCGTGTGATAGGCGGTATCACAGCGCATGGACACACATGGTGACAGAGTTCGACCTCCCGTGTAGCGATTGCGGACACGACCTCGTGCGCGTAGAGACCACGGCGACCGACGGGTCGCCGGTGGCGGTCGCGGAATGTCCGAACTGCGGGGTGCGACACTACCCCGAGTCGGCGCTGCGAGAGTTCTGAATCAGATGGCGAACGTGGCCCGCAGCATGTCCCGCGTCCCCGGTCCGAGACCGACCGCGGTGACGGCGACGAGCAACAGCAACGCGTAGCGCGGGCTCTCGTCTATGAACTCGTCGTTGAACAGCCAGACGACGAGCGACGCGACCACGAGTTTCACGACGAGGAACGGCCACGAGGTACCGATGGCGGCGGTCAGGCCGGCGGGCTGGAGCGCCTCGGTCGTCGCGATGATGAACGCGTTGGCCGGGTGTTTCGGGTAGTAGGTCAGCGGGACGTTCAGCACGTCCAGCCAGTCGGCCAACACGACGTTCGCGACGCCGTCGATGGCGTGGCCCCAGATGACGACCAATCCGATGTAGCCGGTGCCGTCGTTGACCTCGGGGGCGAACGACTCGAAGGCGCGATACAGGCCGTAGGACAGCACTGTCGCCAACCCGACGGTCGTGAGCAGGACCGACGGGTACAGCGTCGAGTACTCCGTGGTCGTCGCCACGCCAGTCAGATAGAGAACCGTCACGGCGACGAGGACGCCGCCGACCGCCGCAGTCGACCGGTAGTAACTATCGACGTACCCCTCCCGGTCGAGTCTGAGACAGAGAATCAGCGTCGCCAGCGTCACGACGAACAACGTGCCGTAGATGACCGGACTGATGATGAGCGAACTGAGCGGATAGTCGACGATGGGTGCGAACCCGGCTTCGATCGCTCGGTCGGTCGCGTCTTCGACCGTTCGGAGCGCCCCGCCCAGCAGCATGAACGGTACGAACGCGAAGTACAGTTTCGGGTCCTCGGCGATCTCCAGTCGATCCAACAGGAGATAGACGCCGACGAGCATGTACACCAGAATCAGCATGTACCCGATTTCGGAGACGACGGTGTAGCCGGGTTCGGCCACGATACGGCCCTGCTGGACCGCGGCGGTACAGCCCTCGTACAGCGGTTCCGGGCCGCTGTCGGTCATCACGGCACAGCTCGCGGCTTCGGCGTCGGCGTACACTGGTCCCCAGAAGTAGTGCCAGAGGAACCGGTCCCAGACGGCACGCGGGAACGCGAGGACCGCACCCAAACCGGCTACGAGGATGGCGACGAACGAGGCGACCCAGAGGCGCCCGGCCCCGTACTCGTCGACGACCTGCTCGAACGTGTTCATGGCCGAGTCACCGGCGTGCGTCGGTTTCAGGTTTCCGGTCGCGTGCGTGGGTGCTGCGACACCGACACGGCGGACCGACGGGAACGACTCAGGCCAGCGCGTCCGTCGCCGCCGCGACCAGTTCCGCGTGTGCTTCGCCGTTCGAGGCGACGAGGCTGTCGCTGTCGTGGCGCCAGCGCTCGCCGTCGGCATCGGTCACCGTCCCGCCGGCCTGTCGGACCATGTGGACACCGGCCAGCGTGTCCCACGGGTGGTTCGGGTTCGTGCAGACGGCCCCGTCCAGCGCCCCGTCGGCGACGTACGCGAGCGTGGCCTGAAAGCTCCCGATGCGCCGCATGTCGCCGAACCGGCCGACGACGGCGCCACACAGGTCGGCGAACTCGGTTCGGTCGTCACGGTCCCACCAGCCGACCGGCGCGACGGCGAACGTCTCGGGGTCGCTGCGCTCGCTCACGGAGAGGGTCGCGCCGTCCCGCGTCGCGCTCTCCGGTCCAGCGGCAAAGAGGTCGCCCTCGGACGGGAGGTAGGTGGCCGACCCGACCGGTTCGCCGTCCTCGACTGCGGTGACGCTCGTCGCCCACGTCCGGTTCCCGCGGACGAAGTTCGCGGTCCCGTCTATCGGGTCGACGACCCACACCGGTCCGGTCGCCGGGACCTCGTCGAGGACGGACGGGTCGGTCTCGCCGGTCTCGGGCCCGCTCAACGTGACCACGTCCTCTTCCAGAACGAACGCGTCGTTGGGGAACTCCTCACGGACCGTCGCGACGACCTGTCCCTGCGCGTCCCGGTCGGCCTCTGTCACGAGGTCGTTCTTGTTGGCCTTCGTCTCGACGGCGAGGTCGCCACGGAACGCCTGCCGCGCGACGACGCCCCCGGCCCGGGCAGCACGTTCGGCGAGCGCCGCTCGGTGATGTGCATCTGGCATGCCCGGGGCTGGCAGGGCTGGGGACTTACCACCTCGGTTTCAGGAAAAGGGAGACTACTCGTGGCTGGCCTCGTCGACGGCGTCCAAGATGGACTGTGCGATGTCCCGGGCCTCCTCGGGCGTGTACAGTACCTGGTTCCCGAGCGACTGCTCGATGCGGACGTAGTCGTCGTCCGCTTCGATGGAGAAAAACGCCGTGTTCTCCAGCGGTGGCACTCGGATACCCGAACCGTCGGAGTGGTCGGTTGCCATGCGAGTTATTAACTCACGTCCCCGTATAAAACTACTCATATGTGAGAGATCGGCTGACACATCCATATTAGTGAGAGACGAACACACGGAGTATCTTCCGTAGAGACGACCGAATGCCACGTCGTCGGCACCGACCACGGAGCAATCTATACGTCGGGACCAGGCCGGTGGAGCCGTCGCGGCGCGGCCGGTGTCCAGCGCCGCCGCTGGTGGGTGTGGTTCAGAGAGTTTGCGAGGGAAGACCGCTCCGTGCGAGTCTTCCGGCACTGTGTGCGAGGGACCGTATCGGTCCAACAGTGCGAGGGAAGGGATTTGAACCCTTGGACCCCTACGGGAGCGGATCTTGAGTCCGCCGCCGTTTCCTGGCTTGGCTACCCTCGCACGCGTTGCTCGCATCACGTTCTGACGACGGTGTGGTATAAATGTCGTACGGAACTGTGGCGGCGGGCAAACGACTAACAGCGTGGAGCGCGAGTGGCGACGTATGCCGTCCCTCGCGACCCCGTTTCAGATGGGTGGGGCGCTACCGGTCGTCGGTGTCCTTCTAGCGTTGCTCCTCGCCGCCATCGTCGTCTACGCGCTCCGGAACACCGGCGAGTACCACGACCCGGGGGCGGGAGACGCCGTCGTCTGCCCCCGCTGTCACCACTCGACGGCGGCCTCGGATAGCGTCTGTCCCGAGTGTGGGAAGGACCTCTGAGGACCGGTGGATTGACCCATGCAGGTCACGAACGAGGAGTATGGACGAACACACGCGAGACCCGACTGTCGCCCCGCCGGACGGCGACCCGGCCGGGTGGCGGGCGGACGGGCAGTGGGAGCACGCGACGCTCCGGCGGGCCGTCGTTCACGGCGTCCGTCTGTACAACGCCGGGGAGTTTCACGACTCACACGACTGTTTCGAAGACGAGTGGTACAACTACGGCCGGGGGTCCACCGAGAGTAAGTTCCTCCACGGGATGGTACAGGTGGCCGCTGGCGCCTACAAGCACTTCGACTTCGAGGACGACGACGGGATGCGCTCGCTGTTTCGCACCTCGCTGCAGTACTTTCGCGGGGTTCCCAACGACTACTACGGCGTCGACTTACTGGACGTTCGGACGACAGTGACGAACGCGCTGCAGGACCCGAGCGTGCTCGACGGCTGGCAGATACGACTCGACGGCGGCTACCCGGTCGCCGACGAGACCGACGTCGCGTTCGCCGAGGACCTCGACTGACACTCGGTCGCCGCACGGAATCCACACGACTCTAATGGCCGGGAGCACAACTACGACCGAATGCGAGTGGAACAACTGGGTGAGGGAGAACCGGACGTCGCCGTCGTTGGGAGCATCCACGGCGACGAGCCGTGCGGTCGGGACGGTATCGAGGCGGTCCTCGCGGACCCGCCGACCGTCTCCCGGCCGGTGAAGTTCGTCGTCGGCAACGAGGCGGCGCTGGCCGCCGGCGAGCGATACCTCGATACCGACCTCAATCGAGCGTTCCCCGGCGACCCCGAAAGCGAGGCCCGCGAAGACCGACTGGCCGCCGAACTCGCCGCCGAACTGCGCGGCTGTACCGTGCTGTCGCTGCACTCCACCCAGTCCTACGACGGCATGTTCGCGCTCGTCGACGACGTGACGACGCTGGTCCGTGACATCTGTCCGAAACTCTCCGTCGACGCCGTGGTCAAGACCAAAGGGGTCAACGAGGGCCGACTCTTCTCGGTCGTCCCCGCCGCCATCGAGGTGGAGTGTGGGTATCAGGGGTCGCCAGAGGCGGCCGCCAACGCCGAACAGGTCATCCGCGAGTTCCTCGCCGCGACGGGCGTCACCGACGACCCGGCGCCGACCCGGACCGAGTCGCTCCCGGTGTTCCAGCTCGGCGACCCGATTCCGAAGGCCGCCGCCGAGGAGTACGAGGTGTACGCCCGGAACTTCGAGGAACTGGCGGCCGGTGAACCCATCGCCGCCGCCGACGGCGATCAGGTCCTCGCCGACGAACCGTTCCATCCCATCCTCCTCTCTGCGGAAGGGTACGAGGACGTCTTCGGCTACACGGCTGATCACGTCGGCGTCCTCGACTGAGGTCGACGCCGTCACTCACGTCTCACCGGCAGGTACTCGGGGTAGCGGTTGTCGTAGCCGACGGCGCGACCGAGGACTGCAGTCGTGCGAATCCCGAGCAACTGGAGCCACATGGGGAGATGCGCGAGCAATAGCATGTCGTCGAACTCGTCGAGCAGCACCGCCAACCTGAGGGCGTTCAGCGGCATCCCCGACGGCGTGACCGGGGCGCCGTCGCGGGCGAGGCCGTAGGTCACCCGCATGAACTGTTCGGTGCGGAGGCCGGGCGTCACCGACCCCCTGACGTGGAGTACGTCGTCCCCGGCGTTCCAGAACCGATGGACGTCGCCGGCAGGGACGACGGCCGTCGCACCGGCGGTCAACTGCCGTCGGTCGCCCTCGTGGGTGATACCCATCGTTCCGGACTGTACGGACAGCCGTTCCACTTGCTCGGGGTGGACGTGACGCATCGGGCCGTGTGATCCCTCGGCGGCCAGCCACATGTCGAACCGGAGCGGGTCGGTTTCGGGGTCGTCGGGTCGTTCGCGGAATCGGACGACTTTCCCGGCCGGCGGACTCGCCAGACAGTCGTCGTCGACGAAGTGCGTGTGGCCGAACGGCGAGTCGTCGGCGTCCGTATCAGCACTCGGGGTGTCGCTCACGCGTCGTCGGGGGCGTCCAACTCGACCAGCGTGAGGTCCCGGTCGAGCATGCAGTAGTCGTGTGGCGGGTCGCCGACGACCTCCTCGATGCGGTACTCCTCGTCGAACTCGGCGCCCATCGGCTCACAGTACTGGTGGCTCGGACATTCGGTGTGGGGACAGGGGCCTGCCAGCGACGCGTTGCTGCCGGCGTAGGCACCTTTGGTCGGGACGTTGGCACGGATGGGGGCAGGTTCGACCTCGACGGCGCGGACGCCGGTGTCGTGGATCGCGCAGTCGAGTGTCTGGCCGCTCTCGCGGACCTCGGTGATGCGATAGCGGCGGCCGGGCGTGAGATTGAGACACTGGGTCCGGTACGGACACCCGGCACAACCGTCGGCCTCGCCGTGGTAGACGAACTCCTCGCCCACCTCCGCGAGGCGCGTCCCGACGAGCGTTACAGTGGTCATAGTGAGGGATAGATCCGGGCGGAATTTAAGGGTCAGGACCGGCCGGTCAGGTCGTCGAGTTCGTCGAGGTAGTCATCGCGCGGTACCTGATACAGCGAGCGGTAGTCGACCTCGCCCGAGGCAAAGCGGTTCGCGAGGTCGACGGCGGCGTCGACTGCGGACGCCCGGTCCTCGAAGGACTCGGCGTCGCGGTCCACTTCGGGTTCCAGATACAGGGTGACGTACCAGTCATCGCCCGACCGGTCGAGGCCGGGTCGGCGGGTTCGTTTCCCCCGTGTGAGGTATATCGTCGGGAGACAGGGCGCAGGGAAGTTCTGGCTGTCGAAGACGTCCGGACGGTACGCGAGGATGAGTTTCGCCTCGGTCTCGTTCCAGACCGTCCAGTCGTCGGCCAGTCCGTCGAGGTCCATACCGACGGCTTCGTCTCGGCAGGCAATACTCTATCGACTACTGACTCGTCGCCCGCTTTCGGGAGGGGTACTTATAAAGCGTCTCGGCGCTCACCCTCGTGTGAATCCGTACCTCAGCGATGCCGTCTCCGTATTAGGTCCTCATTCGAGGCGTCGAAAACCCGGCGTTATATGGGTAACGGGAAAAGGTTCTTTATGATGAAGCACTCATGTGTTAAATAGTATCGGAAACAGTAACCCACTGTCACCCGTTACCACTGGGGTGGGTCCGTCCCCGCGACCACCCGGCCAGCACACATGGCATGGTACGACTACCGGCCCGCAATAACGGGTCCTACCGCGGCCGCCCGCCTGCACGCACGGAGCGGCAGTTGGTGGCATCGGTGTACTGAGTCCGACACGCTGGCCCTGCGTGCCCGCGTGCCATCGCGTGCCGAACTCACCGAGATAGCATGAGCAAGAACAAAGAGACACTGGAAGCGCTGAGCAAGGAGTACCAAGACACGATACCGGCCGATCTCCGGACGACGCGGAGTTTCGACTGGTATCTCGACCAACTGTACGACGAACCGCGAATCGCCCGCAACGCCCACCAGCGCGTCGCGGACATGTTCGACTACTACGGGACGTCCTACGACGAGGACGCCGGCGTCGTAGAGTACGAGATAGCCAGCGAAGACCCGCTTCACGACGGCGAGAACACCTTCTACGGCCGCGAGGTCCACGAGGCGATACACGAGTTCGTGAACAAGGTCAAGTCCGGAGCGCGGGGTCTCGGTCCAGAGAAACGAATCAAGTTACTGCTCGGTCCCGTCGGGTCCGGGAAGTCCGATTTCGACCGACAGGTCCGTCGGTACTTCGAGGACTACACCCGCCGCGACGAGGGGCGGATGTACACGTTCCGCTGGACGAACCTCTGTGACGTCATCGGCGATCAGGACCCGGCCGACGACGTGGTCCGGTCGCCGATGAATCAGGACCCGATGGTGCTGCTGCCACAGGACCAGCGAGACAGGGTCATCGAGGACATCAACGAGGAACTCGACGCCCCCTACACCATCCGGAACGAGCAGGCGCTCGACCCCGCCTCGGAGTTCTACATGGACCACCTGCTGGCCAACTACGACGACGACCTGCAGGCCGTCTTAGAGAACCACGTCGAAATCGTCCGGTTCGTCGCCGACGAGAACCAGCGACAGGGTATCGAGACGTTCGAACCCAAAGACAAGAAGAACCAGGACGAGACGGAACTGACCGGCGACGTCAACTACTCGAAGATAGCTATCTACGGCGAGAGCGACCCGCGAGCGTTCGACTACTCCGGGGCGTTCTGTAACGCCAACCGCGGCATCTTCTCCGGCGAGGAACTGCTGAAACTCCAGCGCGAGTTCCTCTATGACTTCCTGCACGCCAGTCAGGAACAGACGATCAAACCGAAGAACAACCCGCGTATCGACATCGACCAGGTCATCGTCGGCCGGACGAACATGCCCGAGTACCGGGACAAGAAGGGCGACGAGAAGATGGAGGCGTTCAACGACCGGACGAAACGCATCGACTTCCCGTACGTCCTCCAGTACGAGGAAGAGGCCAAGATATACAACAAGATGCTCCGGAACGCGGACTTACCGGACATCCACGTCGAACCGCACACGCTGGAGATGGCCGGCCTGTTCGGCGTCCTCACCCGCATCGAGGAACCCGACACGGAGTCGGTCGACCTCGTCCAGAAGGCCAAAGCCTACAACGGCGAGATAGACGAGGCCGACGACATCGACGTGAAGAAGCTCCGCGACGAGGCCGCCACCACCGCCGACATCGGCGAAGGGATGGACGGCGTCTCCCCGCGGTTCATCGGCGACGAGATCGCCGAGGCCATCATGGACTCGATGCACCGCGACAGGCAGTTCCTCTCGCCGCTGACGACGTTCAACCACCTCGAAGGCAACTTAGAGAACCACGGTTCCATCGACGAGGAGTCCTTCGACCAGTACTACCGCTTCCTCGAACTCGTCCGCGAAGAGTACAAGGAACGGGCCATCGAGGACGTGCGCCACGCGCTGGCCTACGACATGGACGAGATCCAGCGACAGGGCGAGAAGTACATGGACCACGTCATGGCCTACATCGACGACGACACCGTCGAGGACGAACTGACGGGCCGCGAGCAGGAACCGGACGAGCAGTTCCTGCGCTCCGTCGAGGAGAAACTGAACCTGCCGGAGGACCGAAAAGACGACTTCCGGCAGGAAGTGTCGAACTGGGTCTCACGGAGAGCACGCGAGGGCGATACGTTCAACCCGCAGGACAACGACCGCCTGCGCCGCGCCTTAGAGCGCAAACTCTGGGAAGACAAGAAACACAACATCAACTTCTCGGCGCTGGTGTCCTCCGGCGAGATGGACGACGACGAGCGCAATCAGTGGATAGACGCCCTGATCGAGCAGGACTACTCCGAAGAAGGTGCCCGTGAAGTGCTCGAGTTCGCCGGCGCGGAGGTCGCTAAAAGCGAGATGGAGGACTAGATGAGCGGCGAGGAGTACATCGGCCGGGCGGACGACTCGCTTGACGCCACCTACGAGGCGCCGATGAGCCTCGCCGAGTACGTCGACACCGTCCTCGAGACGCCCGGGATAGCCGCACACGCCTCGAAGTACATGCTCGCAGCCATCGAGGCGGCGGGCACGCGCACCGTCATCGAGGAAGGCGAGGAGAAAGAGCGCTACCGCTTCTTCGACGACCCGTACAACGACGGGGAACACGCCATCCTCGGTAATACGGAGGTGCTGAACGCCTTCGTCGACGACCTGCGCTCTATCGCCGCGGGGCGCGGGAAAGACGAGAAGATAGTCTGGCTCGAAGGCCCGACGGCGACGGGCAAGTCCGAACTGAAGCGGTGTCTCATCAACGGCCTCCGGGAGTACTCGAAGACGCCCGAAGGCCGGCGATACACCGTCGAGTGGAACGTCGCCGGCGCGGGCGGGAGCGACAGCGCCCTGACCTACGGCGACGCACCGGTCGAAGACGAGGACGACTGGTACGAGAGTCCGGTGCAGGTACACCCGCTTACGGTGTTCCCGGCGGACGTCCGCACCGACCTGCTGGCCGAAATCAACGAGCGACTGGACGATCACATCGATATTCACGTCGACGGCGAACTGGACCCGTTCTCCAGAGAGGCCTACGACTACCTCGAAGAGCAGTACCGACGGCAGGGCGCCGAGGACCTGTTCTCGGCGGTCACGGATCCCTCTCACTTGCGGGTGAAAAACTTCGTCGTCGACGTGGGACACGGCATCGGCGTCCTCCACTCCGAGGACGAGGGGACGCCCAAAGAGCGACTGGTCGGGTCGTGGATGCACGGCATGCTCCGCGAACTGGACTCTCGGGGTCGGAAGAACCCGCAGGCGTTCTCCTACGACGGCGTCCTCTCGCAGGGCAACGGCCTACTGACGGTGGTCGAAGACGCCGCACAGCACGCCGACCTGCTCCAGAAACTGCTGAACGTCCCCGACGAGAGTCGCGTCAAACTGGACAAGGGCATCGGGATGGACGTCGATACGCAACTGGTCATCATCTCGAACCCCGATTTGGAGGCACAGTTGAACCAGCACGCCGACCGAGAGGGACAGGACCCGCTGAAGGCGCTGAAACGTCGGCTGGACAAACACGAATTCACGTACCTGACGAACCTCTCGCTTGAGGCCCAACTGCTCCGGCGGGAACTGACCAACGAGACGACTGTCTGGGACCCCGATTCGTGGGAGGAACTGGAGACGTGGATCCAGGAGCCAGTGACCGTCTCGGTCCGTGACGACGTGGCGTCGGCGACGGACAAGGAACTTGCGCCACACACCATCGAAGCCGCCGCGCTGTACGCCGTCGCCTCGCGACTCGACGCCTCGAACGTCCCGAACGGACTGGACCTCGTCGACAAAGCGCTCCTGTTCGACCGGGGCTACCTGATGGAGGGCGACGAGCGAATCGACATCGACGACTACGACTTAGAGACGACGGACCACGACGGGGACCACGGCATCCCCGTGACCTACGTCCGTGACGTGGTCGCGGACCTCCTCCACGAGACCCAGGACCGCCACCACCCGGACCTGCCCGTCGAACACGTCATCATGCCCCGAGACGTGCTGAACGCCGTCGCCGAGGGGATGGGCGACGCCCCGGTGTTCTCGGCGGCGGAAGCCACCGAGTACGAGGAGCGCGTCGTCCCGGTGAAGAATCATATCTTCGGCGAACAGGAGCGAGACGTGTTAGACGCGATGATGCGGGACAAGCGCGTCGACGAGGCCACCGTCGAAGAGTACATCGAACACGTCTACGCGTGGGCCTCCGACGACCAGATAGAGAACGAACGCGGCGAGTACGTCGACCCGGACCCGCTGAAGATGAAGGTGTTCGAGATAGAGCACCTCGGCCGGTTCGACGAGGACAACTACGACGACAACGACCCCGACGAGGCCGTCGAGGCGTTCCGCACCGACAAGATAATCACGGCGCTGAACCGCCACGCGTGGCAGCGCCGCGACGAGGAGTTCCGCGTCGGCGACGTCTCCCCGAAGGAGATTCCGGTCATCAAGACCGTTCTCGGGAGCCACGACTGGGACGACGTCAAGCGGACGTTCGAGGACTTCGATCCCCGACAGTGGGACGAACCGCCGTCGGGGACCGAGACGGCTCGACTCAAGCAGATGACTATCGAGAACATGGTCGACATGCACGGCTACAGCGAGGCCGCCGCCGAACTGACCAGCCGGCACGTCATGAATCAGGTGAGTTACCGATGGGACTGAAAGACGACCTCGAACGGTACCGTGAGGTGGGCGAGGACCGCCGGCAGGACCTCGCCGAGTTCATCCAGTACGGCGATTTGGGGCAGTCCCGCGGCGACGAAGTGCGCATCCCCATCAAAATCGTCGACCTCCCGGAGTTCGCCTACGACCAGCGCGACAAGGGCGGCGTCGGGCAGGGTGACGGTGCCGAACCGGGCGACCCGGTCGGCCAACCACAGCCCCAGCCGGGCGACGACGGCGACGAGGACGGCGACCCCGGCGAGGAGGGCGGCGAACACGAGTACTACGAGATGGACCCCGAGGAGTTCGCGAAGGAACTCGACGAGCAACTCGGACTGGACCTCGAACCGAAGGGCAAGAAGGTCATCGAGGAGAAGGAAGGCGACTTCACCGACATCACACGAACCGGCCCCTCCTCGACGCTGGACTTCGAGCGCCTGTTCAAGAAGGGGCTGAAGCGAAAGCTCGCGATGGACTTCGACGAGGACTACGTCCGCGAGGCGCTGAAAGTCGACGGCTGGGGGCCGGCGACGGTGTTCGAGTGGGCCCGCGGAAAGAACATCCCCGTCTCGAAGGCGTGGATAGAGGACGCCTACGAGGACGTCCCGTCGAGCGAACGGGGGGCGTGGGACACCATCGAGGAGATGGAGGCCAACGTCGAGGAAGAGGACGCTCCCACGCGCATCCGACGCGAGGGCGTCGACGAGATTCCGTTCCGCCGGGAGGACGAGCGCTATCGCTACCCCGAAATCGTCGAGGAGCGCGAGAAGAACGTCGTCGTGGTCAACATCCGCGACGTCTCCGGGTCGATGCGCCAGAAGAAGCGCGAACTCGTCGAACGGACGTTCACGCCGCTGGACTGGTACCTCCAAGGGAAGTACGACAACGCCGAGTTCGTCTACATCGCCCACGACGCCGACGCGTGGGAGGTCGAACGCGAGGAGTTCTTCGGCATCCGCTCGGGCGGCGGGACGCGCATCTCCAGTGCGTACGAACTCGCCGCACAGCGACTCGAAGCGGAGTACCCGTGGAGCGAGTGGAACCGCTACGTGTTCGCGGCGGGCGACAGCGAGAACTCCTCGAACGACACCGAGGAGAAGGTCATCCCGCTGATGGAGCAGATTCCCGCGAACCTCCACGCCTACGTGGAGACCCAACCGAGCGGGAACGCGATCAACGCCACCCACGCCGAGGAAGTCGAGCGGACGTTCCGCGACAGCGACAACGTCGCCGTCGCCTACGTCTCCTCGCCGGGGGACGTGGTCGAGGCCATCTACGAGATACTGAGTACGGAGGACAACGGATGAGCACCGACGACAGATTCGCCAAACAACGCATCGCCGACGACCTCGAAGAACCGGTTCAGGAGGCGGGCAAACTCGCTCGTCGACTGGGCCTCACACCGTACCCGGTGAACTACTGGGTCGTCGACTACGACGAGATGAACGAACTCATCGCCTACGGCGGGTTCCAGCAGCGGTACCCGCACTGGCGCTGGGGGATGCAGTACGACCGCCAGCAGAAGCAGGGCCAGTTCCTCGGCGGGAAGGCCTTCGAAATCGTCAACAACGACGACCCGTCCCACGCCTTCCTACAGGAGTCGAACACGCTGGCCGACCAGAAGGCGGTCATCACGCACGTCGAGGCCCACGCCGACTTCTTCGCGAACAACAAGTGGTTCAAGATGTTCAGCGACGGCGCGCCCCGGTCGGCGAGCGAGGCGGGCCGGGACAGAGGCCCCGACGCCGCCGGGATGCTCGCTCGCCACGCCGACGCCATCCGGGAGTACATGCAGGACCCCGAGATAGAGCGCGGCGCCGTCGAGCGGTTCGTCGACCACGTTCTCTGTCTCGAGGACAACATCGACCAGCACCAACCGTACAGCCCCGTCGAGACGGCCGAGGAGCACTTCGAGGACATCGAAGGCGTCGACGTGACCGAGCAACTGGACGAACTGGACCTCTCCGACGAGGTCAAGCGACAGGTGTTCGACGACGAGTGGCTAGACGCACAGGTCGAGGAGGGAGAGGGCGTCTCGTTCCCGGCCCAACCGGAGAAAGACGTCCTCGGCTTCCTCCGGAAACACGGCATGGCCTACGACGAGGACGCCGAGAAGGCCGTCGAGATGACCGACTGGCAGAAAGACGTCCTGGAGATGCTGCGCCGCGAGGCGTACTACTTCGCCCCCCAGAAGATGACGAAGGTCATGAACGAGGGGTGGGCCGCCTACTGGGAGTCGCTGATGATGACCGGCGAGCGCTTCGCCGGCGACGACGAGTTCGTCCTCTACGCCGACCACATGGCACAGGTGCTTGGCTCGCCGGGGCTGAACCCGTACAAACTCGGCATGGAGATCTGGGAGTACGTCGAGAACACCGAGAACCGTCGGGAAGTCGTCGAGCGGTTGCTCCGCGTCGACGGCGTCACGTGGCGGACGTTCGGCGACGTCGTGGACTTCACAGAGGTACAAGAGCACCTCGAACCGCCCGCGTGGCTCCGCGACGTGGCCGGCCACCTCGACGAACTCGACCCCGAGGACCCGCGCGTGGACGCCGAGGGCCTCGAAGCGGCCCGCGACGGCGAGTTCGACGTCGAACGCTATCCGTGGAAGGTCCTGACCTACGAGGGGCTGGCCCAGCGACACTACTCGCTCCTGAAGCCCCAGTATCGCGGGTTCGTCTCGCGGGTCGGACAGGAGGAACTGGAGCGCGTCTCCCGCTACATGTTCGACGACGCGCGCTACGACAGCGTCGAGGAAGCGCTGGCCGACGTCGAGTACACCCGCGGCTGGGAGCGGATGCGCGAGATTCGCGAGAGCCACAACGACGTGACGTTCTTAGACGAGTTCCTCACGCAGGAGTTCGTCGACGACAACGACTACTTCACCTACGAGTACACCCACGCCTCCGGCGACTACCGGGTCACCTCGACGGACCACGCCGACGTCAAGAAGAAGTTGATGCTGAACTTCACGAACTTCGGCAAACCGACCGTCGTCGTCGAGGACGGCAACTACCAGAACCGCAACGAACTGCTCTTGACCCACCAGTACAACGGCGTGATGCTCGACCGGAGTCAAGCGACGGCGGTCCTAAAGCGCGTCTTCGAACTCTGGGGGCGGCCGGTGAACCTGCTGACCATCACCAAGGAGTTCGACGACCACGACATCGAGGTCGCGAAGCGCCGCGACCGCGAACCCGAACCGGAGGAGGTCGGCAAGCGACTACGCTACGACGGCGACGAAGTCACCATCGAGGACGTCCCGTGGAGCGACGTCGAACACCTCGCGGCGACGGACATCGACTACAACACCAAGCCCGACGAGTGGCTTGCCTGAGCGCTTTTTGCCCGCTCTCACCGGTCGCTCAAACCACCGTCGAACCGTCCAGAAGATATGTGCCCGTCTCGGCAGGATCGGGGTATATGCCCTCTCGACGCGCGTTTCTCGCACTCACGGCGGCCACCGGCGTAGCCGGATGCCTGACCGACGGCGACCGAAATCCTGCGGGTGACGGAACCGGGTCGTCGAACGCCACCGACGACTCGGGGGCGTCGACCGACGGGACAGAGGCGTACGCGGACGCCGACCACGTCGCGTGGACCCGGTCGCTCCCCGCACGGTGGTGAACCCACCGACGCCGACCGGCGACAGCCTGTACGTCGGGACCGACGCCGGGACGCTTTCCGCGCTGTCCTCCTCGGACGGGAACCGACAGTGGACCTACGACGCCGGACGGGAGATTCAGGACTCGGCGGTCGGCGGCGGAATAGTGCTGGCCGTCGCGGGTGGCGACGGCCTCAACTCGGCACAGCGGCTCCACGCCGTCGACGCCGGGACAGGAAAGAAACGATGGGACTTCTCGCCGACCGACTGGTGGCTCGACGTCCTCGCCGTCACAGACGACACCGCGTACGTGGCGACCACCGACGACCACGTCCAGTCCTCGGGCGAGACGCTGTACGCGCTCTCGCTCGCCGACGGGACCGAACGGTGGGCCGTCGAAATCGGCGACCCGAGCGGCGGCCTCGTCACCGACGAGCGAGTGTACGTCCCGGCCTACGGCGTCCTCGACGTGTTCGGCACCGACGGGACTCGGGCGTGGGCGTACTCCGTCCCGGAATATCAGTACCGGACGCTCTCTGTGGTGGGCGACACCGTCGCCCTCGTAAGCGCCGCGGACCCGCGCGAACCGACGGTCCACGGTATCGACGCCGCGACGGGCGCGCAGGCGTGGACCTTCGACGAGTGGAACGCCTACACGACACAGGCCGTGGGCGACCAGTTGCTCGTCGGCGGCGACGCCGTCGCGAGTCTCGACCCGGCGACCGGCGAGGTCGAGTGGCGCGCCGACGTGAGCGCGACCGTCTACGACGCCCCGGTTGCCGACGGCACGCTGTACGTCGTCAACGAGGAGGCGGCCGCTATCTCGCTGTCCGACGGAGAGATTGCGTGGCGGACACCGGTGGACGCGTACCTGGCCCGGCCGTCCGGTCTGCTCGACGGTCAGTTGGTGATACAGCGTTCGGAGAGCGAGGACGACCGGGACCGGCACGTCCTCGCACTCGACGCCGACACGGGCGAGACGGCGTGGTCGTTCGCCGCCGAATCGCGACTCACACGGCTCGTCGTCGGTGACTCGCTCGCGTTCGCCGGCGAGGACGGGACGGTCATCGGTGTCACGCCCTGACCACCGGCGAAGGGAAACCCGTTTTTCCGCCCGTCACGTTGACCGGGTATGAACGTACGCAGTGTCGCCGACCTCGGCCCCGACGAGCGCTCGGCCCTGTTCGAGAGGGACGCCGGCGTCGACGCGGTCAGGGACGACGTCCGGGACATCGTCTCGCAGGTCCGCGAAGAGGGCGACGTCGCCCTCCGCCGCTTCGCCAGCGAGTTCGACGACGTGGAAGTCGGCAACGTCGACATCACCGACGCCGCCGAACGCGCCTACGAGGCGATAGACGACGACGTGCGCGCGGCCATCGAGGACGCCGCCGAGAACATCCGGGCGTTCCACGAGCGACAGGTGCCCGAAGACTGGCGCGAGGACTTCGACGGGCGGGAACTCGGTCGGCGGTTCCGACCGCTCGACAGCGCCGGCGTCTACGCCCCCGGCGGCACCGCGGCCTACCCCTCCAGCGCGCTTATGGGCGTCATCCCCGCGAAGGTCGCGGGCGTCGAACACGTCGCCGTCGCGACGCCACCCGCCGAGGAGGTGAACCCCGTCACGCTGGCGGCCATCCACGTCGCCGGCGCGGACGCCGTCTATCAGGTCGGCGGCGCACAGGCTATCGCCGCCCTCGCCTACGGCACCGAGACGGTGACCGCGACGGACATCGTCGTCGGCCCGGGCAACCGCTGGGTCACGGCCGCGAAGGCCGAGGTGCGCGGCGACGTGGCCATCGACTTCCTCGCCGGGCCCTCGGAAATCATGGTCGTCGCCGACGGCGAGGCCGACCCGGAACTGGTCGCCTCTGACCTCGTCGCACAGGCCGAACACGACGAGAACGCCTCCGTCGTCGCCGTCACCGACGACGCCGACCTCGCAGACGCGGTAGCCGAGTCTGTCGAGGAACAGGCGAGCGAACGGGACCGCGAGTCCGTGATTCGGGGCGCTCTGGACAACGACGCCTCCGGCGTCTTCCTCGCCCGGTCGATGAGCGAGGGGGTGCTGTTCGCCGAGGAGTACGCCGCCGAACACCTCTCGATACAGGCCGACGACGACGAGGCGCTGCTGGACCGGATTCCGTCCGCCGGGTCGGTCTTCCTCGGCCCGTACAGCCCCGTGGCGGCCGGTGACTACGCCGCCGGGACGAACCACGTCCTCCCGACCGGCGGGGCCGCACGCGTCACTGGCGGCCTCTCCGTGGACACGTTCGTCCGGTCGACGACCGTCCAGCGCCTCTCCGAGGACTCGTTGGGAGACCTCAGCCAGACGATCACGACGCTCGCGGAGGCCGAAGGGCTGGAAGCCCACGCCGAGAGCGTGCGGAAGCGGTTCGAATAGCGAGGGGCGCGCAGACGCGGCCCTCGGTGGAACGGCGACCGAAGAGAGCCGTGGCGCGTAGCGAACCCCGACGTGGGGTGCGAAGCGGCGTCAGTGTTAACACGTTCGGGGGCACATCTATCAGTATGAGCAGCACCGTCGACGGTGAGCCACAACTCGGTGGCGAGGACGTGGGTGTCACCGAGGAAGCCGCCGAGGAAGCGATAGCGCTCCTAGAGAGTGAGGACATGGACACCGACGTCGCCGGTCTGCGGTTGTTCGTCCAGCAGGGTGGCTGTGCCGGCCTCTCTTACGGGATGCGCTTCGACCACGAACCGGAGGAGAACGACACCGTCTACGAGCGCCACGGCCTGCGGGTGTTCGTCGACGGCGCCAGCATCGACTACATCGAGGGGTCGGTACTCGACTACGAAGGCGGACTGCAGGGCGCCGGGTTCCACGTCGAGAACCCGAACGTCGTCAGCGAGTGTGGCTGTGGCGAGTCGTTCCGGACCTAGTCTTCGAGTTCGAAGGCGACCGTCACCTCTGCCTGGTACTCACGACCCTCGACGCTCGCTATCTCGACGCCGAGTTCGTCCACTTCTACCCACTTCAGGTTGTCCAGTGTCGCCTCCGCCCGCTCGATTGCGTCGTCGGCGGCGGCGTCGAAGCTCTCCGAGCTCGTTCCGATCAGTGTGATCTTCTTGAAAACCATCTGTTGTCACCGTGTGCTGTCGTGAGACGACCGTCCGATGCGGGCACGCCTCGGTCGGACTTCACGCGGTACCGACAAATATCTTTGTGAAGGAGTATCATGGGCCGGCGGCGTTGGACGACGCCGTCGGGACGACTCACTCCCCGTTCGAGCAGTCGACGTTGGGGTTGAAGTTCGCGAAGGTGCCGTTCGGGTTCGCCTTCCAGAGCCACGCGTGGAGTGAGTACCACGGTCCCGGCCCCTCGTGAGACTCGTGTCCGAACATGGTGAACGGTTCCGTCGAAATCCACTCGACGGCAACGAGGTTCATGTTCCCGTTGTTCGGTTCGTAGACGAGCACTTCCGGATTCATCGGGTCGAGCGAGTTATCGAGGTGCGTGGGATTCCCGTTCGCGTCGAGGAAGTTGACGTAGTGGACGCCCATGGCCCCCTTCCCTTGGGGGTGGGCCACGCAGTGCCCGTCGGTGACGTATCCGTCCGCCTCGGCTTTCGCGACGTCCTGATACTTCCTCGTTGCCCGCCGCACCGCCGCGAGCTTTTTGTGGTGGTCTGCAGTGCCTCTACCGCCCGCGATAGCGTTGCCAGTGACCCCAACGAATGCACCGGCCGCACCGAGCGACCGGAGTACGGAACGTCTGGTTTGTGGTGACATACTGCACGTTCAGATACTTACGGTTTCGACATTGTTAGACCCGATCTAACCACGGCGAAACGGTCCGCTTCTCACCCGGTCCGCGTCTCTAGCCACTCCTCGACGTACCCGACGACGTCGGTGAGGTGAGCGGTGCCCCAGATAGCGACGACGACGGCGCCGATAGTGTCGAAAACGAGGTCCAGCATCGTGTCTTCGAGGCCGTATTGAGTGAGGATAGTGGCGTTGCCGGTGGCCTCGGCGACCAACGTGATGGTGAACTCGATGACCTCCCAGACGACGCCAAACGCCAGCACGAACAGCAGGATGAACACGAACACGAACCGCGGCGGGAGGTGTATCTCATCGGAGTGGCGATCCAGTGCCCGGACCGTCGTGTAGCCGACGGCGGCGACGAGCGACGACGACAGCGCGTGGGTGACGTGGTCCCACCACCAGATGCCGGCGTAGAAGTTCGTCTCCGACCACGGCAGACCGAGGACGCCGACGGCGTGGAGGAACACCGCCGTCGTTATCCACAGGGTGAGTGCGGGGTCCAGCGCGATGCCGAAGTCCCGCTCTAACAGCGGCGGGAGCTGAGTCACCAGCAGACCGACCCCAGTGTTGACGATGACGCCCGTGCTCCCGCGTTCGATACCGATAGCCAGGATGCCGACCATCGCGAGCGTCATCACTCGGGAGGCTTGGCGCTGTCGGCGCGGGGTGATACCGAGGTAGTCCCGAATCCTCATAGGTCGGGTTGCACCTCCTCGGGAACCCGGGTCGTCCCTATCTGTTGGCGGACGTAGTACGCGAAGACGACACCAGCGCCGACCCCGGCGATGGTCGAGGCGACGAACTCCCACATGAGCGCGCGTTCGATGGCGTGTTCGGTCAGCACGGGGTCCAGGATGAACGTCGTCCCGAGTAGCTGGTCGGCGGTCCAGCGGACGACGGCCCAGACGCCGGCGGCGGCCATCGTCGTCACGCCGACGAACACGACGGCGAACCGCGGCGTCATCTTCACCGGCGTGAACACGTGGAGTTCGACGGCGAGGATGAGCGCGATGGCCGCGATGGAGAGGTACGTCGCGAGGTTGCCGGTCACGGACACCGTCGCGAACAGACGGCCGACGACCGGGAGGGCGGCGAGAAAGAGAATCTCCCACGGGAGCATCGCGTCACGGTTCCACAGTAACACCGGCGGCAGGAGCGCGAGTGCGGCGACGGTGGCGGCGAAGGCGGCCCAGAGAAGTTGCGTCTTCAGTACGCTACCCGCAACGACGGTGACCAGTATCGCGATCACGACCCAACTCACCAATGCGTTGGTCCGCCGGTCGCGTAACAACTCGGTCACGTCGGGGCTCATGTCCGTCAGATACGGCGCTGCGTGGAAAACACTATCGGAGGTCAGAGAACGCCGTAGGCGAGCGCGTAGGCGACCACCGCGACGCTGACGGCCGCTAACCCGGTGACGACGGCCTCCAGAGAATCGACGCCGCGCGAGAACGGACGGACCGGTGCGCCGACGACGCCGATAGCGAGGACGCTGAACACGAAGTGTGCGGACTGCTCCAGCGTGGGTGCCGGAAGCATGATGGCGGCGGCGGCGTAGCCGACGCCCAGCGACGCCCGCGGGTTGACGAGGGCGGGCAGGCGGTACCCCGTGAGACGGGCGTACGTCCAGACGGCCAACCAGACCGCCCCCAGTTCGACCGCGAAGGCCGCGAGCAAGTGCCCCGTCGCGTGGGGGTGGAGCGCGATGCGTTCTGGGACCAGCACCACGTCGAAGGGGTACAGCAGTGCCGGCGGCGACCCGGTGAACAGGTCCCCGAAGGGGTGTGAGAGGAGGCCGACGGACGCGACGGCGAACAGCGTCCGCGGACGCACGTCGAGGCGCCGACTGAACACGGCGACGCCGAGGCCGGCCAGCGCGAACGCGAGGACGACGACGGCACCGACAGCGCCACTAACGAGTCCGGCAGCGCCGACGAGGAGCGACAGCAGCGACAGCGAAGCGGCTCTGGTGGGACGGGTACCGTGTGCCCACAGGCCGACGGCGACGGCGAGTACGGCGCCCATCACCAACGAGTGCGTCGGGCCACGGTGGATGACGTTGGCCGTCGCCCAGAACACGTCTGGCCCGACCGTCTCGACGGAGCGCATCAGGAGTCCGACCGGTGCGTACACCACGTCTACGTCGGGCACGGCGGCGAACAGACCGCCCACGAACCCGTACTGGAGCGCACGCTTCGGACGCACGTCCAGTCGTCTGGCCCCGAGCGCCACGATAGCGAACGCCAGCAGGGCATGCCCCACGAACATACCACACCGTTCGGTGTCGACACGCATAAGTATCGCGTGTCAACGGGTGTATCACCACACGCAGCGGCAGGTTCCGACGAGCGGATTCAGGCGTCGTCGGTCACTTTCGTCCAGCGTTTTTCGATGTCCGCGTTGGCCCGAACCACCGTGTCGCCGCCCACGTCGAAGCGCGTCTTCCGGAGTTCGATAGCCGTCACCTCGCCCGTCGTGTCGCCCGCCGTGACGGTGTCGCCGGGGTTGAAGTCCGGGTCCCGGAGGAGGTAGACACCGGCGACGGCGTCGGCAATCATGCCCGACAGCGCATAGGAGACGCCCAGCGCGAGGAATCCGGTCGCCGTCCCCAGCGACGCAGCGACCAGCGTGAGGCCCACGATAGAGAGAAAGGAGAGGACGACGCCGAACCAGAGGAAGACGAGGACGATCGTCGCGACGAACTGTCGGTACACCGGTGCCTCACCGGGGAGTGCCCGCTTCAGTATCGTCCGGACGACGAACATGAGAGCCTTGATAGCGATGCCTGCGATGACGAGAAAGACCAATCCAGTAAGCAAGTCGGGGAGAACGCTCTGGACGTCGGTAAGGAACTGTTCGAGCGCGGTAGCGATGACGTTCATCTGCACGCCCCAAGGTCGGTGGGGGCGTCCCTAAGTCTTGGTCCCGGGGTGGACGATGTCGTAGTCGCCGTCCTCTCGGACGCCGATGATCGCCCACTCGTACTCGACGTCCATCCGTGTGAGACGTCGTGCGAGTGTCGTCGCCTCCGACGACCACGTGACGAAACAACGCAAGTCGCCCGTCTCCGGGAGTGTCTCGTCGCCGTCGAGGACGGTGACACGGACGACGCGCCACTTGTGTTCTGCTCGCAATCCGCTGTCGGTGCGCGACACGGTGTACCCGATATCGTCGAATATCGACTGGGCCTGCTCGCCGAGTGATGTGGTAACGGCCCCCATCTGCCAACGCCTACCAGTGGGTAGAGTATAAACGTTCCCACTCGACAATCGGACGACAGGAAACGGACGGCGTTACTCGTGGGCGGCGTCCCACTCCTCCGCCTTCCGGAGGTTGCTACACTCGTTACAACGGATTCGGCCCATCGAGTCCATGGCGTTGTTGAACGTCTCACAGTTACCACAGAAGTACCCCCACCGGCGCTCTCTGCCCTCGCCGCGGTAGACGACGTAGAAGGGACCCTTCGTGCCGATGTCGCCGTCCTCGCGGTCCACGTACAGCGTCGTCCCGTCCGGACCGTCACGTTCGTCCATACCGAGTGAAACAGATCCAGCGGCTAAATCACTGCGGTCCCAGACGCCGACGGGCGTTCGATCCCGACGCTGGCGTCAACCCCGTCTCGCCGCAGGACCCGCGCTACGCGACCGGTTTCGAGGGGCGACGGCCCTCACCGGTCTCTCGAATCGCGTGACGCTCCCGTCCGGTCGTCCCGTCGGCGGCGCAACCGCTTTGCCGCTCCGTCCCGCTACTGAGAGTGATGGGTCCCCGCCTCGTCCACTATTCGGACGTCGAGAACGCCTACGACGACCCCGACCGGATCGGTCGGCTTGCCGGCACGCTCCAATCGCTCGACGGTCCGGACGCGCTGCTCGTCGGGACCGGCGACAACACCGCGCCGGGCGTCCTCTCGCTGGTGACGAACGGGCGACAAGCGCTCGACCTCTTCTCGGCCGTCGACCCCGCGTTCGAGACGTTCGGAAACCACGACTTCGACCACGGTCTGGATGCCACTCGGGACGTCGTCGAGGCGTCGCCACAGACGTGGCTCACCGCCAACGTCCGGAACGGCGACGGACGGTTCCTCGCCGACGAGACGGCACAGTGGGCCGTCCGCGAGGTGGCCGGCACCCGAATCGGGTTCGTCGGCGTCACGGCACCAGAGACGGGGGCTGCCAGCCCCGCCGCCGAACCGCTGACGTTCACCGATCCGTTCGACGCGGTAGTCGACGCAGAAGCGGCACTGCGGAACGCGGGCGCCGAGTACGTGGTCGTCCTCTCACACCTCGGGCGGGCCGACGACGACCTCGCTCGCCGAAGCGACGTCGACGTTATTCTGGGCGGCCACGTCCACCAGCGGCGCATCGAACGCGTCGACGGGACCCTGCTGGCCCGACCCGGATCGAACGGCCATACGGTCGTCACGGTGGCGCTCGACGGCGCCGAACCGACCGCGGAGTTCAAGACCGTCGACGATGCCGCGCCCGACGAGCGCGTCGCTGGAGCCATCGAGGACCGACTAGCAGAGACCGGACTGGACGAGGTCGTCGCCACCGTCGAGGAACCGATCTCCCGCGAGCGGATGGACACCTACGGCGGCGAGAGCCGCATCGGTAACGTCGTCGCCGATGCCTACCGGTGGGCGATGGACACCGACGTCGGCCTCCAGAACGGCGGCGGGGTGCGCGAGGACGAGACGCCGCTGTCGGGGGACGTGACCGTCGCCGACCTCGTCTCCATCGTCCCGTTCGAGGAACCCGTCGTCGTCGCCGAGGTTAGCGGCGCGGAACTCCGGACGCTCTGCCGACAGGCCAGCGGGCAGGTCGTCCCCTACGGCGAGCCGGACTGGTGGAACGCTCACCTCAGCGGCCTCGAAGTCGTCTGGGACCGCGAGAGTCGGACCGTCGAACGGCTTCACGTCGGCGGTGAACCGGTCGACCCGGAAGCGACCTACACCGTCGCGACGACGGACTATCTGCTCCACACCCCGGTCGAGTTCCCCGTCCTCACGGGCACCCACCGCGTCGACGTGGGGGCGCTTCAGTACGAGGTCCTCGCGGAGTACGCGCGAGCCGAGGGCATCGATCCGTCGGTCACCGGTCGAGTGGTGCGTCGCTAGGGATTTAACCCCGGCCACCGAACCTTCCGGTGATGCCACAGGTCGTCGTCCCGGTTCGTTATCCCCTCTCCGAGAACTCGCGTGCCACCCTCGCCGAGGCTATCCGAGTCGCCGAGGAAGCGGACGCGGACCTCACCGTTCTCCACGTCAACCTCTATCAGAACGGGCACAAGATATCGCGGTCGCAACTGAAGAGCGCCGTCGAACGTGAGTTCGGACACCTCCGACGGACACGCTACGTCGTCCGGTCGGGGATGCTCGTCGAGGAGACGATTCTCGACGAGGTGGCCGCACAGGACGCCGACGTCGTCGTCATCGGCGACAAACAGGTGAGTCGCTGGCGGTCGATGGTTCGCCGCCTCGTCGACGACCCGGACATAGAGCACTTCCTCCGTGAGGAACTGGACTGTGACGTCGTCACGGTCAGCCCCGACAGCAAGCGGTCGGGTTACTCGGCGTCGCGTTCGTCGGGGAACTGAGCGCCGGGCGAGGGTCCCGGTCCAGCGTCGCTCTCGGACAGCGACACCTGCATCTCCCCGCTCGTCTCGTCGAAGAACAGGTGCGAGTGGGGATAGGCGATTTCAACGTCGGCGTCGTCGAGTGCGTCCCAGACGTTGGTCTGGACCTTCGACCGAGAGGCCAGTAGTTTGTACGGTTCCGTCACCCAGTAGCGAAGCGTCAACAGGACGCCGTGGTCGCCGAACTCGTTGATGTACGCCGTCGGTGCGGCGGGGTAGCGGGCCGCCCCCACGCGGATGTTGGGGCCGCCCTCGATGACGTTGTCCACGTCGCGGGCCGCACGTTCGACGAGTTTCCGGGCCTCGGCGATGTCGCTCTCGTAGGTTACCAGCACGTCCAGCGAGAGGCGGGTTCGCGGGTCCTCTGCGGAGTAGTTGACGACGTCCCGGTCGCGCATCGACCCGTTCGGAATGACCAGAAAGGTGTTGTCGAGCGTGAACACCTTGGTGTGTCTGAGCGTGATGTCCTCGACGAACCCTCGCTGGCCTCGGTCGGCCAGTTCGATCATGTCGCCGATCTCGTAGGGCTGGTCGGCCAGCAGGAAGACGCCGGAGATGAAACTCCCGACGATGGGTGCGACCACGACACCCACCACGGCGGAGAAGACGGCCACCGAGAGGCCGATGTCGCCGATACCGAGGCCGTAGATGCCCATGATCGTCAGCAGGGCTAAGACGTAGACGCCAACCCGGATACCTCGGAGGGCCGTCCGCGTCAGACTGGGGCGGCGGAACCGCTGTGCGACGCGACGGCCGAGCAAGCGAACGAGAAGGCGCGACGCCAGTAGCGCCAGTACGATGACGAGCAGCGACGTCAGCAACTGGGACGCCCAGAGGGGTATCTCGAAAGGGAGCCACGAGAACAGCGTCTGGGTCGCCTCCGCGGCCGTCTGGGTCGACGTCGCGTTCGTCGGCGTCGCCGTTGGCGTCGGCGTCGGTGTCGCCGTTGGCGTCGGTGTCGGCGACGCCGTCTGAAACAACACGACGTAGCCGGGATGCATGGCACAGACTGAACGGTCCCACGAGAAAAACGTTCCCCTCCCAAACCGATTAGACGACGGCAGACGAGACAGTCACCATGGTATCAGCTGGCACTGCTGGACCCACCTTCGATTTGACCGCCGAACCGCCTGACGTCGACACGCTCGCCGTCGGGTTCACCGAGTACGGTCTCGCCGGACTCACCGCCGTCGACTACCTCGTCGACCAGATGGAGATGGAACAGGTGGGGTACCTCGACAGCGCCGGGCCGCCGACCATCACGCCGTTCGAAGACGGAACCCCGCGGCATCACACGCGCCTGTACGCCGACGAGGACACCGCACTGGGCGTCGTCATCAGCGAGCGGTTCGTCCCGCCACAGATGGCCGAGTCCTTCGCCGACGCCGTCGACGACGTCTACGCGCAGTTGACGCCGACGAACCTCACTGTCCTCTCGGGCGTTCCCGTCGCACACGGCCCCGAGGACCACGTCCCGTTCTACATCGCCACCGAGGACTACCGGGAGCGCTATCTCTCGGATACCGACATCAGGGCGATGGGGACGGGGTTCTTAGACGGGGCCACGGCGGAACTGGTCGCCCGGGGAATCCCCGACGACGAACGCCCCGTCGGCGTGTTCACGACGCCGGCCCACCCACAGGCGCCAGACGCCGCCGCCGCGGTCCGTCTCGTCGAGGCGCTCTCGGCGACCCACGACATCGACGTCGACACCGAGCCGCTCGCCGAGTTCGCCGCCACCGTCGAGGCCCAGTACCGGGCGCTGGCCGAGCGAATCGAAGCGAGCCAAGAGGAAATGATGCCAGACGACCGGATGTACATGTGAGCCCGAGGGAGGCGAACGTGTCACACAGTAGGTACCGGTCGGAACTCGTAGACAGGGCGTTTCTCCGTGAATAATTAAACAATTTGTCAACACATACTTCACGCTCCGGCCCCTCTCTAGAAGTGATGACTTCTATCGAAACCCACCCGGTGGACGCCGCTGACCCACAGCGGTCGATCCATCAGCGCTCGAAGGGCGTGCTGTTCTGCCCGGCCTGCGGCCACGAGAGTCCAGTGGGTGGTGACTGGCACGTCGAACTGACCGGTGACACGCGGACCCGCCGCTGTCCCGACTGCCGGACGGTCGTGAGCGACCGCTAGTACTCGCGTATCTCTTCGTCTGTGACGACCGAATCGAGTAGCGACGTCGGCGTCGCGTCGTAGGCCGGATTGGCCACGTCGAACCCCTCTGCCGGTTCGCGCAGTACCTCTGCCGGCGACCGGAACTCGTTCTCGAAGGCGAACGCGCCGTCGACGAACTTCGCGTCTGCCCCCACCACAGTCATCGGGACGCCGGTGTCCTCGGCGGCCGTGGCGATGGGGTAGGTGCCGACCCGGTTGTACAGCGTGTCCGCTACGATGCAGTCCATCCCGACCAGCACCCGGTCACACTCGGACAGGTAGTGGCCCGCCGCGCTGTCGACGATGAGCGTCACGTCCACCCCGTCTCGCTCCGCGAGTTTCCGTGCCATCTTCCGGCCGAGGAACCGCGGTCGGGACTCGGTAGTGTACACCTCGAAGGAGCGTCCCGATTCAAGCGCGTCGTCGATAGCCGTCAACACCGTCGAGGAGAAGTCGTGTGTCAACAGCGTGTCGTCGTCCGCGATGAGGTCTGCGGCGCGCGCCGCCGCGCGGTCCTTCGCGTACTCCACTTCGTCGACGACCGCGTCGATGGCCTCCCCAGTGAGTCGCTTCGCGGCGGCCACGTCGTCCGGGTCGGCGTCCGTGACGGCCTCGACGATCTCCAACTGCGTGGTGTGAAGCGATGCGTGCGACGGATTCGCCCGCCGGAGGGCGTTGCTGTTGCGCTCCAGCGTCCGGAGGTACTCCTCGACCGTCGGGAACTCCCGGTCTGTGAGGGCGCGCAACGCCTTTGCCGCCTTCATCGCCACCGTCGAGGAACTGTGGGTCTGCATCTCCTCGATTTCCTCGACTGTCTCGTCTATCATGTGGGGGGTTGTGACCCGAATCGATATGTGCTTTCCCCTCTCGGGGAGCCGAACAGCATTTAACGCCGTCTACCCATGTAACTGGCAGGCGATGGGTGGGCGCAGTCTCAGCGACGACACGGTGGGGATGTCGGAGTCGATAGGCGTCGGTGTCCTCGTCTTCCTGACCATCTTCGTGACGGCCATCGTCGGCCTGAACGTCCTCGTCGTCGAAGACGACAGCGGCAGCGGCCTGCAAGCGAACTTCACCTACGACTACGTCAGCGACAACGAACTCCTCTTGGTGACCTACAGCCGCGGCGACCAGCTCGAAGCGGGCAAAATCGAGTTCGAGGGGCCAAGCAAGCGGGTGACGTGGGCACGACTCGCGAACCGGAACAACACGTCGATGGTCGAACCCGGTGACATCGCGCAGTTGAGCAGCGGCAACGCCTACGGGCGACGCGTGAGCGCGAGAGACACCGTCGAGATATACTACAACCGGAGCGGCAACCGGACGAAGTTGGACGAGTGGAGCGGCGGGTGATACTGGTGGCTGTAACAAACTGAAGTAATTCGCCACCCCGGGGTGGCGAATATCTGTACGAACTTACAGCCACCAGTATGAGTCGTACGGATCGTCGGAGCTGTGTACCGATGCCGACGATACCGGTACGAGACTACGACGATCCGTCTCAGCCCTTGACGTTGCAGACGGGGAAGGTTCGGGCGACGCGGTCACCGATTCCCAGCGCGTCCGACACCCGGACGACTTCGTCGACGTCTTTGTAGACGCCGGGTGCCTCCTCGGCCACCGTCGCCCCCGACTGCGCTTTGACGTAGACGTGCTGGTGGTCGCGCAGGTCGTCGCGCACGTCCTCGCCCCAGTACTCCTGTTTGGCCTGCGTCCTGCTCATCAACCGTCCGGCGCCGTGGGCCGTCGACCCGAACGTCTCCGCCAGCGAGTTCTCGCCGCCGCGGAGGACGTACGACCCGGCACCCATGCTCCCGGGGATGATGACGGGTTGGCCCACGTCGGCGTAGGCCGGCGGGAGTTCCGGCCGACCGGCGGGGAACGCCCGGGTCGCCCCCTTCCGGTGGACGTACAGTTCGCGGTCCTCGCCGTCCACGTCGTGAACCTCCTTCTTCGCGATGTTGTGGGCCACGTCGTACAGCAGTTCGAGGTCCTCCCGTTCGACGCCGAACACGTCCGTGAGCACGTCCCGCGTCCGGTGCATGACGAGTTGGCGGTTCACCCACGCGAAGTTGATGGCCGCACACATCGCCCGGTAGTACTCGTCGGCCAGTTGCGACCCCGCGGGTGCCGCCGCGAGTTCCTTGTCGGGCAACTGGGCGAGCAAGTCGCCGTGGCGCTTCTCGATTTGTCGGAGGTAGTCCGTACACACCTGATGGCCGAGGCCACGGGAGCCACAGTGGATGAGAACGACGATCTGGTCCGGCGAGAGACCGAACTCCGTCGCCACGTCCTCGCGGTAGACGTCCGTGACGCGCTGGACTTCGAGGAAGTGGTTGCCAGAGCCCAGCGACCCGACCTGTTCTTTCCCCCGGTTCTTCGCTTTCTCCGAGACGACGCTGGCGTCGCCCTCTGGGCGGTACCCCTCGTCTTCGCAGTGTTCGAGGTCGGCCTCGGTGGCGTAGCCCTGTTCCAGCGCCCAGTCCATCCCGCGTTCGAGGATGGCGTCGACGTCCTCGACGGACCCCTCGTAGACGCCACCGCCGCCCAGTCCGGAGGGGACGGCCGCGAACAGGCGGTCGACGAGTTCTTCCTCGTGGCCCTGTACGTCGGCGTATTCGAGTGGTGTCGTCAGCATCCTGACGCCGCAGTTGATGTCGTAGCCCACCGCACCGGGCGAGATACAGCCGTCCTCGGTGTCGATGCCCGCGACGCCGCCGACGGGGAAGCCGTACCCCTGATGGCCGTCGGGCATACACAGCGTGTACTTCTGCACGCCGGGGAGGTGTGCGGAGTTCTGCAACTGTTCGAGCGTCTTGTCGTCGCTAATCTCGTCCAGCAACTGCTCGCTCGCGAGAACGCGCGCCGGCACGCGCATCCCGTCCGTCGGCGGAATCTCCCAGACGTACTCCCGGACCCGTTCGAGCGTGACCGAACCAGTGTCGTATGTCACCATGTGTGAACGTCCGCCACGGACGCCCAAATGTGTATGGTCGCTCGGCTGTCAGTCGGCGGGGACGACTGGTTCCTCGTCGGAGACGGCTGGTCGGCCGAACCAATGGTCGAAGGAAATCGGCCCGGCCCCCATCGTGAAGACGGCCGAGGCCATCCCGAAGAGGGTGATGTGAGCCAGCACCGGGTCGTCCGGCAGTCCGAACAGCGTCGTCGTAAAGAGGACGAACGACGCGGCGGCCGCCCCGCGCGTGAAGAAGCCGGCGATCAGCGCGAGACCGACCAGCATCTCGGTCACGCCGGCACCGACGACCCACATCCCGGGGTCGACTGGCACGACGGCCGTGAGGTCGTACTTCTCGACGACCAACAGGCCGCTCCCCGGGTCGGCGAGTTTCTGGAACAGGCCCAGATAGACGAACGCGACGCCCATCCCGACCCGCAATACGGTCGGGACGTACGGGCGGAAGGGGTCGGTCACGTCGTCGAAGAACGCCTTCAGGTGATGGACCGGGTCGACGCGGCCGTAGTAGGTCCCTTCGGTGCTGGCGACCTCCTGTAACATGTCGTCGGCGCTCGGTCGGCCGCCGCCGACGACGAGCAAGGCGAGAAATGCCGGGACGTACTCCATCGCGAGCACGACACCGGGGTCGACGGTCAGCGCCCACAGATAGGTGAGCAGGCCGACTGCGGTGACGATGCGCGTCGCCAGTCCGAACAGGATGCAGAAGCCGAGGCCGATGAACAGCACCCTGACGAGCGGATTTGCGCTCGGGTCGAAGGTGACCGTCGGCGCGAACAGGTAGCCTTGGAACCCCGCACCGACGAGCGGGAGTCCGACGGCGAGTCGGAGCATCCACGGCACGAGGTCGGCGTAGCCGGCGAGTTTCTCCCGCAGGATGACGATGTCGGCGATGGTCGGACGGACCCAGAGATACGCGGCGATGCCAACGACGCCCGCGAGTCCGGACACGCCGAAGATGGCGGCGTTTATCGGATTCGAGAGGACCTCGATGAGGAAGGCGAGCGCGTCGAGTGCCGCACCGGGGCCGTCTGTGACGTAGTCGACGTGTGCAACAGCAGGCCGACTCGTCGCGACGACAGCGACCCCCAACAGAACCCCCGTGAGTATCGAACGGCGTTTCATACACCCGCTAGGGCCACGAGACACCTAATCCTGTTCCTCTTCGTCGCGTTCGATACCCTGTTGGGCCTCTGCATCCGGTTCGGCGTCGGGGGGCTGGATGTCTCGTGGCAGGTCGCTTTCGTCACCGAGCGTTCCGTTCCCCTGTTGGAGTTCTTCGGGGTGGTCCGCGTCGGTCCCGACCGTCTCCTCGGTATCCTGCCGGCGCGCCATAGCCTCTGGCGTCTCCGCGTGTTCTGGGTCCATGGTCTCGCTGTACGCGGCTTCACGGTCCTGTACGTCCGTCTGAGGCATCGGTTCGCGCATCGCACCGTCCGGTTGGTACTGCGCCTGTGCCGGGTGGCCGGCGCTGGCCGTCGTGTCCCCCGCTCCGATGGGTGTAGAGACAGTTCCCTCGCCGATAGCGACCCCGCTCGTGACGATAGAGCGGATGCCCTCCTCGACGGTCATGTCCACGTCGTACACCCGGTCCACCTCGACGTGGATGACGTATCCGCCCATCACCGGGTTCGGCGCCATCGGCATGAACAGCGTCACCATCTCCCCGTTGTCCGTCGCGTCCTCGATACTCTGGGGCGTACTCGCGGTGACGAAGGCGATGGTGAACGACCCCGCTGTCGGGTACTCGACGAGGACGACCTCCTTGAAACTCTGCGTGTCGCTGTCCAGTAACATGTCGCTCATCTCGTCGAAACTCGTATACAGTGAGCCGACGCCGGGGATGCGCTTCATCGTCGCGTCGAACGCTGACTCGATACGGCCGTTACCCGAACGCCGCTCGGCGACGAACCCGATACAGAAGACGCCGACGACCAGCACGACGAGCGCGAACACCTTCAGGAGCAACGGCGACGTCTCCGAGGGGCGAATCTGTGACCCGGTCATCTCGAAGGTGAACGCCACGATAGGGTCGAGCACGTTCGAGAGCGCGTTGACGATGACCCCCATGACCAACAGCGTCACCAGCAGCGGAATCGTCAAGGCGAATCCCGTGACGACGGCCCGCCGTGCCGTCGTCCTGACCGTCGTCGGCGAGACGCGACTCGGCGCTCTCCTGTCACTCATGCCGGCGACGACGGCGGGTAGTCGGAAAAAACTGCGCGTCAGCGTGTCGGCGGTGGAATTATATTCGTGCCGCTACTACGTGAGTGTCAGTGAGCGTCAACATCGAAACACGGGTCGTCGACCGGGGGAACGACGAGTACGTCGATGACGCGTGGCGACTCAAAGAGAACATCCGGGAAGCGGACGGTGTACTCCGGCAGCGCCGGGGATTTTTCAGAAGCGCGTACCGCCGTTCGACGGTCTATCTCTACCTCGATCGCTCTTCGGACCGACTCGTGGGCTTCGCCGCGGTCCGTCGAGATGGCTACATCCTCTTTCTCGCCGTCGACGACGACTACCGTGGCCACGGGTTCGGGAAGCGCCTCGTCGCGCGCGTCGCCGAAGACTACGGGAGCGTGACCTGTCACGCCCGGTCGACGAACGAGGGCGCACTGGGTTTTTATAAGCACATCGGCTTCGAGATTCGACGCCGCATCGACAACTACTACGAGGACGGCGGCGACGCCTACTACCTCAAACTCGGCGACGACTCGATAACCGACAAATTATCGAAGTTCCTGCGCGGGTAGGAGAACCCTTTTGAACGGGTCCCCCCAACCGAGTCACCGATGGAAGCGCGGACCCTCGAGTATCTCCGTGGCCGCTTCGGCGACCACTACCGTCGCACGTCGATAGCGCCGCCGCCGGCCGCGAACGAACGAGAGTGGGGGTTCATCCCGTGGACGGACGGCCCCGGCGAGACGATGGTGCGCCACCGCTCGCTACTGGACCTCGGCGACATCGAGGAGTTCCTCGGTCGGAAGAAGCCACGCCACGTCTACTTCTCGGCGGGCCGCTACGACGACCCCAGCGCCTCGTCGATGAGCGATAAGGGATGGCGCTCCTCGGACCTCGTCTTCGACTTAGACGCCGACCACCTCCCCTCGGTCGTCCTCGGCGAGGACTCCTACGCCGAGATGCTCGCGAAGTGTAAGGACGCGTTAGTTCGCCTGCTCGACTTTCTGGAGGACGACTTCGCGTTCGACGACCTGACCGTCGTCTTCTCGGGCGGCCGCGGCTACCACGTCCACGTCCGCGACGAGTCGATACACGGCCTCGAACGGGACGCCAGACGGGAAATCGTCGACTACGTTCGCGGCATCGGACTGGAGTTCGAGGAACTGGTCGAGATAGAGACGGTGGCCGGCACCGCCGGCCGGTCTAGCCCCGCCGAGAAGCGCACGCTCACCACCGAGGGCGGGTGGAGCGCGCGCGCCCACCGCCACATCATGTCGGAGGTCGACGCGTTGCTGGAGATGGACGAAACCGACGCTCTCGAACGGTTACAGCGGTACGAGGGCATCGGTGAAGGGAAGGCGACCGCGGCGCTCAACGCCGCTCGGACCAACTACGACGAGTTAGCCGCCGGCAACATCGACGTCCACTCGGCGTTCTACCAGATTTCACAGGTGCTGGTCCACGAGGTTGTCGCCGACGAGAACGCTCCGATCGACGAACCGGTGACGACTGACACGAACCGACTAATCCGTCTGCCCGGGTCGCTCCACGGCGGCAGCGGCCTCGAAGTCCAGCGCATCGACCGCGACGCAGTCGACGAGTTCGACCCGCTCGTCGACGCGGTGCCAGAGACCTTCCGCGGCCACGAGATAACCGTCGAGGTGACCGACGGCGGCCTCGTCGAACTCGACGGGGATAGCTTTACAGTGGAGGCGGGTAATCACACAGTACCAGAGCACGTGGGCGTGTTCCTGATGGCCCGCGGTCGCGCCGAGAAGGGTGCAGAATGAATCTCGACGAACTTCAATCGGTCCAGTCACGCGAGCGCCAGACCGACCAGCTACAGCAGTTGCGCGCGACGTTCTACGAGGAGGCCGGCCAGTTCGTCAACCAACTCCGCGAGGAACGTGACCGTGCGGCCGACCGGGCCGACGACCCGTTCGACTCGCCGGAGGTCAACCGTCTCACCGACGACATCAAGACCGCCGAACAGACCGTCGAGGCCATCTACGAGCGCCGCGTCGGGAAAATCGTCAAGATGGCGTCGCTCGCGGCCGCCGACATGCCCACCGAAGACGACGGGCTGACACAGGAAGAACGGCACCTCTTCGAGACGATGGTCGGGGCCATCAAGGAGAACCGCCAGCACGTCTTGGACGTCATCGCGGGCGAGGCACCGACCGGCGCCGTCGGCGACGGCGAGAGTTCGACGACGCAACCGCCGACCGACGACGCCGGCACGCCGACGCAGGATTCGGCGCCAGCCCCGCCGTCCGACGTAGCGCCCGACGCGCCCCAGCGGACCGCCGACGAACCGGCGTCGAGCGTCGATGCGGCGGACCTCATGGGCGGTGGAGCCGACGCCTCGTCCGGTACCGACGCACAATCGGCCAAGGACGGCGACACGACCGACGCCCCGACGCCACCACCCGAAGAACCGGACCCCCAGCGGCCGCCGGACGAAGCCGCGACGGCCGGCGGCGGTGACGAACCACCGGCGACCGGCGACCGAGACGGTGGGACGGACGACGTGGCCAGAAAGACCGTCCGTATCACGGACGACGTGGGCGAAATCTTCGGCGTCGACCAGCGCGAGTACGACCTCTCGACGGACGACGTGGTGACGCTGCCAGCCGACAATGCCGACCCGCTGGTCGAACGCGACGCCGCCGAACCGCTCGAGTAAGCGGGACAGCGCCTCTCGGCAGTCGCTCGAACGGCCCCCAGCCACGGGCGTAGTTATACGTCGTAGCCGGTCGAACCGAGTTACATGCTGACAACCCAGACGGCGAGACTTAGCCGAGGGGACCTCCCCGGAGTACTCGCGGCGATTCTACTCGTCAACGTCGTCGGCGCGGCGCCGGCCGCCCTCGGCGGTCCCGACTCCGCGTGGTTCCAGCGCCTCGTCAAACCCGGTCTCTACCCACCGCCGTGGGTGTTCGGCGTCGTCTGGACGACCCTGTTTACGCTCATGGGCGTCGCACTCTACCTCGTCTGGCGGGCCGACGCGGGCCGGCAACGGCGTCTCGCACTGGGCCTGTTCGCCGCACAGATGGCGTTCAACGTCGCGTGGACGCCGACGTTCTTTCAGGCACAGAACCTCACGCTGGCGCTCGGGGTCATCCTCGGCCTGTTGGCCCTGCTACTGCCGACGACAGTCGCGTTCTACCGGGTCCGTCGGCGGGCCGGTCTGTTGCTCGTTCCGTACCTGCTGTGGGTGGCCTTCGCCGCCGTCCTGAACTACCGCTTCGTCGCAGTGAACTGACGCCCGACGGGTCAGGGCCGCGGCCGCCGACCCAGTTCCAGTTCGACCGTCCGCGTCTGGCCGTCACGCAGAATCGTCACGTCGACGGTGTCGCCGGGGCTGGTCTCCAGTGCGAGGAACGTCGCGAGCGCCTGCCGGGTCGGCGTCGGCGTGTCGTCCAATCGTCGAACGACGTCGCCGCCGACCGGAATCTCCGTGTTGTTGATGGTCTCGGAGCCGTCGCTCCCTTGCAGAACGCCGTCGGAGGGGCCCCCGTCGACGATCGTGTCGATGTAGACGCCCGAGGCCCGCCGGAGGTCGTTGGCTTCGGCGATGAGCGGTTCGACGCTCTGGAGGGTCACGCCCATGTAAGAGTGGCGGTAGGTACCGTCTTCGACGAGCGCCGGGACGACCCGCTGTGCCAGTTGGGCCGAGATTGCGAAGGCGACGTTGTCGCCGCCACCGGCGTTGATGACGCCGACGACGCCGCCGTCTAAATCGACGAGCGGTCCGCCGCTGTTGCCGGGGTTGACCGCCGCGTCGGTCTGGATAGCGTCCGCGATAGAGAAGTTGTTCGCACCGCGGAGCGTCCGGTCGACGCCGCTGACGATGCCTTCAGAGACGGACCCCGAGAGACCGAAGGGGTTCCCGATGGCGACGACCCGCATGCCGACTGCCGGGTCGTTGTCACGGAAAGTGAGCGGCGAGACGTCGTCGGGACTGTTCCGGACACGTAACACCGCGAGGTCGCTGTAGACGTCGGTTCCGACGACCGATACCTGTCGCCACCCCGTGTCGGCAAAGCGGACGTAGTACTCGTCACCGCCGGCGACGACGTGTTCGTTCGTGACGACGTGCTCGTCGTCGACGAGAAAGCCGCTGCCCTGTGACCCCCGCCCGATGCGAGAGTAGACCCGTATAGAGACGACCGAGTCCGCAACCTCGCGATAGACGTTCGTGTAGACGCTACCGCCGGACTGCGTCGACTGCTGGGACTGCCGAGACTGGGGCGTCGTGTCTGTCCCGGCCGTCGCGGGACCGTCTACTTGCCCCGGCGCTTGGCACCCTGCTGTCCCGGCGAGGGCGACGCCGAGTGCGCCGAGAAAGCCCCGGCGCGAGAGCCTGTCGTTACCCATACCGACGTGTTAGGAGAGCGACCGAATAAAGCCACGGTCGCGGGGCACAAACTACTATATCGAGGCTAGCAAATGGGACGTATGGCTGATGCGTCACAGGACTCGACTCCGTCTCCGGGGTTCGTCCTTCCGGGGCTACGGTGTGCCATGGAGATGGCACTCGTCGGCACCATCGTTGCACTCCTCGGCCTCCCGGCGGACGAACCGATGGTGCTTGGCGTCGTGCTGTTGTCGGCGCTCGTCGGGATGGTAGTGGTCCTCTTCTGGGCGCTCAATCGGCACATGCGGCGTTGGATACGCTACGCGCAGGGGAAACCGACGACGCTCGGTCTCTTCGACTGACGGCCCCAGTCGCGGTGTAGTCTTAAGTGCGAGCCACGAGTATTCACAGCCGACTCATGGAACTCACATGGCACGGCCACTCCACGTGGCACGTCAGCGTCGACGACACGGACCTGCTCATCGATCCGTTCTTCGACAACCCCTACACCGACACCGACCCCGAAGAGCTAGACCCCGATTACGTCCTGCTGACACACGGCCACGCCGACCACATCGGTGACGTGGACCGCTATGAGGGTGCCGGCCTCGTCGCCACGCCGGAACTCGTCGAGTACTGCGAGGACAACTTCGGCGAGTTCGACGCCGTCGGCGGCATGGGGATGAACCTCGGGGGCACCGTCGAGATCGGTGACGCCTTCATCACGATGCACCGGGCCGACCACACCAACGGCATCGACACCTCCTACGGCACGAGCGCCGGGATGCCCGCCGGGTTCATCATCTCCGATACGAAGCCCACGCAGGTCAGCGACGAGGAGTCCACGACGTTCTACCACGCCGGGGACACGGGTCTGATGACCGAGATGCGCGAGGTCATCGGGCCGTACCTCGAACCGGACGCCGCGGCGCTCCCCGTCGGAGACCACTTCACGATGGGCCCGATGCAGGCCGCCATCGCGGTCGATTGGCTGGACGTCGACTACGCGTTCCCGATGCACTACGACACGTTCCCGCCAATCGAGATAGACACCGACGACTTCGTGAGAGAAGTGAAAGCGGCCGGTAGCGACACGGAAGTCGTCGTCCTCGACGGCGACGAGACCTACGACCTGTAGCCACGGTCGTCAGTCGTCGCTCACACTGACGTTTGCCATTTCTTCGAGTGGTTTGAGTACGGCCGCCATGTCCTCGTCACCGTAGCCGCGGGCGCGGGCCGCGCTGAACGCCTCGCGGGCCGCCGCGGTCTGGGAGAGCGGAACGCCGATGTCGCCGGCGCGGGCAAGTGCCAGTGAGAGGTCCTTGAACTGGTAGTCGACCGGGAATCGCGACTCGAAGTCGTCGTCCGCGATGGCCGCGCCCTTGCCCGCGAACAGCGGACAGTCGAGGCCCCCGCTCCCGACGACGGTGCGCATGTCATCGAGGGCGAGGCCGTTCTTGCGACCGAAGACGAGCGCTTCCGCGAAGGCGTTCATCGCGTTCCCGAGCAGGAGGTTGACGAACAGTTTCATGTTGGTCCCCTGTCCGACGCCACCGCAATGGACGACCGGGTCACACATCGCCGCAAGCACTGGGCGCACGTCCTCGACCACGGCCTCGTCACCGCCCGCGAGTCCGACCAGCGTCCCCTCGCGGGCCGGGCCGACAGTTCCGGAGACCGGGGCGTCGACGAACCGGGCGCCAGCCTCCGCGACCAGTTCGGCCGCGGCCATCGTCTCCTCGTAGGCGATGGTGCTCATCTGGACCACCGTCGTCGACTCGTCGAGGCCGTCGAGGACCCCCAGATCACGTTCGAGCACCTCGGCGACGGCGTCGCCGTCGCTGACCATGAGACAGACCACGTCGGACCGCTTGGTCAGGTGTTTCGGCGAGTCCGCCACCGAGACGCCCGCTTCGGCGAACGGTTGCTCGTGGTCGGTCGTCCGGTTGTAGACGACGACGTCGAACCCCGCGTCGTCGAGGTTCCACGCCATCGGCGTTCCCATCGCGCCGAGACCGATGAATCCGACAGTCGTCATGGGTGCGTCTTCGGGCGCGCCAGCCTTCAATCCGCTGTCGGTTCTCGCTCACCGAGACACGCTATCGGACAACGTTTACGTTACCGGGACGAGACTCCCCGAGTGCTATGGCAGACATCGAAGTCACCAGCACGTGCGAGGAAGGCTACACAGTCGAGAGCGTCATCAACGGCGAGTGGGAACTCGTCGTCGACGCCCTGAGCAACGACGGCCCGTCGGCCAACGAGGTGCTCGCGGCCGACTACGCCTCCTGTTACATCCCGGCGTTCCGCGTCGCCGCGGACAAACACGGCTACGACGACGTAGGGAACATCGAAGTCGACGTCGAAGCCGACCTCGACGAGGACGACGACCTCGTCTCCATCGCCTTCGACATGTCGGTCGAAGAAGACCTCGGCGACGACGAACAGGACATCGTCGAACTCGGCGAGGACATCTGTCACGTCCACTCGGCGCTACGTGAGGAACTCCACGCCGACATCACCATCGAGTCCGGCGTCTGAGGCCACCGACCGACCCCGTATTTTTCCGCGCCCGGGAAACGCTCATGGGTGAGGGCCCCGAACAGGGAGCCATGAGCGACAACGACTGGACGGACCGCATCGCGGGCGAGCGGATGGAAGTCGACCGGTTGTTCAACGACCAGGTCACCGCATCTTCTTTCTCTAGCCAACAGTGGGGTCTCGTCATGACCGCCGTCGAGTTCGAGATAGAGGGGCCAGAGGACCCCGAGACAGCCCGTATCGTAGCGAACACGTCGAAACTCCCGAGCATCATGCCGGAACTCGACCGCATCGACCAGCAACCGGGGATGGGGCAGCAATCCGGCGGCGGGGGCGGGGGCGGTGGTGGCGGACTCTTCTCCGGCGTCAAGGACGCACTCGGATTGGGCGGCGGCGGGGGTGCAGACCAACGCACCGAGGAAGCAGCGGAACTCGCCCAGCAGTACGCCGACAAATTACAGGAGAAACTGGAGTCGAACGGGCGCTGGCAGGCAATCTGTAAGCAAGCGACGAACTAGTACTCGTCGCCGCCGTGAAACAGCGTGAGTTCCTCGGCCTCGTAGATGTTGATGAGTTCGGTCACCAGTTCGTCGTAGGACTCGTCCTCGACGCGCAGATCGTCGAGTCGCTGGACGGTGTCCTCGTCGAGTTCGACTGTCGGCATGGTCGCGGGTTCCCCTCGCTGACACTTAACGTTCGGGGACGTGCAGAAACAGACTCGGACAGTAGTAAAAAATCACAACCGAAAACTGTTAATGTGCGTTCTGGGTAGATTTTCGATATGCGACCTGTAGCAGACTCGCCGCTCGTTCGCAACGACAAGACGCTCGTGCTGGCCCACGACCACGGCCTCGAACACGGGCCGAAGCAGTTCAGCGGCGTCGAGGAGCGCCTCGACCCCCGCGAAGTGTTCGAGATGGCGACCCACGACGCCGTCACGGCGCTGGCGGTCGGCAAAGGACTCGCAGAAACCTACTACCCGAGCTACGAGGACGACGTGAACCTCCTCGCGAAGCTCAACGGCAGCTCGGACCTCTGGATGGGCGACCCCTACTCCGCCCACAACTGGTCGGTCGAGTACGCCGCCGAACTGGGCGCCGACGCCATCGGCTACACCATCTACCCCGGCGTGAACAAGGAGCCCGAGATGTTCGAGGACTTCCGCCCGGTACAGGAGGCCGCCCGCGACCACGACCTCCCGATCGCGATGTGGTCGTACCCGCGCGGACAGGCCGTCAAGGAACACCGGAGCCGCGACATCATCGCCTACGCCGCCCGCATCGGGCTGGAACTCGGCGCCGACTTCACGAAAGTGAAATACCCCCGGGACAAGGACGCGATGGCCCACGCCGTCGACGCCGCCGCCGACAACCGCGTCCTGCTCTCCGGCGGCTCGAAGACCTCCGACCGCGACTTCCTCGAACTCGTCGCCGACTGCATGGACGTCGGCGTCTCGGGGCTGGCTGTCGGCCGAAACGTCTGGCAGCGTGAGGACCCCGACGACATCCTCGATAAGTTAGAAGGCGTCGTCTTCGAGGGCGAAAGCGCCGACGACGTCCTGTAGGCCATGGACGAGGCTACCCGACGGGCCGTCGCGGACGCGCGCGAGGAGCTGCCCGACGCCGAGGCGATAGACGCTGGCCGCGTCGTGTTCGGCTTCGACGGTTACCTCGACCGCGTCCGGGAAGTCGTCGCCGACCGGACGGACCCGGACACCTACGAGCGACTGGCGACGATAGCCGCGTTCGGAGAGCGGGTCGACCGCTCCGTCGCCGCCGACAGTTCCCTCACGTTCGAGTGGCTGGAGGAAGGCCGCCGAACGGGTGGCCACACCTGTCACCTCGCCCGCGCCTTCGGGACGTGGTCGTTCGACCCGACGCTCGTCGGGATGTACGGCGACCCCGTCCACGAGGCGTTCGAGGCGGAGTTCGGCGAGTTCGATCTCAACTCGATGGGTGCCCCCGGCATCACCGACGCCGTCGAGTTCGACGACGGCAAACTGATGCTGAGCGAGATCGGCGACACGATGCACCTCGACTGGGCCGACATCGACGAGCGATTCGGCCACGATAGACTGGTCCAGCGCCTCGACGGTGCCGACCTACTGGGGATGGGCTACTGGTCCGAAGCGCCGAACCTGCCCGACATCCTCGACGGCCTGTGTGACGTCTGGAACGACATCGAGACCCCGCCGGACCACGTCCTCGTCGATCCGGGCGACGTGCGGAAACTCGACGCAGACCGCCTGCGCGCGGGCCGCGAGGCCATCGGTCGGCTGGACGAGGTGACCGGCGTCGTCGTCTCCTCGAACCGCGCCGAGACCGGCGTTCTGGCCGACGCCTTCGCGGGCGAGGCCGAGCGAACCTTCGAGACGGCCGCCGAGGCCGTCCACGAGGCGCTCGACCCGACGTGGTTCGTGGGCCACGGCGTCGACCGCTCGGTCGTCGTCTCTCCGGCCGGCACCGAGAGCGTGAGCGTCCCGAGCGTCGACGATCCCGAACTGACGACGAGTTCCGGCGACCACTTCAACGCCGGTCTCGGTCTCGGTCTGGTGACCGGCCTCTCGCCGGCGGCGGCCGTCGTCGTCGGCAACGCCGTTGCCGGGCACTTCGTCCGCACGGCCGACCAGCCCTCGCTCCGCGAGGTTCGGTCGTTCGTCGACACCTACGACGAGAAGTTCTGACTCAGCCGTCCAGTTCCCGGACGGTCACTCGTTCTCGCAACGCCGCGACGTCGTCGAGCGCCGGCACCGCCGTGCCGGCCTGTTCGACCAGTCGAGAGGAGACGGCGACGCCGTTCTGTAACGCTGCGGCGTCGTCGGCACCCGCGTCCCACGCCGCGAGGACGCCCGAGAGGAGCGCGTCGCCCGCACCGACTGTCCCGACTACGTCGACGTCCAGCGCTTCGGCGTACAGGAGCGTCGACCCGGTAGCGAGTACCGCGCCGTCGCCCCCCATCGACGCCAGTACGCGGTCGAATCCGCGGTCGCGGAAGGCGTCGGCCGCGCGAGCGCACCCCTCGACGGTCGAGACGTCGGCACCGGTCGCCTCGCCGAGTTCCTCGCGGTTTGGCTTGCACAGCGCGTACTGCTCGTCGAGTTCGCGGAGAGCGCGTCCCTCCATGTCGACGACGGTGTCCCAGTCGCCGGCCGCGGCGACGGCGTCGACGTCGGAAAGCGACACGCCGGGCGTGAGACTGCCGCTGACGACGACCTGTTCGGGGTCGTTCGAACGAATCCGATCGATAGTGGCGTCGACGACCGCGCCGTCTACCGTCGGCCCGTCGTGGTTGAGTTTGTACTCGGCGTCGGTGGCCAGGGCGGTGGTGTTCAACCGCGTCGTCCCGTCGACTTCGACGAAGGCCGTCTCGACGCCGTCGGCTGCCAGTTCGTCGCGGATGAACTCGCCGGTGAACCCGCCGACGATGCCGGTCGCGGCACAGTCCGTATCGAGCGCCGTGAGAAACTGGGCGACGTTGATTCCCTTGCCCGCCGCGTCGAACCGAGCATCGGTGGCTCGCATGACGTGGTCGGGTGCCATCGGTTCGTCGAACTGAATCGTCTGGTCGACTGCCGGGTTGAACGTGACTGTAACGATCATTTGCTGACTCCTTCGACGACGACGTCGGCGTCTGCGAACGCATCGGCGAGGGGGGACGGGAGTTCACCGTCCGTAACCACCATGTCCACGTCGTCTAGGTCCGCGAACGAGACGAAACTGCGCTCTCCGAACTTCGAGCTGTCCGCGACGAGTACCACGCGACCGGCCCGTTCGACCATCTGCCGCTTGACTTCGGCCTCGTCCTCGTTCGGTGTGGAGAGACCGGCCTCCGCGTCCAGCGCGTTCGTCCCGAGAAAGAGGAGATCGAAGTTCGTTCGGTCTAAGAACGCCTCGGCGGTCGGCCCGACCAGCGCCTTCGTCCGGGCCCGGAGCGTCCCCCCGGTGGACTTGACGTCTATCTCTCGGTTCGAAAGCTCCATCGCGAGTGCTGGCATGTTGGTCGCCGCGACGTAGCCGCCGTCAGGCGCGGCGCGTGCGACTTCCATCGTGGTCGTCCCAGCGTCGAAGAAGACGACCTGTCCGTCGCGGATCTCGTCGCTGGCGCGGGCGGCGATGGCCTGTTTGGCGTCGAGTCGCTCGACCTCGCGCTGGTCGTACGACCGCTCGGTGCCGACCGAGGAGGCCGGAACGGCACCACCGTGGGACCGCTCGATGCGACCCTCGGCTTCGAGGTCACGGAGGTCACGTCGGATGGTCGCCTTCGAGAACTCGAGTTCGTCGGCGAGTACCGCGACCGAACAGCCGTCTCGCTCTGTCACTAACTGGACGATAGTCCGCTTGCGTTCGGCCGGGAGCATACTGTTCCCGTGATTGTTTCGCTTCGGTTTTACCACTTTCTATCGACTGTTGCGCGTTTGTGACCGAAGAAGGGGGCGGTCGGTCGCTACAGTTCGTCGACGATTGCCGCCGTGACCGCCTCGGTGGAAGCGTCGCCGCCGAGATCCGGGGTCCGTGGTCCGGATTCGAGGACGGCCTCGACAGCGTCGCGCACGCGGCCGCCCTCCTCGTCGTAGCCGAGATGGTCGAGCAGCATCGCCGCGGAGAGAACCATCGCCGAGGGGTTGGCGATGCCCTCGCCCGCGATGTCGGGCGCAGAGCCGTGGACGGGTTCGAACAGCGCGTTCTCCTCGCCGACGTTCGCCGACGGCAGCAGTCCCAGTCCACCGACGAGGCCGGCCGCGAGGTCAGACAGCATGTCGCCCGCGAGGTTCGGACAGATGACGACGTCGTACTCCTCGGGCGTCATCACGAGGTGCATCGCCAGCGCGTCCATCAACGCCGTGTCGTAGTCGGCACCGCGTTCCGCTGCGACGGCCTCGGCGGTTTCGAGGAACAGGCCGTCCGTCTCGCGCATCACGTTGGCCTTGTGCGCGATGGTCACGTCGTCGTAGCCGTTCTGTTTCGCGTAGTCGAAGCCGAACTCGGCGATGTCTCGGGATGCGTCCTCGGTGACGACGCGTGTCAGCGTTCGGACGCCGTCGACGATCTCGTTCTCGATGCCAGAGTAGACGCCCTCGGTGTTCTCGCGGATGAAGACGATGTCGGTGTCCGGTTGGACCGCATCGAGGCCGGGGTACGAGCGTGCGGGGCGGACGTTGGCGAACGACCCGACGACGTCGCGCAGCGGGAGGATGACGTCGGCGGCCGTCTCGCCGGCCGCGCCAAAGAGCGTCGCGTCGGCGTCGGCGGCGATGTCTCGCGTCTCCTGTGGGAGTGCCTCGCCGGTCTCCGCCTTCACGGCGTCGCCGGCCGCAGCCTCGACGAACTCGAAGTCGACCGTCTCCAGCGCCTCCAGTACCGAGACGGCGGCGGGCGTGACTTCCTGCCCGATGCCGTCGCCGGGGATGACCGCAATCTCGTGTGTCATGTGCGCCGAGAGGCGGGCGGTCCGTGAAAGTGGTTCGGTTCGCGGGCGTCAGAACGTCACGCGGTCGCCAGCGCCGAGCCAGTAGCGATCGACGGCCAACACGACGGCTATCACGACCGGAAACGTGCCGAGCCAGTAGTACAGTTGCGTGAACGGGTCCGGCGGCGCGGCGATGGCGGCGGTGAGGAACCCGACCAGACTCCCGACGGCGAGCGTCCTCACGGCGACGTATCGGCGCCCCGGATCGCTGACTCGCTCCCGTCGCCGTCGAAGGAGAGACAGCGTCAGCGGGACGACGGGATAGGTCACGACCGCGACTGACCCCCAGAACCACGGGTTCAGACCGCGTGACGCCGCGTCGAGGGCGACCCAGAGCGCGACCGACACCACCGTAACGAGGAGTACGAGAACTATCAGAGCAAGCAGGAGGGCGTGCTGTGTCACGGTTACGCTTCGAGGGGACGGAACTAAAATCGGCCGGGGCGACCGCTCACCCCTGCCGGGCCAGCGTCACGCCGATGTCGTGTTCGACGAGCAAGAAGATACCCAGCGCCGCGAGGCCGACCGCCGCCGGGTCGACGCCGCCGAAGCCGAGAGTGGCGAGCAGGCCCGCGAACTGCTGGCCCTCGAAGACCAGCAACAGCCACACTGTCGCTCCGATGCCTTCGACGAGGCTGAACCCGATAGTGTTGAGGTTGACGACGTTCGATAGCGGCGCCTCCCCCCGGAGGATGTTGTCCTCGACGCTGTGCTGTGGTACGAGCAACACCGACAGGACCGCGCCGGCGACGAGGATACCGTCGACGCCGCCGAGTCTATCGGCGATACCGAGCCACACGGCCCAGAGCAACGCCTCGGAGACGCTGATACCGACGATTCGAGCGAGCGGGAAAGAGAGTGAGAGGCCGTTGACGGTGGCGTCGGTGAGGACGTGTTCGACGACGAGCCCGACCGTCAACACACCGAGGCCGATGGCCGCCGGGCGGGAGATGACCGGCGCCCCCTGGACGAGTGCCAACCAGAGCCCCAGCGCGACCGTCTCGACCACGGTGAACCCGACCATGAGGAACGTCCGGGCCGTGGCCTGAAGCCCAGTCAGTGATTGCATCTGTCTCGCGTCGAACGTGGCCATAGCGCTGGTGTGGTCGGTCAGGGTTTAGTTAGACAGTCGCTAAGGCCCGCTGTGAGCGCGCGACTGGCCACCGTCTGGAACCCGCCAGCGACGGTGGCCGTTTTGCCGACGGCGACGCAGTGGCACACTGGCTACTACAGACAGTATTATACGGTTACCGTCGACAGAACCAGCGTCGTCCACTGGGTGAGTCCTGGCGGTTTGTGCAACACAGCGAGGGCCGCCACAGGGATGAACCCCTGCCTAGCTAATCGTCCGCTTCGACGTCCGACCGGGTCTGGTCGAGATACGGCAACTGGTCGGCCGTCGCCTCGATGGCGTTCCGGTTGGCTTTCATCAGGGCCGTCGTGTCCCAGATGCCCTCGACGAGTGCCTGTCGCTGCGCGTCGTCGACGGAGACGGAAATCTCGTTGCCGAGCGCAGAACTCTCCGAGTTCTGCCCGGCTCCGGAATCGTCCGATTCCGGAACGCCGTACCGAACGGTCTCGGCCGCCACGTCGACCTCGATTTTCCCGTCGGGGTTGTCGTCGACCCACTGCTGGAGCGCGTTGATGCTCTCGTGGTCGGCGGTCACCGTCGGGATGCCCAGCGCGAGGCAGTTGCCCGCGAAGATTTCGGCGAAGCCCTCGCCGATGATGGCGTCGATGCCCCAGCGCATCAGCGCCTGCGGGGCGTGTTCGCGGGAGGAGCCACAGCCGAAGTTGTTGTTGACCACCATGACGTTGGCGTCCTGGAACCGCTCCTCGTTCATGGGGTGGTCCTTCTGGTTGTCCTCGTCGTCGAACCGGAGGTCGAAGAAGGCGAACTCGCCCAGTCCGTCGAAGGTAACGACCTTCATGAACCGGGCCGGGATGATCTGGTCCGTGTCGATGTCGTTGCCACGGATGGGGATGCCGGTCCCCTCGACGTAGTCGACCTCGGGAATCTCCTCGGTGGGGTCGCTCATTGCAGTGCCACCTCCTTGATGTCGCGCACGTCAGAGACCTCGCCGGTGATGGCCGCGGCGGCCACCATCCGCGGGTTCATCAGGACGGTCCGTCCGTCCTTCGATCCCTGTCGACCGACGAAGTTCCGATTCGACGAGGACGCACAGGCTTCGTCGCCCTCTAGCTGGTCCTCGTTCATGCCGAGACACATCGAACACCCGGCGTTGCGCCACTCGAAGCCGGCCTCCTCGAAGACGTCCTTCAGGCCTTCCTCCTCGGCGGCGCGCTGGACGCGCTGACTGCCGGGGACGACGAAGGCTCGCACGTCCTCGTCGACCTGTCGACCCTTCACGATGCGGGCCGCACGGCGCAGGTCGGGGAGGCGAGCGTTGGTACAGGAGCCGAGGAAGGCGACGTCGATGTCGTAGCCCTCCATCGTCTCTCCGGGTTCGACGCGCATGTGCTTCTGGGCGCGTCGGGCGGTGTCTTGCTTGTCCTCGGCGAGGTCCTCGGGTGCCGGGATGGGGTCGTCGATGCCGATGCCCTGTCCGGGCGTGGTCCCCCACGTGACGACGGGGTCCAGTTCGCTGGCGTCGATCTCGACGACGTCGTCGTACTCGGCGTCGTCGTCGCTCTGGATGGACTCCCAGTACGGTTTGAGTTCCTCGAACTTCTCGGGGTGCTCCTGGAAGTAGTCCGTCTGTTCGAGCCACTCGAAGGTGGTCTCGTCGGGGTTGACGTACCCCGCGCGAGCGCCGCCCTCGATGGACATGTTACAGATGGACATCCGACCCTCCATGTCGAGGTTCTCGATGGTCTCGCCGGCGTACTCGTAGACGTAGCCGACGCCGCCCTCGGTACCGAGACGGCGGATGATTTCGAGGATGATGTCCTTGGCCTCGACGCCCTCGTCGAGTTCGCCGGTGACCTCGATTTTGCGGACCTTCTGTTTCTCCATCGCGATAGTCTGGGTCGCCAGCACGTCGCGAATCTGGCTGGTCCCGATACCGAACGCCAGCGCACCGAAGGCACCGTGGGTCGAGGTGTGACTGTCACCGCAGACGATGGTCTTGCCGGGTTGGGTGATGCCCTGCTCCGGGCCGATGACGTGGACGATACCCTGATCGCCGGTGGTCGGGTCCGAGAACTCGATGCCCGCGTCGCGGACGTTCTCTTCGAGTTCGGCCATCATCCGCTCGGCAGCGTCGTCGGCGTACGGACGGTCCTGATTCGCCGTCGGGACGATGTGGTCGACCGTCGCGTGGGTCAGGTCGGGACGCGCGACTTCGAGGCCGCGCTCCTGGAGCATGCCGAACGCCTGCGGACTGGTGACCTCGTGGATGAGGTGGAGGCCGACGAACAACTGGTCCTGCCCGTTGGGCAGGGTGGTGACTTTGTGCCGGTCCCATACCTTGTCGTACAGTGTTCCCTGGCTCATGCGAAATCACCGTGTGATTGAGCACGAGGTCGATAGCCACAGCCCGCGCAGCGACGCGAGCAGGAATGTCTATCGGAACTCATACTGTCTCGTCCCGTCCTTCGGTGCCGCGCTCGTAGGCGCGAGAGACGCCCTCTCCGGGCGCTTCGTGGTCGACGTCTTCCATCGTCTCCGCTGTCCGATCTCCTTCGGCGTCGGCCTCTGAGTCACGCTCACCGCCGTCGGCCGCCACCGCCGGGCCGCGCTTGAACGCGGCGCCGAACGTCTCGTTCGTGTGTGGGTGCGTGTGGTCCACGTCGCCCATCGTGTCGTTCGTGTCAGTCATCTGCTGGTGCTTCCTCTTTCTGCTGGTCGGCGTCCTCGCCCCACGCGAACAGTTCGCGCAGGCCGGCGCCGACCTCCTCGATCTGGTGGTTCTGTTCCGCGTTGCGGTACTGCTTGTAGGCGGGTCGGTTGGCCTGGTTCTCGTTGATCCACTCGCGAGCGAACTCGCCGTTCTGGACCTCTTCGAGGATCTGCTCCATGCCCTCGCGGTCGATGACCTCCTCACCGCGGGTCAGGCCGCCGTACTCGGCGGTGTCGGAGACGGAGTTCCACATCTCCATGTGGCCGCCCTCGTACATCAGGTCGACGATGAGTTTGAGTTCGTTCAGACACTCGAAGTAGGCCATCTCCGGGGCGTAGCCCGCATCGACGAGCGTCTCGAAGCCGGCCTTCACGAGGTCGGTGACGCCGCCACAGAGGACGGCCTGCTCGCCGAACAGGTCGGTCTCGACCTCTTCCTGGAAGGTCGTCTCGATGACGCCCGCACGGGTACAGCCGACGCCCTTCGCGTAGGCCAGTGCCTCCTCGAATGCGTCGCCGGTGGCGTCCTGATAGACGGCCACGAGGCCGGGGGTCCCCTCGCCGCGCTCGTAGGTCCGACGGACGAGGTGGCCCGGCGATTTGGGCGCGACCATCGTCACGTCGACGTCCTCCGGCGGTTCGATCTGGCCGTAGTGGATGTTGAACCCGTGGGCGAACTGGAGCGTGTCGCCGGCGTCGAGTTCGTCCTCGATGGCCTCGTAGACGGCTGGCTGGACCGTGTCCGGGACGAGCATCACGACGCGGTCGGCCTCGCGGGCCGCCACGTCGGGCGTCTCGACGCGCAGGCCGGCGTCTTCGGCGGCCTGTCGCGAGGCGGACGTCTCACGAAGGCCGACGACGACGTCGACCCCGGATTCGTGGAGGTTCAGGGCGTGAGCGTGGCCCTGTGAGCCGTAGCCGAGTACGGCAACTGTCTCGTCGTCGAGTGTCGATACGTCTGCGTCGTCGTCGTAGTAGACGGTCGTCGTGAGTTCGTCAGTCATCTTTATCGAGTGTTGTGGGGCCTCGTTCCAGTGCGGCGGCCCCCGTCCGCACGATCTCCTGCACGTCGAACTGCCGGAAGGCTTCGACGGCAGCGTCTATCTTCTGTTTGCTACCCGTGACCTCGACGGTCACCGAGTCGGTGGAGGCGTCGACGGCCTGTCCGTCGTACATCTCCGCGACGGCGTTGACGTCGTCGGGTTTCTCGCCACCGACCTTGATGAGCGCGAGTTCGCGCCGGACCGCTTCCGGTTCCAGTTCCATCACCGAGATGACGGGCACGAGCTTCTGCAACTGCTTTTTGGCCTGCTCGATGCCCGGTTCCGGCTCCTCGATGAGGATGGTCATCCGGGCTATGTTCTCGTCACTCGTGGGGCCGACGGTTAGGCTTTCGATGTTGAACTGGCGGCGGCTGAACAGTCCGGACACTTCAGAGAGCACGCCCGGACGGTGTTTGACCAGCGCCGACAGCACCGCCTGTCGCGGTTCGTGGGTCACTTCGGCCTCGGGGTCGACGCGAATCCCTTGCGAGTTGCGTCGGCCCTCGGGGCGCATCCGTTCGTCGGGCGCGGGGCCTGGCATTCCTCCAGTCATCGTTAGAGCATCTCCAGATGGTCTTCTTCCAGTGCGAACAGGCCGTTGTCGCCGCCGCTCGGGACCATCGGGAAGACGTTCTCCCCGGGGTCGATGTGGGCGTCGATGACGCTGGGCCCGTCGTAGTCGCGCGCTGCCTGAATGGTGTCCTCGACGTCCTCGGCTTCTTCGAGGCGGAAGCCGCGAGCGCCGAACGCCTCGGCGAGCTTGTCGAACTGCGGAATCCACGGATACTCCGAGGCCATGCGACGGCCCTCGTAGAACCCGTCCTGCCACTGGCGGACCATCCCGACGGCCTCGTTGTTGAGGATGACGTACGTGATGTCGAGGTTCTCCCGGACCGCGACCGAGAGCCCTTGCACCGTCATCAGGAACGAGCCGTCGCCGTCGAAGCAGACGACTTCCTGGTCGGGTGCGGCCAGTTTCGCGCCGATGGCCGCGGGAACGCCGTACCCCATCGTCCCGAGGCCGTGGGAGGAGACCCACGTCCGGGGCTCGGTGTACTCCCAGAACTGGGAGGCCCACATCTGGTGCTGGCCGACGCCGGTACAGACGATAGTGTCGTCCGGCGTCACGTCGGAGAACGTCTCGACGACGTACTGCGGTTTCAGCGGTTCGTCGTCGGGCATCTCGTAGGTCATGGGGAACTCGACTTTCCAGTCCTGGCACTGTTCGCGCCACTCGTCGGCGTCGGGCGCGCGCGGCATCGCGTCGAACAACTGGCGCAGGACCGCACGAGCGTCCCCGACGAGCGGGTAGTCGGCGTAGACGTTCTTGCTGATCTCCGCCGGGTCGATGTCGACGTGGACGAGGTCCGCGTCCGGCGCGAACGAATCGACGCCGCCGGTCAGACGGTCGTCGAAGCGCGTCCCGATGGCCAGCATACAGTCCGTGTTCGTGATGGCCATGTTGGCGTAGCCGGTGCCGTGCATCCCGGCCCACTCCAGCGAGAGTTCGTGGTCCTCGGGGAAACTCCCGATACCGGGCATCGTCGTGATGACCGGAATCTCGTACTCCATCGCGAACTCCCGCAGGGCGTTGGAGGCGTCGGCCTTGATGACGCCACCACCGGCGAGGATGACCGGCCGGTCGGCGTCGGCAAGCACGTCGGCGGCCTCTTGGACGGCCTCGTCGTCGGCCTCCTCGGGCACGTCGTAGGTGTCGGGCGTCGACGGCGCCATCGGTTCGACGTCCGTCTCGCCCTGCGTGACGTCTTTCGGGAGGTCGACCAGCGTCGGTCCCTGTCGACCGGCGTCGGCCAGCGCGAACGCCTCGCTGACGTCGTTGCCGACGGTGTCCGAGTGGTTCGCGAAGTAGCTCTCCTTGGTGATAGGCTGGGTGATGCCGACGGTGTCCGTCTCCTGGAACGCGTCGTTGCCGACGAAGTCGGTCGGGACCTGTCCCGTCAGCGCGATCATCGGGTCCGAGTCCATCGACGCGTCGGCGATGCCGGTCACGAGGTTCGTCGCGCCCGGCCCGGACGTGGCGAAGCAGACGCCGGGGTCGCCCGTGACGATACCGTAGGCGTCGGCGGCATGAGAGGCCCCTTGCTCGTGGGCCATCGTCACGTGGGTGATGTCCGAGTCGTACAGGGCGTCGTAGACCGGCATGATTGCGCCGCCCTGGACGCCGAAGATGTACTCGGCGCCGGCGTTCTCTAGCGCGCGGACGACCGACTGCGCGCCCGTGGTGACCGGTGCCTGTTCCTCGGTCGATTCGTCGTCTGCCTGTTCGTCCTCCGCGGGGACGGACGCACGTTCGCTCATGCTGTCGCCCCCCCGTGTGTCTGTCGCGGTTGTGTGTGTCCTGCGTGCATAGCTGGCGTCTCTGCTGTGTGGTGGAAAGTCGGTACGGCCGGCGACGAAAGTGAGGTGTGAGGGGCTATACAGCCCCTACAATACGCACGTCGCGAAGAAGGTCCGCGCCGCTGGCGATGGGTCGAACCCGCGGTCCAGCGTGCGCTGTCATCACGTCGAAAATCTGTTTGCCACGGGTAATAAACGTTCTGTGAGAGGTGCTGGCGCACGCCTCGATCGCGAACACGCGATACTGCGCGCCGCTGGTGGCTGTTCGTCGCGGCCGAAGGTCCGGTCATCGGCCTACGCGCGGACCTCCTCGGTCTCCTCGTCGACGCCGACTTCGGTGGCGAACCGTTCCAGTTCGCTCATCGTGACCTGCTGTTTCTCCGCGCCGTAGTCCTTGACGCGGCGGGTCACTTCCCGCACTTCGGCGTCGGTCGGCGCGTAGCCCGCGTCGACCAACCGCTCGCGTACCGAGTGTGCACCGGTGTGTTTCCCCAGTACGAGTTCGCGCTCGGCGCCGACCATCTCGGGGGTCATGACGCCGGGTTCGAACGTATCGGAGTTCTCGATGACGCCGGCCGCGTGGATGCCGCTCTCGTGGGAGAAGGCGTTGCGTCCCACGATGGGCTTGTTCGCCGGAACCGGGATGTCGGACTTCTCCTCGACCAGCCGTGACAGCTCCGTGATACGGGTGGTGTCGATGCCGGTCTCGACGTCGTACAGCGACTCCAGCGTCATGACGACCTCTTCGTAGGCCGCGTTCCCGGCGCGTTCGCCGATGCCGTTGACCGACACCTGCGCCTGACTCGCGCCCGCCTCGAAGCCGGAGATGGCGTTCGCGGAGGCCAGACCGAAGTCGTCGTGGGCGTGGACGTCGATACGGGCGTCCGTGTGCCCGTCGACCATCTCGATGAGGTCGTAGAACCGACGTGGCGTCGCGACCCCGCAGGTGTCTGGGATGTTTATCCAATCCGCACCCGCCTCGGACGTCGCCTCGATGACCTCGACGAGGAAGTCCTCGTCGGTCCGGGTGGCGTCCATCGGCGAGAACATGCACTCGGCACCGGCCTCGACGATGCGCTCGACGCTCTCGACGGCGCTGTCGAGTGCCTCCTGCCGGGTCGCGTGCATGGAATCTTGCAACTGTACGTCCGACGTCGAGACGAACGTGTGGACCATGTCCACACCCGAATCTAAGGCCGCCTCGATGTCTTTCTCGACCACACGCGCTAGACCGCAGGTCGTCACGCTCGTGGACTCGGCGATGTCACGCACTGCCTCGAACTCCGCGTCGGAGTTGACGGGGAACCCGGCCTCGATGACGTGGGTCCCCATCTCGTCGAGTACAGCGGCTATCTCGCGTTTGTCCTCGTAGTTGAACGACGTGCGTGGCGACTGCTCACCATCACGCAGCGTGGTGTCGAAAATCCGTGCGTCTGTTATCTCAGACGTGGAATCCAGTGTGCCCTGGAAGAACTCGATCCGCCGGAGATCCCGACGTGCCCTCGTTGTTGGACATAAGCACCTATATCTGGACACTTCCGGTATTTATAGTTGTCCATCGGGCCGGTTCTGGGCGGTCGGTCGCTCCCTCGCGGATGCCGGACGTCAGACGCCGGGCCGAGGATTTTTGCCGTCGCCGCGTCTGTACGCGGGTATGAGTGATTTCGAGGGACTGGACCTGCAGGCCGTCGAGGACCAGATGGCGGCCGACGCCGACGCGGGCGGGAGCAATCGCGTCGTCCTCGGCGTCCTCGACGGGTCCGAGGAGGACGACGAGTGGCTAGACGTGATAGAGGAGGGCGCCGTCCTCGTCCTCGACGTCGACGGCGACCTGAACGAACTCGCGTCCGGGTTCGCCCGTCCGGTCAAGGAGTCCGGCGGCGAACTGATGCACTTCCGCGGCTTTCTCGTCGTCACGCCGCCGGGCGTCACCATCGACACCGGCCGGCTCTGAAACGGACCGCGGGTTATGCCCGTCGAGTCCGGGCCAGCAGCGCCACCCCGAACACGGCCAGTAGCGCCACGACGACGCCGAACCCGGGACCGCTCGATCCGGTCACGGTCGGCGTCGGCGAAGACGTGGATTCGACAGTTGCCCGCTCGGCGGTCGCCGTCGCGGTCTCGGTGTTCGTCTCGGTAGTCGTCGCCGTCTCGGTGATCGTCGCCGTCTCGGTGCGCTCGACGCTTCGCTGTGGCCCACCGACGGCGAACGTCGAGAAGCCGGGTGATTCTGCGCGGTACTCGCCGTCGCCGAGGGAGGTCGTGTTCAACGCCTGCCAGCCGTCGTGGTAGCGGTACACCGTGACGTTCGCCCGGCTAACGCCGAGGGACTCGCGCTCGCTCTCGGTGAGCATGACGTGTATCGCCGCCTCGGAGACGTTGCCGTCGGTGGTGCTGGTGTCGATGGTCACGTACTCGACGGCCGCGGCAGTACGCTCGGTCGAGAGCGCCGGGACGTCCGAGGGCGACTCAGACGACGGGCCGACGCTCACGTCGAGATTTTCGACGCTGTGTGCGGCGGTGACGTTGACTCGGGAGATTCGCGCCCCGTCGGTCGCGGTAGTGTCGTCGGCCCCGTCGAACTGGACCGACACCGTCTCGTTGGCCTGGACGGTCGCCACCGTCGCCGTCGCGATGCCGGTGCTCGCGTTCTGGACGGCGGACACCTCGACGACTGACGGCGTCGTGGTCGTGTTCGCCGTCGTGTTCGTGGTCTCGTCGGACTCGGTGTCGCTCACCGTGGGGGCGGTCGTCCCGCTGGACCCGCCGTTATCACTGCCACCCGAGGTGGAACTGATGGCCGTCTCGTTCGGGGATATCTCGGCGTACCCTGCGGAGTAGCTGATGTTCTCGATGCGGATACGGGCCCCGTCGTCGATCTCGGTGACGGTGAACTTCCGGGGCTCGTTCTTGAACGAGACGTCGAGTTCGGTCTCGGGATCGTCGACGCCCCACTCGTTCAGTTGGGCGTCCGGGATGGTCGCCTGATAGAACCCGGTGTGTTTCCCACCGCTCGTGTTCTTACTCGGTGCGGCCATCCAGACCTGTAGCGACCCGTTGTCGTAAGTCGGCGGCGCGAACCGCTGGGCGTTCGTCGTCGTACTGATGCCGTTGAGATTGTTCTGGACGGGCCCGGGCACCGTCGAGAGGTCGAACAGCCCGAAGTACACCGTCCGCGTGAATCCGACGTCGGCCGCCGCGTTCCGGCCGGTCGGCCAACTCACTTGTGACGGACTCTGGAACAGCAGCGGGCCGACGCCGTGTTTGTCGATGGCGACCGCCTGTAGGTCGACCGTCGAACCGGTGATGGTGATGTCGGTCCCGTCTTTCACGCTCGCGTTGGGTGAGGTCTCCCAGCTAGCGTTTCTGAGCCCCCAGATGAGCGAGTTGGGGTCGAAGTTTTTCACGGTGAGATCGATGCGGAACTCCGTCGACTCGGTAACGCCGAGGCTGGTGAGGTTGTCGGGCTTGCCGACGCCGCTGCCCTTGTAGGAGGACTCGTCGACGAGTTGCAGCTGGAGGAGGCCCGATTGGAGGTCGGTCCGCACCCCGAGGTTCGACCGGTCACCGGGCCCGGACGTGATGGTGGCGTTCGACGCCTTGACCGATGCTTTCTCCAACGTGAAGTCCGCCCGTCCAGTCTCGCCGGAACGCAAGGTGACCGACTTCGAGGACGCGCTCTTGTCCCGTGCGAACACCGAGACGGTGTAGTTGCCGGGCGAGACCGTAACGGAGTAGTCGCCGCTCTTGTCCGTTGCGGCCGGGTAGAAGTTCTCGCCGTCGCTGACGAGCACCTGCACGCCGCTCGCATCCGTCCCATCGACGTCAGTGACCGACCCCTCGATGGTGGCCGGGGAGGAGAGCGAGACCGTCACGTCGGTGGTCTCGCTCTCGTTGACGGTGACACCCCGGAGAACCTTCGGCCCATAGCCGGATGCATCGATGCGGAGCAGATAGGTCTCGGCTGACGTCGTGACGGTGGCTTTCCCCGTGCCGTCGGTCGTCGTCCGGCCACCGAATCGGTAGTCGGAGCTCCGGTAGCTGACGGTCGCGCCGTTGATCGCCTGTCCGTTCGGTCCAGTGACCGTCACCGAAACGGTCCCGTCGCCGGGAATCCTCGGCGTGGTCATATTCACCGTCGTCGTCGCCCCGTCGGTCACGGTGACACCCTCGCGGAAGTCGATATCGTAGTCGTCCCCGGTGCCCGGCGAGGCGAGGATGACGTACGAACTCGTCGCGGGGTCGAGTGCCAGCGAGTACGACCCGTCGCTGGCCGTCGTCGTAGTGGCAGCGAGGGCGTTCGACCCGGCCCGGAGGGCCTGAATCTGGACGCCGTCCAGCGGTGTCCCGGTGCCGTTGGTCACCGTCCCGTTGACCCAGCCACCGTGCTCCATCGTCACGTCGTTCGTGACCGAGCCGCCGGTCGTGACACTCACCGTACTCGACTGGCGGGCGTAGCCGTCCGCCGTCACGTTGACGTAGTACGTCCCCGCGGGGACCGTGGCCCTGTACACCCCGTTGTTCGGGTTGACGCCGTAGCTAGTCACGACGGTCCCGGTATTTGGCTGGACGATGCGGACGTCGACGCTGTTGTCGGTGAGTGCCGACCCGCTCTCGTTGGTTACCGTTCCGGTGATGTCACCGCCCTCGACGATAGTCACTTCGTCGTTGGCTCGCTGGACGTTCTGCCCGTTGGTCCGGGCGTCGATGGTCACGTTGTGGTCGTCCGCCAGCGCAGGGTTCTGGACGGACCGCACGTCGAACGTGACTGTGACCGGACTCCCGTCGGGGATGTCGCTTGCAAGGGTGACGTCCAGTGCCTCACCGCTTTTGACGGCGGTCGTGGAACTGACACCGACGTCCTGCTTTGTGCCACCGACGGTGACGGTGACGCCGCTGACGCGCGCGTTCCGCAGGTCGGCACCGGTACCGGTGAAGTTCACCCGAAGCGTCTGTGCTCGTTTGCTCAGTGGGTCGAAATCAGCACGGACCGAGTAGTCGGCGTACTCCCCGGCGGCCGACTGCGCCGTCGTCAGGTCGGCGTTGCCCGCCGCGTTCGACGCGGCGTTACCGGAGACCGCACCGCCGGGTACGGTTCCGACGCCGAACGCGAGCAGTGAGAACACGAGTAGCGCCGACAACCATATCGCCCGAAGTTTTCGAGTCTGCTCAGCCATGATTGGGGAAGTAACATTCTTTTAAAAATACGTTCGGGTCGCATTATCACTGCTGAGAACATATAGGCCAAATGTCAAACGTTCGTAAACCTCATTTGAGTTCTACCCGGCCGTCACGACGGCGACACCAGCGTCAGGTAGTGCCCGTCCGGGTCGCGGATGCGAACACCGTCGTCGACGGACGTGACCGCCAGTGCCTCGTCGGCCACCTCGCGAGCGACCGACTTCGGGTCCGCGGCGGCGACGCCGAAGTCGACGTGGACGCCGCCGCGGGCGTCGGCGATGCCGAGTCGCGGCGACCAGAGTTCGAGGTCCAGTTCGCCCGTCGTCAACCGCACACGGCCCGTCTCGCGCCCGTCGTCGGCCATCTCGAACCCGAGCGCCCGGTAGAACTCCACGGCGGCGTCCAACTGCTCGACTTCGAGGACGAGTTCGAACAGTCCGGTGACGCCGTGGCCCTCGTGGGGGCGCTCGCCCAGTTCCACGCAGTTACCCTCCGGGTCGTAGAAGTACAGCGAGCGCTCGTCGCCGAACGTCTCCTCGACGAGGTCGAACCGCTCGTCGAGGCGGTCCCACCAGTCGTCGTACTCGCGTTCGGGGATCGTCATCGCGTAGTGGGTGTGTAAGCCACCACGGGGGACCGGTCCCGGCGACCGCAGACGGAGTTCGGTGTCGCCCGCGGCCAGAACCGCCGACTGTTCGGTCTCTCTGACCACGTCCATCTCGAGGAAGGCGTCGTAGAACGCCGTCATCCGGTCGGTGTACTTCACTTCGAGCGTGAGCCACTCCGGGTGCGAGACCATACGACGACGTTCGTAGTCGAGGGGCAAAACTGTCCGTACCTGCGGGCCAGTCCGAGGCGGGTACCGTGTTCCAGATGGCCTCGTTTCGAACATTTATCCACGCTGAGGGCCTACGGAGCGATATGCCTATGAAAGGCTCCGGGCCGTCGACAGGGTGGGAGGAGACGAACCGCTGGGAGCGAGGCGTCAGTTGGCTCCCACATCCTGAAGAGACGATGCAGCGGGTGAGCCACGCCCTCGACACCGAGGCCGGCGTCGTCGTCGTCGACCCGGTCGACGCCGACGGCATCGACGACCTGTTCGCCGAGTTCGGCGAGGTGGCCGGCGTCGTCGTCCTGCTGGACCGGCACAAGCGTGACAGCGCGGCCGTCGCCAACCGCCACGACGTGCCGGTGTACATCCCGGAGTGGATGTCCGGCGTCGAATCCGACCTCGACGCGCCGGTCGAGCGCGTCCGCCGGCAGATTCCGGGCACCGATTACGGCGTCCACAAACTCTTCGACAACCCGTTCTGGCAGGAAGCGGCGCTGTACGGCGACGACGACGACACGCTGGTCGTCCCCGAAGCCGTCGGGACGGCGGACTACTTCCTCGCCGGCGACGAGCGTCTGGGCGTCCACCCGATGCTCCGCCTGACGCCGCCGTCGAAACTGAAGCGACTGGACCCGGACCGACTGCTCGTCGGCCACGGCCACGGCATCATGGCGGATGCTACGGAGGCGCTCATCTACGCGCTCCGGGGCTCTCGCTCCCGCACGCCGAGCCTGTACGCGAAGAACATCAAGTCGCTCGTTCTCGGCTGAACCGGGCCCCTCCGGCGCTCGTCGGCGACGGGGTTATACGCGTGCCACGACAACTATACGCGTGGTCTACGTCACACGCGGCCTCGTCGAGACGCTGTTACGGCTTGCGCGGGAGGCAGAGCCCGACGACGTGACGATATCGCTGGCGGTCACGCGGGCCGGGGAGCTACCCGACGCGGACTTAGACCCCGAGACGCCAGTGTTCACGGACTTTTACCTCCCGTCGGCCGGCGGGTCGGTCAACGCCGTCTTCGGGATGGACCTCGGGACGCCCGCCGGCCAGACGCAGGGCCGGTTCGTCTCCCACCCCGACGGCTACATGGGCGTCAGTAAGACGGACGACCTGCACGCGGTGGTGTTCGTCGCCATTCCCCCGTGGGACGAGGCGTCGTTCGCCGCATTCGACCGCTCGGGACGGCAACAGGACGTGACGATTCTCGACGTCGAACCGCCCGAAGAGTCGCTGGCCTGATTATTCGAGGTAGCCGAGGTCCCGCAACTGGTCGGCGATGTCCTGGAACTCCGCTTCCGTCAGTTCGCCCTCTCGCTGGTGCTGGACGACGATGCTCCGCAGGAGAAAGCGGACGAGGTCCGACGTACTGGAGAAACTGGTCCCCTCGATAGTGCCCTCGACGCGTTCGGCGAGGTCTTTCGGTATCGAGACGGTGGTGTATTCGGCCATACCTGAACGATTGCCGGCCGGCAGGAAAACGGTTGTGTCCCGTCGTCAGCGGGGTTCGTCCGCGTCGGTGTCGAACTGACCGGCAGTCGCGGAGCTAGTCGGTGAGAACATCATCTGCGCGCGGTCGGAACCGGACCGGCGCGCCGCGTCGAACGTCGGGGTGTCTGTCGGATACGCGTCGTCGTCGGTGGGGGTCGTGATTCGTGTCGTCATCCTGGGGGTCGTGTGGGTCGTCTGGAGTAGTCGTCTGTGTGGGCTGAGCGTGTGTGTGCGGCGAGACTTGCTTTGGGTACAAGCATAGGCTACCACCTCCTTTTGCCCCATCTATAATAAATGTTCATGATGTAGAGGTGGGAATGATCTCTCTAGTGACAAGAACTTTGATTAATCGCGTGGTATGTTACCGTGGAGGACACCAATGGGCCTCCTCTCACGACTCACAGGCATCGGCAGCAACGACACGGACGAAGCGGTCGAGATGGGCTACGAGTGTGTCGTCTGCGGCGAACAGACGGAACTGCCGGAAGCCGCGTGTCCGAACTGCGGTGGGCAGATGGAGCAGTTGTAGGGCGGCCTGCCCACCTACACCACCAGTCGTTTTTCGTACTCGGTGAGGTTCTCGTAGCCGTCCTCGGTGACGACGGCGATGTCCTCGATGCGGATACCACCCACCTCGGGGTCGTAGAGACCGGGTTCGATAGTGACGACGTGGCCCGGTTCGAGGTCCCCGCCGTTCGGCGAGAGACGAGGGAGTTCGTGGACGTCGAGGCCGACGCCGTGGCCGGTGCTGTGGATGAACCCCGTCTCCGTCCGGTCGTCGCTCCGCAGTGTCGGGTGACCGGCGTCCTCGTAGACGTCACAGACGGCGTCGTGGACGTCCTCGCCGGTCGCGCCCGGTTCCAGCGCGTCGAACGCCGCGTCCATCGCTCGCTCGGTCAGGTCGTACCACTCCTCGACAGTGTCGCTCGGCGTGCCCTTACAGACGGTCCGTGTCATGTCGGCGTGGTACTTCGTCGACTTGTCCTGCGGGAAGATGTCGACGATAATCGGCTCGTCGGCCGTCAGCGGGCCACTTCCGCGGTCGTGGGGGTCGGCGGCATCGGCCCCGCAAGCCACGATAGTCTCGTCGAGCGAACAGCCGTGTCGCAGGAGCGTCACCTCTATCTCCTCTTTGACGCGTTCGCTCGTCAACGTCTCGCCGTCGTGTGTGAGCGTGCCGTCGTCGTCGACTGTGGCGTCCGCAAGCAGGTCCTCCGCGGCGGCCATCGCCGCTTCGTTCGCTCGCTGGGCGGCGCGGACGTGGTCGACTTCCTCGTCGGTCTTGGTCGCGCGAATCTCGGTGACGACGCCGTCGGTGTCGGCGGTCACGGAGACGCCACGTGCGCGGAGGCCGTCGGCCGTCTTGAGCGGGAACCGCGGCGGAACGGCCACGCTGTCGACGTCGTAGGAGGAGAGAAACGCCGCGAGGACGTACGAAACGGCCTCCTCGGGGCCGTACTCGTCGACCAGTTCGGCGTGGTCGAAGTCCACGTACCGCTGGACCGACTCGGCCCGCGACTCCCGCTTGGCGCGGCCGAACTCCAGACTGCGCGGGAACAGCAGGTGCGTCTCCCCGTCGTACAGCGTGATGAACGGGTCCGGGGCGTCGAATCCCGAGAGGTAGTACTGGTCCGAGTCCTCCGAATCTGCATCCAGCAGGTAGCCGTCGGTGTCCGTCTCGTCGAGATACTCGTCGAGTGCCGAGAGGTCGGGGTCCATACGCAGGCGTCCGGGCGGCGACGGCAAAGGGCTACCGACGCCACGGTAGCAGTGCCCGTACCGAGACGGCACTGTCGACGGTCCGCGGGAAATCGGCCACGAACACGCGCGGTGGTCCCTCCGCTTCGCGTATCGCTACCACGTCAACGTCCTGAAGGGACGCCAGCGGGCGCCGGGGAGACGTCGAGAGCGAACCGACAGGGCTAGACAGAGACGAGACTGTCCGGGCGGCGGTCGAACGACGAGTGTCCAGTCGCACGATAGCCGTGACCACAGTAGCTGTTTAAGCTCTGAGCCGACGTACGATGGACCGATAGCAACAGTCACGTCGCGATATCCGATGGCACAGAACGCCGGTGAACTCACCCGCAGAACCACGCTCGGCGTCCTCGCGGCTATCGTCGCCCCGCTGGTGGTCCTCGCTATCGTCGACGCCCTCGCCCTTCCGGCCGGTGCGACCGGGGAGACGAGTCCGTTCGCGGCCGCTCCGGTCGTTATCAGCACGCTTGTCGCCGTCCTCGTCGCGTTGCACGTCGTCGCCGTGCCGCTGGTGGCTTTCGTCGTCGGCGCAGTTCGGCGCTGAACGAGCCGTCACGTCCGTTCTCGCTCGATTTCTCAGAGCGGTAGCCTCTTGTCGCCCGCCCGCAATCGCCCGGACATGGACGTCACGATACGCGAGTCTGCGGTCGCGGGGACCACGCAGGCCCCGCCGTCGAAGAGTTACACGCACCGGGCCATCCTCGCCGCCGGGTACGCCGAGGGCGCGACCGTTCACGACCCACTCGTCAGCGCCGACACGAAGGCGACGATGCGCGCGGTCACCGCCTACGGTGGCACCGTCGACCGGAGCGACGAGAGCGCAATCGCGGTCGAAGGGTTCGACGGCCGCCCCGAGACACCGGACGACGTCATCGACTGCGCCAACAGCGGCACCACGATGCGACTGGTGACGGCGACGGCCGCCCTGCAGGACGACCTGACCGTCCTCACCGGCGACGACTCGCTCCGCTCGCGCCCGCAGGGACCGCTGCTCGACGCCATCGGGCAACTCGGTGGGCGCGCCGACAGCACGCGGGCGAACGGGCAGGCACCCCTCGTCGTCGGCGGCGGCGTCGACGGCGGTACCGTCGCCATCCCCGGCGACGTCTCCTCGCAGTACATCACCGCCCTCCTGATGGCCGGCGCGGTCACCGACACGGGCATCGACGTGGAACTGACGACCGAACTCAAATCGTCGCCGTACGTCGACATCACGCTCGAAGTGCTTTCTGACTTCGGCGTGACGGCCGAACAGACCGACGACGGCTACACCGTCGCCGGCGGGCAGTCCTACGGCCCCGAGGACGGCACCTACCACGTTCCCGGCGACTTCTCCTCGATGAGCTATCTCCTCGCGATGGGCGCGTTGGCGGGCGACGACGCGGTGGCGGTCACCTCGGCGTTCCCGAGCGCGCAGGGTGACTCGGCTATCGTCGACGTCCTCGACCGGATGGGCGCGACGCTTGACTGGGATCAGCAGAACGGCGAGATAACCGTCGAGCGCTCGGCGCTGTCGGGTATCGAAGTCGGCGTCGAGGACACGCCGGACCTCCTGCCGACCATCGCGACGCTGGGTGCGGCCGCCGACGGCGTCACCCGCATCACGGACGCCGAACACGTCCGCTACAAGGAGACGGACCGCGTGAGCGCGATGGCCGAGGAACTGACGAAGATGGGTGCCGAAGTCGAAGAGACGCAGGACGAACTCGTCGTCTACGGCGAGGACACGGATCTGCACGGTGCGACGGTCGACGGCCGTGCGGACCACCGCATCATCATGTCGCTGGCCGTCGCCGGCCTCGTCGCCGACGGCGAGACGACCGTCACGGGGGCCGAACACGTCGACGTCTCCTTCCCGAACTTCTTCGACGTGCTGTCGGGTCTGGGTGCGGCCGTCGACCGGTAGCCGTCAGTCAGCGAATCGGGGGTACGCATCTACAAGGTTCAAATGCCCCCGCCCCCGAAACGTTGCTAATGAACGGCAACGAGTTCGGTCGTCTCTTTCGGATGACGACCTACGGCGAGTCACACGGGGAGGCCATGGGATGTACGGTCTCGGGCGTTCCAGCAGGCGTCGAACTCTCCGAAGAGCAGATTCAGGAGGACTTGGACCGTCGCAAACCCGGTCAGTCGATGATTACGACCTCGCGGGGCGAACCGGACAAGGTGAAACTCAACTCCGGCGTGCAGGACGGCTACACGACGGGGACGCCCATCGGGATGGTCATCCAGAACAAGGACGCCCGCTCCGGCAAGTACGAACCGTTCATCACGGCCCCGCGCCCCTCCCACGGCGACTACACCTACTCGGCGAAGTTCGGGACGCGCAACTGGGGCGGCGGTGGCCGCTCCTCGGCCCGCGAGACGGTCAACTGGGTCGCGGCCGGCGGCGTCGCAAAGCAGGTCTTAGCGCAGTCCGACTACGACGTGACAATCAAGGCCCACGTCTGCCAGATAGGAGACGTCGAGGCGGACGACGTGACCTTCGAGGAGATGCTGGAACACTCCGAAGAGAACGAAGTCCGGTGTGCCGACCCCGAGGCCGCCGAGGAGATGCGCGAACTGGCCGATCAGTATCAGAAAGAGGGCGACTCCATCGGCGGCGCCATCTACTTCGAGTGTCGCGGCGTCCCCCGCGGACTGGGCGCCCCGCGGTTCGACAGTTTCCCCTCCCGCCTCGCACAGGCGATGTACTCCATCCCGGCGGTCAACGACTTCGAGTACGGCATCGGCCGCGAGGCCCGGACGACGGCGGGCAGCGAGTACAACGAGGACTGGGCGTTCGACGAGGACGGTCACCCGGTGCCGGAGGGCAACGACCACGGCGGCATCCAGGGCGGTATCACCACGGGACAGCCCATCTACGGCGAAGTTAGCTGGCACCCGCCGGTCTCCATCCCGAAGACCCAGACGACCGTCGACTGGGAGACCGGCGAGGAGAAGGAAATCACCGTGACGGGCCGTCACGACCCCGTCCTGCCGCCCCGTGCCGTCCCCGTCGTCGAGGCGATGCTGTACTGTACGGTGCTCGACTTCATGTTGCTGGGCGGGCGCATCAACCCCGACCGCCTCGACGGGCGTCCCGGCGAGTACGACACCGACTATCACCCGTCCAGCCCGCAGAACGACCCCGAGGACGCCGAGACGCACGCCAAGACCGTCGACGAGGACTAACATGGACGCCAACCAGGAGTCCATCGCGAACCCGTTCGGGATGGACGAGAACTGTCAGAACTGCCCGGCGCTGTGTGAGACCCGGGAGAACGTCGTCCACGGCTACGGCGACGTCGGCGCGGAGTTCGTCGTCCTCGGCGATTCGCCGAGCGAGGGCGCCGACGAGTCTGGCATCCCCTTCACCGGCGAGACGGACCGCGAACTGCTGGACGTCCTCCGCAGCGTCGACATGGTCGAGGACACCGACGCCGACGAACCCGACCTGAAAAACGTCTTCCTCACCTACGTCACCCGGTGTCGCCACCCCGACCGAGCGGCGACGGACGAGGAGGTCGTGAACTGCGAACCGTACCTCAACAGCGAGATACGGATGATAAACCCCGAGATTCTACTCCCCGTCGGCCAGCGCCCCCTCGAAGAACTGGCCTTCGAGTACACGACGCTCTCCGAGGACGAGTTGGACATCGAGGAACGCCACGCGACGACCATCCGCGGCCGTGGCTTCGAGATTCTGCCGATGCTCCCGCCCGCCGAGCAGACCGACGACGAACGAGAGGCGTTCGTAGAGCACTTCAGTGACGTCCTCGGACAGGACTACCGCCAGACGAAGGGCCGGCGCGGTCGATAGCTCCGTCGTCGCCTACCCGGGTGTTCTCGTCTCGTACACAGAACGGAACCGACTAACCACAGACGGCCCCAGAGTGAGGTATGACTACGGTCGCAGTCCTCGCGGACCCCCCAGTCGAGGGGTTCGTCCTGCCCGAGTTGGCCGCGGGACCGCTCGACGAATCCGAGGCGACAGCCCTCTACACCGCGATGCTGGGCGACGTCTGTCGCGCCGTCGAGGCCAGCGGTGCCGAGTTGCTCGTCAACTACCGTCCCGGCGAACAGGTGCCCGACGGCGTCGACTCAGAGGCGGCGGTCAGAGAGCCACTCGACGACGCCCTGCAAAACCCCGGCGAGGCCCGGTACGAGGTACAGGTCGGGTCGACGTTCGCCGGCCGCATCGGCAACACCGTCACCCACCTGCTCGACCGAGAGGGCGTGGCCACCGTCGCCGCCGTGAAACCGACCGCCGCGTTGCTCGCTCGCCAGCAGATAGATAGCGCCGCGATGAAACTCCGCTCCAGCGACGTCGTCCTCGGGCCGTCGACCGACGGTCGCGTGTACTACGCCGGGTTCGCCGACCCGATAGACTTCGAGGACGCCTACACCACGCCGGCCGTCGAAACGCTCGTCGACCGGGCCGCCGACGCCGACCACGGCGTCGACTTCCTCCCGACGAACCCCGTCGTCGAGACGCCGGCCGACCTCCGAACGATCGTCCCCCTGCTCCGCGCCCGTGTCCGGACCGGACGCGTGGTGCCGCCGCGGACGACGACGGTCCTCGACGAGTTGGGGTTGCGTGTGCGAGACGCCGACGGCGACCCAACGTTGGTTCGCGAGTAATCGATAGGCCTTAGAGGAATCACCCGTTAGCAGTGCCTGCGGTGGGGTGGCAGAGTGGCCTATTGCGCCGGTCTTGAAAACCGGTATCCTCACGGATTCCTGGGTTCAAATCCCAGCCCCACCGTTTTGCTCCGAGTCACGCGAGCGGGACCGGTACGACTGACAGTCGAACCACGGTAGACCGAGCGCAATGTGCTGGCATCGGGTTCACCTCCCAGCCCGACCGTGCGTCCAGAGAGAACGACGCGCGAGTCGGTGCGGCGTGATTCCCGACGAACGCCTCGTCCCGGGTCGGCTGTCTGGCACCGATGGTGACCGAGTGTGTCGAAATTGGGTACGACGGCGTATTTTTCAGCAACGATAGTTCAAAAAACCGTGGTAACGACCGGGCGGTTTTAAGCCACTGGTACGGGTCAGGACTACGTGATGCAGCCAGACATCTGGTCCGAATGGGACATCGGGAGCCGGTGTGTTTCCGTCGGTCTCGTAGTCCTCCTCGTCGCCGGGGCGCTTGCGACACCCGCGGCGGCGGCACCGAGTATGTATCTCTCGAACGCGAACGTACAGGAGTCGACGGTCCTCGTCGGCGAGAACGTGACCGTGACCGCCCGAGTGAAGAACCTCGGCGACGAGTCGGGAGGGTTCACGTTCGAGTTCAATCGCAACGGTAGCGACTTCGCCTCACAACGGGTCGTCGTCGCGGCAGACGAGTCTGTGCAGGTCAACCAGACGGTCTCGTTCAGTTCACCCGGGACCTACAGACTCTCGGTCAACGACCGCGAGGCCGGACTCGTCGAGGTTCAGCGGGCGAAAGCGACGGTCGAGAGCGCGGACGCTGCCCAGCGAGCCATCGAAGTGCGCGCGGGGTCCGTCTCGACGACGCGCCCGTACACGCTCGACATCCCGAACTCGACGAACCGCTCGTTCGCCGTCGAGACGTGGACCGTCCAGACGGGCGAGTCGTCGTACACACAGCAGATAATCGAGTACACCGACCCGTCGGCGGCGACGGTAGAGGTCCCGTCTGGCAGGTCGGCGACCGTCGCCAGCGTCTTCACCGTCGACTCGACGGCGGACATCGAGCAGGCCACGGTCCGGTTCTCGCTCGACCGGTCCCGACTCCGCGAGGTCGGCCTCGACCAGAGCGAGGTGACGCTGTACCACCGCAACGGGTCCGCGTGGGAGCCCCTCGACACCGCTATCGTCGAGGAGCGAGCGAATAGCGTCGTCTACGAAGTGACGGCGACGGAGTTCTCGACGTTCGCTGCCGGCCGTATCGAACCCGAGTTCACCGTCGAGGACACGTCGCTGAGCACGACGCAGTTAGACAGTGGGCAGCGCCTCGTCCTCGAAGCCGTCGTCAGGAACAACGGCAGCGTCGCCGGTGAGTACGAAGGGGCGATGGTCGTCAACGACGAGCGAGTGAACGCGACGACGGTGACGATGCCGGCAGACAGCGAGCGCACGATTCGTCTCACCCACGACGTTAGCTCGGCCGGCACCTACGAAATCGCATTGAACGACGACGACGCCGGGAGCATCGTCATCTCGGAAGGACAGGTCGCAGACGACACCCCGACGAGGACGGAAGCGACGACGACCACCAGTCAGTCCACGCCCGCAGAGACCACGGCGCCCGATAACGGCCCCGCTATCTCGGTCCCAGCGGGCGTCCCGGCGACGGTGATGGGTATCGACACCGTCTACCTCGGCGGCGGCATCGGGGTCGCTCTCGTCGTGTTCTTCGGTCTCGTGTTGGTGCTTCGCCGCGGCGGCGGCGGTGGCAGCGGCGGCGGATTCGACCAACTCTAGGGTCGAGTCGCCGGAGAGCAATCCTTTTTGTGTCGCTGTACCCAGCCACACGTATGGACTGGCCGCACGACCCAGATGGTGAAGAGGGCAGCGAAGGCCGCCGGAAGTACGGACACGCCGTCCTCGCGAAGAAAATCGACGAAGACGAGGACTTCCCGCTCACGGCCGAGGAGTACGTCGAGCAGTACGGCGACCATCCGGTCCGTATCGACTACGAGACGGTCGTCAGCGTCGAGGAGATATTCGAGTACGTCGATCAGGGCGAGTTCGAGGACTTCCCAGATTTCCACAGGGCCCTCGGCCGGGCGCTCCGCGAGGCCGATCTGTGGCCCTACCGTCTCGAACACGCCTGAGTGACGAGGCGACGCTCTCCGTGTGGTGTGAGTCCACGACACATACTTGTAGGAGACTGTCGTACGCTCCACTATGGCGACACGAGGCACTGACGGCGATTCCGACCCGGCGGAGCTACCGGAGGCCGTCGTCGACGACCTGCTGTCGGAGGATAGTCGGCGTCTAGCCCTGTCGATTCTCGACGAACGCGACCGAGCGATGGTCGTCGGCGACCTCGCGACGGCCGTCGTCGCCCGCCAGCGCGGGATTCCGGAGTCGACAGTCAGTGATGCCGACCGAGAGATCATGCGTGACGAACTGTTCACTGAACACATCCCGAAGTTGACGGCGACAGGGGTCGTCGAGTACGACTCGATGCTGGGGACCGTCGAGCTACGGCACCGGGGTATCGTCGGTCGAGGCCGGACCTGATTCGGCCCGCCGACTCGTCATCACCGATACCGCATAGCGGCCGCTCGGTCGGCTAGGCGCGTCCGCCGTTGTTGCGGGACGGCGCTCGACGGGGTCGGCGCAGTCATACCCGCAGGTCGATCTGAATCGGTGGGAGAGAATTAACCTTGGTCTTCGGTACCACGTAGCATAAACGTGATGGAGGTATCTTTTAGCCGCCTCGGCAGATAAAGACACACATGAACGATCCGGTCTCCGTACGGGAGGTGATGAACCGCGAGTACGTCGGCGCGAGCGAATCTGACGATCTCCTCGAGACGACCGAACTCCTGGTTCGGGAAGACGAACCGACCGCACTGGTCCTTCGTGGTAACGATCCAGTCGGCGTAATCACGCAAGTGGACATCCTCGGCTATCTCGTCTCCGAAGGCACCCTCGAATCGGCCACAGTCGGCGAGGTGATGACCGAATCGGTCCCGTCCATCTCACCGGACGCCCGGCTTCCGGAAGCGCGTGACCAGATGGCCGCGTGGTCGTCAGACTGGGTCCTCGTCACCGAAGACGGCGAACCGCTCGGGACGTTGACCGAACACGACATCCTCTCGACCGCGCGACTAGAGAGCGAAACGACAGAGCAGGTCCGCGAGGAAGCCCAGATGGCCCCCACCGGACAGGGGGCGACGACGGACGGAACGACGGCCGCCGAGGACTCGTTCGAAGAACAGGGCATCTGCTCTGCCTGCGGGACTTTCACCCGCAACCTCGCGTCGTTCAACGGTCAGTTGTTGTGTACGGACTGTCGGGACGTCTGATACCCGTTTTGGCACTACTGTTTTGGACTCGTGTGTCCGAGATACCCTGTGGAAATAACGCTCGCGACAGCGGCCGACGTGGACGCCGTCGTCGACCAGTGGGTTGCCCTCGCACGCGACCAGCAGACCTACGGCTCGCACCTCCTCGCGTCCGAGAATCGGACCGCGATACGCGAGGCAGTGCTTCAGCGAGTCGTCGCCGACGAACTGCTCGTCGCCCGTGACGGGGAGACGCTCGTCGGATTCGTCATGGTCTCGATGGAGCGAGGGCGCTACGAACAGCGACGCACGCGGGGCCTCATCGAGAACATCTACGTCCGCCCCGACTACCGCCGCGAGGGTATCGGCAGCGAACTCCTCGCCGCTGGCGAGAAAGCGCTGGCCGAGAACGGCGCCACAGTCGTGGCGCTGGAGGTGATGGCCGCGAACGAATCCGCCCGCCGGTTCTACGCCGACCACGGCTACGCCCCCCACCGAATCGAACTCGAAAAGTCGACGGAAAACGATACTCTCTAAACAGTCCCCCTGCAACGGACGAACGCGAGCGCCAGGGGAGCTTGGGTGGTCCAAGCACTCGACTTGTAATCGAGAGTTCGTGGGTTCAAATCCCACCCCTGGCTCTTCTCGTCGCCACGTCGACGTTTCTAGTCGTCAGGCCACCATCGGAGCGTCATCGCCACCGAGTCGTCCAATCCGAACACGCTCGACTCTCGGTCGACGGTGGCCGTCTGCGGCGGGACGAGCGTCACCGTCTCCTCCCCGACGGCTATCGTCACGGCCGCCTCGCCGTCGGCGAGACGGTCGGCGAGGCCGTCGAGTTCGGCGAGCAACACGGCGCGGTCGACGGGCGCGCGACCGTCCGTCGCTCGTTCCGGGATGCCACCGACGACCGGTGCGATGTCGACGTCCGCAGAGCGGTTCGAGAGGACGGCGTTGACCACGGCGCCCAGCAACACCACGAGGCCGATGACGTAAAGCCACGTGAGGAGAACGAGGATACTGGCGACGAGGTTGGACCCGGCGCCGCCGGACTTGAACGTGGTAAAGAGCGCCTGTGCGACGGTGAGGCCGACAGCAGCGAGGGCCGTTCCGGGGACGACTTCGGCCAGCGAGACGTCGGTATCCGGGAAGACGTAGTACATGGGGTAGAACACCACGAACAGACCGACGGCCGTCACCGCCCCCCGGAGCCCCGTACCGAGGGCGCCGTCGCCAGAGATGGAGACGAGGTTGCCGACGACGCCGACGCTGACGATGGCCACCGCGACGGTGGCGAGCAACAGCAACCCGTCCAGCAATTGGTCGGCGAAGGTGTTCTCGCTGCTGGTCTCGTAGATGTCCGAAAAGGCCGTATCGAGACCGCGGAAGATGCGGAGCGCGCCCCAGACGAGGAACGCGATGCCCAGCAGGGAGGCGGAGGCGTCCGCTTCGGTCAACCCCTGCTGGATGAGTTCGCTGGACTGCTCGGTCAGCACGGCCTGCATGATGCCGACGACGGAGTCGCGCACGGCGACGTTTTGCGTCCGCTGGACGAGTGTCAGGACGAGCAACAACAGCGGGAGGATAGAGAGAAAGGCGTGGTACGCGATAGAGCCGGCCATGAAGGTTATCTTCTCGGCCCTCGCTTCGTGGATAATCGCCCCCAGCACCTCCGTCCCGCGGGCGGCGTCGACGTGCATGGCCGGCTTTCGACGCCGCCGTGCAAATAGCCAGCGTCCCGTCGTCTCCCCCGACCGAAGCGCAGCGTGGGGAGCCGACACACGATTCGGCATACTCCGAACGGCCGGTTAATGCCGACCCTCGCGTACTCACCTCCGAGATGTTGTTCGACTCGACGACGCTCGGGACGCTATCGCTCGATAACCGGGTCGGTCTCGCGCCGATGACGCGGGTGAGCGCGACCGCAGACGGTCGGGCCACCGAGGAGATGGCCGACTACTACGCGAAGTTCGCCGACGGTGGCTTCTCGGTACTCATCACCGAGGGCGTCTACACCGACGACGACTACAGTCAAGGATATCCGAACCAGCCGGGACTCGTCACCGACGGCCACGTGACCGCGTGGTCACGGGTCACAGAGGCTGTCCACGATGCCGGGGCACCCGTCGTCGCCCAGCTGATGCACGGCGGGGCACAGACGCAGGGGAACCCCCACGTCGACGGCGAGGCGACCCTCGCGCCGTCGACCGTCGGCCCGGACGCCGAGAAGGCCGAAGCCTACGGCGGGAGCGGCGAGTTCCCCGAACCGAAGCGAGCCACGGAAGACGACCTCGACGCCGCCCGCGATGGGTTCGTCGACGCCGCAGTGAACGCCCACGAGGCCGGGTTCGACGGCGTCGAGATTCACGCCGCCAACGGGTACCTCCTCAACGAATTCCTCGCGGCGGACATGAACCGGCGTGATGACGAATACGGCGGTGGCCCGGACGCGCGGGTCCGCTACCCCGAGTCGGTCGTCTCGGCCGTCCACGACGCCGTGCCGGACGAGTTCGTCGTCGGCGTCCGTCTCTCACAGACCCGAGTAACCAACGACGAGTACGCGTGGCCCGAGGGCGAGGACGCAGCGGCAGTGTTCTTCGAGCGCCTCTCGGCCGCCGGTGCGGACTACGTCCACACCACGGAACCGGACGCGACCAGTCCCACGTTCGGCGACGAGGGACCGACGCTCGCCGAGGCGGCCGTCGAACACGTCACCGAGGGGACGACGGTCATCGCCAACGGTGGCCTCGGCGACCCCGACGCCGCCCGGCAGGCAGTGGACGACGGAGCCGACCTCGTGACGCTCGCGACGAGCGCGCTCGCGAACCCCGATTGGCCCGACCGGGTCGCAAACGACGAGGACCTGACGGCGTTCGACCCCGCGAGGTTCCTCGCCCCCAAAGCGTCGATATCGGCCCACGAACTCCCCGAGAAGCGGTCGCCGGCCGACGACTGAACCGGGGCGCTGACGTGGGCTTATACCCCTCCGGCCCCTACGAACGGGTATGAGCGAACAAGAGGGCGAGCTGCCCGACAACGACGAGGAGTGGCGGGAGATACTGACCGACGAGGAGTACCGCATCCTCCGCGAGGCCGGCACCGAACCGCGGTTCAGCAGCGACCTGCTGGACGTCGAGCAATCTGGCGTGTTCACCTGCTCCGGGTGTGGCGCCGAACTGTTCGACAGCGAGGAGAAGTTCGACTCCGAGACGGGGTGGCCGAGTTTCTGGGACGTCTACGACGAGGGGACCGTCGAGACGCGACTCGACGAGAGCCACGGGATGCGCCGGACCGAAGTCGTCTGTGCCAACTGCGGGGGCCACCTCGGCCACGTCTTCGACGACGGCCCCGAACCCACGGGGAAGCGCTACTGCATCAACGGCGCGGCGCTCGACTTCGAACCCGAGGAGCGGTAAGACCACCAGACTCATCTTTCGTGCAGCAATATGGTACGCAGTGACAACCCAAGCCGATACCGACGACACAGCCGCCGCGAGCGGAGACGCCGACGACGCCGTTCTGTCGGCCCCTCTCCGGACGTTCCCGTGGACAGAGGCGAGCACGGCGGCTATCGGAACGTTCGTCCTCGAGTATCTGGTCGTCGCGGCGCTGTTCGTCGTCGGCCCCTCGTCGGTCGACCGGAGCGTCCCCGCCATCGACTCGACGGCGGCGGTGTTCATCCAGTACGCCCACGTCCTGTTCAACGCCCACCACGTCCCGACGGTGCTGCGGGCCACGATTCAGATAGCCGGGTCGCCGTACGGAAACGACCTCTACCTCTCGCTGGCCAACGGTGGGGCGAGCGTCTCACCAGTCGTCTACTTCCTCGTCCCCGTGGTCGCGTTGACCGTCGCCGGGGGGCTGTTCGAGGGGCGACGGCGCCGGAATCCGAGCGGTGGCCGTCTCCGTGAAGCGGCGCTGGTCGGTGTCGGCTTCACCGTCGGCTATCTCGCCGTCGGCCTCGTGGGCTCACTGACGATGGTCCAGCGGTGGGACCTCACGACGGCGGAGGGCGTCGTCGGGTCGGCCAGCCAGCAGCCAGACCCCTACTTCACCGGCGTCCTCTTTGTGCTGTTCCCGCTGGTGTTCGTGACCATCGGTGCGGCGCTTACCTTCGGTCGTCAGGCGTAGGTCTGCTCGGCGAACTCCAGAATGCGCTCTGACTCGGCCATCGTGACGCCGTACTCGTCGTCTACGAGGACCGGCACGCCGCGCTGTCCCGAGACGCGCTTGACCTCGTCCCGGTCGGAGTGTAACGCGTCGACCCAGATGCTCTCGTACTCGACGTCGAGTTCGTCCAGTCGGTCGGCCACTTTCTCACAGTAGGGACAGCCGTCCAGTTGATAGAGCGTTCGGCTCACGGGTGGCACTATCGGAGCGAACGGCAAAGAACGTGTGGTCGCGGAGAACCCGGCTTACTCGTACAGCCAGGTCTCGTCGACGCTTTCCCAGTCGACGAGTTCGTCGTCGTCGAAGAAGAGAGCGATTTCGCGCTCGTTGGCGCCTTCGTCCTCGTGGTCGGAGCCGTGGATGACGTTCCGACCGAGGTCTAGCCCGTAGTCGCCGCGGATGGTCCCGGGGGCGGACTCGGCGGGGTCCGTCTCGCCCATCATCTTTCGGACCTGTCGCGTCGCGTCCTGACCTTCCCAGACCATCGCGAAGACCGGACCGGACGTGATGAAGTCCACGAGGCCGTCGAAGAACGGCTTGCCCTCGTGCTCGCCGTAGTGTTCCTCGGCGAGGTCCTGATCGATCTGCATGAACTTGCCAGCGACCATCTTCAGACCGCGCTCTTCGAAGCGGGAGACGATGTCCCCGATGAGACCGCGCTGGACGCCGTCCGGCTTCACCATCACGAAGGTACGCTCGTCCGACATCAGGCTTCAGCCTCCTCGGCCTCTTCCTCGTCGTCCTCGTCGCCGTCGTCGTCAGCAGTCTCGACGTCTTCCTCTGCGGCTTCGAGGTCGGGTGCGGCGTCGACGTCGTCGTTCTCGTCTGCGTCAGCCGCTTCCGTCGCGGACTCGTCCTCGGCCTGCTTCTCGCCGCTCGCGTTGTAGCCGGACTCCGTCCAGCCGAGGTTGCGAGCCTCGCGACCGAGGTCGGCGTTGTTCTCACACTTCGAGGAGCAGAAGTGGATGGTCGTGCCGTCGTTCCGGACGAGCATCGTGCCCGTACCGGGTTCGATGTCCGCGCCGCAGTAGTCACATTCGCGCGTCTGTGGCATCGTTACTGCCCCCCGATGGAGTCGGCTTCGCGGGCCGTTTCGCGGAGCTGGAGCACGTCACCCTCTCGGACGGGACCCAGGACGTTGCGCGTGATGATGCGCCCCTGGTTCTCGCCCTCGCGGATGCGGCACTTGACCTGCATGGCCTCGCCGTGCATCCCCGTTTTGCCGACGATCTCGATGACCTCGGCGGGCGTGGCGCCGTTGCCTTCGGATTCCTCAGCACTCATCCGTCGTCACCTCACCGAAGCTCCTCGACCTTCGCGGCGATGTCCTCGACGTCGCCCTCGGCCTCGCCCGAATCGACGATGGCGGCGGCGGCCGAGCCGACTTCGAGGCCCGCGGCGTGGCCCAGGTCGTCCTGCTGCTCGACGAAGATGAAGGGGACGCCCTTCTCGTCGGCCAGCTCGGGGATGTGCATGACGATCTCCTCGGGCTGGACGTCCTCGGCGACGTAGACGAGCTCCGCGGAGCCGCGCTCGACGGCCTTGGTCGTCTCGTTGGTTCCCTTCTTGACGCTGCCTGTGTCTCGTGCGACTTCCAGCGCCTCGAGGGCGTCGTCCTCGAGGTCGGCCGGAACGTCGAAATCTACGTATACTGGCATTTGTATGGTCACCTCCTGCGCGCGGGCTCAGGCTCCCCCGCCGTCGCGGGCGTTCCCGCGGCGCACCGCGGCGGTGCGCGTAGTCCTAAAAGGGCTGGGAGCATCATCAACCCGGCGCAGGCTGTACCCCATTCTGTGCCACCGGCCCTAAAAGCGCTTTCGAAGCCGAAATGGCGTGCGAACGCAGTACACGGTCGTTCGGACGCCGGTCACCTGTGTCCCCGCTCGGCCGTCCGGTCGAGTGTGGCCCGCGTCTCCCGGACGAGCGACGCGACCACCTCACCCGCCGACGCCACCGTCTCGACGCCGCCGGCGCTCTGGCCCGCGTAGTGTGGCAGGGCGTCGACTCCGCCGGTCATCCCGGCAAGCGGCGGTAGGTCGGCGTCGCGCGCTATCGGCGTCCCGTCGGCCCTGCGGGCGACCGGGCTGTCCCGTTCGTGGGCCGCGTCGATGTCGTCGTCGACGTCCAGCACCCGGTGTGGCTGGTCGGGCCACCCCACGTCGAACTGTTCGGTCCGCCGCGTCTCCGTGGCGCTCCCCGCCGCGATTCGCCGTCTGTACGACGGGTGGGCGCCGGATTCCGTCGTCGCGACGAACCGGGTGCCGAGCCACGCCCCGTCGGCACCCAGTGTGAGTGCCGCCGCCATCCCACGGCCGTCGCTGATGCCACCGGCGGCGACCACGGGCACGTCGACGGCGTCGGCGACACTGGGAACCAGCGCCATCGTCGTGACGTCGCTCTGGAGGTGTCCGCCGGACTCGCTGCCCTGTGTGACGACCACGTCCGCACCGGCGTCGACCGCCCGCCGTGCTTCGTCGGCGCACCCGACGGAGACGAGGACCGTGCCACCGGCGTCGTGGACCCGGTCGACGTACGGTGTCGGGTCCCCGAAGGACAACGAGACGACCGATGCGCCGGCGTCGAGACAGACATCGAGACAGTCTCCGGGTGAGAGTTCGCCCGTCGATTCGTCGAGGACGACGTTGACGCCGACGACCCCGTCGGTGCGGTCGGTGGCCGCCTCGAACGACGCCCGAATTGCGTCCTCGTCGCGCCACGACATCGCGAGGGTCCCGAGACCGCCGGCGTCGGCCACGGCGGCGGCGAGCGCCGGCGTCGAGACGCTGCCGACCGGGGCCTGTACGACCGGGGCTTCGATACCGAGGACATCGCAGAGGGGCGTGTACAGAGAGGGCATGGGTAACACTCCGCGCGCCCGAAACAAAAGCGGTGACATCCGTCAGTTCCATACCGTCCCGTCGCGGACACCGGATATGGACCTCGCACGGTCGCTCCGAGCGGAAGCGCGCCGGTCGAACGAGCGCCGACTGCTCGTGCTGGCTGGCGACCCCGAACGGACGCGCGACCGTGCCACAGACGCCCTCGACGCCGCCGACGTTCCCCGGCCGGACACGACGCTGCTCGGACCCGACCCGTTTCTGGACTGCGAACGCCACGAGCAGGCCCGCGCCGGGGAACTGCTCGGTCGGACCCGAACCGCCGTCGTCCTCGACGCCCACGACGAACTCCGACCGAACGCGCTCGGAACCGCCGTCGGTGCGGTCGACGGCGGCGGCCTGCTGCTCTTGCTTGCGCCGCCGCTCTCCGAATGGCCGGACTTGCGTGACGCTTTCGACGAGACGCTTGCGGTGCCGCCGTTCGACGTTGACGACGTGAGCGGCCGCTTCCGACGCCGACTGGTCGAGACGCTCCGGGCACACCGGGGCGTCGCCATCGTCCACGTCGAGGCGGACGGTGACACCGTCGAGAGCGACGGCCTGACCGACCCGCCGCCACGACGCCCGCCCGAACCGCCTGCACTACCCAAAGACGCGGTCTTCCGGCCGGAGACCTACGAGGCCTGCCTCACCGACGATCAAGTGGACGCCGTTTACGCGTTCGAGGTGCTCTGTGACCCCGGCCACGCCGTCGTCGTGGAGGCCGACCGGGGACGCGGGAAGTCCAGCGCCGCCGGCCTCGCCGCGGCGAACCTCGCGCTGGACGGGACGGACGTCCTCGTGACCGCGCCGCAGTACCGGAGCGCCGCCGAGGTGTTCGTCCGGGCGGGGGCGCTGTTCGAGACGCTCGGCGTCGACGTCGAACGAGACAGGTCCGACACACCCCACGAACTCGCCGTGGGGGGCGATGCCGGCGGTCGGATACGGTTCGCGTCCCCCGCCAGCGCCGTCGAACTCCCCGACGACCCGGACGTGGTCGTCGTCGACGAGGCCGCCGCGCTCCCCGTCCGCCGCCTCGAAGCACTGCTCGACGCGCCGGCCGTCGCGTTCACGACGACGGTCCACGGCTACGAGGGCGCCGGTCGCGGGTTCTCGGTCCGGTTTCGCGACCGTCTGGCCGAGAGCGACCACGCGGTGACGGACGTGACGATGACGACGCCGATTCGCTACGCCGAGGCCGACCCCGTCGAAGTGTGGGCGTTCCGGGCGCTGTTGCTCGACGCCCGCCCGCCCGCCGAGCAGTTGGTCGCCGACGCCACGCCGGAGACGGTCGCGTACCGCCGCCTCTCGACGGCGGACTTGCTCGCCGACGAGCACCTCTTACGTGAGGTGTTCGGGTTGCTCGTGCTGGCCCACTACCGCACCGAACCGGCCGACCTCGCTCGTCTGCTCGACGCGCCGAACCTCTCGGTGCGGGCGTTGACACACCACGGGCACGTCGCTGCCGTCGCACTGCTGGCACGGGAAGGGGGCCTCTCGGCCGAGACGCGGGCGACGATGTACGGGGGCGGGCGCATCCGCGGCAACATGGTACCTGACGTGTTGACGACGCAGTTGCGCGACGAGGGCGCGGGGGTGCCGGTCGGACAACGCGTCCTCCGCATCGCCACGCACGCCGCCGTCAGGTCACGGGGACTCGGGTCGCGTCTCCTCGGTGGGGTCCGGGCAGAGTTCGCCGACGAGGTGGACTGGGTCGGCGTCGGCTACGGCGCGACGCCGGAACTCGTGCAGTTCTGGCGGGCGAACGGCTACGGCACCGTCCACCTCTCTACCTCGCGCAACGATACGAGCGGTGAGTACTCGGCCGTGATGGTCGACCCCTGTTCCGAGGCCGGGGCGGAACTGGCGGCCCGCCACGCCGGGTGGTTCTGTGACCGCGTCGCCGCGGTGCTGTCGGACACGCTGGACGACTGCGACCCGGACGTGGTCAGAGAGACGCTCCGGGCCGTCGACGCCACGCCGGACCCGGACCTCTCCGAGTGGGAGTGGCGACTCGTCGCCGGCGTCCCGGGCGGCGCCGCCATCCTCGACACGAACCCCGCGCCGTTCCGTTCCCTGACGGTGTGCCATCTCGTCGCGCCCGCCGACGAGGACGCCCTCAGCGACCGCGAGGAGCGACTGCTCGTCCGGAAAGTGCTGCAGGCACGGCCGTGGGACGAGGTGACCGCGGAACTGGAGTTCGTCTCCCGTCGGCAGTGTATGCGGGCGCTCGGCGGAGCCGTCGAAAGATTGACACGGCTCTACGGCGAGGAGTGGGTACAGGAGGAACTCGACCGCCACACATGACACCGGGGATGGAACTGCTGCTCGTCGGTCTCGCCTTCGCACTGCTGGTCGCCGGCGTCGTCGGCAGTCTGATTCCGCAGATGCCGGGGGCACCGGTGTCGCTCGCGGGGGTCTACCTCTACTGGGTCGCCACCGGCATGACCGAACCCGGGACGCTGTTACTGGCGGTGCTGACCCTCGTCGGCGTGCTGACGTGGGTCGTCGACTTCGTCGGCGGGGCCGTCGCGGCCCGCGTCGGCGGCGCGTCGAACGTCACGGCCGTCCTCGCCGGACTCGTCGGCCTCGTCCTCTTCTTCCTGACGGGACCGCTGGGTATCATCCTCGGCGTCGCCGCGACGGTGTTCGCCGTCGAGTTCTACCGACAGGAGGACGCACGGAAGGGGCTGAAAGCCGCGCTCGTGACGACGGCCGGGATGCTCGCCTCCGGCGTCGTACAGGCGCTGCTCACCGGGTCGATTCTGGTGACGATGCTGGTGGTCGCGCTCGTATGACCTCCTGCGAGGAGACGGACTGCGAGAACGAGGCCGCAGTGGAGCTACACGTCCCGTGGGCCGACAACGTGCTCGTCTGTACCGCCCACGCCCGCGTGCTGGCACAGAAAGACGGCGTCGTCGCCGAACCGCTCGATGACGCTGTAGACGACTGGTCCTAGAGTTCCTTCGCCAGCATCACCTCGTCCGCATAGTCGTCGCCGAACTTGTAGTGGTCCTCGCGGACGGCTTCCGTCGCCCAGCCGTGGGCTTCGAGGAAGTCGATTGCGTCTTGATTCATCGAGGGGACAGAGTTGTACAGTTTCTCGTAGCCGTGGTCGCTGGCCCACTCGGTGCCGCGTTCGAGGAGGTGCGACCCGATGCCCTGCCCGCGGTACTGGACGAGGACGCCCAGCGTGAGTTCGGCGGTGTGGCTGAGCTTCTCGATTTCGGGGTGTTTGACGTGGACCCAGCCGACCACGTCGTCGTCGACGCAGGCCACGAAGAAGATGCGTGACTCCAGTTCGTTGTGTCGGAGGAGGACGCCCTCGCTGTCGATGATGTCGGCGAGCGTCTCGGCGTCGACGTAGGCCCCGCTCCCGATGGCCGCGCGGATGGCCCCGACGAGACCCTTCAGGTCCTCCTGCCGGGCCTGCCGGATGGTGTACTCCACCTCCTCGGTCTCGAACTCCTGCGTGTCCGAGTCCTCGTAGGCGATGCGGAGTTCGTTCCCGTCGCGCTCTAGCATGCCGGAGCGCTGGAGGATGGCGACGTGGTGGCCGAACGGCCGTGGCTCCATCTGCAGGGCCTTGCGAACCTTCTCGGCGTCGACGCGGCCGTGAGACTCGACGTACTCGTAGATGTCCTGTCGGTCTACGTGGTCGAACTGCAGTGGCGCTGTGAGCTCCATGGGTTCTGTTACCACACACCAGTATTTAATTGTTTGTCACGTGAGGACTGATAACACACTTTCGAATACGTCGAGGCCTACCGCTCGGGGACGCCGGTCAGCACCGTCGCGACGTCCCGAACGTCGTGTGTGTCCACGAGCAGTTCGGCGGCCGTGCGGACGGAATACGTCCCGTCCAGTTCGACCCCGTAGCAGGCGGCGTACAGCCCCAGCCACTGGTTCAGCGTCGCTTCGAGACGGTCGAAGGTCGCCTCGTCGAAGCGGACCCACTGCCCGCCGGTCCGGGCCTCGCAGTACAGCGACACCGTTGGGCCGACACCCCGCCTGAGTATGTTCATCGCCCGCTCCTCCTCGGGCGGGTCCGGGTCGAAGTCCGCGGCGATCTCGTCGGCCCGGCGTTCGAGCGTCCGAATCCGGTCGCGGTACTGGTGGCTCATCTCAGCCCTGTTCGAACTCGACGCCCTTGCCCCCGGCGGGGTGTTCCCACTCGGTGTCGGCGACGACGGCGCAGGTACCACACTCGACGCAAGGCTGGGTGTCCAGACTGACGAGGTGTTCCTCGTGGCCGTTCGTCTGGACCATCTCGTCGCGGTAACACCCGCCGCCGAAGTCCGTCGCGCTGACCGGGCAGGCGGTCACGGCGGTGCCGGACGCCTCGAAGGAGTTGTCGACGAGTTCGATGTGCGGATCGCCCACGTCGTAGGTCAGGTCGCCGATGCGGTCGTCGAGTTCGGGCGGTTGGACGTGGTTCTCGTCGGTCACGACCTCGCCCAGTTCCTCGCCGATGACCGTCGGGAGCGTGACGTAGGGCAGTTTCGTGTCGGGAATCATCGAGACGAGCATCGGGGAGTTGTATGCCCGCTCGACCAGGCCCTCCGCCGCTCGGACGCCGAAGCGACCGACAGCCGACTCCGCGACGGCGTTCGCGACGCCGTCTATCGGCCCGATTTCCCCCAGTTTCCCCACCACGCTGTAGCTGGTCGGTCGCAGTTTGTCCATGACTCCTTCGTCGTGGAGTTTCTGCTCGTAGAACTCGCCGGCGCGGTGCGGGTCGCCCCGGGAGCGGGCGTCGGCGAAGGCTTCGGCGGCCAGCGCCCCGGCCGTGACGGCGTGGTTCATCCCCTTGATGATGGGGCCTTGAGCCTGCATCTGGCCGGCGGCGTCGCCGACGACGACGAGGCGGTCCTCGTGCGGGGCGGTGAGCGCCGCCTTCTTCGAGTCCGGGACGAGTTTCGCGCTGTACTCCAGTTCGTGGTAGTCCTCGCCCAGCCACTGGGCCATGAGCGGGTGAGTCAGCAGGCCGTCGAGCAGTTCCTGCGGTTCGGCCCGTTCCTCGGCGATGGAATCGAGGTGAAACACCGTCCCGATGGACAGCGACGCCTCGTTGGTGTAGAGGAACCCGCCGCCACGCACCCCATCGAAGAGGTCGCCCGAGAACAGGTGGGCCTCGCCCTCGTCCGCGTCGATGTCGAACCGCTCGTCTATCGTGTCGGGGTCCATCTCGGCGACGGCCTTGACCCCCTGGAACCACTCGTCGGGGTCCTCCCAGTCCATCAGGCCGGCGTCGCGGGCGAGTTCGGAGTTGACGCCGTCGGCCGCGACGACGATGTCGGCCGCTATCGGGTCCAGTTCCTCACAGGTGACGCCGACGATTTCCCCCTTCTCACGGAGGAGGCCGGTGACGTGGACTTCGGTCAGCAGGCCGCCGCCCGTCTCGTGGGTGAGTTCGTGGACGCGGTCGGCGAGCCACGAGTCCATCCGGCGGCGGAGAACCGAGTCGGCCCACGCCGTGTCGTGGTGGTGCAGGTCGCCGATGTCGAACGTCTTCACCGTGTCGCCGGCCACGTTGTGGATGTAGTTCTCGGTGACCGGGCGCTCGGTCGCTTCCTCGCGGAACTCCGGGAACAGGCCGTCGATGGTGTACGGTGCGGACTCCTCGGCGTAGATGAGGCCGCCGGAGACGTTCTTCGACCCGGCGTCGACGCCGCGTTCCAGAACCAGCGTCTCGACGCCGTTGCGCGCGAGGTTCGCCGCCGCGGCGGCCCCGCCCGGGCCACATCCGACGACGACGGCCTCGTAGTGTTCGTGGTCAGTCATCGCTCGCCTCCACGGCCGCGGCCAGTTCTCCCTTCTCGACGGCCTCGGTCAGCCGCGGGAGCACCTCGAAGAGGTCGCCCTCGATGACGTAGTCAGAGAAGTCCCGGATGTCGGCCTCCGGGTCGGTGTTGACGGCGATGATGGTGTCTGCCTCGTCACAGCCGACCTTGTGCTGGATGGCCCCGGAGATGCCCGCCGCGATGTAGATATCTGGTTCGACGACCTGCCCGGACTCGCCTATCTGGCGCGCTTCCGTGACGTACTGCTCGACGTGGCTGTCGAACGCGTACGAGGACGTGATGACGCCCCGCGAGAGGCCGAGGTCGGCGTCCTCGAAGGCGTCCACGAGGTCGAGTGCGAGTTCGATGCCCGTCGTCGGGTCGTCGCCGATGCCCCGGCCGACGGCGACCACCACGTCGTTGCCGGTCAGGTCGACGCCGCCCGAGAGGCGGTCGAACTCCGTGACCTCCACCTCGAACCACTCCTCTTCGAGGTCCATTTCGTACTCGACCACCGCCGCCTCGCGGTCGTAGTCCGGGTCCGGAATCTCGAAACTGCCCGGAATCACGGACGCCCCCTGCGGGTGAAAGTCCCGGTTGGGCTTGTCGATACAGAGGATGGTCGAGTACTCGAACCCGGAGAAGTCCGGCCGTTTCATGTGAAGTACGCGCTCGAACTCCTTGTTGTCGCCCGCGTTGCCGACCTTCGCGGGGTTGGAGATCATCGCCTCCTCGATGTACAGCCCCGAACAGTCCGACGCCAGCCCCGAGTCCAGCGCCCCCTGGACGAGCGCCGAGAGGTCCCGGCCGTTGTTCGTCGCGGGGAATATCGTATAGCGCGGTTCGTGGTAGTCCTTCCAGTCGACGTCCGCGTGACCCTCGCTGGCGAGTTCGCCCCCCGCCCGAGACATATCGGTGACTATCTCGGTGTAAGGCGTGTGCCGGAACCGTTCGAGGCGGTCGTCCTCCATGTAGACCACGAGGTCGGCGCCGTAGGCGGTGACGTCCTCGACGTGGTCGCTGGCGTCGGCACCGACGAGGACGGCGACGACGCGTTCCTCGGCGTCGTAGTCCGCGTTGTACTGATCCATCAGGTCGCGGGCCTTCCCCAGCATCTCCTTCGAGACGTCGACCAGTTCGCCCGCCTGCGTCTCGCAGTACACCCACATGTCGCGGTACTCCGCGCCGACGGTGCCCTCGACCCACCGCTTGTCGTTGGTCGGGTGGTCGAGTTCGGGGTACTTCTCCTCTGGCGGGACGTACTCGACGTCCTCGCCCGCTTGCTCTTCGCTGCCTTCGACGGAGTCGATGCGGTTCTCTATCTGGGCGATGGCGCTCTTGCGTTCTTTCCCCTCGCGTTCGCGTTCGAGGACGTCCCGCAGGACGTCGGCGTCGTCGACGCCGCGAACCATGTTCGCGATGTCCGCGACGGTCATCTCCGTCAGGTCGACCGTCTCGGGGTCGAGTTCGCCGTCGTCCTCGGCTTCGACCTTCTCGATGCGGTCCTCGATGAGCGTCTTCACCGGAGCGCGGTCCTCGCCCGCTTCCTCCAGTTCCAGCATCTCGTGCAACTCGTCGGCGTCGTCGACGTCTGTTATCTTCGGCCCGAGTTCGGCGATCTCGTACTCAGTGGGGTCTATTGCTGGCATGATCAGTCACCTGCTGCGTAGGGCGTCAGTTCGTCCAGTATCGGTTCCATCGCCGCCGAATCGTCGCCGTCGACGACAGTCGCCTCGCGTTCGGAGGGGGCCTTCGGGATGGGGTCGACGCCGGCGACGATGGTCGGCGACCCGTCGAGGCCGATGTAGTCCGGGTCCAGATTGAGGTCTTCGTGGTCCCAGACCGTCACCAGGTCTTCGTAGTTCTCGGCGCGTTCTTGGGTCTCCTCGCGCAACTGTTTGTGTTCGAGGCGGTGGCTGGCCTTCCGGTAGGTCGGTTCGAACTCGGGGTCGGCGACGACGAAACAGGGCATCGGCGCCTCGACCGTCTCTATCTCGGAGACGTCGCCGTCGACCAGTCGCTTCGCTCGCAACAGGCCCGCCTCCTCGTCGATGTCGAGCGAGACGACGTGGGTGACCAGCGGCCAGTCCAGACAGTAGGCCGTCTGTGGGCCGGTGTGGCCCGTCTCTCCGTCTGCGGTCTTGAACCCCGCGAACACGAGGTCTGGTTGCGTGTCGAGGTTCTGGATGCCTGTGGCGACAGTCATCGCCGTCGCCCACGTGTCGGCCGCACCCATCTCCCGGTCCGAGAGGAGATACAGGTCGTCGGCGTAGACGTCGCGCATCCCTTCCTGTAACACCTCCTGATACCCCGGCGGCCCCATGCTCATGAGCGAGACGTGACCGCCGTTTCGTACGCGAGTCTGGAACGCCGCCCGGAGCGCGTGTTTGTCGTTCGGGTTCATCACCGTCGGGGTCTTCCCGCGTTCGAGGTGCCCGTCCTCGTCGAAGGATACCTGTCCCTCTCGGAAGTCGGGGACCCCCTTTGTCAGAACTACTGTGTGCATAGTTGTCACGACTCTCGTCAACGTACCTCATCTCGGGCGGAACATAAATGTATGTTCACAATAACGGGTGACAGTTTCGTGGGGCGTCCGTCGGTGATGCGGCGGACACAGCACCCCGCCGGACCGACTACTGGAGGACACGGACGATACCGCCACTACGCCGAACTCGATACGGAAAACGGGCGTTCTGGACTCAGATACGGCCGGCGCGGCCGGGGTCGACGTCGATGGCGTCGACCGGACAGACGTCGACACACAGCATGCAGTCGATACACTGGTCCTCGTGGGCCGGGTCGGCCTTGATTTCGCTCTCGGGGTGGTCGGGCGTGTCTACCCACTCGAACACGTCGACCGGGCAGTCCTCCAGACAGGCGCCGTCGGCGAGACAGATGTCGAAGTCGACGGCGACGTGGGTGCCGTGGATACCCAGCGTGTCGGGTTCCTCGACCGGCCCCCAGACGTTGTGGCCGTCGTGTTGTTCGACCACGTCACGATTGTCCTCGAATTCGGGGTCTATGGCCATTGGTATCTAACAACACTCGGCGACGATACTTAAACTTTCGACAGTCAGCCTCAGAAACGAGGGTCGTCGGGCCCACTGGTCGGTCCACGGCCGGGCGGTTTGCCGGGACCACGTCCCTCGTCGAGTGGCGGACCGTCGTGGACGCCCATCGGGTCGTCGGTGACACCGACGTGACGCTGGAGGAACGCAGCGGTGCGGTCGTAGACGTCGTCGTAGAACGCTCCCGCGAAGGGAAAGCCGTGACCACCCGGAACGGGTTCGTATGCCACCGTCGTCAGGGGATCGAGCGTCCGAGCGAGCAGTTCCGACTGGGCCGGCGAAAACACCTCGTCGTCCTCGGCGTGGAGCAACAGCGCCGGCGGCGTGGAGACGGTGGCCTGTGCCACCGGCGAGGCGAGTTCGTACGCCTCCGGAACCTCCTCGGGCCCGCCGCCGAGATACTGCCTGTATATGTCCGCATCGCCCGCGTCGTCGGTCTCCGCCATCGCCCGGAAGTCGTAGACACCCGAGTAGCCGACGACGGCCGACAGTTCGGAGGACGCACCGGGATACAGGTCCGGTTCGAACGCCGGGTCGTCGGCCGTCGCCGCGGCGAGCGTCACGAGATTCGCGCCAGCGGAGTGACCGACGGCCACGACGCGTCGTGGGTCCGCGCCGTAGGCGTCCGCCTCCGCCCGGCACCACTCGATAGCGGCCTTCACGTCGACGAGTGCGGCCGGGAAGGTGTGGTCGGGTGCCAGTCGGTACTGCGGTTCGACGACGAGGTAGCCGTCCTCGGCGAGGTCGATGGCGTGGCGGGCGAACTCGCCCTTGTCACCGACCGTGAACCCGCCCCCGCGGACGAGGACGGCGACCGGTTTCGGCCCGCTACTGGCCGTCGAGTCGTAGACGTCCAACAGGAGCGTCTCGCCGGCCGCCTCGTGGAAGGGGATGTCTCGGTCGACGGTGACCGTCGTCGGAGCGCGCTCTGTCACGTCCCCTACTGCGGTTGGACGGAATAAAAACGCGTCGGGGACGGGTTAGCCTTCGATTTCGATGCGCTTGCCGCGAGTGACGGCGCCCTCGGAGACGGGCAGGCGGACTTCGAGGATGCCGTTGGTGTGGTTCGCGGCGATGCTCCCGTCGTCGACCCGCTTCGGGAACCAGAACCGACGGTGGTAGGTCCGTCGCTGGTTCCGCTGGTCGTCCTCGTGTTCGGCGGCGACGTTCACCATGCAGTCGTCTACACGCCCTAGGGATGCGCGAAGTACGCGACCGACTCGCCGTCCGGGTCCACGTCGTCCACGCGGGCGAAGCCGACGCGCTCGAACTGGAGCATGTCGTCGGCGTCGTAGTCGAGGACGCCCGGTTCGGCGACGCCGGTCACGTCGCCGTCCATCGTCCGCAGTCGGAGTTCGGGGCCGTCTGCCGGCGCCCAGTGGACGACGTCGACGCCCTCCTCGCGCACCGCCGCGATGTCGTCGCCGACGTACTCGAAGGCGTCGCGGGTGTGGCGAACACAGCCGTACCCCTTCAGCCAGACTCGCTCGCCGTGGCCCGGCAGGTCGTCGCCCTCGACGGCGACGCCGCCCGCGACCGGAATCTCGCGTCGGCCCCGGTCCTCGTGGTCCGGGTGGTACGGCGGTTCGCCCGCGTCGGGGCCGCCCACGACCTGTCGCTCGACCAGTCCGCCGTGGTCGTCGCTGTCACGGACGAAGAACGCCCGGTCGGTGTCGTCGTCTATCATCTCGCGGTTGTTCGCGTACACCGACGACATGGCGAGGTCGACGTTGGACGTGGAGGTGCCGAGTTCGACCATCGCGTCGACGAGCGCCTCGCCACGGATGCCCCGCCGGCGGAGACTCGCCACCGTCGGCGCACGCGGGTCGTCCCAGCCGTCGAGTTCGCCCTCGGCGATGAGTTCCGAGATGGTCGAGGTGGACATCTTCACGTCGTAGGCGTCCACCTGTACGTGCCCCCAGTGAACGACCTCCGGGTACTCCCAGTCGAAGTAGTCGTAGACGAACTGCTGGCGCTTCGCGGAGTCCTGCAGGTCGATGCCGCGGATGATGTGCGTGATGCCCAGCAGGTGGTCGTCGACGCCGCTCTGGAAGTCCAGCATCGGCCAGCAGCGATAGTCGGCGGCCGCCTCGCGCGGGTGTGGCGTGTCTATCATCCGGAAGGCGACGAAGTCACGCAGGGCCGGATTCTTGTGGGTGATGTCGGTCCGGACCCGGAGGACCATCTCGCCGCTGTCGTACTCGCCGTCGACCATCGCGTCGAACTCCTCGTGGACGGTGGCGACGTCTTTCTCGCGGTGGGGACAGGCCTCGCCGCTGTTCTTCATGTCGGAGAACTCGCCCTGCGGGCACGAGCAGGTGTAGGCACCCTCGGCGTCGATGAGTTGCCGGGCGTAGTCGTAGTAGGTCTCCACCCGGTCGCTCGCCGTGAATACGTCGTCGGGTTCGAAGCCGAGATAGTCGATAGCGTCCAGAATCTGGTCGTAGGCGTCGAGGTCCGGCCGCTTCGTCTCTGGGTCGGTGTCGTCGAACCGGCAGACGAACTCGCCGTCGTAGCGCTCCTTGTACGTCCCGATGACGGCGGCCATCCGGGCGTGGCCGATGTGCCACGGGCCGTTGGGGTTCGGCGCGACGCGCATCCGCACGGTGTCGTACTCCTCGACGTTGGGCAGGTCGGGCAGGGGGTGGTCCTCGCCCTCGTCCTCGGCTTCGAGTTCTTCGAGTTTCTCGGGGGCGAGTTCCTGCAGGCGCTCACGGCGTTTCTCGGCGTCCATCCCGTTGACCCGGTCGACGATGGGCGCAATGATCCCCGGAATCTCGTCGCCGTGCTCTCTGAACTCGGGGTTCTCACCCATGAGCGGCCCCATGATGGCCCCGACCTGTGCCTCGCTGTCGTGTTTGACCGCGTTGAGGAGGGCGTTCGTCTCGGCGGCCTCCTCGATGCGGGCACGAAGCTCCTCGTCCATGCACGACTCTGGCACCGCCCCAGTCAAAACGGCGTCGGGTTGGCACGGCGCCACCGTTATCCTCCGGGCGGTCGGTAGACGAGACATGGCCGCCGACGCTGCCCGCTTCCTCGCGGACTCTCCGGACCGCCTCGCACTCCTCGAACGGCTCGCCGACGAACCGGGGACGCCGAGTGATCTCGACGACGACCTCGGACAGTCACGCCGCAGCGTCCAGCGGAACCTCGCGGCGTTCGCCGAGCGTGGCTGGGCGCGGAAACACGACGGTGCGTACGACCTCACGACTGCCGGCAGGCTGATCACACGGCGGCACCGCTCGTATCTCGACGCGCTGGCGGCCATCGAATCGTGGGAACCACTGTTCGCCCACCTCCCGGCCGACCAGGCCCCACGCCCGGAGCACCTCGCCGATGCGACGCTGGTCGGGAGCGAACCCGACCAGCCGCAGGCCCCTGTGAGCCACTACGTCGAGTCCATCGCGTCCGCGTCGACCGACTCGATCAGGATGCTCTCGCCGGTCCTGAGTCGCCTGTTCCACGACGCCCACGCCGGACAGGTCCTCGACGGCGTCACACACGAACTCGTCCTCGACGGCCCGACGGTCCAGCGTGCCCGCGAGCAGAACCCGGCCGAGTTCGCCACCGTCGTCGGCGTCCCGGGCTTCTCGCTGTACCGCCACCCCGACCCGCTCTCGTTCGGGCTGACGCTGACCGACGACCGCGTGTTCCTCCTGGCCTACGACGACCAGGGCCAACTCCACGCGCTGGCCGACGGGAGCGACCCCGCGTTCTACGAGTGGGCGAGTACGTGCTTCGAGCGCCATCGCGACCGGAGTGAACACGTTTCGGGGCTCGATGCCATCTCGTCCTGATACGACCGACAGGGGGTGACACAGGTGTCGGCGATTGACGTAAACTACCCCGAGCCCCTACGACGACGTGCATGCACTCCCTGACTGGCGCCCTTCGACCCTCCACAGGTGCCGAGGTTCGGAGCGTGTTCCGTCGGCCGACCACGCTCGCACTGTTCGCCTACCTGGTCGCGGCGACCTACCTGCCGGTGCTTGCGGCTGCTATCGGGCAGGTGGCCCCGTCTGCCGAGCCGTACGTCTCCCCGGTCGCGATACTCCTGTACGTCCCCGCGTACCTGCTGTCGATCCTCGTCTACGACAGCCCCTGGGGGCTGGAGAACGTCGTCTACGCTGTCGAGGGATTCCTGGGCGTGTCGAACTCCGGGCTCTACTACGTGGGGTTAGTCGTGACCTACTACCTCTGTAGCGTCGTCCTGGTCTGGTTCGGGGCGACGGTCCGGCGAGTGGTCGGTCGCCACCGCGACTGACCGGCGCTACAGATCGGTTCCCAGGTGTGTAGAAACGCGTTCGAGTGCGTCCAGACCCGTAACCTCGCCCGATTCGTCCGGGATCGTCCAGACATCCAGGTCCGGTAGCGATTCGCGTAGCGTCGCGATCGCCTCCTCCTGGACGGTCTGCTTCCCACGACAGCGCTCGCAATCGCCGGGGTCCTCGACGACCTTGTTGACGACGAGCGTCGTCACCGGGACCTCGAAGGAACGCAACTGCTCGACCAGCCGTTCGGTCTCGCGGACGGCCATCGTCTCCGGGATGGTGACCGCACGGAACGCCGTCCGGTCGGGGTCCCGGAGGACGGTCCCGACCCGTTCCATCCGGTCGCGCATCTCGGTGAAGTCGTCCGGGCCGTCGGCGCGCCGTCGATTCGCCATCGGACCAAACAGCATCGTTCGCGTCGTGTTCACCTTCCGGCGAACCTGATCGCGCAGGTCCAGCGCCGTCGCCATCCCGCGGTCAAGCACCGACGGCAGGTCCAGCAGTCTGAGCGTGTGGCCCGTCGGTGCGGTGTCGAACACCACCCGGTCCCACCGGTCGCTGTCGGCGTAGGTCGCAAGTCCCTCTACTGCGGCCAGTTCGTCGCTCCCGGGCATCACACCCGCGGTGAACAGGTCGGTAATCTCGTCTTCGTCGAGGTCGATGCCTGCGCTGGCGAACTCCGCGGCCAGCGCCTCGAACAGCGTCCGGTAGCGGTCGATACCTGTCTGTGGGTCGACTTCGACGCCCCAGAAGCCGTTGTGTATCTCCACGGGGTCGGCTCCGACCGGTCGCTCGACGGCGTCACCCAACGAGTGGGCCGGGTCCGTCGACACGACGAGCGTCTCGTAGCCTCGCTCGGCCAGCGAGACCCCCGTCGCCGTCGCGATGGTCGTCTTTCCCACTCCGCCTTTCCCGCCGTAGAGGAGGAACTCGGTCACGGACGCTCGTTCGTGTCGGTTCGCCTTAATTCCGACCCGGCGCTACCGCCGTGGGCGATGGGCGTACAAACGACCGCGCGGCGTCAGTACTCGCGCTCGACGAGGTAGTTCGCGATGCCGTCCAGCAGGTCGCGTGCCTCGTTGTCCGGGAGGACTTCGAGGTTCTCCTTGCCGCTCGTGACGAGTTCCTGCGCCCGGTTCCGGGCGTACTCGATGGACCCCGCTTCGCGGAGCGTGGCGACGGCCTCGTCTATCTCGGCTTCGGACACCTCGTCGACGGAGTCGGTGTCGACGAGGTTCTCGACGGCGACGCCCTGCTGACGGGCGTGCAACGTCACGAGCGTCTGCTTGTTCTCGACGAGGTCCGACCCGCGCTGCTTGCCCAGTTTCTCCGAGGGCGTGGTCAGATCGAGCAGGTCGTCCTGAATCTGGAAGGCCCGGCCCACGTCCAGTCCGTGGTTGTACAGGGCCTCGACGGTCTCCTCGTCGGCACCCAGCAGCGTCGCCGGGATGGACGCTGCGGCGCCGTAGAGGACGGCCGTCTTGAGTTCGACCATCTCCAGATACTCATCGGGCGTGACCGCATCGCGCTGTTCGAACTCGATGTCCAGCGACTGCCCCTCGCAGATGCGGGTGCAGGTCTTCGCGAGGCGCTTGTTCGCGGCGACGCTCCGGTCGTCGGCCGCGCCGGTTTCGAGCAGGAACTCGAAGGCCTTCGAGTACAACGTGTCGCCGGCCAGAATCGCCGTCGAGAGGTCGTACTCCTTGTGGACGGCCGGGACCCCGCGGCGGAGGTCGTCGTCGTCCATGATGTCGTCGTGGATGAGCGTGAACGTCTGGATGACCTCGATGGCCAGCGCCGCCGACAGCACGTCGGCCTGCCCGCCGGTGAGCGTCGGGAAGTCACGGTAGTCGACCGACAGTGGCTCGACGTCCAGTAGCGACTCCGCGACCAGCAGCAACACCGTCGGACGGAGTCGCTTGCCGCCGGCGTCCAGCAGGTAGCGGGTCGCCTCGTAGAGGTGCTCGGGCCGCGTCACTGGAAGCTCCTCGGGGAGGGCCTCGTTGACCCGCTCCCGGCGGGCGAGGATGGCTTTTTCGACCTGCTGATAACCTTCGGACATGTGGTTATTCCGTGAGCTGAATCATGTTGCCGTTACGCGTGATGTGCAGGTCGCGGCCGACCTTGTAGCCCTGATTCTCGGCGAGGTCCACGTACGGCGCGAACCCTTCGAGACTCTGGTGGGCCGGGATGACGTGCTGGGGCTGGAGCGCGTCGAGCATCTCGTAGTGGCCCTCCTGACGGAGGTGGCCCGAGACGTGGATGTCGTCGTAGATGCGGGCGCCCTGCATGCCCAGCAGTTTCTCGGACTGGTAGCGCTGGCCCTCGTTGGTCGGTTCCGGGATGACCCGGGCGGAGAACAGCACCTTGTCGCCGTCGTCTAGCTCGTAGGGCGTCTCGCCGCGGCCCATGCGGGTGAGCATCGCGCGCGGTTCGCCCTGATGGCCCGTGACGATGGGCAGGAAGTTCTCCTTGCCCTCGTTCATGATCCGCTTGAACGTGCGGTCGACGGACTTGCGGTGGCCGTACATCCCGAGGTCCTCCGGGAAGTCCACGAAGTCCAGTCGCTCTGCGGTGCCGGAGTACTTCTCCATCGAGCGACCGAGCAAGACCGGCTGACGGCCGATGTCGTCGGCGAACTCGACGAGGCTCTTCACACGAGCGATGTGCGAGGAGAACGTCGTGGCGACGATGCCGCCGTCGTAGTCCTCGATGCTGGTCATGACGTCCTTGAGGTGGCGACGAGCGACCGCCTCGGAGGCCGTACGGCCCTTCCGGCCGGCGTTCGTACAGTCCTCGATGTAACAGAGGACGCCCTCGCCCTCGCGACCGATCTCTCGGAACCGCTTCATGTCGATGGGGTCGCCGATGACCGGCGTGTGGTCCATCCGCTTGTCGAGGCCGTAGACGACGGACCCTTCCGGCGTGTGGAGGACCGGGTTGATGGCGTCGATGATGGAGTGGGTGACGTTGACGAACTCGAGTTCGTTTCGCTCGCCGATCTGCATCGTCTCGCCCGCGCTCATCTTGACGAGGTCGTTCTGGACCCCGAACTTCTCCTCGCCCTTTATCTGCTGTTTGACCAGTTCGATGGTGAAGGGCGTGGCGACGATAGGCGCGTCGTAGCGATGGGCGAGTTTCGAGATGGCGCCGATGTGGTCGAGGTGGCCGTGTGTCGGCACGATGGCCTTCACGTCACCTTCGAGGTCGGACATGACCCGGTCGTCCGGGATAGCGCCCATGTCGATGAGATCGAGTGAGTGCATCCGCTCGGTCTCGACGTTGTCGTGAATCAGTACCTTCGAGAGGTTCAGGCCCATGTCGAAGATGACGACGTCGTCACCTGCACGGACGGCCGTCATCTGACGGCCAACTGCCTCGTATCCGCCGATTGTTGCGATTTCGACTTCCATGGTTGTAGGTCCGAGTGGAAGCCGTCCGCGGGCCCGCGGTTGGTGCTGGCGACGACGGTAACTGCTGAAACGGCGTCTCGGTTCCTGTGGGCGTCGAGGCCGGCCGGGTACACCCCGTAGCCTCGATTCCCGAAGTGGAAGGGACTGACGTCCCGACGACTTTCCCCGTCGTCTGCCGGCCGCCAAACCGCGGTCTGCGGGCGGCCGTGCGCTCGGTTACGCGGACGTACAACGTCGCTTCTTAAAACGGTGTGGGTTCCGGGCGGCTATTCGTCGTCCAGGGCGTCCGACAGCGGATCGCTGTCCGAATCGACGTCGAACCCGGTGACGCCTTCGTCTGAGAGCGTCGCGTCGTCCTCGACGTCGTCGTCGGACGACTCGTCGCTCTCCTCGGCGACGTCGTCGACGATGCGCGTCTCTCTGGACTCGATACTCCCGAGCAGGTCCTCGTCGCTCTCTTCGGACGCCGACTCGCCGAACAGGTCGTCGGCGGTCCGTGGTCCCGCCGACTGTGTCTGGTCGTCGCGCTCGGCCGGTCCGGTCCCCGACTCCACATCCCAGACGGTCTGCTCCTCGGTCGTGGACTGGTCGTCCACCGGCACCGACTCGTCCGGACTCGACTGGTCGTCGTCCGACGCGGCGGGCTGTCGGCCCTGGAACTCCGACGGGTCCGGCGGCGACCACTCCTGTGGTTCGGCCGGCGCGTCGTCTTCGGCCGGCGGTTCGGCCGGCGTGTCGTCTTCGGCCGGCGGTTCGGCCGCGGCGGGGTCCGTGCGACCGACGTCGTCGGCCTGTTCGTCAGCGGGACCACCGAAGATGTCGTTCTCGTCCGAAGCGGCGGCGTCGGCCGTCACAGGCCCCTGATCCTCGGCCGGTGCTGGCGAATCGTCGTCCGCAGTCGTCGGCTGGTCGGCCTGTTCGTCAGCGGGACCACCGAAGATGTCGTTCTCGTCCGAAGCGGCGGCATCGGCCGCCACAGGCCCCTGATCCTCGGCCGGTGCTGACGAATCGTCGTCGTCCGCAGTCGTCGTCTGGTCGGCCGCCTCCTCGGCGGGACCACCGAAGATATCTGCATCGGGCTCCGAACCGCTGTCCGTCTCTCGTGCCGGTTCGGCAGCGGCCGCGGGCTGGGAGTCCTGTCCGTCCGCGGCGTTCTCGCGCGCCGACTGGTCGCTCTCGGCGATCAGTTCGGAGTCGTCTTGCACCGCGTCGGCTTCGGCCGCCGGCTCGGGCTGTGAGGAAGCCGGTTCGTCCGCTTCCGGGGGCTCTTCTTCGGGTGTCGCTGCCGTCGTCGACACCGCTTCGGACGGTGCGTCCGTCTCGGCTGGGCCGGCCTCGGCCGTCTCGCCGTCGGTGGCCTCGGCCGCGGTCGATTCGAGCGGGTCGTCGTCCGTCGTCTCGCTCGGCTCCGAATCGGCCGTCTCCGTCTGGGTCTCGTCGCGGGACTCGCCCGTCGAACCGGTAGCTGCTCCGGCGGTTGCTGCCCCAGTGGCCTCCTGTTCGCCGCTCACCTCGCGGCTCTCGGTGTCGGGCGCCGCTGCGTCGGTCGGTGCCGCCGCGTCGTCCGCTTTCGCGACGGCCGCGGCAGCACCGACCATCGTCGCGTCGGCGACGAGTTTGTGCAGGAGTCCGAACACGCCAGAAAGCGTAAGCAAGACCCCGATAGCAGCGACGGCGACGCCGAGCAGTGCTCGGTTCGTCGTAACGGAGGGCGACGCGCTAGGTGACGCACCGAGGACCACGCCGATGCCAACGAACAGACCGCCAACGATGGCGACCACGAGGACGTAACCGACGTACCGAGCGCCGTAGCGGTAGACGTCGGGTAAGCTAACAGCAGACATGAATTTACAATTAGCAACGGCGGTGAAATAGGTTACGACGGTCGTACGTTCACCGGTCCGCCTCGATCGTCGTCCCCGGCGCGTCGCCGTCGAGGAAGGCCGACAGCGCATCGGGGCCGAACACCGAGGCCGGGCTCTCGAGTTCGAGGAGCGCACGAACCTTCGCGGCCATCCCGCCGGAGACGTCCGTGGCGTCGCTGCCGCCGAGCGCCGCCGCGGCGTCCTCGAAGGCCTCGATTCGGTCGATTACGGCACCGTCTTCGTCCAGCACACCGGGCACCGTCGAGCAGACGCCGACCCGGTCGGCGTCGACGGCTGGCGCGAGTTCGACGACCAGTTCGTCGCCACTGAGGACTGTCGCTCCTTCGCCCGCGTGGGCGACGAGGTCGCCGTGCAACACCGGGACGAACCCCTCGGAGAGGAGCGTTCGGACCTGCCCGGTCGGGAGCGTGAGCGTGCCGTCTGCGTCCCGGTCCGCCGCCGAGAGCGGGTGGACCGGGACGGCGGGGACCCCACGCTCGGTCAGCGCCGTGACGATCCTGCTGTTCAGCCGCGTCATCGCGCCGTGGATGGCCTGTACGCCGGCCACGTCGTGCGTTCCCTCGGTCGTACTCACGCCGTACTCGGCGGCGTGGTGGTGGCCGAAGCTCCCGCCGCCGTGGACGACTACGACGTCGTGGTCGCTGGCCGCGACGGCGTCTGCGGCGGCCGCCAGCGCCTCGTCGTCGACAGTCTCCGGCGTCTCCTTCTCGGTGACGACGCTCCCGCCGAGTTTGAGGACGACGGTCATTCCTGCCGGACTCCGTCGGTGTCCAGTTCCGCCCGGAAGACCGATTCACACCCGGGCGTGTACTTCAGGGCGGTGAGCGCGTCGTCGGTGTCGTCAAGCGCGACGATACAGCCACCGCCGCCAGCCCCGGTTAGTTTCGCACCCATCGCCCCCGCATCGCGGGCGGCCCAGACCATCGAGTCCAGCGACCGAGAGGAGACGCCCAGCGCCGACAGGAGGCCGTGATTGAAGTCCATCAGGTCGCCCAGCGTCTCGTAGTCGCCCGAGCCCAGTACGGACTCGCCCTCGCGGACGATGTCGCCGATGGCGCGGACGGTGTCCGCGGCGAAGTCGTACTCCTCGCGGAGGCTCCTGACGCCCGCGACCAGTGCGCCGGTGTCGCCGGCCCCGCCGTCGTAGCCGATGACGAACGGGAGGTTGTCGACACCGTCGACGGTGCGGCAGTCGTCGCCCTCGACGCGGACGGCCCCGCCCTTCGCCGAACAGAACGTATCGGCCCGCGAGGCCTCGCCGTCCTGTACGGCCGCCTCCACCTGATAGGCCCGTTCCGCGATGGCCTCGGCCGAGAGTTCGACGCCCAGTTCGCGAGTCGCGGCGTCGATGGCGGCGACGACGACGGCCGCCGACGACCCGAGTCCCGCCCCCAGCGGGATGTCGCTCTCGATTCGTATCTCGAAGCCGGCGTCGGGTACGTCGGCGGCGTCCCGGACCTGTGCCACCGCTTCGTTTACGTACCCCATCGCCGCTTCGAGTAAGGGCTCCGACGCGTCGACGTCGGGTCGACCCGCTCCGTCTCCGTCGTACTCGACGGTGAACCCGTCGAGTTTGAGGTCTTCCGAGTGAATACGAAGTCCTTCGTCTATCTCTCTCGCCGTCACGCGGGCCCGGCGCTCGATGGCGCACGGGACCGCTGGCTCACCGTAGACGACCGCGTGCTCCCCGAACAGATACACCTTGCCGGGAGCGCTCGACGTGACCATACCCGCCCGTGTGACCGGAGGGGGTTAGGCGTTTTCGGAGCCAGTTTCGGGCTACCGGCCGCCGTCTGTCGCTCGCCGTGGCCGCGATACGTCCCGATGGAACGATACAAGCGGGTTTTGAGCTACCTGAAAGACCTTTGACGCGCCGATGGAACGGGCGTGTATGAAACGTCGACGCGTACTGGCCACACTCGGGACTGGCCTCGCCGGTGTCGCCGGGTGTCTCTCTGAATCCCCGTCGACTCCAGACGAGGCGTCCGAGACACCCACGGACGACGAACGGACCGACCAGCGAACGCCGTCCCAGACGCACACGAAGGTCGCCGTCGAGGACGTCGTCGTCCGGAAGGCCATCACCTACGACTCGTCGATGGGGTCCGGTGGCGTACTGACCGGCGAGGATAGACAGTACGTCGTTGGCTCGGTTCGAGGGGTCGAAAACGTCCACGACCTGGCGTACACGTTCGAGACGGCCGACGGCTCGTGGGACCAAGGCCTTCCCGACACCGTGGGCGCGCGGAACCACGCCGTCGCGGGTCACGAGCGCCCGTACGTCGCGTTCACGGTTCCGTCACCGCTGTCTGCGTCGAATCCCCGTATTCGGCGCTCCGATGGGACCGAGTGGCCGGTACCGGCCGACGCACGCGACACGCTCGCGGCACCGGCACCGCAGTTCGAACTCGACAGCCTGACCGTTCCAGACAGCGTCTCGCAGGGCGAGCAGTTGTCGGTGTCGCTGACGGCGACGAACGTCTCCGAGACGGACGGCCGCTTCCTCGCGGCGGTGTACTGGCCCACGAAGGGAATCGCCGACGACGACGAGTCCCACGTCGTCGACCGGTCCGTCGCCGCGGGCGAACGGGTGTCGGCGACCCTCGACGTCGACACGGCCTACACGGCCATGGAGGACGGCCCGGTCACGCTGTCGGTCACCGGTCACGTCGCGGCCGAACGCGAGGTACAGGTTCGCGACGCTTCGACGCCGACCTAATCTCGCGTCTGTACTCGCATCGACATCTCCTGACGCGGGTGGGCGGTCAGCGACGGCATGAGTTCGAGCGGCGTCTCGCCCGTGAAGTCGAGGCGGTACTGCTTGGCCGTCGTGGCGACGATGAGTTGGGCCTCCAGCATCGCGAGGTGCTTGCCGATGCAGTGGCGCGGACCACCGCCGAACGGGAAGTACGCGAACCGGGGTCGTTCGGTCGCCCGTTCGGGCTTCCAGCGTTCCGGGTCGAACGTCCCCGGGTCGTCGTAGAACCGGGCGGAGCGGTGGACACCCCACTGCGGGAGCATCAGCGTCGTTCCCGCCTCGACGGGGTACGCCGACAGTTCGACGTCCTCGGTCGGTTCCCGGAAGATGGTGTACACCGGCGGGTACAGGCGCATCGCCTCCTGAACGACCCACTCCAGATAGTCGAGTTCGCGGACGTGGTCCATCCCGGGCCGCTCGTCGCCGACCACCTCGTCCAGTTCCTCGTGGACTTTGCGTTCGGCCTCGGGGTTCTCCGAGAGCAGGAACCACACGTAGGTGAGCGTCAGCGCCGTCGTGTCGTGGCCCGCAAGCAGCATCGTCATCATCTCGTCGCGCAACTGCTCGGGCGACTGCTCGCCGTCGTCGCGGGCACGGAGGAGGACCGACAGGAAGTCCATCGGGCCGTCCTCGTCCGTCCCCACCGAACCCCCGCGGACCTCGATGATGTCGTCCAACACCGCATCGAGCGTCTCGACGGCGCTGTCGAACGCCGCGTCGTCCGGCATCGGCAGCCACTCCGGTGCGGCAAAGCGGAGCGGATCGGGTTCGAAGCGCTGTCCCAGCGGTATCAGTTGCTCCTCGATGGTCTGCACTCGCTGTTCGGACAGTTCGACCCCCATCATCAAATCGAGGATGACGTCGAGCGTCGTCCGCGTCATCGCCTGTTCGACGTCGACGACGTCCCCCTCCTGCCAGTCTGCGATGCGGTCCTGTGCGTGACCGGTGATGCGGTCGGCCATCCCCGAGAGCCGTGCCATCGAGAACGCGGGGTTGGCCAGTCGCCGCTGTCGCTCCCACGTCTCGCCCTCGCTCAACAGGAGGCCCTCGCCCAGCAAGTCGCCGAGCGCGTCCCCCTGAAAGTCGGGCTTGCGGAACCGGTCGCTCTCCGAGACCAGCACTCGTTCGATGGCCGCCGGGTCACACAGCATGACGGTGTCCATCGGTCCCATGTCGAAGCGAGCGACGTCACCGTAGGCGCTCTCCAGCGTCGAGATGAACCGGAACGGGTCGTCGGCGTACGTCCTGCTACTGCCGAACAGCGGTTCGCCTTTCGGTCCGGGCGGCGTCTCTGCCATCGATCGAAGTTAGGACTGGACACGTTTGAATCGCATGCCAAATCGCCCGGTTACGGGCCGAAGGCGGGTCAGAGCCAGCGGCCGGGGTCTAGCTGCCACTCCGTATGTCGCGCCGCCCAGACGCCGCCAAGGCCACCGAGTGCGCTCAGTCCGACCGTGTACGCGAGAAAGAACGCGAACACGAGCGCGAGAAAGAGTTCGTACGCCGGCGAGGACGGGTGGATACCGAATCCGATCGCCCCGGCGATGGACAGCGCCGGGACGAACAGCACCAGCAACGGCACCATCGCGCCGACGCCCGCAAGCAGCCCCAGCCCCAGCCCACTCGCGTAATCGCTGCCGTGTCTGTTGGCGGCGACAGCCCCACCGATGACCGACGAGAACGGGACGAACGAGAGTGCGACTGTCACCAACGCACCCCAGCCGGCGTCGACGAGCGTCTCACGCATCTCGTCTGTGTCTGTCGACAGCCGGTGTAATATAGCTGGCCACACCGTCGCCGGTCAGTTTCCGAGGTCGGTGTCGTACTTCACGTAGTTGCCCAACCACCCGCCGAGCGCGCTCAGACCGACGACGTAGACGGCGGCGAACACCGCCGCGCCGACGAGGAAGACGACACCGACCGCCCCCAGATGCATCGGCATCCCGCCGAGCAGGAATCCGAGGAAGACCAGTCCCACGAAGGCGAACACGACCAGCGTGAACACGAGGCCGATGGCCCCGGAGATCGCGCCGACTCGGAGGCCGTCGTCTCGGTCACCACCTTCCAGATAGCCGGCGAGTGCGCCGCCGAACACCGGTGCGAAGGGGAAACCACTCAGGATAGCTGTCGCGACAGCCCCGATAACCGCGTTGAGGAGGGTATCTTGTTCTGCCATCGGCGACCGGTACTCGGGGGGCTGTCCTATGTCTTGTGCCGTAGCGACGCCTATCGTCGCCACTGTCGCGCCGTGTAGAGAGAAAGTGAAGGTATCGAACGCCTGCGTTAGAGTTCGGACTCGAAGTCCTCGAGACCGTAGGACGGTTCGGCACCGCGGCGGTCGAGCGTCTCGTTGGCCAGCAGCCAGTAGACGACCGACAGCGCCTTTCGCCCCTTGTTGTTCGTCGGGACGACCAGGTCGACGTTCGACGTGGTGTTGTTGGAGTCACACATCGCGATGACCGGGATGCCGACCGTGATGGCCTCCTTGACGGCCTGTGAGTCACCGATCGGGTCGGTGACGACCACGACGTCGGGTTCGATGTAGCCGTCGTAGTCCGGGTTCGTCAGCGTGCCGGGGATGAACCGGCCCGTGCGAGCACGGGCGCCGACGGCGTCGGCGAACTTCTCGGCCGGGAACCGACCGTACTGGCGCGAGGACGCCACGAGAATCTGCTCGGGGTCGTAGTTGGCCAGGAAGTCCGCGGCGGTGCGGATGCGCGAGTCCGTCATCGAGACGTCCAGCACGTAGAGCCCGTCGTCACGGACGCGGTGGATGAACCGCTCCATGTCCTGGGTCTTCTGCTGGGTCCCGATGTGGACACCGGCGCCGAGGTAGTCCTCGACGGGGATGAGGAGGTCGGCCTCGGACTGCTCGTCGGGCATGACGTCCTCGTCGAGCTGGGGTCCGGCGTCTTCCTCGTCCTCGGTTGTCTCTGCCTCGGCCTCCTCGGCGTCGGCGGGCTGTTCGGCTGCCGTCTCGGCCTCTGCGTCGACCGCTTCGTCGTCCTCCTCGGACGGGTCGAAGTCGGACTCGGACGCGTCGAGACCCTCTTTTTCGTTGCCGCTCATACTGCGTTGTCCTCGATACGGATGAGTTCGTTCAGCTTGGCTGTGCGCTCGCCACCGACCGCGCCCGTCTTGATGAACGGCGCGCTGGTCGCCACGGCGAGGTGTGCAATAGTGGTGTCCTCGGTCTCGCCGCTCCGGTGGGAGACGACGGATTCGTAGCCGTTTCGGGTCGCGAGTTCGATGGCGTCCACCGCGTCCGTGAGCGTCCCGATCTGGTTGGGCTTGATGAGGATGGAGTTGCCCGCACCGGCGCTGATACCGGCCTCCAGTCGCTCGACGTTCGTGACGAACAGGTCGTCACCGCAGACGAGCGTCTGATCGCCGACGCGGTCGGTCAGGTCGGCGAAGGCCTCGTAGTCGTTCTCGTCGAGTGGGTCCTCGACGTAGACGAGGTCGTACGCCTCGACTTTCTCGGCGATGTAGTCGATCTGTTCGTCGGTCGACTTCACGCCGTCGTCGTAGACGTAGCCGCCCTCGTCCTCGTCGTACAGTTCGGCACCAGCGACGTCGAGGCCGAACGCGATAGCGAAGCCGAAGTCGTCGGCCACCGTCTCGACGGCCTCGTCCATGATCTCGAACGCTTCGTCGTCCGAGATCGAAGGTGCCCAGGCGCCCTCGTCGCCCTTACCCGCTGGCAGGTCGCGGTCGGCCAGGATGTCGTGGACCTCCTGATGGACCGCGGCGTTGGCGAAGACGGCCTCCTTGACGCTCGGCGCGCCGACGGGGGCCGCGAGGAATTCCTGAATGTTGGTGGCGTCCGCGGCGTGTTCGCCGCCGCCGATGATGTTACCCAGCGGCGTCGGGTACTCGTTGCCACGGAAGGTGCCGCCGAGGTGCTGGAACAGCGGTGCGCCCAGCACGTCGGCACCGGCCTTCGCGGCCGCCATCGAGATGGCGACGGCGGAGTTGGCACCGATACCGGAGAAGTCGTCCGTGCCGTCGGCGGCGTGGAGCGCCGCGTCGACGTCACGTTGGTTCCCGGCGTGGACTTCACCGATGAGGCGCGGAAGCGCGTCGTCGCGAGCGTTCGCGATTGCTTCCTGAGCCGGCAGTTCGATCGCCTCGTACTCGCCGGTGCTTGCGCCGCTCGGTGCCTTGCCGCGACCGAAGCCCCCACTCTCCGTGAGGACGTCGGCTTCCACGGTCGCGTTTCCACGCGAGTCGAGGACGCGGCGGAGTCGTACGTCGGTAATTAGCGTCATTTGTGGTCACCTCGCTTGACTGTGAACGGCAACACGCCAGCGTCGTACTCCTCGGCCGCGATGAGGATGGGCTGGGTGTGCTCCGTCTCGATGAGCACGGGTGCGCCGTGGGCCAACTGCAGCGCTCGCGCGCCGAGTTTGCGGGCCTTCTCGTATCGGCTCTCCTGTGCGTTCATTGGTAGGGCGCGACGATGTCGACGAGGTCTTTGTGCGAGACGAGCATTCGGCGACAGCAGTGCCGCTCGACGCCGAGTTCGTCGAGGACCATTTCGGGGTCCTCTGGCTCTTCGGCTTCGCGGGTGCGGGCCTTGAACTCCTCCCAGTGCTCGCCGACGACGTTACCACAGGTGAAACACCGGACCGGTACCATCATATCTGAATCACCTCAGCGGTAGGACTTCTGGTAGCGGGCCCGAGCGCCGGGGCCGCCCCACTTCTTGGGTTCGGACTGGCGAACGTCGTTGACCAGCAGCGAGCGGTCGAACTCCATGAACGCGTCACGGAGTTCCGCGTCGTTCGTGAAGTCGACGAGTCCGCGAGCGATGGCGGTTCGGGCGGCGTCTGCCTGCCCCATGACACCGCCACCTTCGACGGACACGTCGACGTCGACGTCGTCACGGAGGTCGTCCTCCGCGATGCGGAACGGCTCCAGCATCTTCAGCTGTGCCAGTTCCGGGTCGACCAGTTCGACGGGCTGGGAGTCGATACGCACGCGTCCCTCGCCCTCGCGAATCGTCGCGCGGGCGACGGCAGTCTTCTTCTTGCCAGACGTGTTCGTTACCATGTCTTGTTCGCTCCGAGTGCCTCGCTCACGTCGCCGAGCGAGACGAACTTGATGTTCGACAGTCGGTCCAGCGAGGTCCCTTCGAGGACGTCGCCGTCCTCGTCGTGTGGGTTCCCGACGTACACGCGGACGTTCTCGAATGCCTCGCGGCCGCGCTGCTTCTTGTGGGGCAGCATACCGCGAATGGCGCGCTTGAAGATACCGTCCGGGCGCTTGGGGTAGAAGTACGCGTTGTCGTCACCGATGTCGATGCGCTTCTTGTACTTCTCTACGATCTGCTCTTCGCGGCCGGTGATGACTGCGCGTTCGGCGTTGACGACGGCGACGGTCTGTCCGTCGAGGGCCTCCTCGGCCACCGCGGACGCGACACGGCCCATGATACAGTCACGGGCGTCGACGACGACGTCGGCGTCGAATTCGGCGAGGCTCATCGGATCACCCGCACGTGGGAGCCTTCGGGGTTGTTTTCAATTGCCTGTTCGAGCGATATAGCCTCTCCGACCTGTTCGATCTTCTTCTCGGCGGTTCCGGAGAAGTCGACTGCGGCGACGGTGATGTCCTTCTGCAGGACACCGGAGCCGAGTACCTTGCCCGGCACAACGACGGTCTCGTCTTCCTGTGCGTACCGTTCGATACGGCCCAGGTTGACTTCCGCGTGTGTGCGCCGTGGCTTCTCGAGGCGCTCGGCGACGTCGCCCCAGACGTTGCCACCCGCAGAGCGGGCGGCCGACTTCAGGTCGGCGATGAGACTACTGAGTCTCGGGTTCGTCTTGCTCATAGAGTTCCTCCTTTGTAGGAAAAGTGCAGGGAGCAGGATTTGAACCTGCGGACCCCTACGGGACAGCGCCCTGAACGCTGCGCCGTTGGCCAGACTTGGCTATCCCTGCTTGCATTCATGCGTTTTGCGTGCCCCGTAAAAACCCCTTCGGTCCTCGCGCTCGGGGGGCGGGCGGTCATCGGCGTCGAAAGGGTGTTTCGGGGCATGTGGCGTTACAGTTGGACTGCGTCTTTCAGTTCGGTCGCGCGGTCACGCAGCGTCTCGACCGCGCGCAGGACCAGTTCGTCGGTGGTGAACGAGCCGTCGGTCTCGACGTGGAACACGAAGGCGTTCTCGACGTCGGTGACCTCGACCTCCTTGCCCGGATAGCGCTGGGAGAGGTCGTTGCCGAAGTCGTCGGTCGGCACGAGGTCGCCGTCCGTCGCGTCGACGGCGGCGTGTTCGGCCGCACCCTCCTCGATGACGCCGCGGAGGATGTTGGGCTCGTCGTCCTCGAACTCGCTCTTCTCGCCGACGACTTCGACACGCTGGAGGTGTCGGTAGCCGACGGCCACGCCGCCCTGATGTTTGGCGTGTTCTTTCCCCGTATCGAGGACGGCGTCGGCCTCGACTTCGAGGCGCTGGCCGTCCTTGAGGTCGATGATGGGGACGTTGTCGTCGGCCGGTTTCACCAGCCCGTCACTGGAGACGAGGTCGCTGGAGTAGGCCGTCGCCGGCCCGTCCACGGAGAGCGACAGCGTCACCTCGTCACCGATCTCGAAGTCGTCGAGGTCGGTGGTGAGCGGGACCAGCCCCAGTCGGAGGCCGATCTGCTCGTTGAACATCACGCTGGTGTTCTCGATGACGCGGACCGTATCGATACTGAACGTGGGCACGTCGGCGATCATCGCCCGGCGGATGCCGTTGGCGAACGCCGGCGTGATGCCCCGAATCAGTACGAGCGACTCCCGCTCGCCGCGTTCGACGAACTCAACCTCGTAGTCCTGTGTCATGGGTTAGAATCCGGAGTTTTTCGGTGCGCGAGTGCCGTCGTGCGGCGTCGGCGTGACGTCCTCGATGCGACCGATTTCGAGGCCGGCACGGGCCAGCGCTCGGATGGTCGCCTGCGCGCCCGGACCGGGGGAGGTCTGCTGGTTCCCACCGGGGCCGCGGACGCGAACGTCGACGCCTTCGACACCGCGGTCGAGGGCCTTCTCGGCGACGACTTCGGCCATCTGCATGGCGGCGTACGGCGACGCCTCGTCGCGATTCTGCTTGACGACCGTCCCGCCGGAGCTCTTTGCGAGCGTCTCCGCGCCGGTCTGGTCGGTGATAGTGATGATGGTGTTGTTGAACGATGCGTGGACGTGTGCGACGCCCCAGATGCCGTCGTTTTCTGCTTCGCTCATTCTTGTGCCTCCGCGCGCTCAGGGTGCAGTTCGTCCGCAAGCGAGCTGTTCTCGTCGAAGCCGACGGTGTCCTCGACGGCGACTTCGACCTTCATCGACGGGCGCGTGACGCGCTGGCCGCCCAGCACGATGTGGCCGTGGACGATGAACTGACGGGCCTGCTCGGGCGTGTTCGCGTAGCCCTTGCGGTAGACGACGGTCTGGAGTCGGCGTTCGAGGACGTCGGTGACGGCGAGCGACAGGACGTCGTCGAGCGTGTCCTGCTCGCTGAGGATACCGTAGCGCTTCAGGCGGGCGAGGAACTCGTCGGCCTCGTCCGTCTGGGTGGTCTGGCCGAGCAGTTTCCGGGCCTCGCGGCGGTAGCCACGAAGCTCGGACTGGGCACGCCAGAGTTCCTCTTTGTTCTTCAGACCGTAGCGTCCCAGCAGATTGCTCTCGTCGGCGATTCGCTCGCCCTGGAACGGGTGGTTCGGCGTCTCGTAGAACTTGGTGTTGGAGCCGAGTGCCATTATTCGTCATCCTCCGCGGCGGCTTCCTCAGCCTGCTCTTCCTTGATCGCCTCGACGTTGACGCCGATGGTCCCCTCGGTACGACCGGTGGACTTCGTTCGCTGACCGCGGACCTTCTGGCCGCGCTTGTGGCGGACGCCGCGGTAGGAGTCGATCATCTTCATTCGGTTGATGTCCTGCCGACGGGTGAGCTGGAGGTCGTTCCCGGTCTCGTGGGTGGTCTCACCGGTGAAGTAGTCCTTCTGGTGGTTGGTCATCCACTCGGGGACCTCGTCGGCGTAGTTCTCGACGGCCTCGACGACGGAGTCGATGACGTCGTCGTCGAGCTTCCCGAACACCGCGCGACGGTCTACATCAGCCTGCTGGGCGATGATGCGGGCGGCGCGGTGGCCGATGCCGTTCAGTTCTGTCAGTGCTCGCTCGACGGACTTGGTACCGTCGAGGTCGGTCTGTCCGATACGGACGAAATAGCGGATGTCCTCCTCTTCTTCGGCATCCGCGTCCTCGCCCGCGTTGGGGTCTTCTGCACTCATATATGGGTAATCGGTTGGGTGAGCGTCGTGGCTGGGATTCGAACCCAGGAGGCTGTACGCCACAGAGTTAGCAACCCTGCGCCTTGGGCCAGGCTTGGCTACCACGACACGTGCTTCTGATACTCGCGCCCGCGGCACGCGGACTCGGGGGCGCGTCCCCCTACACGAGTCTGTCCCAAGCTATTCCGGGGTTGTATTTAAACGCAACGGAAGGCGCTCCCCCCGTGAGAACGGCGCATACGTGAGTATTCCCCACGGACGAGCGGCACAACTGCTTCGGCGCTGGCGGCCGTACGACCCGACGTGAAAACTATCGCGCGTGCCGACGGCGGCACCACAGTCGACCCGACCGACAGCGAAGCCGTTCGGAGCCACCTCGAACGGTTCGCGGGCCCGAACCGCGTCACCGAGCGCGACGACGGCACGCTCACCGCGGAGTTCGGCGCCTCGACGTACGTCTCGGTCAGCCCCGAGGGCCGCGTGGCGACGGGGATGCCGCTGCACGCCTTCGACGCACCGGCCGACCGCCTCGTCTTCGACCACGACGCGGGGGAACTGCACGTCGAGGGCAGGTCGGACGGGGGGCAAGTCACGTACACGTTCCGTCGGCCCTGACCGACGGCGGACGCCCGGTCCTGTCACAATCCTTATCGCACCTCCGGGGCCTACCCGGAGACATGAACGAAGACGACGTCCGTGAGCGTCTCCGGACCGTCCAGGACCCGGACCTCGGCGACGACATCGTGTCGCTGGGTCTCATCAACAGCATCGAGGTCACAGACGACGAGGTTCGTATCGACCTCGCGCTCGGCGCGCCCTACTCGCCGACGGAGACGAGCATGGCCAACGAGGTCCGGGAGGCGCTCTCGGACCTCGACCGCGAGGTGGACCTCTCGGCCAGCGTCGACCGCGGCGTGCCCGAGGCCGAGGACCCGCTCCCCGAGGTCAAGAACGTCATCGCTGTCGCCTCGGGCAAGGGCGGCGTCGGGAAGTCGACCGTCGCCGTCAATCTCGCGGCCGGCCTCTCGCGGCTCGGCGCCCGGGTCGGCCTGTTCGACGCTGACGTGTACGGGCCGAACGTCCCCCGGATGCTCAACGCCGACGAGTCGCCCCGCGCCACCGAGGACGAGGAGATAATCCCCGTCGAGAAGTACGGGATGAAACTGATGAGCATGGACTTCCTCGTCGGGAAGGACGACCCGGTCATCTTCCGTGGGCCGATGGTCGACAACGTCCTCACCCAACTGTGGGACGACGTGCTGTGGGGGAGCCTCGACTACATGGTCGTGGACCTGCCGCCGGGGACCGGCGACACGCAACTGACGATGCTCCAGCGCGTCCCCGTCTCCGGGGCCGTCATCGTCACCACGCCGCAGGAAGTCGCGCTCGACGACGCCCGCAAGGGCCTGCGGATGTTCGGCCGCCACGAGACGCCCGTGCTGGGTATCGTCGAGAACATGTCCACGTTCGTCTGCCCGGACTGTGGCGGCGACCACGACATCTTCGGCAGCGGCGGCGGCCGGAGGTTCGCCGACGAGAACGATATGCCGTTCCTCGGCGAGATCCCGCTGGACCCGGACGTCCGCGAGGGCGGCGACAGCGGTCAGCCGCTGGTCCTCGACGAGGACGACGAGACGGGCGAGGCGTTCCGCGACATCGCCGCCCGCACCGCGAACATGCAGGGTATCATCCACCGCAAGCGCCAGTCCGACTCGCGGGCCGCCGAGGCCGAGCAGTAGGGCGGTGCCGCCGCTGTCCGAGACGAGGCGGTAGAGAGAAAGACCGAGTTACGCTTCGACCGGGTTGTTGTACTTACGGGTGACGTAGCCGGCGATGCGGTTGCGCACGCCCTTGGACTCGATGTTCGTGACTTCCTCGACGACGTCCTTGTTGTGCTCGAAGTCGGCACCGAACGCGTCGGGGTATCGCTCCATCAGCAGTGTCCCGGTCTTCTTGACGTAGGCGGGTTTGATTGCCATGCGTGCATCTTGCTAGGTGGCGTTCAAAAAGGGTTCGACTTCCACGCCGGGACGCGAACCGTTATCACCCGATGCGGCGCCAGCGGTCCCGTTATAGCGGCTTCGATCGCGGTGTCGAGCGATTCGTGCCGGGCGGTGTCTCACCACTCGGCGTCGACGAGGTCCCGGACGCGCTCGAACGCCTCCCGTTCGCGCTCGCTGCCGGCCGTCTCGACCACCGACTCGAAGTACGCGAGCCGATCCAGTAGCGTCTCGCGGTCGTAGGTCGGTACGTCCAGCCGTGAGGCCGCGACGGTCGCTTCGACCACTGCGGCGTGGCCCCGGTTCGTCGTCGGGACGACGCGTCGTTCGACGCCGCTCTCGACTGGCCGGAGCGCCCACTCGACCCACTGTGTCCCGCCTTCCTCACCGTCGGCCAGTCGCTCGACGCCGACCCGGACCCACGCGTCGGCGCGCTCTAAAACCGGGTCGGCCTCCTCGCGGACGGAGAGCGCCGCCTCCGCGAAGTCGACCGGGTCGCGGGTGAACTGGACGTACCCCTCGCCGCGCTCCCGGAAGTTCCGCCACGTGCGGGTCCGGCCCCACGTCGTCGCCGTCACGGGACCGTCGCCGTCGGGTGCCGTGAGGCCCAACGCCGCGACGTTCCAGCGGTCGTTGGGTCCCAGCGTCGTCACGACGGACTCGGTGACGCCGGCGAGTTCGGCCGGCCAGTCCGTCTCGCCCATCAGACGACCAGCCCCCGTTCCAGCGCGACGAACAGCGCCCCGGCGACGAGGTCGGCTGTCGTCCCAGGGTTCACGTCGCGGGCGACGAACTCCGCGGCCAGTTCCGTCGCGTCCTCCTCGCCGTCCAGCACCGCCTGCGCTCGTCGCTGAACCTCCGCGGCCGTCTCGCGGTCGTTCCGCGTGACGACGAAGGTGTCGACCTCCGCGGCCAGTAAGCGGAGGAACGCACGCGAGGCGCGGTCGGCGACCGGCCCCTCGTCGTCCAGTATCCCCTCGGCGGCCTCGAAGACGCGTTCGAACCCGCTCGACCACTCGGCGGCGACGCCGTCGACGTCCGCGCTCTGGGCCATCACGTCCGACAGCGTCAGCCCCCGCTTCTCCAACGTCGGTATCGCCTCGCGTCCGCGGCGCACGTCCAGCGGTTCGAGTCCCTCTGGCGGGTCGTCGACGGCCACGTCGACGTGCTCGAACGCGCGGTAGAAGTCGGCGGCGTCGGCCACGGTGGTCTGAGCGACCACTCGCTCGACGCCGGCTGTCGTCAGGTCGTCCGCGCTCGCGGCCGCGACCAGCGGCGTCAACACCAAGAGCGCGCCGAACTGGGTGTTGCCGCCCGACTGGCCGGACATCCCTTCGACTGCTCGTTCGAAGGCGTGGCCCACACGTTCGCCGTCAGCCGCGAGTTCGAGGCCGGGGCGAGCGCCGACGGCGCCGGCCAGGAAGTGCTCGAACCGGAGGTCGTCGTACTCCCGTTCTCTGTCGACGTTGCCGGGTTTTGGCGTCCCGCTGACCTCCAGCAACAGCGCCAGTTCGGCGTTCTGGTCCGTCGAGCGGTCGCTCACCGTACCACCTCGCGACCGGTCAAGTCGTCGGCGGCGGCCCGGACTTCCCGCAGGACCGCAGGGTCGTCGCTCGCCCGCCCGACGCTGACCGCGTCGGCCCCGTACTCGAAGTACTCGGTCGCGCTCTCCCGGTCACGGACGCCGTTGTTCGCGATGACGAAGCAGTCCGTCGCTTCGACCACGTCGCCGACGACGGCCTCGGAGTCCATGGCGTCGACGTGGACGGCGTCCGCACCTGCCGCCGCTGCAGTTCGTGTGACCTCGGGCAGGTCGACGCCCGCCACCTCGGTCCGGACCTTGACCGAGACGGTCGCCCCCGCCTCGCTCGCGGCGGCGACCTGTTCGGCGAGGCGGTCGGCGTCTCGAAGGAGTGACTCACCGGCACCGGCGGCGCACATTTCCTCCTGTCGGCAGTGCGCGTTCACTTCGAGGAGAGCGCCGTGGTCCCGACAGACCCGGGCCGCGCGCGCTATCGGGTCGATCGACGCACTCCGGACGTTGAACGCGGGTCGAATCGGCGCGCCAGCCAGTGCGGCCAGTTGCGCGTCGACGAAAGCGACCGGGTCCTCCGGCAGGAACTCCGAGCGGTCGCGGTCCACCATCTCGCGGGCGGCCGCACGCGTGGGGCTGTCCAGCGCGACACCCCCGAGGAAGGCACACCCGACGTGGTCCTCGACGGCGCGGGCCCACGCGGCGTCCGCCTCGCCGCTGAGACTCGCCAGCGCGACCCGTGGCTCGAACATCAGGCCACCTCCGAGAGGGCGTCGGTCACCGCGCGGGCCACTCGGTCGGCGTCTCCGGGGCCGTCGAGCGTCGTGTCCGTGCGGACCACCGGCCTGTCGAGGTCGGTGCCGTCCTCGGTGTCGAGGACGAACGCGTCCGCGAAGGGGTAGCTCTCGGCGACGCCGGCGGTACTAGCCTCGCGGCCGACGCCCTCCATCAGGTCCGCTGCGGGCCCCGAGAACACCTCGTCCTCGACGAACGGCGAGACGGCGACGACCGGCGTCTCGGCGAGCGCGTCCCGAATGCCTTCGACGGCGAGCATCGGCCCGAGCGACGTGACGGGGTTCGAGGGACCGACGACCACCGGGTCCGAGAGGGCGGTCAGGACGGCGTCGGTGGCCGTGGCCGTCTCGCTGCCGCGAAACGCCACGTCGTCGACCGCTGGGTCGCCGTTCCGCCCGACCCACCACTCCTGAAAGTGCATCGGGCCCTGCGGCGTGTGGACGATGGTCGCCACCGGGTCGTCGCTCATCGGCAGGAGCGTCCGGTCGAGGCCGAACGCGTCGGCGAGCGTCCGCGTGACGTCCGTCAGCGAGTGCCCCGCGTCCAGCAGCGAAGTCCGCGTGACGTGGACCGCCCGGTCCCGGTCGCCGATGTGCATGAACTCGGCGACGCCGGAGAATCGCCGCCAGTGGGCGATATCGCGGCCCGCCGTCTGTGCGTCGTCGGAGAGGTACTGGGGACCGGTCGACAGGCCGGCGGCCTCGGCGAGGCGGTGGAGTTCGGCGTGTGTCTCGGCCGTGTCGTCGGCGATACCCCACCACGTCTCCCGGTCGAGTTCGCCCCCGTCGAGAAAGAGGACCGTATCGAGGTCGGGACAGACGAGGTGGCCCCCGAGTTCCACGTCGTCGCCGGTGTTGGCGACGACTGTCGTGGCCCCGGGGTCGAACACGTCGTCGGCGCCGGCGAGGAGTTTCGGCGTCCCCGTCCCGCCGGCAAGGAACGTCACCATACGCCGACGTAGGGGTGAGTGAACCTATAAACGTGGCCCTGCCCGGACAGCGGGCAGTTCGCCCCACACAGTCCCGTCAGTCGGCTGATAATCAGTCGTGAGAACCGAGGGGGGAGACTGAAGTTAGTGGCCTGAGAGGCAGTGGACAACAGCAGTCATGCGTAGGATTCACGCCCACAGGTTCGCCCCCGCAGCCCCCGACGAAAAGTACGTCTTCGGCGCGTGCGCACCCGGCTGGCACAGTGCTGCCAGCCACGACGCGGCCCTCTCGGACTGGATACAGTCTGTTCGCGACTGTCAAGTAGAGCGCGTCTGCTGTCTCCTCGCGGGGACACAGTTAGACGAATCCGGGTCGAACGTAGAGCGGTACGCCGACGCGTTCGGCGAGTCGAACGTCCTCCACGTCCCGGTCCCCGACCAGCAACTCATCGGGAAGGAAGCCCTCCACGAGGAGGTGTTGCCGTTTTTGGCGACGTCGGTAGATACCGAGGTTCGCACCGTCGTCCACTGTCTGGCCGGCATCGGACGGACGGGACAGGTACTGGCCGCGTGGCTCGTATACAACCGCGACTACGGCCCGAGGCGGGCCATCGAGACGGTCCAGCAGATGGGGCGTGACCCGATGGACGCCGTCGAGTACGGCGACGCCGACGAGGACGCCCTCCTCGAGTTACTGGGGTCGGTCGCACGACTCTGACCACCGTTCGGGCCGGTACAGTCACGAGATGTGGCAGTACCGTTTTGCCGACGGCTCACGAACCGACACGCGATGACCACCATCAAGGACAGCGTCCACGACCACATCGCGGTCGAGGGCGTCGCCGCCGACCTGCTGGAGACCCCGCCCGTCCAGCGCCTCCGCCGGGTCAAGCAGCTCGGGACCGTGACGCTGGTCTATCCGTCGGCCAACCACACCCGGTTCGAACACTCGCTCGGCGTCTATTACCTCGCCGACCGGGCGCTCTCGCATCTGGGTATCGAGGGCCAGCAGGCCGAGCGGGTCCGTGCCGCCGCCCTCCTGCACGACGTGGGTCACTCCCCGTTCAGCCACAACGTCGAGGCGGTCATCCACCGCAAGACGGGAAAGTACCACGACGACGTCCACGACCTGCTGGACCGCGGCGAGGTCGCTCGCGTGCTCACCGACCACGGCCTGAATACCGACCGGGTGGCCGATCTCGTCGCCGGTGACGGCGAACTCGGCCAACTGGTCTCGGGCGAACTCGACGTCGACCGGATGGACTACCTCGTCCGCGACGCCCACCACACCGGCGTCCCCTACGGCACTATCGACCACGAACGGCTGGTCCGGGAGTTGCGCTTCGTCGACGGCGAACTCGTCTTAGACGAGGGGAACGTCCAGACCGCTGAGTCGCTGTTGCTCGCTCGTGCGTTGATGAACCCGACCGTCTACGCCCACCACGTCGCCCGCATCGCCAAATCGATGCTCCGCCGCGGGGCCGAACGGCTACTGACCGCGACGAACGTGACGGCCTCGGACCTGCGCCGGTGGGACGACGCCGACTTGCTCGTCCGCCTGCGGCAGTGCGACGAGACGGCCGAATACGCCCGTCGGCTGAGCGAGCGAGATCTGTATAAGCGCTCCGTCTGGGCCGAACGGACCGCCGTCCCCGACGAATTAGTCGCGGCCGACCACCGTGATATCCGGACGTGGGAACACGCCATCGCCGACAGCGCGAACGTCGACCCCGACTCGGTGGTCCTCGACGTCCCCTCGGAACCGTCGATGACCGAGTCCACGAGTCGCGTCCTCGTCAACGGCGAGGTGCGCCGCCTCGGCGAGCAGTCGACGCTCGTCAACGCCATCCGCGCCGCCCAGCGTGACCAGTGGCGTCTGGGCGTCTACGCCCCCGAGGACGACAGCGACCGTGTGGGCGACGTCGCCATCCGCGAACTCGGCCTCGACTTAGACGGCGCGCGGGTCCGGGACGTCCGACCGGGTATCCACGCGACCCTCGACGAATTTAACTGAGCATCGAGTGGAGAGGAGTACATGAGTATCGAAGGGACGATTCTCCGCGGCCGGACGTTCGAACCTATCGAGGGGCGAGTCGTCGTCGAAGACGGCGAGATCGCCGCTATCGAGGCGGACAGCGTCGACAGCGACGCCATCGTCTGCCCGGCGTTCGTCAACGCCCACACCCACATCGGCGACTCCATCGCGAAGGAGGCCGGCGAGGGCCTCTCGCTTGAGGAACTCGTCGCGCCGCCCGACGGCCTGAAACACCGTCTCCTCCGGCAGGCCGACCGGTCCGAACTGGTCGAGGGGATGGTCCGGTCGCTGTCGTACATGCACCAGTCCGGGACCGGCGCGTTCGTCGAGTTCCGCGAGGGCGGCGTCGAGGGCGTGCGTGCCATCCGCGCGGCACTTGCCGATTCGCCGCTCCGGAGCGTCGTCCTCGGTCGCGAGACGGTCGAGGCGATGGAGATGGCCGACGGCTTCGGCGCCAGCGGCGCCAACGACGCCGAGTTCGGGCCGGAACGCCGGGCGACCCGCGAGGCCGGCAAACTGTTCGGCATCCACGCCGGCGAGGTGGACAGTTCGGACATCAACCCGGCGCTGGACTTAGACCCCGATTTCCTCGTCCACATGGTCCACGCGAAGCGTCTCCACCTCGAACGCGTCGCCGACAGTGAGATTCCGGTCGCCGTCTGTCCGCGGTCGAACCTCGTCACGGGTGTCGGGAAGCCACCGGTCGAGGAACTGGCCGAGCGGACGACGGTGGCGCTGGGGACGGACAACGTCTTTCTCAACAGTCCGTCGATGTTCCGCGAGATGGAGTTCACCGCGAAACTGTACGACCTCTCTGCGCGGGACGTCCTGCGGATGGCGACGGTCAACGGGGCCGAACTGGCCGGTCTCGATTGCGGCCTCATCGAGGAGGGGCGGCCGGCCAGCCTGCTCGTTCTGGACGGCGACTCGGACAACCTCACAGGGGCGCACAACCCCATCCGAGCGGTCGTCCGCCGCGCCGGAGCGTCCGACGTGGAACGGGTCGTTCTCCCCGAGTCGTAGCCACGTTTATCGGCCACGGACTGCAAGGGGAGCGTGATGTCCTCCACCACTGACCGCGCCCTCGGCACACTTTGGCGAGTGTTGCTCGCCGGTGTGGCCCTGCTCGTCGCTCTCAGCGTCGCCGCCGCGGTGCTCGCCGTCCTCCAGAATCTACTCGCGGCGCTCCTGTCCCTGCTGATGACCGCCCTCCTCGTCGTCGGCGTCGGCTACGCGGTCTACTGGGCCGGGTCGTCTCTCCTCGGCAGCGACGAATCGCCGGCGGAGGCGCCCGCCGAATACGGCCCCGCGGCCGACGCGGACGCCGTCGACCGACTGACCGAGAAGTACAGGGACGGCGCACTCACCGAGCGCGAGTTAGAGCGCGAACTCGAACAGGTGATGGACGAGGCGGCCGGCGACGGTGACGACGAGCGCGAGTCAGAACTGAACTGAGGCACGGTGTGTGGTACCAATTGGCGAATAACTAAACGCGCCGCCGTCGTACTGTGGGGTATGTACGACCGGATACTGGTGCCGACAGACGGGTCCGAGGGGATGTCCCGAGTCGTGGACCACGCCGTCGAACTCGCGCGGTTCCACGACGCCGAGGTACACGGACTGTACGTCGTCGACACGGGTAGCTACGCGACGTTGCCCGTCGAGACGACGTGGGACGGCGTCACCGAGATGCTCCGAGAGGAGGGCGAACTCGCGCTCGAATCCCTCGAAACGATGACCGGCGACCTCGAAGTCGTGACGGCCACCGAGGAGGGGGCACCGAGCAAGCAGATCGTCGAGTACGCCCGCGAGAACGGTTGTGACACCATCGTGATGGGAACCCACGGCCGAGGAGGGCTCGACCGGATCTTGCTCGGCAGCGTCGCCGAACGCGTCGTCAGGTCGTCGCCGGTCCCGGTGGTGACGGTTCCGGTCGGCGACACGGACGTCGGCCCGGGAGACGACGAACCGGAAGCGAGCGTCACGCAGTGAACTACCCCGCCCGCAGACTGCGGCCGCTACACCGGCCGGAGGTGTTCGCAGTCGCCGGCGGAGACGGTCTGGCGTCCGTCGTCGGTCTCGACCACCAGTCGTCCCGGGAACTCGACGTCGACGGCGTCGCCCTCCACGACGCCCGTCGGCGTCTCGACGCGGACACGTTTCCCGAGCGTCGTCGCGTATTCGCGCCACTCGTCCAGCACGGACTCGGGCGTCTGCCGGAGCGCGTCGAACGTCTCGACGAGGCGCTGGGTGAACAGGCGCCTGTCGACTGCCTCGCCGCGGACCGCCTGCAGACTCGTCGGGTTCGCCTCACTCGGTAGCGAGTCCGGGTCGACGTTGGCGTTGACGCCGATGCCGACGACCACCCACGAGATCCGGTCGGCCTCGCCCTCCATTTCGGTGAGGATACCGACCAGTTTCCGCTCCTCGCCGTCGACCAGCACGTCGTCATCGTCCGCTGACGACGTGCCCGCACTCGTGACACTCACGAGGACGTCGTTCGGCCACTTGATGGTCGCCTCGACGCCCGCCTCGCGTGCCGCGCGGGTCGCCGCGACGGCGGCGGCGAGCGTGTACACCGGCGCGTGGGCCATCGGCACGTCGGGCCGGAAGAGGATGGAAAGCCAGATACCGCCGCTCGGTGACACCCAGTCCCGGTCGAGGCGTCCCCGGCCGCCAGTCTGTTCGTCCGCGAGAACGACGACGTCCTCCGCGCCTCCGGCCGCGAGGTCACGGGCCCGGGCGTTCGTACTCGGAATGCTGTCGTGGTACTCGACGTCGAAGGGCGCGTCGAGGCCGTATTCGACGGCCTCACCACCGAATTCGGGCACCTCGGCAAGCGAGTAGCCCGCGTCGTCGCTCTCGATTTGGAATCCCGCCGCCCGAAGCGCCTCGACGTGTTTCCAGACCGCGGACCGCGAGATACCGAGGTCCTCGGCCAGCGCCGGTCCCGAGACCGGGCCGTCAGAGAGCGCGTCGAGAACCCGATGGCGTGTCTCGTTCATGCCAGTCGCTTCGACGGCGACCGGGAAAAAGGGCGCCACTCGACCGAGACGCCGTCGCTTCGGCGCTTATTCGGACCCGATGACGAACAGGAGGTCGCCCATGTCGACTGAGTCGCCCTCGCCGATGGCGACGTCGTTGATGACGCCGCCGCGTTCGGCGACGATGTCGTTTTCCATCTTCATCGCCTCCAACACACAGAGGACGTCGCCGGATTCGACCTCGTCGCCCTCGTCGACGGACACTTCGAGGATGGTCCCCTGCATCTCCGCGGTGACTTCTTGGCCCTCGGCGCTGGACCCGCCGCCCCCGCCGCCGTCGGACCCGCCGCTCTCGCCCGGTCGCTGTGGCCGGTCACCGCCGCCGACGTCGACGTCGCCGACGTTGATGGGCGGCGCGCCGCGCTCTTCTAAGTCCACCTCGAAGCGCTTGCCGTTGACCTCGACAGTGAACTCGCGTTCGACGACCTCCTCGTCCTCGTCGGCGCTCGTCTCCGTCTCCGTGCCCCAGCGCTCTTGGGCCTCCTCGATTCGGGACTTTTCGAGCGTCTCGTCGAGGTACTTCGTCGTGTGGGTGCCGCCGACGAACTCCTCGTCGGTGAGCATCAGCCGGTGGAACGGGATGACCGTCGGGAACCCTTCGATGTCGTACTCCGCGAGCGCGCGCTTGCCGCGTTCGATGACCTCGTCGCGGTCGGACGCGTAGACGATGAGCTTTGCGACCATCGAGTCGTAGTCGGTCACGAGGTCGTCGCCCTGGCGGAGCGCGTCGTCGAGTCGGACGCCGATCCCGCCGGGCGGGTCGTAGGTCTCCAGCGAGCCCTGATTCGCCGGTGCGAAGTCCTTGGCGGCGTTTTCGGCGTTGATCCGGAACTCCATCGCGTGGCCGTCGATCTCCACGTCGTCCTGTTCGAATCTCAGTTCCTCGTCTTGGGCGACCCGGATCTGCCATTTGACGATGTCGATACCGGTAATCTCCTCGGTGACACAGTGTTCGACCTGAATACGCGTGTTGACTTCGAGGAAGTAGAAGTTCGTCTCCGGCCCCAGCACTTCCCCGGGTTCGCGGTCGGTATCTTCCTCGACGAGGAACTCGACGGTCCCGGCGTTGTAGTAGTCCGCTGCGCGGACGCCCCGGCGCGCGGCCTCGCCGATCTTCTCGCGGAGTTCATCAGAGAGCGCGGGCGACGGGCCTTCCTCGATGACCTTCTGGTGGCGACGCTGGAGCGAGCAGTCACGCTCGCCGAGGTGGCGGACGTTGCCCTCGTGGTCTGCGATGATCTGGATCTCGATGTGACGGGGGTTCTCGAGGAACCGTTCGAGATAGACGGAGTCGTTCGAGAAGTACGCCTCACCCTCGCGTTTGGCGGATTCGAGTTGCTCCGCTATCTCGTCGGGATCGCGGACGATCTTCATCCCGCGGCCACCGCCGCCACCTTCGGCCTTGATGGCCACGGGGAAACCGTGCTCCTCACCGAACTCGACGACTTCCTCGGGGTCGTCGACGGGGTCCGTCGTCCCGGGGACGATGGGAACGTCCGCCGATTGCATGATCTTCCGGGCCTTCGTCTTCTCGCCCAGTTTCTCCATCGCGTCGCCGGCCGGTCCGATCCATTTGACGCCGTCCGTGTCCTCTACCTTCCGGGCGAAGTCGGCGTTCTCGGCGAGGAAGCCGTAGCCGGGGTGGATGGCGTCGGCGCCGGACTGCTTTGCGGCGTCGATAATCGCCTCTTGGTCCAGATACGAGTCGGCCGCTCGTGCCGGCCCCACGTTGTACGCCTCGTCGGCGTAGCGGACGTGCCCCGAGTGTTTGTCGGCCTCAGAGTAGACAGCAACCGTCCCAATGCCCAACTCCTCGCACGCGCGCATGACCCGGACCGCGATTTCACCGCGGTTGGCGACGAGTACTTTGTCGAACATATCCCACCATACCGAGAGTTGGCCCATAAAACTATGCGGAGCGGCGAATCGACCGACCGCTCTTTTTTTCCACGGTACACGAGCGGTCGGACATGGACGAACGGACCGCTCGCGGAGGTGTCCACATCCTCGCCGCCGGTTCGCTGCGAGCGGCCATCGTCTCGGCGGCGACGCCGATACCATCGGCGCGGTGACCGTCGCCGGCGCACGCTTCGGCATCGACGGGGTACCGGCGGCGTGGCTGGAGACGCTCGAAGGCCGGGAGAGCCTGCCGCTGCTGGCCACCGAACTGGCGGAGCTGGGCGGCCGAACCGTTACATCCGGTCTGTCCGCCCGGCCGCACTCCACGGGTCCGTCGGCGCCTCCTCGCGGACCCTGACGTGGCGCTTCTGTGTCCCTTCGACGCGCTCGGAGAACGACCACTCCTTGCCGTCCCACGATTCGCCGCCGGCCGCCGCAGCCGCCGCAGCCGCGGCGGCGGCCCGCTTACGGTCCGTGAGATGCGCGCCGACGGCGACGGCGATGGCCGCCGCCTCGTCCGTCGACGCGTCCGGGAGTTGGGCCGCTATCTCCGCCACCAGCGCGCCGTCGACGGTGTCTGCGGTATCGGTAGCCATGGTCACAGTGGGATGTTCCCGTGTTTGCGGTCCGGTTGGTCGCTTCGCTTGCCCCGCAGGAGGTCGAGGTCCTCGACGAGTCGCGGTCGGGTGTCTTTCGGTTCCAGCACGTCGTCGACGAAGCCGCGTTCGGCGGCGGTATAGGGGTTGGCGAAGGCGTCGCGGTACTCGTCGATGAGTTCCTGCCGGCGGGCCTCGACGTCCTCGGCGTCGGCGAGTTCGTCGTCGTAGAGGACGTTTACGGCGCCCTGCGGCCCCATCACCGCTATCTCGGCGGTGGGCCACGCGTAGTTGGCGTCTGCGCCGATGTGCTTCGAGGCCATCACGTCGTAGGCACCGCCGTAGGCCTTGCGCGTGATGACAGTCAGCAACGGCACCGTCGCCTCGCTGTAGGCGTACAGCAGTTTCGCGCCGTGGTTGATGATGGCGTTGCGCTCCTGGTCCTTGCCGGGCATGAACCCCGGCACGTCGACGAACGTCAGAATGGGGATGTTGAAGGCGTCACAGAAGCGGACGAACCGCGCACCCTTCCGCGAGGCGTCGATGTCCAGCGTCCCGGCGTTCACGCGCGGTTGGTTGCCCACGACGCCGACGCTGTGGCCGTCGAGTCGGGCGAACCCGGTGACGATGTTACGCGCGAACCCCTCGGCCACCTCGAAGAAGGAGTCCTCGTCCAACACGCCGTCTATCACGTCCACCATGTCGTACGGCTTCTGTGGCTCGTCGGGCACCGTCTCGACGAGACTCTCGTCCCGGCGCTCCGGGTCGTCCCACGGGTCGACGCGCGGCGGGTCCGCGACGTTGTTCTGCGGGAGATACGAGAGGAGATAGCGGATGTCGTCCATCGCCGCCTTCTCGTCCGCGGCCGTGAAGTGGGCGACACCGGACTCCGTGGCGTGGGTTTGTGCCCCACCCAGTTCGTCGAAGCCGACTTCCTCGCCGGTGACCGTCTCGATGACGTCCGGGCCGGTGATGAACATGTGGCTGGTCTCCTCGACCATGTAGACGAAGTCCGTGATGGCCGGCGAGTAGACGGCACCGCCGGCACAGGGGCCCATGATGGCCGAAATCTGCGGGACGACGCCGCTGGCTTTCTGGTTGCGGTGGAAGATGTCGGCATAGCCAGCCAGCGAGTCGATGCCCTCCTGAATGCGTGCCCCCGCCGAGTCGTTCAGCCCGATGATGGGCGCGCCGTTCTCGATGGCCTTGTCCATCACCTTACAGACCTTCTGGGCGAAGGCCTCGCCGAGCGATCCGCCGAAGACGGTGAAGTCGTGGGCGAAGACGTACACCCGTTCGCCGTTGACTTCGCCGTAGCCGACGACGACGCCGTCGCCCGGAACGTGCTTCTCGTCCATGTCGAAGTTCGTCGAGCGGTGTTCCCGCAGGGCGTCGATCTCCACGAAGGTGTCGTCGTCGAGGAAGTAGTCGATGCGCTCACGCGCGGTGAGTTTCCCCTTCTCGTGTTGGGCCTCGATGCGCTCTTCGCCACCGCCACGTTCGGCCTCCGCCTTCCGTTCGCGGAGGTCCTCGACGCGGTCGTCGTGGTTCACGCGACATCACGGCTCCCGGACCTGAGCATACCCGTCTCGTCGGGGGCATCCGAAAAAAGCGTTGCCCGCCCGAGACCGTCGGAGTTTTCCCGACCTGCTTCCAGACTCCCCTCGTGAAGAACATCACGGCAACCCAGCACAACCCGTTTGGCTTCCAGCCGCCGTGTGAGCCGTTCGTTCCGGGCTACGGTGATGCGAACGCGGACTTCCACGTCATCGGTGACCACCCCGGCGTCCACGGCGGCAGCGAATCGGGCATCCCCTTCACCGGGACCCCTGCCGCCGAGCGACTCCAGCGCGCGCTCGTTGCGGGCGGCCTCCTGCAGGAGGCCGGGACGCCGCCGACCGTCGACAAGACGTACCTCTCGTATCTGTTCCTCTGTGGCGACCGCGTCCCGACCGAAGCGGACTACGCGGACCACGAACCGATGTTCGATACCGAGGTCCGGGCCATTACCTCACACGTCCTCCTCCCGGTCGGCGAACGCGCGACGAAGCACGTCTTCGCGAACATGACCGCCGAACCGGCCGACGCCGTCGACATGGAGGAACTCCACGCGACGGAAGTTCGCGGCAGCGGGTGGCTCGTCTACCCAGTCAAAGACCCCGTCGAGTGGACCGACGAGGACGAGGACGAACTCGTCGCCGCACTCACGGCGCTACTGGCGACCGACTACAGACAGGAAGCGGAACTGGGTCGGTTCCTCCCGGGCGACGAGGTCTGGCGCGTCCGCTGATACCGTCGGTTGCCAGCCAGTGGCGACCGTCGCCCGGGGTGGCGACCGTCTTCACGAAGGTGCAGTCGACAACAGGACTCAGGGTCGGAGGTCGGCCGCGGTGAGCGGCGCCGATTGCTCGCGGTAGTCTTCGAATCGGGCCTCGGCCCACGAGTGGACGGTTGGATGGTCGGTGTCGACGGCCGCCTGCAACACCCCGCGCTCGTCCCGGACGAGGAGGTTCACCACGTCGTCGACGATAGTCACCGCGAGCGGTATCTCCCCGTCGTAGACGCCGATTGACGCCGTCTCCGTCTCGACGAGCGAGCGGAGGCGGGCCCGCAGCGTCTCGTCTCCGGTGAGCGCGTCCACGGCACTCTGTGACAGAATCGCCCGGAACTGCTGACTCCCTGCCCGGTCGGCCGCGACCGAGAGGCTCTGGTCGTTGAACGCGTGGGAGAACGCCGTCACATCGTCGGCGTCGCGCATCAGCGAGAGGAGGCGCTGTAACGGCGCGTTCGGCCGCGTCTGGGACGGCGTCGTAATCGTGGCGTCCGCGAGGTGTCGCAAGTCGAAGTCCATCGCGTCAGTCGGCAGATAGTCGACGATATCCCGCAGGTCGCGTTCCGTCTCCAGAATGTCCAGTAAGTCTCTGAACCCCTCGGCGACGAGGCGTCCGGTCGCCGTCGCGACGTAGCCGCCCTCGGTCCGTCGGACCCACTTCCGGTCCTCGAAGTCCCCGAGGATGCGCCCCAGCGTCGCCTGCGACGCACCGGTCTCGGCGGCGAGTTCCGAGCGTGTGTGCCAGTCGGCCGCGAGGAGCTCTAACACCGCGACCCGATTCGGTGAGAGCGCGAGAAACTCTATCTCCGAAAGCGTGGCGTCCATACCGGCGCTTGCTGGCCCGTACGGATACGGTTTTCGTGTCGTGCAATAATTTCACTCCGTGAAATACCGCCGCGGGTCGTCGGTCCCGACCCGTCGTGTAAGAGTTTCTAAACGAGACTATAACCCTACTACGTCTACTCGAAAGTACGATGATACAGCCGTCATATGCGATTCTCTTGCGTGTCTCGGTACCCGGTCAGTCCGTCGGCGAGGTGTTGCTATAACGATGGTGTCACGACGTGTCCTCGCGCTCGGTGTGGCCGCCAGCGTCCTCTTTGGGGGGACGTTCGTCGCGGCGAAGGCCGGCCTCGACCACTTCCCGCCGCTCCTGTTCGTCGCGCTCCGGTTCGACGTCGCCGCCGTGGCGTTGCTCGGCTACGTGGCGCTCACCCGGTCTCGGAGCGACCTGCTCCCCCAGAGCCGTGGTGACGCGCTGGGCATCCTCTCGACCGGACTGCTGGCGCTGGGCCTGACCAACGCGCTCCTGTTCGTCGGCCAGCAGGACGCCACCAGCGCCGTGGGCGCCATCGTCTTCAGCCTCAACCCCATCCTGACCCCCGTGTTCGCGGCCCTGTTGCTGGCCGACGAGCGCCTCTCGAAGCGCGGTGCGGTCGGCCTGCTCGTCGGCTTGCTCGGCGTCGCACTGGTCGTCAACCCCGACCCCGAGATGCTGTTCAGTGGCGGCGGCGGCAAACTCCTCCTGTTCGGCGGCGCGGTCAGCGGGGCGCTCGGGAGCGTCCTCGTCCGCTGGAGCGACAGCGACCTCTCTAGCACCGTCCGGACGGCGTGGGCCCTGCCCGTCGCCGCCGCCCTGTGTCACGGACTTAGCTGGCAGGCCGGCGAGTCCGTCGCCGCCGTTAGCTGGGTCCCCGCGGCGTTCGTCGCGCTCCTCTACGTCGGCGTCTTCGCCGGCGCCGTCGCCTACGTGGCCTACTTCGGCCTGCTCGACCGGTCGGGTGCGACCCACGCGAACCTCGTGTTCTACGTCGTTCCGGTCGTCTCGACGCTCGGTGGGTGGGCGCTATTGGGCGAGTCTATCTCGGAGCTAGCCGTCGTCGGCTTCCTCACCATCTTCGTCGGGTTCGCCGTACTGGGCAGCGAGTCCATCGCCATCCCGTCCATCGGTTCCCGACTGCCTACCGACGCCGTCGTCTCCACCGACGCCCTCGACGTCGGCGAGGACGCGACCGGGTTCGAATCCGACTGAACGCCCGGGCCAACCTTCATTATATAGGCCAGCAAACATGCTCGTATGGACTGCAGAGTTGTCGTCGAGGCAGCCGTCCCCGTCTACGACGTAGCCACAGCCGACGAAGCGGTCCGAATCGCTATCTCGAAGACCGGCGATATGCTCAATCCGGACCTCAACTACGTCGAGATCAACATGGGCGAACGGAGCTGTCCACACTGCGGGGAGGAGTTAGAGCCCGCGTTCCTCGCGGCCGACGAGAGCCTCGTCGCGCTCGAACTGGAGATGACCGTCTTCAACGTCGAGCGTGACGAACACGCCGCCCGCATCGCGCGAAAGGAGATCGGCCAGCGACTGGAGAACATCCCGCTCGACATCGTCGAGATAGAGGAGATACCGGACGAGGACGAACCGGCGGAAGCGGAGACAGACGACACGGAGGCGGACGACACCGCGACCGACGAAGAGATACTACCCGAGTTCGAGGAACTCATCGACGAATAGCCGTCGGCGACGTCTCGCAGTCCGTTTTCGGCCGTGGCAGCCGCTGAGTAGCGGCGCTTCTGAAGGAACGATGCGGGAGAGTTAGTCAGCGGCGGCAGAAACAGGCTCTTTCTCCTCGGCGGTCATCTCCGAGGTAATTCCGTCGGCGATAGCGAAGACAGCGGCCTTGTGGTCTGTCTTCGACTTGTGAATCGATGTCGGCTTGACGCCGAGTTCGGCGTACTCGTCGTGTTCGACCGTAGAACCGGTGTCTTGTTCGTAGTGGTTCTGTACTTGTGCAAGCAGGCCGTGAAGGTGAATGAGTTCCTGCTTCTTCATGGTCAACCCTTGCTAGAGGACGGAGGGTTATAGTACTACTCTGACGGTGGTTAACACACCGACCCGATGATAAAACGTTAGAATAGGCGGTCTTAGACGGCCGAATTCGCGTAGCGGGTCACGTCCGACCGGGGCCGGTGTCGGTGGGTTTGAAAGATTTTTGACGCCGGGCCGTCCACTGTGTCGTATGGACTACGACGATATGCTCGACCGGGCGATGTCGGAGACGCCCGACATAGAGGGGTCGTCAGAGCGGTTCGAGGTACCGGACCCCGAGGTCAGACAGGAGGGGAACGCCACCGTCGTGGAGAACTTCCAGTCGCTGTGTGACCGATTGGGTCGGGAGCCAGACCACGTCCTGCAGTTCCTCCAGACGGAGGTGGGGACAAGCGCGCACATCGACGAGAGTGGGCGGGCACGGCTCACCGGGTCGTTCGGCGCCGACCGTCTGGGGACGGCTATCGACGAGTACGTCGACGAGTTCGTCCGCTGTTCTGAGTGTGGGCTCCCCGATACGCGACTCGAACGTGAGGGAGACGCACTGCTCTTGCGCTGTGAGGCGTGTGGTGCGCGCTCGGCGACCAGCGGCTAGTTACTGAAGTCCTTTCAGCGTCTGTAAGTCGCGGTCGGTGCGTGTAAATTCTGCGAGGCGTCTGCTCGCGTGACAGTTCGGGCAGTGATACAGCGTGTCGTGTGTCGGTAACTCGCTCGGCGTCGACTCCCAGTCTTTCGTACACTCGGGACAGAGCAACCGGACGTACGCTTCCTCCATGTGTGATATTGACACACGCCGGAAGTGGAAAAAGGTTGGCGTCACCCCACTGGTCTGCCTCAGACAGTGTCGGCGTCAGGGGTCCAACGAAACCGTCTACGCCGGGACGTTCTCGGCTTCGAGGAGTTCCTTGTAGCGGTTGCGGATGGTGACCTCCGAGATGTTGGCCACGTCACCGACTTCGCTCTGGGTGACCTTCTCGTTGGTCAGGAGCGCAGCGGCGTAGACGGCGGCAGCCGCGAGGCCCACTGGCGACTTCCCGGAAAGGATGCCCGCCTTGCGAGCGCGTTCGATGAGTTCGCGGGCCTGCCGCTCCGTCTCGTCGCTCAGGCCGAGGTCCGAGACGAACCGGGGGAGGTACTGCTCGGGGTCCGCCGGCTTGACTTCGAGGTTCAGTTCGCGGACGATGTAGCGGTAGGTCCGGGTCAGTTCCATCTTATCGACCCGGGAGACGACCGCCATCTCGTCGAGCGAGCGGGGACTCCCAGCCATGCGCGCCGAGGCGTACAGCGCCGACGTCGCGACACCCTCGATGGAACGGCCGGGGAGCAGGTCCTCGTCCAGCGCTCGGCGGTAGATGACACTCGCCGTCTCGCGGACGTTCTGTGGGAGGCCAAGCGCCGAGGCCATTCGGTCGATCTCGCCCAGCGCCTGCTTGAGGTTGCGCTCTTTGGAGTCGCGGGTGCGGAACCGCTCGTTCCACGTGCGCAGACGTTGCATCTTCTGGCGCTGGCTGGACGAGAGCGACCGCCCGTAGGCGTCCTTGTTCTGCCAGCCGATGTTGGTCGACAGGCCCTTATCGTGCATCATGTTCGTCGTCGGCGCGCCGACGCGGGACTTCGAGTCACGCTCCGAGGAGTCGAACGCACGCCACTCGGGTCCCCGGTCGATACTGTCTTCTTCGACGACGAGCCCACAGTCCTGACAGACCGTCTCGCCGTGTTCGGTGTCTGTCGTGACGTTGCCGCCACACTCGGGACAGACGTCCTGCTGTTCTGTCGTCTCCTCGCCGATGTCTCGCTCCTGTACTTGTTCTTCTGTCGTGTTGCGTACTGTGGATTCACTCATGGTGGATGTTCCCCGACTGCCGGGTGCGTAATGCTAAAGAACCCTTGCCGGGTTTCTCTTACCAATAGTTAGTTCGACAAGTATAAAAACCTTTCGCCGAGTGTGCGCCCTAATCGCATGCAAGCGCCGTGGTAGAAGATATCACGGAAGACCACACCCTCATTTAAACCTGCCGCCTCCCCGGCGCTGTGGCGACGGTGACGCCGGGACCGGAGGTCGACCAGTCGTTCATTTCAGGCCCGGTCAGCGGATCATCGACGCCTGTTCGACCGATAGCTCCGCCACGACGTCGGGGAAACCGGACGTCAGGACGGTGAGCGGTATCAGGGCCGTGCGGATGCGTTGCCGAAGACGCAGTCAGACCGGTGATGTATAAAAGGGGTTTCCGAACTACGACCGGGTAGTCATCGAGGTTGCACTCCACATCCGTCTACGTGCGTCGTTTTGGTCACTCTGGGACCGCCAGTATCTCCTCGACGGTGTTCCGGTAGTTCCGCACGTGGTCCGTACGAGAGACACCGAATGCCGGGGGGTAATTCGGCGGCGCAGACGGCCTCAGACCGTGAAAAGATGGCCCTCGGTCGGCACGTCGAACAGGCCGATGCGGGCGCCCGCGTCCAGCCACGCGTGCCCGTAGGAGAACGACGCCAGCGCGTTGACGAGGTCGTCCTCCGTGCGGAAATGGCGCCCGTCTTCGAGGTACGACGACGCCATCTCTTCGCAGTCGAGCGCGGCGTCGTGCATCGGCGTCCCCTCGGGCGGCGCGATCTCGGCGGCGTCCAGTGCCTCGGCGAGCAGTCCCTCGTACCGGTCTGTCTTCTCGGTCAGGTCGGCGGCCATAGCCGGAGCGAGCGACGGCGAGCGTGTAAGCCTGTCGGCGTGGCTGTGTGCCGTCGACACGACAGCGCAAGGTAAATACGCCGCTGTGGAGTACCACGGGTAATGACAGACACCGAGGACCACCGCCGACTTATCGTCGCCGGGACCGGCATCGCCGGCCTGACAGCGGCTATCTACGCCGCCCGCAGCAACAACGACCCCCTCGTCCTCGAAGGGGACGAACCGGGCGGCCAGTTGACGCTCACGAGCGAAGTCGAGAACTATCCGGGCTTCCCCGAGGGCATCTCCGGCCCGGACCTCATCAACGAGATGAAAGCGCAGGCCGAGCAGTTCGGCTCCGACCTGAAACACGGCGTCGTCGAGTCGGTCGACGATTCAGAGCGCCCGTTCCGCGTCGAACTCACCAACGGCGACGTCTACACCTGTGACGCCTTCATCGCCGCCTCGGGTGCCAGCGCCCGCACGCTGGGTATCCCCGGCGAGGACGACCTGATGGGCTACGGCGTCTCGACGTGTGCGACCTGTGACGGCGCGTTCTTCCGCGGCGAGGACATGCTTGTCGTCGGCGGCGGCGACGCCGCCATGGAGGAAGCTCACTTCCTCACGAAGTTCGCCAACAAGGTGTACATCGCCCACCGCCGCGAGGAGTTCCGTGCGGAGGACTACTGGATAGACAAGGTCCAGAAGAAGGTCGAGTCGGGCGAGATCGAGATCATGCGCAACACCGAGGTGCTGGAGATGCACGGCTCACCCGAAGAGGGCGTCGACCACGTCACCCTCGCCCGGAACGAGTCGGGCCACCCCTCCGAGAAACTCGACGACGACGAGACGGAGGTGTCCGACTTCGACGTGGGCGCCGTGTTCATCGCCATCGGCCACACGCCGAACACCGACTACCTCGAAGACACGGGGGTCGAACTCGACGAGACGGGCTACATCCAGACGCAGGGCGGTAAGGGCGGCAACCAGACCGCCACCGACGTCTCCGGCCTGTTCGGGGCCGGCGACGTCGTCGACTACCACTACCAGCAGGCCGTCACCGCCGCCGGAATGGGGTGTAAGGCCGCCATCGACGCCGACGATTACCTCGAAGACCTGCCGGAAAACGAGGAAACCGAGGCCGCCGCCGAAGCAGCGGACGACTGATCGCACCGCTCACGTGCGGGTGTTTTTCGGCGAATCGCGTGTACACACGGCTCAGTCTGTCTGTATCGTATCAGCGAACGTCTACGGAAACATGAGGACCATCGAGACGACCATCGACGTCGACGCGACCCCCGCAGACGTCTGGGCGACGCTGACCGACTTCGAATCGTACCCCGAGTGGAACCCGTTCGTCACGGCTATCGAGGGGACGCCGACAGCGGGCGACCGTCTCGATATTCGCATCGAACCACCCGAGGGGCGCGGCAGGGGATTCAAACCTCGAGTCACGGCCGCCGACCCCGGCGAGCGACTGGCCTGGCTGGGCCGACTCGGCGTGCCCGGCCTCTTCGACGGCCGCCACGAGTTCCGACTCGAAGAACTCGACGACGGTCGTACTCGACTGCACCACAGTGAGTCCTTTTCGGGACTGCTGGTCGGTCTCCTCCTCGACGAGGCGAACATCCGCGCTGGCTTCGAGGCGATGAACGAAGCCCTCCGTGCGCGCGTCGAGGGGACTGCTCAGACCACGGCGACCGAAACACGGGACGGCGGCGTCGCGGCCTGATTCGGTCAGTGACGGCGTGGTAGTCGGCGGACACGAACCCGACAGACCCTTCCGTCGGGTGGGCGAACGGGTCCGTATGGATAGTGACACTGTCACGCTGACTATCGAAGGCGACGACGCGACCGACGAACTGACCGTTCCCAGCGGCCTGCTGGACATCCTCCGCGAGGAGGCCGACGAGACGGACCCGCAGGTCGTCGGTGACATCGCGATGTTCGGTCTCGCTCAGCGAATCCACGGCGCCGTCCACCACAGTCAGGGCGAACCGGACGAAGAGATTGCGGCGCTCGAAGAACTCACGCTCGACCTCTTCGAGGAGCGCTTCGGCGCGACGTTCGGCGAACTGACCGGCCACGACCACTGACTCGTTCTACTCGGTTCGACCGTCTACCGACCACGTCAACAGGACGCCGTCGTCGAGTCGTTCGACGCCGGTGAGGTCCAGTGCCGGGAAGTCCTCGACGAACCCGTCGCCGTCGGCGAGCGTCGGGGCGTCCCGTCCACCCAAGATTTTCGGCCCGACGAACACGGAGAGCTCGTCGACAAGCCCCTCCTCGAACAGGCCGAAGATGAGTTCGCCGCCGCCCTCGACCATCAGTTGGTCGACGCCCTCACCCTCTAGTTTGGCGAGTACCGTCGTGAGGTCGACCCGGTCCTCGCCGGCAGCGATGACGTAGGCGCCCGCGGCCTCCATCTCCTCGATGAAGTCCGTCGGCGCGGCCTCGCTGACGAGCAGATACGTCTCCGCCGAGCCGTCGAGGACCCTCGCGTCCGGCGGCGTCCGGATGCGCGAGTCGGCGACGACGCGGGCGGGGTTTGCCGGGTCGCCTCGCTCGGTCCGCGCCTCACGACGGTCCGGATCGTCGACCGTCAGCGAGGGGTCATCGGCCAACACCGTCCCGACGCCGACCATGACGGCGTCGCTGTCGGCCCGTAACTGGTCGACTCTATCGAAGTCGTCGGGCCCGGAGATAGGTATCTGCTCACGGCGCCGCGTAGAGAGCTTTCCGTCGGCACTCATCGCGGCGTTGACGACTACGTGCATACGACACGGCAGGCGAGTAGAGAGGAAACGGGTTTCGGTTCTGGTGAATCAGGTGGTGTTCGCGTCGGGTTTGCTGGCCAGTTTCTCGACGTCGAGTGACTTCTGGCCGCCGTCTGCGGTCCGCAGACGGAGGGTCGTCCCGTCGAGGACGAGTTCGTCGACGTCGATGGTGGTCTCGCTCGTCCATCCCTTCAGCCGAACCACCCCCGCCTCGTCGATCTCTATGAACGTCCGCGGGCGTTCGGAGGCCCCCATCGTCCACGTCTCGCCGCCCAGCGAGACCTCCTGACCCCCGGATTTGGCCCAATGAAACACGCAGACGTGCTGTTTCCGGGGGTCCTCGCCGCGGTCGTGGTCCACTCGTTCCCACTCCTCGTAGTCGACGCCGAAGTGTGCCGCCCACAGTTCCAGATACTCGAAGTCGAACCGCTTTTTCCCGCCATCGTCGCGACCGCTCCGCCAGATAACGTGTGCGTCTGATGGTTTCGACCCGAAGAGACTGCCCACGTTACGCTCCCCCCGCGCAATCGGTATCATGGCTGGGAATTAGAGCCATCAACCGAGCCGATAATGGCGTAATATAGCTCCCTAGACCATACAAACGCCACATACGAGACATACAAACTGCGATAGACATTATCAACAATAAAAATATCGGCCGAATTGGTCGCTCGGTGACAGGACCCCCTTCGCGTCGGCCCACAAACCCTTTTCAACGCCCCCGCCGAACCCTCCTTCGATGTCTCTCGAAGACCATGTCGAGGAACTCGCCTCCGACCTCGACGTCGACAAAGAGGAGGTCAGACGCGACCTGGAGAACCTCGTCGAGTACTCCGTACCGATGGACGAGGCCAAGCAGAGCCTCCGCCGGAAGTACGGTGACGGCGGCGGGAGCGACGGCACCCCATCGAGTAAGGCCATCAGCGAGGTCTCGACCGACGACTCGAACGTGACGGTCACCGCCGTGGTACTCACGTCCGGTCGGCGGTCCATCCAGTACAACGGCGAACAGCACGTCATCCGTGAGGGCGAACTCGCGGACGAATCCGGCACCATCTCCTACACCGCGTGGGACGGCTTCGACGCCGACCTCGAACCCGGCCAGACGGTGCAGTTCGGCAACGCTGGCGTCCGCGAGTGGGACGGGAAGCCCGAACTCAACCTCGGCGACAGCACCCAGACGAGCGTCGTCGACGAGACGCTCGATATCGACGCCGAGATCGGCGGCGAGTCGAGTCTCACGGACCTCGAACCCGGCGACCGCGGCATCACCGTCGAAGTGCAGGTCGTAGAGTGCGAGGAGAAAGTCATCGACGGCCGCGACGGCGAGACGACTATCCTCAGCGGTGTCCTCGGCGACGAGTCGGGACGCCTCCCCTTCACCGACTGGGAACCACACGACGCCATCGAGGCAGGCGCTTCGGTCCGCATCGAAGAGACGTTCGTCCGGGAGTTCCGCGGCGCGCCGTCGGTCAACGTCTCCGAGTTCTCTACCGTGACGCCGCTCTCGGAGTCGGTAGCGGTCGCTGAGGACGCCCCGCGGATGTCCATTCGCGAGGCCGTCGAGAGCGGCGGGCAGTTCGACGTCGAACTCGCCGGCAACGTCATCGAGATACGCGACGGGTCCGGCCTCATCGAGCGCTGTCCGGAGTGTGGCCGCGTCATCCAGAACGGCCAGTGTCGCTCCCACGGCGCCGTCGAGGGCGAGGACGACCTGCGGACGAAGGCCATCTTAGACGACGGCACCGCCACCGTTACCGTCATCTTAGACGACGAACTGACCGCCAGAATCTACGGCGGCGACCTAGAGGACGCTCGCGAACACGCCCGCGACGCGATGGACAAGGAAGTCGTCGCGGACCGCATCGCAGACCGCGTCGTCGGCCTCGAATACGTCGTCCGCGGCTCGCTCTCGGTCGACGAGTACGGCGCCAACCTCAACGCCAGCGAGTTCAGCGAGTCCGAGGACGACCCGTCGGAGCGTGCGAACACCCTCCTCCGGGAGGTGGAGGCATGAGCGAGTCCGAGGACGGTGGACCGGGCCGCCGCGAGGTCGCCCACCGCCTGTTCGCCGCGGAGTTCGACGATGCGGACTTCTCGTACTCCGAGTCCGACGAGGAGCGCGCTCCGAACTACGTGGTCACGCCGACCGGCACACGGATCAACCGCCTGTTCGTCGTCGGCGTCCTCACGGAGGTAGAGCAGGTCAACGAGGAAGTCCTGCGCGCCCGCATCGTCGACCCGACGGGGCCGTTCGTGGTCTACGCCGGTCAGTACCAACCGGACGCGCTGGCGTTCCTCGAATCGGCGACCCCGCCGATGTTCGTCGCCGTCACCGGGAAGGCCCGCACCTTCGAACCGGAGGACGGCGACCGCGTGTTCACCTCTATCCGGCCCGAGTCCATCAGCGAGGTGGACGCCGACACGCGGGACCGCTGGGTCGTACAGGCCGCCGAGCAGACCATCGACCGCGTGGCACGGATGGCCAGTGCGAAACAATCGGGGCTGTCCGGCGACGAACTCCACGCGTCGCTCGTCGAGTCCGGCGTCGACGAGAGTATCGCTGCTGGCATCACCCTCGCGCTGGACCACTACGGGACGACCGGCGACTACCTGCAGGCGGTTCGTGACCTCTCGCTGGACGCGGCCCGCGTCGTCGCCGACGAACTCGACGAGGCCGGGTCGCTGTCGCTCTCGCCCGGCGACGGGACCGACGACCCGATTCCGGTACTCGCGGAGACGGACCTCGAAACTGCCGCGGCCGCGCCCGAGACGAGCGAGGACTCCGCCGGCGGGGACGCTGCCCCGGCGACGAGCGAGGCCGATGGCGAGACGACGGATGCCGACACCGAACCGGTGAGTACGGGTTCCGAGACGAGTCCAGCGTCCGACGCTGCAAGCGAGCCCGTAGAGACGACCGCGTCGGGCGCTGCCGAGACAGCGGACGTGAGCGCAGACGACGACGACGAACTCGGCGACTTCGACACCGACGTGGAGCGTCGCGACACGGCCGACGCGAGCGCAGATGAGGCCGAGACCGTCGAACCGACCGAGACGGCCGGCGACGCGGCCGCCACCGAGACCGGAGCCGCCGACCTCGGTGCCGACGAGGACGAGGTCGGCGACTTCGACACCGAGTTCGAACTGGACGAGGACGAGCGCGAGGAGATCGAACAGGAGTACGGGACCGACTTCCAGAGCGGGACGGAGGTCGACGAGGCCGGGGCGGCCGGCATCGACACGCCCGACCCCGAGGAACTGGCCGAGGCCGCCGAGTCTGGGGCACCGGCCGGGGCCGCCGACGCGGAGAGCGCTCCGGACGCTGCCGGTGCACCCGCCGGCGACGAGTCCGTCGAACCCGACGCCGAGGCGGCCACCAGCGACGCGCCCGTCGAGACGCCCGAGACGGCCACCGAGGCAGGAGCCGACGAGACGACGCCTGCCGAGTCGGGCGCTGAAGACGCGCCGGACGCCGACGACGTCGACCTCGAAGACGCCGTCATGGACGTGATGACGGAGTTGAACGACGGGGGCGGCGCCGACCGCGAGACCGTCCGCTCGACCGTCGTCGAACGGTACGGCGCCGACCCCGACGCCGTCGCGGACGCCATTCAGGACGCGCTGATGGGCGGGCGCTGTTACGAACCCGAGGACGGGAAGCTCACCCCCATCTGAGTCCGTATCCGAGCCGCGCCGTTTTTCTTCCGCCGTCGCCAACCCGACAGCGATGCGCGTCGAACCGCTCCCGAACGCACCGGCCGCGACCGTCGAGACCGACGGGGAGCGACTGCTGGCCGTCGCCGACTACCACGCCGGCATCGAGGCCGGTCTGCGCTACGACGGCGTCGAACTGCAGTCCGCCGCCGACCGACGCCGGGAGCGGTTGCTGTCACTCCTCGACCGGTCGGGGGCGGACCGACTGGTCGTCCTCGGCGACCTCGGCCACGCCATCGGGTCGCCCTTCGACGACGAACGCGAGGAACTCGCGGCGCTGTTCGACGCCGTCGACGTGCCGGTGACGCTGGTGAAGGGGAACCACGACGGCGACCTCGAAGGCATCCTCGACGACCTCGCCCCCGGCGTCGAGGTGACGCCGGGCCACGGCACCCGCATCGGTGACGTGGGGTTCGTCCACGGGCATACGTGGCCCGCGCCGGACGTCCTGAACGCCGCGGTGGTCTGCATGGGTCACGAACACCCGGTCGTCCGGTTGGAGGACGAGGTGGGCGGCGCTCGCAAGGAACGGGCGTGGCTCCGCGGGTCGCTCGTCGCCGACCCGTTCGCCGACCACGACGGCGTCGCCGTCGAGACGAGCGCGGACCTCGTCGTCTTCCCGGCGTTCAACGACCGCTCGGGCGGAACGTGGGTCAACGTCGAGGGACAGGACTTCCTCGCGCCGTTCCTCCCTGCGGGGATGGCCGACACGGAAGCGTTCCTGCTCGACGGAACCCGACTCGGGCGGTACCGCCGCGTCTGAGGCTACTCGCTCAGCGCCGTCTCCGTCCGCTCGACGAGTTCCCTGTTGCCGAGGAACGTCGGCGTCCGGTCGTGGAGGCCCTCGGGGTCGACGTCGAGTAAGGACTGCTCGCCGTCCGTCGACCCGCCACCGGCCGCTTCGACGAGGTACGCGAGCGGCGCGGCTTCGAAGTGCACGCGGAGTTTCCCGCCGGGATAGGTCTCTGTCGCCGGATAGCCAAAGAGGCCGCCGTACTCGAGCACCTGCGCGAGGTCCGCGACGGTCGCACCGCCGTACCGGGGTTTCAGCTCTCTCGACAGTTGCTGTGCGAACTCGTTCATCGGGTCGCTGCGTTCGTTGTACTTGCCGGCGAGGCCGACGACAGTCGGTTCGTCGGGCAGCGAGAAGGTCCCCCAGCGCTCGCTGTGGCCGTCACGGAGGAGGTACTCCTGAACTACGTCGCGGTCCTCCCGGGCGACGGTCATCGTGGTGTAGGGCCCGTACAACACCATCATCGAGGCGACCATCGCACGGCCGCTTGCGGGCACCGCTCCATCGTAGATGCCGACGATGGTGCCGACGGAGTTGTTCGACGCGAGGTTCGCAGAGCCATCGAGCGGATCGATGGCGACGGTGTACCCCTCGCCGCAGTCGACGACGTCCTCGCGCTCCTCGCTGGCGTACCCGCCCACGCCCTCGACGTACGAGAGGGCGTCGAAAAAGAGGTCGTCGGCCCAGACGTCGCCGCCGACCTGTTGCTCGCCGCTCGGGTTCTGCGCCCCGGAGCGGTCCGCGTAGTTCGCCAGATTGCTGCTGACGTAGTGCGCGGTGTCCTTGACCGCTCGCTCGATGTCGTCCAGCGTGTTCATCGGCCGGCCCTCCGTAACTCGCCGCTGTCGTTCATCTCACCGGGACCTCGGAGGGCCACCGACATAAGGCTACACGTGGGCTTTCGGTAGCAAGTCCTCGAACCGCTGGTCGGCGAGCCACTCACAGAGGTGACAGAGGTTCGAGAGGGCGGCCTCGAACAGTTCCTCGCCGACCTCGGCGGAGGCGTCGGTCTGGTCACCGAGTACGCCGTTCTCGGTGTTGTCGATGGCGTCGTAGAACGTTCGCGCCCCGTGGACGCGCCCGGTCGACTCGTCGAACTCCCGCAGACCGCCGTCCCGCGCGTCCTCGATGCGGTCTTCGTGGACCAACTCGGGGGCGAGGTACTGGACGAGCGACGTCTCCTTCGGACCGCCGTGGGGGCCGGGCGTCTCGAATGCCGCCTCGATGAGGTCGGTGATGCTCTCGTCCCACATCCACTCGATGGCGTACATCGTCCCGTCGTCTCGTAGGCGGCGACCGACCTCACGCAGATGCTCGACGTTGCCCCCGTGGGCGTTGACGAAGACGACGCGGTCGATGCCGTGGTACGAGAGGTTTCGGGTGATACTCTCGACGTAGTCGCGGAACGCGGGCGCGTCGGCCCACATCGTCCCGTGGAACTGCCGATGGTGCGGGCTGACGCCGACGGAGATGGTCGGCGTACAGAGGTATCCAGTGTCCTCGGCGGCGGCCCGGGCGAACGACTCGGCGATGAGGTGGTCCGTCGCCTCGGGGAGGTGCGGCCCGTGCTGTTCGGTCGACCCCAGCGGAACCAGCGCCAGCGACTCAGACTCGAAGTACGATTCGAGATCCGGCCACGCCTCGTCGGCGAGATACATACGCGGTAGTCCGGGTCCCGATGCCTTCAACCTGTGCGACAGCCAGTGACACAACGTGTTTAACCCGATGTAGTCGCTAGACGGCCTCGATGACCGACGGGGTGACACAGGGCCACGACGCGTTCACGGCGCTGGGCGACGCGGTTCGGGCCGCCCTCTCCGAGCGCGGGTTCACGACGCCGACGGAGCCACAGCGGAAGGCCATCCCGGCGCTCGCCCGCGGCGACGACGCCCTCGTGGTCGCCCCCACCGGCACCGGGAAGACGGAGACGGCGATGCTCCCGGTGCTGGACGCCCTCGTGCAGGCCGACGACCGGTTCGGCATCGGCGCGCTCTACATCACGCCGCTCCGGGCGCTCAACCGGGACATGCGCGAGCGACTGGAGTGGTGGGGCGAGACGCTCGGTCTGGACGTCGACGTTCGCCACGGCGACACCACCGACTACCAGCGACAGAAACAGGCGAACGACCCGCCGGACGTGCTGGTGACGACGCCCGAGACGCTGCAGGCGATGCTGACCGGGTCGAAACTCCGCGTGGCGCTGGAGGACGTCGACCACGTCGTCGTCGACGAGGTGCACGAACTCGCGGCCGCCAAACGCGGCGCCCAGTTGACTATCGGCATGGAGCGCCTGCGAGAGGTCGCGGGCCGGTTCCAGCGAATCGGCCTCTCGGCGACGGTCGGTGACCCCGAGGAGGTCGGGCGCTTTCTCACCGGTGGCGGCCCCTGTTCTGTCGTCGAGGTGGACATCGGCAGTCGCCTCGACGTCGAGGTGGTCCGCCCGCAGGTGACCGACCGGGACAAGCGCCTCTCCAGCGAACTCGTCACCGACGCCGAGACGGCCAGCCACGTCCGCTACATCGACGACCTGATCGCCGAGAAAGAGTCGGTCCTGCTGTTCGTGAACACGCGCCAGACGGCGGAGGCACTCGGCTCGCGGTTCAAGGAACTGGGGACGAACCTCGGGGTCCACCACGGGTCGCTCTCGAAGGAGGCCCGTATCGACGTCGAGGACCGGTTCAAGGCCGGCGACCTCGACGCCCTGCTGTGTACTTCCTCGATGGAACTGGGTATCGACGTGGGCCACGTCGACCACGTCGTCCAGTACGGGAGTCCGCGGCAGGTGTCCCGATTGGTCCAGCGCGTCGGCCGTGCCGGCCACCGCCGCGACGAAGTGTCGACGGGTACCGTCGTCACGACCCACGCCGACGACACGCTGGAGGCGCTGGCCATCGCCAGGCAGGCGCAGGACGGCGACGTGGAACCCGCACAGATTCACGACGGGAGCCTCGACACCGTCGCCAACCAGATAGCCGGCCTCGTGATGGACACCGGGGAGATTCGGGCGATGGCGGCCTACCACGTCCTCGCGCGGGCGTACCCGTTCCGTGACCTCGGGGAAGCCGAGTTCAAGGAGGTGGTTCGGGAACTGGCCGCGAACAACGTCGTCTGGTTGGACGAGGAGCGCGACACCCTAGAGAAGCGCCGCGGCACGTGGCAGTACTTCTATCAGAACCTCTCGATGATTCCCGACGAGGCCACCTACGAGGTGGAGGACGTGGCCTCCGGCAAACAGGTCGGGACCTTAGACGAACGCTTCGTCGTCAACTTCGCCACCCCCGGCGAGGTGTTCGTCCAGCGCGGCGAGATGTGGCGCATCACGAACATCGACGAGGAGGAGGAAGTGGTGACCGTCTCGCCCATCGAGGACCCCGCCGGCGAGGTGCCGTCGTGGACCGGGTCCGAGATTCCGGTGCCGGAGGCCGTCGCGCAGGAAGTCGGGGAGTTGCGCCGCGTGGCAGGGAGTCAGTTGCAGGACGGCGCGCCGGTCGACTCGGTCGCCTCCCACGTCGCCGCCCGGTACGACGGTGACCGCGAGACGGTCGCCGACGGCCTCTCACAACTGGCGGGACACGAGGGGCCGATTCCCGACGACGAGACCGTCCTCGTGGAGTTTCACGGCCGGGAAGTAGTCGTCAATTCGTGTTACGGACACACCGTCAACGAGACGCTGGGTCGCGTCCTCTCGGCGCTGCTGGGACAGCGGGCCGGGTCCTCCGTCGCGATGGAGGTCGACCCCTACCGCATCGAACTGGAGGTGCCGCGGCGAATCACCGCCGGCGACGTCATCGAGGTATTGGAGGAGACGGCCCCCGACCACATCCCCGCCTTGGTGGAGTTGAGCCTGAAGAACGCCGACGCGCTGAAGTTCAAACTCGCACAGGTCGCGACCAAGTTCGGGTCGCTAAAGCGCTGGCGCGGCCGCGGGTCGACGGACTTCGGACGGGACCGCCTGTTGGCCGCGCTGGAGGACACGCCGATGTACGAGGAAGCCCTGCGGGAGGTTCGGCACGAGGACCTCGCTATCGAGGCGACGGCGACGCTCCTCGAACGCCTCCAGTCCGGCGAGGTGGCGCTGGAGACGGTGGCCGAGCGGACCCCCGTCGGCCTCGGCGGTCGTTCGTCGGGCCGTGAACTGCTCTCGCCGGAGAACGCCGACGCGAGCGTCATCCAGACGGTCAGAGAGCGCATCCAGAGCGACCGAGTCATCCTGCTCTGTCTGCACTGTCAGGACTGGGACCGGAAACAGCAGGTCGGCCGGGTTCGTGACAAACCGGAGTGTCCCAAATGCGGGTCCACCCGCGTCGCCGCGCTGAACCCGTGGGCCGACGAAGTCGTCTCGGCGGTGCGGGCCGACGAGAAGGACGAGGACCAAGAGAAGATGACCGAGCGCGCCTACCGCGCCGGATCGCTCGTCCAGACCCACGGCAAACAGGCTGTCGTCGCCCTCGCCGCGCGGGGGGTCGGCCCGCACAACGCCGCGCGCATCATCAACCGCCTGCGGGAGGACGAAGACGAGTTCTATCGGGACATCCTCCGACAGGAACGGGAGTACGCAAGAACACAGTCGTTCTGGGGCTAAGCAGTCAACTCAGGTCCCGAATCGCCTGCGTCAGCGACGGTTCGATGGCCGCCGGGTCTGCATCCTGAACCGTAAAAGAGGTGTGCCGTTCGTCGATGTCCATGGCTTCCGAGAGCAGACCGCCGCGTCGGTCGACCTCCATGTGGACGGTCAGACCGTTCCCGTCGTACACCGGGATTATCTCGACTTCGTCAACCTCGCCGGAGAACTCGCCGCGCTGGGGGCGGAACTCGAACTCCTGGACGAAACTCGCCGACGTCGAGAAGATACCGCCGGGACGGGCCTCGCAGGAGGAGGACTTCATCGAGAACCCGACGTTCTCTAGCGCGTCGAAGACGGCCTGCAGACGCTCGGTCGGTCGGACCTCGATTCGGTCCTCGTCCTCGGGGTCGACGGCCATCGAGATGTCGAGTCCCGTCTCGATTTCGACGGAGACGGACCCGACGGTCACCGGCGTCCGGCGGGGGACGTCGATAGTCGTCTCGAAGCGCCGTTCCTCGCCGGACCCGATGGTGAACGGCTCTGTCAGTTGCCACTTGTCGACGATGGCGTCGGCGTACCCCTCCTCGGTGCGGTACTCCGTCTCCAGCGCGAAGTAGATGGCGTCGATGTCCTGGTCGGTCGAGCCACCCTCGACGTGGACTTCGGCGTCAACGGCGTCGCCGGCGCGGACGGTGCTGGAGGGCAAGACAGTGTCGACACGGGCGGAACCAATTCCGATGCGGGAGAGCACGTCTTTCATGCCATCAGTGGGTGGCGTCGCCGTCGGTTATAAACTTCGTGTCTGTCAGGGAGTGTCACCGTCGTCCTCACCGTCGGGTTCGATACCCGCGCGTTCGTGGAGCGGTCCGGGTTCACCCCGGGCCTGTCTCGCGGCCCGGGCCGCGACGCGGCGCGCCAACAGGACCGCGGCGACGGCGGGCACCGCCAAGAGCGTAGCGACGAGTCCGGTTCGCTGGGTGACGAGCGAGGACCCGCCGGTGACCGCGTCGTAGGCCACCGCGAGGACGACGGCGACGACGCCGACGACGACGAGGTAGAGGCCGCGTGCGAGCGCCGCACTTGGCGAGGGGAACCGGCCGAGGTACGCCGCCGGGAGGAGCCACCCCGCGAGGAGAAGCACGGCGAGGGCAGACAGGGGGAGGTCACCGACCGCGATGACGGCGGCGTAGGCGACCAGCGGCGCGATGGCGATGCCGAGTGCCAGTCCGGTCAGGACGACGGCCCACCCCGGTGCGCCGTCGCGGTCGCCCTCGGAGGCCGCCGCCATCCGCTCGTCGAGTCGGGCCAGTTGGGCCTCGGAGAGCAGTCGCTCCCCGCAGGCCGGACACTCGAGTGTGAGGGAGTCGAGGGTCGCCCCGCAGGCGGGACAAGCCGGCCCGTCGGCGTCCGGTCCGTCGGCCATACGACCCGCTTACGACGCCGGGGGCTTGAGTGGTCCGGAGACAAGGGCGGTCCGTCTTCGAGTGAGCGTCGGGTCTGGCAACGATACGGCCACCCTATCGACGCAAAGGTCGCCTTTCCAGTCGGCCGGGCGACCGCCAGCGCCGGTAACGCGGTCTTGTACTCGTTTCCTCGTCTCGTTGGACTCGTTAACAAAGGACGATGCGTGAGGACGGCCCGCCATGGGACAGTACCCACCAGACTCCTCGCGGCGAGACGTGATGAAGGCGCTCGGTGCCGGTGCCGTGCTGTCGGGGCTCGGCGGGACGGCGACCGCACAGGCGGACGACGGCCAACAGGGCGGCGGCGGCGAGCAGGAGACGGACGGGCGGGGGACGGTCCACGAAGTGCAGACGCTCATACAGGGACCGCCGACGAACCCGAACCGACCGGCCGACTTCTTCTACCAACCGACCGGTCTGCACGTGCAACCCGGCGACGTGGTGAAGTTCGTGTTCACGACGCCCGACCACAACGTCGTCGCCTACCATCCCGCGTTCGGGATGCGACGGCGGGTCCCGACCGGCGTGACGGCGTACTCCTCGCCACTGCTCGGGTGGCGGCCCGAATCCATCGCGGACGACCAGATAGAGCCCCCCGCCGAGACCGGCGGCGGTGAGGGGGAAACCGGAGGGGGCGGCGAAGGAGGCGGCGGTGCCGGCGCCGACCAAGGTGAGAGAGAGGCGGACGGTCCCCCGGAGCCAGTCCCGGACACGTGGCTGCAGGCCTTCGAGACGCCGGGCGTATACGACATGCTCTGTTCGCCACACGAGGGATTCGGCATGGCGTTGCGCGTGGTCGTCGGCGACGTCACCGAGGCACCCTTCGAGACGTCGACTCCCGAGAATCTGGCCGAGCCACGGACCGGGCCGGTCGGCCTCGCCCGCGTGACGCTCACGGACCCGGCACTACAGCCAACGGCTATCGTCGAACAGGGGGCCGTCGACTGGCAGGACCTCGAAGCCAATCAGGCCCAGTCCGGCGAGTCAGAGGGGTGAAGACGGCCCGGAGAGGCCATGATAAACGACTAAACCCGGGCCGCCCGTCGGCCCGCCTATGCGATTGGAGGAGTACTGGGGCATCGGCCCGAAGACGTCCGAACTACTGAGCGAGGAACTGGGCGTCGAACGGGCCGTCGAAGCCATCGAGTCGGCGGACACGCGCGCGCTCACGGCGGCGGGCCTCTCGCGAGGCCGGGCCACGCGTATCCTCCGGCGGGCGACGGGGGCCGAGTCGATGGACCTCCTGGCGACCCGTGACACCCGCGACGTGTACAAGGAACTGCTGGACCTCGCCGAGGAGTACGCGGTCACGCCCGGCGCGGCCGACAAGATTCGGGTCCTGACCCCACTGCCGACCCGAGAGGCGATGGCGGAACGGCTGGACGACGTATTGGCGGCCAGAGACACGTGGGCAACCCTCTCGGAGGACGACCATCGGGCCGTCCTCGACGCGTTCGAACGCTACGAGGCCGGCGGGGAGCGCGCGGCCGTCGAGACGGCGCTCGCGCTCAAGGACACGGGCGTCTCAGAGGGCGTGTTCGACGCCGTCGCGGAACTGGACGGCGACGCGCTGACCGACGCCCGGGCCGCACTCGCCGGCCTCGCGGGCGAGGGCGACCGGGTCGGCGAGGGTGCAGACGAGCAACTCGACCGCTTACGGACCCAACTCGGCCAGATAGCGGACCTCGCCGCGGCGACGCCCGAAGTGGTCGAGGCGGTACAGGCGGACGCCCGCCGACCCGACGAGTTTCAGGACGCGCTGGTCCGGCACGTCACCGACGAGACGGGCGTCGACGGCACGCGCGTCCGGGACGCGATGCCGCGCGAGGCGACGGACGCGCAGGACTTCGTGGACGCCGCGCTCCGCGAACTGCGCTCGTCGCTCCGGAGCGCCGTCGAAGAGCGCGAACAGACCGTCGCGGCGAGCCTCGAAGACGACCTCACGGCCGCGCGCGAGGACGTCGACGCCGCCGTCGCCGTCGTGGGCGACGTGGCGCTGTCGGTGTCGCTCGCCCGGTTCGCCATCGCCTACGACCTCACCCGGCCGACGTTCGTCGACCGCGAGACCATCGCCGTCCGCAACGCCCGAAACCTCGCGCTGGCCGACACGGACGACGTCCAGCCGGTCACCTACGCTATCGGCGACCACACGCTGGACATCCACTCCGCGAACGACCCGCCCAGCGGCGACCGTGTGGCCGTCCTCACGGGAGCGAACTCCGGCGGGAAGACCACCCTGCTGGAGACGCTGTGTCAGGTCCAGCTGCTCGCCCAGATGGGCCTCCCGGTGCCCGCCGAGGCGGCCGAGGTCGGACTGGTCGACACCGTCGTCTTCCACCGCCGGCACGCCTCGTTCAACGCGGGCGTCCTCGAATCCACGCTCCGGTCGGTCGTCCCGCCGCTGACCGGCGGGGACCGGGCGCTGATGCTCGTCGACGAGTTCGAGGCCATCACCGAACCGGGTTCGGCGGCGAACCTGTTGCACGGTCTGGTCACGTTGACCGTCGACCGCGACGCACTCGGCGTGTTCGTTACGCACCTCGCGGCCGACCTCGAACCGCTGCCCGCAGCGGCCCGCACGGACGGCATCTTCGCCGAGGGACTGAGTCAGGACCTCGACCTGCTGGTGGACTACCAACCGCGTTTCGGCACCGTCGGGAAGTCCACGCCGGAGTTCATCGTCTCCAGACTCGTCGCCAACGCGAACGACCCCGTCGAGCGGAGCGGGTTCGAGACGCTTGCCCGCGCCGTCGGCGAGGAGGCCGTCCAGCGTACCCTCTCGGACGCGCTCTGGACCGAGAGCGAGTAGACGCCCGGAGTGCCGACAGGCGAGGGTTCAGGTAGGGAGAGGCCCAACGTGGACCTGATGCTACGACGACTCCTCTCACTCAGTTACGCGTGGATGGTCGGGCAAGGACTGCTCGCGGTATTTCTCCCGCGGCAGGCGATCAAACTGAACGCGAAATTCCTCCTCAGCGGTTACGAGAACCCCGGCGATCTCGAACCCAAAGACTGGTACGTCCGAGCGACGCGAATCGCCGGCGTCGGGATGCTCGTCACCGGCCTCACGGGCCTGCTCGCGGGCGAACTCGACGCCGACGAGGACGTCGAACCGGTCGAAATCGAGGGCGAGGACGGTCACCAAGTCGCCGAGTCGGACGAGTCGGTCTGATACCGGCCCTCGTCCAGTAGCGTCCCGCCGTAGGGTTCGCACTCGAAGTCGTGCTTCTCGGCGACGAGTTCCAGTTTCTCCTCCCGCTGGGCTATCGTGTCCGTCTCGAAGCCCGCGTCCTCGACGGTGCCGACGAGTGCGGCTAGTGAGTGTCCGTCGTGCTCTCGAAATACGGCCAAAACCCCGCGGTGTTACCGACGGCGGGTGCGTCGGTGCTTCTCGTCGCTATCCTTCGTCTCTCGTCGCTGTCGCGCGATCGCGAGTAGGTAGGTCGGTCGCATGAATTTCGCTCCCCGCCGGGGGTCGAACCCGGTCCCGGGCGTCCGGGGTCCGCCAGCGGACTCGGGGGCACTGAGAGGTGGAGCGACGCGTCAGGCCTCCTCGACGACGAGGTCGTTCACCGACGTGATTCCGAACCCGTCGGGGAGTCGCTCCGCCACGTCCGCCTCCGGGTCGGCGTCGGCGGGGAGGGCGATAGTGATGGAGACGTCGGCGTCTACGCGGATGTCGGTAAACGTCGGGCGGACGCTTGTCACGCGGTCGACGGTGACGGCGGTGACGCCGTCGACGCCCTCGATGACCGCGGCGACGCCGCTCTCTAGGTCTTCAGTCCCGCCACGGGGGACCCGGAGCGAGACGTCAGCCGATGCGTCGACGGGGACGGTCGCATGGAGCGACATACGCCGACGGCCGGAGTCGAACCGGCCCCGAGACGGGGGCTCACCGGTCGAGCACGTCGGGGCGAGCGACGGTCGCGTCGCTCGACGGAGATGTATCTCTAGTGTGGTGCATCTCTGCCGACGGCCGACGGCGGTCGATGGCCGACGCCACCGAATGACTGTCCCTTCGTGGGTATCAGACCCGCCGTCGTGACACTCGAACCGTTCGAGGCCACGGCCGACGCCGTCGTCGGTGTCGGGAGTCGAAATCGAGGCCCCACCGCAGTGGGCGTCCGCGCGACCGGACGGCCGTCCCACGGTGGCGCTGTACCCCTATGCTGCGGGGCAAAGCGGACGGGCGTTCACCCGACCACTCCGACCCCCAGCAAGAGATACCGGATACGCGGCATCGATGCCGCGTCCGATAGCCCACCCTCCGCCGGACGACCGGCGGGGGGCGGGCAGAGACGTTGGGGTAGGAGTGGTACGGGTCATGTGAACACCACGTCGGTCTGAGTGACGTATCTACACCATCACGAGGTGATATATTAAATCTATTGCACGCTCGTGATAGAGTAGCACGGTTTCGTTCCCTCGACGGAACTGTATCGGATGGGCGTCGTGGGTGAATTTCGCTGTCATCTAGCCGCCGAGACAGAGAGATACGATGTCATCCCGTCGTCGGCACTGTCGAACACTATCGCGTTCGTTCCTATCCGCTGAGAACAGCCCTCCGCTTTTAGGCTCGTCCGTCGCCGACTCGTCAGGTAAGGACGGTCGGTTGCTGACGGCTCGGACGCCGCTCGTCCAAAGAGACACCCATGACTGGTTCGATGACGCGGCGACAGTTCGCGCAGGTGACCGCCGGGACGGTCGCACTGGGCGCTACGACGGCAGTATCGGCACAACAGGGACCCGACTACGGCGGGTGGTTCGACGGCGTCGCGAACTTCGACGGCACGGTCGACGAGACGGGACAGGACACTGTCGAGATAACCGTCGGCGCCCAGGGCAACGGCGGTGCGTTCGCGTTCAGCCCGGCGGCGGTCCGCGTCTCGCCCGGTACCGAAGTCGTCTGGACGTGGACGGGCGAGGGCGGCGGCCACAACGTCGTCTCCGACGGCGACGGCCCCCTCGACTCCGGTGGTCTGGTCTCCGAACAGGGCACGACGTACTCACATACGTTCGAGAGCGAGGGCATCTACAAGTACGTCTGCGAGCCGCACAAGGGCCTCGGCATGAAAGGTGCCGTCGTCGTCGGGGCGGCCTCGGGCGGCAGTAGCGGGGGCGGCAGCACCGCGACGGCGACCGCGAGCGGCGACAGCGAGAGCAGCGGCGGGAACGCGACGAGCGGTGACGGCGGTCGCACGGGGTCCGCCAGCGGCCCCGTCACTGCACTCGCGGCCGTCATCGCCATGGCGTTCTTCTCGCCGCTGGCTTTCGCTGCGCTCATGCGGCGCAAGGCGAAACAGACAGACCGTCGGCGGTGACCTGTCGGGCCGAACCCGTACCGCTTTCTCCCCGGCGGTCCGACGTTCGGGTGATGCCGTTCGACCTCCGAGAACACACGGCGGACGTCGCCGTCGAAGCCACCGGCGAGACGATAGACGAGACGTTCGCCGCCGTCGCCGACGGCCTCGCCGCCGCGATGTGTGAGTCCGTCCCCGAGGAGGGGAGTCGGTTCGACCTGACCGTCACCGCCGAGTCGCGGGAGGCACTGCTGTTTGACTATCTCGATCAGTTGATCTACGAACGGGACGTACGGAACGTCCTCCCCGTCGACAACGAGGCGACCGTCAGCGGCGGCGGCGAGGAGTGGCGCGTCGATGCGAGCGCCCGCGGCGTCCCGCTCTCGGCCGTCACTGCTCGCGAGGTCAAGGCGGTCACGTACTCCGAGATGGCGCTGGAAGCGACCGACGACGGCTGGCGGGCGTACGTCGTCTTCGACGTCTAGTCCAGTCGCTCGCCGCAGTTCGGACAGAACGACACCTCGGCGTCCGCGGCTATCGTTTCCCCACAGGCCTCACAGACGTCCGGCGACGAGTCCTCGCGGTCGAACGAGAACACCGCCGTGTCGTCCTCCCACCCGTCGTCCGTGTCGTCCTCGTCGTGTCCCATCCCGTCGACGGTGGCCACCTCCGTCGGCGTGCCACTGTTCTCGGGAACGGGGTCGTCGGGCGTGAAGACTCGGGTGTGCGAGCGGTCGTCGTCGGACGCGTCGCCGGTCGTGTCGGGTTCGTCCTCCGCGGACACCTCGTCGACTGTATCTGCCTCGCCGTCGTCCGATCCCGAGCCGACGGCCACAGCACCGTTCTCGCCGGCGTCGCCGCGACTCACCGGCGGCATTATCGGGAACCGCTGTCCCGGGCGTCGGGTCGGGTTCGAAAGCGGTGCCTGTATCCGGACGACGGTTCCAGCGACGAGTTGGACCGCGAGATAGGCCGTCGCGAGGAGTGCCGGTACCGACACGAGGACCGCCAGCGCATCGGCCGGCCCGACGCCGGCGAGCGTGAGGCCAGTCTCGACCACCGAGGACAGTCCCGACCGGGTCACAAGCCCACCCGCTGTCTCGCTCCGTTCGGCGAGGACCGTCGCCGTGACGAGCCATCCCCCGGCGAGCGCAGCCCCACCCACGGCGAGAGACGCCGTGAACAGTCGCGGAACCGACAGCGTGTAGACGCGATAGCCGTAGGCGACGGTGCGGACGAGCAAGTGGACGCTCGCGACGAGGGCTATCGCCGTCACCGCCGGGGACCGTCCGGCCGTGACGGTGGCCACCAGACACCCGCCCATGACCAGTCCCGGCAGTGCGAGCAGGAGGGCCGGGTGGTCCAGTCGATATCGCTTTTCGAGGTTCCCGTGTTCGTTGCGGAACCGTCGACCCGCGAGTACCGACACGGCGATGGCGGGCACGACCACCCACAGCACCAGTGCCAGCACCGACAGCCCAGTCACGGTGACGTCGCCGACAGTCGTCACTACGCTGCTCGCCAGCCCCGGTGTGGCGCTCCCGACCGCGATACCGGTCGCGAGAACCCACGCGCCGTAACACAGGGCACCCAGCAGCGCGCCGGTGAGCACCCACACCTCACTCCGTAGCAACGAGATCGACCGTCGAAACTCCGCGACGAGAACGCGGTCAGCCATTACTGGGGTATCTCCGAGGGGCGGCTTAGTTCGTGTGGTCCGGTCAGGGCGCGCGAATCGTGAGCGTGGCGACGCCCGACAGTTCGAGTTCGTCACCGGGCGCGACCGACTCGCGGTCGCCCTTCTGCAGGGCGTGGCCGTTCAGGCTGGTCGGGTTGTCGCCGAGGTCGACGAGATAGAAGGCATCGGACTCACGGACGAACCGGACGTGTTCGCGGTGGACGCGAACCGCCTCGTCCTCGGGTCGGCCGGCGTCGGTCAGTGCCGCGCGGACCTCACGACCGACCGTGTCGCCGTCTTCGACGGGGATCTCCCGACCGCGAACCTCGAGGACGAGCGAGTCGGGCACCGGGTCCGACCCGCTCTCCTCGTCGGACTGCGCTTCGAGCGCTTCCACGGCGTCCTCGGCTTCCGTGTCGGTCTCGGCCGGAGCGGCAGTCTCGGCGTCGTCGCCGTGGGAGTCCGTCTCAGTCTCGTCGTCCTCGCCCGCGTCGCCCTCCCCGCGGTGGGCGTCGAGGTTCTCGCCGCACTCGACACAGAAACTGTCCGTCTCGCCGACGTCGGTGCCGCAACTGGGGCACTCGGTGAGCGGGGCGGCCGGTTCGACCTCTCGAACGTCGGCCCCGCACTCGACACAGAAGTTCGCGTCGGCGTCGAGTTCGGCCCCACAGTCCGGACAGTCGATGGCCGACAGACCGTCGTCCGCCGCCTCGGTGGCGTCGGTATCGCCCTCGTCGTCGGTCGCCGTATCCGCCGTCCCGGCCGGGGCTTCCGACTCGGTGTCGGCCCCAGTCGGCAGGTCGTCTGTCTCGCTCGCACCGGCGTCCGTCGCGTTCGCGCCGCCGTCCGCGCCTGCCGCCGGTTCGGCGTCGCTCGCTGCTTCGGTCTGTTCGGCGGTCGAGGCTTCGGCGTCGGTCGGCCCTGTCTCCTGTGCCGGTTCGTCGTCCGTCGGCGACGCCTCGGCGGCCTGCGAGAGGAGGTCGCCGCCGTCGGCAGACGACGCTTCGGTCTCGCTCTCGTCGTCGGTGTGTTGCCACTCGCCACACTCCGTGTTCGTACACCACCCGCCCGCGACTGTCGGGTCGAACTCCTCCCCACAGATCGGGCACTCCACTGTCTGTCCGGTGCTCGCGTCTGACATACTCGTTCGTGAGCGGTTTTTACGGGGAGAAAGAAAACAGTTGCCCCCTCACTCTTCCGATATGATGACCGTCTCACGGTCCGAGACGTCCACGTCGGGGTCGACCGCTCGTATCGGTAAGCCGCCGCTACTGGGCGTCTCGGGGAGTGCGTCGTCCTCGAACAGCAGTACCGAGACGTTGTCCTTCCCGCCGCGGTCGTTGGCCAGCGAGACGTACTCGGCGGCGGCGGCGTCGAGCGACTCGGCGTCGAGCAACACGTCCCGGATCTCGTCGTCGGTGACGACGGCCTCGCGGACTCGCTCTGCGGCGTCCTCGGACTTGTCGGCGTCGACGTACTGTTCGTAGAGGTCCGGGGCGTCGGTCTGGGCGTCGATGAGGCCGTCGCTGGTCGCCAGTACCGTGTCCTCGGCGAACAGACGAACGGTCCGGGTGTCCACGTCGACCATGGCTCGGTCGGGGTCCTCGTGGCCCGACCCGCCGAGCGCGCGGGTTATCTCGTTGCCGTTGGGGTGGACGTGGGCTTCTACCGAGTCAATCTCGCCGGCGTCTTCCCACTCCTGTACGACGGCGTGGTCCTTCGTGAGACGGGCTATCTCCTCGCGAGCGTGGTTGACGAGGTAGGCGCGACTGTCGCCGACCCACCCGAGGTGGAGTTTCCCGTCGGCGTAGACGCCGGCGACGACGGTGGTGTACGACTGGGTGCCGGATTCGCTGGCATAGCGGAGTATCTCTCGGTGCGCCTCGACGATGGCGTCCGCTATCGCCGCCTGAACGTCTTCCGGCCCGAGCGCGTCCGGCAGGACCGCGGGGGCTACGTCCACGTCGAAGGCGTCGGGATGACTCCGCGCCGTACGGATTGCGATGGGGGCGAGACGCTCGGCGACGACTGTCGTCGCGATGTACGAGGCCGCGTCCCCCGCGTCGTGGCCGCCCGCGCCGTCCGCGAGGACGAACACGCCCGCAGAACGGTTCGCAGGGCGGTCGACCTGCTCGGCGTCCGTGTCGCTGCTATCGACTGGTGGCCGGGTCTGTCCCCGGTAGCCGTCCCGATGGCCCTCCTCGAAGACGGTCATCGAGATGCTGTCCTCGTTGATTCCCTGTCCGCGCTTCCGGTCGCCGATGTCGTAGTTGGTTGCGTATCGCATGGTTACTCCGAGTTGAACTCGAACGTGACGCCGTAGGTCGGGTGGACGAGCGAGACGAGGTCGCCGTCCCGGAGCCGAATCGACTCCGGCGGCACGTCGCCGTGGCGGTCGGTCGGGTCCTCACCCTCGCTGCGGAGGCGTTCGCGACCCGCCTCACACAGGACGCGTTGCCAGCCGGCACCCTTCTGGACGAACGTGCCGTTGAGGCTTCGGTCGACGAGGTACCAGTCGTCGCCTTCCGTGTCGAACTGGACTTGCACAGAGGAGATGTACTCTCCCTGCGGGTCGTCGATGGTGATAGAGGCCGGCGGGCCGCTTGCGCCGGCGCGGCCGATAGTGTCGCCGGGTTCGACGGTGAACCGCTGGTCGGCCTGGATGTACCGCACCGAGGCCGTCGCCGGCGGGGTCGGGTCCCTCGCTTCCAGTACGTCGCGCAGGACTGTGGCGTTCCGATAGCGCTGGCGGTAGTCCGACTGGGTGGCCCGTTCGACGATTGCCGCGAGGGCGTCCTCGCAATCGGCGCCGAAGTCCTGCGGGTTGACGCCGTCTTTCTTCGGTACACTGCCTTTCAGCAGGAAGAGCAGAATCTTCCCGATGGAGTAGACGTCGGACCACGGTCCTTGACGGACGTCGGTCCGACTGGCCTCGGCGACCTCTCTGGGTTTGAACGGCCCGAGAATCGTCGTCCCGGTGTTGCCCGTCGACGGGTCGCCCGTCGCGTCGAACCCCGTCGCCGTGTTGAAGTCGATGAGCGTCGGCGTGATGTCGGGCGTGAGCATCACGTTCTCCGGTTTCAGGTCCCGGTAGACGATTTCGTTCTCGTGGATGAACCCCATCGCGTCCGCGAGGTCGATGCCGATCTGTCGCACCTGTTCGGCGTCGATAGGGCCGTGTTGCTCGATGACCTCGTCGAGTTCGATACCGCCCTCGACGAGTTCGACGACGAGGAACGGCGTCCCGCGGTCCTCGACTGCCTCGTACAGCGCCATCACGTTCTCGTGGCCGCCCGCGGCGGCGATGCGTTCGAGCGTCTCGGCCTCCTTCTGGAAGTACTCCTCGATGACGCCCCGGTCGTTCTGTGACTCGCTGTAGTTGGGGTGTTTCAGGACGACGCTGTCCCCGGTCTGGGTGTCGAGTGCCCGGTAGGCCTTTGCAAACCCGCCCTTGCCGAGGAACTCCGCGAGTTCGTAGCGGCCAGCGATGACGTCGCCGGGTTCGGGTTCCCACGCCATGGTCACGCCTCGCCGCATCCCGCTGTATCGCCGTCAGCCGCTGGGTCCGCCGTCACTTCTGGAGGCCCTCGTCGGTGACGATCTTCGTCGCCTTGCTCTGTTCCTCTCGACCCCCTTCCATCACGATTTCCGTCTGGCGTTCGGCCGCCTCGACGGCCTCCGTGTCGGCGCCGTGGACCTGCGTCATCCGCTCTATCTGGGTCTGGGCCTCGGCGACGTTGCCCTTGCCGAGTTCCGTCTTGATGACCGTCTGGCGGTGGTCGACGTCGACCCCCTCGTTGTGCTCGCCGAGTTTCTCGGCGTCGTCGGTGTACTCGACGGTTATCGCGCCGGTGGCCGTCTCGCCGTCGGCGGTCAGGGTCACGTCCGCGAGCGTGACTTCCTGTCCGATGTCACGGGCGGGCGCGTGCACCTTGAGGACGACGCGCTGTGTCTCTCGGTCCAGCAGGTCCGGGAGTTTGACGACCGTCGTGTTAGCCTCCCACTCCGGCGTGACCTCCTGTGTCTGAGGGAGCGCACGGTACACCTCGCTCACCTCGACGCCGTCGGCCACGTCCAGTTCCAGTCGGGCGTCCGGCGCGACGACGGTGCCGGCCTCCTCGACGGCGTCGCCGAAGAAGTCCTCGATGTCCCCGGCCGCTTCGAGGTGGGTCCACTCGCCGCGCGCGACGCTGCCGAGCGTCCGGATGGTCTCTTCGCGGTAGTCGCTCCCGATACCCGCCGACTTGATTCGGATGCCCTCGCTGTCTATCTCCCGGGCGAGCGTCTCGAACTCCGGCGTGTCGTGGGTGTTGTCCTTCCCGTCCGAGAGCAGGAGGACGCGCCGGGCGGTGTTGCCGTCGTCGGGGAGTTGCCGCAAGGAATCAGCCGCGGCGGCGAGACCCCGATACATATCTGTCCCGCCGCCCGCGGCGATGTCTGCCACCGTCTCCATCGCGTCCTCGCGGGCGACGTCGCCCCACCGCGTCGCGTCGAGGACGACGTGGACGTCGCTGTCGAACGCGACTATCGAGACGTAGTCGTCGTCTTCGAGCAGCCCGAACACCCACTCGGCACCCGAGCGGGCCCGTGCTATCTCGTCGCCGGCCATCGACCCGCTGGCGTCGATACACAGCGCGATCTGTCGCGTCGGCCGCTCGTCCTGCTGTCCCGGCTCGACCTCGATCTCGGCGGTGAGTTTCGCCCCGGACCCCGGGACGTACGGCCGGTTAACGTCGGTCACGACGTTCGCAGTCATACTGTTATGAGGGACTTACGAGCTAATTATAAGTTTTCCCCACGGTGTACGCGGAGAGCGGCCACAGTCTGTCGGTTCCCGCCCGGTTCGATAATCATTAATAGGAACGGGGTACTCGATTAATACATGACCGTCGTCAGTGTCTCCATGCCGGAGTCGCTACTGGAGCGCATCGACCAGTTCGCCGACGAACACGGCTACACGGGCCGCAGCGAGATTATCCGCGAAGCCAGTCGGAACCTGCTGGGCGAGTTCGAGGACAAGCGACTGGAGGGCCGCGAACTGATGGGCATCGTCACCGTCCTCTTCGACTACGACACGACCACCGTCGAGGAGAAGATGATGCACCTGCGCCACGAACACGAGGGCCTCGTCGCCTCGAACTTCCACAGTCACGTCGGCGAACACCGCTGTATGGAGCTGTTCGTTCTAGAGGGCGACTTAGAAGAGATATCGACGTTCGTCGGGAAGATTCGCGCGACGAAGGACACGCTGAACATCGATTACTCCGTGGTCCCCGTCGACGAGTTCGGAGCGCTCTCGGACATCGAGTAGTCAGGCCTCGGGGTCGACGTTCGTCCCGACCCACAGCAACGTCCCGACCAGTGCGAGCCCCGCGAACGGGACGAGCCACTGAAACACCGTGAGCACTGTGGCGCTGGCCTGTAGCCCGACCACCAGCAGTATCGTCGGCCCGCAACAGGCGAACCCGGAGAGCAGTCCCGGGAGCCCCGCGGCCGCACCCGCACCGGGACCGATTTTGCAGGCTTTCGGACCGCGGTAGGCGACCACAGAGACGGCAAGGTTCACGCCGACGAGGACCGCCAGCGCCGTCCCCAGCGCGACGTTCAGTGGCGAGACGAGCAGTTCTACCGGACCGGCCACGACGAGCGCGACCGGTTCCCACTGGAAGGGGCTGACCATCCGCGTCGCCCGGGCGAGCGGGTCCGCGACGACGGATAGCTCGACTCCCCACGGCCCGAAGCCGAGGTGTCGCAAGCCGGCGAGGTAGACGAGGAGGTACGACACGCTCGCCACACCGAACGTCGCACGGCCGTCGCGGCGGGAGAACGCCCCACGAATCGCCACGCCGGTTTGCCGGAGGAGTCGTTCGACGTGGGCCACCGCCGACTGTGACCCCGCGGCGACGTCAGCGGACATAGTCCACCCCGGGGTAGAATCCTGCCCACGCGAACCACATCCCGTCGAAGGCGAGTGACCGTTCCAGCGGGAGCGAGTCGGCCGGGTACGTCTCGCCGCCGACTCGGTACCCGTCTTCGACGGCGTTCACCGACACGCTCTCGGGGTTCGCGTAGACGTATCCCGTCGAGAGTGCGTCGTCGGCGACGGCGACGTACTGGGTGCCCCCGATGTCGCCGGTGCGAACTCGGTCGGTCAGGAGCGTCTCTTTGTCGAAGGTGAGTGCGCCCTCCGTGGTCCGTGTGCCGAGGACCACACGCTTCGGGTCGACCCGGTCGTCGGACTCCAGCGGTGCGAACAGCGTCTGGGCGCTGGCGTAGTACCCGCGCTTCGGGTTGTACGAACCGTACGGGTCGGTCCCGTAGCGGCGCTGGAACCCGGTGTCCTCGGTGAGCACGACGGTATCGGGATGTTCGGTCTGCCACGCCTCCCACGTCGTCCAGACCACACGGAACTCCCTGAGTGTCGCCCCCTGCATCTCGCCGCGAACCGCCGTCGCGAGCACCTGCGGCCACCAGCTATCGGTCCCACGGTCGTACATCGTCAGGTTCGAGTTCACGAGTCGACCGGAGACGCCGAACTCGACGGGCCCGCGGTCGAACCCCTGTGCGGTGCCGGTCAGCGGACAGTACGTCACTGCCACCGGGTCACCGGCGATGGTGTCGTTTACGACCTCGTGGTAGACGAGGATGCGCTGGGGGTACGCCTTCGCTTTACCGTCGCGGACGACACCGAACACCGGGTCACCCGGGTCGAGTGGGGCCGCACTCGCCGGCCCGAACTTCGGGTCGTCGATAGCCGGGATGCCGTCTTTCGGGACGCCGCCACTGACGATGTTGTCCGAGACGTGTTCGATGTCGTGGCCGAGGTACAGCGACCGGTCGGCCGTCGGCGGTCGTCGGGCCGCCGACGTGGACTGCCCCGTCTCACCCCCGGTTCGGTTCGGCTGGTCGGCGCCACCGCCCGACCCGCCGCTGCCGCTACACCCGGCGAGGCCGACGACGCCGAGCGCACCGGTCGCTCGGAGCCAATCACGGCGCGTCATGGTCATGCGTGACGTACGGTCGCGGTCGTCAAAGCCTCGCGGTGAGCCCGCAGTAACCCGGTCGCCGACGCCTCACCCGAGAACGTCGGCGACCAGTTCCGAGACCGCGTCGAGTTCGTCCTCGTTGACGCCGTGGCCCATCCCCTCGTAGATGCGCTCGTCGACGTCGCCGTTCAGCCGTTCGAACGCCTCGGTCGTCTCGTGGACCCGCTCCAGCGGGATGTGCGGGTCGACGTCGCTACACCCGACGAGCACGGGCGTCCGTTCGATGTCGCCCTCGTATTCCGTCGGGTCGACGGACTCCCCGATGAGACCGCCACTCAGCGCCGCGAGACCGCCGTACCGTCGTGGGTTCCGGGCGACGAACTCGCTCGCGAGACACGCGCCCTGCGAGAACCCGAGCAAGACGACTTTCTCCCGTGGAACGTCGCCCTCCGTCGCCGTCTCGACGGCGTCGCCGACGGCCTGCAAGCCGGAACTCCGGCCCGGTTCGTTGTCCTCGACGGGGGCGAGAAAGGAGTTCGGATACCACGTGTTGCCGGCGGCTTGCGGCGCGAGGAGGGCGAGGCCGTCCCGATGGACCTCCTGTCCCATCTGGACGATGCTCCGGGCCGTCGCCCCGCGCCCGTGGACGAGCACCATCGCCGCGTCGGCCGCTTCGAGCGGCGTGCCGGCGGCGACGAGTTGCTGGCCCTGATGTGGCCCGTTCATCGTCGCCCCTCCAGGACTCCCGCCGCGTCTATCGTCTGCCACCCGCCGTCGTGTACAGCGCTCGCTACCATACCCCCGTTACCGCGTCTGCCCCCTTGAGTAGCCGGTAACACCGACACAACCGGTTCACGATCGGAGACGCAGCGTGATGTCGTCGCCGTCGGTGACCGACACCCCGTCTCCGTCGGCCGTCACCTCGTAACCCGCAGTCGAGAGTCGGTCGGTCGCCGCCTCGACGGTCCGTGAGTTCGGGAACACGAGTTCGAACCACGCGAGTCCCCGACCGCTTGCCGGGTCTGTCCGGCCGTTCCAGACGTTCGCGCCGACGTGGTGGTGGTAGTCACCGGCGGCGAGAAACAGCGCGCCGTCGTAGGTCGTCCGGACGTTCATCCCCAGCGCATCGACGTAGAACGCACGGGCCGCTTCGAGCGATGTGACTTCGAGGTGGACGTGGCCGACGTCGGTTCCCTCGGGCACTCCTTTCGCGCCGGTCGCAACCGCTCGGACACCGTCACGGTCCAGCGTTTTCGTCGCCATCTCGACGCCGCCGTCGGCCGTCTCCCCCCACTCCTCTCGCGGTCTGTCCCGGTAGATTTCGACCCCGTTTCCCTCCGGGTCCCGACAGTACAGCGCCTCGCTCACGAGGTGGTCCGACGCCCCGGACAGTTGCCACTCGGTGTCGATGCGTTCCAGCGCGTCACCCAGCGCTGCCCGCGACGGAACCCGAAACGCCGTATGGAACAGGCCCGCCGCCGACCGAGAGCGTTCCGGGGCCCCGCTATCCTCGTGTAGTTCCAGCAACGGCATCTCGCCGTCGCCGAGGACCGTCCGCGCCGCCTGTCGCTCGTGGACAAACAGTCCGACCACCGTCTCGTAGAACTCGACCGTCTCGGTCGCATCACCCACGGTGAGAGCGACCCGCCCGATATCTGTCTCGGCCGGTAGCGCGTCAGTCTTGTCCGCCATAGCTACTGTTCGCCGGAGAGACAGATATCGGTTGTGCCGCCGTTCGGTCCCGTGGGAACGCTTTATATCACCCGGCACGACGATTCGGTATCCAATGGAACGGACGCCAGCCGATGTCGACACACTCCTCGCCGAGATGGACCGTGCGGAGAAACTATCGCTGGTTCGCGGGACCGACGACCCTGAAGGGACCGCGACTGGCTTTCTCCCCGGCGTCGAACGGCTCGGAATCCCACCGTTCAGACTGGTCGACGGTCCCCTCGGAATCCGGGCCGAGGGCGAACGCGCGACGGCGTTCCCCGCCTCCCTCGCGACGGCGGCGACGTTCGATCCCGACCTCGCACGGACGCAGGGTGCCGCGATGGCCCGCGAGGCGCGCGCCCACGACCAAGACGCGCTGTTGGCCCCGGGTGTGAACATCATCCGCGTCCCGCAGTGTGGCCGCAACTTCGAGTACCTCTCCGAGGACCCCGTTCACGCGAGCGACATCGGCCGAGCGCTCGTCTCCGGCATCCAGTCCGAGGACGTCGTCGCGACGGTGAAACACTTCGTCGCCAACAATCAGGAGACCCACCGGACGACGGTCAGTGCCGACGTCGACGAACGGACGCTTCGCGAACTGTACCTCCCGCCGTTCCGGGCCGCCGTCGAGGGCGGCGTCGGGTCGGTGATGACCGCGTACAACCGCGTGAACGGCACGCATATGAGCGACCACGAACGGCTCGTCGGCGACGTGCTCAAAGACGAATGGGGGTTCGGCGGCTACGTCGTCTCCGACTGGTATGGGCTGGAGACTACTGTCGGCGCGGCGAACGCCGGACTGGACGTGGAGATGCCGGGCGTCCCGGAAGCGGGCGACGACGCACTCGACGACTTCGAGTGGCCCGACGGCATCCCCGACGCGACCCACGCGGGCCTGTTCGGCGACCCGCTTGCGACCGCTCTCGACGACGGCGACGTCTCGCCCGAACGACTGGACGACATGGTTACGCGCGTCCTCGGGCAGATGGCTCGAATCGGCCTGTTCGACGACGAGGACCGTCCCGGCGAACTGGATAGCCAGCGCCACCGCGACCTCGCCGAGCGGTTGGCCGTCCGAGGGACCGTCCTGCTCGACAACGACGACGTCCTCCCCCTCGCCGACGACGCCGACGTCGCAGTCGTCGGCCCTCACGTCCACGAACCGAAACTGGGTGGCGGCGGGTCCTCGGAGACGACCCCGTTTCACTCGGTCAGTCCCGCCGACGGAATCGAATCGCGGGCCGACGGGACAGTGACGGTCGCACCCGGCGTCCCCGAAATCGAGGACGTATCGCTGTTCGACCTGCTACCGTTCGTCGAGAGTGGCCACGACAGCGACGGCGGGTCCACACCCCCCGTTGACCCGTCGCTCGATGCCGCCGTCGACGCCGCCGCCGACGCCGACGTACCGATCGTCGTCGTCCGAGACGCGACGACGGAGGCCCGCGACCGTGATTCCCTCTCGCTTCCCGGTCGACAGGACGAACTCGTCGAGGCCGTCGCCGCGGCTAACGACCGGACCGTCGTCGTCGTCCGCTCGGGCGGCCCGGTCGAGATGCCGTGGCGCGACGACGTAGCGGCAGTCCTCGAACAGTGGTACCCCGGACAGGCCGACGGGTCGGCGCTCGCTACAGTCCTCTACGGTGACCGCGACCCCGGTGGTCGACTCCCCGTCACGTTCGCGCCCGAAGAGGCGTACCCGACGAGCGACGAGCGACGGTTCCCCGGCGTCGACGGCGTGGCCCACTACGACGAGGGCCTGTTCGTCGGCTACAGACACTTCGACGCGACCGACCACGACCCGACCTACCCGTTCGGCCACGGCCACTCCTATGCGACGTTCGAATACCGCGACGCTGTGGCCATCGACGAGTCGACCGTCGAGGTCACCGTCGAGAACGTCGCAGACCGACCGGGCCGCGAGGTGGTCCAGGCGTACGTCCGCCCACCGGACACCGACGACATCGACCGTCCGGTTCGGGAACTGGCCGCCTTCGACGCAGTCGCGCTCGATGCCGGTGAGTCGCGCACCGTCTCGCTGTCGCTCGACCATCTCGCCTTCTCGCGGTACGACCCGGCCGGGGGATGGACCGTCGACGACGGCCGCTACACCGTTGACGTTGCGCGTTCCGCCGCCGACGTTCGGGCCTCGGTCCGCATCGACCGTTAAAAACCGATCGGGGGCCCCGGCAGTTATCTCTGTGACAGTAGCGTGCCGAGTATCGTCGACCTCGACCGCCCACGGGACGCTCTGACGACGCTACCGGTGCGCACTATCAGCGCTCCTCGACTCCACCCAGGAGTGGCTACGGCCTGACGGAGACGTTCCCCGACGCCCCCTTGCGGGTCGGTTCATCCCAGCGCTGTCGTGGCTGCCGCTATCGAGCGAAGACGGGCACACGCGTCGATCCCACGGTCGAGAGTGCGCGATGCGCCCCGCATGTCGACTGCAACAAGTGTTCGACTACCGCCGTTACAGACGACGGTTACGTCGGCGGTCAGCGTCTCGTCGTCCGCGAGCGTCTCCAGGGCGTGAACGCCGGTCCCGAACGCGTCACGTCCATCATCCGTTATACGACGCCCGGGTTCGCTGGCATACCGTGTGCCGACGGCGCAGCCTCGAACGCGTTCCGCCGCCGACAGCGCTGCCGCTCTCTATACATGCAAAAAGCCCCGCAGAGAGATATCTCTCTGCGAGGCTCGATGAAAGTATGAATGGTGGCGGCGAACCAGATTTCCCAGAGGCTCGCGCACTCCA